>OZ248348.1:0-1823826 GCA_965234545.1 Methylophilaceae bacterium | reverse complement strand
CTTCTATTGTTATTTACTTTCGTTTATTTACCAGACAAATGCATCTAAGTGCTTGTTTTGTTTTACTAATCAATGAATTATTGGCTGTGAATTTTGTTGTTTATTTTTAATCAGCTCAGGATTGCATTTTAGCTTGTTTAGTCAAACTTATCCACAGGCATTTACTTACTAGACAAAACTAAATAAACGTTGACAAAATAGATGCTTATCGTGTCTAATAGCGCCCTTTATAGCTATTTGCTTGTTGGAGTAATACATGAAACGTACATATCAACCATCTAAAACACGTCGTGCAACCACTCACGGTTTTCTAGTTCGCATGGCTACCAAAGGCGGCCGCGCTGTTATCGCCCGTCGTCGCGCCAAGGGTCGCAAACGTTTAGGTCTGTAATTTTTAGTCCGCTTCGGACTGATTTTACAGCGCACATTATCCTGATAAATTTAAATTCTATAATTTTAGGTAATGATGCCAAGCTATAGGCTCATTAAAGAAGCCAAATTAATTAAAACGGATGAATTTTCATCCGTTTTTAATTTCCGCAAACGTATTGCAACAGAGTATCTGGCCCTGCATTATCAAACCAACCAACTTCAAAGGCCACGCTTAGGCTTGGTGGTGGGCAAGAAAACGGCTAAATTGGCCGTCAGCAGAAATTACATGCGGCGCGTTTTGCGCGAGCTTTTTCGCTTGAAACAGCATGAAATTTTGGCAGCCGATATTATATTGCGGGTGCAAAAGAAGTTCGAAAAAAGCGATTTTCAGTTAATTCAACTGGAGTTCAATGCGCTAGTGGTAAAATTGAATCAGCGCTTAGCACGAGCGGAAATAAACCACGACAAAGGCCATGAGGCGTAGCAATCACCAGCAATGAAAATTATGGCGCAACTATTAATCTGGGTAATACGAGGCTATCAAATATTGCTAAGCCCGTTTTTTGGTCAGCAATGTCGTTTTTATCCCACCTGTTCAGCGTACGCTACGCAAGCCATTAATACGCACGGTGCCATTAAGGGCAGTTATTATGCCTTGCGCCGTTTACTTCGATGTCACCCATGGCACGCTGGTGGGCACGATCCCATTCCTTAACCTTTATTGGCCAACACCCTTACTAACATTTTATTAAAGATAACTTAAAAATCATGGATACCAGACGTTTAGTTTTATTTGTCATTTTTTCAATGTCGATTTTAATGCTATGGGATGCATGGCAACGCCAACAAGCCCCGGTTGCACTGGTGCAACAGGCGGCGGTGCAAAATACGACCCCAGCGCAAGCAAACCAAGTTGCCACCCAACCCATAGACCCCATGGCCGGTGACTACAAGCTGCAACAGGCTCAAAGAATCACTGTGAAAACCGATCTTTATCAGGCTGAAATAGAGACTACCGGTGGTGATTTACGAAAATTAGCATTGCTTAAGCATCGCGCGGCAGATAACGATAAAAACAATTTTGTGCTGTTGGACGATGCCGCCCAACCCATGACTTATGTAGCGCAATCGGGTTTATTGGGCACCGATTTACCCACTCATCATGCCTTGTTTAGCAGCACTGCCAACAGATATGAGCTGCAAGAAGGCCAAGATAAATTAGAAGTGCGTTTAAGCTGGGCAAGCAATGGCGTCAACGTAGATAAAATTTACACTTTCTACCGACATAAGTATGCCATAGACGTGAATTACGAAATTCATAACAACACGGCTGCGCCGATCGCGCCCACGGTTTACTATCAAATCGTTCATGATAACGAATCCAACCAAGGTTCGGCTTTAATGCCTACCTTCACCGGTGGTTCGTATTACACCGACGCGACAAAATTTAAGAAATTATCTTTTAAAGACATGGAAAAAGAGCCGCTTAAGCTTAGTGCTAATGACGGTTGGGTTGGCTTGCTACAACATTATTTTGTTAGTGCCTGGATCCCAAAAGAAGGCTTGGCCCGTGAGTTTTATACGGAAAAACTAAATGAGCACATGTACAGAATTGGCACAAAAAGCGCATTGGAAACCATTGCGCCTGGTGCCAGTTTAACGGTGCCAGCCAAACTGTTCTCTGGACCACAGAGTAAAGATGATTTAATCGCAACTGCTCCTGGCCTTGAGTACACGGTGGATTACGGCATGTTGACTATAGTGGCCGCGCCGCTGTTTTGGGTGTTGGCAAAAATACACGCTTTAGTAAACAACTGGGGCGTGGCCATCATTTTATTAACCTTGCTAATTAAAGCGGCTTTTTACCCCTTGTCGGCTAAAAGCTACCGCTCTATGGCGCAAATGCGTGAATTAGCACCGCGCTTGGAAGCCTTAAAACAAAAATTTGGCGACGACAGGCAAAAAATGCAAATGGCCATGATGGACATTTACCGTACGGAAAAAATTAATCCCATGAGCGGTTGCTTGCCCATATTGATACAAATTCCGGTGTTTATTTCACTGTATTGGATGTTATTGGGGTCAGTGGAGTTACGCCATGCGCCATTCTTTGGTTGGATACAAGACCTTTCCGCAGTGGACCCCTACTATATATTGCCGATAATCATGGGCCTGTCCATGATCATACAAACCAAGCTTAACCCTAAGCCTACCGATCCTATTCAAGCCAAAGTCATGACTTGGATGCCGGTGGTGTTCAGCGTGTTCTTCTTCTTCTTCCCAGCCGGTTTGGTCTTGTATTGGGTAGTGAACAACATTATTTCCATATGGCAACAATGGTATGTCAACAAATCCATCCATGCCGCGGCTTTACTTAAAAAATCAGGTGGCAAGCACTAAGTCATCCGATACCATCGCCGCCATCGCCACGGCCAGTGGCGCGGGCGGCATTGGTGTAGTTAGGGTTTCTGGGCCCAATGCGGCCATTATTGCCCAAGGGGTGCTGGGGCAATGCCCTGCCCCGCGCCACGCCGCTTACCTGGATTTTCGTCAGGACAACGGCGAGTTAATCGATCGTGGCATCGCTATTTTCTATGCCAACCCACATTCCTATACCGGTGAAGACGTGCTTGAGTTACAGGCGCATGGCGGCACGGCCCTCATGCAAATTTTGTTGGCCCGCTGCATTGCATTAGGTGCAAGACAAGCCGAACCGGGAGAATTTACCCGTCGCGCTTATTTAAACGACAAAATGGATCTGGCTCAGGCCGAGGCGGTAGCTGACCTGATTAATGCGGCCACCAGTGAGGCCGCAAAAAGTGCGGTGCGCTCACTTTCTGGCGAGTTTTCCATGAGCATCAATGCCTTGTTGCTAAAGCTGATTGATCTAAGGATGTTCGTAGAAGCATGCTTGGATTTCCCCGAAGAAGAAATTGATTTCATTAGCCAGGGGCGCGTAAAAGATAAATTGGCTGCCATCACAGCGGAACTGGACACGGTGTTTGCTAAAGCCAAACAAGGCAGTTTATTGCGCGAAGGCATAAACGTGGTTTTGGTTGGTCAGCCCAATGTGGGTAAATCCAGTTTGATGAATCAATTGGCAGGCGAAGACATTGCCATCGTCACCTCAATTGCCGGTACCACGCGTGACACCATAAAAAATGCCATACAAATAAACGGTGTGCCGTTGCATGTCATAGACACGGCGGGCCTACGTGACACCGATGATGAAGTAGAAAAATTTGGTATCGCTCGAACATGGCGGGCTGCAGAAAGCGCGAATATCGCATTATTATTAGTGGATGCAGCCCATGGTATTACCAAAACGGAAAAATCGATTTTAGCGCGATTGCCGCAGGAAATTCTTAAAATATGGGTGCACAACAAAATTGACGTGACCCAAGAGCTTCCCCTAGCTAAGCAAGTGGATGGCGCCGTGCACGTTTATTTGTCGGCTAAAACCGGCGCCGGTATGGATTTACTAAAAAGCCACTTATTGGCATTAGCAGGCTATCAAAATAACTCGGAAGGCATTTTTATGGCCAGGGCGCGCCATTTGGATGCGTTGCTCAAAGTAAACACCCATTTGCATGCGGCGAGCGCTCAATTAGCTGCGGCCGAACTGTTGGCCGAAGAATTGAGCTTGGCGCAGCATGCGCTTGCCAGCATCACTGGTGAATTTACGCCGGATGATTTGTTAGGTGAAATATTCAGTAAGTTTTGTATCGGCAAGTAGGCCTCAAGGGCTTAATGCCGAGAGTGCAAAGAGCTGGGACGTAAAAAAAGCAGTGTTTCACGTGAAACACTGCTTTTTTGTTGGCCTAAATCAGGCCAGAAAAAACTAAGCCTATTTCTTAGCGCTTGGTGTTTTTTCAGTTAATACGTAAGTGATGTAGCTTGCTTTTTCAGCTGGCGTACAGTCGCTACCGATAATGTCTGTGCAATGTTGCGTGAATTTGGCTTCTACTTTTTCGAAGTCAGCAAAACGTTTTGCATTGACGGCAGGTGATAATGGTTGAATTACTTTATGGGTGGCAACGTGTTTACCGTTGTCTGCTGGATTCGCTGTGTGGCATGAAGCGCACGCCATTTCTTTGCCGTTGCCCAATTTAACTTTACGGTTAAAGAAGAATTTACCATCGGCTACTGTTGGGCCTGTGTATTCTGGGTTGGCCGCTTTAGCTTGGGTAGTGTAAATCATAATTAATTTTTCTGCATTGGCAACGCTGGCTTGAGCAGAAACTGCGGTAAGGCCAAGCAATGCTACTAAAAGAATATTTAATTGTTTCATTTGGTACTCCGTCTTAATTAATAAAAGTGATCTTGCTAAACTATACAGTTCCACCTGACATGATAAAGCAGATTGAAGCAATTTGCTTTAGATTTTTTTCACATCCACATTATCACTTAGCCTAGTTAATGAATTATGACATAGGTGCAAACAAGCATTTTGCAGAATCTGTCGTGGCTTCCTAACTTAAAAAAGCCGCTTTTACATGACTATTGGCGGCTATTAAAGTAAAATCTAGCCTTTGTGTAAGCCCGCTTCTGCTTGAGCTGAGAAACTTACTAAGCCATTGAAAGATATAAAAATTTAATGAATTACCCGGATAATTTTGATGTGATTGTTGTAGGCGGTGGCCATGCCGGCACCGAAGCTGCGCTGGCCAGCGCGCGCATGGGGCAGAAAACCCTATTGCTTACGCATAATATTGAAACCTTGGGGCAAATGTCATGCAACCCAAGTATAGGGGGCATAGGTAAAGGCCATCTGGTTAAAGAGATCGATGCGCTCGGTGGCGCCATGGCCGCGGCTACCGATGAAGGTGGCATACAGTTTCGTATCTTAAATTCCAGTAAAGGGCCGGCGGTTAGAGCAACGCGGGCACAGGCTGATCGCGTTTTATACAAAGCCGCCATCCGCCGTCGTTTGGAAAATCAACCCAATCTTTGGCTTTTTCAACAAGCCGTGGATGACATTATTTTAGAAGGTGATCGGGCTGTTGGCGTGGTTACGCAGATAGGCTTACGTTTTAAATCGCAGGCCGTGGTCCTAACGGCCGGTACCTTCTTGGGCGGCTTGGTTCACGTTGGCATGAAAAGTTACAGTGCCGGGCGCGCCGGCGATCCACCGGCCATTTCCTTGGCTGCGCGTTTACGTGAAATTGGTTTGCCGGCCGGCCGTTTGAAAACCGGTACGCCGCCAAGAATTGACGGTCGAACCATAGATTATTCCGTCATGACCATACAGCCTGGCGATGACCCGGTGCCGGTATTTTCGTTTTTAGGCAACGCCGCTCAACACCCGGCGCAAATGCCCTGTTGGATTACTCATACCAACGAGCGCACGCACGATATCATACGCAGCGGTTTGGATAGGTCGCCTATGTATACCGGTGTCATTGAAGGCGTCGGACCGCGTTATTGCCCCAGTGTTGAGGATAAAATACACCGATTCGCCGACAAAGAGTCGCACCAAATTTTCCTGGAACCTGAGGGCTTAAACACCAACGAGGTTTACCCTAATGGGATTTCCACCAGTTTGCCATTTGATATCCAGTTGGCCTTGGTCAGATCGGTCAAGGGCTTGGAGCAAGCGCACATATTGCGCCCTGGGTATGCCATCGAATACGATTATTACGATCCGCGTGGTTTAAAACGATCGTTGGAAACCAAGGCCGTGGCCGGCTTGTTTTTTGCTGGCCAAATAAACGGTACAACCGGTTACGAGGAAGCCGCTGCTCAGGGTTTGTTAGCCGGCGCCAATGCGGCTTTGTATGCGCAAGGTAAAGACGCCTGGTGCCCGGCGCGTGATGAAGCGTATTTAGGGGTTTTGGTGGATGATTTAATCACCCGTGGCGTGACCGAGCCCTACCGTATGTTTACCAGCCGAGCCGAATACCGCTTGCAGTTGAGAGAAGACAATGCCGACATGCGTTTAACGGAAATCGGCCGCCAATTAGGTTTGGTGGACGACGAGCGTTGGGCTGCCTTCAGCACGAAATTAGAAGCGGTAAGCCGAGAACAAGAGCGCCTTAAAAAAACCTTTGTCCAGCCGGCTAACATCACGCCAGAAAAAATGACGGCATTGTTCGGTAAGCCTTTGGAGCACGAATACAGTTTGTTTGAGTTGCTGCGCAGGCCGGAAGTAAGTTACGCCGATGTGTTGTCCCTAAGTGACGATGGCTTAGGTGAGGTAGAGCCGTCGGTGCGTGAGCAAGTTGAAATTGCGGCTAAATACCAAGGCTACATAGACCGACAAACCGATGAAGTGGCGCGTAGCCGCGGTCAAGAAAACACTAGTTTACCGAGTGATTTGGACTACCGTGAAATACACGGACTGCCTATAGAGGCGCAGCAAAAATTGAACGCACAAAAACCGGAAACCATAGGCCAAGCCAGCCGAATTTCTGGCATTACACCCGCGGCCATTTCATTGTTGCTGGTTTACTTAAAGCGCCAATCTCGCGCTAAAAAAGTAGAGCGCTTGGCATGACCTTGCAGGCGCAGTTGGCCTCTAAATTAGAGGCGGGTTTGCTGGCCATGCAGCTGCAGGTCAGTGCCGATAAACAGGCCAAATTGCTAGCTTATTTATTGCTGATTGATAAGTGGAACAAAGTGCATAATTTAACGGCCATCCGCGATCCTTTGGACATGGTAAGCTTGCACCTATTGGACAGTTTAAGTGTGTTGCCCCACGTGCAGGCTTTGTCGGCAAAAAGTTTGCTGGACGTGGGTGCTGGGGCCGGTTTGCCTAGCATACCTTTGGCTATATGCTTGCCAGAGTTGCAAGTGACGGCCATAGACTCGGTGCAAAAGAAGGCCAGTTTCATGCGTCAGGTAAAAGGTGAATTGGCCTTGCACAATTTTCATGTGGCCAGCGGTCGAGTTGAGGCCTTAAAAGCAGATGGCATAAATAACGGTTCCGGTTTTGATGTGATTATTTCTCGCGCGTTTTCTGAGCTGGCGCTATTTGTTAAACTAAGCAGGCATTTATTGGCAAAAACCGGCCTCTGGTTAGCCATGAAAGGCGTGTTGCCAGAGCAGGAGTTGGCCGCGCAACAATTTCAACGCTTGGCTGATGAGCAAGATGGCGTGGCGCTGGTGAAAATTGAAGTGTTAAAGGTAGCTGGTTTGGATGCTGAGCGGCATCTTGTTTTTTTAAACTTAAAATAAAATTAAAAATTACACCCCCCATGAAAATTTTAGCTATCACCAATCAAAAAGGCGGCGTCGGTAAGACCACCACCAGTGTTAATCTGGCGGCCAGTCTAGCCAATTTAGGTAAAGCGGTATTGTTGATAGATTTAGATCCGCAGGGCAATGCCAGTACCGGCAGTGGCATCGATAAAGCTTTTCTTAAGCACAGCATATACCACGTTTTAATTGGTGATAAATCCCTGCAAGAGGTGATCGTCAGTAGCGCTAAAGGTGGATTTGATGTTGCCCCAGCCAACAGAGATTTAGCCGGTGCGGAAGTGGAATTGGTCAATGAGCTGGCTAGGGAAAACCGCTTAAAAGTGGCCATAGCCAAATTGCTTAATAGCGAGGGGGCGAAAGCTTACGATTTCATATTGCTCGATTGCCCGCCTGCGCTCAATTTGGTCACGGTTAATGCCTTAACTGCATCCAATGCAGTGTTGATTCCCATGCAATGTGAATACTATGCCTTAGAAGGCTTGTCGGATTTGGTCAACACCATAAAAAAAGTGCGGGCGCGTTTGAATCCCACCCTGGAAATAGAAGGTTTGTTGCGTACCCTATTCGACAATCGCAATATGTTGGCTCAGCAAGTGTCCGCGCAGTTAATAAGTCACTTTGGCGATAAAGTTTATAAAACCATTATTCCTCGCAATATTCGTTTGGCCGAGGCCCCAAGTTATGGCATGCCGGTCTTAACCTACGATAAAAATTCCAAAGGTGCGCAGGCTTATTTAGAGCTGGCAAAAGAAGTCAGTGAAAAAGACATCAACCGTAAAGAGAAAAAACATGGTTAAAGTAAAAGGCTTAAATAGAGGATTGGGTCGCGGCTTGGATTCACTGTTGGCGGGCGACATGGGTTCGGTGGGTGAGGCCGATTCCTTACTGATATTAAAAGTGGAGCAGTTGCAACCTGGCAAATACCAGCCGCGCAGTTACATGGACGATGCCGCGTTGCAAACACTGGCCGACTCGATAAAAAGCCAAGGCATTATGCAGCCTATATTGGTGCGTCACATTGATGACGAGCGCTATGAAATTATTGCCGGTGAACGGCGTTGGCGCGCAAGTCAAATGGCTGGCCTAGAAGAGGTGCCGGTTTTAGTGCGTGAAATAGCCGATGAATCAGCTCTGGCCATGGCATTGATTGAGAACATACAAAGGGAAAACCTCAATCCCTTAGAGGAAGCGCAAGGCATTAAACGCCTGATAGACGAATTCGACATGACCCACGAAAAAGCGGCTTTGGCGGTTGGTCGCTCGCGCGTGGCCGTGTCCAATCTATTGCGTTTGTTAAGCTTATCTGCCCCGGTGCAAGACATGCTCATGCACGGAAAAATAGACATGGGCCATGCCCGCACTTTAATTGGTTTGTCTGGCGCGCAGCAAGTCATGCTGGCTGAGCAAATCGTGCAAAATAATTTTTCAGTGCGTGATGCGGAGACTTTAGTAAAAAAACACCAAGCTGACGAGGCTGCAAACAAGCCAAGTGCCGGTCAGAAAGTAAGTCAGAAAACCAAACAAAATCGTGACGTTTTAAGCCTAGAGCAAGCATTAAGTGAAAAATTAGGCGCAAGCATAACGATAAAGGCCGCCGCAAATGGGTCAGGCACATTAAAAATTAACTACGCCAATCTCGATCAGTTGGATGAAATTATTAGCAAAATGATGCGCTAAGTGTTTCTTTTTGCTTATAGTAAGTTCTTGACTAAAATCCGCTATTAATTCAGAATCGCGGTCTTTGCTAAACGATGCAACCAAAAACCGTTTAGCTAGCAACATAAAAGCAATCAATTAACCGGGTTTAAGTCTTTGTCAGCAGCCATTACAGCCGATGTGTTTAGTAAAATGCTTAAGGTTCAGCTGATCGCTACGATTGCGGTTGCGCTAGTTGCACTAGTTATAACGGGATTACACGGTGGCATGTCGGCATTATTAGGCGGCGCATCGGTCATCATCGGTGCCCTGATGGCCAGTAAGATTGCTAGCAGGCAAGCTCGAAGTGAAGATCCAACCGCTATTTTATTAAATTTATTAAAAGCGGAAGCGGTAAAAATTTTAGTGATTGTCGTTTTGTTGGCAATCATTTTTAATGTGTACGGGCAGTTGGTGCCATTTGCGCTGATTGCTGGATTGGCAGCTGCCGCGCTATTTTCGGGCGCAGCGCTGAGTAGATTAAACGTTTAATTTAAACCCATTTAGTTAAAGTAAATATCGGATTATGGCTACAGAACACGCAAACAGTGCAGAACACGGACTTACCCCATCTGGATACATAGAGCACCATTTAAGTTTTAACGCACACCCTGTGAGTGAGGGTGCAGGGTTTTGGACTTTGCACGTTGACACCTTCGTGATGTCGGTGGCATTGGGTTTAATTGTCATGGGTTTGATCTGGTTGGTGGCACGCAAAGCAACGGCCGGCGTGCCTAGCAAAGGCCAAGCCTTTGTTGAGCTGATTTTCAATTTCGTAGACGATCAAGTCAAAAACATATTCCACGGTAACCGTCATAGCTTTATTGCCCCAACCGCCTTAACGGTATTTTTATGGGTGTTTGCCATGAACTCCATGGACTTCTTGCCGGTGGATTGGGTTGCCAGCATTGTGGCCTTTTTTGGTGGTGAGCACGCTAAGTGGCGTGCCGTTCCAACTTCAGACATCAACACTACATTTGCTCTAGCCCTCTCAGTTTGGATCTTGATGATATTCTTCTCGGTTAAAGTGAAGGGTTTAGGCGGTTTTGTACACGAGTTATTCTGTGCGCCATTCGGCAGCAAAATCTGGGTTTGGCCAGCGAACTTCTTATTCAACTTAATCGAGTACGTGTCTAAACCGTTGTCCCATTCATTGCGACTGTTCGGTAATATGTACGCGGGTGAGGTTATTTTCTTGCTATTAGGCTTGTGGGCGGCTACCGGGGTATCCGGCACCATATTCGGTGCTATTTTAGGCGCCGGCTGGTCTATATTCCACATCTTAATCGTGGCATTGCAAGCTTTCATATTCATGATGTTAACGGTCGTTTACTTAGCCATGGCGCATGAATCGCATTAGTTTTTTTTAAGTAGTGTTATTTTTTAATTAGTAGTTTTTAGTTGTAAGTTTAATTTTAGAGAGGGTAATAAAATGGATTCTTTAGCAATGATTCAAGCCTACACAGGCGTTGGTATTGGTTTAATTATTGGTTTAGGCGCTGCTGGTGCTTGTATCGGTATTGGTATTATGTGTGCTAGCTTTCTAGAAGGCGCAGCTCGTCAACCAGAAATGATCCCACAATTGCAAGGTAAAGTATTCTTGCTTCTAGGTTTGATCGATGCTTCTTTCATTATCGGCGTAGGTCTAGCCATGATGTTTGCATTCGCGAACCCATTATTAAGCGTAGTTGCTAAGTAATTAGCCTAAATAATTTGGCGGCAGGCAGCCTCATGCCTGGCGCAAATTAAACGACTTAAATATTGGAGTAAGTAATGAATATTAACTTTACACTTATCGCACAAGCCATTGCATTTGCTGTGTTGATTTGGTTCACAGTGAAGTTCGTTTGGCCGCCGCTGTTATCAGCCATTGAAACGCGCCAAAAGGAAATTGCTGATGGTTTGGCTGCGGCTTCTGAAGGCAGAAATGCGTTAGAAGTGGCTGCAAAAAAATCTGAAATCACCTTGAATGAAGCCAAACAAAAAGCCAGCGAAATCATAGGCCAAGCTGAGAAGCGTGGTTCACAAATCGTTGAAGACGCAAAAGGCGTGGCTAAGGCAGAAGGCGATCGCATCATTGCTGGTGCAAAAGCTGAAATTGAGCAAGAGATCAATCGTGCTAAAGAAGGCTTACGTTCGCAAGTATCTAGCTTGGCTGTTGCCGGTGCTGAAAAAATATTGCGTAAAGAAATCAACGCAAGTGCACACAGCGACATGTTGGCTAAACTGGCTGCGGAGCTATAAGCATGGCTGAGATATCAACCATTGCAAGGCCTTACGCGGTTGCCGCATTCAATCTTGCTAAGCAGCAAAAGGCCTTGGCTAAATGGTCTGAAATGTTAGGTTTTGCAGCGGCCGTCGCTAATGACGCGCAAATGCAAGCTTACATACAAGATCCAAAAGTAGTCAGCAGCGAACTGCAAGCCGCATTCTTAAAAGTGTGTGGCGATAAGCTAAATGAATACGGTCAAAACTTAATCAAGGTGTTGGTGGAATACCGCCGCCTGTCTGTGTTGTCGGCAATTACCGATGCTTTCGAAGAACTCAAAGCATTGGATGAGGGTAGCTTGGAAGCGGAAATTATTGCCGCGTCCAAACCAAGTGCGGCAGAAGTAAAAGATTTAGTAAAACGTTTAGAAGTGAAGTTTGGTAAAAAAATAGAAGCCAATGTTTCAGTGGATTCAGAACTCATAGGCGGCATTAAAATTATTGTTGGCGATACCGTGATAGACGCATCCGTCAAAAATCAGTTACAAAATTTAGCTTATACCCTTTCAGCATAAGCGACAGAACATTTTAGGCAAAGAATACATTAGGAGCCACAATGCAGTTATCTACATCAGAAATCAGTGAGCTGATTAAAAGCAGATTAGAAAATTTTTCTACTTCAGCTGAAGCCCGCACACAAGGTACCGTCATTTCAGTAACAGACGGTATTGTTCGTATTCACGGCCTATCCAACGTGATGGCCGGCGAGATGATCGAATTCCCAGGCAACACCTTTGGTCTAGCGCTAAACTTAGAGCGCGACTCAGTGGGTGCCGTGGTTTTAGGTGATTACGAACACATTACCGAAGGTGACATTTGTAAATGTACCGGCCGTATTTTAGAAGTGCCAGTCGGCCCTGAGTTAATCGGCCGTGTAGTGAACGCATTAGGTCAGCCTATCGATGGTAAAGGTCCAGTCAATGCAAAAATGACGGACAAAATTGAAAAAGTGGCCCCAGGTGTGATTGCGCGTAAATCTGTTTCACAACCCGTGCAAACCGGTCTTAAATCCGTGGACTCCATGGTGCCAGTCGGCCGTGGTCAACGTGAATTGATTATTGGTGACCGTCAAACAGGTAAAACTGCAGTAGCGATTGATGCCATCATCAATCAAAAAGGTCAAAACATGACCTGTATCTACGTGGCGATTGGACAGAAGGCCTCCACCATTGCTAACGTGGTGCGTAAATTAGAAGAAAACGGCGCCATGGCTTACACCATAGTGGTAGCGGCCGCCGCGTCTGACTCAGCCGCATTACAATTCTTAGCACCTTATGCTGGTTGTACCATGGGCGAGTATTTCCGTGATCGCGGTGAAGATGCATTAATCGTTTACGATGATTTGACTAAACAAGCGATTGCTTACCGTCAAATTTCCTTGTTATTACGTCGTCCACCAGGTCGTGAAGCTTACCCAGGTGACGTGTTCTACATACACTCACGTTTATTGGAGCGCGCTGCTCGTGTTAACGAAGAATACGTAGAGAAATTCACCAACGGTGCCGTTAAAGGCAAAACAGGTTCATTAACCGCATTGCCAGTGATTGAAACGGCAGCCGGTGACGTGTCTGCGTTCGTTCCAACTAACGTGATTTCAATTACCGATGGTCAAATCTTCTTGGAAACCGACTTGTTCAACGCCGGTATCCGTCCTGCGATCAACGCTGGTATTTCAGTGTCTCGCGTGGGTGGTGCAGCGCAAACTAAAGTCATCAAAAAACTAGGCGGCGGCGTGCGTTTAGCGCTAGCGCAATACCGTGAATTGGCTGCGTTTGCGCAGTTCGCTTCCGATTTGGATGAAGCGACACGTAAACAATTGGATCGCGGTCGTATGTTTACTGAGTTGATGAAGCAAGCTCAATATGCCCCATTAAGCGTATCTAATATGGCCATCACCTTATTAGCCGCTAACAAAGGCTATTTTGATGACGTGCCTACCAATAAAGTATTGGCCTTTGAAAATGCATTGCACGGCTTTATGGCTTCGAAATACGCCAAATTAATGGCCGGTATTGAATCCAGCAAAGACTTAGCCGGTGATAACGAAAAAGCTGTTGAAGCCGCAATTCAGGACTTCAAAGCAACCAATGCATACTAATACCTAACTATTAGGACTAAAAATGGCTGGTAGTAAAGAGATTAGAACCAAGATCAAAAGTGTAGAAAATACACGTAAGATCACCAAGGCGATGGAAATGGTGGCCGCTTCTAAAATGCGTAAAGCGCAGGACAGAATGCGTGCTAGCCGTCCGTATGCCGAAAAAATCCGTAACGTAGCTGCGCATTTATCGTTTGCTAATCCAGAGTACAAGCACCCTTACTTAGTTAAGCGTGATGTGGTTAAAAACATAGGCCTGATTGTTATCAGTTCAGACAAAGGTTTGTGTGGTGGCTTAAACACCAACATGCTGCGTTTGTCGGTTAACCAAATGAAAAGCTGGGAAGCAGAAGGTAAAGCTATCGCAGTTAGTGCGATTGGTAACAAAGGATTTGGTTTCATGAACCGTGTTGGTGCGAATGTTAAATCGCACATAACAGGTTTGGGTGACGTGCCGCATTTAGAAACATTGATCGGTACCATTAAGGTCATGTTGGATGCATACGAAGCCGGTGAAATTGATCAGCTTTACATCAGCTACACCAAGTTCATTAATACCATGAAGCAAGAGCCGGTGATGGAACAATTGTTACCATTAAGCGGCGAACAACTTGGTAGCCCTAAAGGCCATTGGGATTACATCTATGAGCCAGAAGCAAAACCGGTGGTGGATCAATTGATGATGCGTTACGTTGAATCATTGGTTTACAACGCCGTCGCGGAAAACATGGCATCCGAACAGTCATCACGTATGGTGGCGATGAAGTCGGCCTCGGATAACGCGAAAAACGTAATTGGCGAATTGAAATTGGTTTATAACAAAGCGCGTCAAGCCGCGATTACTAAAGAGATTTCAGAAATTGTGGGTGGTGCAGCAGCAGTAGCTTAAAGACTAAGGTCAATAAGCTTAGTAATAGCTTGTAGTATTAAGAACGAATTTAATTAAATCTGACTAAAATGAAGTTAGGAAACAAAATGGCAAAAGCAAATCAAGTAAGCGTAGGTAAAGTAGTCCAATGTATTGGTGCGGTGGTTGACGTTGAATTTCCACGCGATCAAATGCCAAAAGTATTCGAAGCATTGATTATTGACGATGCATCAAGCCAAGCGGAAGCAGGCTTGACATTAGAAGTGCAACAGCAATTAGGTGACGGCATTGTACGTACCATTGCCATGGGCTCATCTGATGGTCTTGCACGTGGTACAGCGTTTAAATCAACCGGCAATCAAATTACTGTGCCAGTAGGCGTGGGCACACTGGGCCGCATCATGGACGTGCTAGGCCGTCCTATCGATGAAGCGGGTCCAATTGATTGCGATGAGCGTCGTTCTATCCATCAAAAAGCACCAAGCTTTGAAGAGCTTTCTCCTTCAGTAGACTTGCTAGAAACAGGCATTAAAGTGATTGACTTGGTTTGCCCGTTTGCTAAAGGCGGTAAAGTTGGTCTGTTCGGTGGTGCCGGTGTGGGCAAAACCGTGAACATGTTGGAATTGATTAACAACATTGCTAAACAGCACTCAGGTTTATCTGTGTTTGCCGGTGTGGGTGAGCGTACTCGTGAAGGTAACGACTTCTACCACGAGATGGCAGAAGCAGGCGTGATTAAACTAGACGACATGAAAGAATCTAAAGTAGCCATGGTGTTCGGTCAAATGAACGAACCACCAGGCAACCGTTTACGCGTGGCGTTATCTGGTTTAACCATGGCGGAAAAATTCCGTGACGAAGGTCGCGATGTGTTGTTCTTCGTTGACAACATCTACCGTTATACCTTGGCCGGTACGGAAGTATCTGCTTTGTTGGGCCGTATGCCTTCAGCCGTGGGTTACCAACCAACCTTGGCCGATGAAATGGGCCGCTTACAAGAGCGTATTACCTCAACTAAAACAGGTTCTATTACCTCTATCCAAGCGGTTTACGTGCCTGCCGATGACTTGACTGACCCGTCACCAGCCACCACTTTCCAACATTTGGACTCAACCGTTGTGTTGTCTCGTGATATTGCTTCATTGGGTATTTACCCAGCGGTGGATCCATTGGATTCAACTTCACGTCAGTTAGACCCATTGGTCGTCGGTGAAGAGCACTATAACGTGGCACGTAGCGTACAACAAACCTTGCAACGCTATAAAGAATTACGCGACATCATTGCGATTTTGGGTATGGACGAGTTGTCACCAGAAGATAAACTGGCTGTTGGCCGTGCACGTAAAATCCAACGTTTCTTGTCACAACCATTCCACGTTGCTGAAGTGTTTACTGGCGCCCCTGGTAAATACGTGCCATTGAAAGAAACCATTAAAGGCTTTAAAGCGATTGTGGCCGGTGAGTACGATCACCTACCTGAGCAAGCTTTCTACATGGTAGGCGGCATTGAAGAAGCAGTAGAAAAAGCAAAAACACTTAACTAATTGACGGTCGTTAGACTTTATATTTAGTTAATGGTTAAGGAAAAAAGATGGCAAATACTGTTCATATCGATGTAGTCAGTGCAGAAGCGAGCATTTTTGCTGGTGAGGCTGAGTTTATTGTGGTGCCAGCCAGTGCGGGTGAAGTGGGTATCTACCCAAATCACGCGCCCATGGTGACCAGCATTAAACCGGGTGCCTTGCGCATTAAAACCGCAGATAGCGCTGAAGAAACCCTGATCTTTCTATCCGGCGGTTTATTGGAAGTGCAACCGGGTTTGATCACCGTGCTAGCCGATACAGCGGTACGTGGTCACGATCTAGATGAAGCCAAAGCCATCGCGGCTAAAGCCGCAGCGGAAGAAGCGATGAAAAACCGTAGTTCGGATATGGATTACGCAAAAGCACAGGCAGAATTGTCTGAGGCCGTTGCGCAAATTCAAGCCATAGAGCGCTTACGCAAAACAACACACTAGTTGTTAGGCGTCTGCACTAACCGCAAAAAAGGCAGCTTAGGCTGCCTTTTTTGTTATACTTTGCTTATAAAAATTAACGGCAGTTAAGCCTCAACTTCAAAATGCCTAATCTAAATATAGTCATACTCGCGGCCGGCAAAGGCACGCGCATGCATTCCGATCTTCCCAAAGTCTTGCATGAAGTGGGCGCTAAGCCAATATTAGGCCACGTCTTGGCGGCGGCAAAAGTTTTGCAGCCGAGCAAAATTATTGTGGTCTACGGCTACGGTGGTGAGACAGTCAAAGCACAGTTTGAAGGTGAACCCATAGTTTGGGTCAAGCAGGCTGAGCAATTGGGCACCGGTCATGCCGTGCAACAAGCGCTGCCACATCTTGAAGAGGGCGCCACCACGCTAATTTTATTAGGCGATGTGCCCTTGGTCGCCAGTCGCGATTGCGAGAAATTAATTACTAAGGCCGCGGACACCTTGGCCATCCTATCCTTTATCAAAGCCGATCCCAGCGGTTATGGCCGCATAGTACGCGATGGTAAGGCACACGTTGCGGCAATCGTTGAGCATAAAGATGCCACTGAAACGCAGCGTCAAATCAAAGAAGTGAACACCGGCATGATGGCCATGCCCACTAACCTATTGGTGCAATGGCTGGCCAAGCTCAGCAACAACAATGCCCAGGGCGAATACTACTTAACCGATATCGTCGCCATGGCAGTCCAACAAGGCGTGGCGGTCGTGGCAGAAATCACTGAGGACGAATGGTCGGTAACCGGCATCAATGCTAAAAGCGATTTAGCGAAGATAGAGCGGGTATACCAACAGCGTTATGCGGAGCAATTATTGCAACAAGGCGTGACCCTGAAAGACCCCAATCGAATCGACGTGCGCGGCGACCTGCAATGCGGTCGCGACGTGCAAATTGATGTTAATTGTCTGTTTGAAGGCAAGGTGGTGTTGGGAGATAGGGTAAAAATAGCACCTAATTGCGTGATTAAAAACGCCGTGATTGCCGCCGGTACCCAGATTGCAGCCTTCACCCATATAGACGACGCGCAAATAGGCGAAGAAGTGCGCTTAGGCCCATTTGCCCGCATTAGGCCAGGCACTACCCTGGCCGATCATACCCATGTTGGTAACTTTGTTGAATTGAAAAATGCCCAAGTAGACAGCGCCAGCAAAATCAATCACCTAAGCTACGTGGGCGATGCCACCGTGGGTAAAAATGTTAACGTCGGCGCAGGCACCATTACCTGCAATTACGACGGCGCCAACAAATTTAGAACCGTCATAGAAGACGACGTGTTCATCGGATCCGACACGCAGTTGGTGGCCCCGGTTACCCTGGCCAAGGGCGCAACCATCGCCGCGGGTTCCACCATCACCAAAGACGCACCGGCAGGTCAACTGACTTTTTGTCGAGCCAAAGATCAAAAATCCATAGCGGGCTGGAAACGCCCAGTAAAAATTAAAAAGTAGAGATAACCCATGTGTGGCATTGTAGGTGCAGTAGCAAACAGAAGCGTCGTCCCCACCTTAATTGAAGGCTTAAGTCGGCTTGAGTACCGCGGCTACGATTCGGCCGGTATAGCCGTATTAAATGGCCATGGGATAGAGCGCGTGCGTGCCGTTGGCCGTGTGGCGGCCATGACCGAGAAAGCCGTAGCCACAAAAATAACTGGCCACGTCGGCATAGGCCATACGCGCTGGGCCACGCACGGTGGCGTCACAGAAAGCAATGCCCATCCGCACGTATCAAAAGAGCAAATTGCCGTGGTGCATAACGGCATCATAGAAAATCACGATGAACAGCGCGCTCGATTAAAAACCTTGGGTTACGAATTCACTTCGCAAACCGACACCGAAGTCATCGCCCATTTAATTCACTATTACCATCAAACATTAAACCTATTAGCCGCTACGCAAAAAGCCGTGGCCGAGCTCACCGGCGCGTTTGCCATTAGCGTGGTATCGGTAAAAGAACCCGAGCACATGATTACCGCGCGCTTAGGTTGCCCGCTATTAATAGGATTGGGCGAGGGTGAAAATTTCATCGCATCCGATGTGTCGGCGGTGTTATCCGTTACCCGCAAAGTAATTTATTTGGAAGACGGTGACGTGGCCGACATACGATTAGACGGTGTAGCCATACTTGGTCGCGATGGACTAGCGGTGCAACGTGAAGTGCATTTAAGCGACGTCTCCCTGGCCAGCATGGAATTGGGCCCTTATGCGCACTTCATGCAAAAAGAAATACACGAGCAACCGCGCGCCCTGACCGACACCATAGAAGCCTTAATAGACGACAATCAATTCTCGGCTGCTTTGTTTGGCGATCAGGCCGAAGCGGTTTTTCAGCAGGTCGACAGCCTGCTTATCTTGGCCGCCGGCACCAGCTACTACGCGGCATTAACCGCTAAATATTGGTTAGAGAGTTTAGCAAAATTGCCCACCAACGTGGAAA
Source organism: Methylophilaceae bacterium (assembly GCA_965234545.1). Taxonomy (GTDB): domain Bacteria; phylum Pseudomonadota; class Gammaproteobacteria; order Burkholderiales; family Methylophilaceae; genus Methylotenera. Next base: position 1,804,851 of record OZ248348.1, on the reverse strand, counting down.
TTGCCAGCGAATACCGCTACCGCGTATCCGTGCCCAACCCCAAGCAGTTGATCGTGACCATTTCCCAGTCCGGTGAAACCCTGGACACCATGGAAGCCTTAAAGCACGCCAAATCCTTAGGCCAAAATTTAACGCTAGCCATTTGCAACGTGCAAGAAAGCGCCATACCACGCGCATCGCAATTGGTTTTTTATACCCGTGCCGGAGCGGAAATTGGCGTGGCTTCCACCAAAGCTTTCACCACGCAGTTAGTGGCGCTCTTTACTTTGGCCGCCACCTTGGCCAAGCAACGCGGTCTGCTCGATAGGCAGGCCGAGCAAACCCATTTAAGCGCATTGCGCCAATTAGCCGGCAGCGTGCAACACGCCTTAAATTTAGAGCCGCAAATTCGCGAATGGGCCAAACGCTTTGCCGATAAACAGCATGCCTTGTTTTTAGGCCGAGGCATACATTATCCCATCGCGTTGGAGGGGGCGCTAAAGCTCAAGGAGATCTCCTATATCCATGCCGAGGCCTACCCTGCCGGTGAACTCAAACACGGCCCATTGGCCTTGGTAGACAGCAGTATGCCGGTGGTGGTGATTGCACCCAATGACGATTTGCTAGAAAAAGTAAAATCGAACATGCAAGAAGTGCATGCGCGAGGCGGTGAACTGTTTGTGTTTGCCGACGCCGACAGCCATTTTGTTGAATCCGCCGGGGTGCACGTCATACGTACCCCGCGCAATGTCGGCCTGCTCTCGCCTATTTTGCACACCATCCCCGTGCAAATCTTGGCCTACCATGCGGCTTTGTTAAAAGGCACCGACGTGGACAAACCAAGAAACTTGGCCAAGAGCGTGACCGTCGAGTAGCGTTTAGTAGCTACTGGCGGACTTCAGTACCACCGGCACGATATCCAAACTGCCATCGTCATGGCCTAGCATGATTTGACCGTCTTGCAGGGTGCAACTGATGTTTAATCCTCTTTGAGCGATGGCGGCCAGCTCTTTGGTTTCGGGTAAATTAATCACCGTTAGGTTGTTGGTTTTGAGTAAGGCCTTGCTGTTGCTGGCCCACCACATATCGGCCACGCGCCCGCCGTATAGCACCACCACCACTTGTTTTGACCGCCCTGCCGCTTTGCGTATGTCGCGTTCGGAGGGCAAGCCCACGTCTATCCATAAATCTATCGCACCGGTCAGGTCTTTTTGCCATAAGTCCGGTTCCTCTTCGTCACTTAAGCCCTTACCAAAAATCAAGGCTTCGTTAGCGTAAAGGGCAAACGCCAGCAGCCTGACCATGACCCGCTCATCGGTTTCGGACGGGTGTTTGGCCAGCGTTAAATTGTGTTGCTGGTAATAATGGCGATCCATGTCGGAGACTTGCAGATCGATTTTATAAATGGTGGATTTGATTGCCATAGCGCGCGCCTATTGTGGTTGCCGCATTATACCCAGTTTGTCGCTTTCGCATGCGGCCCATTATGGGCGATGAGCACGTCAGCTGGCTTTCTGTTAAGCTGTCATTTTTTAAATTAACACAAGAACACCATGGCTCAATACGTAATGTCCATGCTCCGTGTGAGCAAAATAGTCCCGCCCAAAAAAACCATCATTAAAGACATTTCCTTGTCTTTTTTCCCTGGCGCTAAGATAGGTTTGCTTGGTTTAAACGGCTCAGGTAAATCCACCGTGTTGCGCATTATGGCCGGGGTGGACAAGGAGTTTGAGGGCGAGGTGCAGTGGCAGCCGAACATGAGCATAGGCTATTTGCCTCAAGAGCCGCAATTGGATCCAGAAAAAACCGTGCGTGAAGAGGTCGAATCGGGCATGGGCGAAGTGATGGAGGCGCAAGCTAAGTTAGAAGCAGTCTATGCAGCCTACGCTGAACCGGATGCCGATTTTGATAAGCTCGCGGAAGAGCAAGCTAAGTGGGAAAACATCATTGCTGCCAGCGGTAGCGACTTAAGTACGCAACTCGATATTGCCGCCGATGCGCTGCGCTTACCGCCTTGGGACGCAAAAATAGGCCCTTTGTCCGGTGGTGAAAAACGCCGGGTGGCCTTGTGCAAATTGCTGCTGTCTAAACCCGATATGTTGTTGTTGGATGAGCCCACCAACCATTTGGATGCGGAATCGGTGGAATGGCTAGAACAGTTCTTAGTGCGCTTTCCAGGCACGGTGGTGGCGGTGACGCACGATAGGTATTTCTTGGATAACGCGGCCGAATGGATATTGGAATTAGACCGTGGCCACGGCATTCCTTGGAAAGGCAATTACTCGAGTTGGTTGGATCAAAAACAAGCGCGTTTGGCCTTGGAAGAATCGCAAGAATCGTCTCGTCGTAAAGCCCTTAATACCGAGTTGGAATGGGTGCGCCAAAATCCTAAAGCGCGCCAAGCCAAGAGCAAATCTCGTCTAGCCCGCTACGAAGAATTGGCCAGCGCCGAATACCAAAAACGCAATGAAACGCAGGAGATTTTTATTCCGGCCGGTGAGCGTTTGGGCGACCAGGTCATCGAATTCAATGGCGTAAGCAAAGCCTTTAAAGACCGCCTGTTGTTGGACAACCTGAGCTTTAGCGTGCCAGCCGGTGCCATTGTTGGCATCATAGGCCCTAACGGCGCGGGTAAATCCACCTTGTTTAAAATGATTACCGGTAAAGAGCAGCCAGACAGCGGGGTAGTCAAAATAGGCAGCACGGTAAAAATGGCCTACGTCGATCAAAGTCGCGACGCCTTAAGCGATGCTAAAACCGTGTTCGATGAAATATCCGGAGGCTCAGACATCTTAACGGTCGGTCGTTATGAGACGCCATCGCGTGCCTACATAGGCCGCTTTAATTTTAAAGGCGGCGACCAACAAAAAATCGTTGGGCAACTTTCCGGTGGTGAACGTGGCCGTTTGCATCTGGCCAAAACGCTTATTTCTGGTGGCAATGTTTTGTTACTGGATGAGCCATCTAATGACTTGGACGTCGAAACCTTGCGTGCGCTAGAAGATGCCTTGTTGGAGTTTGCCGGATGCGTGCTGGTGATATCGCATGACAGGTGGTTCTTGGATCGCATTGCCACGCATATTTTAGCCGCAGAAGGCGATTCACAATGGACCTTCTTTAACGGCAATTACCAAGAATACGAAGCCGATAAACGCAAGCGCTTGGGTGAAGAAGGCGCTAAACCGAAACGTTTGCGCTACAAACCCATTACCCGATAGTTAGTAAATAGCTTAAGTTAAATAGGAATGCCTTCTGTACCCGTTCGGGCATGTCCGCCGTCACCATGCCGCAAAGAGCTGCGGCAAGTGCGGCGCCAAAGGCGCTAAACCGAAACGTCTGCGCTACAAACCTATTACCCGATAGTTAGTAAATAGCTTAAGTTAAATAGGAATGCCTTCTGTACCCGTGCGGGCATGTCCGCCGTCACCATGCCGCAAAGAGCTGCGGCAAGTGCGGCGCCAAAGGCGCTAAACCGAAACGTTTGCGCTACAAACCGATTACCCGTTAAACGGCAAAACATTACCACAGAGACACGGAGGCACAGCGAAAGTCAAAAACTTGAACGTAGGTCGCGATTTTCTCTGTGCCTCTGTGGTAAAAAGAGTTGTATCGCGCTACAGCCAATCCCAATCCAGCCTCGGTTTATACGGGGCTTTTTTCATAGCACTATCCCATACTGCTGGTGGAATGAATTTCATTAGTCGGCCTAGCCAGCCCATTTGCCATGGAATAACGACAAAGCGCCGTTTGCCGGCTATGGCTTTTATAAACTTTTGCGCAGCGACATCGGCATCCATTAAAAAAGGCATGCTGTAGGTGTTCACATCCGTCATGGGGGTGCGGATGTAGCCAGGCGCGATGGTGGTGACGGCGATATTGCTGGGGGCCATTTCTACCCGCAAGCTTTCCAAGTAACTGATGGCAGCCGCTTTACTGGCACTGTATGCCCCGGCACCGGGTAAGCCGCGTATGCCAGCAACACTGGCTATGCCCACTAACTGTCCGCCACCGGCTTCACGCATGGCCGTGATGAAAGGTTGAAAGGTGTGCACCATGCCCATCACATTGATGTCCAACACTGCCTGAAAAGCCGCGATGTCTTCCTGGTGTTCGGTTAAGGTGCCGCGGCTCACACCGGCACAAGCGATCACCACATTTGGCGCACCCGCACGCTCAATGAAATCGCCAGCCGCTAGGGCCAAGGCCTGGTGGTCGCGCACATCCAAAGGGTAGGTATGACAGCGTATATTGGGCTGCGTTTCTAGCAATACTTTTAAATTTTGTAAGTGCTCACTACGCCTAGCGACCAAGCCTATATTTAATCCTTCATTTTTATATTGGCTAGCGTAAGCCCTTGCTAGGGCGGCGCCTATGCCACTGGATGCGCCGGTAATAAATACATTCATGCGGGTCTGCCTTTTAAAAATATAAAGCCGATTTCATTAAACATGGCCATAAAAAAACCGTTTTTACGCCTAGGTAAAAACGGTTTTAATTGCCTACCATGCGCTTATTTTTTTACGGCGTTGGCCTTGTCCGCACGTAAATTATTGATGATGTAATCGGCTGTTTTAAGCGCAGCAGGGTTGCCGCCGGCCATGGTGCTGGAGGTAATAAAGCGGCCGTCTATGATTAGGCTAGGCACGCCGGTTGCACCGGTTGCACGAAAATATTGGGCAGCTTGGTTAAGCTTGCTGTTCATAGAGAACGATTTGAATGAGGCTTCTACCTTGGCTTTATCCAAACCACTTTTTTTAGTGATCCAATCTATCGCCGCCGCTTCGTTAGTAGGATTAAGCGACTTCTCTTTGTTGATGGCATCAAACAATGCGCCGTGTAATTTGTCCGTTAGCTTTAAGTCTTCCATGGCATAAAAGGCTTTTGCCATAGGGGCCCAAGTAGGTTGGGGTAAACCAGGCATGCGTCTAAACGTGACGTCCGCTGGTAATTTTTTTACCCAGTCGTTTAGCAAGGGGTCCATTTGGTAGCAGTGGATGCAGCCGTACCAAAACACTTCGGTCACTTCAATTTTACTGGGGTTGTCAGTAGGGATGATTTGCAGGGTTTTATCGAATTCCCTGCCGATTTGTGGGTCGGCTGCCAACACTTGGAAGGAGGCTAAAAACAGCAATGCGCTCAACAATTTTTTCATGATTTGATTCCTTTTCCTGAGTCTAAATTTTGCTACGTCGTATTATTGGTTATCCAGATTCACTTTGATTAAATCGGCTTTGAAGCCATTTTTAAGCAAATCATTTTTTGTTTTATTGATTTGATCTAAATTCGTCAGTGGCCCAACCCGCACGCGATGCCATATGGCTTTGTCCGCAGTGGTAGCGGTTTGCACCACGGCTTCAAAACCTTGCAAAGCTAATTTTGCTTTCATGTTGTCGGCTTCCTCGCCGGTTTGAAAAGCGCCGATTTGCAAGTAGTAACTAATTTGCAGTGCCGGTTCCGGTGCGTCATCCTTAATTTTAATTTCTTCTTCTGCGCTTACTTTGCTCTCACTGCCAGGCAATATGGTGTAAAAATCGAAACGGTTTTGTGTGCCATCGGGACCGGCTTCAGCCGCCGCATCGGCATTGGCCTGATCCGCTATGGCTTTATCTTGCATTTTCTCAGACACGGATTTGGTGATTTCGTTGCTGGTTTTTTGGGCAAAAGGACTTTCACCGCCTTTAATAAACATGACCACGCCTAATGAAGCCGCTACACCCATGAGTATGCCTATCAGCAATCCAGTAAAAAGTGGGTTGCCTTTGCTGGTGTTTTTTGAACGCTCGGTGCTGGGTTTGTAATCTCTACTCATCATTCACTTTAATCCTTACATCTTTTCTGGGGCGCTGACGCCAAGTAAATACAAGCCATTTTTAAGCACTTGTTGGGTCGCCGCAATTAAACTTAAGCGGGCTATTTTAACTGCTTCATCTTCAATTAAAAACTTATATTCGTTGTAATAGCTGTGCAATTCACTGGCCAATTCTTTTAAATAATTAGCGATGGTGTGGGGGGCTAAATCGGTTGCCGCATCGGCCACCGTTTCAGGGTAGCTGCTTAGTCTTTGCATCAAGGCAATTTCATGCGCCTGCGTGAGCGGGCTTAAGTCGGCCTGCTGCAAATCGCTTAACTTGCCGCCCCATTGCGTTAACACACTGCAAATACGTGCGTGCGCGTACTGGATGTAAAACACCGGGTTGTCGTTAGTTTGGGCACGGGCCAAATCGATATCAAACACCAATTGCGAATCCGAACGCCGCGCCGCTAAGAAATAGCGTGTGGCATCGCAACCCACTTCTTCTATTAGGTCGCGTAAGGTGACGTAGCTACCAGCACGTTTAGACAGCTTCACTTCTTCGCCAGCGCGCATGACCGTGACCATTTGGTGTAACACGTAGTCCGGCCAGCCGACTGGAATGCCCGCATTTAAGGCTTGCAAGCCTGCCCGCACGCGCGTGATAGTGCTGTGGTGATCGGCACCTTGCTCGTTAATCACCCGCACAAAACCACGGCGCCATTTTTCGGCATGGTAAGCCACGTCGGGCACAAAGTAAGTGTAGCCGCCTTCGCTTTTGCGCATGACGCGGTCTTTATCGTCGCCAAAAGCAGTGGTTTTTAACCACAGCGCGTTGTCTTGCTCATAGGTATGGCCGCTATTAATCAGGGCTTGCACGGTTTGCTCAACCTTGCCCTCGGCATACAGTGCGCTTTCTAAAGAGAACACATCGAATTTGATTTGAAAGGCGGTTAAATCCAAATCTTGCTCGTGCCTTAAATAGGCCACGGCAAAATGGCGTACCGCTGTTTCGTCGTTGATGTCGCCGCTAGCGCTCACTTGCATGTCGTCCGCCACCACGGTTTGTTTTGCCAAAAAGGCGGCCGCTATGTCGGCGATGTATTCACCGCGGTAGCCGTTTTCAGGAAAGCGGGCGTCGTCGGTGGCGATGCCTTTGCAACGCGCTAACACCGAGATGGTAAGGTTGTCTATTTGGGCACCGGCGTCGTTGTAATAAAACTCACGGGTGACGTCCCAACCGTTTGCGTCCAGTAATCGCGCTAGGCAATCCCCTACTGCCGCGCCACGACCGTGACCAACATGCAGTGGACCGGTTGGGTTGGCCGAGACAAATTCCACTTGGACTTTTTGTTTTTGGCCGTTCGCGTTACGCCCGTACTGTGCGCCTGCGCTTAGGATGGTGTTAACGACTTGTTGCTGGGATTGGGCATTTAAAAAGAAATTAATAAAACCGGCGCCGGCTATTTCTGTTTTAGCAATGAAGTCGCTGCTGGGTAAGGCCGCAATCAGTTGGGTGGCAATAGCACGAGGATTTTGTTTTAGTGGTTTGGCCAGCACCAAGGCAAGGTTGGTGGCAAAATCGCCGTGTTCGGCTGATTTAGGCCGCTCTAGTAATATGCTTAAATCTGCACTGTCGGGCGCAATAGTTTTTGCGGCAGTGGCCAGTAATTGGGTAAGATGTGCTTTCAAACTAATATGGTCTTAACGTTAATAATTTAAGAACATTATTTTAACCTACTAGCCGCGTGTTTTTATCATGTGTCTTGAATAAGCTAAGAATTGCCTAGCCACTGATTAATCATCCAGAATATAAATTGCCAAAAGCCATATTAAAAATTGCCTTAGATTTGCCGCTTGATCGACTTTTCGATTATTTGAGCAATGGCGAAGCCGTGCAAATAGGTCAGCGTGTGCTGGTGCCGTTTGGTCGACGCAGCCAAATTGGCATCGTCGTCGGCATGGCCAATGAGAGTGAGTTTGCCTTAGATAAACTCAAGGCCGTGTCACGAGTGTTTAATGACGAGCCGGCCTTGGATAGCGAAGCCTTAGGCCTATTAAAATTCAGCGCCGACTATTACCACTACCCTTACGGCCAAGCCTTATTGTCTTGTTTGCCTGCTCGTATGCGGCAAATAGCGCCAGCGGTATCGCGTAAACAATACCGCTATTTAATAACGCCTATCGGCAGTCAAGTCGATGAGGCTCAGTTACCCGCCAGGCAAACCGTTTTGCGTCGCGTGCTAGTGGCACTGCAAACCCAGCAGGGGCTAACGGAATTGGAGTTGGATGCCATTTCCAGCAGCGCACGTAAAGTGGCCAAGCAACTGGTGGAAGAGGGTTGGGCGCAGAGCGAGCAAGTGGCCGCCTTAGTTAAAACCTTAGGCATGGCGCAGCCTGCTGCCCCAGCATTAAACGACGAGCAATCCCTAGCTTTGTCCAGCATCATGCAAGACGCGCAGCAATTTCAGGCTTGGTTGCTGCATGGCATTACCGGTAGCGGTAAAACCGAAGTCTACATGCGCTTAATGCAGCAAGTGTTAGATCAGGATGACGCACAAGTCTTGGTCTTGGTGCCCGAGATCAATTTAACCCCACAATTGGAAGCGCGCTTTAGAAGCCGCTTTGCGCATTTCCCCTTGGTCAGTTTGCACAGCCATTTAAGCGAGGGCGAGCGCTTGCACCATTGGCAGTTGGCCCAAGCAGGGGAAGCAAAAATCGTGATTGGTACGCGTTTATCCATTTTTACGCCCATGCCTAAATTAAAGCTGATTATTATCGACGAGGAGCACGACAGCTCATACAAACAGCAAGACAGCATGCGCTATCACGCGCGCGATGTGGCGCTGATGCGGGCTAAACGCTTGAACATTCCGGTGGTGTTGGGTTCGGCGACACCCGCATTGGAAACTTGGCACAATGCTCAAACCGGTAAATACCGCTTGCTGAGTCTAAATCAGCGCGCTGTGACGGCGGCAAAATTACCGCAAATCGATTGCATAGACACCACGAAAGTGCACCTGCAGCATGGCTTAAGCCCACAATTGATTGCGGCACTAAAGTTACGCTTGGCACGTCAAGAGCAAAGCTTATTGTTTATTAATCGGCGGGGTTATTCGCCGGTTTTATTGTGCTCGGCTTGCCATTGGATTGCGCCCTGTTTGCGATGCAGCAGCCGACTGGTGGTGCACTTAGGCCAAAGAAAACTGCGCTGCCATCACTGCGGCCACGAGCAAAAAATACCGCCACAATGCCCCAGTTGTGGCAATGCCGATTTGCATCCTACCGGCCACGGTACCCAGCGTCTGGAACAAAGCTTGCAACAAATGTTGCCTGGCGCCCGCATCGCACGAGTGGATAGAGACAGCGTGAGTCGCAAAGAGGCTTTGCTGGGCATTTTAGAGCAGGTGCACAATCAAGAAATAGACATATTGGTCGGCACGCAAATGCTGGCCAAGGGCCACGATTTTCCAAATTTAACCTTGGTCGGCGTCATCGATACCGACAGCGCGCTGCACAGTCCGGATTTTCGCGCCAGTGAACGCTTGTTCGCGCAACTCATGCAAGTGGCGGGCCGCGCTGGTCGCGCTGCCATCGCCGGACAGGTGATGATACAAACGCAGTTTCCCGAGCATGAATTATTTAACGCCTTACGCCGTCAAGATTACGCCAGTTACGCCAACGCCTTGTTATTAGAGCGTGAGCAGGTGCAGTTCCCCCCCTTTGTGTTCACGGCTTTATTGCGCGCCGAAGCCAACGATTTCGCCTTGGTGCAAAAATTTTTGCACGGTGCTTTTGAACAGGCGCGCAGCCTGAGTAATGAGGTGTTAATTTACGATCCAGTGCGCCCACAAATGGAGCGCTTAAAAGGCATGGAGCGCGCCCACATGCTGATGCAATCGGCAAGCCGTCCGGCTTTGCAGCGCCTGCTTAAACAATTATTGGTCAGCTTGAGGGCGCAGGCTTTGTCGGCAAAAGTGCGCTGGTCTGTGGACGTCAATCCGCTGGAATTCTAAGTGCCATAATTTTTATTATATAAAGTAGCAAAGGACATAATTGGGATGAGTCGTTATTACTACAGAAAAATAATATCTGACTTTCAGGATGAATCACCGAAATCTATTTTAGGAGAATTAACTTCTAACCATGAATTTTTACTTGAAGAGCAGCAAAAGAATTCGTGGATTATTCAGATTAACCTACTCAAGGGTTGGCTAAGAGAAATATCAGGTGAAATAATTTTTGAATACAGTATCCCACGCATGGGTAAGCGCATCGATTGTGTAGTCATTTCGAAAAGTGTTGTATTTGCAATTGAGTTTAAGGTTGGAGCAAATGCCTATGAAAATCATGCAGTTACACAGGTAACCGATTACGCCCTTGATCTCAAAAACTTTCATGAACAAAGCCACAAGAGAAAAATTGTTCCTATTCTTATTTGCACTGAAGCCGAAGATCAAATACCTGTTATTGATTTTTATCAGGATGGATTAGCTAAAACAATATTCACCAATGGCAAAACACTTTCCAAAATAATTACTTTGGCTAACAATCAAGTGACAGAGGATCCAATAAATGCAGATGTTTGGCTGGATTCAATTTATAAACCAACGCCAACAATTATTGAGGCGGCTCAAGCCTTGTATCAGGGGCACAATGTCGAAGAGATTTCAAGGTCAGACGCTGGGGCAATCAACCTTTCAAGAACAGCAAAAGCCATTTCTTCAATAATTGAAGATTGTAAGAAAAATAACAAGAAAGCTATTTGTTTTTTAACTGGGGTGCCTGGGGCGGGCAAAACCCTTGCTGGTCTTAATTTAGCCAATTCATGGCATAACGAGGATGACTCTGAGCATGCTGTATTTCTCTCTGGCAACGGGCCTTTAGTTGATGTGCTTAGAGAAGCTTTAGCAAGAAATGAGGTAGAAACTGCTAAAGATAAAGGTGAAAAGAAAAAGAAAAGCACCACAATTTCAAAAGCTAAAGCATTCATTCAAAATATTCATCATTTTCGTGACGATGCTCTAGAAAACGCTAAGGCCCCCATTGAAAGAGTTGTGGTTTTTGATGAAGCGCAACGAGCTTGGACGTTAAAGCAAACAGCCTCTTTTATGAAAACAAAAAAGGGTAAAAGCAATTTTAACCAATCCGAACCTGAATTTCTCATAAGTGTTATGGATCGCCATTTAGATTGGGCAACCATTATTTGTTTAATAGGCGGAGGCCAGGAAATCAATACTGGTGAAGCTGGTTTGCAAGAATGGTTTGCATCACTTAAACGATCATTCCCAAGCTGGAATATTCATATTTCAAATAAGTTAACAGATTTTGAATACACACAGGGCAAAGCTTTATATGACCTAAATGCTTCATCAAAAGTATGCTTGCATCAAGACCTTCATTTATCTGTCTCTGTTAGATCTTTTAGGTCTGAAAAAGTAGCTGCTTTTGTAAAAGCGCTTTTAGATTGTGATTCTGAAAAAGCTAAAACTTTATATTCAGTTATTGAGGACACTTTTCCAATATGTATTACAAGGGATATCGAGGGTGCAAAAAAATGGTTACGGTCGCAGGCCCGAGGGTCTGAGCGTTATGGATTAATTGCATCTTCTGGTGCAATTCGTTTAAAGCCATTTGCAATTAACGTAAAAAATTCAATTGACCCGATTAACTGGTTTCTTAATGATTCTAATGACATACGATCATCATATTTTTTAGAGGATGTGGCTACTGAATTTGACATACAGGGATTAGAACTCGATTGGACTTGCGTTGCGTGGGATGCTGATCTTAGGCATAACGGTGAAGAGTGGTTGCTTAAATCTTTTAGAGGAGCAAAGTGGCAAGCAGTAAATGACGAGGATTCAAAGCGATATTTAAAAAATGCATACCGAGTTTTGTTGACTCGGGCTCGTCAAGGAATGGTGATATTTGTTCCATATGGAAGTAGCCAAGATGAAACTAGGCAGCCTCATTTTTATGATGAGACATTTAACTATTTGCGGTCACTCGGACTTAATGAGATTTGAAAACTACAAAATCTTTTTAGTGGCATTTAAAGTCAATGTAATTAAAAACTACCTCGCACAGCGCCCAAGCAAAATGCAGTAAAATGATGCATTAGGCGGGCGTCGTATAATGGTAATACCCTAGCTTCCCAAGCTAGTGCCGTGGGTTCGATTCCCATCGCCCGCTCCATCGACTAATTAAAAGTTTACGACTATATGGCCAACCAAGCACCACCATCAGTACTCACCTTTGCCGGCACCGACCCAAGTGGCGGGGCAGGCTTGCAGGCTGACATCCTAACTTTTGCCAGCATTGGTTGCCACCCCTTGTCGGTGGTCACGGCCATTACTGTGCAAGACACCCGCGGTGTAGACAGCGTGTTGGCCATGGATGCCGATTGGGTTAACGATCAGGCGCGCGCCATCCTAGAAGACGTGCAAGTATCGGCGTTTAAATTAGGCATATTGGGCTCAGTGGAAAATGTGGCGGTGATAGCCGAAATCATGGCCGACTATCCCGATGTGCCTTTGTTAATCGACCCCATTTTAAGCTCGGGTCGCGGTGACGATTTAAGCAACGATGACATGATGGATGCCATGATAGAACTGCTCTTTCCGCAAGCCACCTTGATTACCCCAAATAGTTTGGAAGCCCGCCGTTTTGCCTTTGCTGACGACAGCGATGAGGTGGCGTTGACCTCGCTGGATGAAAGTGCCGCGCGGCTTTTAGCCATGGGCAGTGAGTACGTGTTAATTACCGGCACCCACGAGCGCACGCTAGAGGTGACCAATACCTTGTACGGCGACAACAAATTGATTAAAGCCTATAAATGGGAGCGTTTGCCCGGCAATTACCATGGCTCGGGTTGCACCATGACCAGCGCCATTGCCGCCTGCATGGCGCACGGCTTAAGCATGGAAGATGCCGTTGCCGAGGCGCAAGAATTTACTTGGCAAACCCTAAAACACGGTTTTAGGCCAGGCATGGGCCAGTTCATACCCGATCGCATGTTTTGGGCGCGCGATGAAGAAGATGCCGTGGTTAACAGCGGCGAAGCCTCCAGTAAAAGCCATTAAAACAGCGCGCCTCTAATGATAAAAGGCTTGTATGCCATTACGCCGGATGAAACCAATACCGGGCTATTGCTGACAAAAGTGGCGTTAGCCTTGCAAGGCGGCGTGAGCGTCTTGCAGTACCGTAATAAATTAGCCGATAAAGCATTGCAAACCCAGCAAGCGCGGGCCATCTTGCCCTTGTGTCGCCAATACGGCGTGCCTTTGATTATTAATGATTCGCTAGAACTCTGTTTAACGCTGGATGCAGATGGCGTACACATAGGCGCCGATGACGGCAATTTGGCAGAAATTAGCAGCAAAATAGGCAAGAGAAAATTACTCGGCGCCTCATGCTACAACCGATTTGATTTGGCTTTAGCGGCCCAACAAGCCGGTGTCGATTACGTGGCCTTTGGCGCTTGTTTTGCCTCCAGCACCAAGCCCAATGCGCCGGTTGCCGATTTAAGTTTGTTTGAATTGGCTAAGGCACAGTTAAGCATTCCAGCCGTGGCCATAGGCGGCATTAACTTGGCTAACGCAGGGCAGGCGATAGCCGCGGGAGCCAGTTCGGTAGCGGTAATCCATGCCATTTTTAATGCAGATGACGTAAAATTAAGCGCACAAAAATTCACTCAATTATTTAGTAACCAAGCGTAAGGCTCAACCATGACATCCACTAACCAAACCTTATTTGAACAATCCCAACGGCTGATTCCGGGTGGGGTGAATTCGCCGGTCCGGGCTTTTCGCAGCGTAGGCGGCACGCCGGTTTTCTTTAAAAAAGGCTTGGGCTCAAGATTGTGGGACGTGGACGGTAAAGAGTACATCGATTACATCAATTCCTGGGGCCCGATGATAGTCGGCCATGCACATCCTGAAGTGATTCAAGCCGTGCAAGCTGCCGCCGAAAACAGTTTGTCGTTTGGTGCGCCAACCGGTTTGGAGTTGGAGATGGCCCAGTTAATTAATAAATTGATGCCCAGCATGGAACAGGTGCGTCTAAATAGCAGTGGCACCGAGGCGACCATGAGTGCGATACGCACGGCACGTGGGTTTACCGGTCGCGACAAGATCGTTAAATTTGAGGGTTGTTACCACGGTCATTCAGACGGTTTGCTGGTGAAAGCCGGTTCCGGTTTGCTAACCTTTGGCGAGCCCGATTCGGGAGGCGTGCCAGCCAGTGTCGCGGCGCATACGTTGACTTTAGAGTACAACAACAGTCAGGCATTGGAAGATTTGTTTGCGCAAGTGGGCGATGAAATTGCCTGCGTCATTATTGAGCCTGTGGTGGGCAACATGAATTTGATAGTGCCTCATCAAGCATTTTTACAAACGCTTAGGGCACTTTGTACTAAGCACGGCGCCGTGTTGATTTTTGATGAAGTGATGACCGGTTTCAGGGTGCATTTGGGTGGGGCGCAAGCGCTTTACAACATCAAACCAGACATGACCACTTTAGGTAAAGTCATCGGTGGCGGCTTGCCGGTTGGGGCATTTGGTGGCCGTAAAGACATCATGCAATGCTTGGCGCCGGTGGGTAAGGTGTATCAGGCGGGGACCTTGTCTGGCAATCCGATTGCCGTTACCGCTGGGTTAAAAACCTTGCAACTCATACAAGCGCCTAACTTCCACAGCAAATTGGCCGCCCAAACGGCAAAATTGGTGGAGGGCTTAAAAGCCGCGGCCGCTGAGGCTGGCGTGATTTTTAATGCGCAAAATGTCGGTGGCATGTTTGGTTTGTATTTTAGTCAGCACTGCCCCAGCAGCTACCATGAAATCATGCAATCCAACAAAGAGCACTTCAACCGCTTTTTCCACAGCATGTTAGACAGCGGCGTCTACTTGGGCCCATCGGCTTTTGAAGCTGGCTTTGTTTCGGCTGCGCACACCGACGAAGACATCGCCCTCACTTTAGCGGCCGCTAGAAAAGCCTTTGCATCACTTTAGCTGTCGACCAGGCTATGTTTGGCTTATTTAAAGGCGGCCAGCTTAATTATTCTGTAACTTTAAGCGGTATCTTATTGAACAGATAGGCATTTAACGGTAAACTTTAAGGTTCCTCTAAATGTTTTGTGATTAGATAATATGGCATCAGGTTTAAGTAAGGCAATCCACGTCAATTCAGGCAAGCCAGCGCAGCAAGGTTTATACAATCCGACTAACGAGCGTGATGCTTGTGGCGTTGGATTTGTGGCGCACATTAAAGGCAAAAAATCCCACGATATCGTGCAAAAAGGCTTGGAGTTATTAACCAACCTAACGCACCGAGGCGCGACTGGCTACGATCCAAAATTAGGCGATGGCGCCGGGTTGCTCATGCAAATGCCCGATGCCTTCATGCGTAAGGAAGCCGCTAAATTAGGCATTACTTTGCCAGCAGCTGGCCAATACGCGGTGGCTAACGTTTTCTTACCGCAAGCAGCGGAAAACTGTCAGGCCTGCGTTAACCTGATCGCCAAGATAGTCGCAGAAGAAAAACAAAACTTGCTAGGCTGGCGCGATACACCGGTCAACAACAGCAACATAGCCCAAGCGGCACGTGATGTTGAACCGACCATGCGCCAATTAATCATAGGCGCTACGGACGCAGACCAAACGGTGTTTGAGCGTAAATTATTCGTCATCCGTAAGCGCATTGAGCACGCGGTTCGTGCGCTTAATTTGCAAGACAAAGCCACCTTTTACATCCCTTCGTTATCCTCTCGTACCATCGTCTACAAAGGCATGTTGCTGGCCAATGAAGTGGGCGTGTATTACCAAGATTTAAACGACGAAACGTTGGTGTCGGCGCTAGCTTTAGTGCACCAACGCTTTTCTACCAACACCTTCCCTGCCTGGGATTTAGCGCACCCGTTCCGTATGATTGCACACAACGGCGAAATCAATACCGTGCAAGGTAACGTCAATTGGATGGCGGCGCGTCACGAAACCATGAAGTCCAGCGTGATCGGTGAAGATTTGGAAAAATTGTGGCCATTGATCGTGGACGGCCAGTCCGATTCTGCCTGTTTTGATAATTGCTTAGAGTTGCTAGTGGCAGGCGGTTATTCCTTGCCGCATGCCATGATGATGCTGATTCCAGAAGCCTGGAGCAACAACAGTTTGATGGATCAAGAGCGCCGTGCTTTTTACGAATACCATGCTGCTTTGATGGAGCCATGGGATGGCCCAGCCGCCGTCGCGTTCACCGATGGTCGCATGATAGGCGCCACCTTGGATCGCAACGGTTTACGTCCAGCGCGTTACCTAGTGACCGATGACGATTTGGTGATGATGGCCTCGGAAATGGGTGTGCTGACTTTCCCACAAGAAAAAATCGTAAAAAAATGGCGCTTAGAGCCGGGCAAAATGTTGTTAATCGACATGGAACAAGGCCGCATCATAGGCGATGCTGAAGTCAAAAATGCCTTAGCGACGGCCAAACCTTACAAGCAATGGCTAGAAAAAACGCGTTATTTCTTAAGCGACATGCCGAAAGTAGACGCCGAATTAGCCATGGCAGCCAATTTGTTGGATACCCAACAAGCGTTTGGTTACACCCAAGAAGACATCAAATTCGTCATGCAGCCCATGGTGGAAAATGGTGAAGAAGGCTCGGGTTCCATGGGTAACGATGCGGCTTTACCGGTGTTGTCGGTTAAACCAAAATTACTCTATAACTACTTCAAGCAGTTGTTCGCGCAAGTGACCAACCCGCCTATAGATCCGATTCGTGAAGAGTTGGTGATGTCTTTGGTGACCTTTATCGGTCCTAAACCCAATTTATTAGGAGTGGACGTAGACTACCCGCCCATGCGTTTAGAAGCCGCGCAACCGGTCTTAACCCTAGACGAGCTGGCGCAATTGAAAGCCATCGCGACCTTTACGCAAAACCAATATAAATCCATCGTATTGGACATCACGTATCCGTTATCACAGGGTAAGGTTGGCATGGCTAAAGCCGTGGCAGGCATTACCAGTGCGGCAGAAAAAGCCGTGCAAGATGGCTTCAATATTTTGATTCTGTCTGATCGAGACGTGAGTGCCGATCGCATGGCGATCCCGGCGTTATTAGCTTGTTCCGCCACCCACGAGCATTTGGTAAAAACCGGTTTACGCACCAGCGCAGGCTTGGTTGTTGACACCGGATCGGCACGCGAAGTGCACCATTTTGCTTTATTGGCCGGTTATGGCGCGGAAGCGGTTTGCCCTTGGTTAGCCTTTGAAACCATCAAGCACATGGACGTTAAAGATAGCCACGAAGCGGCTAAAAAGTTTGTTAAAGCCATAGGCAAGGGCTTGTATAAAGTCATGTCTAAAATGGGTATTTCCACTTACCAATCATACTGTGGCGCACAAATATTTGAAGCCATCGGCCTAAATAGCGCCTTTGTTAATCAATACTTTACTGGCACCACCACCAACATTGAAGGCATAGGTTTGGCGCAAGTGGCGGAAGAAGCCGAGCGCTTGCATACGGCAGCCTTTGGCGAAGACCCAGTATTGGCTAAGCATTTGGATGCCGGTGGCGAATATGCTTTCCGCGTGCGTGGTGAAGAGCACATGTGGACGCCGGATTCGATTGCTAAATTGCAACATGCCACTCGCACCAATTCAGCCGACACTTACAAAGAATACGCCAAGTTAATCAACGATCAAACGCGTCGTCACATGACCTTGCGTGGGTTGTTTGAAATTAAATCGGTGGGCGCGGCGATTCCTTTAGACAAAGTTGAGCCAGCCAAAGAGATCGTCAAACGTTTTGCTACCGGCGCCATGTCATTGGGCTCCATTTCGACTGAAGCGCATGCGACCTTGGCCATTGCCATGAACCGCATAGGCGGTAAATCCAACACCGGGGAAGGCGGCGAAGACGCCAAGCGTTTTATCCCAGTAGCCAGCGCCACCAGCATGGCCAATGTCATAGGCAGCGACAGAATAGTTAAAGACATCGCCTTGCAAGCCGGCGATTCCATGCGCTCTAGCATCAAACAAGTGGCGTCTGGTCGCTTTGGCGTGACGGCCGAATACTTGGCTTCCGCCGATCAGATACAAATCAAAATGGCGCAAGGTGCTAAACCTGGTGAAGGCGGCCAATTGCCTGGCCACAAAGTCAGCGAGTACATTGCTAAATTGCGTTTCTCTGTGCCTGGCGTGGGTTTGATTTCACCGCCACCGCACCACGATATTTATTCGATTGAAGATTTGGCGCAACTGATACACGACCTTAAAAACGCCAATCCTAAAGCATCCATTTCCGTCAAATTAGTCGCTGAAACCGGTGTGGGTACGGTGGCGGCCGGTGTGGCCAAAGCCAAATCGGATCACATTGTGATTGCGGGCCATGACGGCGGCACCGGTGCATCGCCAATTTCATCGGTGAAACATGCCGGTGGACCCTGGGAAATAGGCTTGGCTGAAACACAGCAAACCTTGGTGCTCAATCAATTGCGCGGTCGCGTGATCTTGCAGGTGGACGGTCAAATTAAAACCGGCCGTGACGTGGTCATAGGCGCCTTGTTAGGTGCCGATGAGTTTGGTTTTGCCACCGCACCGCTAGTGGTAGAAGGCTGCATCATGATGCGTAAATGCCATTTGAATACTTGCCCGGTAGGTGTGGCCACGCAAGACCCAGAATTGCGTAAACGCTTTACCGGACAGCCTGAGCACGTGGTGAATTACTTCTTCTTCGTGGCTGAAGAAGTGCGTGAATTGATGGCCTCTATAGGCGTGGCGAAGTTTGATGATTTAATCGGCCGTGCCGATTTGCTAGACATGCAAGCCGGTATAGAGCATTGGAAAATCAACGGTTTGGATTTCAGCAAAGTGTTCCATTTGCCAGCCATGCCAGCAGACGTGTCACGTAAACACAATGACGTGCAAGATCACGGCTTGATCCATGCGCTAGACAATAAGCTGGTGGCCATGGCCAAGCCGGCATTGGAAGAGGGTAAAAAAGTCGTGTTGGACGTGGCGATTTCCAATACCAACCGCACGGTGGGCACCATGTTGTCTAATCAAATTGCCACCCGTTTTGGTCACGCCGGGTTGCCCGATGACAGCATACACATCAATTTTAATGGCACCTCGGGCCAAAGCTTTGCTGCTTTCTTAGCTAAAGGCATCACCTTTGAATTAAGCGGCGAAGGCAACGACTACGTCGGCAAAGGCTTATGCGGTGGACGCATCATCATTAAACCGCCGGTCGCCTTTAGTGGCCTAGCGCACGAAAACATCATAGTTGGTAACACCGTCATGTACGGCGCGACCACCGGTGAAAGCTATTTCAGAGGCGTGGCCGGTGAGCGTTTCTGTGTGCGCAATTCCGGTGCCACAGCCGTGGTTGAAGGCGTGGGTAACCATGGCTGCGAATACATGACTGGCGGTACTGTCGTGGTATTAGGCGTCACCGGGCAAAACTTTGCCGCCGGTATGAGTGGCGGCGTGGCTTATGTCTATGACGAAGACGGCTTGTTTGCTAAACGTTGCAACATGAGCATGGTCGCCTTAGAAAAAGTGGAAGTAGCCGATGCCGCTGTGGGTAAAGTGCAGCATTTAAATCAGCCAGACGAAGTCACACTCAAAACGCTGATAGAAAAGCATGCGAACTATACCGGTAGTGTGCGTGCCCAAGCCTTGTTGGCCGACTGGGCTACCTCAAGAAGCAAATTTGTGAAAGTCATGCCGATTGAATACAAACGCGCATTGACCGAATTGGCTGCCGCAACGGCAAAACAAGCCGCATAAAAGCATAATAGGATAAAGGTTTTAGTATGGGCAAAGTAACGGGTTTTATGGAATACAACAGGCTGAGCGAGGCAAATCTGCCTGTGGTTGAGCGCGTTAAAAACTACAAAGAATTTGTTTTGCATTTGAGTGACGATCAAGCCAAGCAACAAGGTGCGCGTTGCATGGATTGCGGCATTCCTTTTTGCACCAGCGGCTGCCCAGTGAATAACATCATTCCTGATTTTAACGATCTGGTTTATCAGCAAGATTGGAAATCCGCGATTGATGTGTTGCACAGCACCAATAACTTTCCAGAATTTACCGGTCGTATTTGCCCGGCCCCATGTGAGGCAGCCTGTACGCTAAACATCAATGCGGATGCGGTGGGCATTAAATCCATAGAGCACGCGATCATTGATAAAGCTTGGGAAAACGATTGGGTTAAACCGCAACTTGCCAGCCATAAAACCGGCAAAAAAGTCGCCATCGTGGGTTCCGGCCCAGCTGGTATGGCGGCGGCGCAGCAATTAGCTCGAGTGGGTCACAGTGTAGTGGTATTGGAAAAGAACAGCCGTATTGGCGGCTTGTTACGCTACGGTATTCCTGATTTTAAAATGGAAAAATCCCACATCGACAGACGCATGACGCAGATGCAAGCTGAAGGCGTGGAATTTCGCGTGAATCAGCACGTAGGCGAAAACGTGAAAGCCGATGATTTACTGGCAGAATTTGATGCCGTTATCTTAGCTGGCGGTGCCGAGCACCCACGAGACCTGCCGGTCACAGGCCGCGATTTAGACGGCGTGATGTATGCCATGGATTTCCTGACCCCACAAAATCAAGTGGTGGCTGGCGACACGGTGCCCAATCAAGTGATGGCAACCAACAAGCACGTGGTGGTGATAGGCGGTGGCGATACTGGCTCCGATTGCGTAGGCACATCCAATCGTCATGGCGCCGCCTCCATTACCCAGTTTGAATTGATGCCTCAACCACCCGAGCAAGAAGATAAACAAATGGTCTGGCCAAATTGGCCTTTAAAAATGCGCACTTCCAGTTCGCATGAAGAAGGCGCAAACCGCGATTGGTCTATTACGACTAAAGCCTTAATAGGCGAAAACGGTAAAGTGGTAGGCCTGACTGGCGCCAAAGTGCAATGGCAAGCCGGCAAAATGCAAGAGGTGCCGAACACCGAATTCACCATCAAAGCCGATTTGGTCTTATTGGCCATGGGTTTTGTTTCACCCATACAAAAATTACTCGATGCCTTTGCCGTAGAAAAAGACAGCCGCGGCAATGCTAAAGCCAGCACCGAAGGCCTAGACAGTTACAAAACCAGCAAAGCCAAAGTGTTTGCTGCTGGCGACGTTCGTCGCGGTCAATCTCTGGTGGTTTGGGCCATACGTGAAGGCCGTCAGGCTGCACGTGCCGTCGATGAGTTCTTAATGGGCAGTTCTACGCTACCTAGATAATCAAACGCTACACCACAAAGGCACGCAGACCATTGCTTAGCAGCGCTGTCTGCGTGGTTAAACATGAGTCCATTGAAAAACGATAATTTCTTGCGCGCCTTAATGCGTCAGCCCACCGATTACACGCCAGTGTGGATGATGCGCCAAGCCGGTCGTTACTTACCTGAGTACCGTGAAAGTCGCAAAACCGCTGGCAGTTTTTTGCAGCTCTGTAAAAACCCTAGTTTTGCCACTGAAGTGACCATGCAACCCTTGGATCGCTTCCCGCTATTGGATGCCGCCATTTTGTTTTCAGACATCTTGACCGTGCCCGATGCCATGGGTTTAGGCTTGTACTTTGAAGAGGGCGAAGGCCCAAAATTCGAACGCACTTTGCGTGAAGAAGCGGACATAAAAAAACTGTTCGTGCCCGACATGGCCGATTTGCAATACGTCTTCGATGCCGTGGCGCAAATACGCAAAACACTGGATGGCCGCCTGCCGCTGATAGGCTTTTCTGGCAGTCCCTGGACCTTGGCGACCTATATGGTGGAAGGCAAAGGCGGCACTGACTTCTTGAACATCAAAAAAATGGCTTATGCCAGACCGGATTTATTGCACCGTATTTTAGACATCACGGCTCAAACCGTGACGCAGTATCTCAATGCCCAAATTCTTGCTGGCGCCCAAGCCGTCATGATTTTTGATTCATGGGGCGGCGCGTTAGCACACGATGCTTATGGCGAATTTTCCCTTAATTACATGCAAAAAATCGTGTCAGGCTTAATTAAAAGCAACGATGGTCGTCCGGTGCCCAGCATTGTGTTTACCAAGGGCGGTGCCTTATGGTTAGAAGCGCAAGCTGAAATAGGCGCCGATGCATTGGGTTTGGATTGGGCCGTGGACATAGGTCAGGCGCGTCAGCGTGTGGGTCATAAAGTGGCCTTACAGGGTAATTTAGACCCGGCCATATTGTTATCGACCCCAGACGCCATAGCCAAGCAAGTGGCGAAGGTATTGGCTAGCTATGGCAGTGGCCATGGCCATGTGTTTAATTTAGGGCATGGTATCACGCAGTGGACGCCACCGGAAAATGCCGCGGCCATGTTAGAGGCGGTTCGATTCCACAGTCAGCCCTATCACCAATAATAAAAAATCCCGCTAGGAGGGATTTTTATTGGACAAGGGTTTCTAGAAATTAGCCGACTAATTGATACACGGACCAGGCTATATTAACGATGGCTAAAGCAATTAAGGTATAAAAGGTGAATTTCATGCCCAGCACCCTTTTTGAAAAATTTGGCGGGGCTTGATTAATACCTAGCGCATGAAACACGCGACCAATAATCAGGGTCAGGCTGGGGAGAAGCACTAGCCACCAAGGCGCACCATTTACTTCCAAGCAAGCTATCAGAATAAGGCCGGTCGGCACGTATTCAGTAAAATTAGCTTGGGCGCGTATGGCTCTTTCTAGTGCATCGTTACCACCGCTACCAAGGCTAACTTTGTTTTCTCTTCTTAAATTAATTACGGCAAACGATAGCTTAATCAAAATTAAGCAAAGTAATCCGGCAACGATGGCGGTAATTAATAGCATGCTTTATTTCAAGCTCATGCGGCTCATGGTGTCATCTTTGTCGATGAATTTATGTTTTAGTGCACCCAGTAAATGTATGCCTATTAACACCAATAAAACGATACCAACGAACTCATGCGTGCATTCAAAAAAATCGCGAACGGGTTTGTTATCTAGGCCGGCAATCACGTCTATGCCGAACCATTTCACGCCGTATTTGCTGTTTGTTGCCATGATTAAACCGGTCACTGGCACCGCTAACATGAGCAAATACAGGGAGTGGTGAGTGGCCGTAGCAATTTTTTTCTCTATGGCTTTGTAGGAACTTAAGGCTGCCGGTGGCGTGTGGGTGATGCGCCATAAAACACGCAGAACGATCAAGGCTAAAACCGTTAGACCTAGCGATTTATGTAAGTTGAAATAAAAGGTTCTAGGGCTGGCTTCTTCTGCCAATTGCCAGGTGTAGACGCCCAAATCAAATAAGTCGAAGGCTAATTGCTTGGGGGCCTCTTTAGGCAACTCTGCCATGAACCAACCTAAGACAAACATCAAGGCGATAAAAATAGCGATGAGCCAATGCAGGACGATGGCGGTTTTAGTGTAACGGCTTGGAGTTTGTTTCATGCGGGTATTCCTGTATATTGATTTGAATGACGAACAAATTTAATGAAACTTAATTAATACATGATAGCCCATTATTCTATCAATAACCTTAGATGCAGGAATAAACCATGCGTATTTTAATGATTATCCTTAGTGGCTTAGTTTGGCTTATGCCTGCACATGCAGCATCCAGTGAGGATTTCGTTATTGAATCGCTGGGGCAGGGTATTTATGTGCATCACGGCGCGCATTTAGACATAGACGAGGGCTACCAAGGCGATATTTGCAACATTAGCTTTGTTGTCGGTAGCAAGGGGGTGGCGGTCATCGATACTGGCGGTAGCCTTAAAGTAGGGCAGCTGCTACGTCAGGCTATCGCTAAGGTCACTCCCTTGCCGGTTCTATACGTGATTAACACCCATGTCCATCCTGACCACACCTACGGCAACGCCGCATTCTTGGCCAGTCAGTTGAATGAAGTCGAGCCTGAATTTATTGGGCATGAGAAATTGGCCACGACCATGGAATTGCGCCAAGAACAATACGCTAAATTAAATGCTAGGTTGCTGGGTGAAGATGCCTTGGGCACCATATTGGTTAAGCCCGGCATCGCGGTTAAAAGCAGTTTAAATTTGGATTTGGGTTACAGATCGCTGGTGCTAACGGCACACCCGGTTGCACACACGCATACCGATTTAACGGTTATGGACAGCAAAACGCAAACATTGTTTAGCGGTGATTTGTTGTTTATAGAGCGTACGCCGGTGGTTGAGGGTGACGTGAAAGGCTTGATAGCCGAACTGGATAAACTAAAACTCAGTGGTGCTTTGCAAGTTGTACCCGGCCATGGTCCAGTTAGCCAAGACGGTGTGCTGGATATGAATAAGGCGCAAACCTATTTGCAGGTTTTATTAAACGACATACGTGCCAGCATTAAAAATGGCCTCAGCATGGAAGCCACCATGAACACGGCAGCGGCAACTGAAAAAGACAAATGGCTGTTGTTTGATGTGGCCAATAGGCGCAATGTGAATACCCTGTACCCGGCGTTAGAGTGGGAGTGAAGGTGAAAACAAAAGGCCGCATTTAGCGGCCTTTTTTCTGTTCTATTTCGCGACTTGTTTTTCGCGCATTTCATCCAGCGTTTTGCAATCGATGCAAAGCGTGGCAGTTGGTCTGGCTTCCAAGCGTTTTAGGCCAATTTCTATGCCACAGCCTTCGCAATAGCCGTAGTCGCCGCTGTCAATATTACGCAGAGTGTCATCAATTTTTTTAATCAATTTGCGCTCGCGGTCGCGGTTGCGCAACTCCAAGGTCATGTCCGTTTCTTGGCTGGCCCTATCATTTGGATCAGCAAACATCGTGACTTCATCTTGCATGGTATGCACGGTTCTATTGAGGTCTTCGCTTAACTCAAGTTTCCATTCGTTCAAAATCTTACGGAAGTGGTTGAGCTGATTTTTGCTCATGTATTGCTCATCGGCTTTAGGCTGATAAGGGGTAAATTGTTTATTAGTAACGGCTGCCATGAGTGGATTCCAAATACTTAAGTAGATTCTAAAAAAACGTAATTAAACGTGCGCTTACAAATTTAGCGCGTGAGTGTACACCGAATAAAGCATTCATGCAAAACTAGTCTAATGGCTTGAATGCTTTGAAAAATTTGATTAAGCGGCTTCGCTAAGCTCCAGGGCCAATAAGGTGTTTTCCATTAAGGTGGCGACCGTCATTGGGCCCACGCCACCGGGTACAGGCGTAATGTAAGCGGCGCGTTCTTTAGCGGCATTAAAATCCACGTCACCGGCTATGCTGCCATCGGCCAATCGGTTAATGCCGATGTCGATCACGATCGCGCCAGGCTTAATCCACTCTCCTTTTATCAAACCAGGTTTGCCTGCGGCGGCAACCACCAAATCAGCTTGCATGATGGCCTTGGCTAAATCTTTGGTATGGCGATGGCAACTGGTGACGGTGCAACCGGCCAGCAACAATTCCAATGCCATGGGGCGACCTACGTGATTGGACACCCCCACCACGACCGCATCCAAGCCCATCAAGGTAATGTTGGCCGCTTGCAATAGCTTGATTACCCCAAACGGCGTGCAAGAGCGTAAGGTTGGTTGACGCACTGCCAAACGGCCAATGTTGTATGGGTGAAAGCCATCCACGTCTTTGTCTGGACTGATTTGCTCTATGATGTGTTCGTCTTTGATGTGAGCCGGCAAGGGCGACTGCACCAGGATGCCATCCACAGTTTCATCTTCATTTAATTGTTTAATCAGTTTTAGTAATTCAGCTTCGCTGGTGCTACTAGGCAAATCGTAAGCCAGTGACTTGATGCCAACTTTTTCGCATGCCAAACGTTTGTTGCGCACGTATATGGCCGAAGCCGGATCGCCGCCTATCAGCACAACGGCAAGACTGGGCGCGCGCCTATTTGCTTTAAGTCTTGCATCAATGCGTAACTTGATAGAATCGAGTAGGGTGGCGGCAATGGCTTTGCCATCAATTATTTGCGCTGTCATCGGATAGGGCTGCTTAATATTGAACAATTATTAAAAATAAAACGACATTTTAACATATTAGAATTGACCTAAAGCTCGGATTGCAGTATATTTCTGCCCTTCGGCGTGTAGCGTAGCCTGGTAGCGCGCCTGCTTTGGGAGCAGGATGTCGGGAGTTCGAATCTCTCCACGCCGACCAACATTTTGCAATTGAATTGCTCAGTTGCTTTATTAAAAGTCAGCCCGAAAAGTTTTATATGATGTGACTCATGGCACCGTATATTACCCGTGTAACCCTAATCTGCCCGTAGCTCAACCGGATAGAGCACCAGCCTTCTAAGCTGGGGGTTACAGGTTCGATTCCTGTCGGGCAGACCATGTTTTAGCGTCTCTATGGTGGCTGTAGCTCAGTTGGTAGAGTCCAGGATTGTGATTCCTGTTGTCGTGGGTTCGAGCCCCATCAGCCACCCCAAATTCTCTTAGTAAAATCAATAAGTTATTAGTATGAGGATTTCATCCTTGTATTGAAAATAACCCTTTGTCCTTCTCTTGTCCTTTTTGGAGAAGCAGATGGCAACATTTCGTAAGCGTTCTGGTGCTTGGCAGGTAAGAGTGCAGCGCAAGGGTTTTCCCGAACAATCAAAAACATTCTCAACACGTTCAGAAGGTATCGCTTGGGCTAGAGTTCTAGAGTCTGAGATGGATAGAGGTGTGTTCGTAAGTCGTATTGCAGCAGAAACTACTATCTTTTCTGAGCTATTGACTCGCTATCTCAAAGAAATCACTCCCCACAAGAAACATTCTTCTGTTGAAGCGTACCGCATTCAAGCTTGGCTGAGATGCCCTTTAGCTAAACGCTTTGTGTCTACCCTTCGTTCTTCTGATTTTGCTAGTTGGCGAGATGCTCGCATTCAACAAGGCATATCCCCCAATACACTCAAGCTAGAATTTGCAATTATTTCTCACTTATATTTTGTTGCAAGATCCGAATGGGGATTTGAGTCACTTGATAATCCAATTCAATACATGAGAATGCCAACCCTTCCTAAGGGAAGAGCTAGGAGAGTTAGTGATGAAGAGGTTCAGCTGTTGATTAAACATACTGGTTCTTTGGATTTGTCAGCAATTTTAAGGTTAGCCATAGAAACTGGCATGCGCAGAGGTGAGATTGCCTCACTGACATGGAAGGCTGTGGATTTTAACAAGCGGGTATTGGAGCTTAAAGAAACTAAGAATGGTGAAAATCGCTTTGTACCTCTATCCTCAATAGCTATACACATTTTAAGCGGTATTCCTAGACGAATTGATGGTCGTTTATTCGGTATGACTGCTCATGCCATTACATATGCATTTATTCGTGCCTGTAAAAGAGCTGCGCTTAAAGATTTACATTTCCATGACCTAAGACACGAAGCCATTACTCGATTGTTTGAGAAAGGACTGAATGTCATGGAGGTTGGCAGCATTAGTGGGCATAAGACTTTGCAAATGCTCCAACGCTATACCCACCTAAGGGTAGAAAACTTACTTGAGAGGTTGGGTTAAGTATTGCAATTTTAATAGGGGGGGCGGTTTTCATCGTTCAGGTAATATTGATATGTATCCTGCAGCCTACAAAAAAGAGCAAATTCTCTCGCTTCTGGTAAATCTGATTAAAATATCAGTGATTTCTTTGATGTTACTTTTTTACTAAATCTTCAATTTTTACATTAAGCGTCTCTGCGATCCTGGCTAAAATTAAAAGCGATGGATTTGCTACACCCCTCTCAACCTTACTAATGTAAGTTCTATCAATGTCACATTGAAATGCTAACTCTTCTTGCGACAGCCCTGCTTCCTTCCTGTGCTTTTTAACATTATTGGCAAGTGAGGTGAGTGTTGATTCATTTCTAAGGATTTTCATCCATAAAGATTGAATTTAAAGAGCCATTCACGCCACGGCATATAAGCATAATTTATTTGCTTGGCCTGTTGTTATTTTGATGTCTATAAGCTACATTTTAATAATTGTTTTTTTAATACTTATTATTTGGTTTTAATTCACGGGAGAAGAGTTATGTTATCGAAAGTGCTGCCATCTTTTTTGATTTTGAGTCTAGTAGGTTGTGCTGCTACTCCGCTGGTATCGGGATCCCATGTTGTTCGAATTACAAACACAGAGCCCGGCAAGGAATGTAAGTTTTTAGGTGATGTAACGGGTAACCAAGGAGACCTGCTAACTGGTGCTTGGACGTCAAATGAAAATCTTGAAACAGGCGCAAGAAATGCTCTAAAAAATAAAGCTTTTGCTATGGGTGGAAATCTTATTGTCCTTCTTACTCAAAGAGCTGGACAAACAGGAAGTGCTTGGGATGGTTCAGGTGGCAGTCATCAAACCAATGTTACTCTCAGCGGAAACGTTTATCGTTGCCCTGATTAATAAGAGGGATAACAGATGGTAATTAAAATATGCTCATAAAAATTGCAGTTTTAATTGCTATGGCAGTTTATGCTTATAGCCAAGGTGAGCCTGTGCTTGCAGGCGCATTCCTTCTAGGTCTTATTCCTAGCGTTGGTTTGTTAATAACTGCGCTAAATGTTGTTATATTGCTTTTTAAAGGATGGTATGGATCGGCTGCAATCATAGGTGGATTGATAGCTTTTAATTTGCTTGGTAATTTTTATATGACTAAGAAATTAGCCGTATCTGATGAGGAGAGTAAGGGTCCAAAAAGAGGGGTAGTAGAAAGTCTTATCCTAACCATAGGAATCATGTTGATACCTGTAGTGATTCTGGCAATACTGTATTCGAATGAACAAGCGGCTAAATCCCCTGCTTCAATCTTAGCAATAGAAGAGCCTCAGCCTGCTGAGCCCGCTCCTAACCCTCCTTCTGGTATTGATTGGAGTTCCGCTCCAGTAGCTTCTTCTGAGCCCCCTCCACCTGTTACAGTAGAAGTCCCGCATGCTCCTATTGGAGTTAAAAAAATTACAAGTAATAGATACTTATTGAAATTTGCTCCTGAAGAGTATCAGGCAGCCCCAACTCTACGAGAGCTTGAAGCTATCAATCAAAGGCATCAGCCTCAGGTAGACGATCCGAGTTCGCTTGCTAAAAAGAAATTTAGACGTAACGTTGCATCATCTCATGGTTGTGAGAGCGGTCACTGGGTGGATTCTGTTTCTGATGATGGTGACATTGTGAAGTTGGAGGATGGAAGCGTTTGGGAGATTGCTGCAGCAGATACTGTGGATTCAATGCTTTGGCTTCCGACCACAGATATTATTGCTTGTGACGATAAACTTATTAACACTGAGGATAATGAAACGGTAGAAGCTGTTCGGTTGAAATAGGGTGCAGTCACCGTTCAACAGTGCCTAGCGCATCCAGTTTGGTAATTTTTCTATATATTCCATACAAATCATTTTTTAGTTAAAAAAAGTATTCTGAATTTTGTATAAAACCTAAGGCATATCTAT
This sequence comes from Methylophilaceae bacterium, assembly GCA_965234545.1. Classification (GTDB taxonomy): domain Bacteria; phylum Pseudomonadota; class Gammaproteobacteria; order Burkholderiales; family Methylophilaceae; genus Methylotenera. The sequence goes on along the minus strand of OZ248348.1, from coordinate 1,775,716 downwards.
CTTTGTATATGGTCTGAAGCTTACTCCTAAAGCATGCATCCAAGCATTCTCAAGGGCAGCTTTAGCTTGAGCAATGTGTTCTTGTTGAACATATATAGCATCATGCATAGGGAGTGAGAGAATTTGCTGGTCTAGCAATGTCAGCATCGCTTCCAAGAGAATATCCCCTTCGAGAGCCTGCATATGAATGCCTCTGCCTTTGTAGAGCCAAGGATAAAGCTGCGGATACTTTTCTTCTATGACCGACTCAATCCTTCTTCTTTCAGCTTCAGTCATTTTGAATTTAGATTTGTACCAATTTTTTTCATCTTCTTTTACTACAAGTGAAATACCTCTATTCTTAGCACCAACCATTTTCATCACAAGAAATTTAACTTTATCTCTAGATGTAGCTGACGCTTCTGCTATCTCATCATAGAAGTTCTCGGAGAGCTGCTCGCCTTCAAGTGCCATTAGCATTCTAGGGTGGTTTGCTGATAAATCTACTTCAGCTATTGGCATGCCATTAAACAGAGTATTAATTCTAATTCTAGCCCTGCGGTCTGGGAGGCTTTGTAACCTCACATATAACCTACCACCTTGCATTGTGTCACCATGACTATAGATACGCTTTACGGGACCTTTGAGTGCGTATGTAGCATCATTTAAAGCTGCATTTATCCTTCTTAATGCATCGTCATCAGTTGAATGGGTGGTTTCAAGCTCAATTGAAGAACGTATCCGCATAATGTGCTCTTCTTCTATTTCTCCTACTGTTTCTTCCTCTGCTTTTAGTATTACTAGGGGTTCTAGTGGGTTGTAGGTTTCATATGTTAGATATAGAAGGGTTATAAGCTTTAGCTCTAGTTCAGGTGTTGGTTGATATCCATCTACTTGGTGTTTGTAAGTGTTGCCTTTCTTTCTTTTAATATATTTACCTTCTAAAGCTCCAACTACTGCTTTTACTGACCTTCTTGTTAGAAATAGCTTGTGATAATAGGTATTTGTACCGTAAGCGGAATTGGTGCCAGGTAACGCTAGTCTTTCTCTTGTAAAAACACAGCTCACCAAGTTACACATAATGAGTCTGAAGGTATTATCTACCTTAGCCTGAGCATCTCTACGTCCTTGCTTAAGCTTTAAGTCTAACTCTGCCCTAATGTCTGAAATAACCCCTCTAGCAAAGCCAAGGCTATTAAGTGTCATGGGTCTAGGTAAACAGGTTCCCCTCTTATAAGGCAGCGCAAGCAGGGCTTCTAACTCCTCTAAGGGTATGCCAGATGCAGTGCTAGCTTCTTGAATTGAAGTCAATTATCAATCTCCTAACTTCTAACAAATTTAGATATAAATTCAATTAATCAATACGTTATTTATATAATGAAGATCTTTTAAGGTGGTACACCAGTCTGATATTCACAAGCTAAATAAACTATATTCTTATTTATGTTTACGCGGCAAACTACCTAACAAATAAAGAGCCATTTGGTATTAATTATGGTTATTTATATTAATGTCACGATATAATTACCCTGTAGTTTAGTGAATAGGTTTGTCCTATTTTTGTCCTTTTTTGAGTAGGACAGAAGGTTAAAATTTATTGATGAAAATATAGAAATGGCGGGCCAGTAAGGTTTCAGCGTCTATGGTGGCTGTAGCTCATTGGATTGTGATTCCTGTTGTCGTGGGTTCGAGCCCCATCAGCCACCCCAAATTCCTAAGCCTCACGCATGTGAGGCTTTTTTGTTTTTGTGCGGCCCGAATCAGTATGCTGTTGTTTACAATAGCTAAGTTTTTAATTTAACCATTATTATTTTTGCCCACTCAAGCTAGCCATGACTACTAATTTGTCCCAATCTGCTGAAGAGGTGATTTGCCAGTGCAGCGGCACAACCCGAGGCTACATAGAAAAACTGGTTCAGCAAGGTTTGGATGTGGATGCCATTTCACAACGCAGCGGCGCTTTAACCGGGTGCGGTGGTTGCGAGTGGGACATAGCCGAGCTGGTTAAAGCCCTCAGCACACAGAAAAATCCAACCTAGTTTTGGCTGCTAGACCAAATGTGGCTTAATCTGGCGTCGGTTACTATGGGCCACAGCTTTACTCTCCATCAAATCTAACTCATTGTAAATACATGGCATTTTTATAAATAGCGCTTGCTATTTATAGACCGAAGCGCAAAATGAATGACCTGATGCAAGCGCAGTAATGTAAGTTGGGAGGTAATGATCCGTGACAAATAACACGATACGATTACTGCTACTGGATACCATGCTGCTTACTGCCCTGACCGCTTGTTCCCAGCTAAGCAAAATGCAAGTTTCCAGCGGCCATCTAGACGCTCCAATTCCCAATAGCGAACCCATCCCCAAGGTAGATGATGAGATGCCGGCAGCGGCAGAGTTAAATTCAGGCATACCCAAGACCTTAAGCCATCAGCCTTATTTAGCCTCACCCGAAGCCAATATTGACGAGCCGACATACAGCATCGTGGTTTACGATACACCGGTTAAAGAGGTGTTGTTCGCCATAGCGCGCGACAGCAAAATGAACATCGATATTCACCCTGCCATAAAAGGCAACGTTACTTTAAATGCGCTCAATCAAACATTGCCGGCCATTTTAGAGCGCTTGGCTAAGCAGGTGGATTTGAGCTATCAACTTTCTGGCGGGGTATTAAGCATCGCCCCAGATCAGCCGGTTTTGCGAACCTATGCGGTGGATTACGTTAATTTATCTCGAGATACGACTGGCTTTATAGGCGCGGCCGCTGAAATCGCTGGTACCGGCAAGGGAGCATTGGAAGGCGGGACCAACTTAAGTGGCGGCAGCAACAGTTCGCGTACTGGCATCAGCAGCGAATCAAAAAGCCATTTTTGGGAAACGCTAGAAAAAAACATCAAGGACATATTGGCGGAAACCGACAAAGAAATCATGGTGAAACGAGGCCACAACTTGCCAGCCACTAGTCAAAAAGGCGCTAATAAAGCAGATAAGAAAACCAACAAGGAAACTAAGCAAGAAACCAGTCAAGCAGACTTAAGCAAGGACTTGGACGAGTCCAAAAACGAATTCAAAACCTTGTATGCCGGTACGGTGATTATTAACCGAGAAGCCGGCATAGTGAACGTGCGCGCCACCGTTAAACAGCATGAAAAAGTACAAGAGTTTCTTGAGCAAGTGCTAGCCAGTGTCAGACGCCAAGTGCTGATAGAAGCAACCATAGTTGAGGTGCGCCTAAATGACAGTTATCAAGCTGGCATAGATTGGGTAAAAATAGCCGGTGCGGGCGGCGGCTTATCATTTGCTCAGCAGTTGGGCACGCAAGTGACGGTGAATGGCTTGACCGGCTTGCCCATTACCACCGCCAATGCCTTTGGCGTAAAGCCTGTGGCCGGTTTTGTGGCTGCCTATAGCAACACTAATAGCCGATTTGGCAACATAGCGGCTTCCATCAATCTGCTTGAGCAGTTTGGTAAAACGGCCGTGTTATCCAGCCCAAAGTTAATGGTGTTAAATAATCAAACAGCAGTACTCAAAGTGGTGGATAACTTGGTGTACTTCACCGTTAAGTCCGACACGGTGGCCGGTAGCAGTGGCAGTCAGGCCGTGACCACCTACACCTCGACTGCCCATACCGTGCCGGTTGGTGTAGTCATGACGGTCACCCCACAAATTAATCGTATTGGGCACGTCAACATTAATGTTAGGCCTACCGTATCGCGAGTGGTGGGTTTGGCGAACGATCCCACACCCGGTCTGGAGAGTCAGATTCCCATCATACAAGTGCGTGAAATGGAATCCATGTTGCAAATTGTCAGTGGCAATACCGCGATATTAGGCGGATTAATGCAGGATGAAGCGCTTAAAAATACCGATAAAGTGCCAGTCTTATCTAGGCTACCTATCCTAGGTAAACTGTTCACGGGTCATAACGATGCTAACCGTAAAACCGAATTGGTGATTTTCTTGCGGCCTACCGTGATCGTAAACGCCAGTTTAGAGAGTGAAGCCTTGTCTAGTTATCAGCGTTACCTGCCGCTCCCCGCATTAAAAAGAGCAGCGGAGCACCAAGCCCAAGACTAATCGACATGCACTTAGGCAATGCTCCCAGTAAGCTCTTTACGGCGGTTTGGTTGCTGGGTTTTTCCTTGCTTGGCTACCTTGCTTGGCATGCCCACCAGCATATGCAAAAGTCCATAGCGAGCCGGATCTTGTTAGCCCAAGCGCAGCTATCCATCCCTGCACCAGTGAAGCCGATCTTGCCGCTGACTGATGCATTTTTAGCCAGCGCCCTAGCCGACGAACCCAGCCCTACCAATACGCAAAAGGCTAGAGATGATGAGTCCTCTGTCAAAACCATGGCCACCTTAGATGCTCCTGCAAGTACGGTGGATAATCCCGTGGCAAAACTTGAACAAGCAGAGCGTATAGGCCCAGCATCGCAGACTAAACAAACCGGCAAACGCAAAACCACAGTTAAAACCTCAACTAAGTTACCAAGCTTGCACCTGACGGTGCAGCATTCCTCAGCCTTATTGCAGGCTAATTTGATGCAGGCCTATCAAGCCTATGTTGATGGGGATGCCGCCAGTGCGGAGAGCCACTACAGGCAGGTGCTAGAGATTGACAGAAACAATGTGGAAGCCATGTTAGGCATGGCGGCGATTGCACAGCGCCAAGGCCATCAAGATGAGGCGGCGGCCTGGTACCAATCGGTCTTGGCGGTGGCACCAAATAACACGCTGGCACTGCTGGCTACTTTGCCTATGCAAGATAAGGCATATGCAGAAAGCCGCATTAAAGGTTTATTGCAAGACCAACCAAAAGCAGCCTATCTGCATGCGGCACTCGCCAATTTTTATGCAGAGCAAGGCTTGTGGTCAGCCGCCGAGGCGGCGTATTTTGATGCCAGTCAGCTCGCCCCCCATCATGCTGAGTATGCCTTTAATTTGGCTGTGAGTTTGGAGCATATGGGTCAACCTTTGCTGGCTTTTCAACAATACGCCCGCGCTTTAGAGTTGCTCAAGCCATCGGCTAGTGATAGCCTAAGCAAAAAATTAATAGAAATGAGAATGCAAGCGCTAAAATAGCCAACGCTTAGGAGCCTGGGCACGATGAAAAAACTGTTTTATATAGACTACCCGCAAGAGCACTTTGAAGACCAATTACATCGCTACCGTTGTGCTGATTGCAAAATAGAAACAACGGTGATCAATGGCAGATTGGAAGGCCACCTGGCGACTTGCCCCTATCGCATAAAATTAACTGCAGCAGGCTACCAAGCTTCAAAGCAGGGGGCATCGGTTGATGCAGTAGGGCATGATGCGGATGATTTTGATTGATGCAGCGCTCTATGCTTGCCATGAATCAGAAAGGTGATAAAACATGTTAGTGCACAGTAAAGCAATTAATAAATTAGCACCAAGCGATTATGCGATGATCAAAAAAGAGCATAAGCAACTTGAAAAATACCTGGCTGATTTACGAGATGCCTGTGCCTGCAGCTTGTTGCCGGATTCTGTCGCACCAGCTTGTGCTAATGAGCAGCAAACGTCTTGTCAGGGGCGCATGCCTTCTTTCCTATTTCACATTATTGATTTAGCCGGTAGGCACTTTGATCATGAAGAGAGCATCATGATGAGCCGGCCTAATATTAGCGAAAATAACGATTATTTTCGTGTCCATAGGCAAGCCCATTTAGACATCATGAAAAACTTGCAAGGCTTAGCGGATACGTATTTTTCCGTCACTAAGAAGGGCAATGCCGCAGAAGTGTATCGGCTTTTTTATGGAAAAATCGCTGGCATATTTGATGAACACGACCGGCAGTTTGACGATCCATTTATTGAATCAACCAAACAGTAGTTGCTTGATCAGACCAATGGTTAGGCGTTAGGTTTTCTGCCGGGGGCCTTGGGTGGGATGGTGCCGGCAATACGGCATAGCATGCCTTCAATCGGCTTGCCATCTAAAAAACGAATCACCGTGCATTGAGAAACATCGCCTTTGGCAGACAGCTTGCTCAAGCATTCCCGAACACTGGCTACAGTGAGGTTCATGGCTGAAGCAATTTCCCAATCGGCTAATTGCCCATGTTTCTTCAAATGTTGAAGAATTAGCTTTGCGTCCATCGCTTACCCCTTGTACTACCCTAAAAAAAGTCGCGGCTTACATATGCATTATGTAAGCCGCTACATAGTGGTGGCCCCCCTGTGAGTCGAACACAGCACCAACGGATTATGAGTCCGCTGCTCTAACCAAGCATGAGCTAGGGGGCCGAAACTTTTAAACTGATTAATCTTGTCCTGTTTCTAAGAAACTACGCAATCTTTCTGAACGTGTTGGGTGACGCAATTTACGCAAGGCTTTCGCTTCAATTTGACGTATGCGTTCACGCGTTACATCAAACTGTTTGCCCACTTCTTCTAGCGTGTGATCGGTATTCATTTCAATACCAAAACGCATGCGCAATACCTTTGCTTCGCGTGGCGTTAAGGATTCCAACACTTCGCTAGTGGCGTCACGTAAGCTGGCATAAATGGCTGCATCAACGGGTGCCAAGGTTTGGCCGTCTTCAATAAAGTCACCCAAATGCGAATCTTCGTCGTCACCAATAGGCGTTTCCATGGAAATCGGCTCTTTGCTGATTTTTAAGATTTTACGTATCTTATCTTCCGGCATTTCCATTTTTTCAGCCAAGGTAGCAGGATCCGGCTCCACGCCAGTTTCTTGCAAGATTTGGCGGCTGATGCGATTCATTTTGTTGATCGTTTCTATCATGTGCACCGGGATGCGGATGGTGCGCGCTTGATCGGCAATCGAGCGAGTAATGGCTTGACGTATCCACCAGGTGGCGTAGGTTGAAAATTTGAAACCACGGCGGTATTCAAATTTATCCACGGCTTTCATCAAGCCAATGTTGCCTTCTTGAATCAAGTCCAAGAACTGCAAGCCACGGTTGGTGTATTTTTTAGCAATCGAGATCACCAAGCGCAAGTTCGCTTCAATCATTTCGCGTTTAGCGCGGCGAGCACGGGCTTCACCGGTCGTCATTTGCTTGTTGATTTCTTTTAATTCTTTAATGGGGATGCCCACAGTCACTTCTAAATCAATCAAGCGTTGTTGTTGATCCAAAATAGAGTGGTTATAGCGTTTTAGTTTTTCAACGTAAGGTTTATCCGCTTTAAGTTCTTCGGCTAACCAGTCTTGGTTGCATTCGTTGCCTGGGAAAGACTTGATAAAATGCGTGCGTGGCATGCCGGATTTTTCCACACAGAAATCCAACACTTTACGTTCATGGCCGCGCACGGTTTCAACCAAATTACGCACTTGATCACACAGACCTTCAACCTGTTTAGGCGAAAAGCGGAAAGCCGTCAGTTCAACTAAAATTTCAGCAAGTAAGGCTTGGTATTCAGCGTCTTGAGAACCCCTGACTGGCAAAATGGCCGTCATTTTTTGGTTGGCGGCACGCACAACAGCAAAGCGTTTAACCACTTCTTCTTTTAGTTTAGCCAATGCTTCTGCGGAAATGGCGGCGGCTTTAGCACCGTCTTCGTCTTCATCTGCGTCATCGTCCACTTCTTCTTCGACGTCGTCTTCGGCGCTAGCCAATTCCACTGCGTCCACGGCGCCGACGTCTGAGTCTATCAAGCCATCAACTAAATCGTCCACACTCAGTTCATCGCTTTCGACTTTGTCGACTAAAGCCAATAAAGCAGAGATGGTGGTTGGGCAGGCGGCAATCGCTTGCACCATGTGTTTTAACCCGTCTTCAATGCGGCGTGCAATTTCCACTTCGCTTTCGCGCGTCAGCAAATCCACCGTACCCATTTCACGCATGTACATGCGCACAGGATCCGTGGTGCGACCGAAATCAGAATCAACGGTGGCCAGCGCTTGTTCGGCTTCTTCTACGGCGTCTTCATCGGTAACAGCAGGTGGCGCATCAGACATCAGTAATACTTCAGCGTCAGGCGCTTCTTCGTATACTTGTATGCCCATGTCGTTGATCATGCCGATGATGCCATCGATCTGTTCGGAGTTTTGCACGTCATCGGGCAGATGATCGTTAATTTCGGCGTAGGTTAGGTAGCCACGCTCTTTACCTAAAATGATCAGCGATTTGAGGCGCGAGCGACGTTCGTCCGCGTTAGCTTCTTGCTCTTCCGGGCTGATAAATTCAACCTTCTTTTTTTCAGCTATTTGATCGCTTTTCTTTGGTCTTGCCATGACGCACCTCTAGTTTATGCACACCCTATTACTGACTGCTTGTTTTAATAGAATGAAAGTGATTTTTTACAACCCTGCATTATAGCAGAATTTAAGGCTATTTTGACTTGGGCTTGCTCGCAAAACTTTTCAGTTGATTGCGCTCGTTTTCAGTTAGGCTGCTTAAGGGTTTTTCACTTATTTTCGCCAGCAAAGCTTGATCGGTTTTTTGCGCGTACAACTGGTGTAATTGTTGCCTGGCGCCGGCTAATTCTTGCGCCAAATCCAGTGTTTCATCGAGCACGTTTAGGGCTTGCTCTAGTTCACGCTGTAAGGTGATGTCTATCTGACCTTCCAGCGCACGCATAATCACCACCGGTTTGGCTTGCGGATTTTGCAAGCAAATGGCGATGGTTTTTTGCAGCAGCAGTTCATTAGCCGAATCGCCAATCAACCACTCTAAATCAGTAGCAATAGCCAATTCGGGATGCATCACCAGGGTTAGACAAAAGCGTTGGTGCAGAGAATGGGTGGTGCGCGTGAGTTTTGGTCGGGCTGGCGTGGGCGTTTTATTTAGGTTAGGCAACTTCAACAAGGCCTGCATTTCATCGGTCGACAGTTGCGCCAATTCCGCTACTTTTTTACGCAAATACATGGCGCTTCGCGGCGCTTGAATTTGCTGCATGATGGGCTCGGCATCGTTTAAAAAACGCACTTTGTCTTCTTGGCTTTGTAAGGGGTTATCGGCACTTAAATGCATCAAAATGTATTGCGAAAGCGGCGTGGCCAATTTAATTTCGGCTTCAAATTTTTCTCGGCCAAATTCGCGTACGTATGAATCGGGGTCGTGCTCTATGGGCAAAAATAAGAAAGACAGTTTGAGGCCGTCCGTCAAGGCTGGCAACGCGTTCATCGCGGCTCGCCAGGCAGCAGTTTGGCCGGCTTTATCGCCATCAAAACAAAAGACAATTTCGTCGGTTTGGCGCATTAGCTTGCTGATATGAAACGGCGTCGTGGCAGTGCCCAATGCCGCGACGGCATAATCGATGCCAAACTGTGCCAAGGCCACAACATCCATATACCCTTCCACGACCAAGACGCGGCCTACGTCGCGTATGGCACGCCTTGCTAAAAACAAGCCGTATAACTCATGGCCTTTTTGAAAAAGCGGTGTTTCTGGTGAGTTGTAGTATTTAGGGGTGTCTTCGGGGTTGATGATGCGACCACCGAAACCAATCACCTGGCCCTTTTGATCGTGGATGGGAAACATAATGCGGTCGCGGAAGCGATCGTAGCGTTTGCCTTGCTCGTTTTCGACTACCAAACCCGCTACTTTAAGTGCTTCGTTGTCGTATTGAGGGAACACACTTTGCAAATTTTGCCAGCCAGCCGGTGCGTAGCCTACCTGAAATTTAGCGGCGATTTGACCACTCAGGCCACGGCCTTTTAAGTAGGCAATGGCCCGATCGGATTGCTTGAGTTGCTCTTTGTAGTATTGCGCCGCTTGTTGTAAGGCGTCTTGCAAGCCCACCACCACTTTAGCTGCTGGCTTGTCTGGGTCGCGTGTTTCTTGCGGCACTACCATGCCGACCGATCTGGCTAATTCGTTGATGGCCTCGACAAAGCTTAAGCCTTGGTATTCCATTAAAAAGCCTAGGGCCGTGCCGTGCGCGCCGCAGCCAAAGCAATGGTAAAACTGCTTGCTAGGGCTGACGGTAAAGCTAGGGGATTTTTCATTATGAAACGGGCAGCAGGCAGAGTAGTTGGCCCCGGCTTTTTTTAAAGCCACGTTTTTGTCTATAACATCGACAACATCAACGCGGTTTAGCAGTTCTTGGATAAAACTTTCTGGGATCATAATGGTGAGTATAAATTAAAAAAAGGAGCCTATCGCTCCTTAATTTTAATGACCCGTTTTACCGGTTTAACTTAAACGGGTTTTGATTAATCCGGATAGTTTACCCATGTCGGCGCGACCAACAACCAGCGGCTTAATGGCTGCCATGACTTTGCTCATGTCTTTTATGCCGTCTGCGCCGGTTTCGGTGATGGCATGCTCTAGCAAGGCCGCCACTTCAGCGTCAGTCAGTTGTTGGGGTAAATAGGTTTGCAGAACCGATACTTCGAATTTTTCTACATCGGCTAAATCGTGGCGATTGGCACCTTCATAAGCGCTGATGGAATCGCGACGCTGCTTGAGCATTTTTTCTATCGCAGCCAGGATGTCCGCGTCATTTAATTCGATGCGCTCATCCACTTCACGTTGCTTGATGGCGGCTTGCAGTAAACGTATGGCACCTAAACGCGCGCTGTCTTTAGCGCGCATTGCGGTTTTCATGTCTTCAGTTATTTTTGCTTTTAAGGACAAGGGGCAAAAACGAAATTAGAACAATTTTGCAGGAAGCGTTTGTTTCATTAAACGACGGTATTGACGTTTAACAGCAGCAGCAGCTTTACGTTTACGTTCCCATGTTGGTTTTTCATAAAATTCGCGAGCGCGAAGATCATTTAACAAACCGGTTTTTTCGATTAAGCGTTTAAAACGGCGAAGGGCAACGTCAAACGGCTCATTTTCTTTTACGCGTACACTAGACATTCGATCTCTCTTATAGGCAACAGTATTAATAATTTATTCGCGTTTCTAAAATTCGGCCAGTGCTGAATCGCAAGTGCCTCTCAGAAACCGAGAAAAGTCGGCTATTCTAATCGCATAATCGTTTTTATTCAAATACTTTTACGCATTTGCGCTTGGTTTCGACTATTTATTAGCGAAATACGTAATAATTCCACTTCACTATCTTTGAAGTCGCTTAAACCATGTTAATTCTAGGTGTTGAATCCTCTTGTGACGAAACAGGGCTTGCCTTATACGATAGCGAGCAAGGTTTGTTGGCGCATGCATTGCATAGCCAAGTGGCCATGCACGCTGAGTACGGTGGCGTGGTGCCTGAACTGGCCTCGCGCGATCACATACGCCGGGTGCTGCCATTGACCGAGCGCGTTTTGTTGGATGCCGGAAAAACCTTGCAAGACATTGATGCGATTGCATACACTCAAGGCCCAGGCTTGTCTGGTGCGTTGTTAGTGGGTACTAGCTTCGCAGCTTCTTTAGCCTACAGTCTGAGCATCCCCACCCTGCAAGTGCACCATCTGGAAGGCCATTTGTTAGCGCCTTTACTGGAAGACAATCCGCCGGCTTTTCCGTTTGTGGCATTGTTGGTTTCAGGGGGACACACGCAATTAATGCGCGTGGATGGTGTTGGGCGTTACCAGCTGTTGGGCGACACCTTGGACGATGCTGCTGGTGAGGCATTTGATAAAACCGCCAAATTATTAGGCTTGGGTTACCCGGGTGGACCGGCTTTAGCCGAGCTCGCGGATCAATCGCAGGTCCAAAGTCAAAGTGCCGATCGCTTATTTAAACTGCCCAGGCCCTTGTTAAATAGCGGCGATTTAAATTTTAGTTTTAGCGGCTTAAAAACCGCCGTCTTAAGTTTAGTGAACAAACATCAGCCCTTAAACACAATCGCAAAAGCCGAGTTAGCTTGGGAGTTTCAAGAGGCCATCACCGACGTATTGTCGGCAAAATGCATGGCGGCCTTAAGGGAAACCGGCTTGGATAGCCTGGTGGTATCGGGTGGCGTCGGCGCCAATTTGCGTTTAAGGCAAAAGTTAAATGCCGCGGTGCGCGCTAAACTTTGCAAAGTCAGTTACCCGCGTTTGGAGTTTTGCACCGATAACGGCGCCATGATTGCGTTTGCCGGAGCGATGCGTTTGCAGGCCGCTAAGGTGGATGGCGGATACGGCTTTAGCGTCAAGCCCAGGTGGGATTTGGCTGAATTGCTAGTGCCTTAATTACTTCTTCCCGAAACCCGATTCGGTGCCAGCCAGCAGTTTTTTGATGTTGCTTCTATGCCGCCACACTAACAACACCGACATGATCAACACGGTAATCAAATAATCCGTGTAGGCCGATAACAAATACCAGGCATAAACCGGTGCTAAGCTAGCGGCCACAATGGCAGCTAAGGACGAGTAGCGTGATACGGCAAACACCACTATCCATGTGACCAAGGCTGCTAAAGCCAACAAGGGTGACAGGGCCAACATGACGCCCAAGGCCGTGGCCACGCCTTTGCCGCCTTGGAATTTATAAAAAATCGGGTACAAGTGACCGATAAACACGGCCAAACTCACGTATGCCACCACCCACATTAGCATGTCGGATTGCATGGCCAGCCACACTGGCAGCCAACCTTTGAGCACGTCGCCAAGTAAAGTGAGTGCGGCAGCCAGTTTCTTACCACTGCGCAATACATTGGTCGCGCCTGGGTTGCCTGAGCCTACCGTGCGCGGATCGGGTAAGCCAAATAAGCGGCTGACCACGATGCCAAATGCGATGGAACCCAGCAGGTAGGCGCTAACTATCCAAACCGTGGGGATCAATGTGACGGGTATAAAACCTAATTCATTCATTTTGCTCAACCTTGATGTGATGCACTAAAATAGTATTAATCACATTCTAATACCACGGCAAATCAGTCGGTGTATTTTTTTAGGCAGGCCATCCATGGACAGTATTTTTTTAGAGCAAGTAAAACTGAAGGTCAGGCTAGGCGTCCCGGCATGGGAACGCGTCATGCCGCAAACTATCGTGTTGGATATCAGCATGGATTATGATTTGGCGGCTGCTGGAAAAAGCGATGCCATCGCCGACACCATAGACTACGGTGCGGTGATTGGGCGCCTAAATGACAGTTTGCAAGCCAGCCAATTCCAGTTGGTTGAGGCCATAGCGGAACACGTTTGTCAGTTAATTCTAAAAGAATTTGGCGCTAAGCGAGTTAAAGTCAAAGTGGCCAAGCCTGGCATATTGCCCGGGGTAAAAGCCTTGGGCGTGGTGATAGAGCGCAGCTAATCAGCCTCTAGGATGATGGGCGCTGTGCAGTTGTTTTAAACGTTCACGCGCCACGTGTGTGTATATTTGCGTAGTGGAAATGTCGGCATGACCCAGCAGCATTTGCACCACCCTCAAGTCAGCGCCATGGTTTAACAAATGCGTGGCAAAAGCATGGCGCAATACGTGTGGCGACATCGGCTTTTGAATGCCGGCCATTAGGGCATAGCGTTTGATTAGATACCAAAAAGCTTGGCGTGTCATGGACTCGCCGCGGCTGGTCACAAACAGCGCATCGCATAAGCGCTTGTGTAATATGGTCGGCCTGCCCTCAGATAGGTAGCGGCTTAGCCAATTGACCGCTTCTTCACCCATGGGCACCAAGCGGGTTTTGCTGCCTTTGCCGGTTATTCTGACCACGCCATCGCTAAGGCTGACTTCCGTCACTTTCACGCCGACTAACTCCGACACCCGTAAACCGCAGGCATACAGCAACTCCAGCATGGCTTTATCGCGTAGGCCAACCGACTCATTCAAGTTAGGGGCGTTAAGTAAGGCCAACACTTCGTCTTCGTTTAAGCTTTTGGGTAAACTGCGCGGCAGCTTGGGCGATTGGATTTGTAGGCTGGGGTCCAGGCTGATTTTATTTTCTCTAAGTTGGTAGCGATAAAAACGCCGCAAGCTGGCAATTAATCGGCTAATGCTGCGCGGTTTGCTCAAAGGAAATTTCACTGCTAGGTAATGTTGAATGTCGGCTTGCTCGGCGCTTAATAGGCTTTTATTTTGCTGCTTTAAGTAAGCGGCATAGGTGCTTAAATCCAAACGGTAGCTGCTTAAAGTGTTTTTTGCCAATCCGTCTTCCAGCCACAAGTGGTCTATAAAGCTGTCCAGCTCCAAGCTATCGGCTGAAGTTAGTGATTGCTCACTGTCTTTTTTTGCTATGTCAGTAGACATGTACGCCTTCGTGAGCCAAGAGCCAGCGTTTGATGCTCAAGCCATTTTTATTGCCCCGCATAAAGCCGCCTAGACCATTTTTAGCGACCACACGGTGGCAAGGAATCAGTAAGGGTAAACGGTTAGCACCGCAAGCATTGGCAACCGCTCTTGGCCCAGATTGCAACTGCGCAGCCAGTTCATTGTAAGTTCGGGTTTGGCCTAAGGGAATGGCGTATATGGCAAGCCAGACTTTTTGTTGAAAAGCGCTGCCGGCTAATTGGGCGGGTAGGCTAAACGCTTGATGGGGTTGTTGCAGATAGGCGAGAATTTCTTGGGTTATTTGCTTGAACGACTGATGTTGGGCAATGGGATGTTGAACAACTGCATCTTGAACAACGGGACCTTGGCTAACCGTTGGCTCGCTAATGCGATTGCCCAACAAGTCGATCTTAAGCAAGCCTGCTTGTTGGTGGATGGCGATGCCGCCAAAGCCGGTTTTGATGGTTGCCATTGCGGGGAAAGTCATCGTGTTATGTTAAACGAATGAGCCGAATATGCAAACGTAAAAAAACCCCAAGAGTCCTAGGACTGTTGGGGTTGGGCTAGCAACGCTAAATTTACGCGTCTGCTGCTGGCGCCATCACTTCTTTTTCACGTGAGAATAATTTCTCTTTAATACGTGCTGATTTACCTGAACGCTCACGTAGGTAGTAAAGTTTCGCACGACGAACATCACCGCGGCGTTTAACTTCAATGCTAGCGATCAATGGCGAGTAAGTTTGGAATGTACGCTCCACGCCTTCACCTGAAGAAATTTTACGTACGATGAAGGATGAATTTAAACCGCGGTTGCGTTTAGCAATCACCACGCCTTCGTATGATTGCACACGTTTACGTGTACCCTCGACCACGTTTACACCGATCACTACGGTGTCACCTGGTGCGAAATCAGGAACGGTTTTGCCTAAACGAGCAATCTCTTCCTCTTCTAACATTTTAATAATATCTGCCATTTTACTTATCCCTTGCGGGTTCCTTTTAATTATGAAGAAACGTGTTCCTGCTAGTTAGTCTTGCTCTAGCAGCCGTGCTTCCTCTTTCGTCAACGGCCTTGCGGCCAATAAATCGGGACGTTGATCCCGAGTTCTTTGCAATGACATTTTCAAACGCCATTGTTTAATCTTCGCATGGTTGCCCGATAGTAAAACCTCAGGAACCTGCATGCCTTGGTAGGCTTCCGGCCTCGTGTAATGCGGGCAATCCAACAAGCCATCCACAAAGGAATCTTCAATCGCCGAATCCCCGTCACCCAAACTGCCAGGCAACTGCCTAACGATGCTATCAATCAAGGCCATGGCAGGCAACTCACCACCACTTAATACGTAATCGCCTATCGACAACTCTTCATCCACGTGCGCATCTATCAATCGCTGGTCCACACCTTCATAACGGCTGGCCAATAAAATCAAACCGGCCTTTTTACTCAAGGCCATGACTTTTTCATGCGTCAATGGCTGGCCTGCCGGTGAAAGGTGGATAACCCAACTTTCAATATTGGCCGCTGCCTGATCTGCTTTGGCTGCCTCTAGGGCTTTTTCCAGAGGCTCAATCAGCATTACCATGCCAGGGCCACCACCGTAAGGCCTGTCATCCACCGTTTTATGGTTATCCGTGGTGTAATCACGCGGATTCCAAAACTGCAGAGCGTATATTTTTTGCTGTAGGGCCCGGCTGCTAATGCCAAATTTTGTGATGGCATCAAACATCTCAGGAAACAGCGTCACTACATCAAACTTAAATGCCATGATTAAAAATCGGCATCCCAATCCACCAACATGGTTTTATTTGGTAAATCCACTTCCAGCACCACGTCGGCTACAAACGGTAGCAAACGCTCTTGAGGTTTGCTTTTGGCTTGCTCGCCCTCCGGCGCGGTTGCCTCGGCTTGCACAACAATCACGTCATTGGCACCGGTTTCAAACACATCCACGATGCAACCAAAATCCACTGCTTGCTTATTTTTAACCCGTAAGCCGATTAAATCAGACCAGTAGTAAGCGTCGTCTTCCGGTTCTGGCAATTGTGACCTAGGTACCGCTATTTGCTTGCCTTTGCAAGCCATGGCAGCATCTCTGTCGTCTATGCCTTTTAGTTTTACTACCAATACATCGTTGTGTACCTTGGCTGTCTCAACCAATAATTCACGCCAATCGTTACCTTTGCCCAGCCACCAAGTGTCGTAATCAAACAAGCCGTCAAAGGCTTCCGTATCCGGCACCACTTTTAGCCAACCAAAAACGCCATAAGGCGCAACAATGCGCCCCATGACTACCATATTAGTATTGGCCAAGATGTCTTACCTCTAAAGCTAGTGCGATGGCATCATCGCTCAAGCTTAAGAAATTAAGCTTCTTCAGCAGGTGTTTCAGCTGCGTCGGCAGCTGGCGCTTCAGCCACTTCTGCCTCAGCTTCAGCAGGAGCCGCTTCAACTGGCTCAGCAGCCACTTCGGCTTCTGCCGCAGCGGCTTTCTCAGCAGCTTGCGCATCTAACTCAGCTTTAGCTGCATCAGCGGCTGCTTTTGCTTTAGCCGCTTCTGCGGCAGCAATTTTAGCTTTAGCTGCATCGGCTTTAGCCGCGTCTTTTGCTTTAGCAGCAATAGCGTGCTCAGGGCCTTTAGCATGAAACTTAACCAAACGTGCGACTGTTTCTGACAGTTGCGCACCTTGGCTTTGCCAATGGGTAACACGCTCTTGATCTACGCGTAGCGCTTCAGCACCGGCTTTAGCAGATGGATTGTAGAATCCAACACGCTCAATAAAGCGGCCATCACGACGATTGCGTGAGTCAGCAACGACTAAGTTGTAGAAAGGAGTTTTTTTCGCGCCACCACGAGCTAAACGAATAATAACCATAATCTTTGTTCTCTTTGTTGAAAAAATTTATCGCAGAAAGGCGCGGATTTTACGCTACAAATTGTGCTTTTGACAAGCGCTTTATGTATTTAGCCTAATCATTTAGCCAAAATGGGCATCAAGGCCAATGGCTGCCTTGTTCTTGTAGCGTGTTGGATCGCTCAAACCGGCCGCTTTAAAGCCCTCGCGGCGTAAGCGACAAGAATCGCATAAGCCGCAGGCCTCGCCGAGGCTGTCTGCTTGGTAGCAAGAAACCGTCATGGCGTAATCCACGCCCAATTCGGTGCCCAATTGCACGATTTGTGCCTTACTCATGTCGATTAGCGGCGCATGGATGGTAATGGTTTGCCCTTCCACCGCACTTTTTGTGGCCAAATTGGCCATGGCTTGAAAAGCCTTGACGTATTCGCCACGGCAATCCGGGTAACCCGAATAATCCAGCGCGTTGACGCCTATGAATATATCTTGTGCCTGCAAGACTTCAGCCCATGCCAAGGCCAAAGACAGCATGATGGTGTTGCGTGCCGGCACGTAAGTAATAGGTATGCCAGCCGTTTCCTGCTCTGGCACGGCAATGGCATCGTCGGTCAGGGCCGAGCCACCAAATAAGGACAAATCCAATTTGGCGGTTTTATGCGTGGCGGCGCCCATGGTGTGAGCGATGCGATCGGCGGCCTGCAATTCGGCAATGTGGCGTTGGTGGTAATCCAAGCTTAGGCAATAGCAGTCAAAGCCCTGTGCTTTGGCGATGGCTAAGCAAGTGGCCGAATCGAGTCCGCCGGACAGGAGCACCACGGCATTTTTTTTAAGCGTATTTT
The DNA here is from genome assembly GCA_965234545.1 of Methylophilaceae bacterium. Lineage (GTDB taxonomy): Bacteria > Pseudomonadota > Gammaproteobacteria > Burkholderiales > Methylophilaceae > Methylotenera. Next base: position 1,757,962 of record OZ248348.1, on the reverse strand, counting down.
TTTTCACCATCATAGCTTCACTGTCTTTGTTTTAAGTTCTTTAGTTTTACTGTGTTTGTTTTACCGAGGCGTATCAGTTTTGTTTAAGCAAGTTAAACGCCGGGCTTCTCGCCCCAAAGAATTTTATGCAATTGCACCTGCATGCGCACCGGCAGTTTGTCGGCCAATACCCACTCGGCTAAATCGCTAGGCTGAACTTGGCTGTAAACCGGTGAGAATATCACTGGGCAGGTTTGGGTTAGCTTATGCTCGTTCAGTTGCTGTTTGGCCCAATCGTAATCGGCTCGGTCGCACAGCACAAATTTGACTTCATCGCTGGCTTTAAGCAAGGCCAAATTGCTCCAGAGATTTTTTGCTAATTCGCCTGAGCCCGGTGTTTTGATGTCCAGTATGACCGACACCCTAGGGTCCACCGCGCGGATATCCATGGCGCCACCGGTTTCTAAGGACACGCTGTAACCGGCGTCGCACAGGGCTGTGAGCAAGCCGTGGCATTCTTTTTGTGCCAGGGGTTCGCCGCCGGTGACCGTCACATAAGGTGCGCCCAGCTCCGCCACTTTTAGCATGATGTCGGCTAGGCTCATGTTGCTGCCACCACTAAAGGCATAAGCGGTGTCGCAATAAACGCAGCGCATGGGGCAGCCGGTTAAGCGCACAAAGGTTGTGGGCAAGCCTATGCGTGACGATTCGCCTTGTATGGAATGAAATATCTCGTGAATTTTTAGGGTCATGGGCTGCAATAAATCAGTGTATGGGTTTGGCCGACACGCTATGCCAAGGGGCAATTTTGAATAACATTAACATGCCGGGGATGGCCAGCACAAAGCACCAAATAAAAAATTTAAACCAGCCCAAGTTTTCCACCATGTAGCCGGTGGCGGCATTGGCGAAGGTGCGAGGCACGGCCGCAAGGCTGGTGAATAAAGCAAATTGCGTGGCCGTGTAAAGCGGGTGCGTGGTTTGCGCGATGTAGGCGACAAAAGCCGCCGTGCCCAACCCAACTCCGAAGGCCTCCACGCCTATCACCACACCTAACCACAACAGGCTATGACCCACTGTGGCCAACCAGGCAAAGCCTAATATAGCCAACATTTGCACGGCACCAAACAGCCATAGCGCACGGTTGATGCCCAATTTAAACATCCACACCCCGCCCAATAAACCGCCTATGACACTGGGCCACAAGCCGGCATTTTTGGCAATTAAGCCAATCTCGGTTTTGCTAAACCCCATGTCTAAATAAAACGGCGTAGCTAGGGCGGTGGCCATGCTGTCGCCTAATTTATAAAGGAATATAAAGGCCAAGATCAGCAAGGCGGATTTTAGGCCATTGCGGCCGATGAATTCTTTAAAGGGTTCCACCACGGCAGCGCGTAAGGTTTTGGGGGCACCGGCTTTCAACAAAGGCTCTTTAACAAAAACCGTCATCAAAATACCCGGCAACATAAACAGCGCCGTGATGGTGAACACGCTGCTCCACGGCATGTGATCGGCTAGGATCAGCGACAAGGAGCCGGGCACGAGGCCGGCAATTTTGTAGGCATTGACGTGCACCGCGTTGCCCAAGCCCAATTCGTTGTCTATCAATAATTCACGGCGGTAGGCATCCAGCACCACGTCTTGGCTGGCGCTAAAAAAAGCCAAGGCGGTGGCCAAGTAAGCGATGGCCCATATGTCCAGTGTAGGGTTAAACAGCGCGATTAGGGGAATGGACAGCAGCAGCGCAATTTGCGTGAGTAATAACCAGCCGCGTCGTCTACCCATGGAAAAGCCGGCTAGTTTGGGGATGTAGCGGTCAAACAGCGGTGCCCATAAAAACTTCCAAGTGAACGGCAAGTTGATTAGGGCAAACAAGCCTATGGCTTTCAGGTTGACACCCTCGCTGCGCAGCCAAGCCGGCAGTAGGCTAACCAAAATATACAAAGGCAAGCCCGAGCTAAAGCCGGTGAATAGGCAAATCAGCATTTTTTGGCTGATGAGCGACGACCAAATTGAATTGGTTTTAGAGGTAGATGACAACACTTAAGCGGCTTTTAAGCGGTACATGGCCAAATTGCCCAATAAATTAGGCATGAAGTGCACGGTTTGGCTATTGGTAATGACGCAGCGTTCCAGTATGCTAATTTTGTGATTTTTACAAAATTGGTCGAAGTCGTTGATGGTGCACAAGTGCACATTGGGCGTGTCGTACCATTGGTAGGGCAAGGTTTTGGACACAGGCATGCGGCCATTGGTAATTTGTAAACGGTTGCGCCAATAACCAAAATTAGGGAAAGTGACGATCACTTCGCGGCCCACGCGCAGCATTTCTTGGACAATCTCCTCGGTGTTATGCATGGCCTGCAGGGTTTGCGACAAAATCACCGTGTCAAAAGACTGGTCTTCGAAGCCAGACAGGCCATCCTCCAAATCCATTTGGATAACGTTGCTGCCGTTTTCCATGCAAGCCAACCAATTCGCGTCGTCTTTTTCCACGCCGTAGCCTTTGACTTCCAGGCTCAGGCGCAAGAATTGCAGCAATTCACCGTCGCCGCAACCTAGGTCTAGCACCTTGGAAGCAAAGCCCACCCAGTTAGAGATGATGGCAAAGTCTTGGCGAAATTGCAGGACATAATTTGTAATATTTACATTATTTTGTGCTGTTTGGCTCATGCTTACACCTGCACCTTGTTTAAGTAAGCGCGCAATATAGCGTGGTAGTGCGCATCCGGCATTAAGAAAGCATCGTGACCGTGTGCGGCCGTTACTTCTGCGTAGCTGACAGTGCGCTCGTTATCGAGCAAAGCTTTGACAATTTCTCGCGAGCGCGCCGGAGAAAAACGCCAATCGCTGGTGAACGACACCACTAAAAAGTTGGCTTGCACGGTTTTTAAGGCCGCACTTAAGTCGTTATCAAAGGCTAAGGCCGGGTCGTAATAATCCAAGGCGCGGGTCATGCGCAAATACGTGTTGGCATCGAATTCGCCGGCAAATTTATCGCCTTGGTAGCGCAAGTAGGATTCCATTTCAAATTCGGCATCGAAGCTATAGTGAATGCCATCTTTCAATTTGCGGCCAAATTTCGCGCCCATGGCATCGTCGCTTAAATAAGTAATGTGGCCCAACATGCGGGCAATCCGCAAGCCGCGTCTAGGCACCACGCCGTGCGCGTAGTAATCGCCACCGTGAAACTCGGGATCGGTAATAATTGCCTGGCGAGCCACTTCATTAAATGCCATGTTTTGCGCGGTTAAATTCGGTGCGGAAGCAATCACCAAGGCGTGGCGAACGCGATCGGGGTAGGCCAGCGTCCATTGCAAGGCTTGCATGCCACCTAGGCTGCCACCTACCACCGCGGCCAACTGTTTGATGCCTAAGTAATCGGCCAACATGGCTTGCGAGGCCACCCAGTCTTCCACTGTCAGCACGGGAAATTTTGCGCCCCAAGGTTGACCATTGGCTGTATTGATGGACGATGGTCCGGTGCTGCCGTGGCAGCCCCCCAAATTGTTCACGCCGATGACAAAAAATTTATTGGTGTCTAAGGGCTTGCCTGGGCCAATTAAGTTATCCCACCAGCCCGGGTATTTGTCGTCCGCGCTGTATTTGCCGGCCACGTGGTGGGTGCCAGATAGGGCGTGGCAAATTAACACCGCATTGGATTGGTCGGCGTTAAGCTTGCCATAAGTTTCATAAACCAAATCAAATTGCGGCAAGACCGCGCCGCTTTTTAGCGTCAGGGCTTGCTCAAAATGAGCGGTTTGAGCGGCAACTATGCCTACGGAGTTCTTTTCTAACATGGCGTGATTATACTATGGCTGCTAAAGTTTTTTTCTTCCCATTGTTTGGGGGCCTAGCCGCATGCTTTGTTAAGCCCAGTGCTGACTGACTATCAGGGGGTTTTTCCCCAGCGTGACACGGTCGTTGCCGCCCAAATCCTGTCTTGTTGCTATCTCTACCAAGCCAGCTTGCGCCATTAACTCCCTCACCGCGGGGCCCTGATCGTAGCCGTGTTCTAGCATCAGCCAGCCTTGCGGCATAAGGTGGATTAAGCTCTGCTCTGTAATTTGCCGGATGTCGTCCAAGCCGTCTTGGCCCGAGGTGAGCGCGCTTAGGGGTTCAAAACGCAAGTCACCTTGGCTTAAGTGACTGTCGTTTTCTGCGATGTAAGGCGGGTTGCTGATGATCAGATCAAAGCGCTGCTCGGCCAAGTTGGCGTACCAATCGCTTAAGGCAAACTGCATGTTACTAAGCTTTAACTGGCTGGCATTGTCTTGCGCCACGGCCAATGCGGCGTCTGAGGCATCCACCGCCAGCACGTTGGCCTGCGGCCGATTGTGCGCAATGGCCAAGGCAATGGCGCCACTGCCGGTGCCTAAATCCAGCACCGTGATAGCTGTAGTACTGGGATGGGGTATTTTTTCTAAAGCGGCATCGACCAAGGTTTCACTGTCCGCTCTAGGGATGAGCGTGGCGGGGCTGACGCGCAGCGTTAAACCGTAAAATTCGCGCTGTTGTATCAGGTAAGCGATCGGTTCGCCGGCTAAACGGCGTGTTACGAGTGCCTGAAACTCCGCGTCCCTATTGGTCTGCAGGGCATCGTTTGCGTGGGCTATGAGCCAAGCGCGGTTCACGCCCAATACCTGTTGCAATAGCAGCCGCGCTTCCATGGCGCCATCCGCGCTGTTTAGTTTGGCTGCCGCCCTTTGTAAGGCTTGCTCAATGCTGCTGCAGGCGTGGCTCAAACTTAATTGTCTTCACCTAGGCTAGCCAGCAAGTCGGCTTGGTGCTCGGCCGACAAGGCGCCGATGAGTTCATCCATGTCACCTTCGGTAATGGCGTCGATTTTGTACAAGGTTAAATTGATGCGGTGATCGGTGATGCGGCCTTGCGGGTAGTTGTAGGTGCGGATGCGCTCAGAGCGATCGCCGGAGCCGATTAAACTTTTACGTTCCGAGGCGATTTTGCTTTGCTGCTCGTCGACTTGCTTGGCTTTGATGCGGGCTGCCAACACCTGCATGGCTTGCGCCTTGTTGGCATGTTGGCTGCGGCCTTCTTGGCATTCCACGACGATGCCGGTGGGCGCATGGGTAATGCGCACCGCTGAATCGGTTTTGTTAATGTGTTGGCCGCCGGCGCCGCTGGCACGGTAGGTGTCGATGCGGATGTCGGCCGGATTAATCACCACATCCGATACTTCATCGGCTTCCGGCAACACCGCCACCGTGCAGGCTGAGGTGTGAATGCGGCCTTGCGTTTCGGTGTCCGGCACGCGCTGCACGCGGTGGCCGCCGGATTCAAATTTCAGTTTAGAGTAAGCGCCGTAGCCTTCGATTTTAACGATGATTTCTTTGTAGCCACCAACCTCGGATTCGTTGGCCGACATGATTTCCACTTTCCATTTCTGCCGTTCGGCGTAACGCGAATACATGCGGTATAAGTCGCCGCAAAATAAACCGGATTCGTCGCCACCTGTACCGGCGCGAATTTCTAAAAAGAGGTTTTTGTCGTCGTTGGGGTCTTTGGGCAAAAGCAATTTTTGCAAGGCCGATTCGATTTTTTCTAGGGTGGCTTTGCCTGCTTCAATTTCTTCTAGCGCAAATTCTTTCATGTCCGGATCGCTGAGCATTTTTTGCGCTTCGTTCATGTCCGCTTCGGTTTGCTCGAACAAGCGGTATTGCTCAACGATGGGGGTAATTTCGGCGTGCTCTTGGGTAATTTTGCGGTAATTATCCATGTTGTTGGTCGCCCCTTCTGAACTCATCAGGCGGTTCAGTTCTTCCAAGCGGTCGCTCAAGGTGGCGAGTTTTTTAATCATGCTGGGTTTCATAATGGGCTTCTTTTCTTAAGGCTTAATTTGGTAGAGCTGTTTGATGGCCAAATCCAGTTTGGCGTGTTCTTCGCCGTGCGTTTGGTTGAGTGCGTGGCTGGGAGCGTGCAAAAATTTATTGGTAAGCGCATTGCTTAAGGCTTCTAAAACCTTCTCTGGTGACTCGCCTTTTTGCATTAATTTCATGGCTTTTTCCAGCTCGGCCAAACGGGTGTGTTCGGCTTGATCGCGTAGGGCTTTGATGGTGGGCACGGCATCGCGTTTTTTCAGCCATTGCATGAAATGCGCTACCCTGGCGGTAACGATTAACTCGGCATCTTGGGCGGCTTCTTGGCGATTGATCATGCCGTCGCTGACCACTTGCGCCAGGTCGTCCACCGTGTATAAAAACACGTCGTCTAAGTCCGCTACTTCTGCTTCGATGTCACGCGGCACGGCCAAATCCACCATAAAAATAGGCCGGTGGCGACGCGTTTTAATGGCCCGTTCCACCATGCCCAAGCCCACTATGGGCAACTGGCTGGCGGTACTGGTAATGACGATGTCAAATTCGGCAAAGCAGTCCGGCAAATCGTTAAGAAAAATAGCCTGACCGCCAATTTTTTCGGCCAAGGCAGCCCCGCGTTCCAAGGTGCGATTGGCCACCGTCATGCTTTTGGGTTTTTGCGTGGCAAAGTGCTCGGCACACAGCTCTATCATTTCCCCCGCGCCTATGAACAAGACTTTTTGTTCGCGGATGTCGCCAAAAATGCGTTGCGCCAATTTCACCGCGGCGGCGGCCATGGAGATGGAACTGGCGCCTAAATCGGTATCGGTGCGCACTTCTTTGGCCACTTCAAAGGTGCGTTGAAACAGCTTATGCAGCAAGCTGCCTAGGGTGCCGGCGTCTTGGGCAATTTTTACCGATTGCTTGAATTGCCCCAAAATTTGCGCTTCGCCCAAGACCATGCTGTCTAGGCCAGAGGCCACGCGAAACGCATGTTTGACGGCGGCATCGTCCGGTAAGGTGTAGATGTAAGGTTGCAGTTCGGCTAAGTCCAGTTGGTGGTATTGGGATAGCCAGCGCAAGGGTTGTTCTGGGTTGTCCGCGCTGCAATACAGCTCGGTGCGATTGCAGGTGGACAATATGGCGGCCTCGGCCGCATGGTGTGCAGTCAGTTCGCGCAGGGCGCCCGCCAAATGCTCGCTATTAAACGCCACATTTTCACGGATTTGGATGGGGGCGGTCGTGTGATTCACGCCGATAACAAATAACTGCATAGGTGTAATTTTGCTAGATTGGCTTATGTTAAGCAAGAAGCATCATCTTAATCGGCAGAAATAGGGTTAAAATAATGGCTTTGTTGCAGTAAATTTAACCCACATTTTTTAAAACGGACTTTAGTCATGGATAAAACTTTTAGAATTGCCCCCAGTATTCTTTCTGCAAACTTTGCCAAACTCGGTCAAGAAATTGATGACGTCATCACCTCCGGTACGGATTTAGTGCATTTTGATGTGATGGACAATCACTACGTGCCTAACTTGACCATAGGCCCATTGGTTTGCGAAGCGATACGCGAAACCGCTGCCCGCGTGGGTGGCATCATCGATGTGCATTTGATGGTTAAACCGGTTGATCGCATTATCCCTGACTTTGCCAAAGCCGGCGCCAACATCATCACCTTTCACCCAGAAGCGTCCGAGCACATAGACCGCAGCTTGGCCATGGTGCGTGATTTGGGCTGTAAATCCGGTTTGGTGTTTAACCCAGCCACTTCATTGAGTTATTTGGATCACGTCATGGACAAAGTCGACATGGTCTTGTTAATGAGCGTCAACCCGGGTTTTGGCGGTCAAAAATTCATTCCAGAAACCTTAAATAAATTGCGTTTAGCGCGCGCCAAAATTGACGCCTACTACGAAAAAACCGGCCGTCAAATTTGGCTGGAAGTGGACGGCGGCGTCAATGCGCAAAACATCGCAGAAATTGCTAAAGCCGGTGCCGACACCTTTGTGGCAGGCAGCGCGATATTCACTCAAGGCAAAGACAGCGACAAAAATCGTTACAACAGCATCGTGGGCGAAATGCGCGCGGCCTTGGCCACGGTTTAATCGATTCAAACTTAACTAGATACAGCGTTGGCTAGCCTGGCTCAAAAAATAAGCGTGCAAGCCATCATGCTGGATCTAGATGGCACTTTGTTGCACACCGCGCCAGAAATTGCTGCCGCCGCCAACCAAATGCTGCAGGCCATGCAACGGCCGACTTTGGATCCCATGCAGATACAAGGCTATATCGGCGAAGGCGCACAAATGCTGATTCAACGCTGCTTAATGGGGCCCTCAGCGAACCTGCCGGATGCGGCCGCGTTGGCCGAAGCACAGACTTTGTTCCTTAAATTTTATGCGGGCAACGTTAGCCACAGTCAGCCCTACCCGGGCGTGGTGGCGGGCTTAGAGGCCATGCAAAAAGCCGGTTACCGCTTGGCCTGCGTGACCAATAAACCAGCCAGCTTTACGCGGCCTTTATTGCAAGCGCGTGGGCTAGATAGCTATTTTTCTGTGGTGGTGTCGGGCGACAGCTTAAGCAAAAAGAAACCCGATCCGGCGCAGCTGCTGCACGTATGCGAGCAATTCCAGCTAGCGCCTGAACAGGCCTTGATGGTAGGCGACTCCATCAGCGACGTGACGGCGGCGCGCGCGGCCGGATGCTATGTATTTACCGTGCCTTATGGCTATAATCACGGACTGGTGTTGCAAAGCGATGCCAGCATCGCGCAGCTGGGCGATGCCTTAACTTTATTGCATTAAATTATTTTTTATAGACTCACATGAATATCGGTCACAACAAACGACACAGTTGGCGATGGTGGCGGGCTTAAAGCCCAAGGCTAGCCTTGCGTGAAACGCAGGGCGCCGAATCAACCGCACCCATTGATAGTAAGGAAATTTATGTTGAGTACCCTGAATTTAACGCAATTTAACGAGCTGGCCGCCCAAGGCTATAACCGTATCCCTCTGGTCTTAGAGACCTTTGCCGATTTAGACACGCCTTTGTCGCTGTATTTAAAATTGGCCAATCAACCCTATTCGTATTTGCTGGAATCGGTGCAAGGTGGTGAGCGCTTTGGTCGTTACTCCATCATAGGCTTGCCGGCAAAAACTCGCATCGTCGCCCACGGCATGGACGTGCAAGTGTGGCAAGGCGACCGCGTGGTGGAGTCAGAAAGCAACACCAATCCCTTGGATTTTGTTAAACGTTACCAAGCGCGTTTTAAAACCCCGCCTTATGCAGGCTTGCCGCGCTTTACTGGTGGCCTGGCCGGTTACTTTGGCTACGAAACCGTGCGCTACATAGAAAAGCGTTTGGCTGGCGTGCAAAAAGACGACGCGATTAATGTGCCGGACGTGTTGCTCACCTTATCCACCGAGATTGCCGTGGTGGACAATTTAAGTGGCAAACTGTATTTCATCGTCTATGCCGATCCTGCCGATCCCAATGCCTACCAAAACGCCTACGACAGACTCAGTGAATTGCTGGTGATGTTGCGCAAAACCGTGGCCATACCACAAGCGGTGCCGTCCGAAAAATCGGTGGCCAGCTCTGAGTTTGGTGAGGCCAACTTTAAAGACGCGGTCAAACGCGCCCAACAATACATCTTGGACGGCGACATCATGCAAGTGGTCTTGTCGCAGCGCATGGCGCAAAAATTCACCGCCCCGCCTTTGTCCTTATACCGCGCATTGCGCAGCCTTAACCCGTCGCCTTATATGTTCTATTACGACATGGGCGATCACCACGTGGTCGGCGCGTCCCCAGAAATTTTAGTGCGTTTGGAAAACGGCACGGTCACGGCTAGGCCAATTGCCGGCACCCGTCCGCGTGGTAAAAACCGTGAACAAGACTTGGCCTTGGCGGAGGAATTGTTGGCTGATCCTAAAGAGCGCGCCGAACACGTGCAATTGATGGATTTAGGCCGCAATGACGTGGGTCGTGTGGCACAAACCGGCAGCGTTAAAGTCACCGACAACATGATGATAGAGCGCTATTCGCACGTGATGCACATCGTCAGCAACGTGGAAGGCAAACTGAAAGATGGCATGGATGCCATAGACGTCATTAAAGCCACTTTCCCAGCCGGCACAGTCAGTGGCGCGCCTAAAGTGCGGGCCATGGAAATCATCGATGAGTTGGAACCGAGCAAGCGCGGCATTTACGCCGGCGCGGTCGGTTACCTAGGCTTTAATGGCGACATGGACGTGGCGATTGCCATACGCACCGGTGTGATTAAAAACAACATGCTCTACGTGCAAGCAGGGGCGGGCATCGTGGCCGACTCCGTGCCACAAAGCGAATGGGAAGAAACACAAAATAAAGCCAAAGCGGTGTTGCGTGCGGCCGAGTTAGTGCAAGCAGGGCTGGATAATTAAGGGCGCGTCGGCGCTTAATCTTAGAAGCCATCATGAAAGAAAACGGTGAAAAACAATGTTACTGATGATAGATAATTACGATTCCTTCACCTACAACTTGGTGCAGTATTTAGGCGAGTTGGGGCAAGACGTGCAGGTTTACCGTAACGATGAAATCGATTTAGCCAAGGTGGCGGCGCTCAAGCCTACCCACATTGTGGTTTCACCTGGCCCCTGCACGCCCAATGAAGCCGGCATTAGCGTGCCCTTAATCAAAGAATTTGCCGGCAAAATTCCATTGCTCGGTGTTTGCTTAGGCCACCAAAGCATAGGCCAAGCCTTCGGCGGCAAAATTGTGCACGCCAAGCAATTGATGCACGGCAAAACTTCATTAATTTACCACCACAATGTTGGCGTGTTCAGCGGTTTACCTAACCCTTATACCGCTACCCGTTACCATTCCCTAGTGATAGAAAAAGCCAGCTTGCCCGATTGCCTAGAAATCACCGCTTGGACCGAAGACGGTGAAATCATGGGGGTGCGCCATAAAACCTTGAGCGTGGAAGGCGTGCAATTCCATCCGGAATCGATATTGACTGAGCACGGTCACGCGCTCTTGCAGAACTTCCTGAAAGCCTAAGCATGGCATTTGCACCTACTTTGAATCAACTCATCAACGGCCAAGACTTGAGCTTTGCCGAGATGCAGGCCTTGATGCGGCAAGTGATGTCGGGCGAATTGACGCACGCACAAATGGCGGCGATTTTAGTGGCACTGCGCATCAAAGGCGAAAGCGTGGACGAGATAGCCGCGGCCGCTAGCGTCATGCGCGAATTGTCGACTAAGGTAGCTGCACTAGCGAGCCCGCATTTGATAGACACCTGTGGCACCGGTGGCGACGGCATTCAAACCTTTAATGTGTCCACGGTTAGCGCCTTAGTGGCCGCCGCCGCGGGCGCAAAAGTGGCCAAGCACGGCGGCCGTTCGGTGTCGTCTAGCTGCGGCAGTGCCGATGTCTTGGAAGCCTTGGGCGTCAACGTGAATGTAACGCCCGCGCAAGTGGCCAATGCAGTAGAAGAAATCGGCATAGGCTTTATGTTTGCGCCCAATCACCATAGCGCCATGAAGCATGCGGCCCCGGTGCGCCGTGAGTTGGGTGTGCGCACCCTGTTTAATTTACTAGGGCCGTTGACCAATCCGGCCAATGCTAAACGCCAAATCATGGGCGTGTTTTCGCCAGCCTTGACCGTTAAATTGGCGCATGTGTTGCAGCAATTAGGCAGCGAGCACGTCTTAGTGGTGTGCGGTGCCGACGGCATGGACGAAATTTCCTTTACTGGCGACAGCCACGTGGCCGAATTAAAAAATGGCCAAGTCAGTGTATACACCATTAACCCGGCGCAATTTGGTTTGCCGCTGCACACACTTTCCAGCATACAAATCGACAATGCCGAGCAATCCAAAGCCATGATATTGGCGGTGTTGAACGGCGAGCTGGGCGCGGCGCGCGACATCGTCTTGCTCAACGCCGGGGCCGCTATTTACGTGGCCGGCTTGGTCGACAGTTTGGCTGCCGGCATCAGCAAGGCGGCCGAGGTGATAGACCAAGGCTTGGCCTTAGCCAAGTTAAACGCCCTGCAACACTATGCTGTAAGCTAGCCCCATTAATTCATGAATAGAAACCACCATGTCCGATATTTTAAATAAAATTCTAGCCACCAAAAAAACCGAGGTGGCCGCGAGCAAACTGGCCGTTAGTTTGGACCAATTGCAAGCCCAAGCAGAAGCGCAAGGCGAGCCGCGCGACTTTGTCGGCAGCATCCATAAAAAAGTCATGGCCAATAAAGCGGCGGTGATCGCCGAGATTAAAAAAGCCAGCCCATCTAAGGGCGTGATACGCGAGGATTTTAAACCGGCCGAGATTGCTAAAAGTTACGAAAAAGCCGGCGCCGCCTGTTTGTCGGTGTTGACCGACGAGCAATATTTTCAAGGCTCGGCCGCTTACTTAAAACAAGCGCGGGCCGCGTGCAAACTGCCGGTTTTGCGCAAGGATTTCATCATCGATGAATACCAAGTGTTTGAAGCGCGTGCCATGGGTGCCGATTGCATTTTGCTGATTGTGGCGGCCTTGGAATTGGCGCAAATGCAAAAATTAGAAGCCTTGGCAAACGAGTTGGGCATGGCGGTGCTAGTGGAAGTGCACGATGCCGATGAATTGGCTTTGGCCTTGCAATTGGATACACCCTTGATCGGCATTAATAACCGCAACTTACGCACCTTTGAAGTCAGCTTGCAAACCACTTTAGAACTTTTAAAAATCATGCCAGAAGACCGCTTTGTGGTGACGGAATCCGGCATCTTCACGCCGGACGACGTGAAGCTCATGATGGATAACCAAGTGCAAGGTTTCTTGGTGGGCGAGGCCTTTATGCGTCAAGATGACCCGGGCGCTGAATTGGCCAGGGTATTTGGATAAGCGACAAAACCTCGGCCCAGCCGGTTTTCGCCAAATATAAAAAGGAACGAACATGAGTTACCCTTACGCTAGACCACGCCGCATGCGCAAAGACGATTTTTCTCGTCGCATGATGCGCGAAAACACATTAACGGCAGACGATTTAATTTACCCGGTGTTTGTTTTAGACGGCAATAATCGCAGCGAGGCCGTGGCCTCCATGCCTGGCGTGCATCGTCTAAGCATCGATTTGCTGCTTAAAACCGCGGCAGAATGTGTGCAATTGGGCATACCGGCCATGGCTTTATTTCCAGTCGTTGACAGTGCGTTTAAGAGCTTGGACGCGGCGGAAGCCTATAACCCAGAAGGCTTAGCACAACGTGCAGTGCGCGCGCTAAAAGCGGCTTACCCGATGTTAGGCGTAATCACCGATGTGGCATTGGACCCGTTCACCACGCATGGCCAAGACGGTTTGATTGATCAAGCCGGTTACGTGTTGAACGACGAAACCATAGAGGTCTTGGTTAAGCAGGCCTTGTCGCATGCCGATGCCGGCGCCGATATCGTCGCGCCTAGCGACATGATGGACGGCCGTGTCGGGCAGATTCGCGAAGCCTTAGAAAGCAGCGCACACATCCACACCAAAATACTGGCCTATTCGGCTAAATACGCGTCTGCGTTTTATGGCCCATTCCGCGACGCGGTTGGCTCGGCAGCTAACTTAGGCGCTGGCAATAAATACACCTACCAAATGGACCCGGCCAACAGCGACGAAGCCATGCAAGAAGTGGCGCTGGACATTTCCGAAGGTGCCGACATGGTCATGGTCAAACCGGGCATGCCGTATTTGGATATCGTGCGTAGGGTAAAAGACGAATTTGGCGTGCCGACCTTTGCCTACCAAGTCAGTGGCGAATACGCCATGCTTAAAGCGGCGGCGCAAAATGGTTGGTTGGATGAGCAGGCCTGCGTCATGGAAAGCCTATTGGCCTTTAAACGGGCGGGGGCCGATGGCATTTTGACCTACTATGCGCTCGATGCAGCGCGTTGGTTAAGCGCCAAATAATCAGTCCGACTTTTTAACTTTAAGGCCTTAAACTAAAGCCATCACTTCACTGATGGTGGCCCGTTCGGCGTTGCTGCCATCGGCGGCACGGCGAGTGGCCACGCGAATTTCATCGACTTCAAACACGCTGAGCTTGATTTCACCGGCTTCGGTTTCCAATGAAAAGACCGGCACTTTTTTTCTGGGCCCGGCTTTTTTATCGCGCTTGCCTTCGTTACTCACCCGGTAGGATTTTTCATTGGTTTCAAATGGGATGCCTTGGTTGAGCAAAAACATCTCCACTTCTTTTAGGCTATCAGCAAACAAATGAATGTGTGTTGCCGACCCTAAGCCGGCCGTGCCATCCAATACCGGGCCGGTCAGATGCGGGTTGAATTTTTCTAATAATTGCATGGTGAACAGCGCATTTTTGCGCAAGATCAGCAAATTTTCCGGTTGTTCCTCGCTTAAAAAAAGCTGGTTATACCGCCTTAATTCTTCCTCTATTTCGGCATTGGAAGGCAAGGACAAGTTGTCTATGGTATTAAATTGGCGGCCGGCTTTCTTCTTCGCGTAGGCAAAATCGGAAATGCCCTCTTCGGCCATCATTCTGGCCGCTTGTTGGGCAATCACTTGCCGCAGTTGTTGTAAATTTTCTTTGGCCATAATGGGTGCGCATGCGCTTAATGGGCAGCAGGTTGCAGCACTTGCTGGGCTTGATTGAGGGCGTTGGGCTCGGCCACCGGCGCGCTGGTCGCAGCAGGGCTAGGCGTAGGCGCGTTAGGCAGGTTTTCATGATAGAAATACTCGACCCGGTCGGCGTTGTCGGCATGCACACTCACCGCATCGACGCCATCTGGCATCCACATCGCTTCTTCCGGCACGCCACGCAAGGCGCCGGCCATGTATTTTATCCACATGGGTAAGGCGGCGCCTGCGCCGGTTTCACCCGAGCCCATGGGCCGCGGTTTGTCAAAGCCTATCCAGGCCACCGCCACTTGCCTTGGGCTGTAGCCAGCAAACCAAGCATCGATGTGCTCATTGGTGGTCCCGGTTTTTCCGGCTAAATCACTGCGACCTAAGTTTAAGGCACGCATGGCCGTGCCGTTTTCAATCACGCTTTGCAGCATGGAATTCATGATGAAGGCGTTGCGCGCGTCGATCACCCGCGGTGCGCCGTTGCCCGCTTGGGTGAATTTATTGCTGACCAGCACCTTGCCGTTATGGTCAACAATTTTGCTGATCAGATTCGGTTTGACGCGGTAACCGCCGTTGGCAAACACCGCGTAAGCGCCGGCCATTTGCATGGGCGTGGTTGAGCCAGCGCCCAAGGCCATGGTCAAATACGGCGGGTGATCGTCCGCGGCAAAGCCAAAACGGGTGATGTAGTTTTGTGCGTACCTCGGACCTATTTCGTGCAATAAACGGATGGCCACCGTGTTCACCGAATGCGCCAAGGCTTTTCTTAAGCTCATGGCCCCCTCAAAGGTGTTTTCGTAATTTTGCGGCGACCAGGCTTTGTTGCCGGTTTCGTTAGCAGCAAAGTTTAAGGGGGCGTCTTCCATCACCGTGGCCGGCGTGTAGCCTTTTTCCAGTGCGGCCGAATAGATGAATGGCTTAAAGCTGGAGCCAGGTTGACGCCTGGCTTGGGTAACGTGATTGTATTTATTTTGGTTAAAGTCAAAGCCGCCAACTAAGGCGCGTACGGCGCCATTTTCTGGGTCCAAGGCGACCAGCGCCGCTTCCACTTGTGGCAGTTGGGCGATGCGCCAACCCTCCCCTTGTTTAACGATGCGCACCACGGCACCGGGTTTTAGCTGACGCTTGGCCGGGTCTTTGTCGTGCAGCATTTTTTCAACGAAGGCCAAGCCGCTGCCGCTAATAACGAGGACTTCACCGCTTTTACTTTGCACTTGCACGTTTTTAGCTGAGACGGCCGTGATCAGGGCCGGCTCAAAACCGTTCACTGTTTCGAGGTCGTCCAAAGCGGAGGCCAAGGCATTTTCATCCTCGGCCAAGAGCGCAGCCAAATCCAAGGTTTTTTCCGGGCCGCGGTAGCCGTGGCGTAAGTCGTAATCCATGACCCCTTCACGCACGGCGGCATTGGCCGCTTCTTGGCTGGTTTTACGTATGGTGGTGTAGACCTTGATGCCGCTGGAATAAATGTCGTCTTGGTATTGGGCGTACAGTTGTTCGCGCACAATTTCCGCGACGTATTCAGCCGACACGTCGCGGGATTGTTTGGAGGCTTTAAAACGCAAGGGTTGTTTTAAGGCATTTTTATAGACTTTTTCGCTGATAAACCCAAAGCGCTGCATGTCGCGTAAGACTTCGTGTTGACGCTTGATAGCACGCTTAGGATTGATAAAGGGGTTGTAGTTAGACGGGGCTTTAGGTAGACCAGCCAACAGGGCCGCTTCGGCTAAATTCAATTTGTTTAGTGGCTTGCCGTAATACATTTGTGAGGCGGCGGCAAAACCGTAGGAACGTTGGCCTAAATAGATTTGGTTGATGTACAGCTCTAGAATTTGGTCTTTGGATAAATTGTGTTCAATTTTCACGGCCAACAAGGCTTCGTTGACTTTGGTGACGATGTTGCGTCTGCCGTTGGGCGAGGTGAAAAAGTTTTTCGCCACTTGCATGGTGATGGTGCTGGCGCCTTCGTGGGCGCGACCGGTGACGTTATTTTTAATGGCGCGCAATACGCCTTTGGCATCGATACCGCCGTGTTGATAAAAGCGTCGGTCTTCAATGGCCAAGACCGCGTCTTTCATGTTTTTTGGCACATTTTCAATTTTCACGTAAGCGCGGCGCTCTTCACCAAACTCAGCGATCAAGGCACCGTCGTCGGTGTAAACCCGCAGTGGCAGTTTGGGTTGGTAATCGGTTAGTGCGTCCAGATCAGGCAAGGCCGGGTAGATCAAGGCAGCGGCAATGGCGATCAACGCCGTAATCGATAAGCCGGCTACCACGGCTGCCAAAATAAGGTAGTGCCACCATTTTGTAGGAGTCATGTTTTCGCTTAAGTGATGTATGAAAAATGTTACGCCATTATAAATGGCATTTCATCAAAGCGGCATTTGCGGTGAAGATTTTAAAAATGCGAAAAATCAAACGCGTATTCCTAGCAAATTGATACTATTGATACTGCAAGGGTGAGTGGCCTTGAAATGGCTTTACAGCACTGTGCCTTGTTGTTAGAGTTCATAAAAAATAACAACATTCTAGTCCCAGACAAAAGGAATTTCTGTTTGAAATTCAGCTTTTTTAAAGAAAAAAGTCCCACATTAATTGGTGTAGATATCACGTCGGCTTCCATTAAAATGGTCGAGCTATCGCGCGATGCGAATGGCCAATACCAACTTGATGGCTACGTTATTTCGCCCATAGCCAACCTAGCCATGACCGATGGCAACGTAGCGGATTTAGAGAAAGTCGCCGAGGCCATCAGCGTGGCCTGGAAGCTCATGGGCACCCGCCAAAAACGCGTGGCACTGGCGCTACCCAGTGCCACCGTTATCAGTAAAAAAGTCAGCCTGCCTGCCGATTTAAGCGAAGACGACATGGCCTTCCAAGTCGAGGCAGAAGCCAACCAATACATCCCCTTTTCACTGGACGAAGTGAACATTGATTTTCAAGTATTGGGCCCTGCGGCCAAAAACAAAGAAGACGTGGACGTGTTAATCGTAGCGGCGCGTAAAGAAAAAATTGAAGACCGCGTGGCCGTGGCAGAAGGCGCCGGCTTGGAAGTGGCGGTGATGGACGTGGAAAATTATGCCACTGAGGCCGCTTACAGTTTGGTGGCCAAGCAATTGCCGGACATGGGCCAACTGCAAACGGTGATGGTGGTGGACATAGGCGCCAGCATGATGCACATCAATGTCATGCACGACGACCAGGCGGTGTACAGCCGCGAGCAAAACTTTGGTGGCGATCAGCTCACCCAGCAAATACAAACGCGTTTTGATCTGTCCGCGCAAGCAGCCGAGCTAGCCAAACGCCAAGGCAATCTTCCGGATACTTACCTAAGCGAAGTGTTGCCGGCTTTTGTGCAAAACTTGGCCATGGAAGTGGCGCGGGCTGTGCAGTTTTTCTTAAGCTCCAGTCTATACCACCAAGTCGATCACATTGTATTGGCCGGTGGCTGTGCCAGCATCGCCGGTTTAGACGCGGCCGTGCAAAGCCGCACCAATATTCACGCCGTCGTTGCCAACCCATTTAACAGCATGCGCATGAGCGCAAAAATCAAGCCGCAACAAGCCGCGCTGGATGCGCCGGCTTTGTTGATAGCCTGCGGCTTGGCCATGCGCAGCGGGGTGCCGCTATGATTATTCGCGTGAATCTGCTGCCGCATCGCGAAATTAAACGCGAAGCACGCCAGCGTCAGTTTAATTTGATGGCCTTATTGACCGCCAGCGGCGCCTTAGCCTTGGTCGTGCTGAACTACAGCTTTATTAACAGCCGCATCGATGTGCAGCTATCGCGCAACGCCCGTTTGGAAGCGGGCATAGTGCAGTTGGATCAACAGATAGGCGACATCAAAAACCTGCAAGAAAAGATAGGCGTGATGTTGGCGCGCAAGCAAGTGGTGGAAAATTTGCAGATCAACCGCAGCCAATCGGTGGTGGTGTTAGACGAATTAAGCCGGCAGTTGCCTGAAGGCATGTATTTCAAATCCATTAAACAACAAGGCCCGCTGCTTAGCTTAGAGGGCGTAGCTGACACCAATGCGCGCGTAGCCAGTTTGGTGCGCAATTTGAACGCCTCACTATGGCTAGAAAACCCGCAACTCATCGAGATTAAATCGGTGTTGGTGAACGGCATTAAGCAAAATGAGTTTCTGCTAACGGTGCAGATACGCATAAGCAACAGCGAGCAAGAATTGTTGCGACCAACTGGGTCAAGAGGGCAAGCATCATGACCTTAGACGACCTCAATCATATCGACCTTAAGCAAGCCGGCAATTTGCCGAGCGCGGTCAAAGCCGTGTTGTTGGCCACGCTGTTTTTGCTGATCGTGTTTTTAGGCTATTACTTGTTGTGGAGTAGCGCTTGGGACAGCTTGGACGAAGCAAAAGCCAAAGAGCAGCAATTGCGCTCGGTCTACACCAACAAAAAATCCATTGCCATCAACTTGGCGCGCTACCAGCAGCAAATGGCCGACATTGAAATCAGTTTTGGTGCCATGCTCAAGCAACTGCCAGACCGCTCGCAAATGGACGGTTTACTGACCGACATCAATCAAGCCGGATTGGGACGCGGTTTGGAATTTGAATTGTTTAAGCCCGGCCAAGAAACCCAAGCCGAATTTTATGCGCAGATGCCGATTTCCATTAAAGTGCAAGGCACTTACCATGAGCTGGGTGCCTTTGCGACGGATATCTCTAAGTTATCGCGCATCGTCACCTTGAATGACTTGGTGATCACCAACCCAAATAAAGCCGCCGGCAAAGACACCAAAGCAAAAAGCGGTGACGTGATCTTAACCATGGAAGCGGTGGCGAAAACCTACCGCTATTTGGATGCCGACGAGTTGGCAGCCAAGAAAAAAGCCGACCAAGCCAGCTTGTTGGAGGGCAAACGATAATGGTTGCTAGCATGTACGGTTGCCTAATTAAACGCTTGCTGCTGCTCTTTGTTTGCGGCGCCTTAATGGCTTGCCAAGGCGAGCAAGGCGACGACTTGGATGCCTTCATGCGCAACGCGCCCAGCGACAAACGGCCCAAGGTCAAACCGCTGCCTGAAGTGCAAGCCTATTCCGCCATGCAATACAATGCCGACGGCCAACTGGTGGACCCGTTTCGGGCGCGCAAAGTGGCGAGAAAAGCCGGCGCTTTGCAGCCCAATTTAAGCCGCCCTAGGCAACTGTTGGAATCTTATCCCTTGGAAAGCCTTAAATACGTTGGCAGCATAGCCAAGGCCAAATTGCAGTATGCCTTATTGTTGACCCCAGACCACGGCGTGCAACAGGTGCGGATAGGGCAATACCTTGGGCAAGATTTTGGCGTGGTGACAAAAATAAGCGAGACGCAGTTAGACCTAAAGGAAATCGTGCAAGACGACCTTTCTGGCGACTGGGTGGCGAGACTATCCACGTTAACTTTGCAAGAGTAAAAGTATTCGCGAGACAAATGAACGATTTAGTTGGCCAAGTCGCAAAGGACGCACGATGAATTTAATAACAATAACTAACAAGATAAAAACCATGAAGCCAAGCTTAATTCTAGCACGTAGTTTGCTTGCGGCTTTTTGGCTAACTGGCAGCCTGATGAGCGGCCAAACTTGCGCGGCCGAGCCAGTCAATAAAATTGAAAAAATAAGCTTTGCCACCCCCTCCGCTGGCAAGGTCACGGTCACCATCACCACAGCCGAACCGGTCACTCAAGCACCGGCTAGCTTTACACTGGATAAGCCAGCGCGTATCGCGCTGGATTTTCCTAAGATGAGCAACGGCTTAGGAAAAAGCAAATTGACTGCCGAGCAGGGTGGGCTTGCCAGTGTCAGCTTGGCAGAAGCCAAAGGCCGCACCCGTGTGTTGCTCAATTTGACTAAAAAAATGGCCTACAGCAGCCAATTAAATGGCAAAGAGATGGTGATTAATCTTCAAGAAAGCAGCGCAGCGGCGCAGGCTGAAGCCGAAACCAGCTTTGCCTCAGTGCAACCGGGCCAGGCCGCCTTTACTATTAATAACGTGGATTTTGCGCGTGGTAAAAACGGCGAAGGCCGCATCACCGTGGATTTATCCGATAGCGCCGCCGGCATCAACATCAAACAAAAAGGCAAAGGCATTGTGGTGGACTTTATCAATGCCGATTTGCCGGCTAATTTACAACGCCGCCTTAACGTGATTAATTTTGCCACGCCGGTGCATTACATCGACACCGTGCAACAAGGCAAAAATGTGCAAATGACCATAGAGCCAAAAGGCGATTGGGAACAATCGGCCTACCAAACCGATAAAAAATTCATCATTGATGTGCGTCCCTTGGTCGTCGATCCGAACAAATTGGCGCGAGGCAGCAAAGGGACTTACGTCGGTGAAAAACTGTCCTTGAATTTTCAAAAGATAGAGGTGCGAGCGGTGTTGCAAGTCATCGCCGATTTCACCGGTTTAAACATTGTCGCCAGCGACACCGTCACCGGCAATCTGACCTTGCGTTTAAAAGACGTGCCATGGGATCAAGCCATGGACATCGTCTTGCAAAGTAAGGGTTTGGCCATGCGCAAAACCGGCAACGTGATTTTGGTGGCGCCGGCCGAAGAAGTAGCGAATAAAGAAAAACAAGCGCTGGAAGCCAGTCAACAAATAGAAGATTTGGAATTGATGCGCACAGAAGTCTATACCTTGCGCTACATGAAAGCGGTGGACTTGGTCAAAATCATCACCGACAGCAAGCAAAAAATATTGTCCAAACGCGGTTCGGCCGTGCCGGACATCCGCACCAACAATGTGTTTGTGCAAGACACGGCAAAATCCTTGGCGCAAGTGCAGGCCATCATCGAGAAAACCGATGTGCCGGTCAAGCAAGTCATGATTGAATCGCGCTTGGTGATCGCCGATGACCGTTACAGCAAGGCTTTGGGCGCGCGCTTTGGCGTAAACAAAACCGGCAGCGTAGGCAGCAACAACTACACCATAGGCGGCAACATAGGCCAAACCGGCGGCATAGGCGTGAGCACAACAACCGGCACGGTGGCGGCTCCCGGTGCCCTGACCACCGCATCCGGCGGCACAGACGGCTTGCAATCCAATTTAGGCGTAACCGGCGCGAGCGGTAGCTTTGCTTTTAGCTTATTTAGGTTGCCAGCGGGTTTGTTGTTAAATCTTGAGTTGACCGCCATGGAGTCGGACGGTCGCGGCAAGGTGGTGTCCAGTCCGCGCGTGACCACCGCCAATCAACACAAAGCTAAAATCGCCTCGGGCACCGAGATCCCCTATGCCGAAGCCAGCAGCAGCGGCGCTGCCACCATATCGTTCAAATCGGCGGTGCTGAGTTTGGAAGTCACCCCGCAAATTACCCCGGACAATAAAATCATCATGGAGCTGGACGTCACCAAAGACAGCGTGGGCGAAGTGTATGCCGGTGTACCCTCGATTAAAACGCAAAACATCAGTACGCAAGTGCTGGTGGGCAATGGCGAAACCGCCGTTTTGGGCGGCATATACGAGCAAACCCTACGTAACGACGTATCCAAAGTGCCGTTCTTTGGCGATTTACCGGTGATGGGCCGCTTGTTTCAACGCAAAACCAGCCAAAACGACAGAACCGAATTGCTCATATTCGTTACGCCAAAAATCATGGATGACAGCCTGACCTTGCGCTAAGGGGGTTGGCAGAGCACTAGAAAATCTGACAGCGTGCGCAGTTTGTCATAAAATGCCGTTTGGTTAGACCTTAGGCATTTTTTAGTGCGATAAACTTAGGTGGCGGATTTGAAAAACATTTTCTTTGTAGGCTTGATGGGTGCGGGTAAAACCACCATAGGCCGCTTGATTGCTAAGCAATTGGGCATGGATTTTCACGATTCTGATCACGAAGTGGAACGCAAAACCGGCGTTAAAATCCCCTTGATATTTGAGCTGGAAGGCGAAGCGGGCTTTCGTAAACGCGAAACGGCCGCCATACAAAGCTTGTGCGAATTGAACAACATCGTCATGGCCACCGGGGGCGGCGCGGTGTTGGCGCCCGAGAATCGTGACATGCTAAAGAAACACGGCACGGTTATTTATTTGCGTGCTAACGTGCATGACCTCTGGCACCGCACCCGCAACGATAAAACCAGGCCGCTGTTGCAAGGTGGCAACATCAAAAATAAAATAGAGCAATTGCATCAGGTTCGTCACCCCATTTACACCGAAATGGCCGATTTCATTGTGGACACCGGCGTGCAATCGGCATTGGAAATTTGCCAGCAAATTGAACAATTAATTAAAGCAACGCCCCCGAATAAAACTTAAGCGATTCCACATGCAAACACTCAATGTCGCGCTAGCTAAGCGCAGTTACCCGATACACATAGGCCGTGGCTTACTGACCGATGCCAGCCTGATTTTGCCGCACTTAAAGCGCAAGCACGTGGCGATCGTCACCAACACCACGGTTGCGCCGCTGTATTTGGCTACCTTGACCGACACCTTGCAAGCCGAAGGCGTGCAAGTCATCCCCATTATTTTGCCCGATGGCGAGGCCTACAAAAACAGCGACACCCTCAACACCATATACGACGCCTTGCTGCAAAACCGTTGCGAGCGCAGCACCACCTTAATCGCTTTAGGTGGCGGCGTTATCGGCGACTTAACCGGCTACGCGGCGGCCACCTATTTGCGCGGCGTGCCGTTTATTCAGATCCCTACAACATTGTTATCGCAAGTGGATTCGTCGGTGGGCGGTAAAACCGGCATCAATCACCCCTTGGGTAAAAACATGATAGGGGCGTTCTACCAACCGCAAGTGGTGTTGGCCGACATCGACACCTTGCAAACTTTGCCGCCGCGTGAGTTTTCTGCCGGCGTAGCGGAAGTCATCAAATACGGCTTAATCCGCGATGCACAATTTTTTGATTGGTTAGAGCGCCACATGGCCAAGCTCATGCAGTTGGACGAAGCCGTTTTGAGCGAAGCCATTTACCGCTCCTGCCAAAACAAGGCAGACGTGGTGGCCAAAGACGAACACGAGCAAGGCGAACGCGCCCTGCTTAATTTAGGCCACACTTTTGGCCACGCCATAGAAAACGCCATGGGTTACGGCGTGTGGCTGCACGGGGAAGCGGTGGCGGCCGGCACCATGATGGCCGCCGATTTGTCGCAGCGCATGGCTTGGTTAAGTGCTGCCGAGGTGGCCCGCATTAAACATAGCTTGTTGGCGGCTAACTTGCCTTTAGACCCACCTAAATTGGGTGCAGCCAAATACCTGGACTTAATGGGCTTGGATAAAAAAGTAGAAAACGGCAAAATCCGTTTGGTCTTGCAGCAAGGCATAGGCCGTGCCGTGATTACCAGTGATTACGATGCGAACAAGCTCAATGATTGCTTGAGTGCGTATTGATGATGAACCTCGCCCCTTACGCCGCTAAGCCGGAACAATCCTTGGGCCGTCACGTAGCCGAGCCGGCGTCCAACACGCGCAACGATTTTCAGCGCGACCGCGACCGCATCATCCATTCCACCGCCTTTCGCCGCTTGGAATACAAAACCCAGGTGTTCGTTAATCACGAAGGCGATTTGTTTCGCACGCGTTTAACCCACAGCCTAGAAGTGGCGCAAATGGCCCGCGGCATTGCCCGCACTTTGCATTTGCACGAAGACCTCACTGAAGCGATTGCGCTCGCTCACGACTTAGGCCACACGCCGTTTGGCCATGCCGGCCAAGATGCGCTCAATGATTGCATGCGCGACTACGGCGGCTTTGAACACAACTTGCAGTCTTTGCGCGTGGTGGAGAAATTGGAATTACGCTACGCCGACTTTGATGGCTTAAACCTCACCTTTGAAGTGCGCGAAGGCATACTCAAACACTGCAGCCTAAACAACGCCAAGCTGTTGGGCGATGTCGGTCAGCGCTTCCTGGATAAAACCAGCCCCAGCCTAGAGGCGCAGTTGACCAACTATGCCGATGAAATCGCTTACAACAACCACGACATCGACGACGGCTTGCGTTCCGGTTTAATCACCTTGGAGCAATTGGAGCAAGTGGATTTGTTTGCCAATAACTTAAGCCTGGTTAAAGCCAAGTACCCCAAGCTGGAACAAAAGCGCTTAATTCATGAAACCGTGCGCCGCATGATTAATACCTTGGTGGTGGACTTATGCACCACCAGTGAGGCGGCCATTGCCAAACATCAACCTAACAGCATTAATGACATACGCGCACTGCCGCAGCTCATAGGCTTTAGCAGCGAGATTGCCGAGCAAAACAAAAAGCTCAAGCAGTTTTTACGCAAAAACCTCTACCACCATTACAAAGTCAATCGCATGAGCGCCAAAGCCACGCGCATCGTGCGCGAGCTCTTTAGCGTATTTTTTGACAATGTCGGTTTGTTGCCCGATGAATTTCAAGCCTATGCCGAAGTAGATAAAGCCCGCGCAGTGGCCGATTACATTGCCGGCATGACGGACCGATTCGCCATCCGCGAGCACCGTAAATTGTTTACGGTGGAAGAATATTTGTAAATTTGAAATGTGGCCATACACGGTGGTAGCCCGCTCCCACTAAGGTTTTTACGCATGTTAGCCCCAACTTTTGTTGCAAATTTACAACAATTACTACAATTTGTTACAAAAACACCAAATAATCGTTGTTTCAGCCAAAAAGCTTTGGCATACTGACTCACCTTCTCGATAAAGATTGCCCTTGGGTAGTCGGTATTGAGGAAGTTTGCAAACTTCCTCACCGTAATAAGGTGAGATTATTTAAAGAAGTACATAGCAATAAACTTTTAGGAGATTTATATGAATAACACAATTAAATTAGCAGTTGCTTCAGCTTTATTAGCTGCAGCTTCAAGTGCTTCAGCAGCTGGTGGCATCGTAGCTGGTGATTGGACTATCGATATCGGTGGTAACGTGAATGCTTACTACATCAGCAACTCATCAAAAGACAGCAACACTGTAGCTGGTGGTTTAGCCAATACAGCAGCTGGTACGCTTCAAGGCAACAATGCACAAAGCATCAACACCGGTCTTTTACCTTCATGGTTAGGCTTTACTGGTAAAACACGTCAAAACGATTTAGACGTTGAGTTTGCTATCAGCTTACAACCAGGTGCATCTTCTAAAACTTCACTAGCTGGCGGCGGCGGTACAGAAAATCGTCAAGCCTACATCTCATTCGGTGATAAATCATGGGGTACTATTCTTTTAGGTAAAAACCTAGGCGAATTCGGCCGTGATGCTATTTTACTTGACCAAACATTGTTAGGCGTGGGTTCACAAGGTGTTGTGGGTACAGCGGGTGGTACTACTACAACGCTAGGCCGTATCGGTACAGGCTTCTTGTATGCTGACTTCCAAGGTCAAATGAACTACACAACACCAAACTTCAATGGCTTCCAAGCGGTAGCAGGCGTTGTTCAACCAATCAACACATTAAACCAAGGCACTAGCTTAGCCTCATCTGGTTCACAATCTCAACCAGCATTCGAAGCTAAAGCATCTTACTCATTTGCTGGTGATGTCTCTGGTAAAGTTTGGGTTGAAGGTAAAACACAAAAAGTGGACTACACCGCATCTGTAACAAACACAGCAGAAGCGTACGCTGTTGGTGCTAACGTAAACATGGCTGGTTTTGGCTTAGTGGCTTACTACTACGATGCTAAAGGCGCTGGTACAACAGCATGGTTGATGGACGGTGTTGCAGCTAACGGTAACAGACGCGATTCTAACGGTGGCTATGTTCAAGGTTCATTCACAGTTCCAGGCGTAGGCACGAAAGTAGCAGCAAGCTGGGGTGAAAGCAATCTTGATTTAGCAGCTGGCGAAACTAACGCTACATTAGTTTCAAAAAATGAAATGATTACTGTGGGTGCTTACCATCCATTGACTAAACACCTAAACTTGGTGGCTGAGTACTCAGAAGTAAAAGCTACAAACCAAGCTGGTGCAAACAACAAATCTGACATCTTGTCAGCGGGCGCGATCTTATTCTTCTAGGATTACCGCAGACTTCGTCTGCTGTAGTTTAGAAGCTTAATATTAAGCTTAGCGTAATAAATAAAAACGGCAACTTCGGTTGCCGTTTTTTGTGTTTAAACGAAATTGAGGTTTCCATGAATAAATTATTAGTCGCTTGCATCGTATTGTTGACGTCTTGCTCATCAATGAGCAACTTCCAAGAACAGCCGGTAATTCCGTACGGGAAAGCAAAAACCTATAAAACCACATGCAGTGGTTTGGCTGAAGATTGGGGTAGTTGCCATAGAAAAGCTAAAAGAACCTGCCCTAACGGCTACGAAGTTGCAGACCAAAATGGGGATAAAAGTGGCGTCCATCGTGAAATGATATTTACCTGTAAATAAGAGGCAGTTTTTAACAACTATTGCTAAGCAAAATTGTGTAGCCTATAATTCAGCTACTTTTGTAGCAAAGTTTAATTGGAGTGATTATGGGCATGCCGGTACGCATAGAAGATGATTTATACCTTTCAGCGCGGGATCAAGCCAAGGCCGAGCATAGAACGATAGCTGGGCAAATTGAATTTTGGGCTAAGGTTGGCCGGGCTGCATTGGATAACCCAGACCTGCCGATTGATTTTATCGCTGAGTCCCTTATTGCCATGGCGGAACCACTAGAAAATGCTCTGCCATTTACCCCACGCAATCCCTTAAACTAGATGGCCTACGCCGTTCTTCAGAAAAAACGGTTTAGTCGGCAATACAAAAAATTACACGATAATGTTGCTGATGACGTGGATGCCGCGGTTGCTAAAATAGCAGACAAGCCATCCATAGGGGAAGGCAAAAAAGGCGATTTGGCTAATTTGTTGGTGTATAAGTTTTACAGTCAAAATCAGTTGTATTTGCTTGGCTACACCAGTAACGACAGCTTATGTTTGGTTTATTTGGAAGCCGTCACTTCGCAGGAAAACTTTTATCGCGATATAAAGCGCTAATGAGCTTAGTTATGCTCCCCTGCTAGCCTAAGCGATTAACTATTCCTCTATCCCCAATTCTTGAATCTTCCGCGTGAGGGTGTTGCGCCCCATGCCCAATTGATTGGCCGCTTCTATGCGGCGGCCGCGGGTGTGTTCGAGCGCTTTCTCTATTAAAATGCGTTCAAATATTTGTGTGCGCGTTTCCAATACGTTCTGCTCGCCACGGCTGAGCGCATCCATCACTTCGCTGGCCAAGCCTTCTTGCCAAGATACGGCGGCACTGGATTTGCTGCTGTCTTCTTTAAGTTCGGGCGGCAAATCGGCGATGTCTATGTTTTGCCCAGGCGCCATCACGGTCAGCCAATGGCATACATTTTCCAATTGACGCACGTTACCGCTCCAATTCACCGCACTCAAGTATTGCAAGGCGGCTGCGGAGGGTTGCTTGGCTTCCACTCCCAATTCAGTGGCGCTGTGTTGCAAGAAATGCTTGATCAATAAGGGAATGTCTTCACGGCGTTCGCGCAAGGCCGGTAAGCGAAGGCGAATGACATTAAGGCGATGAAACAAATCTTCGCGGAACAGCCCGAGTTTGACGCGTTCTTCTAAGTCTTGGTGGGTGGCGGCAATAATGCGTACGTTCACTTTGATGGGTTGGTGACCGCCTATGCGGTAAAACTGGCCGTCGCTCAAAACGCGCAATAAACGCGTTTGCAAATCGGCCGGCATGTCGCCTATCTCGTCTAAAAATAGCGTGCCGGTATCGGCTTGTTCAAAGCGACCGCGTCTGGCCGCTTGCGCGCCGGTAAACGCGCCACGTTCGTGGCCAAACAATTCGGATTCGAGTAAGTCTTTGGGAATGGCAGCCGTGTTGATGGCAATAAAAGGTTTGTCGCCACGTGGGCTGTGCCGGTGTAAGGCGCGCGCAACCAGCTCTTTACCGCTGCCTGATTCACCGTTTATAAGCACAGTAGCATGCGAGCGACTTAAGCGGCCTATGGCCCTAAAAACCTCTTGCATGGCCGGTGCTTGGCCTATGATTTCCGGCGTGTCTTCTTCCACCACAGCCTCGGTGAATTGGCGCGTGCTTTCTTCCACGGCGCGTTTAATCACGTCCATGGCTTGGTCGACATCAAACGGTTTGGCTAAATACTCAAATGCACCACCTTGAAACGCCGCCACGGCGCTTTCTAAGTCGGAGTAGGCGGTCATGATGATGACCGGGATATCCGGGTATTTTTGTTTGATTGCCGACAAAAAATCCAAACCCGAGCCATTGGGCATGCGGATGTCACTGACCACCACTTGCGGCTGCTCGTGTTCTAGGGCGTTAAGCGCCTCGGCTACCGAAGAAAAGGTTTTAAATTCCAGGTCGGTGCGTGACAGGGCTTTTTCAAAGACCCAGCGTATCGATTTATCGTCGTCAATAATCCAAATTGGTTTCATGCGGTTCTCACTATATAAAATTGGGCACTTCGCGGTCACCGACCGCTCCTACAAAATCTGAGATGTTACTTTAAAGTCAAAACTCGCCCCAATTGCCTGTAGGAGCGGTCGGCGACCGCGAAACAAATGTTACGTTTTAATGGTGCTTGGTTTAATGGCTGAAGTTTCTATCGGTAGCAATATAGTAAAGCGTGTTAGCCCCGGTTTGCTTTCGCACTCAATCATGCCGTGGTGCTGGGTGATGAAGGTTTGCGCCAAGGTTAAGCCCAAGCCCGTGCCGCCTTCGCTTCCCGATACCAAGGGGTAAAAGATGCGTTCGCGGATGTCGCTGGGAATGCCGGGGCCGTTATCAATAATCTCTAATTTAATCGCCACTCGATAACGCTTGCGCGCTAAAGTCACTTGTCGCTCCGCGCGGGTTCTAAAGGTGAGTTGGCTGTCCGGCGTGTTTTGCCCTTGCATGGCTTGCACGGCGTTACGAGCGATGTTGAGCACGGCTTGTATGAGTTTTTCTCGGTCACCGATGAGTTCAGGCAAGCTTAAATCGTAATCGCGTTTAATCAACAAACCTTTGGACGATTCGGCCATCAACAAGCTGCGCACGCGCTCTATGACCTCGTGGATGTTGGTCGGCTGGTATTTGGGCGCGCGGTGCGGAATGAGTAATCTATCCATCAAGGATTGCAAGCGATCGGCTTCCTTGATGATCACTTGCGTGTATTCGCGCAAGCTGGGCGAAGGCAGTTCGTGCTCCAGCAGTTGCGCGGCGCCGCGTAAGCCGCCCAGTGGGTTGCGTATTTCATGGGCCAGGTTGCGCAACAGTTCGGCGTTGGCTTGCTGTTGTATCAACATGCGTTCTTCACGGGCGATACGCAATTGCGCATCCATTTGTTGAAACTCTAAAATCAAGCAGGCATCCGGCGTGTCTATCGGCGTGACCGTGCAGGTGACGGCAAAGGACAATTGCCTGTGCGTACTGATGGCAAATTCGTGCTCACGAAACGGGCTTTGTTGTTGCGTGGCATTTTTAACTGCCAGCATCAATATTTCGCAATTGGGAAACACGTCGTTGATTAACATGCCGGTCACGTGCGTGGCGCTAAAGGCGAAGGTAATCTCGGCGCCCGGGTTGATGTAAACCACGCGGTTGTCTGCGTTCAGCAAGATAATCGCTGTGGCGAGGTGCTCTAAGCCAGAAAAATGATTAGGTGACGCTTGTACCATAATGAGGCTAAATAAAATTGTCTTGAATGATCATACTATGAATAAAGCAAAAGCCAGACCAACTTTATCGCTGTCCAGATATAAATAAAAAGCCAGCGTCTAGCGCATGCTGTTCAATTCTTTTTGCAGCAATTCGATGTTGTTTTGGTGGTTATCCAGCTCGGCTTGCAAGGGTTTCATTTTCTCATTGAATTTGGCCATGTTGCGGTAGGTGGACACCGAGCCATCGCTGTTTTTTTGATGGGCTATTTCAGGTTTGCTGGCCGCTTCTGCGTGGGCTTTCTTGGCGGCAGCCAAGGCGGCCTTTTCGGCCAGTAGTTCGGCTTCCAATATGGCTTGGCGTTTGGCATCGCGTTGATTTTGCGTATTCGTATCCACGCGCGGGAGGTCACTGCCGCTTTGGCGAGGCTTGCTGCGCGAGCTGGCGGGCTCAGTCTGCTCGCTAGTGTTGCTGGAATCGCCGTCGTTGGCGATGTTTAACTTTATGGCGTCTTTGCTTTTTAGGTTGGAGTAAGTGACCACCCCGTTGGCATCCGTGTGTTTGTAGATGTCGGCCAGCACTGGGCTAGCACACAGTGTGAAGACGAGGGTGCTAATGCAGATTAGGCAAGTATTTTTTATCATGTTTGTAGTGTAGAACAGTTGTTAGCCCTAGGCAATTCGCTTAGTTTGAGTGTGCGCACCCTATAGCGAGCAATAAAAAAGGGGCGATGACTCGCCCCTTTTTAACTAGCTTGTTTTAACTTAGCAAGAGTAGTACAAACCAAACTCAGCAGGGTGCGGCGTCATGCGTAGTTTGTTTACTTCTTCCATTTTTAAGGCAATGTAGCTGTCGATCCAGTCGTTGGTGAACACACCACCGCGGGTTAAGAACTCGCGGTCTTTATCTAGGTTAGCCAAGGCTTCTTCTAGTGAGGCACACACGGTTGGGATCATTGCATCTTCTTCTGGTGGAAGATGGTACAAGTCTTTAGTGGCTGGCTCGCCTGGGTGGATCTTGTTTTGTACGCCATCTAGACCCGCCATCATCAAGGCGCTGAATGCCAAGTATGGGTTAGCAATTGGGTCTGGGAAACGCGCTTCAACACGGCGTGCTTTGTCTGAATGCACAAACGGGATGCGGATTGAAGCAGAGCGGTTTTTAGCGGAGTAAGCTAATTTAACTGGCGCTTCAAAGTGCGGTACCAAGCGTTTGTATGAGTTAGTACCTGGGTTGGTGATCGCGTTTAATGCTTTAGCGTGCTTGATGATGCCGCCAATGTAGTAAAGCGCGAAATCGCTCAAACCGGCGTAGCCGTTACCAGCGAACAAGTTTTTACCGTCTTTCCAAATGGATTGGTGCACGTGCATGCCTGAACCGTTATCGCCAGCGAACGGTTTTGGCATGAAAGTAGCCGTTTTGCCGTAAGCGTGCGCGGTGTTCAACACCACGTATTTAAGGATTTGTGTCCAGTCTGCACGTTGAGTCAAAGTGCTGAATTGCGTACCGATTTCACATTGACCGGCTGTGGCCACTTCGTGGTGATGCACTTCAACTGGCACGCCCATTTCTTCTAGCGCGATACACATAGCAGAACGCACGTCTTGCAATGAATCGACTGGTGGCACTGGGAAGTAACCGCCTTTTACACCTGGACGGTGGCCAGTGTTGCCGCCTTCGAATTTGTCTTTTGTAGACCAAGCCGCTTCTTCTGAGTTGATGCGCACTGAGCTACCGCTCATGCTTACGTCCCATTCGATGGAATCAAAAATGAAGAATTCTGGTTCAGGACCAAAGTAGGCAGTGTCACCGATACCGCTGGCTTTTAAGTAAGCTTCAGCGCGTTTAGCCAAGCTACGTGGGCAACGGTCGTAACCTTTGCCGTCGGTTGGGTCCACTACATCGCAAGTTAGGATCAATGTAGGCTCGTCCATGAATGGATCGATGTTAGCCGTGCTTGGATCCGGCATTAATTGCATGTCTGAGGCTTGAATGCCTTTCCAGCCAGCAATAGAAGAACCGTCAAAGGCATGGCCTTCGGTGAATTTGTCTTCATTGAATGCAGAAACAGGAACGGTTACATGTTGCTCTTTACCGCGCGTATCGGTGAAACGAAAATCAACAAATTTAATGTCGTTTTCTTTTACCATTTTCATTACATTAGCCACTGACATCACAATCTCCTAAGTATGGTGTGGAATAGATAAAACAAATTCTTAAAGTATAAAATCACAAAGTATTCAACATGCTAGATTAGCAGGAAACGTGCCATGCTGAAAAGACCAAAAGCCGGCTTTTTTGTCTAAGGGCAGAAATGCCGCCCAGGATTAAGCACCATTAAAGTGCAATACACTTAATTTTTGCACCATTAAAGTGCATCAATTTATCCTATGGCAGGGGGCTGGTTTTTTATGCAATCCGGCTATAATTTCAAGCTAAGTAAAATTGAAATGCTGGCCTATGCTATATAGGTAATAGCCGCATTATTAACAAAAAATAAAGGGTGGGGTTATGAGTCAAGTACACGGCATATTGCAATCCGCACAACAACGCAGTTTAGAGAACAGTTTCCCCTATCTTGGTGCTTTAACGCCGTCCGAAGCCTACGCTGTATTGCAAGCCGATCCAAAAGCACTGTTGGTAGACGTGCGCACCAAGGCCGAGTTAGAGTTAGTCGGCCGCGTCCCCAACGCCTTAAACATAGAGTGGGCGTTTTACCCTGGCATGGTTAAAAACGAGCAGTTCGCCGAGCAATTGGTCGCCAATGTCGATAAAGATTTAACGGTATTATTTCTCTGCCGCACCGGTGGCCGCTCACACAATGCCGCCGTGCTGGCCGAACAATTAGGCTACGACCAAGCTTACAACATCCTCGAGGGCTTTGAGGGCGAGGCTAACGCATCAAAACAGCGCACCACCATAAATGGCTGGAAGCATGCCAATTTGCCTTGGACTAACTAAAGCATGACCGATCACTACGCGGTCATAGGCAACCCGATTGCGCACAGCAAATCGCCTTTGATTCATACCGAGTTTGCTAAACAAACGGCGCAAGCCATGGCGTATGAAGCGGTATTGGCGCCACTGGATGACTTTGCTGGCACCGTGCAAGCACTCATCAAGCAAGGCTACAAAGGCGCTAACGTGACCGTGCCGTTTAAATTTGCTGCCTACGACATGGCCGATCAGCGTAGCGAGCGCGCCATGGCTGCCGGTGCGGCCAACACCTTGAGCTTTACGGTAGATGGCATACTGGCTGACAACACCGACGGGGCCGGCTTGGTGCGGGACATACAAGTCAATAAGCAGTGTAAATTTGCTGGCAAGCGTGTGCTTTTAATTGGCGCCGGTGGCGCAGCCGAAGGGGTGTTGCAACCGATATTGGCGGCTAAGCCGAGTTTATTGGCCATCACCAATCGCAGCATGGATAAGGCACAAGCGATGTTAGGCAAGGTGGCAGCCACGTCTACTAAATTGCAGGCCATTCCCCTAGCTGAATTAGGCGATGCCACTTTTGACATTGTGATCAATGCCACCTCGGCCGGTTTGAGCGGCAGCGCATTGGCCCTCCCCGACAGCATTTTTGCCGCCGATTGTTTGGCCTACGACATGATGTATGGCCGTGAAACGCCGTTTATGCAGCAGGCAAACCGCTGCGGCGCTGTGGTGGCCGATGGATTGGGTATGCTGCTAGAACAAGCGGCCGAGGCCTTTGCTATCTGGCGTGGGGTGCGGCCAAACACGCATGCCTTGCTTAAACAACTAAGCCTATAAATCCATACAATCGCATGAAAAATTGGTTACTTAATCAGCATGACCAAGCCCAGCCGCTGACCTTTAGTGGCTACGTCACGCGCGGATTGGTGGCGTTTTTTATGTTGCTGTTCGCCTACCAACTGTGGATATTGCTGCATATTTGTTGGTGGATACAGTTCAATCCCTCGTCCAGTGCGTTCATGGAAGACCGTCTGGATGTCATCCAAGAAAAAAATCCGGACGCTGAGTTAAAACACAAATGGGTGAAATACAACAAAATCTCTATTCACTTAAAACGGGCCGTGATTGCCAGTGAGGATGCCAAATTTTTAGATCACGAGGGCTTCGATTGGGAAGGCATAGAAAAGGCTTACAAGAAGAACAAGCGCAAAGGCAAAATCGTCGCGGGCGGCTCGACCATCAGCCAGCAATTGGCCAAGAATTTATTTTTGTCGACCAAACGCACGCCATGGCGCAAAGCAGAAGAGGCCCTCATTACAGTGATGTTGGAAAACATTCTGAGTAAAAAACGCATATTGGAAATCTATCTAAATATCATCGAGTGGGGCAACGGCGTGTTTGGCGCCGAGGCTGCTGCTCGGCATTATTACAAAACCAGCGCCGCCAATTTGAGCAGCGGTCAAGCCGCCAAGTTAGCCGCCATGATTCCTAATCCACGCTTTTACGACAAGCACTCTTACACCAACTATTTAAGCCAGCGCACCGCCACCATACAAGCCCGTATGCACCAAGTGAGCGTGCCTAAGTAACAAGCGGCTAGAGTATTTTCTTTTTTTGATGGGAGATACGCAGGATGTTGATAACGCTGAATGTATCTCTGTAGACCAAAGCCAGACTGGTTTTTGTGATGAAAACAATTCGTAAGCCACTGCCATAAGGTTTGCCACTTTCTGGGAAATCCATGAGTCTGTTGGCGGCTTGTAAAATTCTTGCATCCACCAGCGCGGCGTTCATAGGACTCTGTTCGGATATCGCGATGTAATCCCAAACGGCAAGCCGATTTTTAATGGCTGTTGCAGTCCACCTAAGCGGCTTTTTTTTGTTTTTTGAAGAAAGCATGCTTGTGAGCAGTCATTAACGCTTCGGCTTCTTCATTATTTATCCAACCATTTTTTTCCGCTTCTGCTTCCGCTTCTAAGCTTGTTCGAACCAAATAATCGTCGAAACTTTCATTTTCAATGGCTGATGTTGTTTTACTATCTTTCATGACTGTTCCCATGATGTGAAATCTGATACCAGATTATACGCTTGCTGATTTTTAAAAATAGCGTTTGTTTCTTAGCAACTCTAGAGCATGGCTTTTAAGTACTTGGCCGTGTAACTGTGTTTGTTTTCTGCCACTTGTTCAGGTGTGCCTTCGGCGATAATGCTGCCGCCGCCATCCCCGCCCTCTGGGCCCATGTCCACTATCCAATCGGCCGTTTTAATCACGTCTAAATTGTGTTCAATAATGACGATGGTGTTGCCGGCATCCCTTAAACGATGAATCACGTCTAGCAACAATTGGATGTCGGCAAAGTGCAAGCCGGTGGTCGGTTCGTCCAATATATAAAGTGTGCGGCCGGTGTCGCGTTTGCTTAATTCCAATGCCAATTTTACCCGTTGCGCTTCGCCGCCGGATAAGGTGGTGGCACTTTGCCCTAGGGTGATGTAGCCCAAGCCCACATCCAACAAAGTTTTTAGCTTGCGGGCTATGACCGGTTGGGCGCTAAAAAACACGTGCGCTTGCTCCACCGTCATTTCCAATACTTCGCGTATGTTTTTGCCTTTGAATTGAATTTCCAAGGTTTCGCGGTTATAGCGGTGGCCTTTGCACACGTCGCATGGCACGTAAACATCCGGTAAAAAGTGCATTTCAACGCGCAACACGCCATCGCCTTGGCAGGCTTCACAACGACCACCTTTAACGTTAAAGGAATAGCGACCGGGACCGTAACCACGCACGCGGCTTTCCGGCACATTGGCAAATAGATCACGGATAGGCGTAAATAAGCCGGTGTAAGTGGCTGGGTTGGAGCGCGGGGTTCGGCCTATCGGGCTTTGGTCCACGTCCACCACTTTGTCAAAAAAGGCCAAGCCATCGATTTCACCAAAGGCGGCCGGCTCGGTGTTGCTGCCATATAAATGCTGCGAAACAACGCGGTACAGCGTGTCGTTAATCAAGGTGGATTTGCCGCTACCGGACACGCCCGTAATGCAGCTTAGTAAGCCCACCGGTAATTTCAAGCTGACGTCTTTTAAGTTGTTGCCAGTGGCATGGCTTAATTTTAGCCAACGCGCTGGATCGGGCGCGGTGCGTTTTTTGTTGTAGATGATTTGTTTTTTGCCGCTTAAGTATTCGCCCGTCAATGAGTTGGGGTTGGCCAAGACTTCAGTGGGGGTGCCTTCCGCGACAATTTTGCCGCCGTGTTCGCCGGCACCGGGCCCAATGTCAATCACGTAATCGGCCGCCAAAATGGCATCGTGATCGTGCTCGACCACAATCACGCTGTTACCTATGTCGCGTAAACGCTTAAGCGTTTCTAGTAAGCGGTCGTTATCGCGTTGGTGCAATCCAATAGACGGTTCGTCCAATACGTACATGACGCCGGTTAAGCCGCTGCCGATTTGGCTGGCCAAGCGTATGCGTTGTGCTTCCCCGCCGGATAGGGTTTCAGCCGAGCGTGAAAGCGATAAATACTCCAAACCGACGTTGGTTAAAAACTTCAAGCGGTTGCTAATCTCTTTTACGATCTTATCCGCAATGGCTAATTTAGCCCCAGTCAATTCAAGCGTTTCAAAGAAAGTAAGCGCTAACTTTAAAGGCACTTCGCAGACTTCGTGTATGTTTTTGTTGCCCACTTTTACAAAGCGTGCGGCTTTGCGTAAACGCGTGCCGTTGCAATCTGGGCAGGTTTTTGAATTGAGGTATTTGGCCAATTCTTCGCGCACGGTTTGCGAATCGGTTTCGTGATAGCGGCGTTTTAAATTGTTTAAGATCCCCTCAAAGGCATGGGTTTTTTCAAAGAAAGTGCCGCGCTCGTTGAGGTATTTAAATGGCAAGGTTTCTTTGTCGCTGCCGTGCAGTAAAACCTGTTGTATGGTTTCCGGCAATTTTTCAAAGGGGCTGTCCAAATCAAATTGATAATGCGCCGCTAAACTGGCCAGCATCTGAAAGTAAAATTGGTTGCGTCTATCCCAACCTTTAATGGCGCCGGCGGCCAGGGATAAATGCGGAAAAGCCACCACCCGTTTCGGGTCAAAAAAGTTCATGTTGCCTAGGCCATCGCAACTTGGGCAAGCGCCCATGGGATTGTTGAAAGAGAATAGGCGCGGTTCTAATTCAGCGAGTGAGTACTCACAAATTGGGCAGGCAAACTTAGCAGAAAACAAATGCTCGCGCTCGCTATCCATCTCAAAAGCAATGGCTTTGCCCTCGGCTAATCGCAAGGCGGTTTCGAATGATTCGGCGATGCGTTGCTTCATGTCGGGTTTAACTTTTATCCGGTCTATGACCACTTCCACGCTGTGTTTGGTGGTCTTGGCCAATTGCGGCAGCGCGTCCATTTCATAAATGGTGCCGTCTATGCGTAAGCGCACAAAACCTTGCGCTTTGAGTTCTTCAAACAAATCCAGTTGCTCGCCTTTGCGGTTGCTCACCACCGGCGCTAACAACATGAGTTTGGTGTCTTCTGGCAAAGCCATGACATGGTCGACCATTTGGCTGACGGTTTGCGCTTCCAATTTGATGCCGTGCTCTGGGCATTCTGGGTCACCGGCACGGGCGTAAAGCAGACGCAAATAATCGTGAATTTCGGTGACGGTGCCGACGGTTGAACGCGGGTTATGCGAGGTGGATTTTTGCTCTATGGATATGGCCGGTGACAAGCCCTCTATCAGGTCCACGTCTGGCTTGTCCATGCGCGCCAGAAATTGTCTGGCATAGGCCGATAAGGATTCCACATAACGTCGCTGGCCTTCGGCATACAAGGTATCAAAAGCTAAGGACGATTTACCGGAGCCGGATAAACCGGTGATCACCACCAGCTGATTGCGGGGAATATCCAATGAAATATTTTTAAGATTGTGCGTGCGTGCACCGCGTATTTTTATGAATTCCATCATGCTTGTGGCTAAAGGCTCGGTTAATTTTTGGCAACCTGCTAATATACCTACTTTTCTAAAATTAGCTCAAGTAATTTACATGACAGCCATAAAAAATCAGTTAGGTGGGTTGGTTAAAGACGTGGCCGCGCAAAAAATGGCCGCCCTAGTTGAAGGCAGTAGTTTAGATAAAATGACCCCGGTTGAGTTGCGTGCCACCGTCAGTTTGGCCTCTATATATGGCTTGCGCATGTTTGGCCTATTTTCCATATTGCCCATCTTTGCGGTTTACGCCGCCTCCTTTCCTGAACACCCCACCCCGCTCATGATAGGTTTGGCACTCGGTGCCTACGGCCTAACGCAAGCTTTATTTCAATTACCGTTTGGCATGGCCTCGGATAAATTTGGCCGCAAGCCCATGATCTATTTAGGCCTAGGCATCTTCGCGGTGGGCAGCATGATGGCGGCCTTGGCCATGAACATAGAAGGCATGATCATAGGCCGCGCCGTGCAGGGCGCTGGAGCGGTGTCTGCCGTGGTCACGGCCTTGTTGGCCGATTTAACCCGCGATGAAAACCGCACCAAGGCCATGGCCAGCATAGGCGCAACCATAGGCGTGGCCTTTGCCGTGTCCTTAGTGGGCGGGCCCTTACTCAACCAATGGATAGGCGTGCCGGGCATATTCTTTATGACTGCGGTGTTGACCTTGGCCGCCATCGCCGTGGTCAAGTACGTGGTGCCCGATCCGGTGAATAGCCACTACCATTCGGATGCCAGTGCCGCGCCGGCTAAACTAAAAGACGTGCTTAACAATGCACAATTGCTGCGATTAAATTACGGTATTTTTGCCTTGCATGCTGCGCAAATGGCCATGTTTGTCGTGGTGCCGTTCGCCATTAGCAAAGCCAGTACGCTTAACGTGAATCAACATTGGTTTATTTATTTACCGGTGTTGTTAGTGTCTTTTGCGCTCATGGTGCCGGCCATTATTTACGCAGAAAAACAGGCCAAGATGAAACAGGTGTTCGTGGCGGCCGTGGCCACCATGTTGTTTGCGCAAGTGCTTTTTGCCTTATCCATAGATTATTTTTGGGGCATCGTATTTTCATTGACGGTGTATTTTGTGGCGTTTAATTTGTTGGAGGCCTCCTTGCCGTCCATCATCAGTAAAATGGCACCTGCTGCCGCCAAAGGCACGGCCATGGGCGTATACAACACCGCGCAATCTTTGGGCATCTTTGTTGGCGGTGCCATGGGCGGCTATTTATCGCACCGTTTTGGTTTTTCCAGCGTGTTTATTTTTTGTAGCGTAATGATGCTTTTATGGCTACTATTGGCTTATTCCATGCAAGCGCCACCGGCACTTAAAACCAAGATGTATAGCTTGGATGAAGCGTCGGCTGAGTTAGATGCAGAACAAGCGAGCAAGCTTAAAAATCAGTTAAGCAAACTGGCCGGCGTATTAGAGGCGGTGGTTTTGCCGCAAGAGCGCACGGTCATTTTAAAAGTGGATTTAAAAATACATAACACGCAGGCTTGGAACGAATCCAAGGTGCAGCAACTATTGAGGGGATAAAAAATGGCATCAGTAAATAAAGTAATTTTAGTCGGTAATTTAGGCCGCGATCCTGAAGTGCGTTTCATGCCGAACGGCGACGCGGTTTGTAATTTCAGCATTGCCACCACCGATAGCTGGAAAGACAAAGCCGGTGCCAAGCAAGAGCGCACCGAGTGGCACAACATTGTTATGTACCGTAAGTTGGCTGAGATTGCCGGCGAGTACTTAAAAAAAGGCCGTCCTGTGTATGTCGAAGGCCGCTTGCAAACGCGCAAATGGCAAACCAAAGAAGGCCAAGACCGCTACACCACGGAAATCATTGCCGATCAAATGCAAATGTTGGGTGGCCGTGATGGCGCCGGTCCCAATGCCAGTTACGACGGCGGCATGGATCAAAGCAGTGGTGGTGACGATTACAATCAAGCGCCTAGCAATCCGGTGGCGGCCAAACCTGCTGCAGCAAAACCAGCGGCAGGCGGTTCAGGCTTTGACGATTTCGAGGACGACATTCCATTTTAATCTTGCCTGTTTAGCAGTATGAGATAAGCAACCCGGCGCAGCGATGTGCCGGGTTTTTTTATGGCTTTTTTTAGCCTTGGATTGCATTGAAATTGCGCGCGCCTAAGCTGGTGCATAGATTGGATTATCGTCTATAATTCAAGCCTAACCTTTAAACGGTAACGACACATGGCATCTCATTCTGATCTAGCAAAACTGTTTTCAGGCCTTAGCACGGCTAGACCCAAAACCACCTTAGGAAAACGCCAACTGCTCACCCTAGGCGTGGGTGCGTTGGTCTTGGCCGTGGTGATTTGGATGAGCTCAGGCGACCCAGTCACGCCGCCCGCCGCAACGCCCAACACACAGTCCGATGTAGCCAA
The DNA here is from genome assembly GCA_965234545.1 of Methylophilaceae bacterium. Classification (GTDB taxonomy): domain Bacteria; phylum Pseudomonadota; class Gammaproteobacteria; order Burkholderiales; family Methylophilaceae; genus Methylotenera. The sequence continues at coordinate 1,717,724 of OZ248348.1, read as the reverse complement.
TGCCGAGCAGATGCCAGTAGTGTTGGCCTCGGTTCGCCAAGGTCAATTTGATGACAATTTATTGGCCATAGGCACGGTCACGCCACTCAACGCGGTAGAGGTTTACGGCCGAGTAGACGGGCAAATTACCAGCATTGATTTTAAAGAAGGACAAATGGTTAAAGCCGGTGATGTGCTGGCGCAAATTGACCCACGTCCATTCGAAGTACAGCTCACCTTGGCGGCTGGGCAATTGGCCCGCGATCAAGCGCTACTGGATAATGCGCAAGCCGATCTAGAACGCTATCGCACCTTGTTGGCGCAAGACTCCATTTCCCGTCAGTCAGTGGACACCCAAGAAGCGCTGGTGCGCCAACACAAAGCTGCCGTGCAAGCCGATCAAGGCAGCATAGACAACGCAAAATTGCAGCTCTCGCACACCAAAGTGATCGCCCCAATTAGCGGTCGCGTGGGCTTACGGCAGATCGATAAAGGCAATATGCTGCGTGCCTCCGGCGCTAAAGGCATCGTCGTGATCACCCAATTGCAACCCATCAGCGTGGTGTTTACCGCACCAGAAGATGCCTTGCCGCAAGTCATGAAACTGCTCGGTTCAGAGCGCATTGCGGTGAATGCTTACGACAGAAGCCAAGAGCGCAATTTAGGCAAAGGCTGGTTGTTGGCGGCGGACAATAAAATCGACCCCAGCACCGGCACCATTAAATTAAAAGCAGAATTCCCAAATACCGACAACGCCTTGTTTGCCAACCAATTCGTTAACATCAAAATGCCGGTACAGAGCCTAGCGAAAGCGACCCTGATGCCAACCGCCGCCATACAACGCGGCGCTAAAGGCAGTTTTGTTTATCAGTTAAAAGACAACCAAACCGTCACCGTGACCCCGGTTACATTGGGTGCCAATCAAGGTGACACCACGGTGGTGTTAAGCGGCTTGTCAGTGGGTAGCCAAGTGGTGGTCGAGGGAGCGGATCGCCTCAGAGAAGGCGCCAAGATTAAAGTCATCGGTCAGGCCACACCGGTCGCTTCAAACGCATTGCGCGGCGCCAGTCGCGGCCTTGAGACCATGATCCTGACTCGCTCCTTGAGTTTATAAGGCTACACTTAAGCCGCCATGAATATTTCGCGCCCGTTTATTGCTCGGCCCATCGCCACCTCTTTGCTGATGGTGGCGATATTGCTGGTGGGCTTGTTTGCCTACCGCGTCATTCCGGTTTCTGCTCTTCCGCAATTTGATTACCCGACCATACAAGTGGTCACTTTATACCCGGGTGCCAGCCCAGACTTAGTCACGTCTAACATCACCGCGCCACTGGAGCGGCAATTTGGGCGCATGCCAGGCTTGAAGCAAATGTCTTCGACCAGTTCGGACGGGGCTTCCGTGATTACCTTGCAATTTAATCTGGAATTGCCCTTGGATGTGGCCGAGCAAGACGTGCAAGCCGCCATCAATGGCGCAATTAATTTGTTGCCGCCCGATCTGCCGCAGTTGCCGATTTACAGCAAAATCAACCCGGCCGATCCAGCCATTTTGACTTTGGCCCTGACTTCCCCCACCTTGCCATTGCCGACCATGCAAAAGTTGGCGGAATCGAGGTTGATAGCCAAAATCTCCCAATTGCCCGGCGTCGGCTTGGTCAGCATCAGCGGTGGGCAACGCCCGGCCATTCGCGTGCAAGCCAACCCGAAAGCCCTGGCCGCCTACAACTTATCTTTAGAAGACTTGCGCTTGGCAATCACCAACGCCAACTCCAACCAGGCTAAGGGTGGCTTTGACGGCCCTAGCCAAGCCTCCAGTTTAAATTCCAATGATCAGTTGCAATCCGTGGAAGAGTTTTTGGGCCTAACCGTGACTTATCGCAATGGTGCGCCTGTGCGTTTAAGGGAAGTGGCCGAGGTGGTGGACGGCGCCGAGAATGCCAGGTTAGCGGCCTGGGGCAATGCATCCCAAGCGCTGATAGTCAACGTGCAGCGTCAGCCTGGGGCCAATGTTATTGAGGTGGTGGACGGCATTAAAAAAGTATTGCCTAGCTTGCAAGCGAGCTTGCCACCGGCGGTTAAGGTGACCGTGCTCACCGATAGAACGCAAACCATACGCGCCTCGGTGGCCGATGTGCAGTTTGAGTTGTTGTTGTCGGTGGCCTTGGTGGTCATGGTGATTTTCCTATTTTTACGCAACCTGTCCGCCACGATTATTCCTAGTGTGGCCGTGCCCTTATCCTTAATAGGCAGTTTTGCCGCCATGTATTTGGCTGGCTTTTCCATCAACAACTTAACCCTAATGGCGCTGATTGTGGCCACCGGCTTTGTGGTGGACGATGCCATCGTCATGATAGAAAACATCATGCGCTACATCGAGGCCGGGGAGTCGCCTATGCAGGCCGCCCTTAAAGGATCGAAGCAAATCGGCTTTACCATTATTTCCTTGACGGTGTCCTTGATGGCGGTGTTGATTCCACTGTTGTTTATGGGCGACGTCATCGGCCGCTTATTCCATGAATTTGCCGTGACCTTGTTGGTGGCCATTTTGATTTCGGCCGTGGTGTCCTTGACTCTCACCCCCATGATGTGCGCGCGTTTATTGCGCCACGTGCCTACCGCTGAGCAAAGCCGTTTCTTTGAGGTGACCGGCGCCTGGTTTGATAAGGTCACCGTGCGCTATGGGGAAATGTTGCAATGGGTGTTTAATCGCCAACGTTTAACGCTGATGGTGGCCGGGCTCACCCTAGTCATCACGGTGTTACTGTACGTGTTCATCCCCAAAGGCTTTTTCCCGGCGCAAGACACCGGTGCCATTCAAGCCGTTTCACAAGGCCCAAGCAGCTTGTCCTTCGCGGCCATGGCCGAGCGCCAGCAAGCCTTGGGTCGGGTGATTTTGCAGGATCCGGCGGTGGAAAGTTTGTCTTCCTTCATAGGTGTAGACGGCAGCAATGCCACGCTCAATACCGGTCGCTTCTTGATTAATTTGAAACCATTGGCCGATCGCGACCGAGCCGATGAAGTGATAGACCGCTTGCAAACTGCGGTGGCCGAGGTGCAAGGCATTAAGTTATTCATGCAATCCGTGCAGGATTTAACCATAGAAGATAAAGTCAGCCCGACGCAGTACCAAATTTCATTGGAAGATGCCGATGCCGAGGTGTTGCGCGCCTGGGTGCCAAAATTGGTGGCACGCTTAAGCGCTGCACCGGAATTGGCTGATGTTACCAGCGACCAGCAAGAAGGTGGCTTGCAAGCCCACGTCGAGATAGACCGCAACATGGCAGCTCGTTATGGCTTGAGCGCCAACGACGTGAACAACACCTTGTACAACGCCTATGGTCAACGCCAAGTGTTAACCCTGTTTACCCCTACCAATCAGCAACGCGTCATACTGGAAGTGAAGCCCGAATTCCGTGACAGCGTGCAAGGTTTAGCCGGTTTGTACGTGAGCAACATGAGTGGCGGCGCCAATGTCACGGCCGCCAATCTGTCCAAGCAAATTCCCTTGTCGTCGATTGCCACGGTCAGCGAGCGCCGTGCGCCCTTGTTGATTAGCCGCGCTGGGCAATTTCCGGCCAGCACCATTTCCTTTAACTTAGCGCCAGGCACGTCCTTGGATGAGGCTATCAAGGTGGTGGAAACGGCCCAGCGCGAATTGGCTTTACCGGCCAGCAGCCAATTGAAATTGCAAGGCGCGACCTTGGCTTTTAAAGCCTCATTGGCCAATCAGTTGTGGTTAATTCTGGCGGCCATCGTGGTGGTGTACATTGTTTTAGGGGTGCTGTATGAAAGCTACATCCACCCGATTACCATCTTGTCTACCCTGCCATCGGCAGGCATAGGGGCCTTATTGGCCTTAATGCTATCGGGTAACGAACTCAATGTGATTGCCATTATCGGCATCATTTTATTGATAGGCATCGTCATGAAGAACGCCATCATGATGATTGATTTTGCCCTGGATGCGCAGCGCGAACAAGGCATGACGGCAACTGAGGCCATCTACCAAGCCTGCTTATTGCGCTTGCGACCCATCACCATGACCACCTTTGCCGCCTTATTAGGTGCCTTGCCACTGATGTTGGGCTGGGGGGTTGGTTCCGATTTGCGTCACCCCTTGGGCATTACCCTAGTAGGCGGTTTGATCATGAGCCAAATGCTGACCTTGTTTACCACGCCGGTGATTTATCTGGCCATGGAGCGCTTAGCCCAAGCCGGAATAGGACCTCGCTTGGTGGACAAAGTCAAAGGCTGGGCATGAGGCTGCGCCCATGAACTTTAGTGCGCCCTTCATCAGTAGACCGGTAGCCACCACGCTATTGACCTTAGGGCTGATGTTGGTGGGCATCAGTGCCTTGCAGTTGTTGCCTATTTCCCCATTACCTAGGGTGGACATCCCCACCATTAAAGTCTCCGCATCGCTACCTGGGGCCAGCCCGGAAACCATGGCCGCCGCTGTTACCACGCCGCTGGAGCGCTCATTGGGGCGCATCGCCGGCATCACCGAAATGACCTCGACCAGTGCGCTAGGCGCCAGCCGTATCGTCTTGCAATTTAACCTAGACCGCGACATCAATGGTGCAGCGCGTGATGTGCAAGCCGCCTTGAATGCCGCACAAAGTGATTTGCCGATCAGCATGCCGAGCAAGCCTTTTTACCGCAAGGTGAATCCGGCGGACGCGCCCATCATGATACTGAGTTTGACCTCGGCATCGATGAGTCAGGGTCAACTTTACGATGCCGCCTCGACGGTGGTGTCACAAAAGCTCTCGCAATTAAAAGGCGTGGGTGAAATTGAAGTTGGAGGCAGTGCCTTACCGGCGGTGCGCGTGGATCTTAATCCCAATGCCTTGCAGCAATACGGCGTGGGCCTTGATGAGGTTCGCAAGGCCCTCTCGTCAGCTAACTCTAACTTACCGCAAGGCAGCTTGGATGACGCCAGTGGCCATTGGCAAATTGCCTCTAACGGGCAATTACAAGGTGCCGCCGATTACGCGGGCGTGGTGATTAAATACCAAAATGGCGCGGCCGTGGCCATGCGCGATGTGGCGCAATTGAACGATGGCGTCGAAGACGTGCGCACCGCAGGCTTGGACAACGGTAAACCGGCCGTGCTGGTGGTGATCAAGCGTGAAGCCGGCGCCAACATTATTGATACCGTGGGACGCATTAGCGATGTGTTGCCTAGCTTAAAAGCCTCGATTCCGGCTGCCGTTGACTTAAGCGTGGCCATGGAGCGCACTAGCAACATACGCGCATCGATAAACGATGCCGGGTACACCTTGGTCTTTGCCGTGATGTTGGTGATCTTGGTGGTGCTGATGTTTTTACGTAACGGCCGCGCCGCCTTGGTGCCCATCGTGGCGGTGCCGGTGTCGCTGGTCGGCACATTTGCCGCCATGTATCTACTCGATTACAGCCTCAATACCCTGTCCTTGATGGCGCTCACCATAGCCGTCGGCTTTGTGGTTGACGATGCGATTGTGGTGCTGGAAAACATCACGCGACACCTAGAAAATGGGCTGGATGCAAAACAAGCCGCCTACCTGGGGGCAAAAGAAGTGGGCTCAACGGTATTGAGCATGACCTTGGTCATCATCGCGGTGTTTATTCCCATGCTATTAATGGGCGGCTACGTCGGCTTGTTCGTCCGCGAGTTCGTCGTGACGTTGGTGGTCGCTATCCTTATTTCGCTGGTGGTGTCGCTCACTACGGTGCCCATGATGTGTGCCTATTTACTCAAGCCTAGCGGCCCCGTGCGGATTAGCCCGCGTTTTTTTCAATGGAGCGATGCGCTGTTTAATCGCCTATTGGATGCCTATAAGCGCAGCTTGTCATGGGCGCTCAATCATGCAGCCTTGACCATGGGCGGTTTATTGTTAACGGTATGCATCAATGTCTTTTTGTACACGGTGATTGCAAAAAGTTTTTTCCCAGCACAAGACACGGGGCAGCTAACCGGTCGCATACAAGCCGATCAGAGCGTGTCCTTTCAGGCCATGGAAAAGAAATTAGCGCGCTTCATCGACATCATCAAGGCCGATCCGGCTGTTAAAACCGCCGTGGGTTATACCGGTGGCGGTGGCCAAGCCAATTCGGCCTCGCTGTTCATTAGTTTAAAACCGTTGGAGGAAAGGCACGACACAGCAGATAAAGTCATCGCGCGCTTGCGTGAGCGTTTGGCCGATCAACCGGGCGCCAACTTAATCTTGAACCCGGTACAAGACATACGCATAGGCGGCAGGCAAAGTCGCTCCAGTTATGAGTACACCGTGCAAGCCGATGAACTGGCTTTGCTGCAACAATGGGAGCCGAGCATACGCCGCACCCTGGCTAAGGTGCCGCAATTGCTCGATTTGGATTCCGATGTGCAGGCGCACGGCTTGCAAACCAGCTTGAACTTAGACCGCGACGCGGCTGCGCGCTTGGGCATCAGTGCCAAACAGATAGACAGCGTATTAAACAATGCCTTTACCCAACGCGTGGCCAGCAATGTTTACCAATCGCTTAACCACTACCAAGTGGTGATGGGCTTAGCGCCAGAATTTGCTCAGTCGCCCACTGCCTTGGATCACCTGAACGTCATCAATGCCAACGGTCAGTCTGTGCCCTTGTCCATGGTCGCCAGTTATAAAGAGACCGAGGCGTCATTGCAAGTCAATCACCATGGCCAATTTGCCGCGACCACCGTGTCCTTCAATTTGCCTAAGGGCGTGTCCTTGTCGCAGGCCACTCGCTTAATCGATGAGGCGCTGCAAGGCATCAGCTTGCCCAGCTCGGTGCGTGGCAGTTTTCAGGGTTCGGCCAAGGCTTTTAAAGAAATGTTGGACAACCAGCCCATGCTGATTTTGGCGGCTTTTTTAAGTTTGTACATCGTTTTGGGGGTGCTCTATGAGAGTTTGATCCACCCGCTGACCATTATTTCCACGCTGCCCTCGGCGGGCGTGGGCGCCTTGATGGCCTTGATCTTGTTTCAAAGTGGCTTTAGCGTGATCGCCATGATAGGCATTTTTATGCTGATAGGCATCGTCATGAAGAACGCCATCATGATGATCGATTTTGCCCTGGCCACCCAGCGCACGTCTTCTGTCACGGCTGAGCAAGCCATATTTGAGGCCTGCTTGTTGCGCTTTAGGCCGATTTTAATGACCACCATCGCCGCGCTTTTGGCGGCCGTTCCCTTGGCGCTGGGCCAAGGCGATGGCGCAGAGATGCGTCAGCCCTTAGGCATAGCCATAGGCGGCGGCTTGATCGTCAGCCAAGTGCTTACCTTGTACACCACGCCGGTGGTGTACATTTACCTGGACCGATTTAGCAAGTGGCTGAGTGGTCGCTTGCAGTACCTTAACTCCCACTACGCCTCGCATCTAAGAAATGCCGTGGTAGACTAAAGACCATGACCGTGATGAATAAAAATCGATTTGGACGCCTGCTCGTATTGCTGGGCATAGCTAGCCTAGCCAGTGCTTGTAAAGTGCTGGGGCCGAATTATGCGCCACCTGCCACGCCCACTCCTAGTGCCTATAAAGAGGCGGCTAAGACGCCAAAGTCGGCCAACCAAATGGATGCCAAATGGTGGACGCTGTATGGCAACACCGAATTGGATCAACTGATCGCTGAAGTGGAGCTGAAAAATTATTCCTTGCAAGCCGCAGCCGCCAGAACAAAGCAAGCGCGCGCATTAACCGAAGTGGCACTGGCATCTAAATTGCCTACGGTGGTGGCCGGTGGACAAAACGATTTAGGCATATTGGCCAACTGGGAGATTGATCTGTGGGGGCGCATACAGCGCAGCATAGAGGCCAGTGGCGCCACGGCTCAAGCCAGCGCGGCTGACTTGGCCGCCATGAAGCTGTCCTTGCAAGCGCAATTGGCGCAAAACTACTTCAACCTTCGGGTGCAAGACGAGCAGATTCGCTTGCTGCAAGAAACAGCAGTGGCTTATGAGCGATTATTAAAAGTCACGCAAAATCAATACGCGGTTGGGGTGGCCGACAGAAGCGCCATTTTGCAAGTGCAGTCGCAGATCAATACAGTGCAATCGCAAATGCACGAAGTGAAAGTTAGCCGCGCGCAACTGGAGCATGCTATCGCGGTGTTAATTGGCAAGCCGCCGGCGGATTTCGCCATAGCCAGTGCGCCTTTAACTGCGCAAGTACCAGAGGTGCCAGCAGCCTTGCCAGCAGATTTGTTATTGCGTAGACCAGACATTGCTGCCGCTGAACGCAGAATGGCCGCGGCCAGCGCTAAAATTGGCGAAGCCGAGGCATCGGCCTACCCGTCATTGAATTTATTTGCCGGTGTCAGCATACGTAAAGGCCTGTTAGGTGGGGCGAAGACGCTCTTTCCCTTTTACTCCGGTGGAGCAACGAAAGCGAAACAGAGTGAAGCACGCTTGGCTTATGAGGTGGAAATCGCCAATTACCAACAAGCCGTGCTCAATGCGTTTCGCGATGTGGAAGACAATTTAGCCAGCATGCAATCGTTAGAGGCGGCGGCTGAGAATAAGGCGGAAGCAGTAAAATCGGCGCGTTCAGCGCTAAGCATTATGAACAATCAGCAACAAGTGGGCATAATTCATTACCCGACGCTGATTAGCGCTCAAACGGCGGCGCTAGACAGTGAAAAACTAAGCTTGGATATATTGGCTAAACGATTGGTGGCCAGCGTCAATTTAATGAAAGCCTTAGGTGGCGGTTGGCAAGCCAGTGAATTGGATGCTTACGCCACGCCTGTGGCCAAAAAATAAACTGGCTTTTTACCAAGCCACCGTGGCTTCTATGCCTGCACCCTTGCTGTCGGCCCAAGGAATAAGCTGCACTTTGTTGTTGAAAGCATCGGTAAAAAACCAGCCGCTGCTGCTGCCTATGGCGGCACCGGCAAGGGCATCGTACCAGTGGTGTTTTCTAGCGGCCACGCGCGCCGATGCGGTTAAGGTGGCCAGCGCGTAAGCGGGCACACCTACTTCCCAGCCATAACGTTTATACATCGTGGTAGCGGAGGCAAACGCAAGCGCAGAATGGCCAGATGGGAAACTGTTGTTATCACTTTGATCTGGCCGCTGTTCGTGGATGGTGGCTTTGCCTAACAGCGCGATGCCTTCTGCAGTGCCAAGGCTTAAGGCAGCTTGGCGTGCGCCTTCCCAATCGTCACGCACCACGGGCACGACCAATGCGCTGCCAGCCAAGGCAAACACGCCAACATCACTGATGTCCGCCCAAGTATTATTACTGACGGCGTATGCAGCAGGGCTGCTAAGCATGCTTAATGATAATGCCGTGACTAAAATACGCGATTTCATGGCGTGCTCCTTGAAGAATAAATTGCAGCAATCGGCCAACCTTGTGGCACCGGTTCTGCTATGGAATACTACGCCCAATAGTGCGTGGCCAGCAATACATGTGCTAAGTAGTTAAGCTTATTTTAGGAATGCTGTATGCGATTAAACGACCGTCTTCATAGCTTGGTTTATCCACTTTATCGGATGCTGCCCTTAATCCTGTTAGTGCTGACAGTCAGCGCATGCGGTGTGGCCTTAAAGCAATACGGGCCACTGAGTCTGGATAATGCCATCTTATTGTGGTTTCGTGATGGCCAAGACCATGCCAAGTTGGCCGGGCCGTCGTGGGTTACGCCATTTTGGTTATCTATCAGTTGGCTAGGTGACACCGCACCGCGCTTGCTTGCTGCAGGCTTAGGTATCACCGTCCTGTTATGGCTACGCCGTTGGCAAAGTGCGCTGTTTGTCACGGGCGTGTTGCTCAGCGGGATTAGTCTGTCTACTTTGATTAAAGCTTGGGTGGCAAGACCTAGGCCGCAGCTGGTGGCGCATTTAGATCAGGTCACTTCCATGAGTTTTCCCAGTGGCCACGCCTTAAACAGCACCTTGTTTTACCTCACCTTGGCCTTGGTGTTGGCGCCACTTTTAAAGCAGCGCAGCGCGCAGTGGGGTCTATACGGCTTTGCCTTAATGTCTTCTTTGGCCATCGGCTTGTCGCGTATCGCCCTGGGCGTGCATTGGCCTAGCGATGTATTAGCCAGTTGGATTATGGCTTACAGTTGGTTGGGTTTGTGGGTGATCGTCGCCAAGCATTACTGGCCGGAAGCCTTGAAGTCGATGAAGGAGCGCAATAAATAGCGCTCCGACTAAACTAATTGTAGGTTTGAGTGTAACCACGCGCCGCCATGGTTTTAGCCACGGCAGCTTTAGTTTGCTCTATCACCTTAGGCAAGGCTTGGCTGCTGTCAATTTCAACGATGGGGGCGCCGTTAAAGGTCAATTGCGGGGTGATGGCGATTTTGTCGCGTAACAGTTCTCGCCTGTGGTCAGGCTTACGGGCGCATGCCGTGTCCAAATCAACATTCAGGCGTATCACTAAATCCGGCCTAAAGCTGGTCATCCATTCGCATTGGGCGCGCTCGCGCTTAGCCAACCAACGCACTAAAAAATTACCCGGCGCAGTAATCGATAGGCCGGTGCCATCGTATGAACCAGGAAATTCCAATTGCGGGTAGCGGTCGGTGACAACGATAAAGCCTTGTTTACGCTGCGCCATCATTTGTTTAAAGCGGCGCAACCTGCGCAGTGAAAACGCATACAGGACAAATGCCACAAATAAGCCTGGGGTCTTCTTTTCACGCTGGATCTGTGTGTTTTTGGTTTTTCGGACTATGAATTGATCCAGAAACTTGCCGATTAGCGGCAAGCTAGCAATGGTGCGGCCTATGTTGCCCATCTGCTTACCCAAATGCGCGGCCACGGCAGGGCCATAGCCTTGCACCCAATCAAGAATGGCGGCGCTAACGGTTGATTTGCCTGAGCCATCGCAGCCAATAATGGCAATGAGCGGGGCTAAGTTTGATTTATTTTTATTCATTTTTTACTAATTAACCATATGTTTCATAAAAGATTTTTAATTGTCTCGTTAATTGATTCTGTAAGCCTATATTTTAAAAGTAGCCCGAGCCCTTTTTGAGCCTTTTTAATTGAGGGTATATAGCGATCAATATTGGAATTAGCGATTTGAGGAATTTCTGCTTGGACGTGATAAGTATCGGCTAATAGTTTAGCTAGATCACTAACAAGAACGGCTTGATTTGACCCAACATTGTAAATTGGACATTTTGGTGAAGCATCATCAGCAATGGTCATTAGCCATTCCACAAGGTCATCAGCGTACATATAACTGCGGTAAACTTGATGGTTTGCTTTTACTGCAATTGGCCGTTTGTTAATCACATCATCAATGAAGTTACCTATTGCAAAATGTTGGTCTCGCGGTAAGTATTTTCCAACAAAGGCAAAGCATCTGGCAATACTCACATTTAATCCCATGCAGCCCAAATCGATGATTGCCCTTTCGGCATCTTGTTTTGCAACAGCATAATCTAGTTTTCCGGGAGCCATTTTAGAGAGATCGCCTACAAATGACTCTTCAATTTCATCTATATTAGTTGGCTGAACACCATAAACCGCTCCGGAACTGACATAAACGATTTTACTATTAGTATGGTGTATTTTTGCTAAATCACAATAATGGTATGTGCCTGCTTGTATATTCTTTTTCTCATCTTCTGGACTTGATAAATAGTTTCTAACGTTAGTCGATGCTGCAGCATGAATAACATAGTCAGCGAACGGCAAACAATCTGTATTTGTAATGTCAGCAGAATAAAGCTCAACATTTGGGCCAACTAAACCGGGAGTATCTTGAAGAAGTTTGTTGGCACTCCTTGACATCACTATGACTTTACTTATATGCCATGGCGCCAATAGATTCCTAGAAAATGCGTCTAAGATAGACTTTCCAAAAAATCCAGAGCCTCCTATAACAAGCAATGTTTTCATTTATGATTTATAGAACTTTCCAACGCGCTTCCAGCATAGCTATACGAGCATCGTCTTCTTTCATAATCATCGAATAATAATCACGCTTATTCATAAGCCACAGCATCTCGAACTTTACTGCATCCAATAATCCAGCTTCAATCGAAGGGCTATCAATCGCATTTGAATTAAAGATCACTTTGCGCGTTTCAAAACGCGTTAAGTTTGTTTTTTTGATGCGCTTTAGCATGTTTAATGCATCAATTGAAACGGCCCCGCCAACGACCATATCGATGCCAGCCTCATGACAATAATGCCCTGCTTTAACACAGTAGTCGGTCACTTTATCAGTGTTGATATCTAAGCGATCCCAACCCATCGATCCACAGAAATCCACTCGTCCAAATACCAGTCCATCTAAGCCATTCTTTGCAGAGGCAAGCTTGGCCATTTCCTCGATATGATTAAATGCTGTGATTGTTTCAACGTTAAACAAAAAGGCTGTGTCTTCCTGCTCGATAGGCTCATAAACCTTATTCTTTGCATCAATAAATTTAGATAATGCATAAGGGGTTTCAACCATGGGTGCAATAATGTATTCAACCCCAAGTTGCTTGCTCTCAATCAAATCCCTGATGGCTTCACAGCCTCCAATTTTAAGGGCGACATTCAAATCAGCCTTACGTGCTATTTCAATTAATCTAAGCAGCTCATCAATACGGGTGCCTTCAGCCTCAAACTCAGCCTTGACCGCTAATGCTCCAGATTCTTGCTTTAATTTCTTTAAGATATCAAGCATCTGTTTTTCACGTAAATTCATTTTTATCTCTCTGTTATTAGTCGCTTAAAGATACTTAGATACTTTTAAGTATTGCTCTTCCGATAAATCCGGTGTCATTTTATGCAGTGGATTGGATTCCATCGATCCATTTTCAGTAATGCGGCTGGTAATTTTTGGAAAGTATGTCTGCTCAGGATCAACTGGAACAATAAATGCTGCTAATCCGCCACTATCAAACATAGCCCTAAAATTGTCATCCTTAGTAAAATCTTTATCCAAGCGCATTACTGGCACATCCCAAGCAGCAAATAACTTTTCCCAATTAGGCAATCCCAAGCCGGTTGAACGGTCACAACCAACGTATGACCCGCCGAAGTAATTTCTTTGTGTAGCCCTGATTGATGCATAGCCAGAGTCATCAAAAATAAAAATTTTAAGATTCAGTTCATTAATGGCCGCCGTACCTATCTCTTGCAGATTTTGGGAAAACCCTCCGTCACCTTCAACCAGCACGGTTCTAGCGTTTGGGTTTGCAACGGCTGCTCCTATTGCACCAGATAGCCCATAACCCATGGATGCCAGTCCTTTATTGGTAACAATTTTTTGATCGCCTTTTTGTTCAAAGGTCTGCATCATGATGGTGAATGCGCCGCCACTGCTGCATGGAATGACAACGTCGGTCTCCGAACAAACATTCGATAGCATTTGGGCAAACTGATAAGGTGATAAGAAGCCAATAGCCGTCTTATTAACATCCTCGACTAAGGGGATGGCATTTCTGATGCTACGGGCGTAATTGAGCCACTCTGAATGATCATCAATTTTTTGATCTAATAAATCCTCAAGGAATGTATTTGCATCCCCAAAAAGTCCTAGGTCAATTTTTGGGTGGCCCTTTTCTAACTCGGCCGTATCAATATCAATCTGGATCACATAGCCATTGGGAATAAAATTTTGCCAATTAAACCCTGTTTGTTGCATGCCCAACCTAGTGCCAACGGCAATTAATAAGTCGGCTTGTTGCATGACTAAGTTCGCACTTCGTTGTCCCCAAGTATTGGGGCGCCCCATGTAATTATGTTGATCAAAAGGAATTCTGTCTGCTGCATTCCAGGTGGTGAGAATGGGTATACTCAGTTGGCTTAACTTGTCTTTAAGATGTTTAGCAGTCCGGCGATTTATGCCGCCACCAAGCAAAATAGCAGGTCTTTTTGCATGATTGATTTTATTTGCAACCCCAGCAATATCATCGAGTGATATTTTGGGCAATTCAGCTCCAAGGTAATTAGTCTTTGGAGTGGTGAATTCAACCACCCTAGCCTGAATATCAATTGGGATTTCAATGAATACTGGGCCTGGTCGATAAACGCCATCATGAAGTACTATGGATTTAAACGCATCAAAACTGATAGGCTCATCAACCAAAACAGATTTAACGGTGATGGGTCGCACGATGGATACACCATCAATTTCTTGTATACCACGTTGTCTTAAAACTCCCCTTGCCAAGTCCTCGGTTTTGACCTGCCCACCGATGACAAGAAGCTCTCTACTTTCCAGATAAGCACCTGCAACCGCAGTCACAATGTTAGTTAAACCAGGACCAGCAGTAACCATGGCTAGGGCTTTCGTCCCAATCGAAGTTTCGTTAAAATACTCTGCAGCAATACCTGCAGCCACTTCATTAATAACCGGCACACAAGTGAGCTTTTTACTTAGGCTATCAATCAAGTGCATGATGTTGCCACCTCCAACATAAAAGCAGTGTGTATACCCCAGTTGAATTAACCAATCTGCAACCTGATCACTGTACTTCATACAATCCCTTTAGGTATTCAAACGAAGCGACTAGTAGCGTCTCAAACTCTTGGGTTCTAGCCACAAAGTGCCGATGAAGGTATCCACTTGCATCAGGGATAATCACCACGTACTCATTCTCGGTATGTTTTTTATCAGACTTAAACTTTTCAAGAAATGCGTCCTTCGATATTTCTGATAAAGCCTTAGGCAGGCCTGAAACGCCACTCAGTAATACTTGCAAATAAGCGTCCAGCTGCTTCACACGATGGATACTGCTACTTTCCGGCTGTAAATTTTTCGACACCTTGAGGGCGATTCGCATTCCCAGCCCAACTGCCACACCATGCGTTATCGAAAAGTTACCAGCCGCTTCAATTGCGTGACCAAAAGTATGTCCAAAATTTAATAGAAGCCTCACACCCGTATCGAACTCATCTTCTTCAATAAATTTTTTCTTGGTCAACAAGGTAAGTTCTATTGCCTTGGATAAATCGCTGTCCTTCACTAAACCATTTTCATCAGTCATGGCTAAGTAATTAGAAAAATTTTCTCCCCTTGCAGCAAAACAAATTTTTACTGCCTCACACAGCCCAGAGATGATGTCTTGATGCTGTAAGGTGTGGCAAAAATGCGTATCAATTAATATGTCTTCGGGAGGATAAAAATTACCTGCAATGTTTTTAAATTGCCCAACATTGATCGATGATTTACCCCCTACACAGGAATCGACCATACCTAGGAGTGTGGTTGGGTAGTAGGCCCATGTAATGCCGCGCATGAATATAGACGAGGTGAATGTAGCAATGTCTTGAATAATTCCGCCACCGATAGCAATTAAATGGCTATTTCTGTTTGCACCAAGTATCCTTAGTTGCTCAACCACATAAGCCACCGTTTCCAAACTTTTAGATTCTTCCGCGACAGGAATCACAATTAAGCGATCTGTTTTTAGATAAGGGTATAAATCAAGGACCAGCTTGTCTACCAAGACAAAATGTTGCTTAGGCTCATATAGACCGCTTTCAAGCTGTTTACTTACAATAGCAACTTGATAACTCTTGGTGCTTGAATGGATTTCAAATGATACGGACATCTGAGTAACCTAAATCAACCTTAATAAACTGGCCAGTCATACCAGTGTTTTCATCTGAACATAAGAAATACGCTGCGTTAGCAACATCCTGCAAACTTGGCAATCGGCCAAATTGAGTTGAATTGAGTATGGCACCCAGTTGTTTTTCAGATAAATTCTGGTGTGTCATAGGCGTATCTAATGCGCCAGGGAGGATGGCATTAACAAGATGCCCATCGACGCCCATATCGTTAGCTAATGATAAAATAAGTCCTTTAAGTGCTGACTTGCTTACGCAATAAGACAGTTTATTTTGGCGGGCAATCTCTTGCCAAATAGAGCTGATAACACATAACCTTGATGGTTTAGTTAACAAATTATTTTTTAACAAGTAATTGAGTGAATGAAGCACATACAATACATTCGATTCGTACATTTCGCGATGAATCTCATCGTTAAAGCTATAAATGCTGTCATTAATATTTCTGCCTTGCGCCCAGCACACGGCATCAAAAGGACCTAGTTCAGCAGGCAGGGTAGATGTTTTATCCAAGGGATTCCAAGATATCTGGCAAGATTCAGACACCGCACCTCTTGTTACGCCGACCACATCCCATGCCTGTGCTACAAACTTTTGACGTATAGCCTGGCCAATGGAGCCACTGGCTCCAAGTAGCAATAACTTTTTCTTGGCGCCGATCATTAGTCGAAATTCACACCTAAATAAGACTCAATTTTTTCAACTGTAAAATCCAGCATCTCTTTTGTTAGGCCTGGATAGACCCCAATCCAGAAACTGTCATTCATTACAACATCCGTATTGGTTAGCTCACCACTCACGCGGAAGTTCTTGCCCTTCATGTAAGGCTGACGTGTTAAGTTGCCGGCAAATAGTAAGCGTGTACCTATCTTGTTTTGATCCAAGTATTCAAGTAAATCAACGCGACGAATATTCGCTTCTGGTTTGATTGTGATTAAAAAGCCAAACCATGATGGGTCGCTATTTTCGGTTGCCTCTGGCAGGATTAAAAATTCCTCACAGGACTTAAGACGGTCATGTAGGTATTTAAAATTGTCTTTACGCGCTTGCACAAAACCATCTAACTTATCTAGCTGCGCCAAGCCACAGGCCGCTTGCATATCCGTAATTTTGAGGTTGTAGCCTAAATGTGAGTAAGTGTACTTGTGGTCGTAGCCTTCAGGAAGATCGCCCAACTGCCAACAGAAACGCTTGCCACAGGTGTTGTCTTTTCCACCTGGGCAGTAACAATCTCGACCCCAGTCGCGGAATGACTCAATAATCATTTTGAGCTTGGCATTATTAGTAAAGACAGCGCCACCCTCACCCATGGTAATGTGATGGGCTGGATAAAAACTTAATGTGCCAATGTCGCCAAACGTCCCGGTTAATTGACCGTTATAGCGTGAACCAAGGGCGTCGCAATTGTCTTCAATTAGCCATAAATTGTGCTTCTTGCAAATATCCATGACGGCTTTAATATTAAACGGATTGCCCAGCGAGTGGGCTAGCATGACGGCTTTTGTTTTAGGGCTAATGGCCGCCTCAATTTTGCTGACATCAATGTTGTGGGTGACCATTTCAATGTCTACAAATACCGGCACAGCGCCGAACTGCAGAATAGGATTCACTGTGGTTGGGAAGCCCGCTGCCACCCCAATCACTTCATCACCAGGCTTGATTGCTCGATCGCCTAACTTGTCAGAGGTTAATGCGGAAAAGGCTAGCAGGTTTGCAGACGAGCCTGAATTCGTTGTGAGTAAGAAACGCACACCCAAATAATTAGCCAGCTTCTTCTCAAAAGCTTCATTAAAACGACCGGTGGTTAACCAGCCATCAAGCGATGCTTCTACCATGGCTTTTAATTCGTCGCCATCGAGTACCTTGCCTGATGGTGGGATTACCGTTGCGCCTGGCTCAAATGCCTTGGGCGTGTACTTAATAGCCGAATACTCATCAACAAGCTGGGCAATTTGTTGACGGATTTGTTGAGATTTATCCAAAGTAGTTTTCCTTCAGTTTCATATTGTATTAATTGTTATCTTTTGTAAGGCTTAGCGGCATGGCTAAGCCATTTCGTATTGCTTAATTTGATGCAAGCACATGGCTTGCATGTCTGCCCCTGCGGCGTGTGCTTTATGCCAAACGCAAATTTCTTCTATGGCTGTTGCCAGCGACCATTTAGGTTGCCAATTCAACTGAGATTTCGCTTTAGAGCAATCCAGCTTCAGATAATGCGCTTCATGCGGATGGTCGCCGTTGTCTGGCTGCCAGCCAGCCCCTTCGCCCCATGTTTTGGTCAGCTTGTCTAAAATCCAATCCACTGGTTTTGCATCGTCATCGTTCGGCCCAAAGTTCCAAGCTTCAGCAAAGGCGGGGCCTTCTTCATAAAGCCTTTGCGCCAGCAATAAGTAGCCTGATAAAGGCTCTAGCACATGCTGCCATGGGCGTATACTGTGTGGATTGCGAATGCTTACTGGACGACCACTGACAATGGCGCGCATCGTGTCTGGAATAAGCCTATCTTCCGCCCAATCGCCGCCACCAATTACATTGCCGGCACGACCGGTGGCAATCGCAACACCATGAGTTTGGTATTTATCTGTATGGAAATAGGAATTGCGGTAGGCCGCCGTGACCAGTTCAGCGCAACCCTTGCTGCTGGAGTAGGGATCAAAACCACCCATTGCTTCGTTCTCGCGATAACCCCATGCCCACTCACGGTTCTCATAACATTTATCAGTGGTCACATTCACCACGGCTTTAACGCTTTTTGTGTGACGTACTGCTTCTAGCAGATTGACGGTTCCCATCACATTGGTTGAGTAAGTTTCAACCGGCTCTAAATAGGAGTAGCGCACCAAAGGTTGCGCTGCCATGTGGATTACTATTTCGGGTTGATGTTCGGAAAATACTTTTTGCAGATGAGCTAGGTCACGGATGTCGCCAATAATGCTGGTCATCCCTTGGGCGACCTTAGCCACTTCAAATAAACTAGGATTCGTCGGTGGGGTTAGCGCATAGCCAACCACTTTAGCCCCCATCGATTGTAACCAAAGTGAAAGCCAACTGCCTTTAAAGCCTGTATGGCCAGTTAACAGTACGCGCTTGCCATGCCAAAATCCCGAATTCATTTCCAGACTTTCCAGGGGGCATGGCCAGACTGCCAAAGCGCTTCCAGGTGAGTCATATCTCTCAGTGTATCCATCGGCTGCCAAAAACCATGGTGCTGAAAGGCCGCTAATTGGCCTTCTTCAGCCAAGGTTTCCAATGGCTCTTTCTCCCAGAGTGTTTTGTCGCCAGTAATATAATCGAGCACCTGTGGGGACAATACAAAGAACCCCCCGTTAATCATGCCGCCGTCACCCTGTGGCTTTTCTCTAAAGCTATTCACCTTGTTGCCGGACATATCCAAAGCACCAAAACGTCCTGGCGGTATGGTTGCCGTCAACGTTGCTTTCACTTTTTGTGACTTATGAAATGCGATCAATTCAGTAATATTGACATCACTGACACCGTCACCGTAAGTTAAACAAAATGCTTGTTCGTCTTTTACGTAATTAGCGACGCGCTTAAGGCGTCCTCCTGTCATGGTGTTTTCACCGGTATCAACCAAGGTCACCTTCCAAGGCTCAGCATTATGCTGATGCACTTCCATCTTATTATTCGCAATATCAAACGTCACATCGGACATGTGCAGAAAATAGTTCGCAAAATACTCTTTGATGACATAGCCCTTGTACCCGCAGCAAACGACAAAGTCATTGATGCCATGTGCGGAATAGGTTTTCATGATGTGCCATAAAATGGGCTTGCCACCAATTTCAACCATAGGCTTAGGTCGCGTTGAGGTTTCTTCACTAATGCGGGTACCTAAACCTCCGGCAAGAATCACTGCTTTCATACGTGTATCCTATCCTAAAATTAATTGAATCGCCGCGTTTTCTTTGAACAACGCTTTGTTTCACATACTTAATGAAAGCCTTCTTGGTAAATTTTTAAGAAGTCCATGGCGATTAGTTTGTTGCCTGCCTCGTTGAAGTGAACATCGCCTATAAAATAATATTTTTTTATAACATCTTGCTTTGTTGAAACTTCAGCGAGATTTGAAAGGGTTGGAAAGGAATTATAAAAATGCGTGCATTTATCAGTGCAAAATTTTTGCCATATTTTTACTTGCCTGGATTCTTTAGGATCAAAAAGAACCTGCCCTGGCCAAGGGTAAACTCCAACCGATAATTTAATATTATTTTCTTTGCAAAGTGCGTGAATTTTATCTAGCAATGCTACTGATTTATCAATTGAGGCTTGCAAGCCAATCTTGCCAAAACCCTCATCGCTGTCATCAATAGTCCATGCACTTCTTCTGTTTTCTTTTCTATAAGCTGTTTCATCAAGATTTGATTTCGTTAAGTTTATGTCCGAGTTAATGGTAGATCGAAATCTACTTTCAAGGCCTTTTAAGCCAAAGTTAATCAGTGGAAAGGGTTGCAGTTTAGTGGTGTTTTTTAGTGTATCAACCACTTTTCCATCTACGATGGCATAATTTGATTCGTCCTGTATGTCGCTAATATCAATGTAAATCACCACCTCATTAAAGCGATAGCCTTCATTGATAAGTGTTAGGAGTTTGGTGTAGTAAATACTTGGTGCGTAGGAGGCTACCGCAAGATTAGCGATTTTCTTGTCGGGGAACTGAGCGGCGATGAGCCCAACAAAGGTTTTTTCATAAGGCAAACCTATGCCTTCAGTAAAGCTGTCACCTAAAAAAGCAATGTCGAAATCTTTGCCATTAACGATGTTGTTGCAATCGCTTTTAAAACCGCCATCGTTGGTGCAAAAGCGGTATTCCGTTTGCTGGTCGAAACTGGTCAAGCCATTGTAATTGGCTGCTAGGGTATGGTGGTAAATAGGGTGCCGTATGCCTAAGCCTCTTTCGGCGTTGTTACGCGTGCTTATCGGTGCATTATGCAGTATTTTGTAGCCCAGAAAATAATCGACTAACAAGAGTAACGCCAGACTCATGAACAAAACAATCAGCGCGTCTTTTAGTCGCTCCGATTTAATCCAATTCATAGGCATTTTTATAATCCTTAAGCAATGCTTGGTTTTGCTGTTCTTTTCTTAGTATGCAATTGCCCACCACTAAGAAATCAATGTCGGTGCCCATCAAGCAGTTGAAGGCATCTTCGGGAGAGCAAACAATGGGTTCGCCTCTGACGTTAAATGAGGTGTTGACCAACACTGGGCAGCCGGTTATTTCTTTAAATTTTGAAATTAACGCATGGTACTTAGGGTTGGTTTCTTTACTGACGGTTTGTATCCTTGCCGAGTAATCGACGTGGGTCACTGCCGGAATTTCAGAGCGTGGCACATTAAGCTTTTCTATGCCAAATAATTGCTTTTGTGCTTCCGTCATGGCCAATTGCTTTTCTTTTTTCACATCGGCCACCAGCAACATATAGGGGCTATCGGTGTTGATTTCAAACCAATCGGCTACGTCTTCTCTTAATACGCTAGGAGCGAAAGGCCGGAATGATTCACGGTATTTCACTTTTAAATTCAATTGTTTTTGCACCGTGGGTGAACGCGCGTCTGCAATAATTGAGCGTGCGCCAAGAGACCTAGGCCCAAACTCCATGCGTCCTTGGTGCCAACCTACTGCTAAGCCATCAGCTAATGCTTGAGCGGTTTGGTCAATTAATTGCGTATCGCTTACCACATCAAACGTTGCGCCGGCTTGGCTTAATCGTTGTTCTATTTCGGCTTGGCCAAATTCAGGCCCAAGGTAAGAGCCTTGCATGCTGTCTTGTTTATCTACTTTTCTTGGTTGAGCCAGCATTAAATAATAGGCGGCCAATGCCGCGCCTAACGCACCGCCGGCATCACCTGAAGCTGGCTGTATCCAAATTTTATCAAACACATTTTCGCGTAGCAGTTTGCCATTGGCCACGCAATTTAATGCCACCCCACCGGCCAGACAAAGATTGTTTAAGCCGGTGGATTTTTTGATGCCTTTAGCCAGTTTGATCACAACTTCTTCAGTCACGGCTTGAATGGACGCGGCCAGATCCATTTCACGTTGACCTAAAATCGATTCGGATTTTCTAGGAGGGGCGCCAAATAAGTCATTAAATCGATCGCTGGTCATGGTCAGGCCAGTGCAATAGTTAAAGTAGCTCATGTCTAAATGAAATGAGCCATCCTCTTTAATATCAATCAAATGGTCTTTAATCAGATTGGCGTATTTGGGCTCACCATAGGGAGCCAAGCCCATCACTTTGTATTCACCAGAATTGACTTTAAACCCGGTGTAGTAAGTCATGGCCGAATACAACAAACCTAAAGAATGAGGGAAGTGAATTTCATTTGTCACGTTCAGCGTATTGCCTTTGCCAACGGCCAAGGAGGTGGTGGCCCATTCTCCTACACCATCCATGGTTAAAACAGCCGCCTCTTCAAATGGCGAAGGGAAAAAGGCTGAGGCGGCATGGCTTAAATGGTGTTCGGAAAAGAGTAGCTTATTTGACCAGTCGGTTTTTTTATCCAGGTTGTCTTTTAAGGCATCCAGTATCACTGACTTTTGAAACAGTTTGTCCTTAACCCAAACCGGCAAAGACGTGGCAAAGCTTTTAAAGCCCTTAGGGGCAAAAGCTAAATAGGTTTCAAAAAGCCGTTCAAACTTTAAAAAAGGCTTGTCATAAAACACCACGTAATCAATTTGCTGTGCGCTTAACCTAGCCTCAGTCAGGCAATAATTAATGGCATAAACTGGAAAATTTTCATCGTGTTTTTTTCTGGTAAAGCGCTCTTCTTGCGCAGCCGCAATGATTTTGCCATCTACCACTAAACAAGCGGCAGAATCGTGGTAATACGCTGAGATACCTAAAATATTCATGGCTTAAAATAGGGTGTAGATAAACGGGGCTAGCACCGAACCTTGGCCTAAAATTAATAAACCACCTAACAGCACAATCACAATAAATATTGGCGCTAACCAAAGCTTTTTACGCTTACGTAAAAAATTAAACATTTCTTTTAAAAAAGACATATGACCACCTTAAAATTGATTTTTAAATGAATCGGCATCGGAGTTTGAGCCTATGGGTTCAGACCAATAGCTGCTTTTCTTCGGTCTTTTTAGCTTTAATTCATCGCGGCCCATTAACCTGGCTATTAAAGCAATCGGCGTGATTAAGCCAAAGAAAATAATACCCAGCACTAGAGGGCTCACAACCTTCCCTAAGGCCAGTCCCAACATAAACCATGCTTTATTTAACGGAGTTAATAGGGCTTGATAGAAAAAACTGCTAATCAAGAAAAAGCCGCTTATAAGCAAAAGCAAGCCTATGATTGCAGTGGCTTCGTTTTTGGAATTGGCATACAGTGCCAAGGCTAAAAAAATAGCGGCGAATAACAAGCCAAATTTTTTATTACTAGGTAGTGGTGTATTCATAATTACCAACGATCTATTCTAAAAACCCATTTAAAAAAACTAATAACAGAAATGGGTAATATGGATATGCATAAAAAGATTAGAGATCTGGGATGGGAAATAGTCAATGGCATGATGTAACGGTATTTTTTGTAGACGTTTAAATCGAGTAAGTTATTGAATCGCATCATCAATAAATTTTTTATCGAAAAAGCCTTAGACTTAAGCCCATGGTCTTTGATGGCTTTTATTTTACTGGATAATAGAAAAACTGGCGGCAATGAAAAAATAAATTTTGGCCAACGTTCAAACCAAATCTCAAACCTATATTCCGGCCAGGTATTTTTTTTAACACCATCAATAAAAATGGTCTCAACCGAAATGTCTCTATTCCAGCGAATCAGGTGATCATGCGAACTTATGTAATCAAAAATTATTCCAGTTTGTATAAAATTTGTATCCAAATACCCTTTGAAATTGCATGCACGAAGCCTGTCCACTTTATATACTAGTGCAGATATACAAGTCATATGCCAACCGATATCAGATAGGATTTTGTTTGGATTAGTGTAATCCTGACTCGCTGTATCTTTTACTCGATTCTTCCAGTTGAAAACGATTAAATCGTAAACGACTGGGCACGAAGTCAATAAATTGACTAAATAATCCAATCCTTTTTCGGGCAATTTGTAGGTGTCGCCAAGAAGCCAAACGTATTCTGTATCGGCCAATTTGAGGGCTTGCTCAAAGTTAGCATCAGGCCCAATATTACTTTTATTTCTAGTATAAGAAATAAGTGCATATTCTGCGCACCTTCTTTTAACCACTTCTTGGGTATGATCGTCAGAGGCATTGTCGGAAATGAAAATTTTTACATTATGCTTTCGGGCAAGGGGAATGTGGTATTCAAGGCAAGCATCAAGAAACGGAGCTCGATTGTAAGTTGGTATGGTAATGCTTATTAAATTATTAGCGTTTTTATTCATCAATACCCTTCTCGGTAAGGGCTCCCATGATTAAGTGCAGTTGCAAAGAGCGGCCTGAATATAGACATCCGCCTATTAGCATAGTGAAAGTCTGCTTCATTTTTTGCGCATGCATTGCTGCATAAGGTTAACCACAATCACTATGCGGCTAAAATTATTATAACCTATTCGCCATTAGCGCTGCTACCTTGCGGGGCTCCCGATTGAGCCAAAAGGCAACCTAAATGGGCTTTGTTAACTGCTAATTAGAATGCCCGGCGGGAAGAATGCCAAATAGGGTCACTACTATGACAAGCGCGATCCATCGACACGGTTACGCTGATCGACTTTCTCCAGTAGAATTTCAATGTCGGTGTTTAACGAGTCTGGTAAACGTCTGGTTTAAACGGCGAGAATCAGTCCGCGGCCTTTGTTTCAATCGGTAAAAATATTTTTATTTTTGATAACATTTATTTGAGCGCTGAAAATATCAAATTTAAGGAAGTCCATGACGTTTAATAGTTGTAATAAAGTTCGCAAAAAATCAGACTGCCCAACAGTTTTTTCTACCGAGCAATGCGATACATTGTTTGCTGCTGTGTTGGTGCACGATGAACTTTATCCTGAGGCCACATTGCCCGATGCCATTCATCTCGATTATACGCAAGAGCAATTAAGCCAGTGCTATCGGATTTGTCAGCAACTATGGCAAGAAGGCCCGAATCGTCAAGCGTTAAGGCAGATGGTAGATAAGATATACCGGCAAGGTGAACTCAACGAGCAGGATCAATACGAGTACTACTGCATGCGCGCTAAAATTAAACATTTGCGGTTTGCCCATATTATGTTTGATAAAAGCCATCGCTATCCACGCGTATTTCATTTAATGACGGCGGTCATGGGTCATCTGCAAGATGTCTTAAAAAATGCAGCGCATTCCAGTGTTTGGCCAGCAGCATTGCTGGTTCGTTTGTTCTTAAGCAAACCGCTTTACGCCATTGCGGTTAAAGAAATAGAGAGCTTTCAGCCATCCACAGTGGACGGGTTTCGGCAGTATATTAAGAATGAAATTAATTTCATTCGATTAAATTTAGCTAAAGATAAAATTACTAGCCATGAATTTCACGATATGCGTAAAGTGATTAGTCGCCAAGTCGCCATGTATGACAATTTTAAAACGCTTTATCCTTCTGCATACCATCAAAGCATTTCAAAATTTGTGAGCACCCTGAATGGCTTAATGGGAAGTATGCACGATGAGTTAATTGCTAAGAAATTTAATAAGACGCAAGACTACTACAAAGATGCTTTTGTCATGCCAGAAGAAATCAGACTACGTTTAAAAGAATATACTGAAAAATATGATTATTAATGAATTGCGCAGTTAACACTTAATGGAACCAAACTTTGTTTAAAAAACCATCTTCTTGCCATGAGCCTATTAAAAATGTCATTGCCGTAGTGGGTTGCGATGGCTCTGGCAAATCCACCTTAAGCCATGATCTTATTGCCGAATTAGCCAAGAAGAGAGAAATAGAGTGGGTTTACCTTGGTCAGTCCTCCGGCAACATTGCCGATTGGATACGCAGTTTGCCGCTAGTCGGGCCTGCTTTTGGACGCTATTTAGTACGCAAAGCCGAGCGTGCGCATAGTAAAGAAGCCAGCGCCCCCGACACCTTAACGGCGATCGTTATCTTTTTACTTTCCTTATGGCGCGTGCATAAATTCCGCCGCATGCTCAGGCTCGCGCGCCGCGGGGTGTTGGTCATCACCGATCGTTACCCGCAAGCCGAGTTGCCAGGCTTTTATTTTGATGGCACTGGGTTAAATGATAAGAATGCACAAACTAGACTGGCTCGCTTATTGTTAAAACGAGAAAAACGCCTTTATGCATGGATGGCAAGCCATAGACCTACGCTTTTGATTCGGCTTAATATCGATGCAGAAACGGCTCATGCGCGTAAGCCTGATCACAAATTGGCGATGTTGCGTGAGAAGGTCAGGGTGATCCCTACCCTGCAGTTTAATGGTGCAAGCATATTGGATTTAAATGGCCGCGACCCTTATCCTCAAGTATTAGCGGCAGCGCTGACGGCGATTAATAGCGCATGCGCGCTATAATAGGCGGCCTGCTCAAATTGCTTTTACGCCAACCTTTCCTTAATTCGCACCTAGTTTTATAAGCTCACTATGAAATCAAGCAAACCATTCGCCGATCAAAACACCCAGTTAACAGGCGTGATTGCTGTGGTGGGTTGCGATGGCACCGGTAAGTCCACCATAACCGCTGATTTGTTAGTGTATTTGCAAAGCAAAGGCCCGGCCGAACGCCGTTACCTAGGCTTAATTTCAGGCGAAATGGGCGATAAAATTAAATATTTGCCTTTTGTAGGGGTGCGCTTAGAGCGCTATTTAGCGGCCAAAGCAGAGCGTGCGCAAGACATGAAGCAGAAACCAGCTGGCACATTGACTGCCATCATCATGCACATTTTGTCTATGTGGCGTGTTAGCAAAATGAAACGCGTCATGCGATTATCTGCGCAGGGTATTTTGGTGGTGGCCGATCGCTACCCACAAGCGGAGATTACCGGCTTTCGTTACGATGGCCCCGGCATGCAGGCTAGCGGCCAAGACAATTGGCTGTTGCGGCACATAGCCGCACGTGAATTAAAACTCTATCAGTGGATGGCGCAACAAAAACCGGCATTAATCATACGGCTTAATATTGATGCAGTAACCGCACACGGGCGTAAACCCGATCACAGCATGGCTGAGTTGCAGGATAAAATCGATGTGATGCCTAGCTTGAATTATAACGGGGCTAAGCTAGTTGAAATTGATGCTAGGGCACCCTATGTTGAGGTTTGGGCGAACACCTTAAAAGCCGTTCAAGCCATCATTTAAGCAATGTTTTCTTGTTATGCGGCTGTTTGTGACGACATTGTATAAGCATGCGCGTATCGGTTTCGCCATGATAAAATTAAGTTTTATGCATAGTGAAGGCTAGAAATCCATGGATATGATCACTGCAAATTCAACAGATAAATCGCCATTATGGCGTCGGGCAACCATGAAGGTGGGCAAGCATTTTTTGCGCTGGATGGGTGATTTTCAAGCGCGTCATTCACTGATTAGCACCACGCCGGTTATCGGTAACGACGAATTTACTTGGGTCCCCCAACTGGAAGCGGCTTACGCAGACATCCGCGCGGAATTGGATGCGCTGTTGAAAAATCCAGAAGACATTCCAACCTTTCATCAATTGTCCCCTGATCAAAAACGCATTTCCAAAGGGAATAATTGGAAGACCTTTGCTTTTTATGTGTATGGCGAGCGCGTTGACGACAACTGTAGCCTATGCCCAAAAACAGCCGCTGCGCTGGAAGCGTTGCCTGGTATGCGCACCGCCATGTTTTCAATTTTGGCGCCACGCTATCACATAGAACCACACAAAGGCCCAACGCGAGCGGTGATTCGTGCCCACCTGGGCTTGAAAATACCCAAAGACCGAAAAAGCGTGTGGATCCGTGTGCATGACCAATATTTGCACTGGGAAGAAGGTAAAGTGGTGTTGTTCGACGATGCATACGAGCATGAAGTGCGTAACGACACCGATGAATTCCGCGCGGTGTTGTTTATAGATATCGACAGGCCTATGGATCGCCTAGGCACCTTGGTTAACCGCGTGATTGTGCGTTTAATTCAGGCCAGCAGCTACGTTAAGCAGCCATTAAAAAACGTAGCGGCTTGGAACCGTGAACATAAAAAGTAAGTAATTTTTTGTTCAAATCTGATTAAGAATAAAAATTCTATGCGCGCAATTTTGAGTGCCCCTGTTATGAGTAAAACAATCCGCTTGCTAGCGCTTTCAGTCCTAGTTGGTGCTTTTAGTACATCGGCTTTGGCGGGGGCCGCCGAGCATAAAATTCAAGGTTTGTGGGTGGACAATAAAGACCCCAACAGGCAAAAGTTTGCGGTGATGGTGGAAGACTGCGGCAGCAAAGTGTGTGGAAGCTTGTATTGGTTAAAAAAGCCTGTATCGGCTAATGGCCTGCCTAAGCGTGACAAACACAACCCTAACGAAGCTTTGCGCGATAGGCCGCTGTGTGGCTTGCAAATTTTGACTGGATTCCAGCCTGCTAACGATGCGCTTTGGCAGGATGGAGAAATTTACAACCCAGACGATGGCCTCACTTTTAGCAGCACCATGAAATTAAGCCCTGAAGGCACACTTAAAATACGCGGTTATGTTGGCATCTCTTTGTTTGGCAAAACGCTGGAGTGGGTAAGGCCCGCTGAAGAAATTACTCGCTGTAAATAATTCCGTTTTTTCCTCTACGCTTCATTAAGCGGCTCGTTTGTTGCTGCGCATAAGCATGATCATGCCAATAAGCGTTAAGGCCGCTCCAGCCGTCGCAGCCAACCCCGCACCTATTAAGCCTAACTCGCGCGTCAATATGACAAACATTGTTAAATAAATGGCAGTAGAAGCCATGGTGATGCGCAATGTTTTAATAGCATGCCCCATGGCATACAGTCCCGATAGTAGCGGTGAGGTGGCGAGGTCTAGTGTGGCGGCCAATAGCATCCAGGTGAGTACAACTTTAGCGGCGATAAACTGAGTCCCCAGCAAGCCGCCTAACAGGTATTCGCCAAAGAAATAACTGAGTGCGACGAATACCAAGCCCAAGGCCCCGCCAAGCATGGCTGTTCGATAAGCGACGATGTCAAAGCTGGCGCTACCTTCATTCCAGGCTCTAGTAAGATCAGTAAAAACCACTTGGCGTATTAATAAGGCCGGTCTGGATAAGGCGCTGGCAATCTCCTTGGCTAAGCGCAATAAGCCGGCTTCGGCTGGACCTAATAGATGACCCACCAATAAAGTAGTAAGGTGTTTAGGCAGCAGATCAATGTTGGACTGCCAGTAGGTCACCCAAATAAAATGGCGTAGGCCATCAAAATCTTTTAGCGATGCGTCTTTAAGACTGACGCCAGCAAGGGCTTGTTTAATTTGCAAGCGGTATTTGTGTTTAGCCTGCCAAAGCACATATGTATTTTCAGCGACGTAGGCTGCGCCCCAAATGGCCATAAAGGTTACTATGGGGGCCTTTAGACTCCAGGCAATGAGCACCCCTACAAAGCGTATGCTAGGCGCTATGGTCATTTGCCTGCCGCCGATATCAAACCTATCGTTCAAGCGTAACAAGCCCGCAGCACTGCCTGCGCCTGGAGTAAGTAATATTGTGCTGTATGCCATGAGCAGCATGACGTGCTGGCTGTTCATGCCTATCGCTGGACCAACAAAGGGGGCAGCAATCCAAGCCAGAAGCGCGGCAGTTATGCTGGCTTGTTTATCAATACGGCGGCAAACTTTTAATAATTTGCCTAATGTCTGATTATCCGAGGCGTCATGGGCGGAAACACCGAAACGCACGATTGCATCCGCGGTGCCAAAATCCAGCAAAGCACGAATAAGCATGGCATAGGTATGCATCAACACGACTAAACCAAATTCTACTGGCCCCAGCGCCCTTGCCATTAATGCGGTGGCGCCAAACGCCATGATGGCCGCCGCCCCGCGACCTCGGATTAAAATCCAGAAGTTGCCTAGCACGCGGTGCATGGGGTTATGGCTTGGTGTTGGGTCTTCGGCTTGATTCACAGGTGGCCTATGCTAAATTGAATTTAGCCATGAGCTGGCTTAAGGCGATAAGTCGGGGTTGCCCCCGACCTAGCTGTTTTTGATTAAGCTGCCTTGCGTAACTTAGCAAAGGCGGCACACACCGCATCGATCTGCGCAGAAGTATGCGCCGCACTGACGCTGCAACGAATCAGCGATACACCGTTAGGCGTGGCTGGTGGCAGCATGAGGTTGACGTACACGCCTAGTTTTAACAAGTTATCCCAGAATTGCAGGGCTTCCACTTTGTTTTCTAAGACCACCGCCACCACTGGGCTAGGGTCCCCGCCTAAGGTGTAGCCTAAAGCGGCTAAACCGCTATGCAGTTGCTGGGCGTTAGCATGCAAGCGCTGGCGCAAATCCTTGCCGGCTTCCAAGATGCGCAGCGCTTGCCTAGCTGAGGCTATGGTGGCTGGTGCTGGCGAGGCGGTAAAAATATAAGGGCGACTGGCGTATCGTATCAGATCCAGCTCAGGCCTATTGCTCACGCAAAAGCCGCCTGCACAACCTAAACTTTTACTAAAGGTACCGACGATAAAGTCCACATCGTCCATGATGCCCAGTTCTTCTACTAGTCCGCAGCCGCGCTCGCCTAATACGCCAAACGAATGGGCTTCATCTACCATCAAGTAGCCACCGAATTCACGTTTTACATCGACGATTTCTTTAAGTGGGGCACGGTCACCCAGCATGCTGTAAATGCCTTCCACCACGATCAGTGCATCGGCTGCACGTGGGCCTAAGCGACGTAGGCGTTTTGCTAAATCTTCAGCATCGTTGTGACGGAAGCGTATGGTTTCTGCGCCGCCAAGACGGCAACCATCGTAAATACAGGCGTGGCAATCGGCGTCCAACAACACCACGTCGCCTGGACCGGCAAGCGTTGAAATCATGCCTAGGTTAGCGACGTAGCCGGTTGAAAACACAATGGCATCGCGTTTGCCGTAAAAGGCCGCCAGTTCTTTTTCTAGATTGCGGTGGCCAGAGTAACTGCCGTTGGCCATGCGTGAACCAGTGGTACCGGTGCCTTCGTTTTCTAAGGCAAGGCGCGCGCTGGCAATGCACTCGGGATTAAAGGTTAAGCCTAAGTAGTTATTGGTGCCGGCCAAGATAGTATGGCGACCGTGGATAATGCCTTCGGTTGGCGAGATAATTTTTTCTATCTGCACTGCAAACGGGTCTATGCCCAATGCACCGAGTTCGGCACGGCCTGCTGCCAAGCCGTCAAATTTTGTAAACAACCCCATTATGCGTTACCTACGATTTTTTCAACTTGTTTAGCCAGGTCCCCTACGGTTTTTACGTCCGGTAAGATGCTCACTGGGATTGAGATATCAAAACTGTCTTCGACAAACAGCAATAGCTCCATAATTTTCAATGAATCTAAGTCAAGGTCACCGACTAATTCGGTGTGCTCAGACACTGTTTTACCATTGGTGAAAGGCGCTAAGCCTTTGATCAAGTCGGCAAGGATGCGATCGTATTCAGTCATAAAATTTCCTATCTAGGCTAGTGATGCTTATCAAATAGGCCAGCCAAACCTTGCGCTAATTCACAAGTGGGCTGCCAACCAGTAATTCGAGTAATGTCGTTATTATCGCACAACCAATCGCTGTGCGTAATCTCGCGTATCTTGCCCGGGGTTAACATCGGTGCATAACGCAGTAATTGAGCGGCATAAAAATTGGTCCAAGCCACCAGTTTGAGTAGGCTAATTGGAATGGGCAATCGCCAAATTTTGCCGCCATCACGTAACACTGCTTGAGCAATTTGAATGACACTAGGCCAATCGTAGCCACCGGAGTGGCCGTCGTCTAGCTCAAAGGTTTTACCATCACCCGCATCTTGCCCTAGACAATGCACCATGGCGGCCGCTAAATCATCCACGTGGATGATGGAAAAGCGGCCGTTTGCTCCAGCTGGAAGTGGTGCAAGGCCTTTGGCCATGCTTTGAAAAAGCGGTAGCAATTCACGGTCACCCGGCCCATACACTGCCGGTGGCCGAAAGATGGTCCAGCGTAAGGGGCTGTTTTTAATGGCTAATTCGCCACGCCATTTGCTGCCGGCGTAATGCGACAATTCTGGCATGCGCGCGGCCAAAGAGGATATTAGCAGTAAACGCGGTGGCTTATTTTGTGCGGTGGCTACTTCTGCGACGTGGCGCGCGCCGATTTCATTGATTAAGTCAAAATCGGCTTGCGTTACCCCACGCACGGCCCCCGCGCAGTGTATGACCGCGTCGGCATTAGCCATCAAGCTATTTAAAGAGGGAAGGTCGCTTAGTTCGCCGGCGACCCAGGTCAGATTCTGACTGCTGATGGGTGATCGGCCCGGTTTGGGTCTGTATAAAGCCTTGACCTGCCAGCCGGCTTGCTGCAATTGCTTAATCAGGGCCGTGCCTATGAAGCCGGTAGCGCCGGTTAAGGCAACAGTCTTGTTCTTTTTTTGGGAGGCAGCCATAGGCTAGGGTTAGGCAAGCTAGGAGGTAGGCTTACTTGGCTGCGTTTTCTGCTAGGGCTTTTTGACGCAGCATGTAATCTTTACGTGCACCAGAACGCGATAATTTACCGGACGAAGTGCGCGGCAAGGTATGGCGTGGTACCAATTCAATCACGCAATTGACGCCCAATTCTTCGTGTATTTCCCTATGCAAGCGTTGGGTGAGCAATTGCTGCTCTACGCTATCGGTGATGTTGCATTGCACGATAAGCACCGCGATTTCTTCTTGGTCTGGCCCCGGCACCGATACGGCAGAGGCGTCCACCGAACGCAGTTCTGGCTGGCGCGTGGCAATGGCTTCAATGTCTTGTGGCCAAATATTGCGGCCGTTAATAATCAGCATGTCTTTATGACGACCGGTCACCACAATTTGACCATCAATCAAGTAGCCTAGATCACCGGTATCTAACCAGCCATCAGCGGACAACACTAACTGGGTTTGTTCTGGCAATTCAAAGTAGCCCGACATAATGCTGGGGCCATGCACGTTGATGCGGCCAATTTGCATTTCGGGCAGGGGCTTGCCCTGCTCGTCAAGGATTAATACTTGGTGTTTAGGCAATATGGGGCCGCAACGAACAAAGCTGCTGCCGGTATTTGGGCTGACTTTGGTCGCCACTAAGTTGTCGGCTAAGTCATCGCCATCTAGCCAATCGACCACCACGCCGGTGCCCAGTGGGGCAAAGCTAAGTGCTAAGGAAGTTTCTGCCATGCCGTAGCTAGGCACGAACGATTTTGGATTAAAGCCGGCCGGTGCCAACAACTCACAAAAACGATCGGTTAATTCCACGTGTATGGGTTCGGCGCCTATGCCAGCCACACGCCATGCACTTAAATCGTACAAGGCGATGTCTTCAGGGCGCAGGCGACGAACGCATAGCGCATAGCCAAAAGGCGGGCTGAATGAAATGGTGCCGCGCGAACTGCTTAATAGTTCTAACCAACGTCTTGGGCGCATGGCAAAGTCGCGGGTGTCTAAATAATCGATAGAGCGTTGGTTGGCCATAGGAGCCAACAAGCAGCCGACCAAACCCATGTCATGGTAAAACGGTAGCCAGGAGACCAAGCGGTCATCCACGCGAACATCCAAACCATGGCCCGAGGCCAACAAATTGGCCATCACCGATTCTTGGGTAATGATCACGCCGCGCGGAAAGCCCGTGCTGCCTGAGGTGTATTGCAGGTAGGCCGTTTCATTTGGGCCGCTAGGCTTAAGAGCGATGTCTTTGAGTGGCAATTCATCAAAGGCGGAAGGCGCGTTGACAAATTGCAAGCCTAAGCCTTCGGCTGCTTCCGTCAAAAACGGCAGTAGTTGACTAGAAGAAACAGCCAGTGACGCGCGGCAGCCTTTGAGCAAGCCGTTTAATTGGTTAACGTAAGCCTTATGACCGCCCACATGAATCACCGCTGGCAATGCTACAGGCACTAAACCGGCGTATTGGCAGGCAAAAAAGAAACGTAAGAA
Organism: Methylophilaceae bacterium; assembly: GCA_965234545.1. Classification (GTDB taxonomy): domain Bacteria; phylum Pseudomonadota; class Gammaproteobacteria; order Burkholderiales; family Methylophilaceae; genus Methylotenera. Next base: position 1,684,202 of record OZ248348.1, on the reverse strand, counting down.
ATCAGGGTTGGTTTCGGCCACGATGGCGACACGTGCGCCCCGTTCTAGTGGGAAAAACAGCAATCGTTTGGCTAAGGTTTGCGCTTGTTCACGCAGTTTGCGGTAAGGTAAAACGGTGGCCAGTTTGCCGCTGCCGGCGTAAAAATTAGTGCCGGATTCGCCTTGTGCGGCATAATCCAAGGCGCTAGCCAATGAGTCGAAATCGGCTAAACGCAAAGGCAATGCGCTTAAAGTCGGGGTGGCCGACTCGGTGATTTCAACGTTTGCTACTTGATTCAATTGGCTTCCTTACTTTGACTAAATGATTTAACAATCTACGGTTACGCCTAGGCCAAAACTGGGCATAAAAACTGTTCGACAGTATAACAGAATATGTTAAAACGATTTGGATTAAGTCAATAATAAGCCCGGCTTATTGTGGTAGACTTTTCGTCATTGCACTGTTTTTGCTATCACCATGACACATACCATCCAAACTAGCTCCCCACTTCGTATTGTTCCGGTTAGCGACAAAGCCGATCTGGCTGAATTTATCCGTTTGCCAGCAGCTATTTTTAAAGACGATCCGCAGTGGATTCCCCCCTTGTTTCTTGAGCGAAAAATCCATCTTTCACCCAAGCACAACCCCTATTTTCAGCATGCCAAAAGTCAATCTTGGTTGGCTTGGCGAGGGGACGTGGCTGTGGGTAGAATCAGCGCGCAGGTTGATCAGATGCACCTAGCGCAACACCATGATGCCACAGGATTTTTTGGCATGTTGGATGCCGAAGACAATCAGGAAACCTTTGCCGCCCTGATGGCCACGGCAGAGCAATGGTTGGCCGAACAAGGCATGCGTCGCGTGCGCGGCCCCTTCAATTTATCCATCAATGAAGAAACCGGTCTGTTGATAGACGGCTTTGCTGACCCGCCGGTGTTCATGATGAGCCATGCGCTGCCTTATTACCGCGAGCACATCGAGCAGTGCGGCTACCACAAGGCCGCCGACACCTTGGCTTATTTGATTAACCCTAATTTTGTGAAGCCACCGGTGATGCAGCGTTTGTTAAAAATGGCCTCGGAAAGGGTAAGGGTTAGAACCTTGGACCGCAGTCGCTTCGATGAAGAAATTATGCTGTTACGCGATATCTTTAACGATGCCTGGTCAGATAATTGGGGCTTTGTGCCCTTCACCGAAGCCGAGTTTAAAGCGCTGGGGCAAAATCTAAAATTCTTGTTGCACGACGAGTATATTCAGATTGCCGAAGTCGATGGCGAGGCTGCTGCCTTTATTATAGGTATGCCCAACATCAACGAAGCCATACGCGATTTGAAGGGAAAATTATTCCCCTTTGGTTGGTTGAAATTAATTTGGCGGCTTAAAATCAAAGGCCCGGCCAGTGGTCGTGTGCCATTAATGGGCGTGCGTAAGAAGTTTCAAAAGACCCGGCTTGGGCCAGGATTAGCTTTTCTGATTATTGAAGATGTGCGTAACGAATTACACAAACGCGGTGCGCACAGGCTGGAGCTGTCATGGATACTAGAAGACAATGCTGGCATGCGTAACATCATTGAATCCATAGGCGGCACCGCCTACAAACGTTACCGGGTTTACGAACGCGACTTATAGCCTAGTTTTTTTAGGCTAGTTTTTAAAGACAAATTCTTTAGGTAACAGTACCCAGATTTTACCGCTTTGCTTCATGGCACCGGCTTTGGCGCCAGCTTCCGCACCGGCTCCCCAGAAAAAGTCAGCCCGCACGCCGCCTTTGATTGCACCACCGGTGTCTTGCGCCATCATCAAGCGCTTTAAAGGTTTGTTATTATTTGGTTGGGTAGTCGATAAAAATACCGGGGCACCCAAGGGCACAAATTTAGGGTCCACGGCCACCGCACGCTCCGCCAAGATAGGCACCCCTAAGGCGCCTATAGGACCGGGCAAGCCGCTGGGCAATTCTCTGAAGAAAACAAAGCTGGGGTTGTTATTGAGCAGTTCGCGGAATCTGAGCGGGTTGTTTTTTACCCAGTTTTTAATGCCCGCCATGGAGGCATTGGCGCTAGTAAGTTCGCCGCGTTCTATGAGCAAGCGCCCCACCGAATTATAGGTGTGGCCATTCTGGTCGGCGTAGCCAACCATGACTTGCTCGCCGTTTTCAAATTGCACCACACCAGAACCTTGTATTTGCAGAAAAAATACGTCAACGATGTTGTCTATGTAAACCAATTCACGGCCTTTGATCGGCGAATTGTCCGTTTCAATTTCGGCACGATTGAAATATGGCACCAATTTATTGCCCACCACTCGGCCGCGCACCCGTTTGTATTTAAGTTCAGGGAATAGGCCGTCTAATTCCACGGTAATCAAATCCGGTGGCGTGGTGTATAGCGGGAATGGGTACTTGGCGGATTTTGTGCGGCTGCCTTTTAAAACAGGTTGGTAATAGCCGGTGATGAGGCCGCTTTCTGCCCCGTCCACATTGGTGGTTTTATAAACGCTAAAATTTTGCCTAAAATAGGCGCGCACGCTGTCTGAATCGGGGTTGTTGTTAGTTTGAAGGTTAAGCGAATTAGCGGTATCGCAGGCATTTTTCCATACCGGCTTTTTCACTAAGGCCGTGCAACTTTGCAGCCAAGCTGGCCAGGCTAAATTTAAATCATCGGCCCCAGCGTGGCTAGCACTCAGTCCGTCCACTTCGTCCCATTCTGCTGGCTTTAATAAGCCGTAATCGGCTATTTTAAGTTCTGCCGGTTTAGCCGTTTCGATGGGTGCGGCTGGTTTTTCAGTGGGTTTGTCGGCCACTTTATCGCAAAAGCAATCGGCCTTTTTGCTTGCCGGCGCGGTCGGTTTTAACAAGGGATTGGCGCATGCAAACAGGCCTGCGCTGATGAGCAAAACTAAACTAGATCGGTAAAACGGATTGATTGCAAACATGGTTTTATATGTCGGGCTGAAATAAAAATTAATGCAACACTCTGGGCATGCTTAATGTGAAGGCTGGCACCGCGACATCAAAAGCCGTGCCATCGTCGGCGACCATTTGGTAGCTGCCATGCATTTTGCCGTTAGGCGTGGTAAGCACGGTGCCACTGGTGTATTCAAAAAGTTGGCCGGGTTGCAACAAGGGTTGTGCGCCGACCACGCCTAAACCGCGCACTTCTTGTTGCTCGCCATTAAACTCATCGATCACCCAGTGCCGGCTGATTAATTGGGCGGCCACGTTGCCGGTGTTCACAATTTTAATGTGGTAAGCAAAGGCGTAACGGTTACGTTCCAGGTCGGATTGGTCCGGTAGAAATTCGGTTTCAACCGTGACCAAGCATTCGTAACGTTTTGCGGCTGCTGTCATTAGCTGATGAGGCCGGTGGTGGGGGAACTGGGGCTGGCCGAATACAATTTTTTTGCCATGCGGCCGGCGAGGTAAGCTTCGCGTCCGGCTTCCACGGCTTTTTTCATGGCGCCGGCCATTTGAATTGGGTCGCGCGCGGCGGCAATAGCAGTATTCATCAGCACGCCCTGGCAACCAAGTTCCATGGCAATGGCGGCATCGGATGCGGTGCCCACGCCGGCATCGACCAAGACCGGAATGTTGGCGTTAGCGATGATGATTTGTAAATTCCACGGATTTAAAATGCCCATGCCCGAACCAATTAACGAGGCTAATGGCATCACCGCACAACAGCCTATGTCTTCTAATTGCTTGGCCATAATCGGGTCATCTGAGCAATAGACCATGACATCAAAGCCGTCTTTCACCAAGACTTTTGCCGCCGCTATGGTTTCTATCATGTTGGGGTAGAGCGTATTCGGGTCACCCAATACTTCCAATTTAACTAACGTGTGACCGTCTAGCAATTCGCGCGCCAAACGTAAGGTGCGCACCGCGTCATCCGCTGAATAGCAGCCGGCAGTATTGGGTAAATAGGTAAATTGATCGGGTGGTAAAAAGTCCAATAAGGATGGTTCGCCAGCGGTTTGGCCTATGTTGGTGCGGCGGATAGCAACGGTGACGATTTCAGCGCCACTGGCGTCTATCGCGGCGCGTGTTTGCTTAAAGTCTTGGTATTTGCCGGTGCCTACCAATAAACGGGATTGATAACTTTTACCTGCAATGTTTAATAAATCTGACACGGTTGCTTCCTTAAAATAATGGCTGTGCTGGCGGCTTAACCGCCGCCGACTGCGCCTACAATTTCCAATTGATCGCCTGCTGCCAATTGTGTGTTCGCAAATTGACTGCGAGGCACAATTTCACCATTGCGTTCTATGGCTAAGCGCTTTCCTTCTAAACTAAGCTGAAGGACGAGCTCGGCTACGGTCAGTTGGGTCACGTCAAAATCACGTGCTTTCCCGTTGATGGTCAGTTGCATGCGCGGAATGAAATAGGCTAATTAAAGCACCATTTTACGAAAATAATAGGGGCATTAGCAAACCTTATCTTAGCTATTTAGGCCCCACTCGATCGGCATCCAAAATTGCTGGGCACGTTGTACAATAGCTACAAATTTTGTTGGCGACTTAAGCTTGAGTTTGGCTAAGTGCGCTGTAACTTGACTCGCCTTTTTGTAGAAAGCCCATCATGAATATTCAAAGTGACATTGCTGACATCAACACGCCTACCGGTATTATGCGTACCTATATTCACCGTCCACTGGATAAGGCTAAGCCTAACAAAGCCTACCCGACGGTATTGTTTTATTCGGAAATATTTCAGCAAACTGGGCCGATAGAAAGTGCGGCTAAAATCATCGCCAGCCATGGTTACGTGGTCTTGGTGCCGGAGGTGTTTCACGAACTCAATCCCATAGGCACGGTGTTGGCGTACGACGATGCCGGTCGTGACAAAGGCAATGCCGATAAAGCGGCTAAGGATGTGCAGGGCTACGATAGCGATAACCAAGCCATGATCGCTTTTGTAAAACAACAAGCTTGGTACAACGGCAGCATAGGTGCCATGGGCTTTTGCATAGGCGGGCATTTGGCCTTCCGCGCGGCCTTGCAACCGGAAATTAAAAGCACGGCGTGTTTTTATGCCACCGATTTGCACGCCTTGACCATACCCAATAAACCCGGCCAGCACAGCATGGAAAGGTTGTCCGATATCAGCGGCGAATTGCTAATGATTTGGGGCAAACAAGACAACCACATCCCAACGGCTGGTCGCCGGCAGGTTTACGACAAAATGACGGCAGCGAATTTGCTGTTCACTTGGCATGAATTCAACGCGCAACACGCGTTCATGCGCGATGGCGACGAACGCTACGATGCCCAAACCGCTTTATTGTGTTATCAGTTAGCCCTTAATTTATTTAGCCGCACCCTTTAATTATTGGCTATTACCCTTATATTAGGGTTCGTACGGCATGCAATTGCTTTTAATTGAAGTCGACTTTTTTATGCATAGGAGTCATGTATGAAACGCATCATGTATTTTTTAGTTACCAATTTGGCCATCGTCTTGGTGCTGTCCATCACCATGCGCTTGTTGGGCGTAGAGCCTTATTTAAACGCCAACGGCTTGGATTTAGGCAATCTGTTGGCTTTTGCTGCCATCATGGGTTTTGGTGGCGCATTTATATCGCTGGCCATGTCCAAGTGGTCGGCTAAGCGTATGTCAGGGGCCGTGGTCATACAAGAGCCGCAGACACTAACGGAAATTTGGCTGATGAAAACCGTGCGCGTGCAGGCAGACATAGCCGGCATCAAGATGCCAGAAGTGGCGGTGTTCGACTCGCCAGAGGTGAATGCCTTTGCGACCGGCATGACCAAAAATAGCGCTTTGGTGGCAGTGTCCAGCGGCTTGCTCAATGCCATGAGCAAAGACGAAGCCGAAGCCGTGTTGGCGCATGAGGTGTCGCACATTGCCAATGGCGACATGGTGACCCTGACCTTGATACAAGGCGTGGTGAATACCTTTGTCATGTTCTTTTCGCGGGTCATAGGCTACACCGTTGATAAAGTCATATTTAAAACGGAAAAAGGCACGGGCCCTGCGTTCTTTATTACCATGATCATCGCCGAGTTGTTGTTAGGTGTGTTGGCCACCATGGTCGTGATGTGGTTTTCGCGCCAGCGCGAATTCCGTGCCGATGCCGGTGCCGCGCGTTTATCCAGCGCCAACAAAATGATAGCCGCATTGCAGCGTTTGCAAGCCGTGCATGAGCCTAGCGTGTTACCAAAACAAATGGTGGCATCGGGCATTGCCGGTGGTCAGGCCAATTGGACTGGCTTGTTTGCTAGCCACCCAAGCTTGAGCGCGCGGATTGCGGCGCTAGGTGGCTAATGCGAGTTATCGGGCGCAAGCCCGATAACTATGAAATAACGAGGATCCAAAATAAAAAAAGGGCAGAAATTCTGCCCTTTTTTATTGCCTCAGTCCTAGGCTTTAAATTTCCAACTGCGGACGGCTGGCTTCTGGCCAGTCCAAATGGAAGAATTGACCGCGCGCTTGATCCACACGCTCGTAAGTGTGTGCACCAAAGTAGTCGCGTTGGCCTTGCAGCAAGTTAGCTGGCAAGACTGCACTGCGGTAGCCGTCGTAATAGGCCATCGCCGCAGCAAAGCCTTGTGCAGGGATACCGTTGGTGACCGCTAGGGCAATCACTTTACGCCAGCCTGCTTGGCCTTCGTTCATCGCGTTGGTGAAGTATGGATCCAACATCAAGTTTTTCAAGCGTGAATTTAGCGCATACGCATCGGTAATTTTTTGCAAGAAGCGAGCGCGAATAATGCAACCGCCACGCCAAATTTGTGCAATTTCACCGAAGTTAAGTTTCCAGTTGTAAGCCACTTGTGCTTTGTCGATCAATTGGAAGCCTTGTGCGTAAGCGCAGATTTTTGAGCAATACAATGCGTTTTTAATGGCATCGATAATGGCTTTTTTATCTGTTTCGACTTTAATCGCTGGGCCTTTTAAGATTTTGCTCGCTTCCACGCGCTCGTCTTTTAGGCTGGATAAAGCACGGGCATAAACGGCCGCTGCAATCGCGTTAGCCGGTGCGCCTAATTCCAGTGCATTGGCTGCAGTCCATTGTCCTGTGCCTTTTTGACCAGCGGTATCCAATATTTTGTCGACCAAGAAGCCTGGGCCCATAGGATCTTTTTGTTGCAGAATGTCGGCGGTAATTTCTATCAAGAAGCTAGATAATTCACCTTTATTCCACTCTTCAAATACTTTACCGATTTCATCAGCAGGCATGCCTAACAAGTTTTTCATTAACCAGTAAGCTTCGCAAATCAACTGCATATCGATGTATTCAATACCGTTGTGCACCATTTTTACATAGTGACCGGCACCGTCTGGGCCAATGTACTCGGCGCAAGAGAAACCGCCGACCACAGGCTTGCCTGGTTTGCCTCCTTCCATAGGCTCGCCGGTGACGGCGTCCACTTTGGCTGCAATGTCACGCCAGATAGGCTCTAAACTAGCCCATGCTTTGCGTGTGCCGGAAGGCATTAATGATGGGCCAAAACGCGCACCCGTTTCGCCGCCAGATACGCCTGAGCCGATAAAGTCTATGCCTTTAACCGCCAATTCTTTTTCACGGCGTATGGTGTCTGTCCACAATGAGTTACCGCCGTCGATAATGATGTCGCCTTGCTCTAAGAAAGGTAACAAGGCATTAATGGTCACGTCTGTTGCACTACCGGCTTTAACCAATAAGATGATTTTACGAGGGCGTTTGATGCTCAGTACAAACGAAGCTAAATCGGCGTGACCAATGACGCGCTCAGCAGACGGCTCATTTTTTTTGCATTCTTCAATGAAGTTCACCATTTTTTTTGAGTCACGGTTGTAAACCGCAATGGTGTAGCCGTGATCGGCAATATTCAGGGCTAAATTTTGGCCCATAACAGCTAGGCCAACTAGGCCAATATCAGCATTTTTTGTAGACATTTATCTTCTCTTTTGGAGTTGTTTAATGGAAAGGGTGTTTTTGTAGGCGAGATTATAAAACTTAATATGAAATTAAGTTGTTAAATATTGCTTAAATTGTGACTTTATTTTACAAAAAAGCCGTTTTAATTGGCCGCAAGAAATGCGCAAGAAAATGGCGAGAGGGAATGTTAGTAATCGTTACTTCTGCCGGTTGAATAACCTTGGGGGACGTCATTTTGCCACTCGTCACAAGCAGCACAGCGGTGATCGTGCATGGTTGGGCACAACACCAGTTGACCGTGCCCACAAAATTTGCATTTTTCAGTCGGGTGTTTACTGGTTTTGTGGTGTGTTTCGTGATGCTCTGTAGCAACTTTAGTGCTACCTAAACCGTATTTATTATCCATGGCTATCTCCATAGTTAATGCCGTATTTAAGTAGCAAAATTACGCCAATTTTGCATCGTGCGCAAGCCTTAAATCGCCGATGCGATGCTAGAAATTTAGCCTTATTTGCTGTGGCCTGCTCGTTGCAATCGGTCTAACACGGCCACCCATTCTGGGCTGGCTGCCGGTAATTGCACTAACAATCGGTCCACCTTAAGCTCGTCTAAATCATGCAAAGTGCTGTATAGCTGCTCGGCCACTACTGCCGGTACGCTATTTAATTGGGTTGTCTGGCAGTTCGGTTGTTCACCTGGGCCTATGAGCAAGGCAGCGCAACGAAGGCCCGATTGTTGGCACTGTTCACTGCCCAGTATCAAGCTGGCTCTATCTTTAAATAACAACAATGGCGTGCGCGGCGAATAGTGGAGTGCATGTTGCCCGGGGGCTTTAGGTGCAGTGGCTAAGGATGTGTGATTGCTAGCCGATTGTTGCGCTTGGCCAGCCACGCGGCTGATGTCGGCCTCGCTGATCATGCCGGGGCGCAGCAACTGCCATGAGCCATCCACGGCGACGCTGACGATGCTGGATTCGATGCCAACTTGGCAGGCACCACCGTCTAATACTGGCATGTCTGCGCCTAAGCCGGCTTCAACATGATCGGCCGTGGTTGGACTCAGTTGCGTGAATAAGTTGGCCGATGGGGCAGCCACACTTAATTGACTGAGTTTTAATAAGGCCAAGGTGAGTGGGTGATTCGGGATGCGCAGCGCTATGGTCGCTTCGCCGCCTCTTACCACCTTAGACACATGGTTTTTTGCTGGCAAAATTAAGGTGAGGGGACCAGGCCAAAATGCTTGGGCCAGCTTGATGGCTGTTTCCGGAAAAACACTGGCCCAATTGGGCACTTGGCTCACATCGCTAATGTGCACGATCAATGGGTGATCGGCCGGGCGTTGTTTGGTGCTGAAAATTTTAGCCAGGGCGAGGTCATTGCTGGCATCGGCCGCTAGTCCGTATACTGTTTCGGTGGGGATGGCCACCAATTCACCTAGCTGTAGTTTGCTGGCGGCTTCTTCTAAGCTAATGCGCATAAAATGTGAGGCTAATTGCTAAAATGGCTATTTTACTCCTTAAGCCAGTTTCCCATAACAATTGCCTATCAATGCTAAAATAGCGCACCTTAAATCACTGAAGAAAGTCACCATGAGCCAAGCTGCAGATAAGAATATCGTCGTAGAAAGCAAGCCCGATCAAGCCCGTTTGGATGCATTAAACGTCACCAAATGGCCTACTTGGCAAAAAGAAGTGTCGGTGTTCCCTTGGACTTTTCCTGAGCAAGAAATCGCTTACATTTTGGCAGGCGAGTGCGTGATTACCCCAGCCGGTGGCAAAGCCGTTCGTTTTGCTAAAGGCGATTTGGTGACTTTTCCTGCTGGCATGACCGCTACCTGGGAAGTGAAGCAAGCGCTGCACAAACATTACAAATTGGATGGCAATATTTTTAGCCAAACGTTTAGACGCATAAAAGCGGCACTAAAGTTAGCCTAGTCTGCATTCATTACAATAGTGGGTGTTAGTGCGCCTAATCTATAGCGGCAGAGTCACACTAGGTCAATGACGACTCATCGGCAAGGGCTTGAGGCGCTTGCTTACTGCCTTATTCACTGCACTAACATTGGTATTTTAACCGTAAATTGATTGCATCACTTGAGCCATGAATATATTTACCCTGCATAAGCACGCTTTTCTAAAGTTACTGATTTTTCGCGTGCTCATGGTGCTGGCCTATCAAATGATGGCCGTGGCAGTGGGTTGGCATATTTATGAAATTACCCACGACACCTTGGCCTTGGGATTAATTGGTTTAGCTGAGGCCATACCCTATTTTGCCTGCGCGCTGTTTGCAGGGCATGCAGTGGACCATTTTTGCTCGCGGCGTTTCTTTGGGGCGTTGTCGGCGCTGACCTTGGCCATCAACGCCTTCACCTTGACCATGCTGGCGATGGGCGTGATAGGCAGCAGTGAAAACGCGCATTTATGGATCTACGGTTCCATTATGTTGACCGGTATAGAGCGCGCGTTTATTGCGCCAAGTTACAGCACCTTGTTTGCTTTAATCCTGCCTAGGGAAGCCTACAATCGGGCCTCGGGCATCAGCAGTTCGGTCTTTCAGGCCGGTTTAATCATAGGACCGGCTATCGGTGGTTTGTTGGTAGGCTATGCCAGCAAAACTGCGGCCTACGGTTTGGCCACGGTGTTTTGCCTAGGGGCAGCCATCGCCATGTGGTCGATTAAAATTAAAGAGCCGTCCCCTGCCTCAGACAGCCCGCCTATCTTTACCAGCATAGGTCAAGGCTTGCGCTTTGTTTACAGCAACCAAATTGTTTTTAGCGCATTATCTTTGGACATGTTTGCTGTGTTGTTTGGCGGGGCGGTGGCCATGTTGCCAGCCTTCATCAACGAGGTGTATCAATTGGGCCCAGAAAGCTTGGGCATATTGCGCGCGGCGCCGGCAGTGGGCGCCATCATGACGGGTTTATGGTTAACTCGACACCCGATTAATTACCATGCCGGCCGTTGGTTATTAGGCGCGGTGGCCGGCTTTGGCTTTAGCATCATAGGCTTTGCGCTTAGCCAGTCTTATTGGGTGGCGGCGCTACTGTTATTGCTGTCCGGTGTGTTTGATGGGATTTCGGTGGTGATGCGCACCAGCATATTGCAATTGGCTACCCCCGATGCCATGCGTGGGCGCGTGTCGGCCATTAACGGCATTTTCATCGGCTCATCTAATGAGTTGGGGGCGTTCGAATCTGGCCTGGCTGCCCGCTTTATGGGCTTGGTGCCATCGGTATTGTTTGGCGGCTTAATGACCCTGGCCGTGGTTGGTGTAACGGCTAAATTGGCGCCTAAATTAAGAAAATTGGAATTGCATCAACTGACTTAATGGCGCATTTATTTCTTAATGGGTACAGATGCACGGCTTGGGATGAGGCCGCCACTGACCACCACCACTTTTTTGTCTTTTTTCGGTTTTTTGACTTCTTTGTTGCTGCGCTCTTGTCCTTTGGCCATCTGAGTTCCCCTTAATAATTAGTAAACCTTTAGCAGTCCATCATAGGCCGATGGCTGAATATAGGTGGTTTATTTATTCTAGGTGCAGCGCTAGGGCAAAATTGTTATGATGGTTTTGAATTAATTAAGGCGGTATTAAATGAACAGTTTCAGTGAAATTTCAGCCGATGCGCTGCACAGCATGATGGCCGATAAAAGCTTACTTTTAGTCGATGTGCGCAATATAGACGAAGTGGTGCGCGGCATGCTTGCTAACGCCGTGCACATTCCTTTGGCCATGTTGCCCGCGCAATTTGCCAGCTTGCCTAAAGCCGACACCACCGTTTTTTATTGCCACAGCGGCGTGCGCTCAGGGCATGCCGCCGCCTACGCGGCGGAGTTGGGCAGTAAAAATGTTTACAATTTAACCGGCGGTATTTTGGCTTGGGGCAGAGCCGGATTGCCTTTTGTAGACTACCAAGCGGTTAAAAACAAATGATGGAATTTGCTAAAGAAGTCGATGCCAGAGGGCTGAACTGCCCCCTGCCCATCTTGCGCTGCAAAAAAGGCTTGAGTGAAATTGAAGCAACTCAGGTGTTAAAAGTGATGGCGACGGACAAAGGGGCGGTCAAAGACTTCAATGCATTTTGTCAGCAAACCGGCCACGAGCTTTTGCACCTAGACACGGTGGATGGCGTGTTTACCTTTTACATAAAAAAACGCAGTAGTTAAATCCAATCCGCTACTTCAATTTAGCCAATTGGCTAAGCAGTTTTTCTAAGTTCGCACCAAACTCCGCCACCCGGGCTTTTTCTTGTGCCACCACTTCGGCGGGCGCTCTAGCGACAAAGCTTTCATTGTTTAATTTGGCGTTGGCTTTACTGATTTCTGCTTCCAATCTGGCTGCTTCTTTGCCTAAGCGTTCTTTCTCCGCAGCGACGTCGATTTCCACTTTCAACATCAGTTTGAAATCGTCCACCAACATCACGGGGGCGTCGGCTTCCGGTAAGTCGGCCACGATGCTGACTTCTTCTAACTTGGCCAAGGCTTTTAAATACGGGGCGTAAGCCGTTAATTTTTCTGCATTGCCAGATGCCACCAGCGGCACGCGTGCAGCCGGTGAGATGCTCATTTCGCCGCGCAAACTGCGGCAGGCATCGACCATTTGTTTGAGTTGTGCCACCCACGCTTCGGATTGCTCATCGATCTTGTCGGCTTGCGCTTTAGGGTAAGCTTCCAACATGATGCTGGCGCCGTGTTTTTCTGTCATGGGCGCGATGGTTTGCCAAATTTCTTCGGTGATAAATGGCATGATGGGGTGCGCCAAACGCAACACGGTTTCCAACACGCGCAATAAGGTGCGACGGGTCGCGCGTTGTTCGGCCTCAAGGCCTTGTTGAATTTGCACTTTAGCTAACTCTAAATACCAATCGCAATACTCATCCCAAACGAATTCGTAGATGGCTTTAGCGGCCAAGTCAAAACGGTAATCCTCAAAGGCACGTTCCACTTCCGCTTCCGTGCGTTGCAAGATGCTGACTATCCAACGGTCGGCTGCAGAGAATTTACGCCCGCCTTCACCGCAAGTGGCGGCATCAAACCCATTATCTTGGCCCTCGGTATTCATCAAGACAAAGCGCGTGGCATTCCATAATTTATTACAGAAATTGCGGTAGCCATCGCAGCGTTGCAAATCAAATTTAATGTCGCGGCCGGGTGAGGCTAAGGCGGCAAAAGTAAAGCGCAAGGCATCGGTGCCGTAAGCATTGATGCCATTGGGAAATTCTTTGCGGGTGTGCTTTTCTATCTTCGGTGCATCTTTAGGATTCATCAAGCCGGTGGTGCGTTTCTTGATTAAGTCTTCCAAGCTGATGCCATCAATTAAATCGATGGGATCCAGCACGTTGCCCTTGGATTTACTCATCTTTTGGCCTTCGGCATCGCGTATCAAACCGTGCACGTAGACGTGTTTAAAAGGGATTTTGCCGGTGATGTGCTTGGTCATCATGACCATGCGCGCCACCCAGAAAAAGATGATGTCAAAGCCGGTCACCAAGACGCTAGAGGGCAGGTATTGTTGCAAGGCCTGATTGGCCGCGTCTTTTTCTGCATCGCCGGTCCAATCTAGTGTGGAGAACGGCCATAAGGCAGACGAATACCAAGTATCCAATACATCGTTGTCACGGGTTAACTCCCCGCTGTAACCGTCTTTTTCTGCCAAGCGTTTGGCGGTGGCTTCGTCCTGCGCTACGTAGACTTTGCCGGCATCGCTATACCATGCAGGGATTTGATGGCCCCACCATAATTGGCGCGAAATACACCAATCTTGAATGTTGTTTAGCCATTGGTTATAGGTGTTGACCCAGTTTTCTGGGTAAAACTTAATTTCGCCGCTGGCCACCACGTCCAAAGCTTTTTGCGTAATTGATTTGCCGTCCGCTGCCGGTTTGCTCATGGCCACAAACCATTGGTCGGTGAGCATGGGTTCAATCACCACGCCGGTGCGGTCGCCGCGCGGCACTTTTAATTTGTGTTTGTCGATTTTGACTAAATAGCCTTGCGCTTCTAAATCGGCCACCACTTGTTTGCGGGCGGCAAAGCGCTCTAAACCTTGGTAAGCTTTAGGCGCACTGTCGTTCACAAAGCCGGCTAAATTTAATATGCCGATTATGGGCAATTGGTGGCGCTGACCGACCGCGTAGTCATTGAAGTCATGCGCAGGCGTCACTTTTACCACGCCGGTACCGAATTCCATGTCCACGTAATCGTCGGCAATAATTGGAATCTCGCGATCGCACAAAGGCAGTGTTACCTTTTGACCGATCAGTTTTTTATAACGCGCATCGTCCGGGTGCACCATCACCGCCACGTCACCCAACATGGTTTCTGGGCGAGTCGTGGCCACCGTTAAATGGCCAGAACCATCGGCTAAGGGGTAATGGATGTGCCACATGAAGCCGTCTTCTTCTTCCTGCACCACTTCCAAATCGGACACCGCCGTGCCTAGCTTGACGTCCCAATTGACCAAGCGTTTACCGCGGTAAATCAGGCCTTCGTTGTATAGGCGAACAAAGCTTTCAGTCACCGTTTTATTTAAGCCGGCATCCATGGTGAAGCGCTCGCGTGACCAATCCGGCGAGGTGCCTAAACGGCGCATTTGCTTGGTGATGGTGCCGCCTGAGTATTCTTTCCATTCCCAGACTTTCTCTAAGAATTTCTCGCGGCCTAAATCGTGGCGCGATACCCCTTGTGCATCCAACTGACGTTCCACCACAATTTGTGTGGCGATACCGGCGTGATCGGTACCCGGTTGCCATAGCGTGTTGTCGCCTGCCATGCGGTGGTAGCGGGTCAGTGCATCCATCAAGGTTTGGTTAAAACCGTGACCCATGTGCAAGGTGCCGGTAACATTAGGTGGCGGCAGCAATATGCAAAAATGGTTTTGCTTGGATTGGTCTAAGCCAGCCGCGTAATAGCCTTTGCTCTCCCAAAATTGATACCAATGGCTTTCTATGGTTTTGGGGTCAAATGATTTGGCGAGCTCTTTAATCGCGGGTGTGTCGAGCGGGGTGGTGTGCGTTGTCATGGCCGTTATTTTAACACAGCCTATGCGCAATTTATTGCGCGGCTAAGTGACCTTCGCCGCATACACGGCAGGCTGGGTCTGGGTTGAGCTTAATGGTGTGCCATTCCATACTAAGTGCATCGAGCAAGAGCAAACGGCCTTGCAAACTCTCACCTATGCCCATCAATAACTTCAATGCTTCAGCGGCTTGGGTCGTGCCCACGATGCCCACCAGTGGCGCAAACACCCCGTGGCTAGCACAGCGCATGGCGTTGTCTTCGCCACTGATTTCACTGCTGTCGGGGAACAAGCAGTGGTAACAAGGGCTGTTGCTGTTACGCATATCGTAAACGGTAATTTGCCCTTCAAAACCGATGGCGGCGCCCGATACCAGTGGTTTTTTTAGGGCCACGCAGAGGCGATTTAAACTGTAACGGGTGGCAAAATTATCGCTGCAATCGAGCACCACATCGGCTTTTTCAACTAATGCAGTCATGGTTGCTTCGTCGGCTTTTTCTTCTATGGCGTGCACACTGATGTCGGGGTTGATTTCAGCGATGGCTTGCTTGGCCGACTGCGCTTTGTTCATGCCTAGGCGCGCCATGCTGTGAATAATCTGCCGTTGTAAATTGCTTAAATCCACCGCATCAAAATCACAAATCGTTAATGTGCCAACGCCACTGGCGGCCAAATACAAAGCAGCCGGCGAACCCAAGCCGCCCGCGCCTACGATTAAGGCATGGCGGTTGACCAGTTTTTCTTGGCCTTCGTAGCCGATTTGTGGCAACAGCATGTGGCGGCTGTAGCGTAATAGTTGGTTGTCGTTCATAGGTTTAAGGTAGCTTTCCGGCATTGACCAGTTCGTGCGCTAGCAAGGGATAAGACAACCAGCTGAGCTGGTCATCAAACTGGCTAGTGGGCTCGTGGCTGACAAAAGTAATATTATTATCCCTGTTAGCGGCTTCTTCGTCACTGGCCGTGTTGGCCAGATTGGTTTTACCGGATGATATCACTACGGCCACGGCGCTGGCACTTAAAGTCGTGACGCTGGCGTGGCATGCGGTGGCACTAATATTGGCGGCAGCGGCACAAATGCGTAAATTGGGATTCAGCGATAGGCTGTTAATGTCGGTAGTAAAGGCGCTGCTGTTGGCTGTGGTGACGGCATAGCGTAGGCGGTTGTTGGCTCCACTGCCCCAGCCATCCAGGGCGAAGCCGTCGGCGTCAGTCGGGCGTATGCTTAAAGTAACCGCGGGTACAAATCCGTCGTATGGGTGATTGCAGATGCCGCCACCTAGTGGGTCTTCAACGCCATTTGAGTTGGCCGATGCCGGGCAAGGTAAGCGGCCATTTAGCAAAGCGAAACCCAGTAAGGCTGCTTGAATTTCTGCTATTGATAGCCGTGTTTGCGTACGGTGATTTTGATCGATTTGCGCCGTCAGTGGCAAGACTAGGCCGCCTAGCATTAAACCTAAAATGACCAGCACGATGGCCATTTCAACCAAGCTAAATCCGTACGCCTGTTTAACCTTCCTGGCCATTCTTAGGGTAGTCCACAAGTCACGCTGTTGGCGTTTGTATCACAATAATAGCCGCCTAGCGTATCGACCAAACTTATTCGGATGCGAGATGGGTCGGCATATTGGTAATTGGCCATAGCAAACCAACCGTTGTTTGCTAACCAATTGCCCAGGTTGGCGTATTGCAAGCCCATGCCACTGTTGTTGATAAAACCGACCAGTCGACTGCAATCGGCAGCGCCATTGTTGGTCGCCGCTGGGCATGGGTAGGCGTGGTTAATGTCAAAATATTTTGTTGGCCCGGCATGCGTGTCACCTTGCCCTAACAGCTCTTTCACTAGGCGCTTACGGACCACTTGGTAAAATTCCGTGGCCGTAATGTAAGTTAACTGATCATTAAACGTCTCGCTGTTTGCGCCGGCTATAAAACTGTATTGCCCATTAATCTGATTGCCGCTGGCGTTATTGATGCCTAGTGCCGCCTCAAGGTAATTGGCCGCCAAGTTATTGCCACTGCAAACGGCGCTGCTAGTAACTCGGCTTTGATGATTCAGTTTGGCTCTGGGGGCCATAATCACGGCAATGACCGGGTTGACGGATGCGCCTAGTGCTGAGCCCGCTGAGTCGTGCACGGTTATTTTTGCGGCAACTTGACTGTTTAATACGTTGCTGCCGCTGCGGTTGCTAACGGCCAGCGTGTTCCGATAAATAGGCGATAAAGCATACCACAAGCATTCGCCATCGCCGTCGCGCAAGTCACTTAAACCCAGTGTTTTCCATGGCAATCGACCTATGCTGCCGCTAGCTGCACCGCATGAACCGGAGGATCCTGTGTTGCTGGTGTCTGGGCAAGGTAGGCTGCCGGGCATGCTGGCATTGGCGGCGGACCAGCCAATTAAAGCCGCTTTAGCTTGGGCCAAGGATGCCAGCGTTTTTTTGTCGCGTTCCAATTTCACGCCTTTTGCATCTAAAACCGACATAAGCAAGACAACACTGGCCAGCATCAAGATAAACAACAAGCCAAGTAAAACGACACCACGCGGCTTATGCATCAGTTTACTCATCCTCATCGTTGATCTCCCCTGAGTCTTCGATGCCGTCATCCTTTTCATCATTGTCAGCTAGGCTTGCGTCGTCCTCATCTTTGCCCAACTTTGCCTGAAAACTTGGCGTGGCCAATGTGCTGCTGGATTTTTGCTTAATTGCAGGAGTGTGCTTGTTGGTAATGCGTAAGGCGTCCAGTTTTTGGCGCTCACTGGCTAGGCTGAACAACCGTCCCAATGGCGTCGCCAATACCGGTGCGCTTGGGAAAAGCATACATAGGCATAGCGCTAGCTTAATCATTAGCCAGCGGCTATTCATGGCAGCATGCCTTGCCTAGCTAACAGCTTGTCCATGCTGAGGCCGTCTAATCGGCATTTGCTGTGTAAATTGGCCTTGAGTTGATTGCTAGACCAAGGCCCTGGATAGAGTCTTGTTATTTCGCAATCGCGCCAAATAATCACAGCGGATTGGTCTGCAGCTAGTGCATCGGTGAGTTGCAGTAAATCCTCTTCATGCAGCATGTCAAAATCCAAGCTGATGGCACTTAGTCTGACAGGCAAGTTGGCATAGGCGCTGATAAATGTTGGCTTTGAGGGCTGAGTCAAATCCATGCTGTAACCTATGTTAAATAGCTGTAGGGTTTTTTGCTGCGCTTGCAATTGGCTTATCCAAGCCTGGCTATTGCTAGGATTAAGCAAGCCTTCATGGCGCTTTGCTCGATCAAGCAAAATGGCATAATGCGGGCCGTATTCTGCCAACACGGCCAAATCATTTTTTACTTTTTTTAAAGTTTGTTTGGCTAGCGCCAGGCTGCTTTTTTGTATGGCTAGGGCTTGGGCTTGTTGCTCCCTATAGTGATTCATCCAGCCCAATAAGAAAATTAGCACGATGAAAATCAGCCCTAAAAAAAGCAGATTTATCGATAGGCTTAGTCGACCTTGCTTCATGATAGGCATGCTTACTTTTCCCCCGATAGCGGTGCCATCTGAACAGGCTTTAAATCAATTTTTAGCTTGAATTCTGGGCGGTGAAAAACCGGTTTTTCGTCTAAGGTGTTACCCGTCATTAAACTGGCTTTGGCTGGCATGCTTAGCAGGCTAACCTTGTCCACCATGGCTTGGCTTTTTAATTTCCTAATGAAGTTGGCTAACAAGAAGTCCTGTTGATTGGCCACGGCATCACCGATAACTTCAACGCTAATTAAGGCGGTTTCTTGTTCATTCATCGGCTTTTCTGGATTGACCTGCCACGTCAATTGATTAAGCTGTATGGCAGGCGATTCATCTAGGGCTGCACTGAGCGTTTGCATAGCACGGCGCGGGGAATGGCTTATTTTTATTAAAGCCAAATCCAGTAAAACGGCAGATTTGATTTGACTGGCTGCGGGTAGCTTGGCTGGCCATTGCTGCTCATAGTGTTGGATTTGCGCTTGCACGGCGGCCATTTGAGTCGCGTTTTTCTGCAGGGTGGATTGATCCTTAGCGCCTTGGTAAAAAAGCAAGGCAGCCCCTATCAACCCCAAGCATGCCATGGCGCCTGTCAGCCTATGCAATCGATTTTTAAGCCGTTGTGTTTGATAGGGTTTGAGCAGGCTGTCGTTTGCAAGGTTGGCTACCAATTGACCACTAGCGATTAACTGCATGTGCAGTAATTCCGGCGCCGTAGAGATTAGCTTTGCAGCTAACTGCTTGGTTTTAGCATACTCTAGGTAGCTAATCAGTTGGGCAGGCTGGTTTTGTTCTAGTCTAAGGCTGGCTGGGTCAATAAGTGTTTCTGGCGTCAGAACCAAGATCAGCTGCAATGGGCTGTCGGCTTCTATTAAATGTTGACCGAGTAAATAGCGACGCATTTTCTCCCATTCGTCTTGATAGAATCCATGGGCTGTCTGCAAGCGTGGGCTAGCTACAAAACGACTGAATTGCAGTTGACCTTGATAAAAATAACTTTGCCTTAATCCACAGCTAAGCTGCTCGCATAACACACGGTGCGGCTCGCCTAATTTGCTTAACGCCTCTTGGTGCAATAGGCTGCTAAGCAAGGCAATCGGGTATATGCCCACCAGCAAGCAGTTGGCAGCCTGTATCAGGGACAACCAGTTTTGTAGAAAACTATCGTTGTTGATGGCAAAAAATAGGTAGCAGTCATCTTGCCGCTGTTCCTTGTGGCGGTGACGGTAGATGGCTGTTCGAAAAGCCAGGCCTCGATAAAATTGATTGAGTTTACGCAACAGTAGCGCGCGTTTGGTTTTGCCTGAAGTATGCGGTAGATTGGCTAGGCGGTAATCTTCTTCGCGCGCATCGGCAATCAAATACACCGGGCAATGGCGGTATTTTTCCAGTAGGCTAGCGCAGCCTAAATGGCCTGCTTCATCATCCTTAAACAAAAAATGGCTTTGCAATTGATTGCCCAGCCAATAGCCCGCCAATAACTGCTGATGATTGACGCACACTATTAATTTAGCAGCCTTATTGTTAAGCATGGTTTACTCAACAGTCCTGATTGAGAGGGGCATGTTAAATTTTAAGTGTGCTAAATGAGTCATAAACCGGCCCCAAAACCGAGTACATAATGAAACCCAATAGGCTGCCCAATAAAACAGTGAGCAGCGGCTCAATGAGTTTTAATAAGCTTTGCATCGCGTCACGCACTTCTTGATCGTAAAATTCGCTGATGGTGAACAGTGATTTATCTAGGCCGCCTGTGCTTTCGCCGACTTTGATCATGCGCACCACTAATTTAGGGAATAGCCCGGCATTATTAAAACTGTCACTCATGGCCTCGCCCCCGCTTATGTCGGCATGCACTTGGACTAGGCTGTTCGCTATTACTTGATTACCCACCAAGCCTTGGCTGATTTGTATGGCATCCAATATAGGGATGCCGGCTTGGTACATCAGGGCAAAATAGCGGCTAAATCTGGCCATGATGATTTTTTGTAATATGGGCCCGGTGATAGGCAATTGCAGTTTTAATTGGTCGTATCGATAGCGCAAAACCGGACTGCGTTGAATGAGCAAGCTGAACGCGATCAACCCCAATATGGGCAGGCTGATTAATAGCAACCAATAAGCCGCCAATGTATCAGCCAAGGCAATTAACAAGCGGGTATTCAGCGGTAAACTTTGCCCCATGTTTTGTAAAAACGCGGCCATTTGTGGCACTAAGTAGGTCATTAAAAAAGTGACGGTTGATAGGACCACAAGGGCGACAAAAATCGGGTAGGCCAGCAGTTTTTTTGCCTGCGTCATTAAGTCGTTTTGCCAGCGTAAAGTACAAAATAGCTCATTAAACACCAAGGGCAATTGGCCAGTTTGTTCGCCTGCATGCACCAAGCTGATGAACACCTTATTAAACGCCTTGGGGTGATGGGCCATCGCTTGCGATAAGGTTTTGCCTGCCTCCAGTTCGGCAGACAAAGATGCAATCACTTGCTGGAAATGAGGGTTGTCATGGCCGGTTTGCAATTCACTGAGGCAACTTAGTAAAGGCAAGCCGGCATGACTTAGCTGATGCATTTGAAAACAAAATAGGAGCAAGTCCTTAGCTCGAATTTTGTTGCGATTGAAATAAGCTAAGTTGTTGCTAGGAACGCGACAACTTATTAAATCTAAACCCTGGCGCGTTAAGCGGATTTCCAGATCGGATTCATTTTCTGCATGCATTTGCCCGCTGGCCGAACGGCCCATTGCATTGACTGCTTTGTAGGTAAAGGCCGTCATGCTGCGGCCCGGCTTTGCTTGGCCAGGTCTACCACCCGCATCAGCTCGGCGAGGCTGGTATGGCCGGCTAACACCCTGGCGATGCCGTCTTCAGCCAGTGTGATAAAGCCTTTGTTGCGTGCCATTTTTTCTAATTCATCTAAATGCGCGCGTCGGGCAATCAAGCTATCCATTTCGCTGTCTATGCGCAGCATTTCCATGATGGCCATACGCCCACGGTAACCTTTTTGCAAACAGGCATCGCAACCCACTGCTTTAAATACAATGTGTTTGTCCGCATCGGTCATCTTTAAAAGTGCCCTTTCAGCGTCGCTAGGCTGATGCGGTGTTTTGCAGCGCGGGCACAGCGTTCGGACTAAGCGTTGTGCGACCACGGCAATAATATTGCCGGCCAAGATGTCGGGTAACACGCCTATGTCGTATAACCTAGAGAACACCCCTAGCGCCGAATTGGTATGCAAGGTAGTAAAAACTTGATGGCCAGTCATGGCGGCCCTAAAAGCCATGCTGGCGGTGTCTTCATCGCGGATTTCCCCTACTAAAATAATGTCGGGGTCTTGCCGCATAATGGAGCGTATGCCATTGGCAAAATCGACTTTATTGGCTTCCGTCACTGAAGTTTGCCGCATCATGCTCACCGGGTATTCGACCGGATCTTCCAAGGTCATGATATTGACCGCCTCGGTATTGACCAGTGACAACAAAGAATAAAGCATGGTTGTTTTGCCGCTGCCGGTTGGGCCGGTAAAAATAACGATGCCTTCTGGCCGGTTCATGGTGTGGCTTAATTCGGCTAAATGCGCCTGACTAAGGCCTAATTGATCTATAGGCATAATGGATTTTTCCCTATCCAATATGCGTAGCACGATGTTTTCACCATGCAAGGTAGGGTGGCTGGAGACCCTAAAGTCTATAGGGCGGCCACATAAATGCATGCTTAGACGGCCGTCTTGAGGGGAGCGCGTTTCAGCAATATTCAAACCGCTCATCACTTTAAGGCGCACGGCAATGGCGCCCCAATAACGTTTGTGCAAGCTGCGAATTTGTTGCAACACGCCATCTACTCGGTAGCGGATGCGTAAAAATGCCGGTTCTGGCTCGAAGTGGATGTCGGAGGCATTATGTTTGACCGCGTCCATTAATAGTGCGCCGACTAAACGCACTATGGGGTGGGTGTAGGCATCGCGCCCAGCGTGCATGCTGGTGTAATCGATTTCACCCGTTTCAATCTCGTGCAAAATACCGTCGACCGATAATTCGTAGCCATAAAACTGATCGATACACTCCTCAAGTTGTCCTTGCTCGGCCAATAAGGGTTGAATTTTGATAGGCAGCGTAAAGGTGGCGCGTAATTGATCCAAGGCGGGCAAATTAAACGTATCGGCCATGGCCAAAGTGAGGGTATCGCTGTCGGTTTGGTAGGCCACTGGCAGGATGTGGTGTTGGCGTGCAAGGGTTTGCGGGACTAAGTTTAAGGCTTCTTGGTCGGCGGCCAAGTTGGTCAGGTCTATGCTGCCATGCCCTTGGCTGTTAGCGACTATGTCTCGCATGGTGGTGGCACTAACGAAGCCTAAATTTGTTATTTGATGGCCCAGACTTAAGCCGGTTTCAGCTTGTTCGGTTAAGGCTATGCGCAATTGATCGTGGCTAATCAGCCCTTTTTTAAGCATAAGCTCGCCTAGCAGAGGGCTGTGCTCATGCGCAGTCATCTGGGTAGCCTGCAAGTAATAAGCTGGACTACTATCATAGGATTTCGTCACGACGGCTGATTGAAAAATCAGTTTACACCCATACTAACTCATTGAATATACTTTATTTTATAAGTAATTCGCAGCCCTCATGCAGTTGAGCTTGTGCGTAATTTAATGGCTTAATCGCTATGGCAAAGCGCTATACTAGTGCATCGATTTGGCCGTTCAGCGGCACGGAGGGGCAGTATGAAAGTGTTATTAAAAAAAGTAGCCAACAGTCTGACCGTGGCGGTTAGCGTGTTGTTGGTGGGTGGCTTTGTTTACGTGTTGGCCCACTCATTACCATTAGTCGATTTTATCTACAGCATCGCTTTTTGTTATTTGGCGATTGCGGTATTAAATTATTTGCTTTTTGGCACCGCCAAATTGTGGCATAAAGCGGACGAGCCAAACTAAGTCAGTTCAGCTAATAGCTAGAGCGCACGAAGATGTCGCCGTCGGGCTTGAGGTCAAAAGCGATGCAGATGCGCTCTTCGTTTGAGTTGAACGGAATGGTGCGGTGGAACAAAGACGAGGGGAACAGCACGATGTCGCCGACTTTGGGGCTAGCGATACCAACCGGGAAATTGCTGTGTTTTTGTGGGTAATTGTCCCCGTGTAAGCCGTATTCAAAGCAGCCTTCTAGCGGGTCTTTTTTGTCGGTGGGCAACACCAAATACACCGCACCGCTGATCCATCCCACTTCATGAATGTGCCTATCGACATAACCACCGCGGCGCAACCTCACGTACCAAGAGCTGGTGAATTCCAATTCTTGCGGAAACGATTTGATCAATTCGCAATCGGCCCCAGCAAATTGGTTTTTGTAGTTTAAAAATTCTTGTCTGACAATCTCACCCAGTTTTCTAAAGGACGCTTCTGGCCGTTTGAATAAATTGCCGGCCGATTGTTTGCCGTTGATGATCATGCCTTGCGCGCGCACTTCGATGGCGGTATTTTCTATGTCATTAAGCAAGTCTTTTAGGAATGGGCTGTTAGGTCTAGCCAGTTCTTCTATGCTTTTTTGGTAAACGAAATCAAAGCCGTTTTTGCAAAAGTTATACGGGTCATCCACCCCAAAATTGGTGGCGTAGTGGCTGGATAATGTGGCCAGCAGTGGCGCATTGTGTTTTTTCTGGGTGCGAACCATGGCATCCAATTTTGTTTTGAATTCGTCGAAATGCTCGGCCTTGTAAGTGCAATACAAGGCGCGCTCTTGCCAATCGTCTAATTGCGATGTTTCAAAATGACTCACGGCTTCATCAAAGCGACCGGCTAAGTATAGGAATTCCCCCATGTTGTAGTTAGCGCCTGGGTGATTCGGGTTGAGTTGCAAGGCGTCTAAGTAGCTTTTGATGGCGTCTTCCATGTTGCCTTGGTCGCGCAAGCATTCGCCCAAGTAATTATGCGCATCGGTGTAATTGGGAAACAGCGCTATGGCACGCTTGAAATGCGTAATTGCGTCGTCCAATTTGCCTTCGTCGCGCAAGGCCGTGCCCAAATTAAAGTGCCCTCTGGCATCTTCGTTAATGCTTAATGCTTTTCGGTAATGGGCGATGGCGTCAGCCAATTGGCCTTGTTTTTGTAAGAGCGTGCCTAAATTGGCATAGGCTTCAAAGAATTGCGGTTGCAGGCTAATGGTTTGCCGATAATGGCTTTCTGCCTCGGTCAACTCACCTAGGTTGCCTAAGGCGATGGCCAAATTAAAGTGCAGCTCCGGGCTATTAGGGTGTATGGACAAGGCTTTTTTATAACTCAGGACGGCATCGGCGTATTGCATTAAGCCATCTTGGGCTATGCCAAGAACATGGTGCAAGATAAAAGCATGCGGGTAGCGCGGCAGCAGTTTTTTTGCGGCGGCCACGGATTGTTCAAGTTGGCCGGCATTAAGCAGCGCCAGCAGTGGGTTGATTTCCATTTGGCTGGGTTGCGCGTGCGTAGGGGTTGATTGTTTGGCCATGATAATTGTCGTTAAAGGGGCTTGAGTTACGCCTATTCTAAAATAAAACTAGTTGTCGCGCATTTGTAATCGCGTGGCCAATTGCCGTAAAAATTTCATGGCTACTTTGGGTTCGTCTAATAGCAGCGTTTCTATGTTTTCTGGGTAGATGGTGATGACGTCTGCACTGTCCGAGCTGACTATGGCATCGGCGATGGTCGGCAGGTTAGACAGCAAGGCCATTTCACCAAAATACTCGTCGGCTTCAACCGTGCGCAACACGGTGCCTTGTTTTTTTAGATGCACTTGGCCGCGCACCAAGTAGTGCAGGTTGCGACTGGCGTCGCCTAGGCTGAAAACCGTTTCGCCTTGTTGGTAAGTTTTGCCGAAGCGTTGCATTAAATTTTCTAAATAATTGGCCTTGGCCTCAACTGATTGTTGGCCGGGCTCGACCGCAAACAAACTTTTTAATATCAGCACGTCTTTTTTGCGTAAGGTGGCGACCAGTTCTGTGCCCAATAAAAACACGGCAAAGTTAAAGTACAGCCAGGTAATGGAAATGAATAGGTTTTTCATGCTGCCAAAAATAGAGCCATACGATTCATTGAGCGACAGAAACAAAGTGAAGGCAGGGCGCATGAGCAACCACAGCACGGCGGTGAATAATGCGCCTATCAATATATGCCTTATATAAAGGCGAGCTGGAAAGAAGGCCAAATAAAAAGCCGTGATGAGCAGGGTGGTGAGGATTAAGGAGCCAATCGCGGCGACCGTGTCGTAGGCCAGGTAAGGGTGATTGCTGGCTAAAAAAGCGATGACTTTTTCTAACATGAGCCCGGCAAAGGTAAACAAGAAGAACAGCAGCAGCATGGCAATCACGGTGAGCACGTCTTTAACTTTGCGGTGTATAAAAGACGGCGCTTCGGCCAGGCTGGCTATGGTGTAAAAAGCAGCGCGCATGGCGCTAGCCAATGGCGTAACGGCCCACAGCAAAACAAACAAGCCGGCGGCACCCCAGGCGACTTTTTGCTGTGCCGTGTTGTAGACCTCCAGCATGATGGCGCTGCTAAATTTCGGCAATAAATTGCCCATGATGATGGCCAGTTTGACGGTGGCGTAGTCTGAGCTGAAGACCAGTTGGCTAAGTAAAAAGAATAACAACAGCACCAGTGGAATCAAGGCGAACATGGCATAAAAAGACAGCGAGGC
This sequence comes from Methylophilaceae bacterium, assembly GCA_965234545.1. GTDB lineage: Bacteria > Pseudomonadota > Gammaproteobacteria > Burkholderiales > Methylophilaceae > Methylotenera. Next base: position 1,658,183 of record OZ248348.1, on the reverse strand, counting down.
GGAGAGGCTGAGGGTGTTATGGCGTCTAAATGCATCGAACATTTCATAGGCCACAAACAGCGGCGTGTTGTAGCGCTGTTTGGCGTAGGCGGCGCGTGGCTTATGTATGGCAGTTTGCAGACCAGGAGCCAGCTTGCTATTAAGTCGCTGCGGTAAGCTGGGTTTCATGCTTAGCTTAAGCCCTTAAATTTTTCAGTGGCAGCCACCAATGCCGAGGTGATGCCCGGCTCCATCGCGGAATGGCCGGCATCCTCTATCATATGAAATGCCGCATGCGGCATGGCGCGACTGAGATCCCATGCGGTTAGCGGTGGACAGACCATGTCGTAACGGCCTTGTACGATAATGGTTGGGATGTGGCTCAAGCGCTGTTGTACTTGACCGAGCAAATCCGATTTGCCGACAAAACAATCGTGCCTAATATAATGTATCTGCACGCGAGCGCGAGCCAGCTCAATTTCGCTATTGATGGTTTGCCCAGCTTGGACTGGTCTTGGTAACAAAGCCATGATGCTGCTTTCGTAGGCATTCCAGCGTATGGCCGCCGGCACATTGACTTTTGGGTTCTCAGAAAAAATGCGTTTCTCGTAAGCGCCCAAAGGGTCGTGGCGTTCATCGGGATTTAAATAATCACATAGCGTTTGCCAAGGCTCAGGGAAAAAGGTTTGCACCTGGCCTAGAAACCATCCCAGCTCGTTGGCGCGACTTAAAAATATGCCGCGTAATATGAGACCGCTGACTCTTTCTGGGTGCTGGACGGCGTAAGCCAAAGCCAGAGTGCTGCCCCATGAGCCACCAAAGACCAGCCATTTTTCTAGCCCCAATTGCTGCCTGATGGCCTCCATGTCTGCTATTAAGTCGGCCGTGGTGTTTTGTTCGGTTGCTCCTTGCGGTTCGCTGCGACCACAACCGCGTTGATCAATCAGCACGATGCGGTAATGCGCCGGGTCAAAAAAACGCCGTTGCGTTGGGTTGCAACCGCTGCCCGGCCCACCATGCACAAAAACCACGGGTTGGCCCTCAGGGTTACCGCAAACTTCGTAATAAATACGATGCAAATCGCCTGCTTTTAGACAATTTTGTTCTAAAGCACCCAATTCGGGAAACAAATTGTAATGATGGGTTTGCAGCATGGTAAATTGGCTTTCTATTTGATTATTAATGAATTTTTGTTAATTTTAGCATGGGGTTTAGGCGAAAACATGCCACTTAAAAAACATATTTTTAGTAATTTACAATTAATTGTAAGTAAATTGTAACAAATGTATTGCAATTCATTTATGACTGGCTTATAGTTCTGTCACGCACATGAAAATGTGATGATAAGTAGACCCCATTAGGTACCAACTTTAGCGATGGCATCAATAAAGCCGGTAAATGATCAAGGGTCTATTAAACCCTTAGTAGTACAACTTTGGAGATTAATATGCAAATCAACAAGATCAAATTAGCACTAGGTTTAGTGGCTGGTTTATCAGTGGCTATGCCAATGGTAGCATCTGCAGCAGCTGACCAAGAAAAAGCAATGAAAGACGCTAACAACTGGGCTGCTCCACGCGGTCAATACGATAACTCTGGTTACAGTGCTTTAGCACAAGTAAACAAAGGTAACGTTAAAAACCTTAAAGCTGCTTGGACATTCGCTACCGGTGTAAACCGTGGTCACGAAGGTTCACCAGTAGTTGTTGGTAACATGATGTTCGTTCACACAGCGTTCCCAAACAACGTTTACGCTCTTGACTTAAACGACAATCAAAAAATCGTATGGTCTTACTTCCCAAAACAAGATCCATCAGTACAAGCTGTTTTATGTTGCGATAACGTAAACCGCGGTCTTGGCTACGGCGACGGTAAAATCTACCTACAACAAAACGATGGTAACTTGGTTGCTTTAGACGCTAAAACCGGTGCTAAAGTATGGTCTACATTAGTAAACGACCCAAAAGTCGGCGCTACTAACACCAACGCTCCACACGTAATTAAAGATAAAGTACTAACAGGTTGTTCAGGTGCTGAGTTCGGCGTTCGTTGCTTCATCGCAGCTTACAACTTAAAAGACGGTTCTTTAGCATGGAAAGCCTACTCAACAGGTCCTGATGCTGAAATGTTAATCGGTGCTGACTTCAACAAAGATACTCCTGAGTACAGCGCACTATCAGTTTACCAAGACGTAAACGGTGGTAACAAATTAGGTGGTTCATTCAAACTAGTTCCAAATGACCAATTGAAAATTGGCGAAAAAGAATTAGGCACACGTACATGGTTGAAACCACAAGCTGTTAAAGATGGTTGGCAACATGGTGGTGGCTCTGTATGGGGCTGGTGGCCGTATGATGCTCGTACAAACTTGGTTTACTACGGAACAGGTAACCCATCAGTTTGGAACCCAGATGTACGTCCTGGCGATAACAAATGGTCTATGACTGTTTTTGCTCGTGACTTAGACACTGGCGTTGCAAAATGGGGTATGCAAATGACTCCACACGATGAGTGGGATTACGATGGTATTAACGAAGTGATCTTATTCGACAAAGGTGGTAAAACATACGCATGGCACCATGACCGTAACGGTTTTGCTTACACTTGGAATGCTGGTAACGGTAAATTAGTTGCTGCAGAAAAAGTACACCCATTCGTTAACTGGGCAACTGGTGTTGATTTGAAAACAGGCGTGCCTAACAAATTGGCTACTGCTTCAACTCACCAAGATTACAATGCAAAAGGCGTTTGTCCAGCTGCTTTGGGTACTAAAGACCAACAACCAGCTGCGTACTCACCAAAAACTGGTTTAATTTACACTCCATTGAACCACGTATGTATGACATACGAGCCAGTTGAGTCTAAATACGTTGCAGGTCAACCATGGGTTGGTGCTACATTGACCATGTTCCCAGGTCCAGACGGTGTAATGGGTGGTTTCGGTGCTTACGATCCAATGACAAACAAAAAAGTTTGGTACAACAAAGAGAAATTCTCTGCTTGGGGTGGTGCTTTAACAACTGCTTCAAACTTAGTATTCTTCGGTACTTTAGATCGTTGGTTTAAAGCTGTAGATGCATCATCAGGTAAAGAACTATGGAAATTCCAAGTTGGTTCTGGCGTGATTGGTAATGCATTCACATACGGTAACAAAGGTAAACAATACGTCGGCGTGCTATCAGGTATCGGTGGCTGGGCTGGTGTTGCGATGAACCTTGGTATGACTAACCCAACAGACGCCCTAGGTGCTGCTGGTGGTTATGCTGAACTAACAAAATACAACGCGGCTCCTGGCGGCGGTGCATTAACAGTATTCAGCCTATAATTTAATCGTAAGATTAAGTTGTAACTAAATACGAGTTAGTTCTCGTAATAAAAAAAACACCCCGATTCGTCGGGGTGTTTTTTTTCGTCTAAGTTAATGTTTATTAGCCATTTAATTAGGTGTATTTAAATAACAGACAGTCCGGCAAATTAGATACAATACCGCTTGCTTTTAATTACGATAATGAGCATTAGCCGCGTGCAAAGAACTTTTTTAATTGGACTGCACTCTATAATGCTAAGCGGCCATAAACTAGGCTGAATAATTCACAAGAAGGAAGAGAAGATATGTTTAAACAGGTTAAAAAGCAGTTGGGCCTACTTGCCCTGCTAGCCCTTACATCCAATGTTAGCTTTGCAGCGGAAGTGGACATTCCATCGCTAAACCCGGATGAAGGCCGCATAGGTGAAATTCGCCGCGTGGAAAATAATGATGAATTCAAAGTGTGTGCCGATCCTGAAAACATGCCATTCTCAAATAACAAGCAAGAAGGCTTTGAAGATAAAATCGCCCAAGTGTTAGCACAAGATTTAGGTAAAAAATTAACTTTCACTTATGCATACAGTCGCCAAGGTTTCTTTCGTAACACCTTGGGCGCTAACCGTTGTGACGTGGTAATTGGTACCACCTCCGATGCCGATAACATGCGCACTTCAAAACCATATTACCGTGCTGGGCACGTATTTGTTTGGCGTAAAGCGAGTAATTACAACATCACCGATTGGACCTCAGCGGATTTACGTAAAGGCTTTATCGGTGTGATTGATCATAGCCCCGCTACCATTCCTATGAACGACAACAACCTTATTGGTAATGCTCGTCCATACCGCATTCAACGTGACTTAAATCTTCCATCTAGTTTCATGATTGATGACCTAGCTAAAGGGGACATTGATATTGCTATTGCTTGGGGCCCAATAGGCGGTTATTTTGCTAAGCAATCTAAAGTGCCTATGGTGGTAGCGCCTATCCCTGAGTACGAAACCGAGAATGCAAAGGGTAAAGAGTATTGGAACATTTCCGTTGGTGTGCGTAAAAAAGACAAAGAGCGCATGACCATGATACAAGGTGCCTTGGACAGAAATCAGGCTAAAATCATCAAGATTCTAGACGATTACGGCATTCCCCATGTGCCAGTAGTAGAAGGCGATAGCTTGCAAAAAGTCTATAACAAATACGGCGCAAATAAAAAGCCAGCAACGGATAAATAATTATTCATTGGATTGCACTTTTAGATAGGACTAAGGCTGTAATTAATTAAACGGCTAATGTATAATTCCACTGGTCGTTTTTTTAGTAAATTTAAGTGTCAAGTAAGTCATTAAAGTAGGTCAAATCAATACAGGTTCAGTAATAATTTTGACTAAAAAATAGCAAAATTCATTACATTAAGGAGATGATATGTTAGGTTTTAAATCAGTTAAAGCAGCATTATTAATTTCAATGTTGGGCTTTATCGGTGCACTTGCAAGTACTCAAGCAAGTGCGGCATGCAGCTTTGTTTCAACTAAAAACGGTTCACCACTGCCAATTACGGCTACAGCAACAGATACGCCACAAGCGAAAGAGTTTCTGGAAACCTGCAACAACCCTTATACCAAAGCGTACGCAGCTGACCCAACATTGATAGCGCAAAAAAGCCCTAAAGGTGGTAAAGCCTTGTTTGGTTACAACGGCTGTTCAGGTTGCCACGGTGGCAAATTGGAAGGCGTGATGGCTCCATCATTAAGAAAAGACGGTGGTCAAGGTGCGTTTGATACCAAATGGGTATACGCAAAAAATGCAACCGACAAAGGCATGTTTGAAACCATTTCAGGTGGTTCAGCTGGCGTCTCAGGTGGCGTGATGTCACCATGGAACATTACCTTAGCTGATCACGTGGGCGACGGCTTAACCACGGATGAAATTTTACGTTTGATCGCTTACATCCGCACAGAATACCGCGGTGATGGTGAAAAAACTTGGTTAAAATAATTAAGAAATAACTTAATTTAACAACCGTGTGTAATACTAAAGCGGCTACTGCAACATGCAGTAGCCGCTTTTTTATTTCTAGAATTAAACCGCGAGGAGAGGAATCATGGCAAACAAAACACTTTACCTGTTAGTGGCGCTGGGTTTAGTCTTGTCCGCATGTGGTAATAATAAGCAGCAGGGTGATGCCACTGATGCGGCCACTGCCGACTGCCAATTTGTATCGACCAAGGACAATAGCCGACTAAGCATCACTGCCGTGCCCAGTGACAGCGATGAAGCCAAAGCATTTCTGGCTAGCTGCATCAACCCTTACACCAAGCTTTACGCTAAAGACGCCGAGGCTGCTAAGCAGGGTAAAAAGCAATACGCCTACCAAGGTTGCAGCGGATGCCATGGCGGTAATGCCAACGGCTTAATGGGCCCCAGTTTGATTGATGCAAAATGGCACTATGCCAAACACATTAGCGATAAAGGCTTGTTTGAAACCATAGCCGGTGGGACCAATGGTTCGCCGCCAGAATGGGGGTCCATGCTGATATGGCACAATCAAGTGGCGGGCCACACCGGCGAGGGCTTGGATACCGATACCATTTTAAAAATTATAGCTTGGCTAAGAACGCAGTACGTTGGTGGGGGTGAAACACCCTGGCTTAACAACTAGGCTAGCAATGTGCAGCGGCGAAGCAAAAAATAATGCCTATTGTATAATTTTACTTTTTTAACACTTACCCCCAATAGAATCAAAGGTCCCATTGAAAAGCATAGATAAAGAAACATTGCACCATGTAGTCATTGTCGGTGGTGGAGCCGGCGGGCTGGAACTAGCCACTAAACTGGGCGATAGCTTAGGTCGCAAAGGCAAAGCCATCATCACTTTGGTTGACCAATCGAAAACCCATGTTTGGAAGCCGTTGTTGCATGAAATTGCTGCCGGCAGCATGAATCCGGAACGGCATGAACTGGTCTATTTGGCACAAGCTCATTGGCACCATTTTCATTTTCGCTTAGGCAAAATGGATAGCTTGGATAGGGAGAAGAAAACCATTTCCATTTCCCCTTACTTTGATGAAGATGGCTTTGAAGTCATTCCTAGGCGCACCATTCAATACGACACCTTAATCATAGCGGTGGGCAGCACTACCAACGATTTCGGCATAAAAGGGGCCAGCGAGTTTTCCATCGCCTTGGACACCCAAGATCAAGCAGAGCGCTTTCACCGTCGTTTGCACAATGCCCTGGTGCGCGCACAAACACAAACGCAAACCTTGCAAGCCGGCCAGTTGGAAGTGGCCATTGTTGGTGCCGGTGCAACCGGTGTTGAGTTGGCAGCCGAATTGCACAATACCACCCGCGAGTTAGCCGCCTATGGGCTGGATAAAATCAATGCCGATCGTGATATTAAAATTTCATTGGTCGAAGCCAGCGAGCGCGTGTTGCCTGCGCTGCCGGTTAAGTTATCGCATTCGGTGGAATTGGAGCTCAGTAAGCTCAATGTGCACTTGTATAGCGGGGAGCGTGTCACTGAGGTGAGCCAAGATGGCATTCATACCCACAGCGGTAAATTCATTCCTTCTGCCCTAGTGGTATGGGCAGCCGGGATTAAAGCCCCGGACTTTCTGCGTGATATTGGTGGATTGGAAACCAATCACATTAATCAATTGGTGGTCCACCGCAGCCTGCAAACCACGCGGGATGCCAACGTGTTTGCCTTTGGCGATTGCGCTGCTTGCCCTAGGGCTGAGGGGGTTGGCCAAGAGAACGTGCCACCAAGGGCACAAGCTGCGCATCAGCAGGCCAGCATGTTGGTTAAAACGGTAAAAAGCAGAGTGGCGGGAAAGAAAAACTTGCCTGAGTATACCTACGTCGATTACGGCTCATTGGTGAATTTGGGCAAGTACACCACGGTGGGTAATTTGATGGGCTCCTTATCTGGCGGCAGCTTATTCATAGAAGGTCTGATTGCCAGGCTGATGTACAAGTCCTTGTATAAGATGCACCTAATGGCCTTGCACGGTTTTTGGAGCATGGCCTTGCAAACACTGGCGCGCATGATTAACCGTCGCACCGAGGCGCACGTTAAATTGCATTAAAGCTTAGCTGGCGCGTGTTTTTGGTAGAGTTTGTAGATAAGGGCCATGGCTAGGCTGACAAATAGCCCAAAGATGACCAAAATGGCGTTGATGGCTAAGTTTTGGTGCTTCATCAGTGTGTATATGCCTAATAAGACCAATATGCCGATGTTCTCGTTAAAGTTTTGCACGGCAATTGAGTGGCCGGCCCCCAGCAATGCATGACCGCGGTGTTGCAACAGTGAGTTGAGTGGCACCAGAAAATAGCCTGCTAATACCCCTATGCAAAACAGCACCACCGTGGCGATTTCTAAGCTGTTGACCAAGGCCATGCTGATCACTAAAAAGCCCATTAAAATGCCCGCTGGCAGAACTTTAACGGCATTCTCCAATTTCACAAACAAGGATGCGCCAACCGAACCTATGGCGATACCGACCGCTAGTATGGCAATCAATATGGACGCCGCTTGTTGTTCCATGTGCAGTATCTCTTTTGCCCACTGCAAGATAACGAATTGCAAGGTGGCGCCCGCCCCCCAAAATAAGGTGGTGACCGCTAAGGATACCTGACCCTGCGGATCGCGCCATAGGGTGGTAAACGCATGCCAAAAATCGCGCATGAGAAAAACAAAATTGCGCTGTGGCATTTTGTGATCGATGGGCACTTTGGGAATGTAGTGGTTAAAGATGGCCGCCACTATGTAAATACCAGCAATCACGGCTATGCCAAAATACGGGTCATTGGCGGCAATAGTCGAACCAAATACCGGCCCCAATATAATCGCGGTCACGGTGGTGCCTTCCATCCAGGCATTGGCTTTAATCAACTGATCGCTAGGCAGCATTTCGGTCAATATGCCGTACTTGGCAGGCGAATAAGCCGCGGCCCCTATGCCGACTATGGCGTAGGCGTAAAGCGGCGGGACGCCTAAAAATGCCAATAAGCAGCCAAAGAATTTGATGCCATTGCTAATGAACATGACGCGGCCCTTCGGTAAGGCGTCCGCAAAGGGCCCGACAAAAGGTGCCAAGATGATGTAGGCAATGATGAAAAACTCACGCAGCAAGGGTTCGTGCCAACTCGGTGCCTGCAATTTGGCGAGCAAGGTGATGGCGGCAAACAGCAAGGCATTATCGGCAATCGCCGATAAAAATTGCGCCATTAACAGCGTGTAAAAGCCTTTTTTCATGAGTAGGCTACAAGGCCTCTGCGGCAAAGTCGGCCAAGCGCGAGCGTTCACCACGCATTAGCGTGATGTGGCCGTTATGTCCCCAGCCCTTAAACCTATCCACTACATAAGTCAGGCCAGAGCTGCCTTCGGTTAGGTAGGGCGTATCAATTTGCGCGATGTTACCCAAACACACTACTTTGGTGCCTGGGCCTGCACGGGTAATCAGCGTTTTCATTTGTTTGGGCGTTAAGTTTTGCGCTTCGTCTATGATCAAAAATTTATTTAAAAAGGTACGGCCGCGCATGAAGTTAAGGGATTTAACTTTAACGCGACTGCGTATGAGGTCTTGCGTTGCTGCCCGTCCCCATTCGCCGGCGGTGTCGTCACTTTTGTTTAATACGTCCAAGTTATCGTCCAAGGCACCCATCCATGGACCCATCTTCTCTTCTTCTGTTCCCGGTAAGAAGCCTATGTCTTCGCCAACGGAGACGGTGACACGGGTCATGATGATTTCGGAATAGATTTTACTGTCCAGCACTTGCGTAAGAGCGGAGGCAAGGGTCAACAAAGTTTTGCCGGTACCGGCTTGACCCAATAAGGTGACAAAGTCGATTTCAGGGTCCATCAACAAATTCAGGGCGAAATTTTGTTCGCGGTTACGGGCATTGATGCCCCAAACGTTGTTCTTGGCTTGCAAGTGGTCTTTGACTACCTCTAGCACCGCTGAATCGCCATCCACGCTGCGCACGATGGCATGAAACGGTTTTTCAAATTCGTAATAAACGAATTCATTGACCAGAAACGATTTGCATAAGGGGCCGTTTATACGGTAAAACATGCGACCGGCTTCTTGCCAAGATTCCATGGCTTTGCTGTGCGTTTCCCAGAAGTTGGCCGCCAGCTCGGTCATGCCGCTGTACAAAAGATCGGTGTCTTCTAAGACTTTGTCGTTGAAATAATCTTCTGCCAACATGCCTATGGCACGAGCTTTGATGCGGATGTTGATGTCCTTGCTGACCAGTATGACTTGGCGCTGGGGGTTGTGTTGTTGTAAATCAAACACCACGCCTAAGATTTGATTATCGGCTTTGCTGCCAGCCAATCCGGGCAGTTCAACGGTGATTTCTTTGGTTTGCAAAAACAAGCGACCCATTTGCTGACGGTTGCCATTGATGCTCAGTGGGCAGCCTAGCTCTAAGTCGATCAAATCAGCGCCGACTATGCTCTCTAAATTGCGACTTGCTTGGCGTGCGCTGCGCGCGACTTCGGTTAAGCCTTTCTTGTTGTTATCTAACTCCTCCAATGTGACCATGGGCAGGAAAATATCGTGTTCTTCAAAACGGAATAAACTGGAAGGGTCGTGGATTAGTACGTTGGTATCAAGCACAAAAAGTTTGGTTGGGGTTAAGGTTGCTTTAGCCATAATTCACTTTCTATTTTTAGTGTTTGATTGCGAAGAGTAAGGATTACAAAGGAATAAATTAAAGGGATTGCACAAAATCAAGTACCTCGGCCACGTGACCGTCTACTTTTACGCCACGCCATTCTTTGACTAATATGCCCTGTTTGTCGATGACAAATGTGCTGCGCTCTATGCCACGAACTTGCTTGCCATACATGTTTTTCATTTTAATCACGCCAAACAGATTGCAGGCTAATTCTTCTGTGTCTGCCAGCAAATCAAAGGGAAAAGTGAACTTCGATTTAAAGTTTTCGTGCGATTTAATGGTGTCGCGTGAGATGCCAAAAATGACCGTATTCAGTGCTTGAAAGTTGGCATACGCGTCTCTAAATTGCACGCCTTGCGTGGTGCAACCTGGTGTGGCATCTTTGGGGTAAAAGTAGAGGACGATATTTTTGCCTAGGTACTGGGATAATTGAAAGGTGGTATTGCCGGTTGCAGCCAATTGAAAATCCGGTACAGCATGATTTTGCATAGTGTTTCCATTTGGGTTTAAGTCTTTTACCATTGTTGATAAAAAGACCGATTAAGGCAATAGTCTAGTTCATTAAAATGACAGTATTTGTGCTGAATTGCATTTATTTGAATGCGGCCTTCACACTGGCAGTTGCATGGTGATGACGGTGCCGCCTTCCGGTCGTGCGGCAAAGTTCAATTCGCCACCTAAGGCATCGCACACCTTGAAAGCAAAGGGAATGCCCAAGCCGGTACCAAAGCGCTTAGTAGAGGGGGCGCTGATGGCGCTGGGGTCTGGTTTAAATGGCATGCCACCGGCACGGTCTAGAATTTGCAAGCTGAATGTTTGTCGCTTTATTTCGACCACGATGTCTATGGTGCCGTCTTTATTGGATGCGTCTATGGCATTCAGTAGCAAATTGTAGATGACTTGTTCAAGCAGGTGCTGGTCGGTGTAGACGGCATTATTTTTTGGCCATTTCGGTAAGCCTAGCTGTATGGATTTGGCTTTTATTTTTTGCTGCAAGGGCGCTAAAGCCCCTTCCACTATGTCTTTTAATTGGCTGTGTTGTGCTTGCGGTTTAAGTGGCAGTAAGTAGGCTAACAGTGAACCTGTCCAGCGTTCCAATCGGTCCACGGTGTCTATGATGTCCTTAAAGGCGCTGCGCGTTTCGTTGTCTTGTTCTGGGTCGTCCATGACTTGCGCGATGGCGCGTATGCTAGCCAATGGATTGCGTATATTGTGGGCTAGCATGGGCACCAACAATCCCTGAGCGGCTTGCTTTTCGCTGCGCACCAAGGCCTCTTGGCTGGAGCTCAATTTATCCGCCATGACGTTAATGGCTTGCGATACCATGGCCAGTTCCGCCACCCCCTCCTCTGGGGCCCTGTGATTCAGGTTGCCGGTACTGATTTCTGCGGTGGCTTTTAATACGCCTTGTATGGGTTGCACGATAGCCCGCTTTAAAAATACCCGTGAAAAAATAAGCAGCAAAATAGCCAGCAATAAGGGCATGATGAGCAGTAAGATGGCGATACGTTTTGTGTTGCTCAGCTGTTGGTTTAATTCTTTTTGCTTTTGATTCAGCAAGCGCTCGGTGTGCGCCAAGATGACTTCGTGACGATTAAACAAACCGGTCTCAATGTCGGTATTGATGGCGCGTTTACTGGCGGCATTGGAAGACAGTTGGTAGGCATCAAATAAGGCCGGCGCTTCGACAACGAATGTTTGGTAATTGCCTTGCAAGGCGTCTATGGCTTGAATTTCCTCTGGGCCGACGGCAATTTTTTTTAATTGCAGGAAGTGGTTTTCAACCGAAGCGGTAAAGTTGTCGTATTCTTCCCTAGCCGTGGCATCTTCTAGAAAATAAGCGTCAAACAATTCTTTCATTTGTCGGTATAAATCCCCCCGTGTCTGTTGCACTTCGGTGACCAATGAGCTGATGCGGGTTGCCTCTTGGCTGGATTTTTCCCACAGGTGGATGCCAATCGCACCGGCCGTCGCGGCTAAAATAATCAGTAAAATAAACGCCAGCTCGTGTATCAGCAGGAGGTCTTTTAGGGATTTATTTTTGTGCATGATGCGACTGGCTGCTATAGAGGGCTATTCTAATTTGAAGGCGATCGGCACTTTGACGCTGAAGTTGCTGCCGCGTAAGACCTCTGGTGGTGCGGGAAAGGGCAGGGCTTTTTCTACCATGTCCAAGGCTTGCTTATCCAGCACCTCATGACCACTGGATAGTACGATTTTTTTAGATTTAAGCTTGCCGTTGCCGTCGATTTGCAGTTCGACGATGGCTTCACCTTGCCAGCCACGCATTTGTGCAATGCGTGGGTATTGTTTGTGTTTGACGATGGCTGACCACAAAGCGTTGTCGTAATTATCGCGCGCTTCAGTGGTGTCGACTGGCACCACCACCGGTTTAGGCGGCTCACGTGGCACGATAGCAACCGGCGGCGTTTTGGGCGGCGGGGCATCAACTTGCGGGGCCGCGGCAATCACCTCTGGTGGCGGTGGTGGTGGCGTGGGATCGTTTTTTATTTCTGTGGGCACGACCACCGGTTTCACCACTGGTTTAATTTGCGGCTTAGGTTTGATGGGTTCGGGTTTTGGCGGCTCGGGAGGAGGTGGCGGAGGCGGTGCTTGTTGCACGAGTTCCACGACCAAGGTGTCCTGCTTGGGTGTGTCCATGGCAAAGTTAGGCAGCACCAGCCCAATAAAAGCATGCAGCATCAATGAGCCGATTAAAGCCCACATCAGGGTGGACTGGCTCGAATCACTGGGGTGGGTGTTTAGCTTGTTCAGGGTGAAATTCAAAAGCAGTGTAAGGCCTAGTTTAAATTAATGCGCAGGCAAGTTTAAGGATGAAAAATTATACAACATGCTGCGGCAATATGCCGTTTACAAGGCTTTAAATTCTGTCTTTTGCTGAGGCTAAATAAGGCCGTGCAATACTTGCACAGCGACGGTCGCTCCTGCGTCTAGGTTGCCAGTCTGTTCATCGAGCACAATAAAGCAATTCGCCTTAGACATGGAACTTAGTATGGCTGAACCTTGGTTGCCAGTCGGCTTAACTTCCCACAAGCCAGTTTGATTCATGCTGAGTATGCCGCGTTGAAATTCGCTGCGACCGCTTTGTTTTTTTATGGGCTCCGTGCACACCACATTGAAAGTCGGTAGTGGCGGGATTTGGCTTTGCCCCATCAGCGTGAGCAAAGCTACGCGGACAAACTGATAGAAGGTCACCATGACGGCTACCGGGTTGCCAGGTAAGCCGAAATAATGCGCCTGACCGATTTTACCGTAGGCTAGAGGCCGACCGGGTTTCATGTTGATTTTCCAAAACAGCACTTGGCCGTGCTTGCTTAATAGCGTTTTCATGTGATCGGCTTCGCCGACTGATACCCCGCCACTGGTGATCACGGCATCGGCTTGTTGGCTGGCAGCTAGCAAGGTTTTTTCTAGCAAGTCGGGGTCGTCGGCAATCGCACCTAAGTCGAGGATGTCAACGCCTAAGCGGCTTAACATGCCGAATAGGGTGTAGCGATTGCTGTCGTAAACCTGCCCAATTTTTAGGGGTTGGCCTATGCCGGCTAATTCGTCACCGGTGGAAAAAAACGCCACCTTAAGTTTGCGGTATACGCTGATTTGAGCAATGCCTAGTGAGGCCAGCAAGCCTAAGTCTGCCGCTTGCATGAGATGGCCAGCGGGCAATACGGTTTGACCCAAGCTTAAATCTTCACCTGCATAACGCACGTTCATGTTGCGGCTTGCAGGTTTGGAGAAGCTGATGCGGTCGCCGGCCAAGCTAACCTTTTCTTGCACTACAACGCTGTCTGTCCCGTTGGGCATCATGGCGCCGGTCATGATGCGCACGCATTGACCTGATTGCACCGGCTGATCAAAGCCCTTGCCAGCGAAGGCTGTGCCTATCAAGCTTAATTCAGTCTGGCCCTCAGCGGCGATATCTAGGCTGTTGAACGCGTAGCCGTCCATGGCCGAGTTGTCGTAATTGGGCACGTGTGCTGGCGATAAAACCGCCTGTGCCAACACCCTGCCTAGGCCGTCTTTTATGGCCACTTGTTCGCATGTTGTCAGGGGGCTTAGGTGCGCTTGGATGAATAATTTGGCCTTAGCCACCGACATGGCATTGGGATCGTAATCTTCCATCAGGCTAGGCAAGCGTGACGCTGGGTTTAGGTTGTTGGGCATATTGGCGGTTAAATTAGGCTTAATTGGATAGCTGCAATTCTAAAGCAGCCAGGTCATCTGCGGTATTCAAATTAATAAACGCCTGCGCCCTGTCGCTAAAATCCACTTCAACATAGGCTAAGCTTTTTTGCCAGTCGCTGACGCGGCGGTTCCCTTGTTGCAAGTAGGCTTGCAGCGTTGTTAAAACACTTTTTTTGCATAAGCAGAAAACCGGCTGGCTATGGCCATGACAGCTGGCTACGGCAATTTGCGCTTGATGCTCGTTTAATGCGGCTAGCAAGCGTTCGGCTAGATCCAGCGGCAGCAAGGGGCAGTCACAGGGAACGCTTAATACATACTCCTGTTGTGCGTGTTGTAAACCTAGGCTGATGCCGGCCAATGGGCCGACAAAGTCTGGGTAGCTGTCTGACCAAACTGGGTAGCCTAACGCTGCGTATCGGTCCAGTTCACGGTTGGCATTTATGAGGATGTCGTCCACTTGCGGCGATAAGCGGGAAATAACGTGGCTAATCAGGGCGCGCTGGTTTAATAAGGCCCAGCCTTTGTCTATGCCGTTCATGCGGGTGGCACGACCGCCAGCCAAAATGATGGCGCTGATAGCCATGACTTAGCCGCCGGTATGCGACATGAAGCGCACCACGGCAGGCTGTTGGCGGTTTAAATCAAAATCGTGCCCCAGTGGTTTAATAGCCATGCTGGCTAATATGGCGGCAATGATGGCTTGGTCGTCGTAAGGGTGCTCACGCAACAACGGCATCAACTCAACCTTATCGTCTTGGCCTAAACATAAATACAGTTCGCCTTTGCAACTGATGCGGACGCGGTTGCACTGCTCGCAAAAGTTATGGCTGTGCGGGGAAATAAAGCCTATTTTGCTTGGACTATTGGCCACCTGCCAATAGCGTGCAGGACCGCCTGTGCTTTTTGTGCTGGCAATCAATGGGTAGGCCGCTTGCAGGGTTTTTAAGGTGTCTTCATTGCTGCAAAATGTCGATAAGCGATGGTGTTGCACTTCACCTATGGGCATCTCTTCTATAAAGGAAATGTCTAAGCCTTGGTCTATGGCAAATTGAACCAAGGGCACGGCTTCGTCGTCATTGACGCCACGCATGAGCACCGTATTTAGTTTAATGTTCTCAAAGCCGGCATGCTTGGCAGCTTGGATACCAGCTAAGACTTGATCGAGCTCGCCGGTGCGAGTAATGCGCTTGAAACGGATCGGGTCTAAGCTGTCTAGACTGATGTTAATGCGCTTAACCCCTGCGCGCTTTAATCCTACTGCTTGTTTATGTAGCTGGCTTCCATTGCTAGTAAGCACTAACTCTTTAAGCCTAGGCAGTCGACCAATTTCCTCAAATAACCACAGGGCATTTTTACGCACCAAAGGTTCGCCGCCGGTGATACGCACTTTGCTCACGCCCAAACCGACGAAAATTTTGACCAAGCGAGCGCACTCTTCTAGGCTCAAGACTTCATCGCGGGGTAGAAATGTCATTTCTTCAGACATGCAATAGGCGCATCTAAAATCGCATCTATCGGTAATAGACAGTCGAATGTAATCGACGATACGACCGTGTTGGTCAGTTAATTGTTGAATGGTAGGTGGCACTTTATTTATCAGGTCTTGTCGTAATGGATAGCTAGTAGCAAGTGTATTATACTTACGGCTAGAAAAATACCGTGTATGAAGTTTTGGAGAGTGATGTTGCAGGATACCCTTATTAACCAAGCAAGCGTGCAAGCAGGATGGACTGATAAATTGGATCAACTGATCGCGCAATACAAATCATTGCCAGGGGCGTTGTTGCCCTTGTTGCATGCTATCCAGGATGAGCTAAGTTATATACCCGAATCCGCCTACCCAAAAATAGCCCAGGCGCTCAGCTTGTCGGTGGCAGAGGTGCATGGCGTGGTGAGCTTTTATCACCACTTTAAAACGCACAAACCCGGTCGTCATGTGCTGCAAATATGCCGGGCCGAATCCTGCCAAGCCATGGGTTCCGAGGGTTTGGAAGCCCATGCCAAGCAATGCTTAAGCATTGATTACCACGAAACCAGTGAAGATCAGGCGATTACATTGGAGCCTGTTTACTGCCTTGGTAACTGTGCACTGTCACCAGCGGTGATGATGGATGAGGAAATATTTGGACGCGTCAGCAAAGCCGATTTAGAGGCCTTAATACACGATGCCAAAAAAGTGGAGGCGCAGGCTTAGTATGAGTACGATAATTTACATACCACGCGATTCCAGCGCCCTGTCGGTAGGGGCGGAAAAAGTAGCGATCGCCATTAGCCAAGAAGCGGCCAAGCGCGGCATAGCCGTGACCATAGTGCGTAACGGTTCGCGCGGCCTTTACTGGTTAGAAACCATGGTGGAAGTGGCCACCGATAAAGGCCGAGTGGCATACGGGCCGGTAAAAGCTGCCGATGTCAGCGGCTTGTTTGATGCGGACTTTTTAAATGCTGAGGCTACCAGCGCCAAAGCACACCGATTAAATTTAGGCCTGACCGAGGAATTGGCTTGGCTCAAGCAGCAACAGCGCCTGACCTTTACCCGTGTCGGCATTACCGACCCGGTGTCACTAGAAGATTATTTGGCGCACGACGGTTACCAAGGCCTGAAAAATGCCTTGGCTTTATCGGCGGCAGACATAGTAAAAACCGTGACCGATTCCGGTTTACGTGGCCGTGGTGGTGCCGCCTTCCCGACAGGTATTAAATGGAACACCGTCTTAGGCTGTGCAGCCGATCAAAAATACATAGTTTGCAATGCCGATGAGGGCGATTCCGGTACCTATTCTGATCGCATGATCATGGAGAATGACCCCTATGTGTTGATTGAGGGCATGACCATCGCCGGTATTGCCGTTGGCGCCACACAAGGCTATATATACTTGCGTTCGGAATACCCGCACGCGCTTGCTGTGCTGAACGAAGCTATCGCTAAAGCCCAACAGGCCGGCTATTTAGGCGACAACATACTGGGCTCATCGCATGGCTTTAAACTTGAAGTCCGCCGTGCGGCTGGGGCATATGTATGCGGTGAAGAGACTTCTTTATTGGAAAGTTTGGAAGGCAAACGTGGATTAGTACGCTTTAAGCCGCCTTTGCCAGCGATTGAAGGTTTGTTTGGCAAACCGACCGTGGTGAACAACGTCATTTCATTGGCCACGGTGCCGATTATTTTGCATAAGGGCGCGCAATATTATGCTGACTATGGCATGGGTCGCTCGCGCGGCACCTTGCCCATACAGTTGGCTGGCAACATTAAACAGGGCGGCTTGGTAGAGTTGGCCTTTGGCATTACCTTACGCGAACTGCTGTACGATTACGGCGGCGGTTCAGCCAGTGGCCGACCCATTAAGGCCGTGCAAGTGGGCGGCCCTTTGGGTGCGTTTCTGCCGGAATCGCAATTCGATACGCCTTTGGATTACGAAGCCTTTAGTGCTATTTGGGCGGTGCTTGGTCACGGCGGTATCGTAGCGTTTGATGACACGGTCGATATGGCCAAAATGGCCCGTTATGCCTTTGAGTTTTGTGCGATTGAATCGTGCGGTAAATGCACGCCATGCCGTATAGGCTCGACACGTGGTGTGGAAGTGATGGACAAAATCATTGCCGGCACCGATCGTGTTAAAAACATCAAGTTGGTGCGTGACCTAAGTGACACCATGTTAAATGGCTCACTCTGTGCATTGGGTGGCATGACGCCGTACCCGGTATTAAGCGCGATTAACCATTTCCCAGCAGATTTCAACATTAAGGATGCCGCGGTTTAGCTTGGCTTAAACCGTAAAGGAGAGCGTCATGGACGACATTAAATACAACAGCACCCATCAGCCTGAACACAGCCGCACCAATTACGATGACCAATTGGATTACGGCACGCCAGCCAGCTTGTCGAATAAACAGGTGACCTTGACCATAGATGACAGGGAAATAAGCGTGCCTGAAGGCACATCTATTATGCGGGCCTCCATCATGGCCGGTATTAACGTGCCTAAATTGTGTGCAACCGATAGTTTGGAGCCATTTGGCTCTTGCCGATTGTGCGTGGTGGAAATTGAGGGTCGCCGTGGTTACCCAGCCTCTTGCACGACGCCGGTTGCGCAGGGCATCAAAGTGCACACGCAAACGGCCAAGTTGGCCGACATTCGCCGCGGCACCATGGAATTGTATATTTCCGACCACCCCTTGGATTGTTTGACCTGCGCCACCAATGGTGATTGCGAATTGCAGGACATGGCCGGTGCAGTGGGTCTGCGTGAAGTGCGCTACGGTTACGATGGCGAAAATCACCTCAAGTCCGTTAAAGACGAATCCAATCCTTATTTTAGCTTTGACCCTAGCAAGTGCATTGTTTGCTCGCGTTGCGTGCGTGCTTGCGAAGAAACCCAAGGCACCTTTGCGCTGACCATTTCGGGACGCGGCTTTGAATCCAAAGTGGCGGCGGGGGTGACTAATTTCTTGGATTCCGAATGCGTGTCCTGTGGCGCTTGCGTGCAAGCTTGCCCAACCGCGACCTTAATTGAAAAAACCGTGATAGACCACGGTGTGCCTGAGCACAGTGTAACCACCACCTGTGCATATTGCGGTGTGGGCTGTTCCTTTAATGCGGAAATGAAAGGCGAAGAAGTGGTGCGCATGGTGCCGAACAAAAACGGCGGCGCCAACCACGGCCACTCTTGCGTTAAAGGGCGCTTTGCCTGGGGCTATGCCACCCATCAAGACAGAATCACCACGCCCATGATACGAAAAAGCATCAAGGATGAATGGCAATCGGTTAGCTGGGAAGAGGCGATTAATTACGCGGCCAGTGAAATCAAACGCATAGAAGCCAAATACGGCAAAGACGCGATGGGTGGCATTACCTCCTCACGTTGTACCAATGAAGAAGTGTACGTGACGCAGAAGTTGGTGCGTGCTGTGTTTGGTACCAATAACGTTGACACTTGCGCCCGTGTTTGCCATAGCCCAACTGGCTATGGTCTTAAGCAAACCATAGGGGAATCAGCCGGGACGCAAACCTTTGATTCGGTCATGCAATCGGACGTTATTATGATTATTGGCGCCAACCCGACCGATGGCCACCCGGTGTTTGCCTCACAAATGAAACGCCGTTTGCGCGAAGGCGCCAAACTGATTATTGCCGATCCACGTGCGATTGATTTGGTGGAAAATTCACCGCATATTCGTGCGGATCACCATTTAAATTTACGCCCCGGTACCAATGTTGCCCTGATTTCCGCCCTAGCCCATGTGGTGGTGACGGAAGGCTTGGTCAAAGAAGACTTTGTTAAAGAACGCTGCGAGTGGGATTCGTTTGTGTTGTGGCGCGATTTTGTTGCCAAGCCAGAGAATTCCCCGGAAGCCTTGGCCGAAGAGTTGGGCGTGGACGCTAAGAAAATTAGAGAGGCAGCGCGCTTGTTTGCGACTGGCGGTAACGCCGCCATTTATTATGGCTTGGGCGTGACCGAGCATTCTCAAGGCTCTACCACCGTGATGGGCATAGCCAACTTGGCCATGGCCACCGGCAACGTTGGACGTGAAGGCGTGGGCATCAACCCATTGCGTGGTCAAAACAACGTGCAAGGCTCGTGTGATATGGGCTCCATGCCGCACGAGTACCCTGGTTATCGCCACGTTTCAGACCCATCAGCGAAAGCCTTGTTTGAGGCTGCTTGGGGTAGGCCGCTCAGTGATGAGCCCGGCTTGCGCATTCCTAATATGCTGGACTTGGCCGGTGAGGGCCGCTTCAAAGCTTTGTATTGCGTGGGCGAAGACATCGTGCAATCCGATCCCAATACCCAGCATGTCACCCATGCCTTGGAGAATATGGAATGCGTGATCGTGCAAGATTTATTCTTAAACGAGACGGCCATGTATGCCCATGTATTTTTCCCTGGCGCATCGTTTTTAGAAAAGAGCGGCACCTTTACCAATGCCGAGCGCCGCATCTCACCAGTACGCCGTGTCATGGCCCCTAAAAATAATGTTGGTGGACAAGGTTACGAAGATTGGCAAATTACCGCCATGTTGGCCCAAGCCTTGGGCTACCAAATGGATTACCAGCATGCCAGTGACATCATGGATGAAATTGCCGCATTAACGCCCACCTTTAAAGGCGTGAGTTTTGCAAAACTGGATCAATTGGGCAGCATACAATGGCCGTGTAACGATGAGTATCCTACCGGCACACCGACCATGCATATTGATGCATTCGTGCGCGGCAAGGGTAAGTTCTTTATCACGCAATACGTGCCAACCACGGAGAGAGTCAATGCCAAATACCCATTGATCTTGACCACCGGTCGAATTTTGTCGCAGTACAACGTCGGCGCGCAAACCCGTCGTACCAAAAACGTGGCATGGCATCATGAGGACGTGGTGGAGATCCATCCACACGACGCCACCGAAAGAGGTATTAAGGATGGCGATTGGATAGGCATAGCCAGTCGTGCTGGCGAAACCGTATTGCGTGCTAAATTAACTGAGCGCGTGCAGGCGGGAGTAATCTACACCACTTTCCATCACCCTGAATCGGGTGCTAACGTGATTACCACCGACAACAGTGATTGGGCGACCAATTGCCCTGAGTTTAAAGTGACGGCGGTGCAAGTGTCGCGTGTGAATCAGTTGTCGGATTGGCAATTGCATTACAAAACCTTTAGTGAGGCGCAATTGGCATTTGCGGGCAGGAATGCAGAAGCCGCTAAAATAGATTGATGCTGACTAAGTCTGTCGTGTTAAGTCAGGCCTCAAGTTTGCTAAGCGTGCAACAGTGGCGTGATGGTGAACTTCGGCAGGCACAAGATTGTTTGGCCGAAGAGACCCCGGTGGCCATGGTTTACAACGGTGTATCGCATGCGGTGATGTTGGCTACGGCCAAGGATTTGGAAGACTTTGCCTTGGGCTTTGCCTTAAGTGAAGGCATAGTGACGCATCCTAGTGAGCTGTATGGCATAGAAGTGCTAGAACAAGAACAAGGTGTGGCCTTGCATTGCAGCATAGCCAGCGAGCGTTTTATGCAGTTAAAGGAACGGCGCCGTACCTTAGCCGGTAAAACCGGTTGCGGCTTGTGTGGCGCGGAAAATTTAGCCCAAGCCATGCGTTACCCAGCGGCATTAAGCAATTCGGCGGTATACGCCTCGACCAGCATAGTTAGCGCATTGGCAGCCTTGCCTAGTCATCAACTATTGCAACAGCAAACCGGTGCCACGCACGCTAGCGCTTATGTGTTAGCCGATGGCAGCATCGGCTTGGTGCGAGAAGACGTAGGGCGGCATAATGCCTTGGACAAAGTGCTGGGCGCCTTAGCTAAAACCGGGCAACAAGATAAAAGTGGTTTTGCCCTTACCACCAGTCGCGCCAGTTTTGAGATGGTGCAAAAGGTGGCCACCGCCGGTTTGGCGATGTTGGTGGCGGTGTCCGCGCCAACGGCTTTAGCCGTGCGTGTGGCTGAACAGTGCGGCTTATGTTTGGTCGGCTTTGCTAGGGATGGCCGTTTCGTGGTGTACAGCCATGGCGACAAAATTTTATATTGAATCAGTTTAGACTAAGGCTAGTGGGTATTTAAAAATGGATATACAGCGATTAATTTCTATGGCTAATCAGATAGGCGATTTTTACGAATCCTACCCCGATCCAGCGCAAGCGGAACAGGGTATAGCCGAACACATTAACCGTTTTTGGGCTTTGGCCATGCGCCAACAAATTGCCCAGCATGTTAGCCAACAAGCCGGCGTGGGCTTGCATGTGCCGGTACAAAAAGCCATCGCCGCCCATTTAAAAATATAATGACGGCCAACCACGTTTAGGCCAGTTAGTCGTCAATCAATTCAAGCGTTGGTATAAGTAAAAACTCTCTTTTCTGTCGGCCGGTCGCTTGCCCGACCACGCTTGTTGCCAAGAGCTATCCGGCTCAAAACGTTGCTGCCCTTTTTTATTAAAAACCAATAAGTAGTCACAGGCACTAAGTTGGCTGCTGGCCACGGGCGTTAGGTTGATAGCACTGTAATAATTAAGCAGCAAAGCTTGTTGCCGTTCCACATTTAAACTATTGACGCAGCCCTTAAGCGTGCTTAAGCGTTGGTCTAGGCTAGTGAAAACAGCGTGGTAACTTTTGGCTGAATCGAGCAAGGGTAACCAAAGCGTCATAAGCAAACTCCATGCAAACGTCATGCCTACCGCCCAATTGCTTACGGTGGATTTGTTGGTTTGTCTGGCACGTATGCAAACAAACAGCCAAATTGCCGTGACCAGCAGGGCAATGATAAAAGCCAACCAATTAAAAGTTAACTGTTCGGCACCCGACAAGAACACCATGCGTTGCTTAAGTTTAATTGGGTGGCCAGTCAGCATGGCCAGCCAGCCCAGCCAAATAAGGCTGCCAATTAAGCCAAATAAAAGCACACCAAACCAGTTTAAAGCCGCAGCCATGCCGCGTTTTAGGTGCTCAACGCTGCCAGCGGCCAGTGCCGTTAATGGCAGCAGTAGCGTTAGGGCATTAATGTCTTTGGCCGAGGCCATGAGGCCTAAGAAAAAAACATGGCAAGCAAAAAAAACCAGTATCAGTTGCATGGGCCCAAGCACATGCAAGCGCTGCCTATAGTGCCATAGGCCGAGTGAGGCTAAGGGCAATGCCGGCCACGCATACCAAATTAAAATGCGTAAGAAATACAGGTGATTGCTCTGATTAAAGCCGTTTAAATGCGCATTCCACCAAGCATGAAATAAATCGCTGTGTTGTTGATGCAATAGAATTAACCACAATGCGATCGGCAGGCTGGCAAGTAATAGCGCGCTGAATAGGGTTTTGACGAAGGTAGGTGTGCGCCAAGCTTTAGAAATTAACATCAACAACAAAGCGCTGCCAATTAAGGGTAAGGCGCTCATTAGGCCGTAAGAAAGGTAGCCTAGGCACAAGGCGCTGGCCAATAAAATACTGCTAAGCTTAGGTCGGCGTCTAGCCAGTGACAGCGCATAAAACCCCAGCGCACTGGCCGTTAAGCCGGCTATTTCAACCGACAAACTGTGCGCGCTGACCACCAAGCCTATGCTGCCTAGCATGATCAAGGTGGCATGGCGACCTGCCCCATTGCCCCACAACTCCCTGCCGCTCATGCCCACCATCAGCAACATCAAGGACAGCCATAGCGCGTTGATCAATCTTGCGCCATCGTGCATGGCCAACCAGGGAGAGAGGGTGTAGGCACTCGCTGCGGCGCTAAGGTAATACAGAGGTGGGTTTTCCAGTGTAGTGCCATCGCTAGTTAAGGGTGCCAGCCATGTGCCATTATCGAATAGCGTTTTAACGATATTGATGCCGGTGGATTCCAGCGGTTTCCAAGGAGCGTGGCCAGTTAACCCTAGTAGCACCCAAATGAAGCATAAAACCAGCAATAACTGGATTTTCACGCTGTCGCCTAAGTGCGCGCGTGGGGTAGCCATATTGCCTTGCCAGTCGTGATCAAGTTGAAAGCGCATGCGGTTTTTGTAGCCTGTTTTCTCTAATTAGCGGCTTAATTTTAACCGATAGCGGCATTTCACCATAGGCTTATGCAATAAGGCTTAATTTAGCTTAAGGTCGCTTAGTTTAGGGCAATAAAAAAGGCAGCCTAAGCTGCCTGTTTTGTTGTGCATTACTTGAATTACATGCCGTATTTTTTACGGAATTTATCAACACGGCCAGCCGTGTCTAAAATCATTTGCTTACCAGTGTAAAACGGGTGAGATTTTGATGAAACTTCAATTTTTACAAGCGGGTATTCTTTACCGTCTGTCCATTTAATGGTGTCTTTAGCCGCTATGGTTGAGCGTGTCATAAAGGTAAAGTCTGCGCCGATGTCTTGAAAAACAACGTCGCGGTATTCTGGGTGAATTCCATCTTTCATAATAGTAACCTCAATTTTGCCGAACGATACGGCAGCTGATTTTGTAAGAACCAGGCATTATATTTACATTTGCCTTGCTATGCAAGGATGGCTTGTAAATTAAAACGCCCTGGCCGATTAGCCTCTGCGCATGCTGTCAAAGAAATCCGCATTATTTTTAGTGGCTTTAATCTTGTCGAGCAAGAATTCCATCGCTTCGATGTCATCCATGGGGTAGAGCAGTTTACGTAACACCCAAATTTTCTGCAGCACGTCTTTTTCGATGAGCAGCTCTTCACGACGGGTGCCAGATTTGTTGACGTTGATGGCAGGGTACTGGCGTTTTTCAGCCATTTTGCGATCAAGGTGGATTTCCATGTTGCCGGTACCTTTAAACTCTTCATAGATGACGTCATCCATGCGAGAGCCTGTGTCAACCAATGCGGTAGCAATGATGGTCAATGAGCCGCCTTCCTCAACGTTACGCGCGGCACCAAAAAACCGTTTAGGACGCTGCAGTGCATTGGCATCCACACCGCCGGTTAATACTTTGCCTGATGATGGGATGACGGTGTTGTAAGCACGGGCTAAACGGGTAATCGAGTCCAGTAAAATCACCACGTCTTTTTTATGCTCAACCAAGCGTTTGGCTTTTTCCAGCACCATTTCAGCAACTTGCACGTGGCGTGTTGCAGGTTCATCAAAAGTTGAAGCCACCACTTCGCCCTTAACGGAGCGGGTCATTTCGGTCACTTCCTCAGGCCGCTCGTCAATCAGCAACACGATTAAAATGACGTCAGGATGATTGGCGGTAATTGCGTGCGCAATGTTTTGCATCATCACCGTTTTACCACTCTTGGGGCTGGCAACCAGTAAGCCACGTTGACCGCGGCCTATCGGTGCGATCATGTCGATAACGCGACTGGTAATGTTTTCCACACCCTTGATATCGCGCTCCAAGGTGAGCGGTATGGTTGGGAATAAGGGGGTTAAGTTTTCAAATAAAATTTTATGCTTGGTGTTTTCCGGCGCTTCACCGTTAACCACATCGACCTTCACTAGGGCGAAATAGCGTTCACCGTCTTTAGGGATGCGAATTTCACCTTGTATGCTGTCACCGGTATGCAAATTAAAGCGGCGAATTTGCGACGGTGACACGTAGATGTCGTCTGGGCCTGCTAAGTAAGAGGTGTCAGGCGAGCGCAAAAAGCCAAAGCCATCTTGCAAAACTTCCAGTGTGCCATCGCCAAATATGCTGTCACCCTTTTTTGCCTTGTGCTTCAAGATGGCAAAAATCAGGTCTTGTTTACGCATACGGCTGGCATTGTCGATGTCATCGGCAATCGCCATGTCCACTAATTCGGTGACGGGAAGGTGTTTAAGGTCGGATAAGTGCATGAAGGCTCACTAATACAAGGATGGTCTAGGGAAGGGTAAAGCTAGGAGTTGTTTGGTAGGTGGGTTTGAAAAGTGCTTGATGGGTGTAAGCTTAAATCAAGCACATTCTCAGCAATGCGCACAGCGTAAAGGGTTTAAATGTTGCTGTCAATAAATGCAGTTAATTGGGATTTAGATAGGGCGCCAACTTTGGTGGCTTCCACGTTACCATTTTTAAATAGCATTAGGGTGGGGATGCCGCGTATGCCATATTTTGGCGGGGTTAATTGGTTGTCGTCTATGTTCAGCTTGCCTACTTTTAATCGGCCGGCGTATTCTTTAGAGATCTCATCCAAGATGGGTGCAATCATCTTGCAAGGGCCACACCATTCCGCCCAATAGTCAACTAGAACTGGAAGTTGCGACTGGAGCACGTCTTGCTCAAAACTCGCATCGTTAAGGTGTGTTATATGTTCACTCATGAAAACCTCGATTTGATTAATACTTTAAATGAATACGTATCGTAACGAAAAAAACCGTTTTAGTGAAGAGCCAAATTTAAAACGGCTGCCTTAAAGGGGCTGATTTTATTGCGGTGCGCTAATGCTATTGCCGTGCTCGTCGACCACATTTAATTGATTCTCTTCAGCAAAATGCATGAGTTGCGCATAGCCATCTGGGTTGACGGTTTTTAGTTTTAAATCCACTGCCAAGCAACGTACACCATCCATTACTTTGGGTTTGAGGTAAGGTGAGTATTTTAATTTACGGTCTTCCCCAAAGGAAGCGTAACTGCTGCACATGCGATCCACCCAATCACTAGGGCGAAAGGGTTTGCCGGCGCGAGTGTTGCTTTGTATGATAATTTCGCCAGTGGTATTGCTGGGTTTTAGATTGCTGGTCATTAGGTTGCTTGCCAATATTAAATTAAGGTCTGTTGCTTAGGGTGGTTAAACTAAGCTAGTGTTTAGGGTTGGTACTCAAATAACTTCACTACTTTTCGCACGCCACTGGTGTTGCTGGCTATTTCGGCCGCAGCGTCGGCTTCAGACTTGGTTACGATGCCCAATAAATACACCACGTTATTTTCGGTAACCACTTTAACGTAGTTGGCAGAAAATTTATTTTCCGTTACGAATTGCGTTTTTACCTTAGTGGTTAAGTATGCGTCGTTACTGCGTGAGCTGATAGTCGATTTTTCACCCACAACAAGTTCATTGGTGATACCACGAATATTGGTAATGGTCTTAATCATGGTTTCGGCTTTGCTTTTCGCTTCAGCGCTTGGCGCTTCGCCAGTTAACAAGACATTGCGATTGTAACTAGTCACATTGACATGCGCGGTTGAGCCTAAGTTCGTTTCTATCATCTTCAGCGCTTTTAATTCGATGTTTTCGTCCTCTACGTATATGCCTGAGGTGCGTCTGTCGCTAGCCATGGCTCCGCCAGCTGCTGCGCCGCCGACGACTACCGGGACGCAGGCGCTGAGTTGGCTGATCAAGGCTAAGGACAAGAAAAGCTTTAGGGCAATATTTTGAGTGTTTAACAGCATGGTTGACTCCTTGATGTGAACGGGCAGTTAGATTGGTGCATCTATTTTTTGCGAATGATACGCTTTTTATGCGTCAAATGCATTACGTAACCACACTAAGTTGGCCACCTCGGCTTTGTCCATCAGGATGGCGTCGAAGCGACAAGCTGCATCGCCATGTGCTTGCAAATAATGCAAAGCGGTGCGCGTGAGTTTTAATTGTTTTTGTTTGGTAATGCTGCTGCCGGCATTACCAAATCCTAGGCTGGTTCTCAGTCTTACTTCAACGAACACTAGGGTGTTTTTATCTTGCATGATTAAATCTATCTCACCGAATCGGCAATGGTAATTCTTGGCCAGCAGTTTCAGGCCTTGTTCAATCAGATAGCTGGCTGCCAAGTTTTCCGCAAGCAGCCCCGGATTGTTTTGATTGATTTTCATAGGCGTTAGCGCTGCTTGGCGTTAAACTTTCATTATGAGTGAGATGACGAAAAATACGCTGGGTACATTATATGTGGTGGCCACGCCTATCGGCAATTTAACTGATATCACCTTGCGGGCATTGGACACCTTAAAAAGTGTGGATGCCATTGCGGCTGAGGACACGCGCCATACGGCAGGGTTGTTGGGGCATTTTGCCATCAGTAAAAAACTCATGGCCGTGCACGAGCATAATGAGCATCAATCGGCCGCCAAATTGTTAGTGCAATTGCAAGCCGGAGAAAATATTGCGCTGGTTACGGATGCGGGTACGCCCGGTATCAGTGACCCTGGTGCAGTGGTGGTAAATTTTTTACGTCAAGCCGGCATCAAGGTTGTGCCTATCCCTGGGGTGAGTGCGGTGGTGACGGCTTTATCGGTGAGTGGCATAGTTCAGAATGGTTTTTTCTTTCATGGCTTTTTGCCGGCTAGTGGAGCCGCTAGGCGCCAAGTGCTTGAGGGCTTAAAAAGTCAGACTGTGACCTTGGTTTTTTATGAGGCGCCGCATCGAATAGTCGCTAGCCTAGCCGATATGGCACACGTGCTAGGCGCGGATAGGCGCGTTACCATTGCCCGAGAATTAACCAAAACCTTTGAGACTGTCCACACTTGCTTGTTATCTGAGGCGCAGGCTTGGTTAAAGGCCGATGCCAATCAGCAGCGAGGTGAGTTTGTGCTCTTGGTGGAGGCGCCGCCCTTAAAGAATCAAGAGGAAATATCGGAGCAAACGGTGCGCATGTTAACATTGCTGTTGGCCGAATTGCCCTTAAAGCAGGCGGTTAAATTGGCCGCCGACATCAGCCGCGAGAAAAAAAATAGCTTGTACGAGTTAGCCTTGCAGCTAAAGCAATCTGAACCTTAATTTTAGCCATATTCCTATGACCGCCATCAACACATTGACCCTTACTCGCCCAGACGACTGGCACTTGCACTTGCGCGACGGCGTAGCCTTAAAAGCCGTTTTAGCTGACAGTGCTCGTCAATTTGCTAGGGCCATGATCATGCCTAATTTGCGCCCGCCCGTTACCAACACGGCCTTGGCTGCGGCCTACCGGCAACGTATCTTGGCGGCGCTGCCTAGCGGCCTTAATTTTGAACCGCTGATGACCTTGTATTTGACCGATAACACCAGCGCAGAAGAGATTAGGACGGCGGTGGCCAGCGGCATGGTGCACGGCGTGAAATTTTACCCAGCCGGGGCAACCACCAATAGCGATTCAGGGGTGACGGATTTAGCGCATTGCCAGCCAGCCTTGGCCGAGATGGAAAAGTTAGGCTTGCCTTTGTTAGTGCATGCCGAGGTGACGGATGCGCAGGTGGATGTGTTTGATAGAGAGCGTGTGTTTATTGAGCGGCACATGGTCGCCATTATTAAAGACTACCCAGCGCTTAAAGTGGTGTTTGAGCACATCACGACCAATGATGCAGCCGATTTTGTCTTGGCAGCGCCGTCCAATGTGGCGGCCACCATTACCGCTCACCATTTATTAATGAACCGCAATGCCATGTTTGTTGGTGGCATACAGCCGCATCATTATTGCTTACCGATATTAAAGCGCGAAGAGCACCGTCAGGCTTTGCTGCGTGTTGCCACATCGGGCAACGCTAAGTTTTTCTTGGGTACTGACAGCGCGCCGCATGCCAAGCACACCAAAGAAGCCGCTTGCGGTTGTGCCGGTATGTATACGGCCCATACTGCCATGGAATTGTATGCCGAGGCCTTTGACGCGGTGGGGGCCTTGGATAAATTGGAAGGCTTCGCTAGTTTTTACGGAGCGGATTTTTACGGTTTGCCGCGCAACACGGGTCGCATTCAATTGCATAGGCAAAGTTGGACCGTGCCAGCCAGCTTGCCTTTTGCTGATGACAGCTTAATTCCATTGCGTGCTGGGCAGACTGTTGCATGGAAGATGCTCTAAAACTGCTCATTAACAACGATTAAGCCAATATGAAATATAAAAATATAAGAGAAGAGGAGCTAAAGAATAAGGTTTCAGTTGATTATTTCAAGCAGTTTGATACCACTGAAATTCTAGGTAATATTGACTTTACCGTTTTACCAAAACAAGAAAGTTTGTTTGGTAGGACACCGCTTCTCTGGGCTGAGGCTAAAACAGGCGATTTCGACATCATCGCGATGTTTGTGCAATTGATATTAACCATTGGCAAAGCGCGCACATATGACAAGACCTTACCCCCTGCTTTTTTGGGCGCTTTTGATTTTAAGAAAATCGCTTTCGTGCCTTACATCAACGTCCAAGACTTTTTTTATTTAAATGATTTTAACTGGAACGTCACGCCAAGCAACCACGAGACAAAAGAGTTCCAGCTAATAAAACGGCGTATTGAAGACACGCTCAAAAAGCACGCTTATATTTACGATTATGAAAAAGACGAAAAAGACCTCATCACCTTCATTAAAGAAAATGTTGCCAAAGCCACGACTACAGCCAAAATTAGAATCGACAAAAACAACTTTATCCCCATTTATTTGCGTTGGCTTGACATTGTAAAACCCAACATTGATGTGAGTTGGGATGACCTTAAAAAGGCAAGCATACTAGATAGTGATTTTTACCTTGCCGACCTGTTTGTGGATGATAAAGATACGCACAATGTAGGCGATGACTTATCCATTCGGGGTAATTTGTTTGTGGTTTTTCAAAACTCAGGCTACAAAATAGCCAAAGAAAACATCAAACAAATGTTTGATGCCACCATCGACATTAAAAATAAAGAAGCCTACCAACAATTTTGGAAGCGCTACAAACGTCCGCCAATAAAAGAATTTCAAGACTACATTATCGAGCGCAGAGATTTACTCGTGCCGCAAGATATTAGAGAGCGTAAAGGGGCTTTTTTTACCCCACGCAAATGGGTAGAGCTCTCACAAAAATACTTAACTGATTATTTAGGTGAAAACTGGCAAGATGAATATTTCATTTGGGATTGTGCCGCAGGTACGGGTAACCTGCTTGCGGGTTTAACCAATAAATATAACATTTACGCCAGCACCCTAGACCAAGCTGATGTGAACGTGATGCACGAACGCATAGACCATGGCGCAAATTTACTCAAAAATCATGTGTTTCAATTTGACTTTTTAAATGACGACTTCACCAAGCTACCGCAAAGTTTGCAGGACATCATTAATGACGAAGAAAAACGCAAAAAATTGGTGATTTACATTAATCCCCCATACAAAAGGGGCTTGAGTGTAGCTAATACAAAATGGCACTGTGAAGAGTTGGGTGGGGCAAAAGATGAGTTATACGCTCAATTTATTTACCGTGCATACCGAGGACTTGTTGGAAGTAAACTTGGCGTATTTTCAAAGCTAAAATTTCTAAATGCGCCAAATTTTGAAACGATGCGGGAGGTTTTTACTGCAAAGCTTGAAAGGCTTTTTGTTGTTCCAGCAGACACGTTCGATAATGTGGTAGGCCAATTTCCAATTGGCTTTCAGATTTATGATACTACTAAGTGCGAAGTGTTTAAATCCATTTTGGCTGATGTTTTTGATGCTAATGGAGGCTATTTGGGCACAAAAAATTTCTCGACTTATAACAACTCTATTTTTCTTAACAAATGGCTTACGAAGTTTAAAGACAAGCATTCATCTATCGCTAAATTAAACTACAAGAGTAACGATTTTCAGCATCAAAAGCGCAATTGTATTATTCACTTTAATAAGTCTGTTTCATTGGGTGATGGTGAATTTTCAGTCTCAAAATCAAACCTCATTATTGCAGGTATCTACTTAACTGTTCGCCATGTAGTAGAGGCCTCATGGTTGAATGACCGTGACCAGTTTCTTTACCCAAATGACAGTTGGAAAGTTGATGTAGAGTTTCAAAGTGATTGTTTAGCTTACTCTCTCTTTCACGGTCAAAACAGTATTAGTGGAGAAGATGGAACAAACCACTGGATTCCCTTCACCGAGCAAGAAGTAAACGCCCAAAACAAATTTGCCAGCCATTTTATGACTGACTTTATCCATGGCAAGCTAAAAGCTGAGCAAAAACCCCAAGATGGCTTGTTTGAAAGTGCTTCAACAACTGGCGTGTATGACAATCAGCCAAGGCAGTTTTCGGTTGAAGCTCAAGCAGTGTTTGATGCAGGGCGCGCGCTTTGGCAGTATTACCACCAACAAAAAGACATCAATGTAAACGCCAGTTTGTATGACATAAGAGAGTATTTTCAGGGCAGAAATGCGCAAGGTAGAATGAATTCAACTAGCCTTGATGAGAAATACACAGCGTTGATTCGTGATTTGAGGGCTAAATTAACTGGCCTGGCAGATAAAATTAAACCAAAAGTATATGAGTATGGGTTTCTAAAGGAATAATGTAGCTTTAAACGGTTAGGTTAAAAGCCTAACTTAAATACGATCCTCCTATCACGGCTTGTTAAGATGCATCCATTTGGCCAATGTGTTCTGCGACCATAATTACTTAAGTGTTTTTAGGCGAGGCATTATGAAGCTAGAATTGTTTGCGTGTTAAACTACGCTTGAAGCTGGCTAGACAGTCGCCGTCACACTTTATCTGGCAATTTATTGCCATGATAAATTGGGGAAGACCCTTGCGGTCTCCTTCAAGTGAGGGAGGAAAGTCCGGGCTGCACAGAGCAAGATGACGGCTAACGGCCGTCCGTCGAAACCTTCAAAGGCGCAAGCCCTGGAGCATAAGGCGCGGAATAGGGCCACAGAGACGAGCGTATTAAGTTACGGTGAAACGCGGTAACCTCCATCTGCAGCAAGACCAAATAGGCTGGCATTTTTACGCAAGTAAATAAGGCGTGGTTCGCGCTGCCAGCGGGTAGGTTGCTTGAGCGCACAAGTAATTGTGCGCCTAGATGAATGACTGTCAGCTTTAGCAATAAAGCCTACAAAACCCGGCTTATCGGCCAGCTTCACTTCTTTTATTCACCTCCTATATTCACTGCTAATGGCTAGACGCGGCGGTGAGTCTAACTCCCTTGTTCACCACATTTGTTTTATAGGCTACCGCTTCATTCTGACTGGCTAAGAGCAATTCAAATGCTTTCGGCATTATCCTCATAATCTACATTCATATAATTTCGTATGTTATTCATTTGTAACGATATTATTTTTATCGCAAAAACACGCTAAGTCATTGAGATATATAGAGAAAATAGCAAAAATGGCTTGCATTGGCCGTTTTTTTTATCTATAGTGCAACTTAGTGGGAAAAAGTGGGTTTATGTGGAGAATTGTTTCCTTGCTAGCGATGTTGAAAAATCATCTTCTAACATCATGTCGCTAAACTACTAAGGGTTGTTGCCGTTAGTAAGGGGTAATTCTCCACTATTTTGATTTTCGCTTTAAGTGTTGGACTGGCGCTTAAGGCTGTAATTGGACGATAGGACAACAGCAAAAAAATGTTTCGTGGTGCAACCTCATTAAGCTTAGATGCAAAAAACAGACTTGCGGTGCCAACCAAGCACCGTGAAGCCTTGTTGCATGAGTGTGGCGGCAATTTGGTGCTGACGGCCCACCCGCATCGTTGTCTGCTGTTGTACCCGCAAGCCGCCTGGGAGCCAATACAAGAAAAAATGATGGCGCTGTCGTCGTTTGATACCCAATCGAGTGCGCTGCAACGTTTGCTGGTTGGTTTTGCGGAAGATTTAAGTTTGGACAGCGCAGGGCGTTTGTTGGTGTCACCGGTATTACGGGACTTTGCGGGTTTAAGCAAAGAAGTGATGTTGGTGGGACAAGGCAGCCATTTTGAATTGTGGAACATGGAAGCCTGGCGCGCTCAGTTAGCGCAAGTCATGCAAGGCGAGCAGTTTGCCATGCCGGCAGAACTAGAGGGCTTCTCCCTGTGATTAAGGGCGTGCGCTCCACGCCTAACCTAGCCTCATTGTCTCCAAATAAAGCGTCTGCAAATGACGCTTTATTATTGGTAAATCAAGCATTAGCTGCGATGGACGAAAACCAAACAACAATCCCTACTGGTGGGGCGCATGTCACCGTTTTATTGGATGAAGCGGTCCAGGCCTTGGCGGTAAAGGCCGACGGCGTTTATGTGGACGGTACGTTTGGTCGCGGTGGGCACAGCAGAAAGATTTTAGAGAAATTGGGTGAGCGGGGCCGCTTGATAGCCTTTGACAAAGACTTGCAAGCGATTGAGTCGAGCAAGGCTATTCAGGATAAGCGTTTTGTTATGGTGCACAGCCATTTTGCTGGCATGCAAGTCCGCTTGGCTGAAATGGGCATCCACAAGGTGGACGGTATTTTGTTGGATTTAGGCATATCCTCGCCACAAATTGATGAGCCTGCCCGAGGCTTTAGTTTTAGATTTGATGCGCCTCTAGACATGCGCATGGATCAGACCCGTGGTCAAACAGCGGCGGAATTTATTGCCGGCACAACAGAGCAGCAATTAGCGGAGGTTATAAAAAATTATGGTGAAGAACGGTTTGCTAAGCAGATTGCAAGGGCGATTATTGCGGAGCGCAATGACGGGCGCCCCATCACCACTACAGGGCAACTTACCAAGGTCGTGGCAAGCGCAGTCACGCGCTTTGAACCCGGCCAGAACCCCGCCACGCGGACATTTCAAGCTTTACGGATTCACGTCAATCAAGAGCTTGAGGAGTTGTCGCTAACCATGCCTCAATGCTTGGCCCTATTGTCGCCGCAAGGCAGATTGGCGGTGATCAGTTTTCACTCGCTAGAAGACCGTATGGTGAAGCAGTTTATACGCGCTCAGGTGAATCGGGATGATTTGCCAGCCAACTTTCCCGTTCGAGCCGCCGATTTACCGCAGCCTAAATTAAGGGCTGTAGGCAAAAGCATCAAACCTAGCCCGCAAGAAATTAAAGCCAACCCACGTTCACGCAGTGCTGTGATGCGCGTGGCGGAAAGAACGGCAACAGCATGACGCGCTTAAATTTTATTTTATTTGCCGCGTTGATCCTGTCGTCCTTGGCCCTGGTGAAATCCCAGCATAAGGCGCGCAACCTATACATAGAGCTAGAGCAAAGTAAGCGAGTGAGCACGCAGTTGGAGCAAGAATACGGGCAGTTGCAGTTGGAGCAGAGTACCTGGGCCATGCACAGTCGCGTTGAAAAAATCGCCGCCGAACAACTGCAAATGCAAGTGCCGGATGCAAAGCGCATACAAGTGGTGCCTATGGCTGAGCTGTATGCGCTTAAGCCTTTGGTAAGCAGCAAGGTGGCGCAATAATGGCCATACGCATGCCCATAAGAACCTCGGTGCGCACCCCGGTCATTGTTAAGTTGCCGGCATGGCGTAGACGCGTATTGTTGGGCTTGGTCTTGATGGGCTTTGCTATTTTGTTGGGCCGTGGTGTTTACCTGCAAGGCATACACGATGAGTTTTACAAAGACAAAGGCAATGCTCGCTATAGCCGTAACCTTATTTTAACCTCGCAGCGCGGCAAAATTACCGATAGAAACGGTCAATTGCTGGCAGTGAGTATGCCGGTAGATACAGTCTGGGCCAGTCCGCCAGACGTGGTGTTAGACGCGGCGAAAACCAAGCAATTGGCCAATATGCTAGGCATGCAAGAAGAAGTGATTAAACGTAAGTTAGCCAACACCGAGCGTGAGTTTGTCTATTTGAAGCGACGCATGTCGCCGGAAGATGCCGCTAAGGTCATGAAGCTGGGCGTCCCGGGTATCGATTTGCGTCGCGAATACAAGCGCTACTATCCGGCAGGCGAGGTAACGGCGCACATGGTCGGGTTTACCGGACCGGGCGACAAAGGGGCGGGCGATAAAGGTTTGGAAGGCTTTGAATTGGCTTTGAATACCGCCTTATCAGGTAAAGACGGCAATCGCCGCGTCATCAAAGACCGGTCTGGCCATATCATAGACGATTTGCAGGCTGTGGTGGTGCCGCAAGATGGCCATGATGTGGCCTTGGCCCTGGATCTACGCATTCAATACCTAGCGCACCGCGAATTGCAAAAAGCGGTGGAAGCGCACAAGGCCTTAGCGGGTGCGATTGTGGTGTTGGATGCGAAATCCGGCGAAGTGTTAGCCATGGCCAACGTGCCGACCTACAACCCGAACAATCCAGTCAATATCAAAGGCAAAACCCGAAATCGCGCCATTATTGATAATTACGAGCCGGGCTCAACACTAAAACCCGTGACGGCGGCGGCGGCATTGGAATCCGGCTTGTACAAAGCCGACACAAAGATACAAACGGCACCAGGCACCTTGAAAATTGGCCCAGCCACCATACACGACACCCACCCGCAAGGCGTATTAACGGTAGCGGAAATGATACAAAAATCGTCCAACGTTGGGGCGGCCAAGATAGCGTTAACCTTGGATAAGCAGTTCATGTGGAATGTGTATAACCAGCTAGGTTTAGGGCACGTCGAAGGCGTGGGTTTCCCTGGCGAGGCGGCAGGCAGGTTACGCCCATTTAAAAATTGGCGTCCGATAGAGATGGCTACCATGTCTTTTGGTAACGGCATCAGCGTCACATTGTTGCAAATGGCAAGGCTTTACACCGTTTTTGCTAATGAAGGCGAGTTGCGCCCTATCTCCCTATTAAAAGTCAAAGAGGCGCCGGTAGGCCAGCAGGTTTTTTCAGCCTCCACCGCCAATCAGGTTAGAAGCATGTTGGAAATGGTCGTGCAACCAGGCGGCACTGCCTTACAGGCG
Organism: Methylophilaceae bacterium; assembly: GCA_965234545.1. Taxonomy (GTDB): domain Bacteria; phylum Pseudomonadota; class Gammaproteobacteria; order Burkholderiales; family Methylophilaceae; genus Methylotenera. Next base: position 1,622,104 of record OZ248348.1, on the reverse strand, counting down.
CAGGTATTGGGTTACCGAGTAGCCGGTAAGACCGGGACCTCAAAAAAATTGGGTGACCATGGTTACATCAATGAATACGTCGCCTCCTTCGTTGGCATGGCGCCTGCCTCAAATCCACGTTTTTTAATAGCCGTCATGATAGACGAGCCTAGCAATGGCGCCTATTACGGCGGTGTTGTTGCAGCGCCGGTGTTCAGTGCGGTTATGGCTGAAACCTTGCGTTTGTATGCGGTGCCGCCGGATGCGCCCAACAACAACGTGGTGTTGCAAGGCAATGCCGATGACGCGAAGGAGGGCATGTGATGATAGACACCCTGCCCTATACAGGCATCACGGCTGACAGTCGCATGGTTAAACCGGGCTATTTGTTCATAGCCTACCCTGGCGTCCATTCGGATGGCCGTGACTACATCGGGCAAGCCATTGAGGCCGGTGCAATCGGTGTGATTTTTGATGATGCCGATTTTACCTGGCAAGCAAAATGGACGGTTTCGCATCGTGCCGTACGTGAACTTAAGCAAGCCGTAGGGGAAATTGCTGCCGACTTTTATCGGCATCCTAGCGCTAAGTTAAACCTGGTCGGTGTAACGGGCACCAACGGCAAAACCTCGGTCAGCCATTGGCTGGCGCAAAGTTTAAATTATTTGGGGCAAAAAACCGCCGTGTTAGGCACGGTGGGCAATGGCTTTTTAAACGCCACCAGTGAGGCAAGCAACACCACGCCGGACGCGATTTTATTGCAAGCCATGTTAGCCGAATACTTGGCCTTGGATGCCCGGGCCGTGGTCATGGAAGTGTCTTCGCACGGCTTGGATCAAGGCCGGGTCAATGGCCTGGAATTTGATGTGGCGGTGTTAACCAATTTAAGCCGTGATCATTTGGATTACCACGGCAACATGGAGGCGTATGCCCAGGCTAAGCAAAAATTGTTTGCCTGGCCTAGCTTGAAATGCGCCGTGATCAATGCCGACGATACATTTGGAGTAGGTTTATTGGCCACACTTAAAGCCGATTCCAAGCACGTTTTAAGTTACGGTTTTTCAGCTGAGGCGGACCTGCGCGGCAGCCATTTACGCCTGCACGAAGCCGGGCTTAGCATGCAGGTGACGTACCAGCAGAGCGGCGTGGAATTGCATGCGCCAATATTGGGCCGATTTAATGCCTATAACATCTTGGCGGTATTGTCCGCATTGTTGGCTATGGACGTGAGCTTAGAGCAGGCCTTGCCGGCGTTAGCGCAACTGCAATCCGTGCCAGGCCGTATGCAGCAATGTGGCGGTGGTAAATTGCCCTTGGTGGTGGTGGATTATGCCCACACCCCTGACGCATTAGAAAAAGTATTGATGACCTTGCGCGAGCAAGCGCCAGGTCAATTAATTTGCCTGTTTGGTTGCGGTGGCGAGCGCGATACCGGCAAGCGGCCGCTGATGGGATCGGTAGCGGCGGAATTGGCCGACCAGGTCATTGTTACCTCGGATAACCCTAGAAGCGAATCGCCGGATGCCATTATTGCTGAGGTTTTGCAAGGCATGAATGGTGCGGTGTATCAAGTGCAGCCGGACAGAGCGCAGGCGATTAAGCTGGCGATACTGTCCGCTCAGCCTGGCGACATAGTCTTGTTGGCGGGCAAAGGGCATGAAACGTATCAAGAAGTAGCCGGTGTTAAGCAGCCCTTCGATGACGTTGAGCAGGCTAGACTTGCCTTACAGCAATACCAGACGACGCAGGGGGTGCCGGCATGATGCAATTAAGCGCAGCCAGCTTGGCCATGCACGGTAGCTTAATCGGTAAAGATAGCGCATTCGATTGCGTGGGCACCGATAGCCGTGCGGTGCGTCCCGGCCAATTGTTTGTCGCCTTGAAAGGCGAGCGCTTTGACGGCCATGACTATGCTGAGCAAGCCTTAGCGCAAGGTGCGGCAGGGGTGGTATTGGAAAAAAATACCGCCAACTTGGCGCCGGCCATCGTGGTTGAAGACAGTTATTTAGCTTTGGGCCAATTGGCCGCACATTGGCGGGCAAAATTTGCCATTCCGCTAGTGGCCATAACCGGCAGCAATGGTAAAACCACGGTAAAAGAAATGCTTAGTGCCATTTTGGCCGTTAAAGCCGGCAGCATGGCATCCATACATGCCACCGTGGGCAATCTAAATAACCACATTGGACTTCCATTAACCATGCTTAAGCTGCGTGACAGCCATCAGTACGCGGTATTGGAAATGGGCATGAATCATTTAGGTGAAATAGCCTATTTAAGCGATTTAGCCAAGCCGACCTTGGCGCTGATCAATAACGCCGGGACCGCCCACCTAGGTGAATTGGGTTCACGCGATAAGATCGCTCAAGCCAAGGGTGAGATCTTCGCTGGGCTGGCTGCAAACGGGGTAGCGCTAATCAATGCCGACGACGATTACGCGGCCTATTGGCGTGCACTTAATGCCGGTAAAAAAATCGTAAGTTTTGGCCTCGATCAAGCCGCCGACGTGCAGGCCAGCTACCAAGAAAAAGACGGCGGCTATGCCGTGCGTTTACGCACCCCAGCCGGTGAAGTGGCCTTTGCTTTGACGGTTATGGGCGTTCATAACGTCCGTAATGCGCTGGCCGCCAGTGCCGCTGCTTATGCGCTAGGGGTTGCTAATGCAGACATCGCCACTGGCTTGGCCGGATTCTCTGCCGTAAAAGGCCGTTTGCAAAAAAAGATGGCCATCCATGGGGCGCGCTTAATTGACGACACCTATAACGCCAATCCCGATTCCATGAAAGCGGCCATAGACGTGCTGGCTAATCAGACCGGTGAAAAAATATTGGTGCTAGGGGACATGGGCGAATTGGGTGCGGATGCGGCGCGCTTGCATCGCGAGGTAGGCCAGTACGCCAAAACAAAAGGTTTGAAGCAATTGTATTGCTTGGGTGAATTGAGTCTTGAGATGGTGCAAGGCTTTGGTGTTGGCGCCCGCCATTTTGACGATGCCGCTACCTTGGCCGAGGTCATTAAGCCACTGTTGTCTGCCCAGTTAACGGTATTAGTAAAAGGCTCGCGTTTTATGAAAATGGAGCGCGTGGTCGATTTGTTGGACGAAAAAAACAATCAAACTAGCTTGTTGGAGAATCAATCATGTTATTAGAACTGGCCCGATGGTTAGCCCACGACATACGTGGCTTTAATGTATTTAATTACATCACTTTGCGCGCTGTACTAGCGACCTTAACGGCATTAGCTATTTCCTTTATAGCCGGCCCCAGTGTGATTCGTAAGTTAACCGAATACAAAGTCGGTCAAGCAGTGCGCGATGACGGCCCGCAAAGTCATTTAATTAAAACCGGTACGCCTACTATGGGTGGCGCCTTAATCTTGGTGTCGATTGCGATATCAACCTTGTTATGGGCGGATTTAAGCAACCGTTTTGTTTGGGTGGTGCTGTTTACCACCGTGGGTTTTGGCGCGGTGGGTTGGGTGGACGATTACCGTAAAGTGGTGCATAAAAATCCCAAAGGCTTGTCGGCTAAGGCTAAGTTTTTTTGGCAAAGCTTGATAGGTCTAGCCGTGGCCGTGTTTCTCTATCGCACGCACTTAAGCAGCGTCGAAACGACCTTGATCGTGCCATTCTTTAAGCATCTTGTGCTGCCCTTAGGCGCCATTGGCTTCATAGGCCTGACCTATTTGGTGGTGGTGGGCAGCAGCAATGCGGTCAATTTAACCGATGGCCTAGATGGCTTAGCCATACTGCCGACCGTGATGGTGGCCAGTGCGCTAGGCATCTTTGCTTACGTGGCCGGGCATTTGCATTTTTCCAGTTATTTGGGCGTGCCACACGTGGCCGGTGCCAGTGAATTAATGGTGTTTTGCGCGGCCATGGCCGGTGCCGGTTTGGGCTTTCTCTGGTTTAACGCCTACCCAGCAGAAGTGTTCATGGGCGACGTTGGCGCCCTAGCATTAGGCGCGGCGCTAGGCATAGTGGCGGTCATTGTTCGCCAAGAAATCATCTTATTCATTATGGGTGGCGTGTTTGTGGTGGAAACCGTATCGGTGGCCATACAAGTGCTGTATTTCAAGTACACCAAACACACTACCGGCACAGGTAAACGCATTTTTTTAATGGCGCCCCTGCACCACCATTACGAAGAAAAAGGTTGGAAAGAAACGCAAGTGGTGGTGCGTTTTTGGATCATCAGCATGATGCTGGTGTTAATTGGATTGGCTAGCCTGAAATTAAGATAAACCCATGCAAATGTTAAAAGACAAAAAAGTATTGGTACTAGGTCTGGGTGAAACCGGCTTATCCGCCTTGCGTTGGTTAAAGACGCAAGGGGCTAATTTGTCTGCGGCCGATACCCGTGAAACGCCACCAGGCATAGCCACATTGCACAATGAAATGCCGGAAGTGACGGTGCATAGCGGGCCGTTTAGCGCCCAACTGTTCGAGAAAATTGATTTGGCCGTGATCAGCCCTGGCGTGGCCTTAAGTGAACCGGCTATCCAAGCGGCGATAAAAAACGGCCTCAGCGTGGTCGGCGACGTGGAATTGTTTGCGCAATTTAGACCGGCTTCGGCCAAGGTCATCGCCATTACCGGTTCCAACGGCAAAACCACGGTCACCAGTTTGGTGGGCCAAATTTGCCAAGCGGCCGGCTTACAAACCATTGTTGCTGGCAATATTGGTTTGCCGGTATTGGACAGCTTGGCCATGGCCACGCCGGATGTTTATGTCTTGGAGCTGTCCAGCTTTCAATTGGAAACCACGCACAGTTTGCAAGCGAATGCCGCGACCATGCTTAATTTGTCTGAAGACCACATGGACAGGTACGACAGCCTGCAGGATTACGCGATAGCCAAAGCCCATATTTTTTACCAAGCCAGTCTGCAAGTGCTGAACTTGGATGATGCCTGGAGCATGATGCTGGCCAGACCCAAATTGCCACAGTTAAGCTTTGGCTTGTCCGAACACGCCGATTTTAGTTTACGGCAAATAGACGGAGAAAGCTGGTTGTGCGATGGTGAAAAACAGCTGGTAAACAGTCAAGATTTAAAAATTGCCGGCTTGCACAATGCGGCGAACGCCTTGGCGGCCGTAGCTTTAAGCCGTGCCATAGGCATAGACTACGCGCCCATTATCCAAACCCTATATAACTTCAAAGGCTTGCCGCACCGTGTGGAGTGGGTAGCCAATATAGACGAGGTGGATTATTACGATGATTCCAAAGGCACCAACGTGGGTGCCAGTTGCGCAGCGCTGGCCGGCATGTTTAAAAACGGGCTGCCGCAAAAAGTAGTGCTGATTGCTGGCGGTGATGGCAAAGGCCAAAACTTTGCGCCTTTAAGCCATGCGGTTAAGGCTAATGCTCGCGCCGTGGTGTTAATGGGGCGTGACGCAGACAAAATAGAAGCGGCCTTGCTTGGCACCGACGTTGCCATATACCGTGCATTGGATTTGCCAGAGGCGGTCAGTATCGCTAGAAAATTAGCTCATAACGGCGATGCCGTGTTGTTGTCACCGGCATGCGCAAGCTTCGATATGTTTAAAAATTACGTGCACCGTGCCGAGGTGTTTGTTGCTGCAGTCGTGGCCATGCAGCCTAGCTTGAAGGAAACAGCATGATCAACACCATGTTAGATCGCGAACGCATCAACGCCCCTAGTTATGACGAAGGTTTTCTTTGGGCGGTATTGTGCTTGCTAGGCATCAGTTTGGTGATGGTGTATTCGGCTTCCATTGCCATTGCTGAAGCCGACAAAGGCGTGGGCCATAACAGCAGCTATTATTTAGTGCACCAGGCGGCCTTTATGTTGGTTGGTATCGTTTCGGCCTTTATCGCATTCAATATTCCCATTGCTTGGTGGCAAAAAATGGCACCGTATTTATTCCTAATCGGTTTGGCTTTGTTGGTGCTGGTGCTGATTCCTGGCATAGGCTTAAAAGCCGGCGGCAGTCGCCGCTGGCTGAAAATGTTTGTGGTGAATCCGCAGCCCTCGGAATTCATGAAGTTATTTGCCGCGATTTACGTGGCCGATTACACCGTGCGTAAAGCGGCGGTGATGGACAGCTTTAGGCGCGGCTTTATGCCCATGGTTGGGGTGATGGTCTTGGTCGGCTTTTTATTGCTGCGTGAACCGGATTTTGGCGCCTTTGCCGTGATTGCCGCGATCTCCATTTCCATCCTATGGCTAGGCGGTATTAATGGCAAAATCTTTGCCGGGTTGCTGACCATGCTGCCTATCGCCATCGTGGGTTTGATCATGAGCTCGGATTACCGCATGCAGCGCGTCATCGGCTTTATGGACCCATGGGCCGACCCCTATGGCAAGGGTTACCAACTCTCGCATGCCTTGATTGCATTCGGCCGTGGCGAATGGTTGGGCGTGGGTTTGGGTGCCAGCGTGGAAAAATTGCTGTATTTACCCGAAGCCCACACCGACTTCTTGTTGGCCGTGATCGCCGAAGAGCTGGGTTTTGTTGGCGTGTTGACGGTAATAGGCTTGTTTGCCTGGATAGTCATCCGCTCCTTTGGCATAGCCAAAGAAGCCATTGCCAATGAGCGCTATTTTTCTGCCTTATTGGCCCAGGGTTTAGGCGTGTGGATGGGCGTGCAAGGCATCATTAACATGGGCGTGAACACCGGCTTGTTACCCACCAAAGGGCTGACCTTACCCCTGATGTCGTTTGGCGGCACGGGTATTTTAGTGAATTGCGTGGCCATGGCCATCGTGTTGCGCGTGGATTTTGAAAACCGACGATTGCAAAAAGGCTTGCCGGCATGAGTAAAACCTTAATGATCATGGCAGGCGGCACAGGCGGGCATGTTTACCCGGCTATGGCGGTGGCGGATGCCTTATTGGCGCAGGGCTGGAAGGTAGTTTGGTTGTGCACCGAGGGCGGCATGGAAAACCGATTGATTGCCAATAAACCCTACCAAAAAGCCATGATCAGCATGCGCGGTGTGCGTGGCAAAGGCTACCTAGGCTGGTTGTTATTGCCCTTTAAATTACTCATAGCATTCAGTCAGAGTGCGCAGGCCATGCGTCAGCATCAACCTGATGTGGTGTTAGGCATGGGCGGATTTGCCGCATTTCCTGGCGGCTTAATGGCTAAGCTATTAGGCAAGCCTTTGGTCGTTCATGAGCAAAATTCCGTGGCCGGTTTGACCAACAAGGTATTGGCCCCGCTAGCGAATAAAGTGCTGGCGGCTTTCCCCGCGGCATTTGGCGCTAAAGCGCTGTTGTTAGGCAACCCAGTAAGGGCGGACATATGCGCTATAGCGGAGCCGGCCACACGGGCAAAAGGACGTCGTGGCCCATTGCGTCTGCTGGTAGTGGGTGGCAGCTTAGGCGCGCAGGCATTAAACGAAGTGTTGCCTTTGGCATTGGCGCTATTGGATAAAAAAGACCGGCCTGTGGTGGTGCACCAAGCCGGCGAAAAACACATAGCGAATTTAACGCAGCGTTACCAGCAACTGGCAGTGGAGGCCGAGCCTAAGGCTTTCATCGACGACATGGCCGCCATGTATGCTTGGGCGGATTTGCTGATTTGCCGTGCCGGCGCCTTAACCGTGGCCGAGTTATCCGCCGCCGGGGTGGCCAGCTTGTTGGTGCCTTTTCCGCACGCCGTGGACGACCATCAAACCGGCAATGCCCATTATTTATCCGATGCCGGTGCAGCACTGCTGATACCGCAAGCCGAATTCACCGTGGAAAAAGTAGCGGCCTTGTTGCGAGGCATAACGCGCGAGCAGTGCTTGGACATGGCCATAAAAGCCAGAAGCTTAGGCATGCCAGAGGCGACGACTAAAGTGGCAACCATTTGCAGGGAGCTGGCAGCATGAAACACAAAGTAAAAAACATCCATTTTGTCGGCATTGCCGGCTCGGGCATGAGCGGGATTGCGGAAGTGTTGATTAATTTAGATTTCACTGTCAGCGGTTCGGATTTGGCAGTCAATGCCACGACCAAGCGTTTGACGGATTTCGGTGCCACCGTTTACCAAGGCCACGCAGCAGAAAATCTAGGGGCGGCCGACGTGGTGGTGGTGTCCAGCGCGGTGAACGAAGCCAATCCAGAGGTTAAGGCCGCTAGATTGAAAAACATACCGGTGGTGCCGCGGGCGCTAATGTTGGCAGAGTTGATGCGTTTCAGACAGGGCATCGCGGTGGCCGGCACCCACGGCAAGACCACCACCACCAGTTTGATTGCCAGTATTTTAGCCGAAGCCGGTATGGATCCTACCTACGTGATAGGCGGCAAGTTAGAGGCCGCTAATGCCAATGCTAAATTGGGCACCGGTGAATACATCGTCGCCGAAGCGGATGAGTCGGACGCGTCATTTTTACACCTTACACCGGTGATGGCGGTCGTGACCAATATCGACCAAGATCACATGGAAACCTATGAGCACAGCTTTGATAAGCTCAAGAGTGCTTTTGTGGAATTCCTTCAACAATTGCCGTTTTGGGGAATGGCGGTGGTGTGCATAGACGACGCGAATATACGGCAAATTTTACCTAGGGTGACCAAGCCGGTGATGACCTATGGCTTTAGTGAGGCAGCAAAAGTTAGGGCGATTAACGTCAAGGCCGATGCCGGGAAAATGCATTTTACCGTACAACGCATTAATGGCGTGACCACGGAAATGGACGTCACCCTCAACTTGCCGGGTAAGCATTATGTGCTGAATGCCTTGGCGGCCATTGCCATCGCCAGTGAATTGAATGTGCCGGATGAAGCCATTATTAAAGCCTTGAAAGACTTTAAAGGCGTGGGCCGCCGATTTGAACGTTACGGTGAGGTGCCGCTAGCGGCGACGGATAAGCGCAAAGCGGGCAGTTTCACCCTAATTGACGATTACGGTCACCACCCGGTTGAAATGCAAGCGGTGATTGCCGCGGCCCGGGCTGCTTTTCCAGGTCGACGCTTGGTGTTGGCGTTTCAGCCACATCGCTACACGCGCACGCGCGATTGCTTTGAAGATTTTGTACGGGTCTTATCCAGCGCCGATGCGATTTTGTTAACCGAGGTGTATGCCGCTGGTGAAGCGCCGATAGTCGCGGCGGATACGCGCACCTTAATGCGCTCGGTGCGTTTGGCGGCAAAAGTGGAGCCACTTTTTGTTGAATCGACCGAAGCCTTGCCCAGCGCCATATTGGCCATCGCCCAAGACCAAGACGTGGTCATCGTCATGGGTGCCGGCTCCATTGGTCAAGTGGCAGCTAAGACCCGCACCCTAGCAATGGAGGGCGTTTAAGTTATGCAAGCGGTCAGCACCCAGCCATTGGCAGGCAAGCTACTGCAAAATGAACCCATGTCCAAGCACACTAGCTGGCGTGTGGGCGGCCTTGCCGATCAATTGTACATACCGGTGGATTTGGCCGATTTACGTGCATTTTTACAGCAAGTAGGCGATCAGCAGCCCATCCATTTTGTCGGCTTGGGCTCGAATCTGTTGGTGAGGGATGGTGGCATACGCGCGACCGTGGTGTCCATGCATAACGTGTTAACGGACATGCATGTGGAAGGCGATTTGATCTACGCGGAATCGGGTGTGACTTGTGGCAAATTGGCCAAATTTTGCGCCAAACATAGCCGCCAAGGCGCGGAGTTTTTTGCCGGCATCCCTGGCACCTTAGGCGGCGCTTTGGCCATGAATGCTGGGTGCTATGGCTGGGAAACTTGGGATGCGGTTGACAGCGTCATCACCATTAATCGCCACGGCGAGCTGCATAAACGTTCGGCCAAGGAATTTGTCGCCAGCTACCGGCACATCAGTATGCCAGTGCAAGGCGAATGGTTTGTGGCGGCTTGGTTAAACTTTGAGGCCGGCGATGCGGAAGTGGCCGCGCAAAAAATTAAGAATTTGTTGGCCAGTCGTTTGGCCTCGCAGCCGCTTAATTTACCCAGTGCCGGCTCGACCTTCAGAAACCCCGAGGGTGATTACGCGGCGCGTTTAATTGAGGCCTGTGGCTTGAAAGGCTATTTGATAGGTGGCGCACAAGTGTCGGAAAAGCACGCTAATTTTATAGTCAATATCGGTGGCGCCACGGCTTTGGATATAGAACTGTTAATTAAGCACATGCACGACACGGTGTTGGAACAGTTTGGTGTGGCCTTGCAACAAGAAGTGAAAGTAATAGGTGATTATGTTTAATGCATTGATAAAAAAAGCCACAGTGGCACAAGCAGGAGTGGGGCATGAGTAAATTCGGCAAAGTAGCGGTATTGCTAGGAGGGTTGTCCGCTGAACGTGAGGTGTCACTCAAAAGCGGTGCCGCCGTATTGGCTGCTTTGCAAGCACAAGGCATAGACGCGCAGGGCTTTGACCCACGCGATCTGCCTTTGCATGACTTGGAAAAGTTCGATCGGGTATTCATTAATTTGCACGGTCGCTTTGGTGAGGACGGTTGCGTGCAAGGGGCCTTGGAGTTGTTGAATATTCCTTATACCGGCAGTGGCGTGATGGCCTCGGCCATAGGCATGGATAAATGGCGCAGCAAATTGTTATGGCGCGCCATGGGCATAGTGACGCCGGATTTTGAGTTGCTCAATGCGAACACGAATTTTGCCGCCATAGAAAATAAATTGGGTTTGCCCTTATTTGTGAAGCCGGCCAATGAAGGCTCCAGCATAGGCATCAGCAAGGTGAAGCACGCAGGCGATTTGGCGGCGGCCTATGCCTTGGCGGCCAAAGCCGACCCTTTGGTACTGGCCGAGAAATTTGTCGGTGGCGGCGAATACACCGTGGGTATCTTGGCTAATGCCAAACAAGGTTTGGAGGCCCTGCCTATTGTTCGTATCGTGCCGAAAAACGAATTTTACGATTACGAGGCGAAGTACTTACGCAACGACACCGAGTATTTATGCCCTTGCGGTTTATCGCCAGAAAAAGAAGCCTTGATTCAGCAAGAGGCGATCGCCGCGTTTCAAGCATTAGGCTGCAGCGGCTGGGGCCGAGTGGATTTCTTAATGGATGAACATGGCCAGCACTATTTCCTGGAAGTGAACAGCAGCCCAGGCATGACAGATCACAGTTTGGTGCCCATGGCGGCTAAAGCGGCTGGCATCAGTTTTGAGCAATTGGTGCTGCGCATATTGGAGTCGGCCGATGTGGGATAAACCTACATGGTTAAATTGGTTGGCCAATAGCTTATTGGCCATCAGTTTAGTGGCGATGCTTTACGCGGCCATGTTTGCCGTGGTGCATTTGCCTATCTTCCCTTTACGCGAAGTGGTGGTTGAGGGGCAGTTGAATCATGTTAATCGTGAGCAGGTGAAGTTAATCGTGGCCAAGCATTTAAAAGGCAACTTCTTTACCTTGGATTTAATTAAGGCGCGCAATGCATTCAAAAAATTACCGTGGGCGCGTAACGTCAGTTTGCGTCGTCGTTGGCCGGATAAATTGGAAGTGGTGATAGAAGAGCATCAAGCCTTAGCCAGGTGGGGCAACATTGCCTTGGTCAACACCCATGGCGAGTTATTTTATGCGGCCACGAATAAGGAGCTGCCTATCTTTTTAGGCCCGGGTGACGGTGTCATAGAAGTGGCATCGCAATACATGGAAGTGAGCAAAAGTTTGAAAATGGCCGATTTAACGATTGCCACCTTGGCGCTTAGCCCAAGGCGGGCTTGGCAAGTGACGACCGCTAACGGTATGGTCATTGAGTTGGGACGGGTCGACGTGGCTGCGCGCTTGGATAAATTTGTCCGGGTTTACCGCAACACCATTGCCAGCCTAAACATGAGGGTGGGTTACGCCGATTTGCGTTACCCCAATGGCTTTGCGGTGCGTAAGCCGGTTGCGGCTGGTGCGATACGCACGGCCTCAGCCGAGACTAAATCGCTGTCGCCCACTAAACAAAGCAGCCAAGCTACCAAGAAATCCAGTCAACCCAGTGCTAAGGGCCATCAATCTGGCCGTAGCAAGAAACAAGCAGCCGTGAGCCGTGCATGAACGATGAAGGAGTAAGCAATGAGTAGAGTCAGAGAAGATAAAAATTTAATTGTAGGACTAGACATAGGCACATCCAAAATTGTCGCCATAGTCGGTGAACTGCAGCCAGAGGGCACGGTAAAAGTAATAGGCCTCGGCCAGCATATTTCCCGCGGCTTGAAAAAAGGCGTGGTAATCAACATAGAGTCGACCATGCAATCGATACAGCGTGCGCTTGAAGAAGCCGAACTGATGGCCGACTGCAAAATAAATAACGTCTATACCGGTATCGCTGGCAGCCATATTAAGAGTTTAAATTCTCACGGCATGGTGAAAATTAAAGACGCCGAAGTCTCACAAATGGACGTAGATAGAGTGATAGAGACAGCGCGCGCAATTGCCTTGCCGGCCGATCAACAAATTCTGCATATCCTGACTCAGGAATACATCATCGACGGTCAAGAAGACGTGCGTGAACCACTGGGTATGAGTGGCATGAAACTGGAGGCCAAAGTGCACATTGTGACCGGTGCCGTGGCTGCCGCACAAAATATAGTCAAGTGCATCAAGCGCTGTGGCATAGAAGTCAGTGATTTGATCTTACAACCACTGGCTTCGAGCATGGCCGTGTTAACCGAAGACGAAAAAGAATTGGGTGTGTGCTTGGTGGACATAGGTGGCGGCACGACCGACATTGCCGTGTTTAAGCAAGGCGCGATACGCCACACCGCGGTGGTGCCGATTGCCGGTGATCAAATGACCAACGACGTGGCGGTGGCTTTCCGCACCCCCACGCAATCGGCCGAAGACATCAAAGTTAAATACGGATGCGCCCTACGCCAATTGGCCGACTCGCGCGAAACGGTGGAAGTGCCTGGCGTGGATGGCCGTGAACCGCGTCAATTGTCTGTGCAAACCTTGGCCGAAGTATTGGAGCCGCGCGTGGTGGAGCTCTATGAAATGGTCTTGAACGAATTGCGTCGCAGTGGCATGGAAGAAATGATTGCCTCTGGCATCGTCATCACCGGCGGTTCTGCCATGATGCGTGGCATGGTTGAATTGGGCGAGGAAATATTCCACATGCCAGTGCGCATGGGCTTGCCACGTTATGTAGGCGGTTTATCAGAAGTGGTGGGTAATCCGCGTTATGCCACTGGCGTAGGTTTGGTCTTAATGGGTAAGCAGCAATTAGAGCGGCATTTAACCGGGCAAATGGAATCCGGTTCTTTTGGCCGCATGATGGAAAAAATGAAGAGTTGGTTTCAAGGTAATTTTTAGTTTAGTAGCAAACGGTAGGGAGGGTGGTTTTAGGCAGGTAGGAGCTGGCTTAGTAAAGCGCAGAAACTAAGTGCAGTAGCCGAAGACCACACTATTTTTTAAAAAAAGAGGAGACACACTATGTTTGAAATTATGGAAAGAAGTTCGCAAGAAGCCGTCATTAAGGTGATAGGCGTAGGCGGTTGCGGTGGTAATGCCGTGGCGCACATGATAGAAAAAAATGTTGGGGGCGTGGAGTTCATATGCGCCAATACCGACATACAAGCCTTGAAGAAAAGCCAAGCAAAAACCATTTTGCAAATGGGCGTGGCCATGACTAAAGGCCTAGGCGCAGGCGCAAAACCAGAAATTGGTCGCGAAGCCGCGCTTGAAGACCGCGATGCCATTGCTGAATTAATCGATGGCGCAGACATGTTGTTTATTACCGCTGGCATGGGCGGTGGCACGGGCACGGGTGCGGCACCGGTGATCGCCCAAGTGGCAAAAGAAATGGGCATATTGACCGTGGCTGTGGTGACTAAGCCTTTTGTTTTCGAAGGTAAACGTACCAAAGTCGCCATAGAAGGCTTGGAGGAATTGTCCAAACACGTGGATTCCTTGATTGTTATTCCTAATGAAAAACTCATGGAAGTGCTGGGTGAAGATGTGCCTTTCTTGGATGCCTTCAGCGCGGCCAATGACGTATTGCATAATGCGGTTTCTGGTATCGCTGAAATCATCAATTGCCCAGGTTTGGTTAACGTCGACTTTGCCGATGTGCGCACTGTGATGGGTGAGATGGGCATGGCTATGATGGGTTCAGCCATCGCCACCGGTCCGGATCGCGCCCGCACCGCTGCCGAACAAGCCGTGGCCAGTCCTTTGTTGGAAGACGTCAACTTGGCCAACGCACGTGGCGTTTTGGTGAACATCACCAGTTCCGCTACCTTCAAAATGAAAGAATACTACGACGTGATGAACACCATCAAAGCCTTCACGGCCGATGACGCCACCGTTATTGTTGGTAACGTGTTTGATGAGACCATGGGCGATGAATTGCGTGTGACTATGGTCGCCACGGGTTTAACCGGTGCAGGTAGAAGGCCGCAAAAACCAGTGTTGGTGCCGCAACAAATTGTGCGTGATGGCACCACGAACCAACCTATTTATGCCAACGGCACGAATGCTTACGAGTCCGCTGTCATGGATGAAGCACCGCAAGTGTTCGGCTCAAACAGCCGTCGTGCGCAAGTGGAAGCAATGAAAATGTCTGGGGTGGAAGAATACGATATCCCGGCTTTTTTACGTAAACAAGCCGACTAATAACTTAATTGGCTAGCCAAAGCGTTGTATAACTTAGGATCATGCACCATATGCGTTCCCGCATATTGCACTTGCAACTATGCTGCTAAGCTGAGCTCAAAGTGTGCTTATGGGGAAGCGGTTAGCTATGGCTAGGCTATGTTAAAGCAACGGACATTAAAAACAGCAATTAGCACTACCGGTGTTGGTATGCACAACGGCGAAAAGGTTACTCTTACCCTGCGCCCGGCTGCCGCTGACACGGGCATTGTTTTCAAACGGGTTGATCTGCCTCAACCCAATGAAATTTTGGCCAGCCCCATTGCTGTTAATGACACCCATTTGTGCTCGGCGGTCGAAGTCGACGGTGTTCGCGTCGCGACCGTTGAGCACATCATGTCCGCCTTAGCTGGATTGGGCATAGATAATGCCTACGTCGAAGTCAATGCAGCTGAAATGCCGATTATGGACGGCAGTGCCGGGCCATTTATTTATTTATTGCGTGAGGCCGGCATAGTCGAGCAAGCGGCCAGTAAGAGATTCATACGCATTAAAAAAACCGTGGAAATCATCGATGGCGATAAATGGGTACGCTTTGAGCCATACCATGGCTTCAAGGTGGATTTCACCATCGCCTTCGATCACCCGGTTTTCGAGGGTGTGCTCAATCAGGTAAAGATCGATTTTGCCACCGATTCATACGTACAAGCCATTAGTCGAGCGCGCACCTTCGGTTTTATGCACGAGGTGGAGTATTTGCGCTCCAACGGCTATGCCCGTGGGGGCAGCTTGGACAATGCCATCGTTCTGGATGAATACCGTATCCTGAATACCGATGGTTTGCGTTACGACAACGAGTTTGTCAAACACAAGGCCTTGGATGCCATAGGCGATATCTTCATGCTAGGCCACCCTTTGCTAGGTGCTTTTAGCGCATACAAATCGGGTCATCGACTCAACAACCAATTGGTCAGGGCTTTAATGGCAGACGCTAGTGCTTGGGAGTTCCATAGCTTTGATCGCTTGTCCGATGCGCCGGCTAGCTATTTAACGCAAGAGTGGTCAGGCCATTGACTATCGGCACAATAATGCGCAAACGCAGTCAATGCATAGGCAGCAGAGGCGCAACATGCAATTAATACGCTTTTGTCTGGTGGTGATCGCCTTATCCTTGCCTGGCCAAGTTAAGGCCATGAGCGACGAAGCTTTGTTTAAACATGCCAAGCTCGCTTACAGCAATAAAAATGCGCAAGCCTTAGCGGACGATGTAAATCAGCTTAAAAATCAACAATACATACTGGCCCCTTATGCCGACTATTGGCTGATGCTGCTGAAATTGGAACAGCTGCGCGATGAAGAGGTGCAAAATTTCTTAGCGCAATACAGCGGCATGCCATTTAGCGATCGCTTGCGCGGCGAGTGGTTGAAAAAGCTTGCCAAGCAAAAAAATTGGCAGGCCTTTTTTGATGAGCAGGCCTTTTTTTATGGCGATGATAAAGCCGTGCAGTGCTATGCATTATTGGGCCACTTGCAATTAAAAGACCTGGATGTGACGGCCCCAGCCAAAGCCATGTGGTTAAGCAGCAGTGATTTGCCCGGCGCTTGCACGGCCTTGTTTGATGCCTTGCAAAAAACAGGGGCGCTCAGCGAGGATGACATATGGGCCAGGTTACGTTTGGCTTTGCTTAACGGTAATGTAGCGCTAGCAAAAAACATCACGACTCGCTTGTCTAATGTCGAGCCTGCCGAACTAAAATGGCTGGACCGTGCCGATTTAGGCCCGCAACTGTTGCTTGAAAAAAGATCGGTTTCCTTTAAAACGCGCTTTGGTGTGGAAGTGAATTTGTATGCACTGGATAGGTTGGCCAGGACTAAGCTCGATGAGGCCATCGCCACCCTAGATAAGCTGCAAGGTTTATTTGATGCTAATCAGCGCGCTGTGGCTTGGGGCCGCATGGCTTACCATGCCGCGCGCAAACACGATCCCGTGGCCTTGCGTTATTATGCCTTGGCCGAGGGCGCTGCGCTCAATGCGGAGCAATTGGCCTGGAAAACCCGAGCGGCATTGCGCGCACAAGATTGGCCTGTTGTCTTACAAAGTATAGGCGCCATGTCGCCCAAACAAGCCGACGAAGGCGCATGGCGTTATTGGAAAGCGCGTGCAATTAAGGAAACGGCAGCCAAGTCTGCAGAACAACTTGCGCTAGCCCATGCCTTATTTCGTAAGCTAGGCAGCGAGCGCCATTATTACGCTTGGTTAGCAGCCGAAGAATTAGACAGTGTGATGGCCAGTCCCACGCTCGATTATCAAGTGTCTGAGCAAGAACTGAGCGCATTGGCCAACCATGCTGCCATTAAGCGTGCAGTGGAGTTTCAAAACATAGGCCTGCGCTGGGAAAGCAAAGTGGAATGGTTGGCAGCGACACGAAGTTTTGACGATAAGCAATTGTTGGCGGCTGCGGAATACGCCATGCGCCAGAAGTGGTATGACTTGGCTATAGATACCGCGGACGACACCAAATTCACGCACAATTTTGCTTTGCGCTATCCCACACCTTACCGGGATTTATTTCGTAACTACGCTAAAGATTCAGGCTTGGACGAGGCCTGGGTATACGGCATTGCTAGGCAGGAAAGCCATTTTATGCATTTTGCCAAATCCGGGGTGGGGGCATCGGGCTTGATGCAGGTCATGCCCACGACGGCGAAATGGGTCGCACAACGCATAGGTTTAGTTGATTACAGCCACAGCATGCTGCATGATCTGCCGACCAATGTTGAATTTGGTACGCATTACATGCGATACGCTTTGGATTTGCTGGGGGGGCAAACGGTGATGGCCACCGCCGGCTACAATGCCGGCCCAAGCCGCGCCAAGGAGTGGTTGGCTGCCGAGCCCATGGAAGCCGCCATTTACATAGAGAGCATCCCTTATGCGGAAACCCGCTTGTACGTGCAAAAAGTCATGGCCAATGCGCAAATTTACGCCCCGCGTTTGCTGCCTGAAAACAGCAGTATTAAAATTCAAAGTCTAAAAGCACGGCTAGGACAAATTCCTGGACGGGCTAAGTTTGAACAGCAAACCTTAGTTTTACCAAGCGCCGATTAAGACTATAAAAATTAATAGAAGAGGCAATTCATGCACATAAAAAACACAGTAGTTTTAGGCGGGTCTGGCTTTGTCGGCAGTGCCATAGTAGCTAAGCTGGTTAGTGCCGGTTACCAAGTAACGGTGCTCACTCGTCGCCTAGACCACGCTAAGCATTTATCGTTGTTGCCAGGCGTCACGCTAAAGGTATGCAATGTGTTTGATGCCCAAGCGCTGCGCTCGGCATTACAAGGGGCGGATGCCGTCATTAACTTGCTGGGTATATTGCATCAAAGCGGCAAGGTCAGCTTCACTCAGGTGCACGCGGATTTGCCGGTGCAATTAGCCAAGTTGTGCCAGGATTTAGGCATTAAACGTTTGTTGCACATGAGCAGTCTGTGCGCGGCGACCGATGCACCTAGTCTATATTTGCGTTCAAAAGGCCAGGCCGAGGTGGCGCTAGCCGGCTATGCAAAGGGTTTAGCCGTCACGGTTTTTAGGCCCTCTATCATTTTTGGCCGAGCAGACCAATTTATTAATTTATTTGCTGGCTTAATCAAGCATTTGCCGCTAGTGGTGTTGGTTAAACCGAATGCAAAATTTCAACCAGTATGGGTGGAAGACGTGGCCACTTGCTTTGTCGCCAGCCTCAATGAGCCGGCTAGCTTTGGCCTAAGCTACGATCTAGTCGGCCCTAAGGTCTACACCTTCCGCGCCTTGCTCAAGGCTATCATGCAGACCTTAGGCGTGCATAAACCAATACTAGGCTTAAACGATGGCCTGTCCTACGCGCAAGCCTTCCTCATGGAATGCTTGCCGATTAAATTGATGTCACGCGATAACATACGCTCCATGCAGCAAGACAGCGTGAGCGATCAAGCGTTTCCTGAGTGGCTTGATCTTAGGCCAAGCGCATTGGAAACCATCGTGCCGCAGTACCTAATCGATCAGACCCCACGCGGTGCATACGATCGCTTCCGACGCAAGGCGGCCAGGTAAGAGCATGCAAGTCTATTTAGTCGGTGGCGCAGTCCGGGATGAGTTATTGGGTTTGCCTGTCAAGGATAAAGACTACGTGGTGGTTGGCTCTACGCCTGCCGCTATGTTGGCAGCTGGCTATAAATCGGTAGGCAAGGATTTTCCGGTATTTTTACATCCGCAAACGCACGATGAATACGCCCTTGCCCGCACCGAGCGTAAAGTAGCGCAAGGCTATAAGGGCTTTGTGGTACAAGCCTCGATCGACGTCACCTTAGAAGAAGATTTGGCCAGACGCGATCTGACCGTGAATGCGATTGCTAAAGATGCGCAGGGTCAGTTAATTGACCCGTATCAGGGTTGCGCTGACTTACAAGCAAAAATTTTTCGTCACGTTAGCCCGGCCTTTGCCGAAGACCCAGTGCGCATTTTGCGGGCAGCCAGGTTGGCCGCCCGATTTCCTGAATTTACCGTGGCGGCACAAACCAATCAATTGATGCAACAAATGGTGGCAGCCGGTGAAGTGGATGCCCTGGTGGCAGAGCGGGTGTGGCAGGAAGTGGCCAAAGGCTTAATGGAGCAGCAACCCAGTCGCTTGTTTGAGGTCTTGCAAGCTTGTGGTGCCATGGCGCGTATTTTGCCGGAATTGGCCGCTTTATGGGAGCGCGAGCCAGACAGCGCGCGCGCATTATTGCAAACGATTAATCGTGCCGCCCAACAGCAACAGACATTGCCGGTCCGTTTTGCCGTGCTGATGCTGGCGGGGCAATTAAAAGCCGATCAACTCAAAAGTCTAAGTTTGCGCTTAAAAGTGCCAAACGACAGTAAGGAGTTAGCGCAATTACTGCTTAAATTCCACGGCCTATGGCCGCAAATATTGACCATGTCGGCGCAGCAAAAGCTGGATTTTTTAATGGCGCTTGATGCCATCAGGCAGCCATATAGGTTGACGGATTATTTAAGCGCGGTGCGCTGTTACTACGGCGATTTAAAAGCAGAGGCCAGCTGTCAGCCCGGTCTGTTATTACAGAAGGCGCTAGCAGCTGCAGTAAGTATCGATGCCGGGGCCGTCGCGCATGGTTGCAGTGAGCCATCGCAAATTAAACAAGCCGTTTATGCCGCACGTTTGCAAGCGGTCAGTCAAGCGCTGTAGCTTTATTGCCCGCTAAACAAAGAGGCTATCCAGCGTCGTCCCGCATGAAACAATGTGGGTTGATAAAGACAGAGCCCTATGAGTAAGGCGCTGTTCATGAGTGCGGTAACTAAAAACAGGCTTGCGATGGACAATCCCAATTTTAAGAGAGCGATGGATAGCACGCCAGACGCGACCATAAACAAGGCATTCAATATATTATTGCTCGCCATCACGCGCGCCTGATGGCTTTGAGCAACCGTGCTTTGCACGTAGGCATACAAGGGTACGATGTAAAAGCCACCAAATACACCCAGTAATGCAATATCCAGCAGCACGCGGGCACTTGCAGGATCTTGTAGGCATTGCAGGTAATTGAGTGGGTAGGCGTTTAGCACCTCGACCTGGTTGATTATGCCGCGACTGGCAAAGTATAAATCGATGCCAAACAGGCCTAAGCCCACTGCTCCGCATAGCACTAAGCCCAGTTCTATTTTGCGCCTGGATAATGTTTCACAGAGCAATGAGCCCAAGCCTATGCCGCATGAAAAAAGGCTTAATAACAATATGAAGACGGTTTGATCACCATTTAAGCTGTCTTTAGCAAAAGCCGGAAATTGTGCCAGTAAAGTAGCGCCGTAAAACCAAAACCAAGAAATAGCCAGTAAGGCTAAGCCTATTTTTTTGTTTTGTTTAGCCCATAGTAAATTGTGCCAAGTGGCGCGAATGGGATGCCAGTCTATGCGTAATCCACTAGCGCCAGCGGCTGAGTTAGGTAGGCTAAGACTGGCCCAGTAACCTGCTAATGCGATGCCTATGGTGACAGCGATAACAAGCAAGGCAGGCTGTGTTTGCAGAACCAAGGCCACGCCCAGAATTTGCCCCAGCAGTATGGCTAAGAAAGTAGCGGACTCCACCAGGGCATTGCCGCCTATTAATTCGTTATGGGCCAAGTGCTGCGGCAGGTAGGCGTATTTCACTGGACCAAATAAACTGGAGTGCACGCCCATGAAAAATAGTGCCGTCGTCAGTAGGGTCAGATCGTATAAATAAAAGCCTAGCGCAGCAAAAAGCATGATGGCTATTTCAAATAGCTTAATGCGGCGCATCAGCATGGACTTCTCAAATTTATCAGCCAGTTGACCTGCCGTTGCGGAAAATAACAAAAAAGGCAGAATGAAGAGCGCCGGTAAAGCGCTCGCCATAAAAGTGTAGTCGGTTTTGCTTGTGCCCAAACCACCAAACACCAGCAGCGTAATAAGGGCCGTTTTAAAAACGTTGTCGTTGAAGGCGCCCAGTAACTGGACTATAAAGAAGGGGCGAAAACGCTGTTCTTGCAGTAAGTTGAATTGCATGACGAGTGAGCTAGGCTTAAATAGAGGCTAGCCGCATCATAGCATGGGAAATTACGGATTGATTTTAAGACTATGCGGCGCCTTACAGCGCGCGTTTTTTGTTGCTATTGGCGCTTTGTTTGGGCTTGTTTTTGGATTTTGCCTCATCGGCAGCATCACTGGCCGCCTGCAACTTTTGTGCTTCTATGGCTGCTTCAGCGGCTCTTCTACGTTCCAGTATGCGTGCTTGCGCGTCAGCCAACTCGTCTAGGGAAATAACTTTGTCTTGGTTGCTGTCGACTTGGTTGAAGTGCCGGGCAATTTGCGGTAATTTTTCGGTGGCTTCTTGCCTGTCTATGGTGCCATCGTTGTCATTATCGGCATCAAAAAAACGCGCTTCCAAGCTTTCTTGCATGGCGCGACGACGTTCTTCAATTCTATCGTGATCTTGGTCTATCGATCTGGCGTAGTCGTCCAATGCTTTACGCAGTTTTTCTCGGCTTTCTGGGCTGAAATTGAGCTCCAGTGTCTGTTGCAGGCCATCGTTGTTATTATCCTCATTGGCGGCCAGTTTGCTGAGTTTGCTGTTGCCCTCAAAGTAGGATTTTTCCGCAGCCAGACTGCTTAAACTGACGAAAAAAAGCGCGCCTAGCCAAAAGCAGAGCGGCTTAATAGGGAGTAAGCGTTTTGAGGAAAGAGGAATCAATGCCTTAACTTTGTAAAGTTTAACCGTATTTAGACCAAGCATCATGGAGCAGGATTGTTAATCGATTGTTTCGAATAGGGCTGAAATTGTAAAAATTTGTAACAAAAACTTGTCCCTATCTAGACTGAAAAAATGCCACTAAGTTCTTTATGTGAGGGCTGCGTTGGTCGGCCGTAAAGTTGGCTGGTCCTGGGCGAATTAACCGGCCTGCATTTGAAATTAAACAAAATTAGCATACACTGGAACATGAAAGCTATTAGCAGGGTATAGGCCTAGGCTTTAAGCTAATTAATCGGCGTTTATCCTCAAACAACACAGTGCGAGTGTCAATATGATCAATCAAAACAAAAAAATATTAGTCGTGGACGATGATGTTCGTTTGCGTGAATTGTTGCAGCGTTATTTAACCGAACAAGGGTACATCATTAAAGTGGCATCGGACGCCATTGAGATGGATGCGGTATTAGCCAGTGAGCCGATTGATTTGCTGGTGCTGGATTTGATGTTGCCAGGCGAAGACGGTTTATCTATCTGTCGGCGGATTCGTGGCACTGGTGCCATATTGCCCATTATCATGCTAACTGCACGCGGTGATGAGGTCGACCGTATCATAGGACTGGAGATGGGCGCTGACGATTATTTGCCCAAGCCATTTAACCCGCGTGAATTGTTAGCCCGTATCAATGCCGTGATGCGCAGGCACGAGCGTTTGCAACCCAGCGCGCCGGCTTTAAATGTCGACAACGTGGCCATAGGCGATTTTATTTTCAGTGCCAGCAGCCGCTCTCTGACTAAGGACGGTGCGCCCATCACCATCACCAGCGGCGAATTTGCTTTGCTCAAAGTCTTTGTGGATCACCCGCGTCAACCCTTGTCTCGCGACCGTTTGATGCAGTTGGCACGTGGCCGTGAATTGGATGTGTTTGACCGCAGTATAGACGTACAGGTATCACGCTTACGTAAACTGATAGAACCGGATGTGGCCCATCCACGTTATCTGCAAACCATGTGGGGCTTTGGCTACGTCTTTATTCCAGACGGCGCACTAGACGAGTAAGGACAAAGACCATGCAGGCTACTTTTCTCTTTTACAAGCAGATCGCCATTTGAAGCCGATACTACTTCCTAAAACCCTGCTGGCCAGGGTGATGTTGCTGATTGCCGTGTTATTGGCCGTGGCGCAAGTGGCCTCCTTGCAAATTTTCGAGTACTTTGAGCGCGAACCGCGTGCAGAGGCCACGGCTTTGCAGGCCGTTACCGTGGTTAACTACACGCGCGCTTCATTGATTGCATCCCAAGAAAGCTTGCGCTTGGCGCTGCTATCGGAAATCACCGGTAAAGAAGGCGTGCGTATCTATTACGCGGATTTCATGGAAGAAATCGAGCCCTTGCCGGCGGATCCTTTCATTAACATGGTGGCAAACAAAATCCGCCAGCGTTTGGGCCAGGAAACCATCATTACGGTTAACCATTATGGGGTGGAAGGGCTTTGGATCAGTTTCAATATCGGCCCGGACGATTATTGGGTGGTCATACCACGGGTGCACGTTGAACGGGCCTTCCCTTGGCAATGGTTGGGTTGGGCGGCTTTGGTGTTGGCCTTGTCTTTAGGCGCCGGCTACTTTATTGCCATCCGAATCAATCGACCCTTGCACTTATTGATGAACGCGGCCGACCGCTTGCGCAATGGCGAGCAGCCAGAGAAACTACCCGAAGGCAGTTTTGCCGAGCTGCAGGAAGTGAACGACACGTTCAATAAGATGGCCGATTCGCTGGCTGAACTGGATGCCGAGCGCACGCTGATTTTAGCCGGGGTTTCGCACGACATACGCACGCCGCTGGCGCGTTTACGCTTGGCCGTGGAAATGCTGCCTGAAGAGGGCTGTGCCAGCCTCAAACACGGCATGGTGGAAGACATTGCTGACATGGATAACATCATCCACCAATTCTTGGATTTCGTAAAAGGCGTGGAAGGCGAGCCCACACACATGACAGACATTAACAGCCTATTGCAAGCCTTGCATGATAGGCAGTTGCGCGCTGGACGTGACATCGTCGTGCAATTGGCAGGCAGCTATGTGGTGCCGATTAAGCCCTTGGCCATGCAGCGCTTATTGGATAATTTAGTGGGCAATGCCTATGCCTACGGTGGCGGTCAGGTGCGAGTAGCCAGCCGCATCTCGGCTGAACACATCGTTATTAGCGTATTTGATAATGGCCCGGGTATTCCGGATACGCACTTGGAGAAATTATTGCGTCCGTTTGAGCGCTTAGACAGTGCTCGCAGTAATGCGGGTGGCAGCGGCTTGGGTCTGGCTATTGCTGATCGCATAGCCAAGTTGCATCACGGTAAACTGCAGTTGATTAATCGACCAGAAGGCGGTTTAGAAGCCAGGTTGACCATCCCCATCAAAAATTAGTCGGCGTTTTGAGTCTGCGGTTCAAACCAATTTAATTTTTCACGTAATTGCACCACTTGGCCAATGATGGTTAAGCATGGGGCTTTCATTTTGGCCGCGGCCACTTGGCTAGCCAAGTCACTTAAGTTAGCGCTTACTACTCTTTGATGCTGCGTGGTGCCTTGTTGTATCACCGCAGCTGGCATGTCGGGGGCTACGCCATGGGCCATCAATTGCTGGCAGATTTGCTCCAAGCCAACCAAGCCCATGTAGATCACCACGGTTTGTTGCGGTCTGGCCATGGCGGCCCAATCTAAATCCAGCACACCATTTTTTAAATGGCCGGTAATGAACAGGCAGGCTTGGGCGTAATCTCGGTGGGTTAAGGGGATGCCGGCGTAACTGGATACGCCGTTGGCCGCCGTGATGCCAGGCACAACTTGGAATGGCACGCCCTGTTGCATGAGTGTTTCAATTTCTTCGCCGCCTCGACCAAAGATAAAGGGGTCGCCCCCTTTTAAACGCAACACGCGTTTACCTGCTAATGCTAAGCGCGCTAGCAGTTGATTGATTTCCTCTTGGGGCAAGGTGTGTTGGTCGCGCGATTTGCCGACGTAGATGAGTTCCGCATCTCGCCTGACCAAATCCAAGACCTCAGGGCTAACCAGCTTGTCGTAGACGCAGACGTCGCATTGTTGCATCAAGCGCAAGGCGCGAAAGGTTAATAAGTCTGGATCGCCGGGGCCGCCGCCAACCAAATAGACTTCACCGTGCTGTTGCGACGCCGTTTCGTCAGCTAAGAGTTGGTCTAGGCCGATTCTGGCGGCGGCTTCCTGGCCGGCTAATATGCGTTCCACTAGCGGGCCTTGCAGCACGCCCTCCCAAAAAATGCGGCGCGCTTGGCTGGTGGCGTATTTACTTTTAACTTTATCCCTAAATTCACCGGCAATGGCGGCGATGCGACCGTAACCAGCGGGCAGCATGGTTTCAATTTTACTGCGTAAGTAGCGAGCCAATACCGGCGCGTTGCCCTCACTGGAAATGGCAATGACGATGGGTGATCTTTCCACTATGGACGCCATAGTGAAAGTACATAAAGCCGGCGCATCGACCACGTTGACCGGGATATTGTTTGCTTGAGCGACAGACGACACAGCCGTGTTGACTTGCACGTCATTGGTGGCGGCGATGACCAAGCATGCGCCACTTAATTGCTGAGCTGCAAAGCGTGCCGGCTGGTAGCGTATGCGCCCAGCCTCGACTAAGTCGGCCAGCGTAGGGCAAATTTCCGGGGCATAAACGGTCACGCTGGCTTGGGCTCTCAATAGCATGGTCACTTTACGGGCCGCGACCTCGCCGGCGCCTATGACGACGCAGAGGCGTTGCTTGATGTTCATGAAAATAGGCAGTGCTTGCATAAGCTAAAGGTCTCAATTTTTTGCCTATTTTACCCTGCAGGCCACAACTTTGCGTGAAGCGCATGCACAAATGCGCTAAAATCAAAGCTACTGTAAATAGGTCATGACGCTTTGAATGCAAAAGAAATCCCCATAAATTCGCCCGTCAGCGCGAGTGCGGAACCAAAAAAAGTCTTTATTAAAACCTTTGGCTGCCAGATGAATGAGTACGACTCTGCGCGCATGGCCGACATGTTGGCGGCCGCCGATGGCATGGTCGAAACGCAGACGCCGGAGGACGCCGACGTCATCTTACTCAACACCTGCTCGGTTAGGGAAAAAGCCGAAGATAAAGTTTTCAGTCATTTGGGCCGTTTTATCCCATTAAAAAACAAAAATCCAAACTTAGTCATAGGCGTGGGCGGTTGCGTGGCCTCGCAAGAGGGCGACAGCATCATCAAGCGTGCGCCTTTTGTGGATTTGGTGTTTGGCCCACAAACCTTGCATAGGCTGCCTGATTTGATTAAGCAACGCCAATCCAGTGGGCAGTCGCAGGTGGACATTTCTTTCCCCGAGATAGAAAAATTCGATCATTTGCCGCCACCAAGGGTGGAAGGCGCCAGTGCCTTTTTAAGCATCATGGAAGGCTGCAGTAAATATTGCAGTTTTTGTGTGGTGCCGTATACGCGAGGCGAGGAAGTGTCGCGCCCGTTTGCGGCCATCCTAACTGAAGCCGCGCAGTTGGCAGCGCAAGGGATCAAAGAGATCACCCTGTTAGGTCAAAACGTTAACGCTTATCGCGCCGAGCACGAGGATTTGGAAGCGGATTTGGCCATGCTCATAGAGTACATCGCGGAAATTCCGCAAATAGAGCGCATCCGATTTACCACCAGTCACCCCAATGAGATGACTCAACGCTTAATTGACTGCTTTGCGAACATCAGTAAGTTGGCCGTGCACTTGCATTTGCCGGTGCAAGCGGGCTCGGATCGGGTGCTCATGGCCATGAAGCGTAATTACACGGCATTGCAATTTAAATCCACCGTGCGTAAGTTGCGCGCAGCCAATGCAAATTTGACTTTTACCTCGGATTTTATCGTTGGTTTTCCTGGTGAAACCGAAGCCGAATTTGAAGCCACGGCTCAGTTGATGCAAGACATAGGCTTTGATTACAGCTTTAGCTTTTTATACAGCCCACGCCCTGGCACGCCGGCCTCATACCTAAGCGACGACACCACGCACGCCGTGAAATTAGCCCGATTGACTAAATTGCAAGCCATCAATGAGGCGCAAGGGAAGCGCATTAGTGAGGCCATGTTGGGCAGCGTGCAGCGTGTCTTAATAGAAAGTGCATCCTGGAAAAACCGCCTGGAACTGGCAGGAAAAACCGATAACAATCGCATCGTCGACCTGCAGGGCGGCAGCGATCTCATACATCAATTTGTTAATGTGCGCATTACCGATGTCAGCAATCCCAAGCGTTTGCGTGGCGAATTGATCAGTCATTAAGCAAAAGACAGCCTATGGAAATTACCTTAAGCCCAGAAGACAACCTTCGTTTAGCCAATTTGTGCGGCGTATTGGATGAAAACATTAAACAGATTGCCGATGCCTTGGACGTGCAAATTGTCCGCCGTGGCGCGCACCTGCGTTTTATTGGCGACGTGCACAATGAGCGATTGGCCGCGCAGTTGGTGGAGAATTTTTACGCGCGAGCTAAACAGCCTATAGGCTTAGATGAAATCCAATTAGGCTTAGTCGAAATCAACAAGCTCAAGCCTGAGGACGTAGCCAGTTCCAATGCGCCGGTGTTAATGACACGCCGGGCCGAATTGCATGGCCGAACGCCCAGGCAAATTGCTTATTTGCAGCAAATCCAAGATCACGACATTACCTTTGGCATAGGCCCAGCCGGCACCGGTAAAACCTATTTGGCGGTGGCCAGTGCGGTGGATGCCATGAGCCGAGACAGAGTCAAACGCATTGTTTTGGTGAGGCCTGCGGTCGAGGCCGGTGAAAAACTCGGCTTTTTACCCGGCGATTTAAACCAAAAAGTCGACCCCTACTTACGGCCTTTGTACGATGCATTATACGATTTGGCTGGGTACGATACGGTCAATAAAATGTTCGAGCGCGGCGCCATAGAAGTGGCGCCCTTGGCCTACATGCGCGGCCGAACTTTAAACCAGAGCTTTATTATTTTGGACGAAGCGCAAAACACCACGCCTGAACAAATGAAAATGTTTTTAACCCGCATAGGTTTTGGCACGAAAGCCGTGATCACTGGCGACGTGACGCAAATTGATTTGCAACGCCATCAAAAAAGCGGCTTGGTAGAAGCGCAAAAGGTTTTAAAAGACATCAAAGGCATCGCCATGACGCACTTTTTAACGGCGGATGTGGTGCGCCATCCCTTGGTGCAAAAGATCGTCAATGCATACGAGCAGTATGAGCAACAGGCCGACAAATAATCCGCCGGCGACAGTTTAAGTGCCGGTACTAAACGCGATGGCTAAAAGCGAGTAATGTATAATGGCCAGCATAACTAGATAAAGCGAGTTAGCAATGACCCCAAATAAATTCAGTAAATTTGTGCAGCGTGGCCTTGGTGTGGTTGAGCAAGGCGTATTGATCACCATTGCCATGGCGACCATTTTCGCCGTGTTTGAAGCCATATTGCATATATGGCAAGCGCAAGCCATTGCCGTCGGCGATCTGCTCTTGTTGTTCCTCTACCTAGAGGTGATGTCCATGTTGAACCACTACTTGGGTTCGGGTAATTTGCCGGTTAGGTACCCGCTTTACATCGGTATCATCGCATTGGCGCGTTATTTGGTGTTGGAAGTGGCCGAGATTAATGCCTTGCAAATGCTGGCGCTATCCGGCTCCATCTTCTTGATCGCGATTGCCATCTTGGTGATCCGTTATGGCCATGTGCGCTACCCTTATGTGGATTGCCCAACGCAGCAATCTAACTAGTGCGCTTTCGCCCTGCAAGCCCTCGGCACCATGCCCAAGCTAAAACTAGCCGTTCAATACGCCAGTGAGCACAGCCCTTTGCCCAGTCGAGCGCAGTTGCGCTCATGGGTGAAGGCCGCGCTTAGGGTGGACACGGAAGTCACGATACGCCTAGTCGACGAAGCCGAAGGGCGGGCGCTCAATAAGCATTACCGGGCAAAAGATTACGCCACCAACGTGCTGACTTTCCCTTTAAGCGCAGAGCCGCATTTAATCGGCGACATCATTATTTGCGCGCCGGTGGTGGCCAGCGAAGCAATGGCCCAAGGGAAGTCCTTGAAATCGCATTACGCGCATTTGACCGTGCACGGCATCTTGCATTTGCACGGCTACGACCATGAACATGAGGCGCAAGCGGCCTTAATGGAGAGCATAGAAACTGCAATTGTCACAAAATTAGGGTATGCTGATCCCTATCTCATTACATAGGACGCCTGCCATGGCTGACGAGTCGGAAAAACCCAGTTTATTAGAACGTTTAAGTCATTTTTTAATGCGCGAACCAGAAGATCGCGAGCAACTTGTAGCGCTGTTACACGGTGCTTATGAAAACAGTTTGATGGATGCAGATTCGCTCGCCATGATAGAGGGCGTGCTGCAAGTCAGTGAAATGCAAGTGCGCGACATCATGATCCCGCGCTCACAAATGGATGTCATCGACATCACTCACCCCCCCGAAACTTTTATACCGCACGTCATTGAGACGGCGCACTCGCGCTTTCCTGTCATAGAAGACGATAAAAACGACGTAATAGGCATCTTGCTGGCTAAAGATTTGTTGCGATATTACGCCGGCGAAGAGTTTGAAGTCCGTGACATGTTGCGTCCAGCGGTGTTTATTCCCGAATCCAAGCGACTCAATATTTTATTAAAAGAATTCCGTGGCAATCGCAATCATATTGCCATCGTGGTCGATGAGTATGGCGGTGTCGCCGGCATGGTAACCATAGAGGACGTGCTGGAGCAAATTGTCGGTGAAATTGAAGATGAGTACGATTACGATGAAGAAGAAGACAACATCATACAAAATGCCGATGGCCAATACCGAGTGAAAGCCCTAACGGAAATTGCCGATTTTAATGCCGTGATAGGCTGCGAATTAAGCGATGAAGAATTCTCCA
This sequence comes from Methylophilaceae bacterium, assembly GCA_965234545.1. Lineage (GTDB taxonomy): Bacteria > Pseudomonadota > Gammaproteobacteria > Burkholderiales > Methylophilaceae > Methylotenera. The sequence continues at coordinate 1,592,461 of OZ248348.1, read as the reverse complement.
CAGTCGGCGGACTGGTGGTCCATCAGTTTGGCCACCTGCCAAAACGCGACGATGAAATTACCTTTAGCGGCTTGCGTTTTAAAGTATTACGCGCCGACAGTCGCCGCTTGCACACCCTGATGCTGGAAGTGTTAAGCGACGCGGACACGGCAGCCTAGCTGTGGCGTGGCTGCTCTAACATTGCCGCTTTCTATCAAGGAACTTATTCTAGCTTAGCCTGCTCACAGCTTGCGTGGCATTTAAAAAATAACGTTTTTTTGATTGGAGTCGGTAATGAAATACAGTGCATTATTCGCGGTAGTCTTGAGCTCGCTTTTATTAATGACGGCGGTTAAGGCCGAGGAAGCACCAGCCGTACTAGAAATTCCTACCCTAGAAAAAGATTTTGTCGGTGCCATAAACGGTTTTGATAAAGCAAAAATCATCGCCCAGTTTGGCGAACCGGCCAAAGCCGACGACGTTAAAGTAAAAAGCACCGGCAAGGTGGTCGCCTCCATCTGGCAATACCACTACATTAATACCGCTGCCGACGGCAGTTATTATGAAACCACCGAGTTGGATTTTATCGATAACAAAGTCGTGCAAGTGGTGTTCATCAATAACGATGGCAGTGAAGGGCCGGACGCCGGTAAAAAATACGACGTGCCCAGCAAGACCGAATAAACCACGGGCCAACAAGCCGCCGTATTGCTTTGCGGTTAAGGGCTATAACAGGCTACAATTTAGCCCATGCTTTACTCATCCCGTTTAGTCCAAGTACTGTGTTTATTTCTATTAGGCGCAAGCTGTGTATTGGGTTTTGCGCCTTTTTACTTATATCCCCTAAGCCTGCTCTCCCTTGCCGCCTTGTGCTGGGTTTGGTGGCAATGCGACACCCCTAAGCAAGCCGCCCTAGCCGGCTTTTTTTATGGCCTAGGCTTGTTCTGCACAGGCATCTATTGGATCTACATCAGCCTGCACGATTTTGGACACATGCCTATGTGGATGGCCGCCTTGGCGACCCTGCTGCTTTGTGCATTTTTGGCCCTTTTCCCTGCGCTAGTGGGCTGGCTCAGCCTGAAAACCGTCAAGGCGCAATCCAGTCAATTGCTGATAGCGGTGCCGGTATGGTGGGCCTTAGCCGATTGGACGCGCAGTTGGATTTTCACGGGCTTTCCCTGGTTAAGCATGGGCTACAGCCAAGTGCCAGCCAGCCCTTTGGCGGGCTACCTGCCTATACTTGGGGTGTACGGGGTATCGCTTATAGCCGTTGCCCTAGCTTGCGCTGCGGCCTATTGTTTTAGCCGGCTAGCGGCCCCTGCCAAACTAAAACGCCGCTTAATCTATGGCATGCTGATGCTCATCTTATCGGGCTTCGCCTTAAAGCAAGTGCAATGGACGCAAGCGCAGTCGGCGCCGATTAAAGTGGCTTTGTTGCAAGGCAATATCGCGCAAGATTTAAAGTGGTCGCCAGACATGGTAGAGCGCACCTTGCTGCACTATTTGCGCTTGGCTGAGGCCAGTGACGCACAGCTTATTGTCATGCCGGAAACGGCCCTGCCCATGCTCTCCAGCGCCTTGCCGGATGAATTTAAAGCGCGCATCAAGGCGCTCGCGCAAAAAAATAATGGGGCGGTATTGGCCGGTATCATTGAGTACCAGCAAGGCCAGTATTTTAATAGCATGCTGAATATGGCGGGTGCGGGCCACGAAGTGTATCGCAAGTCGCATTTGGTGCCATTTGGCGAATTCATTCCATTCAAAGCCGTGTTTGCTTGGATTTACCGCGATTGGCTGAATATGCCATTAAGCGATTTGTCGCGTGGCACGATAGTGCCTCAGCCTATGGCCATTGCTGGGCAAAAAGTGGCGATTAACATCTGCTACGAAGACGTATTTGGTGAGGAAATTATTCGGCAATTGCCGGCGGCCAGCTTACTGGTCAATGCCAGTAACGATGCCTGGTATGGACGATCCATCGCCGCTTATCAACACCTGCAGTTTTCGCAGGCGCGCGCCATGGAAACCGGCCGCACGGTATTGCGGGCCACCAATACCGGCGCCACCGCCATGATAGACAGGCGCGGTCAGGTGTTGGCGCAGGCCCCGCATTTTAGCGTGACTAGCTTGCAGGTTATGGCGCAAGGCTACAGCGGCAGCACCCCTTATGTGCGTTTTGCCAACAAGCCGGTTTTACTGCTGTGTTTTCTAGGTTTATTGGCCATTTTTGTGCCTAATTTTTTGGCAAGGCGAGCTAAAACAAAGTAAAATTCCAGCTTTACGGCTTGCGGCAAAAGCCAGCAACTAAACCACAGGCATCCATCATGGCGCTTACATTTCAACAAATTATCCTCACCCTGCAAACCTATTGGTCGGACCGCGGTTGCGCCCTGTTGCAATCCTATGACATGGAAGTGGGTGCCGGCACTTCGCACACGGCTACCTTTTTACGCTCACTTGGCCCTGAGCCATGGAAAGCGGCCTACGTGCAACCGAGTCGTCGTCCTAAAGACGGGCGCTACGGTGAAAACCCCAATCGCTTGCAGCACTATTATCAATTTCAGGTGGTGTTAAAACCCGCGCCTGCCGACATATTGGAGTTGTACTTGGGTTCCTTGGCGGCCTTGGGTTTTGATTTGAAAAAAAACGACATACGCTTTGTTGAAGACGACTGGGAAAACCCGACCTTAGGCGCTTGGGGCTTAGGTTGGGAGGTATGGCTAAACGGCATGGAGGTCACCCAGTTCACCTATTTCCAGCAAGTAGGGGGCATCAATTGCAAACCCATTACCGGTGAAATCACTTACGGTTTAGAGCGATTGGCCATGTATTTGCAAGGCGTCGATAACGTTTACGATTTAACTTGGACCGTTGGGCCAAACGGCGAGCGTTTAAGTTACGGCGACGTTTACTTGCAAAATGAAAAAGAGCAATCGGCCTATAACTTTGAGCATTCGGATGCCGATTTCTTATTCACCGCGTTTACCGCGCACGAGAAACAAGCCCAGCATCTCATGGAAAACCAGTTGGCTCTGCCGGCTTACGAACAAGTGCTTAAAGCCGCCCATACTTTCAATTTATTGGATGCTCGCGGCGCCATTTCAGTCACTGAACGTGCCGGCTACATAGGCCGCATACGCAACTTGGCCAGATCGGTCGCGGCCAGTTATTTAGACAGCCGTGCCCGTTTAGGCTTCCCTATGGCGCCCAAGGATTGGGCGGATGAAGTGTTAACCGATTTAGCCAAGAAAGCCGCAGCATGAGTCAAAAAAACCTGTTAGTCGAATTGTTTGTAGAAGAGTTGCCACCCAAGGTGTTAAACAAATTGGGTCAGGCTTTTTCTGAATTGCTATTTGAAAACTTGCACGCATTGGGCTTGGTCGATACCAGCAGTGCCTTGACCGCTTATGCCACGCCCCGCCGTTTGGCCATGCATGCGACCCAGGTTGCGGCGATGGCCTCGGATAAAACCAGTGTGCAAAAACTGATGCCAGTCAGTGTGGGCTTGGACGCAAACGGGCAGGCCACGCCGGCTCTAATTAAACGCTTAAATGGCCTGGGTTTAGACGAATCCGCCGTGCCGCAACTCAGTCGTCAAATGGACGGTAAAAATGAGGCTTTGTTTATTGAGGTGACGCAAAAAGGCCAGAGCTTAAAAGAAGGATTGCAATCGGCGTTAAACGAGGCCATCGCCAAGTTGCCTATACCCAAAGTCATGAGTTATCAATTGGCCGACGGCTGGAGCAACGTTAATTTTGTGCGCCCTGCCCACGGCTTGGTGGCCATGCACGGCAATGAGGTGGTGCCGGTGACGGCGCTTGGATTAACGGCGACCGCGCAAACCCAAGGTCACCGTTTTGAGGCTAAGGTATCGCCGATTACCCTAAAGGATGCCGATAGTTACGCTGCGCAGCTTAGGCAAGAGGGCGCAGTGATAGCCAGTTTTGCTGAACGTCGCGCTGACATTCTAGGGCAACTTAATGCCGCTGCGGCCAAACAGCAACTCAAACCAATACAAGACGAAGCCTTGTTGGATGAAGTGACGGCCTTGGTTGAGCGCCCCAATGTTTTGTTGGGCCAATTTGAAGCCGTGTATTTGGAAGTGCCGCAAGAATGCTTGATTTTGACCATGAAGGCCAATCAAAAGTACTTCCCTTTGTTGGACGCGCAGGCTAAGTTAACCAACCGCTTTTTGATTGTATCCAACATCAGTCCGGACGATGCCAGTGCCGTTATAGGTGGCAATGAACGGGTGGTGCGCCCGCGTCTAGCCGATGCCAAATTTTTCTTTGATCAAGACCGCAAAAAAACCTTAGCCAGCCGCCTAGAGAGTTTGAATAAAGTGGTTTACCACAATAAGCTCGGCTCACAAGGCCAGCGCACGGCCAGGGTGAGTGAAATGGCTAGTGCCATTGCCATGCAGTTAGGCGGCGCAGACTTAGCCAGGCAAGCCGCATTGGCCGCGCAATTGGCCAAGGCCGATTTGGTCACCGACATGGTGGGTGAATTTCCTGAGTTGCAGGGCATCATGGGCCGTTATTACGCCCAACACGAAGGCATAGACGATGACGTGGCGTATGCCATAGAAGACCATTACAAACCGCGCTTTGCGGGCGACAGCTTGCCACGTAATCCAGTCGGTATTGCCGTGGCTTTGGCGGATAAATTAGAAACCTTGCTGGGTTTATTTAGCATAGGTGAAAAACCCAGTGGCGATAAAGACCCCTTTGGTTTGCGTCGTCATGCCTTGGGTGTGCTGCGCATGCTGATAGAAAACAAGTTGGCTTTAAATTTGTCGGCCTTGTTAAGCACGGCGGCCAGTGGCTTTCCCGGCTTAAGCGAGGAGACGCGTTTAGCGGTATCGGTATTTTGTTTTGACCGATTGGCCAATACGCTGCAAGAGCAAGGTTACAGTGCCCTGGAAGTAGAGGCCGTGCTCAGTCAAATGCCAGAACAAATCCATTTGGTGCCACTGCGTTTAGAAGCGGTTAAGGCTTTCTCTGCCTTAGCCGAAGCGCCGGCCTTGGCCGCTGCCAATAAGCGCGTGAGCAATATACTGAAAAAAGTCGAAGCAGCAGTGCCGGCGCAAGTGCAGGCCAGCTTGTTGCAAGAACCGGCAGAAATAGCCCTGAATCAAGCCTTGATGGCGGTGGTACCAGAAGCCAATCGCTTGTTTGAGTTGGGCGATTACACGGCATCCTTGCAATCATTAGCGGCCCTTAAAGCGCCGGTGGATGCTTTTTTCGACAAGGTCATGGTCAATGCCGATGACCCGGCCTTAAAAGCCAACCGTTTAGGCTTGCTGGCGGTGTTGCATCAAACCATGAACCGCGTGGCCGACTTGTCGAAACTAGCCAGCTAAGCACGGTAGCCCAATGAAGTTAGTGATTTTAGATAGGGACGGCGTCATCAATCGGGATTCGGCTAATTTCATCAAAAGTCCCAATGAGTGGGTGGCTTTGCCAGGCAGCTTGGACGCGATTGCCTTGCTTAACCAATCCGGCTACCGGGTGGCGGTGGCCACCAATCAATCGGGTATCAGCCGCGGCTTATTCGATATGGCCACACTCAACAGCATACACGAGAAAATGAACCGCGAATTGGCCGCAGTGGGCGGCCGTATCGATGCCATATTCTATTGCCCGCATGCCGCAGACGAGCATTGCCGTTGCCGTAAACCCGACGTGGCCATGGTGGAAGACATCGCTAAACGTTTTGCTGTTGAGTTGCATGGCGTAGCGGCAGTGGGCGATGCATTGCGAGATTTACAAGCCTTTGCAGCCGTCGGTTGCCAGCCTATTTTAGTCTTAAGCGGTAAGGGTGAGGCAACCTTGGCCGCTGCCAAGGCCGACGCTAATTTAGCCTTGCCAGACAACACTTGGGTGTGCGAGGATTTAGCCGAAGCGGTGCAACGCATTATTGCTAGCCCGCATTGGGGATAAGCCCATGCTTTTTCTTCGCTCCAGCTTGTTTTTTATCGGCCAACTGATCACCGCACCGGTCTTTACGCTCATCGCTTTGCTGGCCTGGCCAGTTCATCCCATCTTGCGCAACCAACTTATCTCGGGCTGGGCACGCAGCATGATTTGGTGGTTACGGGTCACCTGCAATATACGCCATGAGATAAGTGGCATGGAAAACCTACCCGATAAGCCTTGCATCATTTTGGCTAAACACCAATCGACTTGGGAAACCTTTGCTTTTCAAGCGATATTCCCTACCCAAGTTTACGTGCTAAAACGCGAATTATTGTGGATCCCCATTTTTGGTTGGGGTTTGGCCATGACTTCGCCGATTGCCATTAACCGCGCCTCTGGGCGTGAAGCCCTCAAGCAGTTGGTGAGTAAAGGTCAGGCGAGGTTGGCGCAAGGTCTGTGGGTGGTGATATTCCCAGAAGGCACGCGCATGCGTCCCCATCAGCAGGGTAAATACCACATAGGCGGGGCATGGCTGGCCTGCCAAACTAAGACCCCAGTCCTGCCCGTGGCACATAATGCTGGCCATTGTTGGCCCAAGGGCTTCATTAAGCAAGCCGGTGTGATTAAGTTGCACATAGGCCCAGCCATAGCCACGGCAGACCTCAAAGCCGATGCGCTCAACCTTAAAGTCGAGCAGTGGATAGAGGCGCAAATGCAGGTGATTAACGCAGCATGAGCCACGTGCTGACCTTGGCCAGCGGTGTACAAGTGCCCTACCAGCTAAGTCGCCGCCCACGACGAAGCGTGGGCTTAAAAATAAGCGCCCAAGGCTTGTTGGTGCATGCCCCACAGCGCATCTCGCAAGCCGAGCTAGAAAGCCTATTAGTCAAAAAATCCGATTGGATAGTCAAGAAGCTGGCCGCCTTAAGTGCCAGTCAAGTACCGGCCATGGCTTGGCAACACGGTGCGAGTTTGCTTTATTTAGGTCAGCCTATGCGGCTGGTGGTAGAGCACGACGCGCAGTCTAAAGCGGTGCAGCACGAGCCCGGTATTTTGCAACTGGCCTTGCCTAATCCGCAGGATGCAAAGCTGGTGGCGCGTAAGGTGCTGGTTTGGTACAAGAAACAAGCCTTGTTGGATTTTAGCCGGCGTTTGGAATTGTTCGCCAGTAAGCTTGGCGTTAGCTTTGCTTGCTTGGCTTTATCTAACGCCAGTTCACGCTGGGGCAGTTGCAATTCGAGAAAACAAATCCGTTTGAATTGGCGCTTATTGCAAGCGCCACCGTACATCATTAACTACGTGGTTTGCCACGAGTTGGCGCATTTAAAAGAAATGAACCACTCGGCTAAATTTTGGGCCACGGTGGCCAGTATTTGTCCGGATTACAAGCGGGCCGAAAAGGAATTAAAAGCCCTGTCGGCCAGCTTGCATCGCATTTAGCGATTCATCTTTTCAGTCTAGAAGGCTGGTTTTACCTTGGCGTTATTGTAGTTGGCCACGCCGTCCAAGATTTCTTTCTTGGCTTGATCGATATCGCCCCAACCGTTAATTTTGACCCATTTGCCTTTATCCAAATCTTTGTAATGCTCAAAGAAGTGGGCAATCATGTCTAGGCGCCAAGCTGATAAATCCGTATGGGTTTTAAGGTGGCCGTATAAACCGCACACTTTTTCTACTGGCACGGCCAACACTTTTGCGTCTAAACCGGCTTCGTCTTCCATTAGCAATACGCCTAGTGGACGGCAACGCACCACCACGCCAGGAATGAGTGCCACTGGCGTCATGACCAAGACATCGACTGGGTCGCCATCATCGGCCAAGGTGTGCGGCACATAACCGTAATTTGTTGGGTACTGCATGGCCGTACCCATGAAGCGGTCTACAAAAATAGCGCCGCTGTCCTTGTCTACTTCGTATTTAACGGGGTCGCCTTGCATGGGAATTTCAATGATCACATTGAAATCATTGGGTACATCTTTACCGGTGGGTACTTGGTTTAACGACATGACTAAATCCTAACTATTAAAATGAATGTATGCTTTACTTAAATTTTGAGCCGCAATTATAACAAGCGAGCCGGCTAAATTAACGCCGATAATACAATTAAACCTCTGGCGCTTGGCTAGCCTGCACTTGCACTCGGCAGCTTACTAGCAGACCTTTCGGTATCAGCAATACCGCCAAATAGACCAGTAGCGGGATGATGATCAGTTCGTCTAATTGGCCGAGCACGGGAATAAAGTCCGGTATCAGGTCGAAGGGCAATAATAAATAGCCTATGGCTAGAGCCAACAACAGCTTAGCTAGCAGGGGTGTGCGCGGGTGCTTTAACAATAAACGGTAAACGGCTAACTCCTGCTTGAGTTGCTTGGCGTAAATTTTTAATTGCTTAATCACGCGGCACCGGTCTAGCGGCCATTAGTCAATTTTTAAGGCATGACCAGTGATGCGCTCAAAGGCTTCCATGTATTTTTCACTGGTTTTCTTTGCCACATCAGCTGGTAGAGCCGGGGCCGGGGCAGTTTTATTCCAACCGCTGGCTTCTAGCCAATCGCGCACGTATTGCTTGTCGTAGCTCGGTGGGTTCTTACCCACGACGTAGCTGTCGGCAGGCCAAAAACGCGATGAGTCTGGAGTGAGTACCTCGTCCATGACGTGCAACACGCCTTGCTCGTCTAGGCCGAATTCAAATTTGGTGTCGGCGATGATGATGCCGCGTGTTAAGGCATACGCCGCCGCCTCTTTGTATAAGGCAATGGCGACCTTAGCCACTTGCGCGGCCATGTCTGCACCAAGCAAGTCAGCGCATTGCGCTAGGCTGATGTTTTCATCGTGTTCACCCACCGCGGCTTTACTGGATGGGGTGAATATGGGTTCGGCTAATTGCGCGGCTTCTTGTAGGCCAGCCGCTAGGGGAATGCCGCAGACGGTGCCACGCGCTTGGTATTCTTTCCAGCCACTGCCGACCAAGTAGCCACGCACGATCGCTTCTATGGGCAGGGCTTTTAATTTTTTCACCACCACGGCGCGCGAGCCCAATTGCGCTTGCTCGATCGGATCCGTCACCACGCTATTAGGGGCGATGCCGGTTAAGTGGTTGGGCACTATGTGCTGCAGTTTTTCAAACCAAAAATTAGCCATTTGCGTCAACATGGCGCCTTTGTGGGCGATGCCGGTTGGCAATATTACGTCGAAGGCAGACAGCCTGTCTGTGCTCACCAGCAACATGGTGTGTGCATCGATTTCATAAATGTCACGCACTTTACCTTGGTGTATGCGTTTAAGGCTGGCTAAGTGCGTTTGGAGTAAAGGCGTAGTCATGTGCGTGCTTTAAGCTTTAAGGGGTGAATAGCCTATTATAAATGCCAACTAAAGCCAAACAAAACATTATCTGCCTTGCTCGGTTTTAAGCTGACTTAGAACGGGGTTTATTTGGCCAGGATGGGGCCAATTTTGACAATTTTTAAGGTGTTGGTGCCACCTGGGCTGCCTATCGGCTCACCAAAGGTCAGCAGCACCGTGTCACCTGGGCTGACCATTTTTTGTTGCAACAAGACCTGCTCCATTTCTTGCAAGATTTCATCTTTGTTTTTATTGCCCTGCTCAATCGGGAAGGGATAAACGCCACGGTGTAAAGTCAGTTTTCGTCTAGCCAATTTATCTGGAGAAAGCGCGTAGATAGGTACTTCTGCATCGGCTCTGGATAGCCAGCGAGCGGCGTTGCCGGATTGCGTCAAGGCGGCTATGGCTTTGACTTTTAAGTGTTTGGCCGTGTAAATGGCCGCGGCGGCTATGGTTTCATCGGTTTTTAAAAAAACCTGCTCGGTTTTTTCGGCATGCTCGAGTTTGATGTATTCTTTTTCCGCTTCCATGACCACTCGATGCACGGCTTGCACGGTTTCCAGCGGGTATTGACCGGCGGCGGTTTCGGCCGACAGCATGACGGCATCGGTGCCGTCTAACACGGCATTCGCCACATCGGACACTTCTGCTCGCGTCGGGATAGGGCTGCTGATCATGGATTCCATCATTTGTGTGGCCGTGATCACCAATTTGTTTTGCGCTCGTGCCATGCGTATCATGCGTTTCTGTAGACCGGGCACCGCCGCATCACCCACTTCCACGCCTAAATCACCGCGGGCAACCATGATGGCATCCGACGCCTCAATGATGGCGGCTAAATTGTCTATGGCTTCGGCCCGTTCTATTTTGGCGATGATGCTGGCATGGCCGCCAGCTTGCTTAACTAGGCTTCTTGCTAACTCGACATCCGCTGCGGTCTTAGGAAAGGACATGGCGATAAAGTCGGCTTCCAATGCCACGGCGGTTTTGATGTCTACACGGTCTTTTTTAGTCAAGGCTTGCGCAGACAAACCGCCGCCTTGGCGATTGATGCCTTTGTTATTGCTGAGTATGCCACCGTTCAACACCAGGCAATGGATTTGGTTGCCTTTAACTCGGTCCACTTGCATGCTAATGCGGCCGTCGTCCAACAGTAATACCACGCCTTCCGCCACCTCTTGTGGCAAGGTTTTGTAATCCAAGCCGACGTGGTATTGGTTGCCTAATTCGCAATCGGCATCCAAGATAAAGACGTCCCCGGTTTTTAGGCTGACCTTGCCTAATTCGAATCGGCCTATGCGGATTTTTGGGCCTTGTAAGTCGCACAACACACCTATGGGCCGGTTGAGTTTGGCGGCGATGGCCCGCACCATGGCGGCTCGGTGTATGTGCTCCTCGGCACTGCCGTGAGAGAAGTTGAGCCTGACCACGTTCACGCCGGCCGTGATCATGCGTGCCAGCATTTCCTCGCTGTTAGAGGAGGGGCCTAGAGTGGCGACAATTTTGGTTTTGCGTAAGGTCAAGCGCTTTGCCTTTTCAACGTAAGTATTGCTTTAATTTCAAATAAAAATGGGGCGTCTCGCCCCATTTTACGATGCTGCGCTTTAGGCTGAGTATTACTGCGCAGCACGTTGCTCTAGTATGGCCACCGCAGGCAAAGTTTTGCCTTCTAGGAATTCCAAAAATGCCCCACCGGCGGTCGAGATGTAATCCACTTTATCTTCTATGCCGTATTTCTGTATGGCGGCTATGGTATCGCCGCCGCCAGCCAAGGTGAACGCCTTGCTGTTGGCTATAGCCATGGCGATGGTTTTGGTTCCCTCGCCAAATTGGTCAAATTCAAACACGCCAACCGGGCCATTCCAGACCACGGTGCCGGCATGTTTAATGATCTCTGCTATTTGACTAGCAGATTTCGAGCCAATATCAAAAATCATGTCATCTTTGGCCACGTTTTCCACGTCCTTGCTCACGGCGGGCTCGTCGGCTGCAAATTTTTTACCGCACACCACGTCGACAGCAATAGGGATGCTTGCTCCTCTATGGCTCATTTTGTCCATTAAGGTGCGTGCTACCGGCACCAAGTCGCCTTCGCAAAGCGACCCGCCTACTTCATGGCCGGCTGCTTTTAAAAAGGTGTTGGCGATGCCACCACCCACCACCATTTGGTCTACTTTTTCAGACAAGCTTTCCAATACCGTTAACTTGGTCGAGACCTTGCTGCCGCCAACAATGGCTACCATGGGCCGGGCTGGATTAAGCAAGGCTTTGCCTAAAGCCTCCAGTTCATTGACCAATAAGATACCGGCGGCCGCCACCGCAGCATACTTCGCCACGCCGTGGGTAGAGGCTTCGGCTCTATGGGCCGTGCCAAAGGCATCCATGACAAAGACGTCGCACAGTTTGGCGTATTTTTGTGACAAGTCGTCGTTGTTTTTCTTCTCGCCTACATTAAAGCGGCAGTTTTCCAGCACCACTAACTCGCCGGCTGCCACAGCAAACTCGCTATCCAACCAGTTTTTGATTAAGCGTACCGGCCGATTGAGTTTTGCGCTGATCACATCCACCACCGGCTGCAATGAATTTTCCTCGGAATACACGCCTTCATCTGGACGGCCTAAGTGCGAGGTCACCATGACTTTGGCGCCGGCCTTTAAGGCAAAGTTGATGGTTGCCATGGAGGCGCTAATGCGTGCGTCGGATGTCACTTTGCCGTTGCTGACCGGCACATTTAAATCGGCACGGATCAAGACACGCTTGCCTTGTAAATCCAAATCAGTCATTTTAATAACGGCCATGTTGTTCCTTTTTAACGGTGCGAGAAGTAAAGCCTAAGCGATGTAACGCACTAAGCGCATCAAATTACAGGTGTAGCCGTATTCGTTGTCGTACCATGCCACCACCTTAACAAAAGTCGAATCCAGCGCCATGCCGGCTTCGGCATCGAATACCGATGGGCAGGTTTCACCGCGGAAATCGGTGGACACCACTTTGTCGTCGGTGTAGCCAAGCACGCCTTTGAGTTCGCCTTCGGAAGCGGTTTTCATGGCCTGGCAGATTGCCTCGTAGCTGGTCTCTTTAATCAGTTCGCAAGTTAAATCCACCACCGACACGTCTGAGGTGGGCACGCGAAAAGCCATGCCAGTGAGTTTTTTATTTAAGCTAGGAATCACTTTGCCCACGGCTTTGGCGGCGCCTGTGCTAGAGGGAATGATGTTTTCCAATATGCCACGACCACCACGCCAGTCTTTATTGGATGGGCCGTCCACGGTTTTTTGCGAGGCGGTAGCCGCGTGCACGGTGGTCATTAAGCCGCGCTTAATGCCAAAGGCATCGTTCAGCACTTTTGCTACCGGCGCCAAGCCATTGGTAGTGCATGAGGCGGCCGATACGATGGCCTCGCCTTGGTAAGTTTTGTGGTTCACGCCGTAAACAAACATGGGTGTGTCGTCTTTGGCTGGGGCCGATTGCACGACTTTTTTCGCGCCTGCGTCTAGGTGTTTTTGGCAGCTTTCTTGGGTTAAGAAAAAGCCCGTGCACTCGATGACGATGTCGGCTTGCACTTCATTCCATTTCAAATTGGCCGGGTCTTTTTCTGCTGTTAAGCGTATGGTTTTGCCATTCACCACTAAGTTGTTACCGCTCACTGCCACGTCGCCTTTAAAGCGGCCGTGTACCGAGTCGTGTTTTAGCATGTAGGCCAAATAATCCGGCTCCAACAAATCATTGATGGCCACGACCTCTATGTCAGTAAAATCCTTGATGGCGGCACGAAACACCATGCGCCCAATGCGACCGAAACCATTAATTGCTACGCGAATTGCCATGATCATTCCTATCGTTATTCGAAAGATGGGCTAACTTATACCTAGGTATGAGGTTAAGCGCCTTTATAAAACAATAGGGCACCCCACTGGAGGTGCCCTTGAACTAAACCGTTAGTTATTTGGCGGCATCTTAAGCTCGAGCGATTAAGCGACTCGAACTCATGATGGCGCAGATTAACATTACAGTACTGATTTAACAGTCGCTACAACGTTTTCAACGGTGAAGCCAAAGTGTTTCAGTAACACGCCACCTGGCGCTGATTCGCCAAAGGTGTCGATACCCACTACAGCACCTTCTAAACCTACGTATTTGCGCCAGAAATCCGTTACGCCAGCTTCAACGGCTACGCGTTTTACGCCTGGTGTTAACACGCTGTCTTTGTAGGCTTGATCTTGGCGATCAAATACATTGGTTGATGGCATTGAAACCACACGCACTTTCGTTCCCGCTGCATTCAATTCGGCTGCTGCTTTTACCGCTAGTTCTAATTCTGAACCGTTGGCAATAATGATCACATCGGCTTTGCCTGATACGTCTGATAGCACGTACGCGCCTTTACGCATTAAGTCGAAATGCGCGGCTTCGTGTTTCATGCCAGGCACGTTTTGACGGCTTAATACCAAGCTGCTTGGGCCGTTTTTGCGTTCAACTGCAGCCACCCATGCCACGGCTGTTTCGGTTGAGCTACCTGGACGCCATACGTCCATGTTAGGAATCAAGCGTAACCCGGCAGTGTTCTCAATAGGTTGATGAGTAGGACCGTCTTCGCCTTGACCGATGGAGTCGTGGGTCAATACCGCGATAGAACGTTGTTTCATCAATGCAGCCATGCGCAAGGCAGATTTTGCATAATCAGAGAACATGTGGAAGGTACCGCCGAATGGCACTAGACCACCGTGTAAGGCCATGCCGTTCATGATGGCGAACATACCAAACTCACGTACGCCGTAAGAGATGTAGTTACCTGGTTGTTTCGCATCCACGTGCACAAAGCTGCCACATGAAGTTAAGTTAGAACCGGTTAAGTCAGCTGAACCGCCTAAGAATTCAGGCAAGATTGGAGCCAAGGCGCCGATCACATTTTGTGAGGCTTTACGTGTGGCCACTGTTTCGGCTTTTTCGTTAGTGGATGCAATGATGGCATCGGTGGCTGATTTCCAGTTAGCTGGCAATTCGCCTGCCATGCGGCGTGAGAATTCCGCGGCTTCAGCTGGGAAGGCTGCTTTGTAGGCAGCAAATTTGCTGTTCCATGCGGCTTCAGCAGCAGCGCCTTTAGCCGTGGCATCCCAACCAGCGTAAACATCAGCTGGAATGACAAATGGCTCATGCGGCCAGCCGATGTTAGCGCGGGTTGCCGCCACTTCGTCTAGGCCCAAGGCTGAACCGTGGCAATCGTGTGAACCGGATTTGTTTGGTGAACCCATGCCGATGACTGTTTTACAGCAAATCAAAGATGGTTTGTCTGTGACTTTTTTAGCCGCGTCTATGGCTTTACCAATGGCAGCCACATCATGACCATCTACGGATTGCACGTGCCAGCCGTAAGATTCAAAGCGTTTAGCGGTGTCGTCTGTGTACCAGCCTTCAATGTGGCCGTCGATAGAGATGCCGTTGTCGTCCCAGAATGCGGTTAATTTACCCAAGCCCCATGTGCCGGCTAAGGCACAAGCTTCGTGTGAAACGCCTTCCATCATGCAACCGTCGCCTAAAAATACATAGGTTTGGTGATCCACAATGTCATGGCCTGGTTTGTTGAATTGATTGGCTAATAATTTTTCTGCCATAGCAAAACCCACGCCGTTGGCAATACCTTGGCCTAATGGGCCTGTGGTGGTTTCAACGCCAGGTGCGTAACCGTATTCTGGGTGACCGGCGCATTTTGAATGCAATTGACGGAAGGTTTTGATTTCATCCATAGGCAAGGCATAACCGGTCAGGTGTAGCAATGAATAAATCAACATGGAGCCGTGACCATTAGAAAGCACAAAGCGATCGCGGTTGGCCCATTCAGGATTTTTTGGGTTATGGCTTAAATGGTGATTCCACAATTCTTCAGCAATTTCTGCCATGCCCATAGGCGCACCTGGGTGACCAGAGTTCGCTTTTTGTACCGCATCCATAGATAACGCACGGATGGCGTTGGCTAGGTCTTTACGTGTTGCCATAAATTTCTCCCTAATGATTATGCTTGCAGTTTTACCCGTCGTGTGTGGCTATCAGTCACACAGAAAATCCAGTAAAACCTTGAATGAATTCTTCAAAAAGCCAGTTTTAAGGACTGGCTTTTTGCAAAGGTTAAATTATTGCTTAATTACCCTATTTGGGCAAGGGCTTAGGGGCGCATGACTTAAGAAAATAGCCGTGATGGCTAAATGCTGGAAGGGGTCTTTTTTAGGCGGCCTTTTACAGTATGCCGAGTTTGATTTTAATGACGTATTTGGCAATGTAGCCAACCATGCCAAAAGTCAGGCCAAGAAAAAGTGCAAAGGTACCAAATTTGCCGGCTTTGGATTCCCAGGCCAAGTGGCCAACAATGAACACCATTAATAGCATGAGACCGCCTACCCCATAGGTCATGCCCAATTCAGTGATTTGCGTTTCGGTTAATCCAAAAAAAGTGCCTGGCATAGGTATTCCTTATTGCAGTTTTAGGGGCTTAAATGAGCGCCACGATTTGTTGTTGAGCGAATTCCATGGGCTTGCGTTTGAAACCGCTTTTGGCAAATTGCTGCCAGCGACCCATCACATAGCACAGCATTAAGTTGGCTTGCGCTTCGGTATCGGTTTTGTGCCCGGTTTGCGTTTCGGCTATGCGCAGGCTTTGTTTAAGCGTGACTTCTATTCGATCCGTTAGTTGGTTAATGCGCACTTGCAATTTTTCGTCTTCGTTGACCAAGGCATCGCCAATTAGCACGCGCGTCATGCCTGGGTTTTTTTCAGCAAACACCAAGAGCATGGATAGAATGCGTTGCAGTTGTTTTTGCCCATCGGTTTCTTCTGAGCTAATTTTGTTGATTAGGCCAAAAACGGTCTCTTCGATAAACACAATCAAACCTTCAAACATTTGCGCTTTGTTGGCAAAGTGACGGTATAAAGCCGCTTCGCTGACATCCAGTTTGGCGGCCAAGGAGGCCGTGGTGATTTTTTCGCGCTTAGGCGATTCCAGCATCTTGGCTAGGGTTTCTAAAATTTGTTGTTTGCGTTCGCCGGCCATAAGCTTCTCCCTTGCTTGCTATTGATTAAGTGCTGGTTAAATTATAACCGAATGTGAGTGAGTGCTAACACTTGGTTAATACGGTAATCGACAAAGCACGGTTTGTGGTATTTTTTGCTGAGCAACACCGTCTTCATGCCCAATCGTTTGGCCGTCATCAGGGCCGCGGCGTTGTCTTCTAATAACACGCAGTCGCTGGCCTTCACCCTCAGACTGGCTAGGAGCAATTGAAAGCCGCGCACGGAGGGTTTGGCGTGAAATTTAGTGGATTCCACACTGAAAACTAATTCGAAGCAATCGTCTATGCCAAGTAAATTCAGCACCCTCAGTGCGTAATCCCTAGGGGCGTTGGTGAACACCACTTTGCGTCCAGCTAAACTTTTAATCAGGTGACGCAAGCGTTTCACTGCAATGACGCGCTGGTCTAAATCGTCAAATTGGTGGGTTATTTTTAGAAAATGTTGCGGATCGGTTTGATGGTGGCGCATCAGGCCCTTGAGGGTGGCGCCGTAAACACGCCAATAATGCCGCCGCAAGTCGTGGGCAGTGGCTTCATCCATGGTCAAAGTGTCCATGATGTAATTGGTCATGGCCTGGTTCATGACCGGAAAAATGTGCGCGCTGGCGTTATGCAAGGTGTCGTCTAGATCAAACACCCAAACTTTGGCCGCCCTGCTGATGGCCAATTTATTTGGCCTTGATGAGCGTGCCCACGCCTTCGTCGGTCAGTACTTCCAATAGCAAGGCGTGTTCTACCCGGCCATCGATGATGTGCACGGTTTTAACCCCGCTTCTGGCGGCATCCAATGCCGAGCCAATTTTTGGCAACATGCCACCCGATAGGGTGCCGTCGGCGACCAAGTCGTCAATTTGCTTGGGCGTCAGTCCGGTCAGCAACTCGCCATTTTTATCCAGTACGCCTGGGGTATTGGTGAGCATAATGAGTTTTTCCGCGCCCAAAATCTCGGCCAACTTACCGGCCACCACATCGGCATTGATGTTATAGGATTCGCCGTCTTTGCCTACGCCGATAGGGGCAACCACCGGAATGAAATCCCCGCCATCCAAAAAGTTGATAATGCTAGGGTCGATGGCGCTGATTTCGCCGACCAGTCCCACGTCTATCATTTTCTGCGGGTCGTTTAAATCTTCCATCAGCAGTTTATGGGCATGGATGAAGTTGCCGTCTTGGCCAGTTAAGCCGACGGCTTTACCGCCGTGGCGATTGATTAGGTTCACGATCTCTTTGTTGACCTGGCCGCCCAAGACCATTTCCACTACGCTCATGGTTTCGGCATCGGTCACACGCATGCCTTGGATGAACTCGCCTTTTTTGCCCAGCTTGTCCAGCATCTCATTAATTTGTGGGCCACCGCCGTGCACCACCACCGGGTTCATGCCGACCAATTTTAATAAGACCACGTCCTGGGCGAAGCACTCTTTTAAATGCTCATCGGTCATGGCGTTGCCGCCGTATTTAATGACGATGGTTTTGTCAAAAAAGCGTTTGATGTAAGGCAGCGCCTCAGCCAGGGTGCGGGCTTTTGTTGCAGCAGTGGTTTGGTTTAGCATAAGGGTTCCATCGGCTTTATTTGCGGTGTGATTAACTTTGCCACATTGTAACTAAAATTTACTACAGCGTTTTGTTAAAAACCTTAGAATTGCGCTGGAAATTATAAAGTTTTTGTTTTTCCGCCGGCAATTTGTCTACGCTTTGCTCGGTGAAGCCGCGCTCCAAAAACCAATGCTCGGTGCGCGTGGTTAAGCAAAACAAGCTTTTAAAGCCCAATGTTTTGGCTGCCTGCGCGCAGAAGTAAAATAGCTTGTCGCCGCGGCCGGCGCCGCGGTAAGCGGGGTCTATGGCTAGGCAAGCAAATTCTGCCGTGCGTTCTGCTCTAAAAGGGTAAAGTGCCGCGCAGCCTATCACTCGGTTATCGTGCTCCATCACGTAAAAGTGGTCGATTTCCATTTCGATGCGCTCGCGTCCGCGGCGCACTAAAAAGCCTTCGGCTTCCAGCGGTTCTATCAGTTTCAGTATGCCGCCTACGTCATCGATGTCGGCTTGGCGCATGCTCTCTAAGCTCAATTCGGTGACCATGGTGCCTATGCCGTCGACGGTAAACAGCTCTTGTATGATGGCGCCGTCTATGTGTCGAGAAATAAGGTGGGTGCGCGCGACGCCGTGGCCGCAAGCCCTAACGGCGGCCGGCAGGTAGTAGATCACGTCTTCGGATACGTTGATGGCTTGTTCGTTTTCCTGCGCCCGGGTTTGGATATTTTTCAGCAAATTGCCGGCCTTTTCAGCGGTCATTTCACGCAGCAATTCGCCACGCAAATTGTGTACGCCGGCTGAGTCCATTAAGAAAATCAGCTTATCGGCATCCAAGGCGGTGGCGGCGCTCACTGCCACGTCCTCTAGGCTTAGGTTAAACGCCTCGCCGGTGGGGGAGTAGCCCAATGGCGACAGCAAGACCAATTCGCCGTCGTCTAGGCGTTTTTGCATGGCAAAGGCATCGACCCGCCGCACTTCGCCGGTGTGTTGCAAATCCACACCATTGCGCACGCCACTGGGTTTGGCCGTGACGAAATTGCCGCTGGCCACGCGTATGTCCGCGCCGGCCATGGGGGAATTGACCAGTCCCATGGACAGCAAGGCTTCTATCTCTACCCGTATGGCGCCATTGGCTTCTTTTACAGCTTCCATGGCGTCGTCATCGGTGACGCGTAAGCCATCGACAAATTTAGGCGTGAGTTTATCCCGTTTTAAACGCCGTTCAATTTGCGGCCTGGCGCCGTGCACCAATACCAGGCGCACTTCTAGGCTGGCGAGCAAATTTAAATCGTGAGACAAGGCGACAAATTGTTTTTCGTCCACCACCTCGCCGCCAAAGGCTATGACAAAGGTGCGGCCGCCAAAGGCGTGGATGTAAGGCGTGGCCGAGCGAAACCACTGCACAAAATCTTTGGCATGCGGTTGCGATGAGGGTTTGTTGGCCAAGCGCGTTTCTGGCCCGGATGCCGTGTTAACAGGCAGCTCGCTGTGGGCATACAAGTAAGCTGGGGTGCAATCCAAGGCGGCGGCCACTTTACGCAACAAGCTCTCGTTGATGCCCAATTCGCCCCGCTCTATGCGCGATAAATTGCCTGCATCGGCGGCCACTTGGGCGGCCAAGGTTTGCAGGGTCATGCGCAATGCTTTGCGCCGATTACGGATAGCGTGAGCCAGTGACATGGGTGATGCGCCTTGTTTTATTGTAAATTTTACAAAATAATAAAATTAATTTGTAAATAAAGCAAGTGTTAGGCTAGAAATCGCCCCAAAGACTTTGCATAACGGTGATGGCGGTTAGGGCGGCGGTCTCGGTGCGCAGTATGCGCGGGCCCAAAACGATGGATTGAAAGCCGTGCTGGCTGGCTAAGCGGATTTCTGCATCGGTTAAGCCGCCTTCTGCGCCTATGAGCAATGCAATCGAGCCATGGCCTGCAGTTAAATCGGCTAGGCGTGTTGCGCCTACCGGATTAAGCAATAGTTGCGTGCTGTGGCTGTCGGCATGCTTGGCCAGCCATTGACTGAGGCTGAGCGGGGCTAGCACCGATGGGATGCTGGCGCGGCCGCACTGTTCGCAGGCCGAGTAAACGATGTTTTGCCAATGCGCCAAGCGTTTTTCTGCGCGTTCGGCGCTGAGTTTAACCACGCTGCGTTCGGTGGCCAGTGGTTGGATGCAAGTGACGCCTAATTCCGTGGCTTTTTGTATGGTGTAGTCCATGCGCGTGCCGCTGGATATGCCTTGCAATAGCGTGATGTGTAAAGGCGATTCTTTGTTGGCTAGGCCGGCGCTCTCCACTTGGACGCTGGTGGCGGTTTTGCTGATGCTACGCAATAGGCATTGGTAATCTTGGCCATCGCCATTAAACAAGCCGATGCGGTCGCCCACTTGCAAACGCAATGCACGGGTGGCATGGGCACTGGCGTTATCGGATAGGCTGACGACTTCGCCTACGCCTAATGGGTGGGGGTGATAAAAACGGGCGATCGCCATGAGTCAGCAAATTAAAGTGATAAAATTCGATTATAAAACCATTTGGAGTGTTGCATGGCAAGTATCCATCCGCCGGTATGCGATTTCGGTTGGCCGGCACCGGATTTTAATTTAGTCAACGTCGATGGCCGTAGCTTAAGCCGCGATCAACTGATGGGCGAAAAAGGCTTGTTGGTGATGTTTATTTGCAATCATTGTCCCTATGTCAAAGCAATCTTGCCCCGCTTGGTGGCCGATTGCCGTGAGCTCAATAGCTTGGGCATCAATAGCGTGGCCATCATGTCCAATGACGTGACCGTTTACCCGGAAGACGGCTTTGAGCACATGCAAAAAATAGCGGCTGACCTGCATTTCCCTTTTGCTTATTTAGTCGACCCCAGCCAGCAAGTGGCCAAGGCCTTCGGTGCGGTGTGCACGCCGGATTTTTTTGGCTTTAACAGTCAAGGCCAACTGCAATACCGAGGCCGCTTTGATGAAAGCCGTAAAGAAACGGCCAGCCACAGCAGCCGTGATTTATTTCATGCCATGCGAGGCATCGCCGAGACGGGTTTGGGGCCCGCTGAGCAAATAGCCAGCATAGGCTGCAGCATAAAGTGGTTGGAGGATTAAATGACCGTGCCAAAAAAACTCAACTGGGGCATATTGGGCGCCGCTCGCGTTAACGAGCGCTTACTGCCGGCCATCATGACAGCCGCTAATGCGCAATTGGTGGCCATTGCCAGCCGCCGGCCCGGGGCTGCCGCGGCGACCTTAGCTAAATACGCGGTGGGCGACAGTCAGCATGTGAACTGCTACGACGATTTGGCCAGTTTAATTAATGACCCCAAAGTGGAAGCGATTTATTGCCCTATGGCCAATGAAGAGCATGCGCATTGGGCCATGCAAGCCATTGCCGCGGGCAAGCATTGTTTAATAGAAAAACCCATGGCCACCCAGCTGCAAGACATCGAGGCCATGGCCATGGCCGCTCAGCATCAGCAAGTTAAATTGATGGAAGGCTTTATGTACCGCTTTCATCCGCAGCATGCGCGCTTGCAGGCCTTGATTGCGCAAGGTTTGATAGGCGATGTGTTGTCGGCGCGTGCTTCATTTTCATTTTTGATGCAAGCCGCGCGCCGCTACCGAGTCAATCGCAGCATGGCCGATGGCGGCGGTGCTATGTGGGATATCGGGCCGTACGCCATGCATGCGCTACGTTGGTGTTTTGCCGAGCATGGCCAGCCGGCGCAAGCCTTGAAGGTAAGCGCCTTGGCCAAGTTAAACGAGCACGGCGCTGACACAGTATGCAGCGGGGTATTGGACTTTGGTTTGGATGCGCAAGGGCGTGTCCGTTTTGGCCATTTTGACGTCAGTTTTGAGCGCAGTCGTAAGTCCGAATACGAAATTATAGGCAGCAAGGGCTGGATAAAATGCCACGCCGCATGGGTGTTTGAAAAGGACGAGGCGGTGATTAGTTGGGGGCTGGACGACGGAAGTTTTGGTGAAGAGCGTATCGCGCCTAGCAACCACTTTAGTCTGGAAATAAGCCATTTTAGCGATTGCGTGTTGCATGACAGGCCGCCTTTATTGAGTCTGCAAGATGCCAAGCAAAATTGCCAGGCCATACAAGCGGTATTGCAAAGCGTGGCGACTGGCCTGCCGTGCCGTCTGGCTAAGCTGGACTAAAGCCGACTGTGCGGCTAATTTTAACTTGCGCGAGATTTAGTCTGCTCGCCAATTAAGGTATAATCCGCGCTTAATTAATTGATGTGACAGGTGAATTGATGCCTATTTATGATTACCAATGCGCCACTTGTGGTCACAAAGCCGAAGTCATGCGCAAGATGAGTGAAGTGACTACGGAAGCCTGCCCAGCTTGCGGTGCTAACGCATTTAGCAAACAGCTGTCTGCGCCTAGTTTTCAATTAAATGGCAGCGGTTGGTATGCCACCGACTTTAAAAATAGTGGTGCTAGCAGTAAAAAGGACGGCAGCCCTGAAAAAAAGTCTGAGGCGGCAGCGCCCGCTGCACCTTGTGCCAGCGGTTGTGCTTGCCATTAAAAAGCGAATTTGCTTCCATACGTTTGCCTGCATGAGTCTATTCAAATGAAAAAATACTTTATTACCGGCTTGCTTGTCTTAGTGCCCTTGTTTATCACCGTTTGGGTGATTTCTGGCTTGGTTGGCATGATGGATCAAAGCCTGTTGTTGTTGCCAGAAACCTGGCGGCCGAAAGCGCAATTAGGCTTAGACATTCCAGGCATGGGCGCCATACTGACCTTGTTGATTATATTTGTCACCGGTGTGATCGCCACCAATTTTTTTGGCAAACGCTTGATACTAATATGGGAAGCCTTATTGGCCAGAGTGCCGGTGGTGAAATCCATCTACGCCAGTGTGAAGCAAGTGTCGGACACCTTATTTTCTGATTCAGGCAATGCCTTTAGGCAAGCGGTGTTGGTGCAGTTTCCAAGGCCGGGTGCGTGGACCATCGCCTTTGTCACCGGCAAGCCGGGTGGCGACGTGGCTAACCATTTAAGCGGCGACTATTTGAGCGTCTATGTACCGACCACGCCTAACCCAACCGGTGGCTATTTTTTGATGCTGCCACGGGCCGATGTGGTGGAATTGGACATGAGCGTGGACGAAGCGCTGAAATACATTATTTCCATGGGAGTGGTGGCGCCGCCACCTAAACCAAGTGCCCAGCAGGCCAATCTGTAGGCATGATTTTTTAATTTTTAACGACTATTTAACAAGACTTTATTTATGATGCGTACCCATTATTGCGGCCATTTAAACCGCCAACACATAGGCCAAACTGTTACTTTATGCGGTTGGGCACACCGTCGCCGTGACCACGGTGGCGTGATCTTTATCGATTTGCGTGACCGTGAAGGCTTGGCGCAAATCGTCGTGAACCCCGATGCTAAAGCCGCTTTTGCCGTTGCCGAAAGCGTGCGCAGTGAATACGTATTAAAAATTGTCTGCGAAGTACGGGCTCGGCCAGAAGGCGCGACCAATGCCAACTTGGCCACCGGCGAAGTGGAAATGATCGCCACGGAAATTGAAGTGCTCAATGCCTCGCTTACGCCGCCATTTATGTTGGACGACGAAAACCTCACGGAAACCGTGCGCTTGGAACACCGTTACATCGATTTGCGTCGCCCAGCCATGCAAAAGAACATGATGTTGCGTTACCGCGTGGCTAAAACCTTGCGCGATTACTTGGATGCTAATGGCTTTATTGAAGTGGAAACACCGATGTTAACCCGCTCCACCCCAGAAGGCGCGCGTGATTACTTGGTGCCTAGTCGTGTGCACGATGGCCAGTTCTTTGCCTTGCCGCAATCCCCGCAGTTATTTAAACAATTGCTAATGGTGTCGGGTTTCGATCGTTATTTCCAAATTACCAAATGCTTCCGCGATGAAGATTTGCGCGCCGATAGGCAGCCTGAATTCACGCAAGTCGACCTTGAAACCTCCTTCATGACCGAAAACGAAATCATGGACATAGTTGAGGAAATGATCAGGCAAATGCTGAAAAAAGTGCAAAACGTCGATTTGCCTGCCAGCTTCCCCCGCATGTCTTTCCATGAAGCCATGAACCGTTATGGTTCGGATAAACCGGACATGCGCGTCACCTTGGAAATCACCGAGATGTCTGACGTCATGAAAGACGTGGATTTTAAAGTGTTTGCTGGTGCGGCCAACATGGCCGGTGGCCGTGTGGCGGCTTTGCGTGTGCCCAATGGCGCCGCTATTGCCCGTAGCGAAATTGATGCTTACACCGAGTTTGTGAAAATTTACGGTGCCAAAGGCTTGGCTTACATCAAGATTAACGACACCACAAAATTAAACGAAGAAGGCTTGCAAAGCCCTATCGTTAAAAACATCCATGTCACTGCGTTGCAGGCCATCATAGATAGAACCGGTGCGCAAAATGGCGACATCGTTTTCTTCGGTGCCGATAAAGCCAAAGTGGTGAACGAAGCCTTGGGTGCGCTACGCCTTAAAGTCGGTCACGACAAAGGTCACGTCGATGGCCGTGCTTGGGCGCCATTATGGGTGGTGGATTTCCCCATGTTTGAGCACGACGAAGAAAACGACAGATGGGCAGCCTTGCACCATCCGTTTACCGCGCCTAAGGACGGCCACGAAGATTTGTTGGTCAGCAATCCGGGTGCGGCTTTATCCAAAGCCTACGACATGGTGTTAAACGGTTGGGAAGTGGGTGGCGGTTCAGTGCGTATCCACAAACAAGACATCCAATCTAAAGTATTCGATGCCCTTAAAATCAGCAAAGAAGAAGCACAAGAAAAATTCGGCTTCTTATTGGAGGCCTTGCAATACGGCGCGCCACCGCATGGCGGCTTAGCCTTTGGTTTAGACCGATTGGTCACGCTGATGACCGGTGCAGAATCAATACGCGACGTGATTGCCTTCCCTAAAACCCAGCGCGCGCAATGCCTGATGACTAACGCGCCTAATGCGGTGGACGAAAAACAATTGCGCGAGTTGCACATTCGTTTGCGCACGCAAACACCGGCGGCTCAATAGAGGTTTTTATGGCAATACCAGATTTTCAGTCTTTGATGTTGCCGTTATTAGAGGCGGTAAAAGATGGTGGTGAGCACCAGACTAGAAATTTAGTAGAAATGTTAGCTAAAAAATATCAACTTACAGATGATGAGCGTTCGCAACTCCTACCTAGTGGGAAATCGCCAACATTTGATAATCGTGTAGGTTGGGCAAAAACATACCTTAAAAAAGCAGGGCTTTTAGAACAGCAGAAAAGAAGCTTCATTAATATAACCAAAAGGGGGTTAGACGTTCTTGCACAAACTCCCGCGATTATTAACATGAAGTATTTGGAGCAATTCCCAGAATACATTTCTTTCAAAGAAAATGAGCAAGAAAAGCAATCAACAAAACCCGAAATTATCATAGATGCTTATGAAGATACCCCAGAAGAGTTGTTGGAAAAGTCCCATCAAAAGATTGTTAATGGTTTAGCTGACGAGTTATTAGGAAATATTAAAGCGTGTTCGCCAAGCTTTTTTGAGCGTTTAGTTGTTGAGCTATTGTTGGCTATGGGATATGGGGGTACTCGCGCAGACGCTGGGCGTGCCATTGGGCAAACAGGTGATGGTGGAATTGATGGCATAATCGACGAAGACAAATTAGGGCTAGATTCAATTTATATACAAGCCAAACGTTGGGAAGGCACTGTCGGTAGTCCGGAAATACAAAAGTTTGTTGGGGCTTTGCAGGGTAATCGGGCACACAAAGGCGTGTTTATAACAACCTCTGATTTTTCAAAACAAGCGCAAGAGTATGTCAAAAACATTAACAATAAAGTTGTTTTAATCAATGGGTTTACATTGGCAAGACTAATGATTGAAAACGATGTAGGGGTTTCAACTGAGACCATATACATGGTTAAAAAAATTGATTCTGACTACTTTGTAGACGAATAATAAATGCCGGTCACCGAAATTAATCACGTTAATTTGCGCACGCCTTATCAGACGATGCTGCAATTGAAGGATTTTTACTGCGATGTGGTGGGTTTACAAGTTGGCCCGCGTGAGGGCTTTAGCAGCCGCGGTTTTTGGTTGTATGCAGGCGATAAGGTCGTGTTGCATCTAGCCGAATACCGTGGTGAGGAAGCGATGCTGACCCATGTGTTAACCAGCGTGGACCATTTTTCATTTACCTGCACCAATATGCCTGCCATGGAAGCGCACCTTAGTGCTCGCAAGGTAGCTTACACGGTGCGTGATTTGCCCGTTTTAAACGTGAAGCAGATTAATTTTAAAGACCCAGTAGGCAATGGCGTGGAGTTATTTTTTCACGTGGATTAAGCCGACGTTTTCTATGTCAGTGAATTTTTTCGTGCATGGGTGAGTCCTAATTTTAGATGAGCGATTAAGCAAGTATGTCAGGCCTAGCGTGACTGTAATTAATTTGGGAGGGGACTAAAATGAAACTGTTAAAACCAGCTATTTTGCTAAAAGCCGCACTGCTGATGGCGCTACTTATCGCCATGCCATTGCGTGCCGAACCCGATACAAAGTTATGGCCCATCATGAAAGAGGCGTTCTTTGCTAAGCGCGACATGCAGGAGGCCGATTTTATTAAAATCGATGCCCCGCGCCGCGCCGAGAGCGGTGCGCAAGTGCCGGTCAGCTACAGCATAGATAATGCCGCCGCTAAAGGCGTGGTGATTAGCAAGCTGTACGCTTTTGTTGATGCCAACCCCATTCCCTTAACCGCGACTTACCATTTAAGCCCAGGCTTGGGTAATTTCCAAGTCGCCACCCGTATCCGCTTTGAAACCGATGCCTTTGTGCGTTTGGTGGGTGAAACGGCCGATGGTAAATTGTACTTGGCTTCACGCGAAATACGCGCTGCCGGTGGCTGTGGCGGCACGGTAGACGGTGATGAGGCGAGCATACGTGCCAGTGCCGGTAAGATAAAATTCAAAGTGGATCAACCCGTCACACTCAATAGCCCAACGGCGGTGACGTTCAATATCAAGCACCCAATGCGTACCGGCTTGCAACGCGAATTGGTTTCACAAGGCTTCGTGCCGGCTTTTTACATTAACAAAGTGGTATTTTCCTATAACGCGGCGCCGCTGCTCAGCATAGACGTAGGCGTGGGCACCTCGGAAGACCCCTACTTTAAATTCAATTTTGTGCCTGCTGCGGTCGGAAAATTATACGTGACAGCCAACGACAACGAAGGCAAAAGCTTTGTACAGCAACTTGATTTAAGCCATTGATGGCAAGCTCGCATCGCCTAAGGCCTCCGCATTGGAGGCCTTTTTTTTGGTGGGTTTATAATCCGGCAATGATAAAATAGCAGCTTAGATTTAACTTTTGCACGAGGAAGCCCAGCATGAAAAGTTACCGTAAAGAATTGTGGTTTAATCCGCCCACCCGCGTGGCCTTTATCCGCATCACCGAACAAGTGAACGAGTGCTTGCGTGAGAGTGGCGTGCGCGAGGGCTTGGTGCTGATTAATGCCATGCACATCACCGCCAGTGTCTTTATTAACGACGACGAGCGTGGCCTGCATCACGATTACACCCAATGGTTGGAAAAATTGGCGCCGCACGAGCCGGTCAGTGGCTACCGGCACAACGATACCGGTGAAGACAATGCCGATGCCCACATGAAGCGCCAATTAATGGGCCGCGAAGTGGTGGTGGCGATTACCGAAGGGCGTTTGGACTTTGGTCCTTGGGAACAAATTTTTTACGGCGAGTTTGATGGCAGACGCAAAAAACGCGTCTTGGTAAAGATTATTGGTGAATAAGATGAAATTACCTGAATTACTTGCGCCGGCTGGCGACTTGGATCGCATGCGCACCGCTTTTGACTACGGCGCCGATGCCATTTATGCCGGTCAGCCTCGTTATAGCCTGCGCGCGCGCAATAACGATTTCACTATGGCCAACCTGGAGCTAGGCATCAACGAAGCGCACGCGCGCGGCAAAAAGTTTTTTGTCGCCAGCAACATTGCCCCGCATAACGGCAAAGTAAAAACCTATATGGCCGATATGGAGCCGGTGATTGCCATGAATCCGGATGCCTTAATCATGTCTGATCCTGGTTTGATTATGATGGTGCGTGAAAAATGGCCAGACATGCCGGTGCATTTGTCTGTGCAAGCCAACACGGTGAATTTTGCCACGGTCAAATTTTGGCAAAGTTTGGGCCTGACACGGGTGATATTGTCGCGCGAATTGTCCTTGGATGAAATTGCAGAAATACGCCAACTCTGCCCAGACATGGAGTTGGAAGTGTTCGTGCACGGCGCCTTATGCATCGCTTATTCTGGGCGCTGTTTGCTGTCCGGCTATTTTAATCAGCGCGATCCCAACCAAGGCACCTGCACCAATTCTTGTCGCTGGGATTACAAAGTGCACGACGCGGCGGAAGATGCGGCCGGCGTCATACGCTTAAACGAATTCGACTTTCAAGCGGAGATGGAAAAGTCCAGCCTCTCGGCTTGCGGCAGTTTACCCCGCCATCCGCTAGCTGATAAAGTTTACCTAATAGAAGAAAAAGGTCGTCCAGGTGAGTTGTTGCCTATCTTGGAAGACGAGCACGGCACTTACATCATGAACAGCAAAGATTTACGCGCCATTGAGCATGTCGAGCGTTTAGTGAAAATGGGCGTGGATTCTTTAAAAATTGAAGGGCGAACCAAATCGCGTTATTACGTGGCGCGCACTTGCCAAAACTACCGTGTCGCCATAGACGACGCGGTGGCGGGGCGTCCCTTTGATTGGAATTTGTTGGGCGAATTGGAAAACCTAGCCAACCGTGGCTATACCGATGGTTTTTATCAGCGCCATCACACGGCTGAACATCAAAACTACAAGCAAGGTTACTCCATCTCCAATCGCAGTTTGTACGTGGGTGATGTGGTGGCTTACGATGCGACGACAGGCTTGGCGGACATAGAGGCGCGCAATAAATTTTCTGTGGGCGACCGTTTGCAACTCATTCATCCTAGCGGCAATCAGGATGTGCTGGTGGAAGCCATGTACAACAAAAAAGGCGAAGCCATAGAGCAAGCGGCTGGCAGTGGTTATTTTGTGCGTTTGCCGGTGGTGGCGCAGAATTTAAACAATGCCATGGTGGCCAAATACCTATAAAAAAGCCTGACAAATACGGCGTTTGTCAGGCTTTTAATCACTTTGATGACTTAGCCGGTAATGTAGCTCTCTAGCTGTTGAATTAAACGTTGTTGGTAGTCTATGGTTTCTTTGACTAAATCGCCTATGGACAGCATACCGACCACCTTGGCATTATCGACCACCGGTAAATGGCGTATGCGTTTTTCTGTCATGACGGTCATGGCGTGTTCTACCGTGTCGTTCAATGATGAAGAAATGACGTTGGCCGTCATGACTTCACTGATGGCCGTTGTTTTGGATGATTTGCCTTTCAGCACCACTTCCCTAGCGTAGTCGCGTTCAGAAAATATCCCCACTAACTTCTCGCCTTCAAGCACCATCAGTGCGCCGATTTCGTACTCTGCCATCACCACCAAGGCATCAAACACTGGACGGTGAGGGGCAATCGAAATCACATCTTTGTGTTTTTTTGTTGCCAGTAATTGTTGTATTGTTTTCATTATTCTCTCCTCACAAAAATGCTAGCTAAAAATATACACCTTATAATGCGTGTTACACAATTGAATTAGAAAAATACTTAAGCCCCCCATCATGCATAAAAATACCGTCATTAAAGCCTTGTTGGCTTTGTTCGTTCTTACTTTAATTTGGGGGTATAACTGGGTGGTGATGAAGGTGGCGGTGCAATATGCTAGCCCATTTCAGTTTGCCGCCATGCGTACTGTCTTGGGGGCCTTGGTTTTGTTTGTTTTGATTGCGCTGACTAAGCGCCCTTTGGCCTTAAGCCATTTTCCCACTATGTTGACCCTGGGTTTGCTGCAAACAGTCGGCTTTACCGGGCTGTTGATATGGGCCTTGGTTGAAGGCGGCGCCGGTAAAACGGCGGTGCTCACTTACACCATGCCATTTTGGGTACTGTTGTTTGCTTGGCCTATGCTGGGTGAAAAGGTGCAAGGCTGGCAATGGTTGGCAGTCCTGTTTGCGCTCCTGGGCATGCTGTTTATTTTTAATCCGCTGCACATCAAGGCCGATGGCTTTAGCATGTTTTTAGCGTTGTGTTCGGGCATATCCTGGGCGGTCTCCGCCATCATTTCCAAAAAACTGCATCAACGTGCGCCGCATTTGGATTTACTCAATCTGACTGCCTGGCCTATGTTGTTGGGCTCCATTCCCATCCTTGCCATAGCCTTAATTTTGCCAGCGCCGCCCATACAGTGGACCAGCGGTTTTATTTATGCCGTGCTGTTTAATGTATTTTTAAGCGGTTGCTTGGCTTGGGTATTATGGCTGTATGCCTTGCAGCGTTTGCAGGCCGGCGTTGCTAGTATGGCGTCGATGTTGGCGCCGGTGATAGGGGTGATTGCAGCCTGGGTGCAGTTAAACGAAGTGCCCAATTTGTATGAACTGATAGGCATGGTGTTGATTGCCCTGTCATTGATTACCATCTCCATCATTAACATCCGTAAGCACACGCAAATTGATCCGGCCCAAGGGCAGGAGTAATGTGGCCAGGCAGGCTTGTGATAAAATAGTCGCTATTTTTTAAGTCTTAAGGGTAGGTCAAATGGCAGGTCATAGTAAGTGGGCAAATATTCAACATCGCAAAGGCCGTCAAGATGCCAAGCGCGGCAAAATATTCACCAAAATTATTAAAGAGATTACGGTTGCGGCCCGTTTAAGTGGTGGCGACGTGACCATGAACCCACGCTTGCGCGCGGCGGTAGCCGTGGCCAAGGAAGAGAACATGCCGGCCGATAACATCACGCGCGCCATCAAAAAAGGCACGGGTGAATTAGAAGGCGTGAACTACGAAGAAATTCGTTACGAAGGTTATGGCATCAATGGCGCGTCCATTATTATTGATTGTTTAACCGACAATAAGCAGCGTGCGGTAGCCGATGTGCGCCACGCATTGACTAAGTTTGGTGGCAACTTGGGTACCGATGGTTCGGTGGCATTTATGTTTAAACATTGCGGCAGTTTGGTCTACGAGCCAGGCACCAACGAAGATAAAGTCATGGAAGTGGCTTTGGACGCGGGTGCGGAAGACGTCGTTAGTGATGAGGATGGCAGCATAGAGGTGATCACTGCGCCCAATGATTTTATGGCCGTCAAAGAAGCCATGGAAGCGGCTGGCTTGAAAGCCGTCATGGCAGAAGTCACCATGAAACCCATGAATGAAATAGAACTCACTGGCGACGATGCACTAAAAATGCAAAAAATATTGGACGCATTGGACGATTTAGACGACGTGCAAGACGTCTACACCAGCGCCTTAATCGACGACTAGTGAGCAAAATCATAATTCTTGGTATAGACCCTGGCCTGCGCATGACGGGCTTTGGTTTGATTGAAAAAGACGGCGAAAAAATACATTACATCGCCAGTGGCACCATCAAAACGGCCAGCGCAAAGAAAAATAAGGTGGTCGGTGAAGACGACAGAGAAGAGTTGCCGGCGCGCTTAAAAGTCATATTGGATGGCTTATTCGAAGTCATCGACACCTACCATCCCAACCAAGTCGCCATAGAAAAAGTGTTCGTCAACGTCAATCCGCAGTCGACACTGTTATTGGGTCAGGCGCGCGGCGCTGCCATCAGTGCGGCCGTTATCCGTGATTTGAGCGTGGCCGAGTACACGGCTTTGCAGGTCAAACAGGCTGTGGTCGGCAACGGCCATGCTGATAAGGAGCAGGTGCAAGCCATGGTCAAGCGCCTGCTTAATCTAGCTGCCACGCCTAAGCCCGATTCGGCCGATGCCTTGGCATGTGCTATTTGCCATGCCCACGGCGGCCAAGGTTTGGGTAAATTGGCCACCGCTGGATTTAGGGTGCGAGGCGGCCGTTTGGTTTAGTAGTCAATCGTTAGCCATGCCTTATTGTTAGCATGGGTCTTAATAAGGGAGTTGCAATGATAGGACGTTTGAATGGCACGCTATTGGAAAAGACGCCGCCACTAATCTTGATTGATTGCCACGGTGTCGGCTACGAATGCGAAGTGCCCATGAGCACCTTTTATAACCTGCCGGCCCTAGGTGAAAAAGTCGTGATGTTGACGCATTTTGTCGTGCGGGAAGATGCGCAATTGTTATACGGTTTTGGCAGCGAGCAAGAGCGCGCCACCTTTAGGCAGTTATTGAAAGTGAACGGCATAGGGGCGAAATCGGCATTGTCCATATTGAGCGGCTTGTCTATAGACGACCTAGCCCAAGCCGTGGCCATGCAAGACAGCGCCATGCTGACGCGCGTGCCTGGCGTGGGTAAGAAAACCGCCGAACGCTTGTTGCTGGAACTCAAAGATAAATTTAGCCTGGCCGGCCTTAATGCCTTGCAGGCCAACCAACCCAAATCGGCCGCCAGCGATGTACTCAATGCCCTTATTTCATTAGGGTACAATGAGCGTGAAGCCTTGGCTGCGGTGAAATTATTGCCCAGCGACAGCACGGTTGCAGAAGGCATTAAACAAGCTTTAAAATCCCTGTCAAAATAACCGTTATGCACGCTTGAGTTAGCGCATTGGTGTGCGCCGCGACGCAAGCGTATTGGAAAAAACGCCCATGATAGAAACCGATCGCCTGATCGCCCCTGATACCGAAAGCCCCCAAGAGGAGGCCTTAGAGCGTGCCTTGCGTCCCAAGTTATTGGACGAATACGTGGGCCAAGAAAAAGCCCGCAGTCAGTTGGAAATCTTCATCAACGCGGCGCGTGGTCGCAGTGAGGCGCTGGATCATGTCTTGCTGTTTGGTCCGCCTGGTTTGGGTAAAACCACTTTGGCGCACATCATCGCCAAAGAAATGGGCGTTAATATGCGTCAAACCTCGGGCCCGGTGTTGGAACGTGCCGGTGATTTGGCGGCGTTGCTGACCAATTTAGAACCCAATGACGTTTTGTTTATCGATGAGATTCATCGCTTGTCACCCGTGGTGGAAGAGATCTTGTACCCGGCCATGGAAGATTACCGTTTGGACATCATGATAGGCGAGGGGCCGGCTGCCCGCAGCGTGCGTTTGGATTTGCCGCCGTTTACCTTAATTGGCGCCACCACCCGTGCCGGCATGCTGACCAATCCCTTGCGCGATCGGTTTGGCATCGTCTCCCGCTTGGAGTTTTACACGGCGGATGAGTTGGCGCGCATCGTTCAGCGCAGCGCCGGATTGTTGGACGTAGCCATGGTGGACACCGGTTCATTAGAAATCGCCAAGCGCTCACGCGGGACGCCACGCATTGCCAACCGTTTATTACGTCGCGTGCGTGACTACGCGCAAGTTAAAGGCGATGGCACGGTATCCGCGGAAGTGGCCGACGCCGCTTTAAAAATGTTGGATGTGGACAAGCTTGGTTTTGATGTCATGGACAGAAAATTGTTGTTGGCGGTATTGGAAAAATTTGCCGGTGGCCCAGTGGGTTTGGATAATTTGGCAGCAGCCATAGGCGAAGAGCGTGACACCATAGAAGACGTATTGGAGCCCTACTTAATCCAGCAAGGTTATTTGATGCGCACCCCGCGTGGGCGCATGGCTACCCAGTTGGCATATCAGCATTTTGGTTTGGCGGTACCAAAAAATTTAATGACGGAAGATTGGCCAGCGTGACCCAATTTACTTGGCCTATACGCGTTTATTATGAAGACACCGACAGCGGTGGGGTGGTTTACCACTCAAATTATTTGAATTTCATGGAGCGGGCCAGAACCGAATGGTTGCGCGCCTTGGGCTTTGAGCAAACGCAGTTAAAAGACCAACATGGCCTCATCATCGTCATCCACAGTTTGAGTATGCAGTTTAAAAAACCGGCTTATTTCAACGACATGCTGGCAGTGAACTGCGAGTTAAGCGAACTCGGGCGCAGCAGTTTAATCATGCAGCAAAGCATCAGCCGTGATGGGCTGGTGTTGATAGAAGCGCAGGTGAAAGCAGCCTTTGTTGATGCTGTTAGCTTTAAGCCTATAGGCGTGCCGGCTGAAATGCGCCATAAAATACAATTGGAAAAACCACAGGGACTCCTATGACCGTAAGCGTTGCAAATGACATGTCTATTTTTTCACTGGTAGCAGGCGCCAGTCTGCCGGTTCAATTGGTGCTGGTGGTGTTAATCCTCACCTCCTTGTTTTCATGGTGGTATATCTTCATCAAGTTAGCCACCATTAAGCGCGCCGAAAGCAGTGCCGAGGAGTTTGAGGCGGCCTTTTGGGCAGGCGGCGATTTAAATAAATTGTTTGACAGCCTAGGCGCTGGCAGGCGGAAAGCCCAAGGCATGGCCAGCATCTTTGAAGCCGGCTTTAAAGAATACGTCAGGCATAAACAGCAATCGCGCATGGAAGTATCGGACGTCATGGAAGGCGCCAGACGCGCCATGCGTGCTGCCTATAACCGTGAGCTGGACAACTTGGATGCCCACTTACCGTTCTTGGCCTCGGTGGGGTCAGTCAGCCCTTACATAGGTCTGTTTGGTACGGTCTGGGGCATCATGAATGCATTCCGTGGCTTATCTAATGTCGCACAAGCGACCTTAAGCCAAGTGGCGCCAGGTATTGCCGAAGCGCTGGTGGCTACCGCCATTGGTTTGTTTGCGGCGATTCCAGCGGTGATTGCCTATAACCGCTTTGCCAGCTCGGTTGATCGCTTGTCGGTGCGCTACGAAAGCTTTATGGAAGAGTTCACCAACATCTTGCAAAGAAAAAGCTAAACCATGTTACGCAACCGTAAACGCCGCATGATGAATCAAATCAACGTCGTGCCATACATAGACGTGACCTTGGTGCTGTTGGTCATCTTTATGGTGACCGCCCCCATGACCAATCCTGGCGTGGTGGACTTGCCCAAGGTTGGGCAGAGCCTTAAGCAATCCCAAGTCCCACCTTTGGTTTTAACCGTTAAGCAGAACAATCAAATTGAATTAGACAATCAAGCCATGGCGCGTGATCAATTGTTGGCCAAGGTAAGGCAAGCGTTATCGGTATCGCCTGAACGGGCTGTGGTGATTGCCGCCGATAAAAACGTCAAATACGATGACGTGATTGCGGTGATGGATCTGCTCAAGCAAAACCAGGTAGATAAGGTTGGCCTGTTGTTGTCGCCAGCCCAGTAACTTGCGTACCGCATCATGATGATTAGGGCCTATGAAAAAGACGTGTCCTGGCAAGCCGCTGCTTGGGCAATAGGCGTTCATTTGCTGTTGTTGGCGGCCTTGCTGTTGTCGTTCAATTGGAAAGCGACCCCACCCATGCTGAATGTGGCGGAAGTGGAATTGTGGGACAGCCTGCCTCAAGCTTCGCCGCCTTTGCCAGTGGCACCGCCAGTAGAAACGCCACCGCCCGCGGTGGTCAAAGAAGCCCCGCCACCCCCGGCAGAAAAAGTCGAAGCGCCAGCGCCTAAAGTCCCCGAAGTTGACATTGCCCTGGAAAAAAAACGCAAAGAGCTGGAGCAGAAAAAAGCCGCCGAGCAATTGAAAAAAGAGCTGGCCCTAGCGCAAAAAAAACAATTGGCTGCCTTGCAAGCGGAAGCGCGTAAAGAAGAAATGCAAAACAGCGACAAGTTATTAAAAGAAAACAAAGCCAATGAGACTTTGAAAAAACTGCAACAAGAAGCCTTAGCCGAAGAGCGTGCCGCAACTGAGCAGACGGTCGCAAGCGACAAGTCGGTCAAATCGGCGGCCAGTGCCGGTGTGGTGGACGAGTACCGCAGTAAAATCCAAGCCAAAATTCGCGGCAATGTGAATAAAAGCTTGTGTGCCACGGCCAATCCTGAGCTTAAATTTGACATAGCCTTGTTGCCCACGGGTGAAATGACCGGTTTGCCTAAGCTGCTTAAATCCAGTGGCAATAAAGTCTGCGACGAAGCCGTGGAGCGGGCTATTATGGCTTCCCAACCTTTGCCGGTTCCCACTGACGGCTTGGCATTTTCGCAATTTAGAAATTTAAAGTTGACCTTTAGGCCTAATGATTAAGGCTGGCTTGGCCGCAGACTGGCAATTGGAATCACGGCAAGTTTGCCTCATAAAAAAGTCGGCTAAATGTCACAAAACTAGCAAGAGATTGCAGTAAAATCGACTGGCGCCATGTAATATGAAGGCTGGTTTTATTTAAGCCGTATTTTTGAGTAATAGTAAGTAATAGATAGTCAGACAATAGACAGTTAACCCATAGCTAAAGAATACACGCAAAGAAAATAACAGTGCTTATGCCCATCGTACGTATCGTTCTACTTTTAGTGAGCTTTTGCTTAAGTGGCTTAGCCCACTCCGCCTTGGAAATTGAGATCAGTGGCGGCGGCGCGCAACAACTGCCGATTGCCATCGTGCCATTTGCACAAAGCCAGCCCGGTAGCGACAACCTCAGTCAAATCATCCAAGCGGACCTAAAACGCAGCGGTTTATTTCGCCTCTTAGAAACCGCTGGTGTAGTTAGTCGACCCAGCGACATCAGCCAAATTAAATACGCCGAGTGGGTGGCCTTGCAGGCGCAAGCCATGGCCGTTGGCAAGGTGGAAACCCTGCCAGGCAATCGCTACAACGTCAGTTTTCAATTGGTCGACGTACTCAAGCAAACGCAGTTAGCCAGCGTGCAATACAACGTTACCGCCAATCAATTACGCGGCACCGCGCATAAAATAGCCGACGTAATTTACCAAAAATTAACCGGTGAGAGTGGCCTTTTTTCCAGCCGGATTGCTTACGTGGCTAAGCTCAATGGACGCTATGCATTGCGCGTAGCCGATGTCGATGGGGAAAATGCGGTCACCATGGTTTCCTCAAAAGAGCCGATTATTTCACCGACTTGGTCGCCCGATGGCAGCAAAATGGCTTACGTGTCATTTGAAAAGAAAAAACCCATCATTTATATCCAAACCCTAAGCGGCCAACGCACAATATTAGCCAGTTTTAAGGGTAATAACAGTGCCCCCGCTTGGTCGCCAGACGGGAGTCAATTAGCCATTGTTTTAACCTATGGCGCCAATTCTCAGCTCTATACCATCAATGCCGATGGCAGTAATCTGCAGCCCTTAACTAAAAGCAGCGCCATCGATACCGAGCCCACTTGGTCGCCAGACGGACAGTGGATTTATTTCAGCTCCGATCGTGGTGGTCGCCCGCAAATATACAAAGTAGCGGCCAGCGGTGGCGAGGTGCAAAGGGTGACCTTTGAGGGCGCGTTCAATTTAAGCCCCCGTGTGTCACCCGACGGTAAATTTTTGGCCATGGTGCGCAACGACGGCGGAAAATACCGATTGGCCTTGCAAGATTTACTCAGTGGCCAGGTGCAGATGTTGAGCGAAGGGGCGCAGGATGAGTCGCCCAGCTTTGCCCCTAATGGCCGTGTGTTGTTGTATGCAACCCGCAGTGGCAATAAAGGGTCATTGGCGGCAGTGTCCAGTGATGGTCGCGTGCAGCAGCGTTTAAATGAGACCGGTGGCGATATCCGTGAGCCGGCTTGGGGCCCGTTAATTAAGTAGGAATAATTTTTTAGGCTGTGATGGCCTTATTAAGGAGAGCGATATGAACAGCAGCACTTGGAACACTAAGCTATTAAGTAGCCTAGCCCTGGCTTTAATTTTGGCCGCTTGTAAAAGCACGCCCATGGTTGATAAGCCGGCGGCAGTAGAAGACAGAAGCCCGGCCGCGGCCAGTGCAGCCAAGCCAGCAGAAGCCGCCCCTGCTGCGGTAGCCGAAACTGCCGCAGTAAAAGAAGTGGTCATAGACGGCAATGCCGGCACTAACAGCAACAACCCATTGAAAGACCCGAATAATATTTTATCTAAACGTCAGGTTTACTTTGATTACGACAGTGATGCCGTTAAAGCCGAATACCGACCCTTGATTGAAGCGCATGCCAAATACCTATTAGCCAACCGCAACGCCAAGGTCATCGTGCAAGGCAATACCGACGAGCGCGGCAGCCGCGAATACAATTTGTCTTTGGGTCAACGCCGTTCCGTGGCGGTTAAAAAATCGTTAAATTTACTCGGTGTGCAAGATGGGCAAATAGAAACGGTGAGTTTTGGTGAAGAAAAAGCCACGGCCGCCTGTGCCGATGAAAGCTGTGCCAAACAAAATCGCCGTGCAGACATCGTTTACGAAAACGAGTAAAACCTCAGCGGATTAAAGAGAAACCATGAAAAAACTGATACTGGCTAGTTTGTTAATTGTCACCGCGGTATTTGCTGCGCAAGGCCACGCGGCCTTGTTTGATGACAAGGAGGCGCGCAAGAAAATTTTAGAGTTGGAAGCCACCACAACGACTCAGCATCAGGCCGCGCAGGCGGACTTGGCCGCTTTGAAGAAAACCCAGCAAGTCATAGAACAACGCTTGGCGGAAATTGAGGCGATCACCAAAGGCCAAGGCTTGCTGGACATGCAAAATCAAATTGAGGGGCTCAAGCAAGAAGTGGCCAAACTAAAGGGTGAGCTCGAGTTAGCCAGCCACAACGTCAACCTCACGCAGCAAAGGCAAAAAGATTTATACGGCGATGCCGACGCACGTTTGCGTAAGTTGGAGCAAGGTCAGCCTGGGGCTAACGTCAGTGCCAACCCCAACCCAGTGCCGGCAGCAGAAGCGCCGCCTGCCAGTGTAGCTACCCCTGTTGCCCCGGTTGCCGCTGCACCTGTGGCGAGCACGCCTGAACCAGCCAAGAACAGCCAAGAGTACCAATTGCTAGAGTTGGCGCATGGCTTGGCCAAGGAAGCAAAATACAAAGATGCGTTTAATGCTTACGACAAATTCTTAAAGGATTACCCGAATAGTGCTTATGCCGCCGATGCCATGTACGGTTTGGGCTACGCGCAATTTGCATTAAAAAATTACAAATCGGCCATGGCCACCCAGCAAAAATTGTTGGACGCCCATCCGGACAGCCCAAGAGCGGCGGACGCGCTATTTAACATGGCCAACAGCCAGTTTCAATTGGGCATGGTGCCAGCTGCCAAAAAAACCTTGCGTGATTTATTGGCCAAGTACCCAAGCAGTGAAGTCATTCCTGCTGCGCAAAAACGCCTAAAAGCCTTGGACGCGATTAAGTAAGCACTGAACTAGTCTAGGTGCCGTAATCAATAATTAAAGGCGCGTGATCGCTAAAGCGCTGCGCTTTGTAGATGCTAGCTTGGCTTGCTTTGGCGGCCGTGGCTGGGGTGGCAATTTGGTAGTCTATGCGCCAACCCACATTTTTAGCCCAAGCTTGGCCTCGGTTACTCCACCAGGTGTAGCACTCGTCGGTGGTCTCTGGGTGCAGCGTGCGGTAAACATCGACCCAGCCCACTTGATCAAACAGCGTGCTTAACCAAGCCCGTTCTTCAGGTAAAAAGCCGGAATTCTTTTTGTTGCCTTTGTAATTTTTCAGATCCACTTCTTTATGGGCGATATTCCAGTCGCCGCAAATCACTACTTCACGGCCACTTTTAATCAAGGCTTGCATGTGCAACATAAAGCGCGCCATCACGCTGAATTTAAAGGCCTGCCTTTCTTCGCCACTGGAGCCCGAGGGCAAATAGAGTGATACCACGCTTAGATTGCCAAATTGACATTCGATGTAGCGGCCTTCGCTGTTTATGTCGGCCACGTCTTGGTTGCTGCCACCCAAGCCTATGATGACCGCGTCCGGTTTGGTTTTTGAGTAGATCCCCACGCCGCTGTAGCCTTTTTTCTCGGCGTAATGGAAGTGCCCGACATAGCCATCAGGGCTTAGCATCTCGGCCGTCATGTCGTCGGCTTGGGCTTTGAGTTCCTGCAAGCAGACGATGTCAGCGGACTGGGTTGTTAACCAGCTCAGCACGCCTTTATTTGTAGCAGAACGTATGCCGTTTAGGTTTAGCGATATAATCTTCAAAACTTCATCCTTAAATTAATTCGATTAGAGTAACCATGACATTGCACCCCAACAAAGTCACCACCAACGCAGCGGCGTCTGCTCAAGTAAGCCAAGATTTTATCGCATTTGCCCTAGAAAAAGAGGTATTGCGTTTCGGTGAATTTAAAACCAAAGCCGGCCGCCTCAGCCCGTATTTTTTTAATGCCGGTTTGTTTAATGATGGCGTGAGCTTAATGAAGTTGGGCGAGTTCTATGCCGCAGCGATTGATCATTCCGGCATCCAGTTTGACATGTTATTTGGCCCCGCTTACAAGGGCATTACCTTGGCAGCCAGCATCGCCATCGCTTTTGCCAAACAAGGGCGGAATGTGCCGTATGCCTACAACCGTAAAGAAGCCAAAGACCATGGCGAGGGCGGCACCATAGTCGGTAGCCCCTTGCAAGGCCGCGTGTTGATTATCGATGACGTGATTTCTGCCGGCACCTCGGTGCGCGAGTCGGTGGCGTTGATTGCTGCTAATGGGGCAAGTGCTTGCGGAGTCGCCATTGCCATAGACCGGCAAGAAAAAGGCTTAGGCGAGTTGTCCGCCGTGCAAGAAGTGATCGCCAACAATCAAATCCCAGTTTGTGCCATCGCCAATCTGAGCGATTTGATGCGCTACTTAGCTGACCATCAAGCCTTGGCTGATCACCTGCAAGCGGTGAGCGCCTACAGGCAGCAATTCGGCGTCAATTAAGGTAAACCCCGGCTTAAGCCTGCAGTTTTTTCTTAAGGATGTCGTTGACTTGCGCTGGGTTGGCCTTGCCTTTGGAGGCTTTCATGGCTTGACCGACCAAGGCATTGAAGGCTTTTTCCTTACCCGCTTTAAACTCATCCACCATGGCCGCATTGGCCGCTAAGACTTCGTCTATGATGGCTTCTATGGCACCGCTGTCGGACTCTTGCTTTAAACCTTTAGCGGCAATGATGCTGTCCACTTCGCCTTCACCCAGCCACATGGCCTCAAACACCTGTTTGGCGGCATTGTTTGAGATGGTGCCGTCGCTAATGCGTTGGAGTAATTGGGCCAATTGTTGCGCGCTAATCGGGCTGCTGCTTAGGCTTTTATCTTCGCTATTTAGTTTGGCACTTAAGCTGCCCATGACCCAGTTGGCGGTTTGTTTAGGCTCGGCCCCGGCATCAATCGCCGCCATAAAGTAGTCGGCTAATTCACGGCTGGCAGTGAGGCTGCTGGCGTCGTAACTGGATAAAGCAAATTGCGCTTCTAAACGGGCTTTCATGGCGGCCGGCAATTCTGGCATGTCGGCCTGCACACGTGCTTTATCTTGCTCGGTAATAACCAAGGGCAATAAATCCGGATCGGGGAAATAGCGGTAGTCGTTAGCCTCTTCCTTGCTACGCATGGCACGCGTTTCGCCGGTGTCCGGGTTAAACAATACCGTGGCTTGCTGTATTTTGCCGCCGTCTTCTAAGGTTTCAATTTGCCAGCGCGTTTCGTATTCGATGGCTTGCGTCATGAATTTAAACGAGTTGAGGTTTTTAATCTCACGCCGTGTGCCCAGTTTGTCTGAGCCTTTAGGGCGGACCGACACGTTGACATCGCAACGGAAACTGCCCTCTTGCATATTGCCATCGCAGATGCCTATCCATTGCACCAACTCATGCAATTTTTTGGCGTAAGCCACGGCTTCTGCAGCCGAACGCATGTCCGGTTCGGTAACGATTTCTAACAAAGGCGTTCCAGCACGATTTAAGTCTATGCCGCTCATGCCTTCGACGGCACCGTGCACGGATTTACCGGCGTCTTCTTCCAGGTGGGCGCGGGTAATGTTCACGACTTTTTCGTAGGCAGCTTGTTTGCCCGCGGCCGGCACTTGTATGGTGATGGCGCCTTTGCCGACTACTGGCAGTTCAAACTGACTGATTTGGTAACCCTTGGGTAAGTCTGGGTAAAAATAGTTTTTACGCGCAAACACCGAGCGCGGGGCAATCTCAGCGTTAATGGCTAGGCCAAATTTAATCGCACAATGCACGGCTTGCTTGTTTAATACGGGCAAGACGCCGGGCAGCGCCAGGCTCACCTCGCAGGCTTGGGTATTCGGCTCGGCGCCGTATTTAACCGATGCGCCGGAAAAAATTTTACTGACTGTTTGCAGTTGGGTATGTGTTTCCAACCCAATAACGACTTCCCATTCCATTATGCTTTTCCTTCGGGCAAGTTGGGTGCAAGAGTGTGCCAATCGGTGACTTGTTGGTATTGATGGGCCACGTTTAACATGCGCGCTTCATCGAAATAATTACCAATAATTTGCAGGCCTACCGGCAAGGCTGGGCCATCTTGGCTGGGGGCGAAACCAGCCGGCACGCTCATGCCAGGTAAGCCGGCTAAGTTGGTGGAGATGGTGTAGATGTCTTGCAAATACATGGCCACCGGATCGTCTACTTTCTCGCCGGCTTTAAACGCCGTGGACGGCGCAGCCGGACCCATGATGACGTCGCATTGTTTGAATGCCTCGACAAAGTCTTGGGCAATCAGGCGCCGAATTTGTTGGGCTTTTAGGTAGTAGGCGTCGTAATAGCCGGCGCTTAGCACGTAGGTGCCTATCAAGATGCGGCGTTTTACTTCGGCGCCAAAACCCTCGGCGCGGCTCTTGCAATACATGTCCATTAGGTCGGTGTATTCGGCTGCGCGGTGGCCGTAGCGCACGCCGTCGTAGCGCGATAAATTGCTGGAGGCTTCAGCCGGCGCCAGCACGTAGTAAACCGGGATGGATAAGCCGGTGTTGGGCAGGGAAATATCGATAATTTCTGCACCCAGTTTTTTGTATTCGGCGATGGCGTTTTCTATCACTTGGCCGACCTCGGCGGACAAGCCCTCGGCAAAAAACTCCTTAGGCAGGCCTATTTTTAAGCCAGCCAATGGTTTAGTTAAATCGCGGCAGTAATCTTCTTTTGCGCGGTCCAAGCTGGTGGAATCGCGTTCGTCAAAACCGGCCATGACGTTCATCATCAAGGCGCAATCTTCTGCGCTCTTGGCCATCGGGCCGGCTTGGTCTAAAGAAGACGCGAAGGCGATCATGCCAAAGCGCGACACCACACCGTAAGTCGGTTTTAATCCGGTAAAGCCGCACAAGGAAGCAGGTTGGCGTATCGATCCACCGGTGTCGGTGCCGGTGGCCGCTGCACACAATCTGGCTGCCACTGCCGCCGCACTGCCGCCACTGCTGCCGCCCGGCACGCGATCAAAACTCCAAGGGTTTTTTACCCCACCAAAATAGCTGGTTTCGTTGGACGAACCCATGGCAAATTCATCCATATTGGTCTTGCCTAAGTTCACCGCACCGGCCGCATCAAATTGGCTGATGACATGAGCGTCATAGGGAGCAACAAAGTTAGCCAGCATCCTAGAGCCGCAAGTGGTGGGCCAGCCTTTAGCGCAAAAGATATCTTTTTGGGCGATGGGGATGCCGGTTAAGGGTGCGGCTGAGCCGGCGGCAATGCGCGCATCAGCGGCGCGGGCTTGGGCCAGTGTTTTATCTTCATCCAAGGCAATGTAGGCATTGATGCTGGGGTTGTATTGCTTAATGCGCTGCAAAAATGCCTTGGTCAATTCTATACTGGAGATTTGCTTGCTTTGCAAAAGTTGGGCGTAGCCTTTTAGGCTGCCGTTGGTTAATTCGTTGTTGGCCATGATTATTCGATTACTTTAGGAACGAGGTATAAGCCGCCGGCTACGGCAGGCTCTTGCGAGCCGTTACCTAAAATCGGTGCATTTTTTTGAAATTCATCGCGTAGGTTGGTTTTGCTAACGACATCCTCACGCAAGCGTTGGCTGACGTCTTGCGCGTGTGACATGGGTTCTATGCCTTGGGTGTCCACCGCTTGCATTTGTTCAATTAAAGCCAAGATGCCGCTTAGTTTGTTTAAGGTGGCGTTGGCATCGTTTTCATTGATTTCGATGCGTGCCAAATGCGCCACTTTTTTGATGTCTTGTATGCTTAATGCCATGCTTCAATTATCCAAAATTTTTAATGGCGTCACGACTGCGAGCGCCTCAGTTTATAGTTTTATGACGGGGTTTAAGTGCTGCTTAGTGCTAAAACCGTAGCGAGCTAAATTAGCAAATACTAAACGCGGTTTTTTATCAGCGTTTATTTGCAATTAAGTTGCCATTGCATCTTAATTTTAAACACGATATGCGGTATTATACCTTGATTTTACGGGCGCCTGAATCGCGCTTTTATTCAGTTGGCGTAACGGCTGTTATTTTGCATCAAAGCACAGGAAAAACAAAATGTTCGGTTTTTTAACTAGTTACTTTTCAAACGACTTGGCGATAGACTTAGGTACCGCTAATACGCTTATCTACTCCCGCGGCAAAGGCATCGTGTTGGACGAGCCATCCGTGGTGGCCATACGCCTTGACGGCGGACCAGGTGGCAAAAAAATATTGTTGGCCGTGGGCGCGGAAGCAAAAGGCATGTTGGGTCGTTCGCCTTCCAACATTCAAGCCATACGCCCGATGAAAGACGGCGTGATTGCAGACTTCACCA
Organism: Methylophilaceae bacterium; assembly: GCA_965234545.1. Taxonomy (GTDB): domain Bacteria; phylum Pseudomonadota; class Gammaproteobacteria; order Burkholderiales; family Methylophilaceae; genus Methylotenera. The sequence goes on along the minus strand of OZ248348.1, from coordinate 1,548,155 downwards.
TCACCGAACAAATGCTTAAATACTTCATTCGACGCGTGCACGATGCGCGTTGGTTTTCACCCAGCCCACGCATCATCATTTGCGTGCCCGTAGGCTCAACGCAAGTCGAGCGCCGTGCGATTAAAGAGTCGGCCGAGCGCGCTGGGGCTAAGCAAGTGTTTTTGATTGAAGAGCCTATGGCTGCCGCAATCGGGGCTGGCATGCCGGTATCAGAAGCAACCGGTTCCATGGTGGTGGACATCGGTGGTGGTACCACTGAGGTGGGCGTGATTTCATTAGGCGGCATCGTTTACGCTAAATCGGAACGGGTAGGCGGTGATAAATTTGATCAGGCCATCATTGATTACATCCGTCGCAATTACGGCATGCAAATTTCTGAGCCAACCGCTGAAGCCATTAAGAAAAAAATTGGTTCGGCTTTCCCGGGCTCGACTGTGTTAGAAATGGAAGTAACCGGTCGCAATTTAGCCGAAGGCTTACCGCGCAAATTTACCATTTCCAGCAACGAAATTTTAGAAGCTTTGACTGAGCCACTGAATGCTATTGTTGGTGCAGTGAAATCGGCATTAGAGCAAACGCCGCCGGAATTGGGTGCGGATATTGCAGAAAAAGGCATGGTGCTAACCGGTGGGGGTGCTTTGTTGCGCGATTTAGACCGTTTGTTGGTGGAAGAAACTGGCTTGCCTGTCATCGTGGCTGAAGACCCATTGACTTGCGTGGCTCGTGGTTGCGGTCGTGCGCTAGAAGAGATTGATAAATTAGGCAACATTTTTGCCTACGAATAAGCCTAGCATTTAAACTGTTTTAGCTTTTTGTCCGTACCCAGTTAGTCCAGTATAGGCCGCCTAGTCGGCCTATACTTTTACTCAGTTTAGAGAGACTTAACACTCAACACTAATGGCGCGCCATTTATACAACAAGATAGAGCAACAACAAGCCCCGGCATTCTTTGTGCGTGGCCCTAGCCCGTTTGCCCGTTTGGCTTTTTTCTCCGTTTTATCCCTGGCCTTGATGGCCTCCGACAGTCGTCTGCAGTATTTGGCCAGCATGCGACAAAGTTTGCAAACCTTGTTGCACCCCTTGCAGTTATTGGCCAATGCGCCCTCGCAGCTTTATCTCAATACCACCGAGTATTTTTCCACGCACGACACTTTGCTCAGCGAAAATCAGCAATTAAAGAAGCGGGATTTAATGCAATCCATCGCTTTGCAAAAGCTCAATTTATTAGCGCTCGAGAACGCCCATATGCGTGAGTTGTTAGCGGCGCAATCTGCCCTCAAAGAAAGCAGTGTGGCGGCGGAAATCATGCACGTTGGGCGCGATCCGTTTACTAGAAAAGTCTTAATCAATCGCGGTCAAAATCACAAAATATTGCCTGGTATGGCGGTGGTGGATGCGGCTGGTGTGATAGGGCAGGTGACCCGGGTTTACCCATTAAGCAGCGAGGTGACGCTCATCACCGACACCTCTTTAGCCATGCCGGTGCAAATTGAGCGCAACGGCTTGCGTGCCATTGCCTTTGGTCATGGCCGTGATAGCACGGTGGATTTGCCTTATTTGCCGGCCAATGTGGACATCAAGCGTGGCGACCGATTGGTCACCTCTGGCATCGATGGGGTGTACCCATCCGGCTTAGCCGTGGCCACCGTTAAGCAGATTATCAGCACCGCTGACACGCCTTTTGCACGCATAGTATGCGAGCCCGCCGGTGGGGTAGAGAACCACAGGCAAGTGCTGGTGGTGAGTAAGCCGCAGTTAGTCACCACCACCACGCCTAGCTTAACGCAGCCAGTGAAGTTAGGCTTGACCCCAGCCACGCCGGGCGATAAGAAGCAAAGCATGCCAAATAAGTCAGCTAAGCCTAGGGATGCCCATGCCCGTTAATAAACTAAAAACCCTGTACTTTTCGGTGTTGTTGGCCTTCATGAGCTTGCTCTTGCCCTGGTCGCAAGCCGCCCTGTTGGTGCGCCCTGATTTCATGTTGTTGGTGCTGATTTTTTGGTTAATACGCGCGCCCAATCTTTGCAATGTTGGCACCGCTTGGATGCTAGGCTTGTTGGTGGATTTGGCCGCCGGCATGGTGTTTGGTCAATATGCCTTGGCCTACACGGTCACGGCTTTTTTTGCTGTGACCTATCAGCGCCGCTTGGTTTTGTTTACCGGCGTGCAGCAATTGCTATACGTGTTCTCTTTGTTGCTTATTTCGCAAGTCATGCTGCTGATCATTAAAACCTTCGCCGGTGGGCAGTTTATCGGCTGGCTGTATTTTCTTCCTAGCTTAAGCGGCGTATTGCTCTGGTTGCTAGCGATGGGCTTAGGCTTGAACACGGGTGGGCGCGGTCGTGCCAATTAGCCTGTTAATTAGTCGGATGCATGGCCAGCAAATGGGTGCTTAAGCGTGCTTAGGGAAGTTAAAAATCCGCAACACGAGCAGTATTACTTTAGGCTGCGTTTAGGCTTCATGGCTTTTTTCGTGATGTCGCTGTTTGCCTTGTTGGCTTTACGCTTCATCTACCTGCAAATTAGCCAATACACCCATTACCAAACCCTGGCCGAGAATAACCGCATTTCCATGGTGCCCATCGTGCCTAATCGCGGCTTGATATTGGATAAAAATGGCGTGGTGCTGGCGCATAATTTTTTTGTTTACACCTTGGAAATCACGCCTTCAAAAGCAGGCAACCTAAAAACCACGATTGCTGAATTGGGCCAATTGCTGGAAATCAGCAAAGCCGACATCAAGCGCTTTGCTAAATTAAAAAGCGAAAGCCGCAATTTTGAAAGCATCCCGATACGCACTCACCTCAATGAAATTGAAGCGGCCCGTTTTGCCGTCAACCATTATCGCTTTCCCGGTGTGGCAATTAAATCTCGCTTATACCGCCATTACCCTTTGGGCAAATTTGGCGCGCACATGATAGGCTACATCGGTCGCATCAACAGCAAAGATTTAGTCGCGCTGGAAAAATCCGGCGACTTGTCTAATTACAAGGGTTCCTATCACATAGGCAAAAGCGGCGTGGAGCAGTTTTACGAAACGCAGTTGCATGGTCAAACCGGCTTTGAGCAGGTAGAAACCGATGCCGATGGTCACGCTGTTCGGGTCATCGCCAGATCGGCACCGGTGCCGGGGACCAATCTGATTTTATCGGTGGACAGTAAATTGCAGGAAATTGCCGAGACCGCTTTTGGCAATCGACGTGGCGCCTTGGTGGCAATTAATCCGAAAACCGGTGCGGTATTGAGCTACGTCAGTCAGCCCGGTTTTGATCCGAATTTGTTTGTCGATGGCATCGATGTGGACAATTGGAATTGGCTCAATGAGTCGCTGGATAAGCCATTGGTCAACCGTCCGATACGCGGCATTTACCCGCCTGGCTCGACCTTTAAGCCTTTTGTTGCCATGGCTGGATTGGAAAATGCTAAACGCTCGCCGCCTTTTCGCATCAGCGACCCAGGCTACTATTCATTGGCTAACAGTCGCCACCGTTATCGGGATTGGAAGCCGGACGGCCACGGTATGGTGGACATGCAAAAAGCCATTACCGTTTCTTGCGACACCTTTTTTTATGGCTTGGCCTTGGATTTGGGCATCATCAGGCTGACCGATTTTGTTCGTCATTTTGGCTTTGGCGCTAAATCGGGCATAGACATCCGCGGTGAAAACGCCGGCTTACTGCCCACCCCTGAGTGGAAAATGCGCCGTTTTAAACAACCTTGGTACCAAGGTGAAACGGTGATAGTCGGCATAGGTCAAGGCTATACCTTGGTGACGCCCATGCAGTTGGCACAAGCCACCGCCACCTTGGCCAATAATGGCGTGGCCATGCGGCCGCACACGGTGGTGGCGATGCAGTCGCCGGCGACCGGTCGCACCGTGAATGTGGCGCCGGTGGTGCAAGATCGCATCACCTTGAAAGCGGAAAACATAGCCATCGTTAAGCAAGGTATGATGGACGTCACCTTGCCTGGCGGCACGGCCGCCAGTGTCGGCGCAAACGCAGGCTACAGCATTGCGGCAAAAACCGGTACGGCGCAGGTGATAGGCATTAAACAAAATGCCAAATACGATAGCAGCAGTATCAATGAGCGGCATAGAGACCATGCCTTATTCATTGCCTATGCCCCGGCTGACAACCCCACTATAGCCATGGCGGTCATCGTGGAAAACGGCGGGCACGGTGGCTCGGCAGCCGGTCCCATCGCCAGAAAGGTCATGGATTATTACCTATTAGGCAAATCACCAAACGAGCCCGCTGCCAAGCCACTAAAAACTAAAGCGGTTCAGCCTGCGGGACACAATGAAAGCGCGCACGATGAATAAATTCTTCAAAGCTTTGCTGGTGCACATTGATTCGTTTTTGATGGGCAGCTTATTTTTCACCTTGATGGTGGGCTTGTTCGTTTTGTACAGCGCCTCTGGCCAAGATTTTTCCAAGGTTTACGATCAAACCGTGAACATCGTATTGGCCTTTTCTGTCATGTGGTTGGCGGCCAACATCCCGCCGCATCAACTCGAACGCATCGCCATGCCGCTTTATGTATTGGGCGTGGTCTTGTTGGTGGCCGTTGAACTGGTCGGCTCCACCAGTCATGGAGCGCAGCGTTGGCTTAATTTAGGCATCACCAAGATACAACCATCGGAAATCATGCGTATCGCCATGCCCATGATGTTGGCCTGGTATTTTACCAAACTGGAAGTTCGCCCTAGTGCCAAGCATTTTGCCCAAGCCGGCTTGTTGTTATTGGTGCCGGTGGCCTTGGTCATGAAGCAGCCGGATTTGGGCACGGCATTGTTGATTAGCGCAGCGGGTTTTTATGTGTTGTTTTTGGCTGGCTTAAGTTGGAAGTTATTGGTAGGCGGTACCCTAAGTTTGGCCATCGCCACGCCATTTTTGTGGACGCTGTTGCACGATTACCAGCGGCGCCGCATCGAAATTTTATTTGACCCCAGCCAAGATCCGCTCGGCTCAGGCTACCACACGATACAAGCGATGATTGCTATAGGCTCGGGAGGCTTTGCCGGCAAGGGTTGGTTAAATGGCACGCAAGCGCAACTGGATTTCATACCGGAGAGGACCACCGATTTTATTTTTGCGGTGTTCAGTGAAGAGTTTGGGTTGTTGGGCAATCTCTTGCTTTTAAGTTTGTTCAGTTTGATTATTTTACGCGGCTTGGTGATTGCCTCCGAGGCCAAAAGCACATTTGGCCGATTGTTGGCTGGCAGCATCGCCTTAACCTTTTTTACCTATGCCTTCGTCAACATGGGCATGGTCAGTGGTATCTTGCCTGTGGTGGGGGTGCCCTTGCCCTTGATCAGTTACGGCGGCACGTCCATGGTGATGTTGTGCCTAGGTTTAGGCATACTGATGAGCATCGCCACCCATAAAAATGTGGTGGCCACTTAATTTTTCACATTCATTGTTTAATGACCATGACTATAAAAACTTCCCTATTACTGTTGAGTTTAATGCTGCTAACGGCTTGTGCCGACTTCTCTTTAAATAGCCCTATCGCCGGCCCTGCACCAATTAAAAACGATAAGTCTGGCGGTGTGGACAACGCCAGTGGTAAGCCTGGTGCAGGCGCTTATTATTTAGACGACGGTCCGGGCGACAATGCCCCGGCTAACCTGGACAGCATCCCAAGTGCGACCTTGAAAGTAGAGCAGCCTTTACCGCGTGCCAACAAACCGTATGTGGCCTTAGGCCAACCGTATACGCCCATGACCGCGTATCAAGCTTATAAAAAACAGGGCGTGGCTTCCTGGTATGGCAAGCGCTACCACGGCAAAAAAACCTCTACCGGGGAAATTTACGACATGTATGGCATGACGGCCGCGCATACCGTCTTACCCATACCCAGTTACGCCAAAGTGACCAACCCGGCTAATGGCCGCTCCGTCATCGTGCGGATTAACGACCGTGGCCCTTTTAAGCGCGATCGTTTGATTGATTTATCTTATGTGGCGGCTTACCAACTGCGCTTGGTCAATCATGGCAGTGGCCTAGTAGAGGTGGAGGCCATCGATACCAGCGTAGCCGCCATGCAAACTGCGGCAGCGCCAGTCAGCGCAGTGAGTCGTCCTGGGCAAAATGAAGCCGAGGGCGTGCTGATACAAGCGCTGCCAAATGAAGCTGCCACCAGTCCATCGGCCAAACTTGATGCGCCAGTTGCCCCAGGGGTTTATTTGCAATTGGGGGCATTTAAGAATGAAGCCAACAGCCAAATCTTGCAGAAAAAAATTCAAGATTCGGGTCTGGTTGAAAACGCAGCCGCAGCGAAGGTGTATAATGACGGTCTCTACCGCGTGCGTCTCGGCCCTTATACCAGTAGGGTGGAAGCGGAAAATATGGCCGCTAAAATTCGCCAACAATTAAACATGACCGCGGTTATTATTAACTAGGCCTTTATCAATTAACCCCGTACCCATTAACAGTAAATTTCATCATGACTACTAGCCAAATAAAAAACTATGCTTACGCACTTCTTTTTAGTTTAACCGCCGTTTTTCTCAGCCCCTTGGCGCAAGCCGCGGGTGCACAAATACCTGCGCCACCTGATTTGGCGGTGAATGCCTATTTGCTAAAAGATTTTAATAGCGGCCATGTGTTGGCGGCTAAAAACAATAGCGCGCGCATCGAGCCGGCTTCCTTGACTAAAATCATGACCGCCTATTTGACTTTTAAGGCACTAAAAAGCAAGCATTTGTCATTGCAGCAAAATTTAGCGGTAAGTGAATTGGCTTGGAAAGTGGAAGGCTCAAAAATGTTTATTGAGCCTAATCGCCCGGTTAGCGTGGACGAGTTATTGCATGGCATGATCATTCAGTCTGGTAACGACGCGTCGATTGCCTTGGCCGAGGGCATCGCCAGTTCCGAAGTGCAGTTTGCCGACATGATGAACCAAGAAGCGCAACGTTTAGGCATGAAAAACACCCATTACATGAACGCGACCGGTTTGCCTGATGCGCAGCATTACACCACGGCTGACGATTTAGCCATCTTGGCCACCGCCTTAATCCACGATTTCCCGGATCAATACCAACGTTTATATTCCGTTAAAGAATACACGTATAACAACATCACTCAGCCTAATCGCAACCGCTTGTTGTGGGCGGATGCCAGTGTCGATGGCATGAAAACCGGCCACACCGAATCGGCTGGCTACTGCTTAATTTCTTCGGCTAAACGCGATGGCATACGCCGTATTTCTGTGGTGCTAGGCGCTGCCAATGATGCGGCGCGCGCTGCCGAGAGCCAAAAATTACTGAATTACGGTTTTCAGTTTTTTGATTCCAAATTGCTCTATAAGCAAGGTCAGGCAATCAAGTCCTTGCGCGTTTGGAAGGGTAAGGACAATCAAGTGACCCTAACGGTGGCCGACGATTTGTACGTGACGGTGGCCAAAGGCGAACACGCCAAAATTCAAGCGCAGGTGACCAGTCAACCGCGTTTGGTGGCGCCCATTGTTAAAGGCCAAGTCATAGGCCGTGTGCAATTTACCTTAAACGGTAAAGTGGTGTCCGAGCGTCCGCTGGTTGCAGCGAAAAGCATAGAAGCAGCCGGTGTGTTTGGTCGCATTTGGGACAGCCTGTTATTGCTAGCGCAATAAGCCTGCTAGCAGACTAACACCATGGCGGATCACGATACCAGCAAGCCGGCTTTAATTGATTTTCCTTGTGACTTTCCGATTAAGGTCATGGGTGAAATGCAAGCCGGCTTTGCCGATACCATCACCGGTCTGATTCAGACTGTGCAACCAACGTTCAGCGCGGCCAATATTGAAATGCGCGCCAGCTCCGGTGGCAAGTACATCAGCCTAACCTGCCATGTGCACGTGGCCTCGCAAGATCAATTGGACGCGGTTTACCGTTTAATCAGCGCCCACCCATTGGTTAAATTTTCACTTTAAGCATCACCTAGCAGCACATCGCAGTCATGACCGCCAGTTCGTCTAAGTCAGCCATGTTGGTGCGCCATTTAGGCCGCACCGATTACGCCCAAACCTGGCGGGCCATGCAGCAATTTAATGCCGAGCGTACGCCTAGCACGGCCGACGAAGTGTGGGTGACCGAGCATTTTCCGGTGTACACCTTGGGCCTGAATCGGCAAGGCGTGCGTTTGCCAGCGTCCAGTGACATTCCACTGGTCATGACCGATAGAGGCGGAAAGATTACTTACCACGGCCCAGGGCAGCTCATCATTTATCCCTTGTTGGATTTGAAACGGCATGACTTAAGCGTACGCAAATTGGTGAGCTTATTGGAAAACAGCGTGATAGCCTGGTTGGCTGAATACGGCGTGCAAGCCCAGGCTAAAGCCAGTGCGCCTGGTGTTTACGTGCAAGAGGCTAAAATAGCGGCCTTGGGCTTACGCATCAAAAACAATGGCAGTTACCACGGACTGAGCGTCAATGTGTCTATGGACTTAAGCCCGTTTCACGCCATAGACCCGTGCGGTTACGCTGGCTTGGCCGTGACGCAAACCCAAGACTTAGGTTTGCAATTGACCTTATCGCAAGCTGCCGAACAATTAACGGCTAAGCTACTCAAGCAATTGGAGCATGGAATAGCACATGACTGAATCGACCCTGCCTAAAACAAAAATCGCCGGCGTAAAAGAACGGGATGCGGCCAAAACCTCGCGCATTCCAATTAAGATTATCCCGCAGCCGGTGCAGCGCAAACCGGATTGGATACGCATGAAAATGCCGGATAGCCAGCGCTACCAAGAAATCAAAAAAATCCTGCGCGACAACCAATTGCACACGGTCTGCGAAGAGGCGAGTTGCCCAAACATAGGCGAATGCTTTAGTGGCGGCACGGCCACCTTCATGATCTTGGGTGACATTTGCACACGGCGTTGCCCATTTTGTGACGTGGCTCATGGTAAGCCTTTGCCGCCGGACGCCAATGAGCCGGAAAATTTGGCCCGCACCATCGCGCAAATGCGCTTGAAGTACGTGGTGATTACTTCGGTGGACAGAGACGATTTGAAAGACGGCGGGGCGCAGCATTTTGTCGACTGCATACGGGCTGTGCGTGCCCAATCGCCCAATATTAAAATCGAAATATTGGTGCCGGATTTCAGGGGGCGCTTGGACGTGGCCATGGCGATTTTGAATCAAGCGCCACCGGATGTCATGAACCACAATTTAGAAACCGTGCCACGTTTGTATAAGCAAGCCAGACCCGGCTCGGATTACCAAAACTCCCTTACTTTATTGAAAACCTTTGGTGAAATGTACCCGCACATTCCCACTAAGTCGGGCTTGATGCTGGGCCTAGGTGAGACCGATGAAGAAATTCTGGCCGTCATGCAAGATTTGCGTGATCACCAAGTGAGCATGCTGACCTTGGGCCAGTATTTGCAACCCAGTGTGCACCATTTGCCGGTCATGCGTTACGTGGAGCCGGCTATTTTTGAGCAATTAAAAGAAAAAGCGCAAGCCATGGGCTTTAATAACACCGCCAGTGGCCCCATGGTAAGAAGCAGCTACCACGCGGATGCGCAAGCGCAGTTAGCTTAGCCCGCGGTTTAGGGTATATTTGCGTAAAACGGAACAAAGGTCATTATGGTCCCCCATCTCACCACGGCGCTGAACGGCCCACTCTTATCGCTAGAAAAAAGCATGCTCGATGCCATGCCGAAAATTGAGCATTGGTTTCGCTGCCAGTGGCTGGAATACAGTTCGCCATTTTACGCCAGCGTCGATTTACGCAATTCCGGCTTTAAGTTGGCGCCGGTGGACACCAATTTGTTTCCCGGCGGCTTCAATAACCTGAATCGCGATTTTCTGCCTTTAAGCGTGCAAGCGGCCATGGTCGCGGTGGAGAAAGTCTGCCCGGAAGCCCACCGTTTATTGATTATTCCTGAAAACCACACGCGCAATAGCTATTACTTACGCAACGTGGTCGAGTTAGTGCACATCATGAAACAGGCTGGATTGGATGTGCGGGTTGGCTCCATCTCGCCTGAGATCACCCAGCCTACTAGTTTGGAAACCCATGATGGCCACATGTTATTGCTAGAACCAGTGGTGCGAGTTGGCAATAGGATTAAGCTAATTAACCCGGAATTGGGCGATTTTGATAGCTGTGCCATATTGCTCAATAACGATTTATCCGGTGGCATCCCCGACATCCTTAAAAACCTAGAACAAAACCTTATTCCGCCCTTGCACGCCGGTTGGAGCACGCGTCGTAAATCGCAGCATTTTAGTGCCTATAACCGTGTGGCTAAGGAGTTTGCTGATTTACTTGGCATCGATGAATGGCTGATTAATCCCTACTTTGAAACCTGCGGTGAAATCGATTTTAATGCGCGCACCGGTGAAGATTGCTTGGCCTTTAAGGTAGAGCAATTGCTAGAGAAAATTAAACTTAAATACGCCCAGTACGGCGTCACGCAAACGCCCTTTGTTATTGTTAAAGCCGATGCCGGCACCTACGGCATGGGCATCATGACGGTGAAATCGCCGGATGAAGTGCGCGATTTAAACCGTAAAACCCGCAATAAAATGGCGGTGGTAAAAGACGGTTTGCAAGTCTCGGAAGTGATCATACAAGAGGGCGTGTATACCTTTGAAAGCATAGACCAGGCGGTGGCCGAACCGGTGGTGTACATGATGGACCATTTTGTCATAGGCGGTTTTTATCGGGTGCATACCGGTCGTGGTGTGGATGAAAACCTCAATGCCCCGGGCTCGCAATTTGTGCCCTTGGCCTTTGAAAAACCCTGCACCATGCCAGATTGCGCGGATAGCCCGGATGCGGCGCCTAACCGTTTTTATGCCTACGGCGTAGTGGCTAGGTTGGCCTTGTTGGCCGCCGCCATTGAATTGCAAGAGCAAGACCCCCTTAATCAATAGGCCCAGCCATTATGAAGCTTGCGTTTATATTGGATCCATTGGATCAGTTAAAAACCGCCAAAGACAGCAGCTTGGCCATCATGCACGAGGCGCTGAATCGCGGTCACCAAGTCTTCGTTAGTTTGCAGCACGATTTATTTTTGCGTCATGGGCAGGCCAAACTGGTCAATAAGCCCTGGGCATTTAATGGGGATACGGCAGTCGTGGGCGAAAGCCAAGAAAGCCTGCCCACTGCCTTTGATGCCGTCATCATGCGTAAAGACCCGCCGTTTGATAACGAGTATTTATACAGCACTTACTTATTGGAAATCGCCGCCAATCAAGGGGCTAAGGTCTACAACAGCCCAAGCGCCATGCGCAATTGGAACGAAAAATTGTCGGTAACCCGATTCATCGACTTGGCGCCGGCCAGCTTGGTCACTGCCAACAATGCCTTGCTGCGCGAGTTTTTGCAGGAACAACAAGACATCGTGGTGAAACCTTTGGATGGCATGGGCGGCAGCAGCGTCTTCAGGTTAAAAACCAAGGACCCCAATTTAGGCGTGATATTGGAAACCATCACCGATTTTGGCCGCCGTACCATCATGGCGCAACGCTATTTGCCGGAAATTTTACAAGGCGACAAGCGCATCATCATGATAGACGGTGAGCCCTTACCTTATGCCTTAGCCCGCATTCCCATGGCGGGCGAAACCCGCGGCAATCTGGCGGCCGGCGGCACCGGTGTGGCCCAAGCCTTAAGCAAACGGGATTTAAGCATAGCCCATACGGTGGGCCCAGTCTTAAAACAAGCCGGCTTGTTTTTTGTGGGCTTAGACGTGATAGGCGAGTATTTAACCGAAATCAACGTTACCAGCCCCACCGGCATGGTGGAAATTGCCCAGCAAACCGATTGCCGGCCAGCCGCCGTATTCATGGATGCCTTAGAGCGGCAGACCTAGCATGCGCTATTTAGCCTTGCTTTTAAGTGTGTTGCTCTGCGGCTGTTTTAGGGCACCGCTCTACCATAGCCAGAGCTATGTGTTTGGTACCTTAGTCGATATCAGCATTTACGGTGAAACCGATGAGCGAGCAGCCACGCTAGCCAATCACGTGCAGCAGGACTTGCAAAACTTGCACCGTAGACTGCATGCATGGAAGCCCGCGTCGGCCGATCAATTAAGTGAACTGGGGCAAGTAAATGCTGCCTTTGCGCAAGGTCACAGTTTGACTGTGGCGCCCGACTTAGCGGCCATGCTAGTGGATGCCCAGCAATTATCTAGCTTATCCGACGGCTTGTTTAATCCGGCCCTAGGCCATTTAATTGGCACATGGGGGTTTCAGCGGGATGAATTTGGCCCACAGCCCATTGCCACGCTAGCCATTCAGAAATGGCGGGATGCTAAGCCCAGCATGGCAGACATAGTCGTAGAGGGCGAGCGCATACGCAGCCACAACAGCGCAGTTAAATTGGATTTAGGCGGCTACGCCAAAGGCTATGCCTTGGATAGGGCGGTGGCTTACTTGCGCCAGCAAGGCGTCCAGCATGCTTTGATTAATATAGGCGGCAACATCATTGCCATGGGTCAGCACGGCGATCAGCCTTGGCGCGTTGGCATACAGCACCCGCGTCTGCCCAATGCCATGGCCACCCTGGATTTGCCTGATGGTTGGGCAATAGGCACGTCGGGCGATTACCAACGTTACTTTATGCTGGACGGTCAACGCTATTGCCACATTATTGATCCGCGCACGGCTTACCCCGCCAAGCACATGCAATCGGTCACCGTGTTGGTGCCACCGCAAGCAGTTGGTAAGACGGGGGCAGGGGTGCTATCGGACGTCGCCAGCAAACCCCTATTCATAGCCGGAGTCGCGCAGAGCGAGCACTATGCAGGTGTTTTTGCTATTCAAGATTACCTATTAATAGACGACACTGCTGCGGCCTATGTCAGCCAGAGTCTAGCCAAAAAACTGCATTGGCTGGCCAAGCCAGCTAAGCTCACTACATTAAGCCAGCATGCTCAACCTTAAATCCATACATAAGTCTTTATTGTTAGGCGATTGGCTGGTGTTGTTGCTGGCGGCGCTGTTGGTTTGCATGTCATTCTTAAGCTTGTGGCAGAACGCGCCGGCCGCCAAAGTGCAGATTAGCCTGGCCGATAAAGTTTACGCCACCTACAGCCTTAACCAAGCCCGCGAGATTCATGTGCGCGGCCCTTTGGGTGAGGCGGTAATCCAAATTGCCAAGGGCAAAGCGCGCTTTGCTAAATCGCCTTGCAGCAGCCAATATTGCGTGCATCAAGGCTGGCTGAGTAAAGCCGGCCAAGTGGCCATATGCGTTCCCAATCAAATCAGTTTAGCGCTAGTGGGCGAGGCCAAACCCTATGACACGCTTAATTATTAGGGCGGATTAGAGCGGTGCTAAAGCATTTTCACCCCAGTCTAGAGGATCACCGCATCGCCAAGCTAGCGGCGTTTGCCATAGCCTTGCACATGCTAGAAGCGGTTGTGCCGTCGCCCTTGCCTGGCGTTAAGCCTGGCATTGCTAACATTGTGACTTTGTACGTGATGTATCAATACGGTTTTGCCACGGCGGCCTGGGTCAGTCTATTGCGGGTGCTGGCCAGCAGCTTGCTATTAGGCCAGTTTTTATCACCCGGTTTTGCCTTGAGTTTGGCCGGTGCCGGTTTAAGTTTGGCGAGCTTGTATGCCGCCATGCACTTGCCTAAAAGATGGTTTGGCCCGGTTAGCTTAAGTGTCTTAGCGGCGTTCGCCCACATTGCCGGACAATTGCTGGTGGTGCGCTTTTGGCTGATACCGCATGCTGGTGTGGCTTATTTAGTGCCGGTGTTTGCCTTAGCCGCGCTAATTTTTGGCGCAGTCAATGGCATCATTACCGCGCGGCTACTGCAACATCAAGCATTTAATTAAGCTACGCCCTAGCGAATCAACTCCCGCCAACTAGCCCGTTTACCTGCAAAGCCACCACCGCTGTTGAACGGTGCATTGGGATCCAGTTGCGGGGTGGGGTCGTTGCTATCTGTATAGCTCACCTTAGGGCTACCGATGTAGAGCAGGTTGATACCTACCGGCGGTGAGCTGGTCTTCGTGGCAATCAGTTCGGCCACCGTGGTGGTGACGATGCCCCCTGTCTTGGCATTGATGTAGTTTATCCAACCGTAGCCCCCTGGGCTGCAGGCATCCCTTGAAGGCACCATGGTGGGCGCTATCAGTGTGCCGGAAGCCAGCTTGGCAGCCACGACTTGACGCTCGCCACTGTCGGGCAAATCGATGTACCAGCCATGGCCATTGATAAACACCTCGTTTTGCAAGGCGCCAGTTCGCGTGCTACCGCTGGTCGTGTTGCTGATGCTACGACTGCTTAAATTTGCACGATTTAGGTGGATTCCTGTGTCTTTAATCGCATACAGCGTTTGGCTTTGTGCGGTGGCTAAATCCGATGGCCCTAGGTATTTCCCGGTACCAATGAACACCACGGTATAGCCACGGATTTTACCCAATTCTGGGCGTGCGCTGATGGCTTGCGCTACGCCGCTACTGTCTTTTAATGAGGCCAGTAGCAAGGGGTTGCTACTGCTGCCTGCGCTATCAATTTTAAAACGCCAAAGGTTGCCCAGTAAATCGCCCCCGTAAACGTAATCGGCTTGGTTATTTTCGCTGGGGCGTGCCACAAAGGCACTGATTTTTGCTAAACCACTGGGGTTGCCAGCCGTGCCTACTTGTGTGGAAATTTTGCGTAGCAGGGCGCCGGTATTGGCGTTTAATACATACAAATAACCCACGCCGGTGTTGTTGTAGCCTGAGGTTAAAAGTACCACCCAGGTACCATCACTTTGTTTGATGATGACCGGGTTGCCAAAACTGTAGCCCAAATCGGCATCGTCGCTATTATCAAATTCCCACAACAAGCGTGGCTGATTGCTGTTTATGTCCAAGGCATAAAAGCCCTGGCCGCCCTCACCCAAGCCGCCGACCAAGATGGTTTTCCAGTCGCTGGCCGTGCTGCATGGGCTGCTGCAAATGTCGGTAACGGTGATGCTGCCATTGACATAATTTTGGTGCGCGTGGCTGTAATTTTTATCGGCCAGCTTCCATAGTTTATTGACCAGCATGCTGGGGATGTAAGCCCAGCGTTCCTTGCCATTGTTATCAATGTTTGTGCCATCGTTGGCATTAAATGCATGCAACATGCCATCGTTGGCGCCAACGTAGACGCTTTTAGTGCGGTTAGCTTGGGCGGCTTTAAACGCACTATAACCGCTTTCTAAATAATTGAAGTTGGGCGCAGCCACATAAACGGGAGAAGAGTCGGTAATGTCGCCCAAGGTTTTTTCACGGTACCGAAATAAACGGTTTTCGGCTAAATTACTGCCTCTGTCTTCGTAGCCTGATTGACCACGCACATAGCGCACTAATTTTTCGGCCATACCGCTGCGCTGCGTACTGTCTAAGCTTGACCATTGGCTTAAACCGCTACCCACCAGCGTGCTAATGTTACTGATAGTGAAACCAAGTAAGGCCCCGTTTCTGGCGGTGTATATTGTTCGTTCGTCCTCATCGCTGGCTACTTGACGTGGCAGTTTGCCTAGACAAGCCCCCTTAATCTCCATGGCTGGCGTGAAGGCGGTGGTGCCTGCTGGAGCGCAGTAAGTACGATTAATGCCGTTGCTGACGTTGTTAAATAGGCTATCTAGGCAGGAATCGGCTGCCACATTCTCCACGCACCAAGTGGCGGTTTTGCTGGTTTGGCCGGTGCCGGTATCTATGCCACGGGATTCTAAATTACCGGTCCATTTCATGGAGGTGTAGCTCGCCACATACGCACTGTTATTGTTGGCCACCGGTTTCAGTGTGCTGGTCGCGGCTGCGCTGCCGGCATTGGCACGGGCGTAAATTTCAGTCAGTGCTGCGCTCAGGCTGTCTAGCAATTGTTGCGGGTCTTGCGCACTAAAATAGCTGCCGTTGCCGTTCACCGCGGCATGCCATAAGTCATCCACCCGTTCAGGGCAATAGTCACTGTGGCAACCATCTGACCATTGCAATAAAGGTGGATGCGTGGAATCAACGGGGCTTAGATCGTAAAAATCCCCTGCTGTAGCTGTTTTGTAATCGTCGGTATAGATTAAGGTGCCGTTGATGCCTAGGCCCACGGTAAAGGTCGTCATACTTTGTTTGCTGGTCGCCGACCCACAAACGTCTAAACCCTCAGCCCCGATGCAATTACCAAGGCCACTGCTTCTTAAGTCCGTGTCGGCATAATACATGGCCACATCGGCCAAGGAGTTATCGAATGCACTGCCCTCGCGTTTTGGGTATGCAACCCCAGCGCTTGCATCTTGGTTGCCAACGGCTGTTGTGCCGTTTAGGCGGTAAGGGCCAAATGTACCGGATTCAACATAGTCGCCATCAAGTTGACTCGTGGTGAAATCGGAGTTTTTATTCCACGAGCCATCGGTAGAAAGTAGGGTGAAATTGGCTTGGCAGGCGTACTGCATAGGATCAACGCTTTGGCCACTGAGTTTCTTGGCGAAATAACGCCCGGCTTGAGACAAGGAGGCACGCAATGGCGTGTAGTGAAATGCATCTTGGTAGGTATTGCCTTGCCAAGTTTGATTGAGTGCCGGTTGGGCATCAAACAAACGGTCATAAAATTTTTGCTTTTGGCTGGTGTTAAAGGTCGCCACATTTAAGAATTTGTTTGCTCCTGAACCGCTGAAACTTTCTCTGTCTGGATCAAGTTGATCATTGTTAATGACGTTGTAGCCGACCCGATACTTGTCATCTATGGCGGCAAAGGCCAAACTGGTGGAGGTTTTCATGGTTTGCAAACGGGTGCGGTAGTAGGCCCACCAGTTGGCATAATTGGTCATTTCCTGGGCATAAGAGCAGCTGCTGGCGCAATCGGTGCGTCCAGCTGTTTTGGGGTAACTGACTGTCGTGGCTACGATGTCTACCCTATCCAAACGACCAGGTACTGTGCCATTTCTAGTTGGGTAGCGGGTAAAGGCGGTCATATAAGGTGCTTTAACGGTGGCCTGACAACCGTTTTCTGGCGGCGCAGTTGCGGAAGTTGCTCGACTAAGGCTATTACAAAAACGCACTTTGGCCGGATAGGGGTGCGAGGTCGATGGCTCGTTTTGTACTTGGCAGTCTCGTAAGTGAGCCTCGGTGCAATACTCGCCGGCGACCATGTTGGCGTAATAAGCGGCCCCAACTAGATTGGATGTGGCTGCCTTGGTGATGACCCCGTAAGCGTCATTCGGGACTTGAGTCCAAGCGGTCGTGTTGGCGCTGGTCATACTGGCTCTGTCTGTGCCATTTGCATTTTTGGCCGGTAAATAGCGAAATTTTGGGTTGTAATACAGGGTGTTGAAGTCGCTGCTGCGGAACGCTAGATCCGCTGCGGTGCAGATGGGATCAGTCCCGCTGCAAATTTCAGCTTTGCCTGCCCATTCTGGCATGTAGTCGTAGGTCATACTGAACGAATCATCCAAAATAAATAGGATGTTGGGTTTGGCCGCGCTGCTGGATGCGCTGCCCAAAGGGGTGCTGGCTAAATCAACGGCATCTGCGCTGAGAGGGGCTAGCAGATAAGACAAAAAGCTTAGTAGCGCGGGCAGTGTTAAATAGCGTTTCATGGTGTCCCTTAATAAACAAAGGCTTGGCTGTAAGTCACGGTATTTTTTGGCCCCGTTACCTTGGTGGTGATGCGGTACAACAGCGCACCCGTCGGCTCGCCCAAGCAAGGGTTGGCTAAGTCGCAATGGCTTTTGGAGTTTTCATCTTCGCCAGGTGGCCCGTATAAGCAATGCGAGGTGTCGGCTGCACCGGTGTTTTTGCACATGCGTTCTATAACGTAATGAATTGTGTTACCGCTGCTATCCAAACCGGCAGTGATGTTGGCGCCGGTGGCTGGTTGTGCATTGCTGCCATCGGCTAAAGTCTTTGCATCATCTGAGTATCTAGCAAAATAGCCGCTGCTAAGATCGTTGTTGTCTAAATCGGTCTGGCGGCCTAACCAAGTTAGGCCGGTTTCCACGCCACTGTCGGCGGAAATCAGAGCACTTTGTTTGAAGCTTAAATTGCCAGCTATCATGGTGTTGGTGTCCACCGAACGTATCAATGCTACCGCCGCTAAAGACATCACAATTAAGGCAATCAAGGCGATAAACAGCACCACTCCAGCTTGTTTGGCAGAGCGTGACTTGGCATTTAAAGGTAAGCGGTATTTTGTCATGTTGAGCTAAATGGCCAGCGCCTCTTTGGCCCATACCACGTTGCGCAGCGGGATGATGGTGGTGAACACGCGATAACGGTATCGTTGCCAGTCGCTTCGATTGGAAAGGTCGATCGTCGGGGCGGGGCTCTCGCTAGTGCCGGTCCAGGTACACAAGCCTGGGTGTGCCGTACTGCAAGGGTAGCTGACGCTTTCCTTTTCCATTAAGCCGTTGCGCGCCACAATGGCTACTCGGATGGCTTTAATGAGTTTTCGGTTGGCATTATTAGGGGTGCTCCATGTCTCACCGGTCGCGTTAACCCACCTTACAATGGTGTTGTTATTGTCGCCTGTGCTATTGGGTGGGTCAGCAATCCCGTATTGCGCTTGCAAATTCACTATTTCGTCCACATTGGGCGAATCAATGCCATTTTCACTGCGTGATAATTGATGGTCGCTGTTGATGCTGTAGCTGATTGCTTTCCATGCCCCTAAACAAGACAAGCTGGCATCCGGGTTGATGGTGGCAGCGCTGGGTTTGTTGAGGGTGATGCCGGTTGTGTCGGTTAAGCTGGTGACACCGTTCTGCATGAATAGGCAGTCGGCGCCTTTGCTGATGATGACGCTGTCGTTCACCTTGCAGGCGTCATTATTAAGCACCAATACTTGGTTGCCAGAATTCACGGTGCTGATATTGGCTGGTGAGCCACCGGCATCGGTCGTGCCATAACGCACTGTCAGGCTATCGCTCGCCCCGGCTGCGGTGCCGCCATCGGTGATGCTGACCGGCGAAATATTGGTGCCGGATGGGATAAATGCGGTGCATTGCAGCGGCGAGTTACTGCTTGAAAAAATGGGTAAGGCAAAGCCAGCCAATTGCACGTCGCGTTGCAAGTTATACAGGGCAATGCTGCCATTGGTTTGGGCATCGGCTGAGCCGGCGCTGCTGCGTTTTTGCCCTTCAAACACGGCAAACACTTGCATGATGACCAAACTCACTAATAAGCTCAATACCAGCCCCACCATGACCTCAATTAAGCTAAAGCCAGATTGCAGATGGCTGAACCGGCGTGCTGTTATGGGTCTATTCATTTTTAATGGCGCCCTTGATGCGCGCGTTGGTCGTGATATTGTGGACAGCCGTGTCGCCTGGCGCTTGCCAAGTGATGGTGATGCGCACTTCGCCTGAGGCGGCAGTATGGCTCATGGTGTATTGACCATTGGGTAGCTCGGCCAAGGCCACCGGTTCAGTGATGGCCGCTATGTGAGTTGGGTCGGCCCACAGTTCGCCCAGTTTTTGTTGCGCTAGGTGGCTGGCTAGACTGCGGTATTTTGCATCGGAGGTGTTGCTGACCATGGCGGCTTGCAAACCGACCAAAGCCAATATGCCCATGGAAAAAATCAACATGGCAATTAAGGACTCCAAGAGGATGGCGCCTTGTTGAGTGGTTGCGGACGGCTTGGCTTTTATCATGGTGTTAACAACGCCTTGGGTCGCTTGCCGCCAAGCTGGTTGATGGGTCGCATAGGCGCGTGTTGCCGCCCACGCCAAGCGTCACTCTAAGCGGTCTGTCGGCACCGCTTAAGCTGATGTCCAGTTGAGTAAATGGTATGGGATTGGCAGACACGGAGCCTAAGTTGTTGAAGACAATTTTGTTTGAGGCGCTTGGGCTGGCGTTGACAATAATTTCAGCCGAGGAGCCTTCGCTGGCTTTTCTGCTTTGTAAGGGGGTTAAGCAACTCGTTGCGGTGGTGCATGAACTGATTTTCCATTCCGAGTTTAAAGGGTTGCTTGAAATTTTCACTAGCTGAAATTCAATCAAACTATTTCTTTTGACGGCCTCGGCTCTAGCCGTTTGCAAGCCATTTTGGATGGATTCCGCCGCCGTGCGTGCCCGTGAATTTTTTATCCACGTGGCGTAGCCAGGCATGGCGATGGCGCTGACCAAGCCGACAATGGCAATGGCGATAATGAGCTCTATCAGGCTAAAGCCCAGTAAGGTTTTTTTGTGCACGCTGGTTAACACGTGCCGCCTTTTTTGGTGAGCCAGCAAGTGCTGCCAACGGTGCCATCGAATGTAGAGGTTTTGACGTTGTTTTGATCCAGCGTGAATTCAAAGTTAGCCATGCCTTGAGCGCTGATGCCGGTGGCTTTTAAGGTGTAGGCAGTGGCGGTTGGAGCCACGCTGCAAGTGTAAGTGAAATATTGCGCTCCGGAAGTGGGACTGCATGCTTCCCCAATGTAGGTGCGGTTATCTTGGAAATATTGCTCCATTTTTACTCTTAGGGTCGCTAAGTTGCTGGTGGCTTCTGCCGCCTTACCG
Organism: Methylophilaceae bacterium; assembly: GCA_965234545.1. Taxonomy (GTDB): domain Bacteria; phylum Pseudomonadota; class Gammaproteobacteria; order Burkholderiales; family Methylophilaceae; genus Methylotenera. The sequence goes on along the minus strand of OZ248348.1, from coordinate 1,527,740 downwards.
CGCTTGATGTAAGCACTGTAATTAGGAATGGCGATAGCAGCTAAGATGCCTATAACGGCCACCACTATCATTAATTCGATGAGGGTGAAGCCTGTTTGTTGGTCGCAGAGTTTGTGCTTTACTGGTGCGGTTTTGCTTGTTAAAAAAGGCATGCACATTCTCCAATGGATTTAACGTTATCTTGCATAGGGCTTGAGCCAAAGTCTAGCGAGAAACGACGACCGGTGTAAATTAGCCGATAAGCGGTGCACGTGGCCGGCATTTCTCTGCCTAGGCCTTTATGTTAAACTAGTCCAAGTGGGATTTTTAAAGATAAAGGCTGGGTAATGCAAAAAATCAGGGTAACGCTTTTGCTCGCCATGCTGGTTTTTTCTGCTCTATCCGGCTGCGGCACCAAAGGCCCTTTGTACATTCCCGAGCGGCAGTACCCTCAGCCTAGCACCACTAACCCATAAGCCACCGTTTACTATAACTTTCTTAAGCGCCCAACGTGAATTCATTTACCCTTAAAAACAATCACTTGCACGTGGAAAAACGTGCCCTAGCCGATATTGCTCGCGAGTTTTCCACCCCTTGTTACGTCTATTCTAAAGACGCGCTCACGCAGGCGTTTAATAACTTCAGCGCAGGGTTTGCCGATTGCCGGCATTTGGTTTGTTTTGCGGTAAAAGCCAACCCCAACTTAGCCATATTGAATTTATTTGCGCGATTGGGCGCTGGCTTTGATATCGTATCCGGTGGTGAGCTGTCACGTGTGTTAGCCGCCGGAGGCGATCCAAAAAAAGTGGTGTTTTCTGGCGTGGGTAAAACCGAAGCCGAAATGCAAGCGGCTCTAAACGCCGGTATCTTTTGTTTTAACGTGGAATCGGCCAGTGAACTGAAGCGGCTCAATCAAGTGGCGCTTAGCATGGGCAAGGTGGCGCCGGTCTCGTTGCGGGTCAATCCCAATGTGGATGCCAAAACCCACCCTTACATTTCCACTGGTTTAAAAAACAATAAATTTGGCGTGGCTTACGAAGAGGCCTTGGGCATTTATGAACAAGCAGCCAGTATGCCAGGCATTGCCATCCACGGCGTCGATTGCCACATCGGTTCGCAAATTACCGAACTGTCCCCTTTCCTGGATGCCTTTGATCGCGTCTTGGCCTTGGTGGATGCCTTGGCGGCAAGAGGCATAGCCGTGCAACACATCGATGCCGGTGGTGGCATAGGCATTGCTTATCAAGGCGAAACCCCACCTGAATTCAGTGTGTATGCGGCGGCCATGCGCTCTAAAATTGCCGGTCGTGATATTAAATTGGTGTTTGAGCCAGGTCGGGCTTTAGTCGGTAACGCCGGCGTGCTGTTGACCAAAGTGGAGTATTTAAAACACACCGAAGCGAAAAATTTTGCCATAGTCGATGCTGCCATGAACGATTTAATGCGGCCGGCTTTGTACGATGCCTACCATGACATTCAAGCCGTATCGCCACGTGAGGGTGTGGCTACCAATTATGAAATCGTTGGTCCAGTATGCGAAACCGGTGATTTTTTAGGTCACGATAGACGCTTAAGTCTGCAAGAGGGGGACGTGTTGGCGATTATGTCGGCCGGTGCCTACGGCATGAGCATGGCCAGTAATTACAATACAAGAGGCCGCGCCGCTGAGGTGATGGTGGATGGCGATGCCTGCCATTTAATTCGCCAGCGCGAGCAAATTAGCGATCTGTTTGCCTTAGAGAAAATCTTGCCTACAGAGGCTTAATCAAAAATAACGGTTTTGTTGGCGTACAGCAAAATGCGATTTTCGATGTGCCAACGCACGGCTTTAGATAACACCACGCGCTCCAAATCCCGACCTTTTTGGATCAAGTCTTCCACTTGATCGCGGTGCGAGATGCGGTCTATGTCTTGCTCAATAATCGGCCCTTCATCCAGCACTTCAGTGACGTAATGCGCGGTCGCGCCTATCAATTTAACACCACGTTCGAATGCCCTATGGTAAGGCTTGGCACCAATGAAAGCCGGCAAGAAAGAGTGGTGAATATTGATGATTTGTTTAGGGTAACGCGCGACGAAATCCGGCGATAAAATTTGCATGTAACGCGCCAACACGATGAGGTCAATTTGGTATTGATCAAACAAAGCAAATTGGGCGGCCTCGGCCGCGGCTTTGTTGTCTTTAGTGACCGCGAGGTAATGAAAGTCCACGCCGTAAAATTTAGCCAAGGCTTCGGTATCGCGGTGGTTGCTGATAATCAGCGGTATGTCGCAAGCCAGTTCGCCGTTTTTATGCCTGTGCAATAAATCCGCTAAGCAATGGTCGTATTGCGACACCATGATGGCCACGCGCAAGGGTTTTTGCGACAGATTCAACTGCCACTGCATGTTAAAGCGCTGAGCAATCGCCGCAAAATGCGCTTCAAAATCATGGGTCGCCAAGCTAAAGCCCGCTAAATCCCACTCCACGCGCATCAAGAATAAATTGTTTTCTGCATCTTGGTGTTGGTCCGCATGCAAAATATTGGCATTGTGTTGATACAAAAACTCGGCGATAGCGGCAACGATGCCTTTGCTATCCGGGCAGGTGATCAACAAGGTGGCGGTATTTTTACTGGGGCTGGGGTTCATTTTTTTAAGCGGACTCGAGTTCAAAGTGACATTAAGCGTGTGCAGTTAGGTTAATATGTGCATTATACCTTAAGTTAATTTAACAAATAAAAGTGCGTATGACAGACAGTATAGCCAGCATGCAAGTATCCGCCGATATCGTATTGGCCAATCCTAGAGGCTTCTGTGCCGGCGTGGACAGAGCCATCATTATTGTTGAGCAAGCCTTGGAGAAATTTGGTGCGCCCATCTACGTGCGTAACGAGGTGGTGCACAATAAATTCGTGGTCGATGGCTTGCGCGCGAAGGGCGCTGTTTTCGTTAAACACCTGGACGAAATTCCCACCGGCAGCACGGTTATTTTTAGTGCACACGGCGTGTCTAAAGCGGTTCGTGCCGAAGCCGAATCGCGTGGCTTGATTGCCTACGATGCTACCTGTCCGCTAGTGACTAAAGTTCACATTGAAGTGGCTAAAATGCGCCAGGCCGGCATGGAAATTATCATGATAGGCCACAAAGGCCACCCGGAAGTGGAAGGGACCATGGGTCAGGTGGAGTCCGATCATGATGAGGACGATGAAGTGGCAGCGATCGGCATGTATTTGGTGGAGACGCCAGCCGATGTCGCGCAATTACAGGTTAAACACCCAGAAAAATTGGCTTTTGTGACGCAAACCACTTTATCCATGGACGATGCCGCGACGGTGATTGAAGCCTTAAAAGCCAAATACCCAAATATTCACGCGCCCAAAAGCGAAGACATCTGTTACGCCACGCAAAATCGCCAAGATGCGGTCAAGCTGATGGCCAAAGATTGCGATTTGGTGATTATTATTGGTTCACCGAACAGCTCCAATTCCAACCGTTTGCGAGAAGTGGCCGAGAAGCAAGGCATAGAAGCCTATATGGTGGATAACGCCAGCTACCTTCAGGCATCGTGGTTAGTAGGTAAAAAGAAAATCGGTGTCTCTGCCGGTGCCTCCGCGCCAGAAGTGCTGGTCAAGGAAGTCATCAGCCAATTGCAACACATGGGCGCGCAACAGGTTGAAGAGTTGCAAGGGGTGATAGAAAGCGTGGTGTTTCAACTGCCAAAAAACCTAACGGCGGCAGCAAGTAAAAAAAACTAATACCACCCCGTGTCATCAAAGCCCCTTTATTCAAAAAATAGCGATGTTTAAAACCCCTGTTTCTGCCTTGGTGCTCATTCATACCGAGGACCTGCAAGTGCTGATTATGGAGCGTGCCGATAAAGCCGGGTTTTGGCAATCGGTGACCGGCAGTTTGGAGGCCGGCGAAACGCCCAGGCAGACCGCCGTACGCGAAGTGTTAGAAGAAACCGGCCTAAACGCGGAGCAGTATGATTTGCAAGATTGGCAGGTGGCGAATACCTACGAAATTTACCCGCATTGGCGTTACCGTTATTCGCCTGGGGTGACTAGCAATGTTGAGCACCAGTTTGCCTTAGTCTTGCCGAGTGCCTTGCCCATAAAGTTGGCGCCAGATGAGCACCTGCAATATGCCTGGGTGGATTGGCGGGAAGCGGCGCAGCGGGTTTTTTCCTGGACCAATGTAGACGCCATAAAAAGATTAGCTGAGCGTCACCAATTATCGTTATAAAATAAGCCCCTGTTTTTTACACTAACCCTTAATGCGATTGAACACCATGCAAGTATCCGCGATTAAATTTGATAAATTTCAGGCCAGTCTAGACGAGGATTGCCAGCAGCGCATTATTGCGGCCAAGCAAGCCTTAGGCAAACGCTTGGTTATTTTGGGTCACCATTATCAAAACGAAAGCGTGTATAGGCATGCCGATTACACCGGCGATTCGCTCAAGCTATCGCGTTATTGCGAAAGTTTGGATGCCGAGTACATCGTCTTTTTGGGTGTGCATTTTATGGCGGAAGTGGCGGATATCTTGAGCCGTCCAGAGCAGATTGCCATCCTGCCGGACTTGGCGGCAGGATGCTCCATGGCCGACATGGCCAACCTAGCTAAAGTCGAACGCAGTTACCGTGAGCTGAATAAAGTATTGAATTTTGATGAAGCCATCACGCCCGTAACTTACATCAATTCCGCCGCCGATTTAAAAGCCTTTTGTGGTGAGCACGGCGGCATAGTTTGCACCAGCACCAATGCGCCTAAAATTTTAGAGTGGAGTTTTAAGCAGCGTGAAAAAGTGTTGTTTTTTCCCGATCAAAATTTAGGCCGTTGGTCTGGCCATCAGATGGGTATTCCGCTGGAACAAATGCCGGTTTGGGATCCGGATTTGCCTATGGGTGGGTTGACCGAAGCGCAAATTAAAAATGCAAAAATCTTGTTATGGAAGGGCCACTGCGCGGTTCATCAAATGTTCCGCTTGCAAAATATCACGCAATTCCGAGCGGCGCACCCCGATGGTTTGGTGATCTCGCACCCGGAAGCGCCTTATGAGGTGTGCTTGAATTCGGATTTTGTCGGTTCCACCGAGTACATACTGAAAACCGTCAGTGAAGCGCCGGCTAATTCTAATTGGCTAGTGGGCACCGAGCTGAATTTGGTTAACCGTCTAGCCGAGCAAATGAAACCGCAAGGTAAATTGGTGCAATTCATGAGCCACGTGGTGTGCGAGTGTTCCACCATGGCCAGAATCGATCCGCAGCATTTGGCTTGGGTGTTGGAGAATTTGCTACAAGGTCAGGTAGTCAATCAAATTAAAGTGCCTGAACACGAAGCCAAGCTGGCTAAATTGACTTTAGAACGTATGTTGGCGGCCTCTTAAAGTCGGCTACGTCAAATCGGTTTAATCCACGACTAAACGTTGCACCACTTTGCCCTGCATTAAGTGCGAGTCTATGATCTCATCGATGTCGTTGTTGTCGATAAAGCTGTACCAAATCGCTTGCGGGTAAATCACCATCAAGGGGCCGGCATCGCACCTATCCAAGCAACCGGCGCGGTTAATGCGCACCTGACTTTCGCCACATAAACCCAAACTTTTCACCCGTGCTTTCATGTAGTCAAACGCGGCTTCCGCGCCTTTGTCCATGCAACAAGCGGCACCGGCTTCGCGTTGGTTTAAACAGAAAAAAACGTGGTGTTGAAAGTGGCTCATGGCGGCAGTGGCAATAGGTGGGTAAGGCTTAACTATATAAGGCTTTAGTCCCCACTGGCAAGGCTGTCTTCTTTGGTGAAGGTCCAGGTGCGGGTAATGCTTAATATATCGATTTCGCTCTGCACGTCATCAGGAAAGCGCGCGTACGGCGCACCCAGTTCAACAATGTGCTTGGCCGCTTCGTCCAGCAATTTGTGACCGGAACTGCGGTTTAGCTCTATGGATTCTATGCTGCCGTCGGCATTAATCGATACCGTCATCTGCAATTGCCCGTATAACTTTAAGTTTCTGGCCGCTTCCGGGTAGTTTAGGTTGCCTATTTTTTCTACTTTTTGCCGCCACGCTTCAACGTATAAAGCGTATTTGTATTCCTTGGTTCTGGCGCCTATGAATTTACGTTTGGGGCGTTTTTGGTAGACGTCTTGTTGCTTGGCGATCAGTGCCTCCAGTCTATCCATCTCCATGGCCGCTGAGGCCATGTCGTGCACATCGATGGCACGCGTGGGATTGCTTTGTTGGCCGGTTTGCACTTCTTGAGCGCTGGCTTTTTGCGCTGGTTGCGACTCCACGGCCTTGTTGGCATGCAATTGCGTCATTAATTCTCGCGCTTGTTTTTCCAAGCTGGCCACGCGTTTTTGTGCTTGGCTTTGTTCGGCTTTTTGCGCCGCCGCTTGGCCGCCTGCTTGAGTTTTACTTTGTTCATTAAGCGCGGCTTGGCGTTGACTGCTGGCGGCTAATGCGGATTGCATTTTTCGGTTTTGATTGGTGTTACCGCCTCGATCCAAATTCGCTTGCGCCAATACGTCGGCTTTTTGCGGTTTGCTATGGGTTTTGGCATTCACTAGACTGACGTCCAGAACCGGCATGCTGTCGGCCATTTTTTTTAAATCGGGACTAAAGTGCACGCTGATTAAAATCACGTGTATGAGCACGGACAGATAAACAGCCGTGCGTATCAGCGGCATGGCCTTTAATTTTTCACGCACGCGAGTAAACAAAGAACTACTCGGCGCTGAATTTTGAGGTGAGCGCATCCAGTATTTTTTGATGCACCCCACCAAAGCCACCGTTACTCATGACCAATACCGAGTCACCGCTGGACGCTGCTGCTACGATGGCGCTGACCATGGATGCTAGGTCATCGAAGACGTTTGACTTATGTTGTATCGGTGCCAATGCGGCGCTGGCATCCCAACCTAGATCGGCACCGTAACAAAATACCAAGTCGGCTTCGCCTAAGCTGGCCGGCAAGGCATTTTTCATGACGCCTAATTTCATGGTGTTAGAGCGCGGCTCCAATACCGCCAAAATGCGCCCCTTGCCAACTTTGCAGCGTAGGCCGGCCACGGTGGTGGTGATGGCCGTCGGGTGATGGGCAAAGTCATCGTAGACCGTCACGCCATGCACTTCACCGCGAATTTCCATGCGACGTTTTACATTTTTAAACTGGCTTAAGGCCTCGATAGCCACTTTCACCGACACACCGACATGGCGGGCTGCCGCAATGCTGGCTAGGGCATTCATGCGATTGTGTTCCCCCAATAAATCCCATGCCACGTGGCCTTGTCGTTCGCCCGCAAACAACACGTCAAAACTGCCGTTGCTCTGTGGTTTGGCTGCTTGCCAATCGCTGTCCGAGCCGAATTGTTCCACCGGCGTCCAGCAGCCTTTAGCGATCACCCGTTGCAAACTGTCTTCCAAGCCATTGCTCACCACTAAGCCGGCTTGCGGCACGGTGCGGACCAAATGGTGAAATTGTTTTTCTATGGCGGCCAAGTCATCAAAGATGTCGGCATGGTCAAACTCGAGGTTATTTAACACGGCCGTGCGCGGGTGGTAGTGCACGAATTTCGAGCGTTTATCAAAAAATGCCGTGTCGTATTCGTCCGCTTCAATCACAAAGAAGGGTGACACGCTGTTTTGGTCTTGTGTCGGTGCTTGCGGCAAGCGGGCCGATACGGCGAAGTTTTGCGGAACGCCGCCAATCAAAAAGCCGGGCGCCAGCCCCGCGTATTCTAAGATCCATGCCAGCATCGAGCTGGTGGTGGTTTTGCCATGGGTGCCCGCCACGGCCAACACCCATTTGCCTTGTAATACATTTTCCGCCAACCACTGTGGGCCAGAAATATAGGGCAGGCCACGGTTAAGGATTTCTTCCATTAAAGGGTTGCCGCGGCTGATGACGTTGCCTATGACGTAGACATCGGGCTTGAGCTCGGTTTGGCTAGGGTCAAAACCGGTAATCAGCTCTATGCCTTGCGCTTCCAATTGCGTGCTCATGGGTGGGTAAACATTGGCATCGCAACCGGTGACTTTATGCCCGGCTTGTTTGGCTAACACGGCTACGCCTCCCATGAAGGTGCCACAAATGCCTAAAATGTGAATGTGCATAGCCAGACCCCCTTAGCTCAAGTTTGGCGCCAGCCAGCGCGCTAAATAGTCTTTTGTTAGCCCGCGGCGCTTGGCCATGTCGAGTAATTGGTCCTCACCGATTTTATCCACGCTGAAATACTTGGCTTCGCTATGGGCAAAGTAAAAGCCGGATACCGCTGCGCCTGGGGTCATGGCAAACGATTCGGTTAGATGCATGCCTATGTTGTCGCATTGCAAGACTTGGAATACGTCCGGTTTAACCGTGTGGTCTGGGCAAGCCGGGTAACCGGGCGCAGGCCGTATGCCTTGGTATTGCTCTTTGATGAGGGCGACTTTGTCCAATTTTTCATTGGCCGCGTAACCCCAGAAATCCACCCGCACGCGCTCATGCAAATACTCGGCAAAGGCTTCGGCCAAGCGATCGGCTAAGGCTTTGAGTAATATGCTGCTGTAGTCGTCGTGCGCATCTTCGAATTGTTTGATGCGTTTTTCTATGCCCAAGCCTGCGGTGACGGCAAATAAACCGATGTAATCCGGGGTGGCTTTAGGCGCAATGAAGTCGGCTAAACATTGGTTGGGGCGGGCCACACCGTCTATCACTGGCTTGACGGTTTGCTGGCGCATGCCGTAATAGGTAAACGCGACTTGCTGACGGCTGTCGTCGTTGTAAATTTCGATGTCGTCGTCGTTCACCGTGTTGGCTGGCATCAAGGCGATCACGCCATTGGCGCTTAACCAACGGCCGTCTATGATTTTTTTCAGCATGGCTTGGGCTTCAGCAAACAATTTGCTGGCAGTTTGCCCCACCACTTCGTCGGTCAGTATGGCTGGGTAGAATCCGGCTAAATCCCAAGTTTGAAAGAACGGCGTCCAATCGATGTACTGGGCAATCACACTTAAGTCGGCATTTTTGATTTCACGCCGACCTATGAACTTAGGTTTCACCGGCGCATGGCTACCGCTAAACGACAGCTTGGCTTTGTTGGCACGGGCGTCGGCCAGGGTTAGCATGGGTGTGCCTTTTTTATTGGCATGCTGTTGACGGGCTTTCTCGTAGTCGGCCGCCACTTCGGCTATGTAAGCGTCGCGACTGTCCACCGTGAGTAAGGATTGCATCACCGAGACCGAGCGCGAGGCATCGGCCACGTAAATAATTGGCCCGTCGTAATGCGGGGCAATTTTCACCGCCGTATGCGCGCGTGAGGTGGTGGCGCCGCCTATTAACAAAGGCATTTTCAAGGCTTTGAAATAGGGGTCGCGTTGCATTTCTTTGGCGATGTGCGTCATCTCTTCTAAGGACGGCGTGATCAAACCGGACAAGCCTATGATGTCGGCGTTCTCGGCTTTGGCCATGGCTAAAATTTCTGCGGCGGGCACCATGACACCCATGTTAACCACTTCAAAGTTGTTGCACTGCAAGACCACCGACACGATGTTTTTGCCTATGTCGTGTACGTCGCCTTTAACGGTAGCGATGACCATTTTACCTTTTGGTTTGGCCACCTGACCGGTGCGTTTTTCATCGGCGACTTTTTCCGCTTCTATGTACGGAATTAAATGCGCCACCGCTTGTTTCATTACCCGTGCCGATTTGACCACTTGCGGTAAAAACATTTTGCCTTGACCAAATAAATCGCCCACCACGTTCATGCCATCCATCAACGGCCCTTCAATAACGTGTATAGTACGGCCACCGGCTTCCGCTATGGCGGCGCGGGCTTCTTCGGTGTCCTCGACGATGAACTCGGTGATGCCGTGCACCATGGCATGGCTCAAGCGTTTTGCTACTGGCGTGGGGGACTCCGGTGTGCCACGCCATTCCAGCGTGGCGGCCTCTTTTTTGCCGCCAGCGACCAAGCTGCCGGCGATTTCTATCATGCGCTCGGTGGCGGCCAAGGGGTTGCTAGCGTCGATAGGGCGGTTAAGCACCACGTCTTCTACCCGAGTGCGCAATTCTTCTGGCAGGTCGTCGTAAACGCCCATCATGCCGGCATTGACGATGCCCATGGTCATGCCTGCTTGGATGGCGTGGTATAAAAAGACAGTGTGTATGGCTTCACGGGCTGGGTCGTTGCCCCTAAAGCTGAAGCTGACATTGGATACGCCGCCAGAAATCTTGGCGTGTGGCAGGTTTTGTTTAATCCAGCGCGTGGCTTCTATGAAGTCCACCGCGTAATTGTTGTGCTCTTCTATGCCGGTGGCGATGGCGAAAATGTTCGGGTCAAAAATAATGTCTTCAGCAGGAAAACCCATGCCTACCAATAAACCGTAAGCCCGTTGGCAAATTTCCGTTTTACGGGCAAAGGTGTCGGCCTGACCTTTTTCGTCAAAGGCCATGACAATGACCGCCGCGCCATAACGTTGGCAGAGTTTAGCTTGACGTAAAAATTCCGCCTCGCCCTCTTTCATGGAGATGGAGTTGACGATGGCTTTGCCTTGCACGCACTTCAAACCGGCTTCTATGACAGCCCATTTGCTGGAATCTATCATGATGGGCACGCGGGCAATGTCTGGCTCGGAGGCGATTAGGTTTAAAAAATGCGTCATGGCTTTGACCGCATCCAACATGCCTTCGTCCATGTTGATGTCTATCACTTGCGCGCCGTTTTCCACTTGTTGGCGTGCCACCGACAAGGCTTCGTCGTATTGCTCGTTAATGATCATGCGCGCAAACGCCTTACTACCAGTGACGTTGGTACGCTCGCCGACGTTGACAAATAAGGAGTCGTCGTTAACCACAAACGGCTCCAGCCCAGACAGTTTTAAGCTAATAGGCAAAGCCGGCACTTGGCGTGGCTTGATGGCTTTGATCGCTTGGTATATCGCTTGTATGTGTGCGGGAGTGGTGCCGCAACAGCCGCCGGCAATATTTAAAAAGCCGCTTTCGGCAAACTCTTTAACCAGGCTGGAAGTGACGTCCGGGGTTTCATCAAAGCCGGTGTCCGACATCGGGTTGGGCAGGCCGGCATTGGGGTAAATGCAAACAAAGGTATCGGCGATGTTGGATAACTCTTCCACATAGGGACGCATCAGGGTTGCTCCCAATGCGCAATTCAGACCTATGGTCAGTGGTTTGGCATGGCGTACCGAATGCCAAAATGCCGTCACGGTTTGCCCAGACAAAATGCGTCCTGAGGCATCGGTGACCGTGCCAGAAATCATGATGGGGAAACGCAAGCCCGATTCCTCAAAAAACTGGTCTATGGCAAACAAAGCCGCTTTGCAGTTTAAGGTATCAAAGATGGTTTCCACCATCAAGATGTCCGCGCCGCCTTCCACCAAGGCGCGTGTTTGCTCTAGATAGGCCGTCACCAATTCATCAAAGCGGATATTGCGTGCCGCCGGGTCGTTTACGTCCGGTGAAATGCTGGCGGTTTTAGGGGTGGGCCCCAAGGTGCCGGCCACAAAGCGCGGTTTGTCTGGGGTGCTGTATTTTAAGCAGGAGGCCTTAGCCAATTTAGCCGCTTGCAGGTTCATCTCGTGCACCAAATGGCCCATGTGGTAGTCGTCTTGAGCGACCGTGGTGGCGCCAAAGGTATTGGTTTCTATGATGTCGGCACCAGCGGCCAGATACTGCTCGTGTATTTCTTGAATGATGTGCGGCTGGGTTAAAGTTAGCAGCTCGTTATTGCCTTTGACAAACAGCTCGCGCTCGCCACTGGGGGCCTTGAAATCGGCAAAACGCGGCCCACGGTAATCCGCCTCGCTTAGCTTGTATTGCTGAATCATGGTACCCATCGCGCCGTCTAAAATCAGAATGCGCTCAGCTAGTAAAGCTCTAAGGGTGTTCTCGGTGACCGAGACGGGGTTGTGCGACATGGTTAAATGGCAAGTTGTATGGATGCGGCATTATATCATCGGCTATGCCGGATTTGCCGTCCTTGCTGGCTAGTTTAATTGCCGTGCCTGCGGTATTGAATGGCCTCCGCTAAGTGCGCCGCTTGGATGTGAGGCTGATCAGTCAAATCGGCTATGCTGCGCGCCACTTTTAAAATGCGGTGGTAAGCCCGGGCGGATAAATTAAGGCGGGCCATGGCGGTTTTTAACAAGCTTGCACCCGCCTCATTAATGGCGCAGTGGCGTTCAATTTCCGGGTTGCTGAGCAAGTGGTTGGCTTTACCTTGCCTGTGCATTTGTTTGGCTCTGGCCTTTTCTACTCTGGATTGGATGGCTTGTGAGTGTTCACTAACGCTGGCCTTTAGCAGCTCGTCCTCGGTGAGTGCCGGCACGTCTATGTGCAAATCGATGCGGTCCATAAGTGGCCCGGATAGTTTGCCTCGGTATCGCGCAATTTGATCCGGTGTGCAGCGGCAGGGGTGGTTGGGGTGACCCAAGTAACCACATGGGCAAGGGTTCATGGCGGCAATTAATTGGAAGTCGGCTGGAAACTCGGCTTGCCTGGCAGCGCGGGAGATGACGATGCGACCGCTCTCTAGTGGCTCGCGCAATACCTCTAACACCTTGCGATCAAATTCGGGTAATTCGTCCAAGAATAAAACGCCGTGATGCGCCAAGCTGATTTCACCTGGCCTGGGCACGCTGCCGCCGCCAACCAGTGCCACCGCTGATGCCGTGTGATGGGGATTGCGATAAGGCCTGCGCATCCAGTTTTCTAATGCGTACACACCATTCAAAGACAAGATGGCCGCCGAATCCAAGGCTTCTTGTTCGGTCATGGCCGGCAAGATACCAACAAAACGGCTAGCCAGCATGCTTTTGCCGGTGCCAGGCGGGCCGCTTAGGAGGACGCTGTGGCCACCTGCCGCGGCAATTTCTAGGGCCCGTTTAGCCTGGCTTTGTGCTTTCACCTCATTAAAATCCGGGTAGTGTAGCTTGGGGCAAACAGCGCTTGCGCTTAATCGGCTTAAAAGCATGTGCCCGCTTAGGTGCGCGCACACAGTCAACAAGCTGTTGGCCGGGTAAATGACGGCATCGCGCACCAAAGCTGCCTCAGGTGCACTGCTTTGTGGCAAGATAAACGCCCGTTTTTGTGGCATGGCCTGTGTAGGCAGGGCGGCCATCATGCTGGAAGTCATGGCCAATGCGCCGCGGATGGGTCTGAGCTCGCCGGTTAAAGCCAGCTCACCGGCAAATTCGTAGTTGGCCAAGTTGGCGCTTGGTATTTGGCCGGAAGCGGCCAGTATGCCTAAGGCGATGGGTAAGTCGTAGCGACCACTTTCTTTAGGCAGGTCCGCCGGTGCCAGGTTAACCGTGATGCGTCGTGCAGGGAATTCAAATTGCGCAGTTTGCAGGGCGGCGCGAACCCGGTCTTTGCTTTCTTTTACTTCGGTTTCAGCCAGGCCGACTATGGTGAAGCTGGGTAAGCCATTGGCTAGGTGCACTTCCACCGCCACTGCCGGCGCATCCATGCCGCTTAAGGCACGACTGTGAACGACGGCTAGGCTGGAGTGGGGCACGCTAGCGGTGCTGCTGTGTCAATTCGGCTAATTGTTTTTCTAAGGCATCCAGCTTGTCTCGGGTGCTACGCAGAACGGCCGCTTGCACATCAAATTCTTCGCGGGAGACGAGTTCCATTTTGGTGAACACGCTCTTTAATAGTGCATGCAGGTTTTTTTCCGCATCACCTAAGGGGGAGTCTTGCACTACCTCTTTGATTTTGCTGGATATTTCATTTAATTTGTCTGAGTTAAACATAGCGACTCCTTATATCTAGTTATCATATTAGCAGGTTTTGGTGCACTAGGTTAATCGCAGGTAGGTATGCTTTATATGTAGAATGTTGATTTTAAACATAAAAATAGTTGGCATGGGTATTGCTTATATATTCCCGAATAGCTTTGTTTATTCTAAACATTAATCAAGGAGAAAGACCATGCGTAAATCATTAGTGACCATTGCCGTTTTAGGCACATTAGCATTACCAACAGCAGTATTCGCTGCGGATGCGGCACCCGCTGCAGCGCCAGCACCGGCTTACACCGTTAGCTACAACGTCGGTTTATTTAGCCAATACATTTTCCGTGGTTTAACCCAAACGGATAAAAAACCAGCTTTACAAGGCGGCGTGGATTTTTCACATGCTAGCGGTTTATATGTTGGTGCTTGGGGTTCTAACATCAGTTGGTTAGAAGACGGCGCATATTACGATAACTCTAGCCTAGAGTTGGATGTGTACGGCGGCTACCGCAATACCATAGGCGAAACTGGCTTAGGTTATGACTTTGGTGTGTTGCAATACATCTACCCAGGCCATAAGTTGAGCGCCACTACTACTGCCAATACGACTGAATTGTACGGTGCATTAAGTTACAAATGGTTGCAAGCAAAATTCTCTTCAGTGGTGTCTGATGATGCATTCAATAATGAAGATGGCGCTGGCACCTATTACGCTGAATTGAATGCGAACATTCCTTTAGCGGATTCAGGCATCACGGCTAACCTACACATAGGCCGTCAAAAATTTGATGGTAACGCTTTGGATGTTCTTTATACCTATACTGATTGGAAAATTGGCGCGACCAAATCCTTTGCTAATGGCGTGAATGTAGGTGCCTTTTATGCAGATACAGATGCTAAAGACAGAGCAGGTTATGCTGCATATGCTGGCGGCCCAATCGATGGCAGCACCTTCACTGCATTCGTACAAAAAACGTTCTAATCTAAATTTGGCGGGTTTATCCCGCCTATAAGGAGGCACTCATGAAATTTGTATCCGCAATTATCAAACCGTTTAAGCTTGATGAAGTGCGTGAAGCCCTTTCTAGCATTGGGGTTCAAGGCATTACCGTCACCGAGGTAAAAGGTTTCGGTCGTCAAAAAGGCCACACCGAGCTCTATCGTGGTGCTGAATACGTGGTGGATTTTTTACCTAAAGTTAAATTAGAGGTAGCGATTAAAGACGAGTTGCTAGATCAAGTAGTGGATGCGATTGAAAAATCAGCCGCCACTGGCAAGATCGGCGACGGCAAGATTTTTGTCTTTAATCTCGAACAAGTCTATCGCATTCGTACCGGTGAAACCGGTATCGAAGCCTTATAAGGGGATGATAATGAAAAAATTACTTTCGATCTTTGCTCTAGTAGCAACACTGGGCCTAGGCCTAGCGGCTAATACTTACGCTGAAGACGCTGCACCAGCAGCCGAAGCTGCTGCGGTAGTGGCACCGGCTGCGGATGCAGCTGCACCAGCAGAAGCCGCACCGGCAGAAGCGGCAGCCGCACCAGCGCCAACACCAAACAAAGGTGACACCGCATGGATGTTGATTTCAACCGTGTTGGTAACCTTAATGGTGATCCCAGGCTTGGCCTTATTTTACGGCGGTTTAGTGCGCCAAAAAAATATGCTGTCTGTGCTCATGCAAACCTTCATGATTTTCTCTTTGATGGCGGTCTTGTGGGCAATTTACGGCTACAGCGTGGCCTTTACTGGTGGCAATCCGTACTATGGCGGTTTAGCTAAAGCGTTCTTGGCAGGCATTACACCTGACTCAATCGCAGCTACCTTTAGTAAAGGTGTAGTGATTCCTGAGTTGGTGTTTGTGGCTTTCCAATTAACCTTTGCGGCCATCACACCGGCATTGATTATTGGTGCTTTTGCCGAGCGCATGAAGTTCTCTGCTATCTTAGCTTTCATGGTGTTGTGGTTCACTTTTGCTTACTTGCCTATGGCACACATGGTTTGGTATTGGGACGGTCCTGATGCGATTACTGATGCAGCGTCATTGGAAACAGTGGTGGCAAATGCCGGTTGGTTATGGGCTAAAGGTGCATTAGACTTCGCTGGTGGTACGGTTGTGCACATCAACGCAGGTGTAGCCGGTTTAGTTGGTGCCATCATGGTGGGTAAACGTATCGGTTACGGTAAAGAAGCCATGGCGCCTCATAGCCTAACCTTAACCATGGTGGGTGCAGCATTACTATGGGTGGGTTGGTTCGGTTTCAATGCGGGTTCTAACTTAGAAGCAAACGGCTACGCTGCGTTGGCTCTAGTTAACACCATGATTGCAACGGGTGCAGCTACCTTGTCATGGGCATTCGCTGAATGGCTATTGAAAGGTAAACCTTCTATGCTAGGTGCCGCTTCTGGTGCAGTAGCAGGTTTGGTTGCGATTACCCCAGCATGCGGTTTCGTCGGCCCTATGGGTGCCATCATCATCGGCTTGCTAGTATCACCAATCTGCTACTTCTTTGTAGCAAAAGTGAAATACTGGTTAGGTTACGACGATGCGCTAGACGTATTCGGTGTGCACGCAGTCGGCGGTATCTTTGGTGCATTAGCAACGGGTGTGTTTGTTAACCCAGCGCTAGGCGGCATGGGTGTTTACGACTACGTGGCTAACGCAGTAGGTGAATACAACTTTGCAGCACAAATGACAGCACAAGCTTACGCAGTAGGTACCGCCATTGTGGTATCTGCAGTCGTATCTGTGGTTGCATTCAAACTAGTGGACATGGTTATCGGTCTTCGTGTGTCTGAAGAATCTGAGCGTGAAGGCTTGGATACAACAGAGCACGGTGAGCGCGCATACCACGCTTAAGTAACTCTTGTTTAAGTAAAAACGGACGCCTAGGCGTCCGTTTTTTTGCCTGCTAATAACGGGAGGCTTACTTGCTGTATGTCTTAATCCATAGAACGGCACCAATTAAGAGCATAGGCAAACTCAGCCATTGGCCCATGCTAAACCCCATCGACAACAAACCTAAATAGCTGTCTGGTTCGCGTGTGTATTCAACTGCAAACCTAAAGGCGCCGTAGCCCATTAAGAACACGGCGGCAATGGCACCGCTGGCGCGTGGCTTAGACGCGTAGGCCCAAAGAATGAAGAACAAGGCCACGCCCTCTAGGGTGAATTCATACAGTTGCGAGGGGTGACGCAATAAACCATCAATTTGTGGGAACACCATGCCGTAGTCGGTGTTGGTGACGCGGCCCCACAGTTCACCATTAATAAAGTTACCTAAGCGTCCTGCGCCCAAGCCTATCGGCACTAAAGGCGCAATAAAATCCATTACGGCTAGCCAACTTAATTGGTATTTTCTGGCAAACCAGGCCATGGCCAGCACCACGCCTAAAAAGCCGCCGTGAAAACTCATGCCGCCTTGCCACACGGCTAAAATGTCGGCCGGGTGTTGCATGAAGTAAGCCGATTGGTAGAACAGCACGTAGCCTAAACGGCCACCCAATATCACGCCCAGTGCGCCAAAGAATAAGGCGTCGTCTAGCATGGGCAAGGTCCAGCCATGCCAAGGGCGGTGCGTGATCTGCCATTTGCCTAAGGCTAAAAAAGCCAAAAAGCCGGTTAAATACATCAAGCCGTACCAATGGATACCAAAGCTACCAAGGTGTATGGCAACGGGGTCGAATTGTGGGTGAACAAACATAGGCGTCACGCTTAGGAAAAAAGAGAGTTGAATTTTACCTAAGTTTTGGCTATAAAACGGAAATAAAAAAAGAAAGCGCGGACCAACTGAAAAAACTAAAGGGTGTTTTCGGTGACCTTAACGCTGAGGGGTTGTTCGTCTTCCAGTAAGTTTAATAAGCGGTCTATATTGGGGTGTTTGCCCGGGCAGTTTTCCGCATCCCCGGTGTGCTCAGCAAACAAACTTAAGCCCTCTACTGCAGCGTCCAAGGATATTTCGCCGTACATGCGGTACAAGTGGTAGTAGACCTTAACCGAGCCTTGGCTGCCGGGTTTGTTTTCTATGACGCCGGCCGGACTGCCATCGCTATTAAACAGCGCGATGCGTTGCACGTGTGTGGCATCGTCTAGGGTGAGTAATACGTCGCTAAATTTTTGCATCTGTTCCGACCTTGTTATAAATGGTAGCTGGAAGTGGTCATCAGTTTGGCCACTTTGCGCATTAAGAAATTGATGGGTGCGGGCAATTCCGCTGCACCGTGGTCTCTGGCTTGTTTGGCATGGGCCGCTTCATCAATTTGCATCTGTTCAATAATCTTACGGGTTTTTTGGTCAGCTGGGACCAATATCTCTAGATGGCTGGCCAAGTGCGCTTCCACTTGCTTTTCCGTTTCCGCTACAAAGCCTAAATTCCAGCGATCGCCTAGCGCGCCAGCCAGCAAGCCCAGACTGAAAGAGCCAGCATAAAATAGCGGATTAAGCACGCTGGTGCGGCCGCCTAATTGTTTGATACGGGATTCACACCAGGCTAAATGGTCGGTTTCTTCCACGGTGGCTTGCTTGAGTGCGGCTGCTGTTCGTTGACTGTGGGCAGTGAGCGCTTGGCCGCTGTATAAGGCTTGCGCGCAAACTTCACCTGTATGGTTGACGCGCATTAAGGCGCTGGCCTGGTTTTTTTCAGCCTCGCTTAACTCAACTTCTGCTATCGCCGCATCCGGATGCGGCCGTTGACTGCGCGCTTGCGCGAGCAACGTGCGCAGGCCGGTATCGAATTCAACGATGAGTTTATCTAATGGATTTAACATGCTCTCAGTGTACCCTCAAATTCATGGCTAAGACCACCGTTAATCTAGTTGGCCGTCCAGCCCAATTGCGCGGCGACAATTTGCACCGGATGACGTATCTGTACCGCGGCATTTTGTGCCGCTAAGCCACGCGCCAAATGCAAACTGCAGCCTATGTTTGAGGTGGCCAACAGGCTCACTTGATGGGCTTGTATGCTGGTCAGTTTGTCATTAAGCAATTGCTGCGCCATGTCGGTTTGCGTAAGCATGTAAGCGCCGGCACCACCGCAGCATTGGCCGTTGCCGCTCAGTGCAATCACGTCGGCTTGCGGGATTTTTTTTAATAAAGTGTAAACGGAAGCATGGCTTTTTTGACCATTGCGTAAGGTGCAAGGGTCTTGCACAAATACCCGCTGCGGCAGCGGTTTGAGCGTTAACTTAGACCAATCGCAGTTGGCTAAAAAGGCGCTGATATCCTGCACTTGGTGGCTAGCTAAGTAATCAGCCAAGCCGGCGCCGCAGCCGCTGGCAACGGTCAAAATTGGCACACCACTGGCAAAGCTAGCGCGGTTGCGTGCCAGCAAGGCATCGGATTCTGCCACGTCACCCATTTGTCTGGCGATGCTGCCGCAACAAGTCTGCTGAGCCGGCACTTGCACATCAAAACCCAAGGCGTTTAATACATGGATGCTCGCAGCTAAGGTATCGCTATCGAGCGCCTGACTGGCACAGCCTAAAAATAAACTGACTTCACCTTGTTTGTTCGCGGCAAGGCTAGGGTAGGTGGTTTGCCAGTTCACTGGTTTTTTGAGTTTGGGTAACAACTTGGCGGCGCCTATGCCAGCGCCTAACTTATCCAAGCCTGATTGTTGGGTCAGTCTGAGCAGACGGACTGCGCCATTCATTAATTTTCTTGAGCGGATAAAGGGCAGGACGAATGCCGCAAGGCGACTTTTTTTAGGGACAAACAATGCCCTAGCGCTGTCAATCAAGGAACCATAAGCCACGTTGTTTGGGCAGGCGCTTTCGCAACTGCGGCAACTCACGCACAAGTCCATGTGCGCTTTAAAGCGCTCGTTATTGGGCAAGATGTCTTGGGCCACGGCACGCATCAGTTGTATGCGTCCTCTGGGCGAATCGGCCTCAGAGCCGGTTTTTTTGTAGGTGGGGCAATGCGGTAAACACAGGCCACAAGCCACGCAACGCTCAGCTTCTTGGATTAAATTGGGGATGGATAAACTCATGGTCTCATTATAAACCTAGCCTAGGCCGTATTAGGCGCAGGGCCAGACAAAATTGCTTATGGCTACAAAAAACCCGCCGGATTAGGGCGGGTTAATTGTTCTACTAAACTTGTCGCGCCAGGGCGATCAGTTATTTCGTGGTGGCTGCCGCTTCCACTTTTGGTGGCTCGGATTTAACCACCGGTTTGCCTTTAAGGAAATTCATCGCCTGGGCAAATTGCAAATCTTCTTTGCTGGCTGGCTCGATCGGTGCCGATGCTTCAGCAAATTTTTTCTCATTCAATTTTGCTTTGGCCGCGGCAGCAGCGGCACTGTTGTCCGGTTTGGCTGAGCCGCTGGACGCGTCTTTAGGGTTGGACAGGTGGCGAGACAAATCCGCTTCATGAATGTTGTTGGATTGGTCGGTGCCGTCTTCAACGTAGTAATCCGGTTCTATGCCCTTGGCTTGGATGGAGCGGCCTTTGGGTGTGAAGTAACGCGCGGTGGTTAATTTGATGGCCGCACCGTTATTCATAGGCATGATGGTTTGCACTGAGCCCTTACCGAAGCTGCGCACGCCAATTAAGGTGGCACGTTTGTGGTCTTGCAATGCACCGGCGACGATTTCTGAGGCTGAAGCAGACCCGGCATTGATTAACACGACCATGGGCACGGTTTTTAAATCCGCAGGAATATCGCGCATGTAATCATTGGCGGCCCCACCTCTAGCGTAATTCTCTGGGTTAACCGTGAGGTTCATTTTAGAATCCGCTGCACGACCTTCGGTATACACCACCAAGGTGTCTTTCGGTAAGAAAGCCGCCGACACGCCGACTGCCCCGTTTAACAAGCCACCTGGGTCGTTACGCAAATCCAACACAAAGCCTTTGAATGGCCCTTTGTTTTCGGCGTGCATGGCATTAATGGCTTTAGCCAAATCTTCGCCGGTGTGTTCCTGGAATTGCGTCACGCGCGCATAGGCGTAACCCGGTTCAGTGAGTTTGTATTTCACGCTTTTGTTTTTAATGATGGCGCGCACCAACGTCACTAAAAGTGGTTTCGCTTCATTTTTGCGCAATATGGTTAAGACTATTGGGGTGTCTGGTTTGCCGCGCATGATTTTCACTGCGTCGTTTAAGGTCATGCCTTTAACCAACTTCTCATCCAATTTCATGATGAGGTCACCGCTCTTGATGCCGGCGGCGTAAGCAGGCGAATCTTCAATAGGCGAAATCACTTTCACTAAACCGTCTTCCATGCCCACTTCTATGCCTAGGCCACCAAACTCACCTTGTGTGGCGGCTTGCATGTCTTTAAAGGCATCCACGTCCATGTAAGTGGAGTGCGGATCCAAGCCAGTGAGCATGCCGCTGATGGCTTCAGAGATCAGTTTTTTGTCTTCTACCGGTTCAACGTAGTCGCTCTTAATTTTGCCAAACACCTCAGCAAAAGCACGCAAATCCTCGATGGGCAATTGCGGTTTGACCATTTTTTCTGCCACCGCAGAATAGGTCAAGCTTAGCATTAGGCCAACGATGAGGCCGGAGAAAACCAAGCCGATTTTAGTAAAGCCTTGGTATTTGTTTTTTACTTGCATGGTGTATTATCCCTAGGAAAATAAGCTAACGGTTTTTAAGACAAGCGCGCGCTTATTAGTTCCATGTTGCGTTTTATGCAGCACAATTTTAATGAAATAAAAGTATAACAGTAAGGGCGGTCAAATTGGCTCAACACCATATCGAAATTAGCTATTGCACACAATGCCGCTGGTTGCTGAGGGCCGCTTGGTTGGCACAGGAATTACTCACCACCTTTGAACAAGATCTCAGCAGCGTGAGTTTAAAGCCTGGCAGCAATGGGATTTTTGATATCACGCTGAATCAACAATTGCTCTATTCACGTAAGTTGGCCGGCCGCTTTCCTGAAGCAAAAGAAATCAAGCAGCTGGTTCGCGATTGCATAGACCCCAATCGCGATTTAGGCCATTCGGATACCCCGGTAAAGGCAGCCGATCATTAGTGGCTAGCTGGTTTATTCTGCCGTACTGAGTCTGGCTTGGTCTATGCGCTGAGCGCCATTGAAGTTTTTCGCCCAATAGACGTCGTCCATGCTTTCCACGCGGACTTTGCCGCCACGACTTGGCGAATGGATAAAGCGGTTATTGCCTAAATAAATACCCACGTGTGAAAACGTGCTCCTTAAGGTATTGAAGAACACCAAATCCCCAGGTTGCAATTCATCTTTAGGCACGCTTTTGCCTAATTGACTAATCGCCATGGCGCTGTGTGGCAAGCTTAAGCTAGTGGCTTGTTTGAACACGTAACGCACGAAGCCGCTGCAATCAAAGCCGGTTTCAGGCGAATTGCCGCCGTATTTGTAGCGCACACCGGTTAGGCTCAAAGCGTTGACCAACACTTCGCTGACGCGGGTGGACCAATTGCTGCCGGTGTCCTCACTGGTCTCGCCAGTGGCGGTGACATCGGCTAGGGTTTCCGTCATGGCCAATGCCGGTTCGGCAGCCAAGCACGGACTGCCAATCAAGGCTAGGCATAAACACAGCGCGTAGGGATGGGGGTTTTTTATCTTCACGGCCACCATTATAGCATTAGCCCTTGAGATCCACTATTATTAATCTATCGCTCTGTTTTATATGGCTATTTTTTTCTAAAAAAATGGCCAATTTAGGCTAAGCCGCTAAGCTTAAATAATTAGTTTGCAGCGTGTTGCAGGCTCAAGTCGTGGGATAATGCTGGTCTTTATGTTTACGCCTAAATGACCATTCAACGTCCAGCATGCCCACCCCTACTATAGCTCAAGTTTTCGCCAAAGACGGCCTACTGGCCAAGCATGTAAAAGGCTTCAGTGAGCGCACCCAGCAGTTGGAGATGGCCTTGGTCATCGCCGAGGCCATAGAAAACAACAGCCAGTTGGTGGCCGAGGCCGGCACCGGCACCGGTAAAACCTTTGCCTACTTGGTCCCGGCTTTACTCAGTGGTGGCAAGGTCATCATTTCCACTGGCACCAAAAACTTACAAGACCAATTGTTTAGCCGTGATTTGCCCAATGTGCGTGACGCATTGAAAGTGCCGGTCACGGTGGCCATGTTGAAAGGGCGGGCCAATTACGTCTGCCATTATCATTTGGCGCGTGCCGCCCAGGAGGGTCGTTTTGCCTCGCGCGACGATGCGAAGTATTTGCATGTCATCCAAACCTTTGCGGAAAACAGCAAAAGCGGCGATAAAAGCGAACTCAACAGCGTGCCAGAAAACGCCATGATTTGGTCTAGCGTCACCTCCACGCGCGACAATTGCCTGGGCGGCGATTGCCCGAATTACAAAGAATGCTTTGTTATGGAGGCGCGTAAACAAGCTTTGGCAGCCGACGTGGTGGTGGTCAACCACCATTTGTTTTTTGCCGACGTGATGTTGCGCGACGAAGGCGTGGCCGAGTTATTGCCCACGGCCAATACCGTTATATTTGATGAAGCCCATCAATTGCCTGAGGTGGCCGGCTTGTTTTTTGGTGAGGACGTCTCCACCGGCCAAATTTCAGAATTGGCGCACGATTGCACGGCGGCGTATTTGAGTTTGGCCAAAGATTGCCAAGCGCTTGGTCAGGCGATTCCGCTGTTAGAAAAAGCCGCGAAAGATTTTCGCTTGGTGTTTGCCTACGAAGGCTCGCGCTTGCCGGTGGAAAAAGCCATGGCCATCAAAGGCTTTGATGCCGCCTTAAAACACCTGTTAGAACAATTGCAAGCCTTGGCCAAAGTGCTGGAAACGCAAGCAGCACGGGACCCTTTATTGGAAAAATGCTGGCAACGCAGCCTAGCCCTAGGCGATTTATTTGACCGTTGGCAATCGGCCGCCAACCAAAATTTAGTGCGTTGGGTGGAGGTGTTCAGTCATACCGTGCAACTGCATGCCACGCCGCTCAGTGTCGCCGAGGGGTTTGGTAAGCAGCTTAATGCGCAGCCAAGGGCTTGGGTCTTCACCTCGGCCACCTTGGCGGTGAAAAGTGATTTCAGCCATTACCAAGCGGCCATGGGCTTGCAAGACGCCAAAACCGGTTTTTGGGAAAGCCCTTTCAACTACCCGGCGCAAGCTTTACTGTATGTGCCAACCGACATGCCGGATCCCAACAGCCCGAGTTACACAGCCTGTGTGGTGGCCGCCGCCCTGCCGGTGTTGCAAGCCAGTGGTGGCAGGGCTTTTGTCTTGTCTACCAGCCTGCGGGCCATGCGTGAAATTCATGCCTTATTAAAAGAGGCCTTTGCCGAAAATGGCATAGAAAGCCCCTTGTTGCTGCAAGGCGACAGTTCGCGCACCGAGTTGTTGGACCGCTTCCGCTTATTGGGCAACGCGGTCTTGGTCGGTTCGCAAAGTTTTTGGGAAGGCGTGGACGTGCGCGGCGAAGCCTTGAGTGTGGTCATCATAGATAAATTGCCGTTTGCTCCGCCGGATGACCCGGTCTTGTCCGCTCGCGTCGATAAACTCAATGCCGAAGGTAAAAATGCCTTCATGGAATACCAATTGCCCTACTCGGTGATTACCCTAAAGCAAGGCGCCGGCCGTTTGATACGCGATGAAAAAGACCGCGGCGTGCTGATGCTGTGTGACCCGCGCTTAATTAGCAAAAGTTACGGCAAGCGCATTTGGCAAAGCTTGCCGCCGTTTAAACGCACGCGCGACTTAGCCGAGGTGCAAGCTTTTTTCCAAACGCCTGAGCAAGCCTGATGCTGCTTATTCCCGAATCCGACTACCAATTAAGCGCCATACGCGCGCAAGGAGCGGGCGGGCAAAACGTCAACAAAGTATCCAGTGCCATCCACCTGCGATTTGACATAGCTGCATCCAGTTTGCCTGAGAGTTTGAAAGCGCGGCTGCTGCAATTAAAAGACAGCCGCATCAGTGAGCAAGGTGTGTTGGTGTTAAAAGCCCAGCAATACCGCACTCAGGAGGCCAACAAAAAAGACGCCATCGGGCGCTTGCACGACATCGTTAACGCGGCCAATAAAGTGTTGCCCACCCGATATGCCACACGGCCCAGCTACGGATCCAAACAAAGGCGCTTAGAAAGTAAAACGCAGCGTGGCCAAATTAAGCGTATGCGTGGCAAAATAGCGTCTGATTAAAATGAACATTAAGCCCACGTGAATTTACTCGCCTTTGATAGCTCCACGGAACACCTATCGCTAGCCTTAATTAAAGGCGATGCGTCCTATGTGTTTCAAGTGAACGCCGGGCAAACCCACTCGCAAGTCATTTTGCCGCAGATAGACAGCTTGCTAAAGCAAGCCAATTTGCAATTGGGCGATCTGCACGGCCTGGCGTTTGGTGCTGGCCCCGGTTCATTTACTGGCGTGCGCATTGCCGCTGGCGTTGCACAAGGTCTAGGTTTGGGTGCCAATTTGCCGGTGTTGGGCGTGTGTACCTTGTTGGCCCTAGCGCAAGCCAGTGGCGCCAATAAAGTCATCGCCTGTTTGGATGCGCGCATGGGCGAGGTCTACCATGCCGCATACGAGAAAGTTGGCGCGCACTGGCAAACCCTATCAGAACCGACGGTGTGCAAACCGGAAGTCGTGCCGGTTTTATTGGGTACCGGCTGGACCGGCGTCGGTAGCGGTTGGCAGACTTACCCAGAGGCATTGGCAGCAGTCTACAGCGGCCAGTTATTGGCCACGCAGCCGGATTGCTTGCCATCGGCCATGGCAGTACTGGCTTTAACCCAAGCGGATTTTGCCGCCGGGCAGGCTTTGCCAGCTGGATCTGCCATGCCTATATACGTGCGCAATCGGGTAGCCCTTAAAACCGCCGAACGTGAGCTGGGTAAATCGCTGTGATGATTAATTCCAAGCTGCCGTATGGCCTAACAGCCAACGACCAATTCCTGCCCATGCACATGGCGGATTTGGATACCATCATGGCCATAGAGCCGGTGATCTACCCTTACCCTTGGACGCGTGGTAACTTCAGCGATTCTCTAAATGCCGGCTACACGGCGCGAGTGCTGTGGCGTGATAAAGTTATCATAGGCTATGCCTTGATGATGCTGGTGTTGGATGAAGCGCATTTGCTTAATTTAAGCATCGCGCAAGCCTACCAAAAGCAAGGCTTAGGTCGATGTCTGTTGCAGCACATGGTGGATTTGGCTAAACAGCACCAAGCGGCCAACATGTTCCTAGAGGTGCGCATGAGTAACGTCAGCGCCATTGCGCTGTATGAAAATACCGGCTTTAATGAGATGGCCATTAGGCGCGGCTATTACCCAGCCAAAAACGGCCGAGAAGACGCCGTGTTAATGGGTTTGGCCATAGGGTAAACGACGCCATTAAATAAAACCCATGAACAAAAACCCAAACACAAAAGACGAGGCCACCCCTGCGATGACGCAAGAAGACGTGTTGCGCGAATTGGAATTGCTGCCTATGTGGCATTTGCGTGCCGGCTTGACTCCGCTTGCGCCTGCAGCCCACGCAGCGAGAGTTGTGCCAGTGACACCTGCTGCTCATGTTAGGGCGCCAGTCTTGCCAGAACAGGCCGTACCAGAGCCGGTCGTTCCAGAAGTGTTTGTGGCCATGGCTTGGACGCAGGTCGCCAGCACGGATGGCTTGTGGTTGTTTGTGTCGCTTACAGCCAGCTTATCGTCAGACGAATGGCAATTGCTGCAAAACATGGCTAAGGCCATGCGCATTAGCTTAAACACCCCACAGGCCATGACTGATCCAGACCATGTCTTGTCAGCTAGCCCAGCAAAAATGCTCATCACCTTCGGTGAAGCGGCTGCCCAACAGTTGTTGGCTAGCCAGGCAAGCTTGCCAACTTTACGCGCCCAATTGCACGCCTGCCATGGCCGGACACTGGTCGCCACGCATGCGCTAGATCATTTACTGCAGCAGCCGCTAGATAAAGCGCAAACCTGGCACGATTTGCGCCTGGCTATGCAAGCCCTAGCCGATTTAGCCTAGCCTTTCAGCAGCATGCCGCCAGCTTAGGCCGGCTCAAGCGGATTAATGCTGACGAGCGTTCGGTTAAAAGGTAAAATTCACACTTTTATTTGTTCCGATTCGACTTTCACCATGCGCGCCTCCCAATTTTTCTTCAACACGCAAAAAGAAGCCCCCAACGACGCCGAGTTGCAAAGCCATATTTTGATGGTGCGAGCCGGCTTAATTAAACGTTTAGGCTCGGGTTTGTACAGTTGGATGCCCTTGGGTTTGCGTGTTTTACGCAAGGTTGAAACCATAGTGCGCGAGGAAATGAACAAAGCCGGTGCGCTGGAATTGTTGATGCCGGCCGTGCAGCCACGCGAGTTGTGGGATGAAACGGGTCGTTGGGCGGTGTTTGGTCCGCAAATGCTGAAAATTACCGATAGGCACGAGCGCGAGTTTTGCTTTGGCCCTACCCACGAAGAAGTGATTACCGACATTGCCCGCACGGAAATTCGCAGCTACAAGCAATTGCCACTTAATTTTTATCAAATTCAAACCAAATTCCGTGATGAAATCCGCCCGCGTTTTGGTGTGATGCGTGCACGCGAATTCATGATGAAAGACGCTTATTCTTTTCACACCGACTTTGCCTCATTAGAGCAAACTTACGCCACCATGTACCAAGCCTACAGCGCGATTTTTAATCGCTTGGGTTTAAAATTTCGTGCCGTTAAAGCCGATACCGGTGCCATAGGCGGCGATGGTTCGCACGAGTTTCATGTTTTGGCCGATTCGGGTGAAGATGGCTTAGCGTATTGCGACAGCTCCGATTACGCGGCCAACGTTGAGTTGGCTGAAGCCATCACCGTGGCTAAACGTCAGGCACCAACGGCCGCCATGCAAGAAGTGGACACACCTAAGCAAACGGCTTGTGCCGACGTGGCAGCTTTACTGAATATCAGCGTTACGCAAACCGTCAAAGCCATCGCACTTATGGTGAAGCAAGCCGATGACAGCAGCCGTTTTTACTTGGCCTTGTTGCGCGGTGACCACAATTTAAACGAAGTGAAGTTAGCCAAATTAGACGGCATGGCGGATTTCCGCTTGGCTACCGAAGAAGAAATTCGCGCCCATTTAAATTGCCCACCGGGCTTTATCGGCCCGGTCAATGTGGCGACTAACGTCACAGTGATTGCCGACAAAACCGTGGCCGCCATGAGCGATTTTGTCTGCGGTGCCAACAAGCCTAAGTATCATTTAAGCGGGGTCAATTTTGGCCGCGATTTAGCTGAACCCGGTTTGGTGGCAGACATACGCAATGTGGTGGAAGGCGATGCCAGCCCAGACGGTAAAGGCACATTGTCACTTTGCCGCGGCATAGAAGTGGGCCACATATTCCAATTGCGCACTAAATATTCGTCCGCCATGAACGCCACTTATTTGGATGAGAACGGCCAGACCCAAGTGATGGAGATGGGTTGTTATGGCATAGGCGTGTCACGCATCGTAGGTGCGGCCATTGAGCAAGGTTTTGACGAACGCGGCATAGTCTTCCCAGCCAGCATGGCACCCTTTGCCGTGGCCATCTGCCCCATCGGCTATGACAAATCCGAGGCGGTGCAAGCCGCCGCTAATCAGTTGTATGCCGATCTAAAAGCCGCTGGCATCGATGCCATGCTAGACGACAGGGGCGAGCGTCCCGGCGTGATGTTTGCTGAAGCCGATTTGATGGGCGTGCCACACCGCTTGGTGGTGGGTGAGCGCGGTTTAGCCGATGGCTTGGTGGAATACAAAGCGCGCCATGCCGAGCAGGCCGAGTCCATGCCTTTAAACCAAGTGCTGGCATTCATGCAAAAAATAGCCTAAATCACACCAGACCACCCATGCCTTTCTGCCATGCATTCCTAACTGTGCTGCTGGGCTTAATCGTTAGCCTAAACAGCCAGGCTGGATCGCAAATAGAAGAGCCACTCTCACGCTCCGTTAGGGCCATGATGCAACGCAGCATCAGCGATAAAGCCCCAGCAAAACTGCTGTTCGCCTCCGATAAGGAGGGTGCGGCTTGGTTGCAGACCATGTCCACCCGCCTGCAAAAACGCATCCCCAATGCCGCCTACCGAGAAGATTTATTGCGCACGGTGCATTACGAAGCCAGCCGTGCTGGGCTAGACCCGCAACTGGTTTTAGGTTTGATCCAGGTGGAAAGCGGCTTTAATAAGTATGCCGTATCGACCGCTGGTGCCCGTGGTTTTATGCAAATCATGCCGTTTTGGCCGCGCGCCATTGGTGCGTCCGACCACAATTTATTCTTGCTGCGTACTAATTTACGCTACGGTTGCACTATTTTAAGGCACTATTTGGACAGGGAAAACGGCGATTTATTTCGCGCGCTAGGCCGCTATAACGGCAGCTTAGGGCAATCTGCTTACCCCAATTTAGTCCTGGCAACCTGGCGTAAACACTGGGATTACCCATCTAAAAATGGCGATTTTCCCGCAAAATTCCCCGCTACTCACCTTTAAATGCATTATTTTTTGTTTAATACCTACATAAAATCAAGTGCTTATCTAGCATTTCCGGCCCATGCACACTATTGGTGCCTAAAAAAGTTTACATTTTTGTAAAAATCGTTCAGTATTGCGCTAGCGTTTTCATGACGGGGTCACTTAAGTCAGAAAAAAGCCCCGCATATCTCGCCGCTGTTCGCATTAACTTGTTACTCATTTATATAATAATTTAGGAGAATTAAGTATGTCGAAATTAACTGCACTTGCATTAAGTATTGCTGTTTTAGGGGGTGTGTGGGCGTTTGTGGCATTAAACCCACTCGCTAGTGTTGCTTTGGTTTGGGTTGGTTTTATTGCTTGGGGTTGCTATTTCCACACCGGTGGGGACGATGCTGCATTGCAAAAAACCATCGCAGGGATGATTTTTGGTGCAGTTATGGCTGGCGTTGCCTTGTACTTAGTAAACGCTGGTGCACTAGCTGGTCTAGGTGCATTATCTGCCCCAGTGATCATTGCAGTCACAGTGTTCCCATTAGTGATATTGGCCGGTAATAATTTACTGTCAGTGGTACCTGCTAATGTATACGGTTATGCTGCAACAGCAGGCTTAGCTTTAACAGCGGGTACAGCTGCAAACGCAACATTGATGGACATGACTAATCCAGTGTTGTTGGTGGCCGTATCAACCGTACTAGGTGCCGTATTTGGTATGGTTTCTGGCAAGGTTGCAGGCATGTTAGGCAAATAATCGCATTTTAATTCGAAATAAAAAACCGCCTTCTTGGCGGTTTTTTATGCATGCTACTTGCATTGCTTAATTGGCTTTGACAATTTTAAAGCCGTAATAGGTGCCAAATTCCCCTTCTGATTCATGGTAAACAAACAGCATGTCGTTGGCATAACCGGTGCCGTTTAAATGATTGTGTGAACGTAATTTTAAGTCTTTAGGCAAGGCGCTCTTGCCTTGGAATTGACCGCTTAAATTAAACACCAAGACACACTTGTGGTCGATGTCCAATAATAATAGTTCCTCATTTTTTACCCCAGTGTATGCCACGAAGTAATCGCTTACGTCATCGGTGGCAGCGCCAGTTTTTGTCAGGTCCAGCGTGATTTCACTGGCCGGTTCACGCAGTTTTAAATCCACCACCAAAACCTTGTTGCTGCGTCCTTGCTTGGCATAATACAAGCCCGTTTCTGGGTTGTAACTGGGCATGGTATTGGCATCGCCGAATGCCGGATTGAAACCAAACACATCGGTTGAGGTGTCCTTCACTTCACCTGTCTCAGTCAGATCAATCGCAAAAATACCGGTATTGGGGGAAAAGCCGCCGTAACTTGATATGTTGTAAGTGATGGTCTCCAATTTATTGCTATTGCTGTTGTAATAAATAGAGCGGTTATCGTAGCCAGGGCGGGCTGAATTGACGTATTTACCCTCGTCGTTGTAGGCGTGGATGAGCGATTTAGAAATGGGCGCTTCGAACTCGCTGCCCATCGGTGCTAAGCCGCCATCGGCAACGTAATAGCGCTTCAAGCCAGGCACATGCGCCACAGTCATCGGGCGGGTAGTGGGTTTTTGCATCAATGGAATTTTGATGCCCACTTGAGCCTCGGCTAATATTTCTGCTTGGGCAACTTGCCCCGCTGTGGCTATGGCCAATGTAAGTAATAGGGTAGAGATACGCATAAGTAAATTTTCTTTAATGGCTAAATTAATAATGAGATTAGTCTAAGTGTTGTTCGAATTCGTTCAAGCTATGGCCGTTTGTTTTTCAATGAGCATGGCATCGCCGTAACTAAAAAACCGGTACTCTTGGGCAATGGCATGTGCATACGCCGCTTTAATATTCGCCAATCCAGCGAAAGCCGACACTAACATAAGCAGCGTGCTTTTGGGTAGATGGAAATTGGTAAATAAGCGATCAACCACCTTAAATGCGTAGCCTGGGGTGATGAATATATCGGTGTCACCACTGCCGGCCTGCAACAATCCGTGCGCGCCATCATTAAGCTTGGCCGCACTTTCCAAGGCCCGTAAAGCGGTGGTGCCGACTGCCGTGACCATGCCGCCTTGTTGTTTGGTTTTTAAAATTATGTCTACCGTGGCTTGCGGAATGCTGTACAACTCGCTGTGCATTTTATGCTCGTGTATATTGTCCACGCGCACCGGTTGAAAGGTCCCTGCGCCCACATGCAAAGTCACGTAGGCAATCTCTATGCCTTTGTTTTTTATTGCCTCCAACACGGCTTCATTAAAATGCAAGCCAGCGGTCGGCGCTGCCACAGCCCCTAGGTGTTTACTAAACACGGTCTGATAGCGGTTTTCGTCTTCGCTGGTGGCCGCATGCGTGATGTAGGGTGGTAAGGGCAGGGCGCCATGAGCGTCAAGTAAATCCAACACCGCGGTTTCGCTTAAAAAATGCAGTTCAAATAAATCATCGTGACGGGCAGTGACTTCCGCATCAAAGGCATCCGATAGCCTTATTAAACTGCCCACCTTGGGGGCCCGTGAGGCCCGCACATGCGCGTAAGCCGTGTGCGAATTAATCACGCGTTCAATCAACACTTCCACATTGCCGCCGCTGTGTTTATGGCCAAACAAGCGTGCTTTAATCACACGGGTGTCGTTAAACACCAATAAATCGCCGGCGTTAATGCTGTCCACTAAATCTAAAAATTTTTTGTCGCTGAGGCTGCCGTCCTGGCCGTTAAGGTGCAACATGCGGCTGGCGGTTCGCTCAAAGGTGGGGTGCTGGGCAATTAACGCATCAGGTAAATAAAAATCGAAATCTTCTGTACGCATAATTCCCAGAGCTTGTTATAATAGCGAAATCGCAAATTATACAGCAATGTATTTTTCAATAATGCCCGGGTGGCGGAATTGGTAGACGCACGGGACTCAAAATCCCGCGCTGGCAACAGCGTGCCGGTTCGATTCCGGCCCCGGGCACCAAAATAAAACAAGCACTTAACCTAAAGTTGGTGCTTTTTTTACGTCTATTTGGCTGGCAATTTTTTCCGATGACTGGTTTTCTACAAAGCGCCAAATTAACGTTAAAACAGTAACCAAAGGCATGGCAGCAATCAAGCCGCCTAACTTATCACTCCGTTTAACAATCTCAGAGATCAATACAACCATTACCGCTGTAATCGCGTACTTGAAGATAATCCACTGCATTTCCCCCACATTTATTAATGGATGAACTTTAGTTTTATTAGGCGTATCATAAAGTACATGAAGTCGATTCGTAAATTCATTGCGCTAACGTTAATGCTTTGGACTCCTCTATTTTTTAGTGGGGCACTCTATGCGGCAACGCAAATGGAATTGGCCAACGCAGCAGTACCTAAGCTTGAGCAAAAAGAACCTTCTTGCCACGAAGTCAAGGCTGACAGTTCACTAGCGCACACAGACATGAAGCACCCTGCAGGGGATGCACATTGTAAACATTGCAGTTTCTGTGTAAGTTTTGCCGCGCCATTAAATGAAATAAAGTCTCACGCCTTTCCTCCCATGTCCTCATTAGCCTTTTCCCCTATGTGGACGTCTTCAACCCGCAATCCCACCCCAGATCACCCGCCTCCTATTGATGCTTAACGCATCGTAATTTTTTAAATTATTTTCGGAGGCATTATGCTTGCAAGACTATCTCTTGCATTGCTGCTATTGATCACATTGCCGGCCCAAGCGGCCGCGTTAATGGGATTCAAAGATAGCGCAATGCTAATGAGCGAGTTCTCGACAGACAGAAAAGAACTAATGCTTAACTACTCTCCAGCAGTGGGTCACGCTTTGGGCGTTGAAACCATGTGGATGAAAGGGGATAAGCAAACCAATCTCATTACTAACATTAACTACACGGGGCTTATCAAACGCTGGAATATGCCGAGTGGTCAAGCCAATTTATGGTTTATGACTGGCATAGGCGAAGCGTCTGGCGACTCTAGTGGGTTTTCTTATTCACCTAGCATTCAGTTTGATTATGAAACGACACGTGTCTATTTCTTGGCGAAAGGCAGAATGGTACGTGCGCCGCATATTCAATATGACAGCTATAGTCTTCAAGGTGGCTTTTCTTTCTATGAAACAAGTTTTGAGGAAACTCAGCCTTGGTTTGTCGTTGAGGCACGCACCACAGAAAACATGGCTATGCACAATGAAATTACTCCAGCGCTAAGACTCATCAATCAAAACTACTTTCTTGAGCTTGGGATTACCAATCCATGGGATAGCGAATCACGCACACCTAGACTCAATTTAATGCTCACTTTTTAATAAGGAATCATCATGAAAAAACTATTTGTTATCGCAGTATTGGCAATTTTTACTAACACGGCATTTGCTGCAACCTCTATTCACGCAGAGGTAAAGGGCATGGTCTGCGCATTTTGTGCAAAAGGCATTAATAAGAAATTGCGTGAATTAGACGCTAGCCAAGATGTATGGGTGGATTTAAAAAACCGTATGGTGGTGGTCGAACTTAAAGACCAAAAGACCATAAGCTTAGAAGCTTTCACAAAGTTAATTAAAGACGCTGGCTACGATGTCGCAAGCGTTGAATACATTGACAAGACGCTTGTTGAAATTAAGGCCAATCATACCCATATGAAAGAGGTGAAGTAATGCGTGTTAACCCTCAAATTGAATCGATGAAGAAAGTGATTGCGGTTAACTGCTTAGTTCTTTTTACCAGCAGTGCAACCCTTCTTTGTTGTGCTATTCCGGCACTGTTAGTAAGCCTAGGCTTAGGCGCAGTATTAATTGGATTGGTGAGTAACGTGCCGCAATTGATTTGGATTAGTGAGCATAAGCCACTTGTGTTTGGCATCGCTGGTACGTTGTTGCTCCTAGCAGGGCTGATGCAGTGGCGCTCGTCTAAGCTACCTTGTCCAGCAGATAAGCAATTGGCGCAAGTTTGTATAAAAGCAAGAAAGATGTCGAATGTTATTTATGGCGTCTCGTTAGTGTTTTTTGCAGTGGGTTCTTGGTTTGCTTTTGTTGCGCCTTATTGGCTCGACTAATTCAAACTAAGTATTAATGTACGGTGTGATAAGTTTTTTAACCTTAGGAGAAAATCATGAATGAAGTTTTTAATGGAACAATTCCCTTGCACGCAATTGCCATGTGCATTTTAATGAATGTCGCTTTGGTGCTATCTATTGCGGCTTTAATCAAATACCTCATCAAAGGAAAATGTGGATGCAGATGCAATTGTGGCTGTTCTTGTTGTGGCGGTAAAAAAGAAAGCACGGGCACTGAGGGTAATTCTTGCTGTAAATAATGAATAGCTAGCAGCAAAAATTAAAAAAGGGTTACGTGAAAACGTAGCCCTTTTTCTTGTCCAAAATTAGATCATATTATTACTGCGTAAAAACTTTTGACAGTTCTCTCATAACCCCTCTCAACACCGGGAAATAGGGGCTTCAACCAATTGAAATCTTACGGTGAAAGTCGCACTCTCAAAATCCCGCGCTGGCAACAGCGTGCCGGTTCGATTCCGGCCCCGGCACCAAAATAAAACAAGCACTTAACCTAAAGTTAGTGCTTTTTTTATGCCCAGAAATAGCCGTTAGCTAGACCGGCTTATACACCATCCAGTAAATGTTGATCAGTGGCAATGCAACCGCAATCGTGCCAAATATATTCCAGCGCATACTTAATTTCCAGTACTCGTCGGGGATGATTAAGCTGTTTGCAAATTCACGGGCCAAGCGTGCTTGTTTGATTTGCGTGGGGATTAACACCGTGATCCAAATGATGCCTGAGGCGATGAATAAACTGCGACCCCAGTTAAGCCATTGTATGTTCCAGGTGTCTGTCATGTATCCGTAGGCCATGTAATCCCCTGCCATAATGGCCAACAGCGCGCCTGGCGCAGTGAAGGCAAAATCCGTTAGGGTGACCTGCCGTTGGGCAAAGGCAATGATGCTTGGGTTCTTGGTTCGGTTGGCCATTAGTTTCCACCAAGCCGTGACAATCAGATTGCCTAGCAACAAGATCATGCCCAAGATATGCAGCGATTTCAAAAATAAATACCAGTCTGTCATTGTTCAATCTTTAAATTAATAGCTGGAAGCCCATGCCAATAAGCCCGCTGATAATTATCACCGGGATAACGCTAACCTTTAATCTAAATAAGCTGATCAGTGCGGCTATGGATAAGCTAATAGCAAAAAGATCGAGCGAGCCATCCAATCCGGTTGGGTAAAACACGTGGTAGGCAAAAAATAGCGCTAAGTTCAGAATGACCCCCACTACTGCGGCAGTGATGGCGGTGAGGGGTGCCGTTAATTTGAGATTACCATGGGTAGTTTCTATAAAAGGCCCACCCATCAGGATGAAGACAAAGCTCGGCAGGAAAGTAAAAAAGGTGACTATGGAGGCGGCGATAAGAGCAGACGCGAATGCGCCGAAGTGCGTGGCGCCTGTGCCTAGCCAGCCCCCTACAAAGCCGACGAATGTGTTGACCATCACCAAGGGGCCGGGGGTGGTTTCACCCAAGGCTAATGCGTCCATCATTTGTGCGGCTGATAGCCATTGGTAGTGTTCCACTGCCCCTTGGTAAACATAGGGTAGAACCGCGTAGGCGCCGCCAAATGTCAGCAGTGCTGCTTTAGTAAAAAACCAGCCCATTTGTGTAAACGCACTGTCCCAGCCAAATTGGCTTATTAATGCGGCCATGCTAATTAGCCATATTGCGATGCCGATTAATGCAATTCGAATCAGCTTTTTCCGGCTAAAAATGGCATGACTTGGGGTGGGCGTATCGTCATCAATCAAGCTTTTGCCGTAGTGTTTATTCGCATTGCTGTGGCTGCCGCTTGCTCTGAAATAGTCCGGATAAAATTGGCTACCCAGATAGCCAATGCAAGCCGCCGCCAACACGATTAAAGGGAAGGGTAATTTAAGCGCAAAAATAGCCAAAAAAGCGAATGCCGCAATTGACCAAAGCGCTTTGTTTTTGAGCGCACGCACACCAATGCGATAGGCCGCAAATAACACAATGGCCACCACCGCGGGTTTAATGCCATACAACACCCCAGCAATAGCAGGCACTTCACCGTAAGCCATATAGACATAAGCCAGCCCGACAAGGATGAAGAACGAGGGCAAAACAAACAACCCACCTGCGACGATGCCTCCCCAAGTGCGGTGCATCAGCCAGCCTATGTAAGTAGCAAGCTGTTGGGCTTCGGGCCCGGGGAGCAGCATGCAATAATTAAGAGCGTGTAAAAAGCGCTTTTCTGAGATCCAGCGCTTACGCTCCACCAAGTCATGATGCATGATGGCAATCTGACCGGCAGGGCCGCCGAAGCTGATAAAACCCAGTTTAAGCCAATAAGCAAACGCTTGCCAAAATGACACGGGTGCTGGGGCATCTAGCTGAGTTTTTATGCGTGTGCTGGTCATGTGATATTTATAGGATTGCAAGCTGTGCCGAGTTTAAGGCGCAGGGTTCATCATGCGCAAATGCAAGTCTTCAATTTCCAACATCACCTCTGCTGACAATTGCGTATCCCAAGCCGCGATGTTTTCTTTGAGTTGAACCATGTTGGTGGCGCCTATGATGGTGCTGGTGACGAACCAACGGTGGTAAACAAACGATAAAGCCAATTGCGTTGGGGTTAGGCCATGCGCCTTGGCGAGCTCTGCGTAGGCCTTGCTGGCTGGTGTGACGTTAGGCTTTTTATAGCGCTGGGCATAGCCTAAAAATTGCGTGACGCGGCCAGGCGCAGCGGGGTTGTCTATGTACTTGCCGGTTAAATGCCCGAATGCAAGCGGCGAATATGCCAGCAGGCTGACCTCTTCGCGAAACAGCACTTCCGACATGCCAAACTCCATGCCGCGGTTGATTAAGTTGTAGCAATTTTGCACGGTGGCCACGCGCGGTAAATCGTATTCCTTGGCAATCCGTAAAAATTCCATCAAACCCCATGGCTGTTCATTGGATAAGCCGATGTAACGCACCTTGCCTTCTTTAATCAGTTCAGCCAAGGTTTCTAGCTGATTGTGTATCGACACCCATGCCTTGCGTTCGCCCTCTTGGTATAGACCAGACACGTACTCGTTAGCGGGGTCAAACAAGTATTGGCCAAACATGGGCACATTGCGTTCAGGCCAGTGCAGTTGGTAAACATCGATGTAATCGGTTTGCATGCGCGTGAGCGAGCCTTCAATGGCCGCGCGTATGTTCGCTCTATCCATGCAGGGTGGGCCGCCGCGTATCCAACCCATGCCGCGCCTGGGGCCGGCTACTTTGCCTCCCAATATAATTTTGTCGCGAGTCTGGTTTTTAAGCCAATGCCCGATGATGGTTTCGGTGCGCGTGTAGGTATCTGCTTTTGGTGGCACCGGGTACATTTCAGCCGTGTCGATAAAATTGATGCCGCTCGCTACGGCATAGTCAAGCTGATCGAAGGCCTCGGCTTGGGTGTTTTGATCACCGTAGGTCATGGTGCCCAAGCAGATGGCAGATACATTTAAATTGGTATTGGCGAGCTGACGGTATTGCATAACTGTCCTAAATATTATTACGGGTAGTTCGAGTAATTTGGCGAGCTTTTAGTTTATGGTTTTTTTACCAGGCTAAATTTATCCAATCTTAAACGCCTAGTGATGGTTTTCACTTCCAGTGTTTGATTTTTTTTGACGAAATAAAATCTGCACCCATCCAGTTCCATGGAAACGCAATCCACCACTTCGGTCATGCCTTGTTCGTAAAGCTCTTGGGCATACAGGCTGCTTTGTGAAATTTTAGTATTTTTGCTGGGGGTCCACCCGTCTGCAATCAGCAGCTTCTTCGCGGTTTCATAAGGCATGCCTTGCTCAAGGGGCGGCAAAATGGGCTGGGCATTAGCATGCAACGCTAGCAATGTGCCTAAGCAAAATAGTATGGTTTTAATGGTATTCTCCTGTGCGATGATTAAGGGCGGAGGCTAATTTTAAGTAAGCTAGCCTAGGTCCAAATTTTTATGGCACTAAATTTAAATCATGGTATCAAAAGTTTGTTCTCGCATGTAATAACAATAAGGTTAAGTATGAAAGAGAGTGAAAATAATTTTTTTCAACTGATATACACCAGCGTGCCAAGCCAACAATTAAATGATCAAGGTCTTTTTGATATTTTAATTGATGCACAGAAATACAACCAACAAGCGGGCGTTTCTGGTTTTATGCTTTACAGCCCAGTCAAAATCATTCAATTAATTGAAGGCGATGAAGCCAACGTCAACAAGCTTTTTCAAAAGATACAAACCGACCCAAGGCACCACAGTGTTTCAACGCAGCACCATGGTTTTGCTGATAAAAGGTGCATGCCCTTTCTTGGCATGGGCTTGTGTTACATGGAAGAGCTCGCGCCGAATGCCCATCAGTTTTATTTCACCCGTCATGAAGCTAAAAACTTTAGCGCACTTATTACCGGCGATATCGGTCATTTTTTTAAGCAATATTTAGACTAAACCGTAAAAAATTATGCTCAGCACTAAACCCAAACTAGCCATTATTGGTGCCGGTATTGCTGGATTGAATCTAGCGCGCCTTTTGACGGATGTGGCTGATGTTACCGTGTTTGAA
This sequence comes from Methylophilaceae bacterium, assembly GCA_965234545.1. Classification (GTDB taxonomy): domain Bacteria; phylum Pseudomonadota; class Gammaproteobacteria; order Burkholderiales; family Methylophilaceae; genus Methylotenera. The sequence goes on along the minus strand of OZ248348.1, from coordinate 1,489,063 downwards.
AAATCAGACAAGCTGGGCGGTCGCGTTGCCACCCACCATGCTGAAGGCTTCGACTTTGATCATGGGGCACAATTTTTTACCGCTAAAACTGCCGCATTCAAGGCCTTGGTCAAGGAGCTAGAAGCCCAAGGCGTGGTGAAACAATGGCATGCACGGTTTGTTGAAATGGACCCAACTGGCGTGAAAAGTGAGCGCGTATGGGACGAGGATTTTCCGCATTACGTCGGCAGCCCAAGCATGAATTCAATGGCTAAGTTTTTAGCAAACAATACCCAGGTGCACTTTAATCAACTGATCACCGGCATGCAAAAAAAACAATCGGCTTGGTTTTTGCAGACGCAATCGGATGAGCATGGTCCTTTTGATTGGGTCATTGTGACTACCCCAGCAGAACAAGCCCAGGCAATTTTGCCAGCAACATTTACCCCTAACATGCCTTACCAAGGTCTGAAAATGCAGCCGTGTTTTGCATTGATGTTAGGCTATGATGCTCCCATCGCCATGGATTGGGATGCGGCCTTCGTTTCTAACTCCATCCTAAGTTGGGTTTCGGTAAACAGTTCCAAGCCGGACAGGGCTGCGCATTTTTCGCTGCTGGCCCTAAGTAGCAACGCTTGGGCAGACGAGCATTTTGCGCTGGACGACAAGGTCATTATTGCCAAAATGCTTGCTGAATTGGAGCGTATTAGTGGCAAGCAATTTAGCGGCGCTGCCTACCTTAAATTAAAAAAATGGAAATACGCCAACGCATACAAACAAGCGCAAGCATTGGAGTTAATCGACTACGCCCATCAATTGGCTTGCTGCGGCGATTGGTGTGTCAGTGGCAGAATAGAAAGTGCCTTTTTGTCGTCTAGTCGTGTTGCACAAAAACTAAAGGATGCATGCAATAAATGCTAGAAGATTACGTACTGCTAGACCTTGAAACCACCGGTGCAACCCCATTAAGGGATCGCATCACCGAGATTGCCTTGATACGCTATAGCAAAGGGATTGAAATAGATCGCTGGCAAACCTTGGTTAACCCGCAAACGAACATACCCGATTTCATACAATCCTTAACCGGCATTAGCAATGACATGGTGAAAGATGCGCCGGTGTTTGCAGACGTGGCGGATGCCCTTATAGCCTATTTGGAGGATGCCGTGCTGTGTGCGCACAACGTGAGGTTTGATCACGGCTTTTTAAAAGCCGAGTTCAAACGGCTAGGCATCCCCTTTAAGCAAGCCGTGCTGTGCACGGTTAAATTGTCTAGGCAGTTGTACCCGCAATACAAAAGCCATGGCTTAAGCGCGTTGATAGAGCGCCATGGTTTAAATTGCTCGCAACGGCATCGCGCCATGGGCGATGTGGAGGTAATGGCGCAATTCATTGCGCTCGCAGAAAAAGAATTGGGATTGGATGCACTTCAAGCAGCCGTGGCTCGTTTGGCCAAGCAGACCAGCCTGCCATCGGGCATCGATGCCGATTTGGTCGATGCCATGCCAGACAACCCAGGCGTGTATTTGTTTTATGGGGAAAATGACTTGCCCATTTACATAGGTAAAAGTGTCAATTTAAGAACACGCGTTTTATCGCATTTTAGCGGTGACCACCGCTCAATAAAAGAGATGCGCATCAGTCAAGAAATCAAGCACATAGAGTGGGTGGAAACGGCAGGTGAGTTTGGCGCGCTCTTGCTTGAATCCAGATTGGTGAAAGAGCGTCAACCAATTTACAACAGGCAGTTAAGGCGAGAGCGTGAGCTGTGTTCATGGTTGTTGTCCGCGGATAACAACCAGCCTGTGCTGCTGACGCTGGTGCGTGAAGATCAAATTGTGCCAGAAAATATGGACTATTTATTTGGCACCTTTAGATCCAAAAAACAGGCCGTTGATGCCGTTCGACACATCGCTCAAGAAAAGCAGTTATGCCTAAAAGCATTGGGCTTTGAATCTGGGAAAGGCCCTTGCTTTGGCTATCAAATCAAACGCTGCAAAGGCGTATGCATGTCTAAGGAAGAACCCGCCATTCACTACTTACGCGTGCAGCAAGCGCTGGTTTCTTTAAGGCTTAAATCTTGGCGCTACAAAGGCAAGATTGCCATTAAGGAACACAATCCGGAAACGAATAAAACCGAATTGCACGTGTTCGATCAATGGCGGCATTTGGACACCTTAAAAAGCGAAGAAGCATTTTATGCGTTCGAGCCACCCAAGCAGCTCCTAGCATTTGATTTAGACACTTACCATTTATTGGCTAAGCATTTGGCAAAAGGCAAGCTAACGGTGATGGATCTTTAGGTAAGCCACGCTCGCCCTAAAATAGCAAGCGAGGCGCATGCCTTAAGCAACGAGAAAAGACTTTATACATGACTAGCGAAAAACTCACCCTATATTACGATGGCAACTGCCCTTTGTGCTTGGCTGAAATACACTTACTTAAACAGCACAACCACAGGAATCTATTGTTTTTTGTAAACTTGCACGAATTAGAGGCCAGCACTAGCGACATCAACTGCAAGCTAGCCATGCAGTCCATCCACGCTCGCCTGGGGCAAAGCGAAATCATCTCTGGGCCTAGGGTGTTTCAGGAAGCCTATAAAAGAACGGACTTGAGGCTGATGAATGCCCTTTTTTCTAAGGCTTGGTTTCGGTTTTTCTATGCAAAATTTTACACGGTGTTTGCCAAGTACCGCCACCCAATTTCCAAGTTTATTGGCCCCTGCCTGCTGCGCTGGGCGAAACGGCATTACCCTTAAACACTGAAATTCAAGGCCTAAAATAAGAGGCTGTGGTGTAAATTTTGACCAATAAAAAAGGGACCCAGGGTCCCTTTTTCTATTAACTAAACAAATTAATGCGCAGCTAGTAGCAATCTGTAACCCAATCCATGATAGCGCTCCTTTCTTTAGTTAATGAGTGATAAACAATTACTTGTTCATTACGTACATTGTTACTTCAAAACCGAAACGCATTTCAGTTGCAGCTGGTGTAGTCCACATACTATTTCTCCTTAATGTTAGTAACAAACTTAGCATTTGTTCGCTTGTTTGTATGGTTCCCATACTACGCTAAGGTTTTTCTGCCATCCTATTTAGCATCATTAATGCAGGCTACGTGTTTTCATGAAAGGCCAGTCATTCTTTTTTGCTAGGTGACTATGGCTTAGTCTTTGGGCGGCTTGCTGTTTTTGGCGCGTTGGCAGCGGTGTGAGCAATATTTGACCTCGTGCCAAACCGCTTGCCATTTTTTGCGCCAAACAAAGGGGCGTTGGCAGGTGGCGCAAATTTTACTCGGGAAGTTTTCTTTTTTTAACATAGCCATGGCGCGATGACAGCCGCTTGATTTAACTTAGGCGCAGCTCAGATTTTGGCGGCCCGTCTATTTTCCGGTTTGACTAATAGCATGTGCACGTCGCCCAGCGCGCGTTCTTCAAAGCCGCCTTCGCAATAGCACAAATAAAAATCCCACATGCGCAGAAACGTATCTGGGTAACCTAATTGCTGCACTTCGGCTAAATGTGCAAAAAAGTTTTGCCGCCATGCCGCTAAGGTTTTGGCGTAATGCGGGCCTATGTCTTCTAAATCAAATAAGCGCATGTCGGTGGCGCGCGTGATGTTGTCTAGCATGGCGGTGACCGAAGGGATGCAACTGCCGGGAAAAATGTGGCGCTGGATGAAATCCACCGATTTAATCGCCGCAGCATACCGTTGATCGACGATGGTGATGGCTTGCAGCAGCATCATGCCCTGCGGTTTTAATAAAGCGCTGCAGCAGGCAAAGTAGGTGTCGTAAAAGTGATGGCCCACTGCTTCTATCATTTCTATCGACACCAGCTTGTCGTATTGGCCGTTTAAATCGCGGTAGTCGGTCAGCAACACGGTGATTTTATTTTGCAAACCGAGGGTGGCGATGCGCTCGTTGGCCAAATCGTATTGCGCTTGCGAAATGGTGGTGGTGGTGATGTTGCAATGGTAATGTTGCGCGGCATAAATCGCAAAGCCGCCCCAGCCGGTGCCGATTTCCAACACGTGATCGGTCGGTTTTAAATCGAGTTTTTTACAGATGGATTTGAGTTTGTTCAGCGACGCTTGCTCCAAGCTGTCCTTGGCAGAACTGAAGATACCCGAGGAATACATCATGGTCGGGTCCAGCATCAATTTAAAAAAGTCGTTACCTAAATCGTAGTGGGCCGATATGTTACGGCGACTGCCTTGTTGGGTGTTTTTGTTTAAACGATGTAAAAAGGCTTGGATGGGGGTGGTCAGTTTCGCCCAGCCGCTTTCTATGCCATCCAATAGCGATTGATTGCGCACCATTAAGCGGATCAAGTTGGTCAAGTTATCGCAATCGTATAGATCGCGCATGTAGGCTTCGCCTGCGCCTATGGAGCCAGCAAATACCACTTCGCCATAAAACTGCGCGTCCTTTATGGTCAGCGTGACGTGAATGTCGGCTAAGGCCGACAAGCGATTGGCCTCACCAAATGTTAGGGTTTGATCGCCGTCTATCAGCGTCAATGTGCCGTGCTTTAATGGCTGCAAGCGATGGACTAAAATCCGTTTGGCCAAACGGTCTAAGCGCCTTGGTTTGGGCGTCAATTTACCTAATGCGGGAGTAAGGGTGGGCTTGGTTGTGGTCATCTTGAGATCTATTTTTTAAGGGTGAGGAATAAAGGGCACCCGTTTGAGCCACAATTTGAGGGCTTGCCAATAAATGGCCAGCACCACTTTTAGCGTCATAAACGGGTAATGCAGCAATACTTTTAGCATGTTGGCTGGTGTCATGGCTAAGCGCTTTAAGGTTAGCGTGGCATCGAATTTTTTTACCCCGGCTTGGGCATTTTCCATGTGCACAAACAGCTGGAGGTCGGGGGCGTTAAAGCGCCAATCGTAATCCATGTTCATCGGTAAAAAGGGTGAAATGTGAAAAGACTTGTCGAACGTAAACCGATAAGGCGCTGGTTTGTTTTGGCAATCGAGCACGTAATGATGGCGCTCGCCCCAAGGCGTGTTGGTGATTTCGGCGACGATGTATTGCAATGCTTGATCCGATGCATCAAAGCAATAATAAAAACTGACCGGGTTAAAGATAAAGCCAAAATAACGCATGTGCGTGAGCAAACGGATTGGTCCTTGCGGACGGGTGCCGGTGCGGTTAAACACCAAGTCACGGATGGCGCCAGCCAAATCGTCTGTTTGGCCATGGTGGTAATCGCGGTTAAAAAAACTGGCTAAATTACGACTTTGCCAAGAGCAAAACCAATAGGCTTTAAACAACTGTGGCAGTTCAGCCAAATCCAAATACACCATGAATAAGCCGTAATTAAAACCATGCGGCACCGGTAAGTAGCGTTGGTGCTTTACCTGGCCGGTATAAATGCAGCTGTTAAGCATAGTCATTTAGCGGTGGCTCGTTCAAAGTGTTCCAAGGCCGCCAAGGCGCTGACCACGCCGTCTTCATGGAAGCCATTGCGCCAATAAGCCCCGGCATAGGCCGTGCGCTGATGGCCACTGATTTCCGCGTGCCTGGCTTGAGCGGCGATGCCGGCTGGGGTGAACACCGGGTGGGTGTATTCCAGTTTTTTTATAATCTTGTTCGGGTCTATTTTTGCGGTGTGATTGAGCGTTACCAAAAACGGTTCAGGGGAGTCCAAGGACTGCAAAATATTCATGTTATAGGTGACCGCCGCCAAGCCTAATTCTTGCTCAGTCAGGTGGTAGTTCCATGCCGCCCAGGCCAATTTTTTCTTGGGCATTAGGCTGGCATCGGTGTGTAAAACAATCTGATTTTTTTGGTAAGGCAGCGCACCCAATATGGTTTGCTCTTCTGCCGACGGGTCAGCCAATAGCCTAAGTGCTTGGTCGCTGTGGCAGGCAAAAAACACCCAATCAAATTTCTCTGCAGCTTGATCTTGCACCTGCACGCTCACTGAACCTTTGTTGCGCTTGACGCGAACAACCGAGCTGTTTAGACGGATCTTGTCTTTAAAGCCGGCAGTCAGTTTCTCTACGTAAGCTTTAGAACCGCCCTGTATCACTCGCCACTCGGGTCTATCGGCCACGCTTAACATGCCGTGGTTGTGGAAAAAGCGTATGAAAAATTTACTGGGAAAGTCAAACATCTGCTTAGGCGATGCCGACCAAATTGCCGAACCCATGGGTATGATGTAATGCTTAATGAAGGCTTGGCTGTAACGGTGTTTTTTTAAATAGTCGGCAAACGGTAAATCCGCCACCGCCGCGTTTAACATCAAGGGCGCTTCTTTATTAAAGCGCAGGATGTCTCTGATCATCAATAAAAAGCTGGGGCGAATTGCATTGCGGCGTTGGGCAAACAAGCTGTTTAGACTGGTGCCGTTGTATTCCAAGCCGGACACTTCATCGCGCACGCTAAAACTCATTTGGCTGGCTTGCGTGGGCACGCCCAGATCGCCCAAGAGTTGGATGAAATGTGGGTAAGTCCAATTGTTGTAGACTATAAAACCGGTGTCGATTTGGTAGTCACGGCCAAAGGCGTGCACCGAGTGCGTGTGCGTGTGGCCACCGACATGGCTGTCGGCGCTAAACACCGTGATATCGTGAGCTTTGTGTAAGTGGTAAGCCAGGGTGTTGCCGGCAATGCCTGCTCCTATGATGGCTATTTTCATTTGCTGGTGCGTTTCTGGCTTAACACCTCTACCGGGACTTTTCTTAAATCCCATATCAAGCCCAATGCCGCTAAGATTTTTAAGCCGTAATAGGTGAGGTCAATTTCCCACCAATAAAAGCCTTGTCTGGCCGAGCTAGGGAAATGGTGGTGGTTGTTATGCCAGCCTTCACCCAAGGTAAACAAAGCAATCACTGGGTTATTGCGGCTGTCGTCGTTGGTTGAAAAGCGCCGCTTGCCCCAGACGTGCGCCAAGGAATTCACGGTAAACGTCATGTGGTAGAGCAAGACCGTGGAGATCACAAAGCCCCAGATAAACAACTGCAGGCCATTGGTTTGCAAATGCGGTGCGGCGTTTTCTAACCAGGCTCCCAAGCCAAATAGGCCCAAGGCTAAAGCCAAGGGTGCCACCACGTCGAAGCGGTCCAGTAATTTTAATTCCGGGTATTGCAGCCAATCTTTAATGCGTTCTTTTTTCAAGCGGAAGTTTTTGTTGGCCAAAAACCAGCTTAAATGGCTCCAAAAAAACCCGTGTTGTCTTGGCGAATGCGGGTCTTCTGGGTGATCGGAATGCGCATGGTGATGGCGGTGATGCGAGGCCCACCACAACGGGCCACGTTGCGCGGCACTGGCGGCTAAAAAGGCAAAAATAAATTGCACGGGTCTGGACGTTTTAAAGGCCTTGTGCGAAAAATAGCGGTGGTAAAAACCGGTGATGGCAAACATTCTTAGCAGGTACAAGACCACGGCCACGCTAACGGCAACGGCGCTGAACTCCACCCAAAATACCGCGAAGCAGGCTAAGTGCAAGACGATAAAGGGCAACACCCTAAGGCATTCTATTTTTTCTGGGTTGGCATCGCTGGTTTCGACGGCATGGTTATCGAACCAAGAAACGAGGGTTTTAAAAAACATCTGGGCCTATCCTTATTTTTTAAGCTGGTGTGGAATTCTGACTAGTTTGCTGACATCGTAGCCCATGCTTTGAATCTGTGCCACGTAGCCTTGGTAAGCTTGATCGGACATGGTGGCTTGGCGTGACATTAGCCAGACGTAATCCCTGGCATTTCTGGCGATGATAGTGGTTTGGTAGCCCTCATCCAAATAAACGATGCGGTACTCGGCTTTAATCGGCCAAATAAATTGCATGCCCCAAACGGCGTTGCCGGTATTGGGCACGACAAAGCCGGTGGGTTGGTAGCGTTTTAGCGCACCATCAAAGCTGCCTTGGTTAAAGGTGAAGGTGGTGTTAATGCGGCCGTCGGCGGCTAAGGCGTAGGATTCAATGCCGTTGTGCACGCCTTTTTCTATGAAGGTGGGAATGCAGGCAATCACGTACCAGTCGCCCATGAATTGATTCAGCTGCACTTCCTTAACCGTGGGAATGGGCGCCATGGAACTGCATGCGCCCAACAACACGCACAAGGAACTGACTAGGGTTTTTTTCATGTTTAAGCTCATTTATTTAAGGGCGTAATCGATACGGCCATCGGGTGTGGTGGATTGCAAGGCTAACCATTCACCACCTAAACCGTACCATAGGTCGATGACAAATTTATTGGTGTGAATTTTATAGCGTTCGGCTTTTTTAGGCTGCCCTTTAACCACTATGTTTTCTTGCCCGAGTGCGGTGATTTGCGTATTTAGGTATTCACCGGTTTGCGGGTTTAGCAATTTCTTTTGCTGCAGTATTTTTGGGTTCCAATAGGCAAAGGTCATCACGCATTGTTGGGCTATCTCAAGGGGGCTAGGCGCATTTAACTTAAACACCGATGGCTCTTGCGTGCCGCCTACCAGCGTGGCTTTGCTGTTCTCTTGGGTCTTGGCATCCAATTTTTTTAGGCAATCGTTTTGCCACAATTCGTTGGCCAGATGCTGGTATTTAAACACGCTAATCGACAGAAATTTGACGTTGAATTTCGCCTCACTTTTTAAGGCCAGTTGGCCATCGGCTTTTTCATCCAGAACAAACTCATGCGTGCCTATGGCCTTGCCATCCATGGACACATCAAACTGCCATACTTGTGCCGCCGCTATGCCTGGGAAAAGTAGGCACAACAAGAATAATGGTTTGCATTGTAAGCGGGCCATACGCTAGTCGATTTTTTTGGGAAACCAAGGTACAAAGCCTGAGGTGGTTTGCATGTAAGTGCTGTAGCCAGGACGACGCTTGGCGATGTCGGCTTCCAGTAATTTTGCACCGGTCACCTTGACCAATAAATAAGTCATGAAAATCGAAGAGATCGGTGTCCACCAAGCGCCGCTGGCTACGCCTAAGCAAGCGTAGCCAAACCAAATGCAGGCTTCACCAAAGTAATTGGGGTGGCGGGTATAACGCCAAACGCCGCTGCTTAGCACCTGTGTTTTGTTGCCGGCTTGCGCGACAAAGTCCGCCAACTGCCTGTCGCCCAGCACTTGAAAAAACATGCCGATTAACCACAGCGCAATGCCTAGGGCATCCCAGGCATTGAGCGCATTGGTCGAGACCGTTGCCGCATGCAAGGGCGTGGCAATAATCCAAGCCAACACGGCTTGCAATAAAAACACCAAATACAGGCTTTTGATTCTGAAATTGGGTTGGTTGCGCGCGCGTATGGCTTGGTAGCGCGCGTCCTCTGCTTTGTTGTGGTTGCGGTTGTGCAAGTGCCCGCTTAGGCGGCAAGCCCAGATTGCCACCAAGCTTAAAACCAGCCAAGCGCGCGGGCTGGGGTCGGCGTAAGCAAAGAAACTAAACAGCGTGCTAAACAAGAAAAACAGCGCCCACAGCGTGTCCACCAAGGTGACGTTGTTGTGTTTTAAGCTCAAGGCCCAAGCCAGTATGGCCATCATGGACAAGGGGATGAGGGTGAGTAAATAATGCGCAACATTAAACACGGTTTATTTCCTTGTTCATTAAGGCTGTGGCGACTTTTAGCAACAGTGGCACCGCTATGGCCCAACCCACGGCCAAATACACCATGGCCATATTAAAGTTAATTAATTCAAGTGCGCCCAAGCGCTCGCCTGCCCAATAACACAGTGGTCCAGAAATGGCGCCGAGTAAGCAGGCCAGGGCGGTGTATTTTTTCAGCCAATTTAGGCTTAGGTTTAAGGTACTGGCAAACAAAGCCCATAGCCCTATCATCCACGGCGGCGATAAGGCGTCCGGCCAATACGCCACGGGTGCAAAAGCGACCCAACCCAATTGCAGCAACAAGCTGTCAAACACTAAACCGAATAAAGCCGCCAGAAGCAGCAAGCTGCTTTCGGCTTGTTTGTGCTTGGACCGTGTGCGGTGCAACATTAGGATGAAGAGGGCATTAAACACGCCTAACCACGGCGCGTGGTAAGCCGCACCTAGCACGCAGGCAAACCAACCGATTTGAAAGCCGATGATGTTAAATACCATGCTTAGCCCGCATTTTTTTCAAATAGGTAGTGGCTCACCCACCATTCTTGACCACCTTGGTAGCCAAACAGCTCGGCACAGGCCATGAAGAAAATACGCCAGCGTTGGCGCCACAGCACCACGTTGGCTGGGCCATAACATTCGGCTAAGATGCCATTGATGACCGCCTCGTTGTCGTCCATATTGGTCAACCAGGCATTGGCGGTTTTTTCGTAGTGCCTGCCATCCCAACGCCATTGCCGACTTAATCTAAGATGCGATTGAAATTGACTGGGCGTGTCGTCGCTAGGCATGAAGCCACCGGAAAAAAAGAACTGGCTCATCCAGTCGTCGTCGCCTTGTACTTCAAAAGCATAGGGCACGTCTTTGTGGCAAAAAATGTGCATAAAAAATTGGCCTTTCGGCGCTAACCATGAGTTGATTTTTTCAAACAGCACTTGGTAGTTACGCATGTGTTCAAACATTTCAACCGAGACAATGCGATCAAACTGCTGCTTGATGTCAAAGTTGTTCATGTCGCAAGTAATGACATTGAGGTTGCTTAGGTTTTCTTTTTTAGCAATGGCTAAAATAAAATCGCGTTGCGATTTGGAATTGGATACCGAGGTGATTTGGCTGTCCGGGTAATGCCTGGCCATCCACAAAGACAAAGAGCCCCAACCGCAACCCAATTCCAAAATAGCTTGGCCGTTTTGCAAGTTGGCGTGCAAGCAAGTTTGACTTAAAGCGTGGTGTTCGGCTTGGTCTAAGGTGTCCACCCCGTTAGGCCAGAAGCAACTGCTGTATTTGCGGTGCTTACCCAGCACCAAATCAAAGAAAGCCGCCGGTACTTCATAGTGTTGGGCATTGGCCATTTCCGGTAAGGGGGCAATTTGCGCTTGGCGCATGCTTTGAAAAAAGCGCGCACGAAACTCGCCGGCCATTTCCGTGTTGCCGGCAGAAATCTCAATCAAACGTTGTTGGCTAAGTTGGCGTATGCCGTAGCGAATTAGAAAATCGGGCATCCAGCCCGATTCGGATAAATGGATGGCTAGCTTGGAAAAAATCATTCTTTACCTTATTAAATAAATATACATTAGTATGAGTCAAAACCTTGATAAAGGTTTGGCTAATTGAACAAATTTTTAGTTACATACTCAGAGCTAACATGAAAAATTTACAAAAAATATACCTAGCAGGCGGCTGCTATTGGGGCATGGAAGAATTGTTTAGGCACATGCCCGGTGTGCTCGCTACCCAAGTGGGCTTTTCTGGTGGGCACGTCGCCAATGTGGCCTACCGTGAAGTGACCACCGGCACCACCGGCCACGCTGAAACTTTGCTGGTGGAGTTTGACCCGGACTTAGTAACATTAAAGCATTTGCTGTTTGAATTTTTTCGGGTGCACAACCCGACCAAAGCCAATCAACAAGGCAACGACATTGGCACGCAATACCGCTCGGCTATTTTTTACCAAAATGAAGCGCAAAAAGCCGTGGCCGAGCAAGTCATCGCCACGGTGAATGCTTCCGGCCAGTGGGGCATGCCGGTAGTGACCCAGTTGGAAGCATTCCAGGCTTTTTACCCAGCCGAAGACAAGCACCAAAAATACATCATGCAATTTCCGGATGGCTACACCTGCCACCACAGACGCAACTTTGATTTAGGGGAAGCACCATGATCAAGTTGTTGCTGTTAGCTATTGCGCTGGCAGGTCTGCTGGTGATTGTCTATTTAAAATCCGCGTCCAGTGTGCCATTAAAAGTGGGTGTGCCTGCGCCAACGTTTAGCCTGCTAGATCAAAGTGGCCAGCTCAGAACATTTGATGAATTTAAAGGGCGTTGGTTGGTGCTGTATTTTTACCCTAAAGACAACACGCCAGGTTGCACGAAAGAAGCCTGTCACTTTCGCGACGATCACAGCGCTTTGCAACAATACGGCGCCAACGTAGTGGGCATCAGTGTCGATAGCCCTGCAGCGCACGCCCAGTTTGCCAATAAATACCGTCTGCCTTTTCCGCTGCTTGCCGACACGTCGGGCTTGGTGGCCAAGTCTTACGGGGCCTTGATTAATTTGGGTTGGCTGAAACTGGCAAAACGCCATACCTTTCTCATAGACTCGGATGGCAAAGTGGCTAAAGTCTATGTGAATGTCGACCCCAATAGCCACAGTGACACTTTGTTAAGTGACTTAAAAGCCTTGCAGGAGTAACCATGACTAAAGCACGTTTTTACATCCCCGGCATTTTGCTGTTGTTAGGCTTAGCCTATGCCATCAACATGAATTGGCTGCAGGCGCCTAAAGCTAACACCCCAAGCGTTTTAGAAAAAGCCGGTAATGACTGTGCCGGTATTGCTGACAATGCGGTGGCGCACATGCAGGCGCTGGTGCCTTTTCAAGTGCTGGAAAAAGAGGGACGTAAGATCAATGTCATGCGGCGTTGCATGGCAGACCGTGGCTACATAGAAAATCCTAAATGGTTGGCTTATGGCGCGCCGCTTGCTAAGCAGCGTGCCACCAAGGAGGGTGTATCCGAAGACGAAGCCATAGAAAGCATTAGGCGCCTAAGCATGATGGTCTACGCCAGCCAAGACCAACAGCCTATTTACTGGACGGCAAAGCCTTAGCTTGTTTTAAGGCCACGATGTTGCTGGCCAATAACTCCGCCGCGTAAGGGTCTAGAGTATTAATGCGCGGTGTCAATTTCTCCAAGGCAGCAAAGTCTGCTTCCTGCAAAGCAATTTGCGATTGCTGCATGAATACCTCTAGGTGTTGCGGATTCAAGCTTAAGGCTTTATCCAATTCACTCTTGGCCAAAGGCGCGTGGTTTAGGCCATAGTCGGCCACCCCTAAGTAATACCAAGCATCGGCGGCACCCGGTTGATTTTTAGTCCAAGCTTCAGCGATGCTGTGTAACGTAGCCCAGTCTTTGTTTTGGTAGGGAATCACCACCTGCATGAAATACGGTTGTTTCTCAAAAGGCAGCGCCCAAAAAGGCGTTTCGTCCGTGTTCAAACTGATTAATTCTTTACTGGCTAATAGATCGCGTATCCACTCCACCGGCATGCTGTAAAAAAAGCCATTAGGTCCGGGGCTTTTGAAGGTGGTTAAACCGATTAAATTTAGCTTTTGGTCAAACAAAGCGCCACCACTGGACCCCAAGGAAAAAGCCGCGTTGGAGCGAATGATGAGGCTACCGTCCAAGGCGTATTTGGCCTTGATTGAGCCGTAAGACGGTTGCGGCACGTTGTTGCCATTGGGGTAGCCCAAGCTGAACACGTCTTCTTCTATGGCCAAACTGGCCGAGTCGCGTAAATTAACCGGCTTAAACGGCAAGCCTTCAAATTTAAGCGCACACAAGTCGTGTTTCCAGTCGGCTTTAAGTGCGATGGGTTTGTAGCCATCGTTGTATTTGGCGACGTTGGCACCTTTGCCATTGGCTAACACATGGCAATTGGTCACCACGTATTCTGGGCTCACCACCACGCCGGTGCCTGTGCCTGCCTGGCCATTACCGAGTTCAACCGAAATCTGCACGATGGATTGGTGCAAGGAGAGCAATTCGCCTATGCCGGGTTGGGCGTGGGCGATGCTCACAGAGAGTAATAAACTTGGTAGCAATAATGCGGAGGCGAAAAAAGGTTTCATTGCTGGCTCGTCTAATTCTTAATTAAAAAATAACAAGCTATATGTCCTTACTTGGCAAGCTTGGTTCAATTAATTTGTAAGGCTGCGCTAGGAAAATTGAGGGATGCCAATCAAGCCATCTTGCTTACAGCCGTAAACGCTGATGCGATTCGCCATGCAGTAGTCGGCTGCAATGGCGCACAGTGCGGCATCAATAAAGTCTATGTTAGCCAAGTGTTGGGTGTCGTAGGCCATGCCAGTTAAGGCATGCAAACGGCGGGCGGTTTTATTGCCCAAGGTCAGTGCCTTTGTTTGCGCTTGCTGATAAGCGGTCGTTATGCCGTGTGGAAAGGTTTCCATGAGGCAGGCCTCTGTGCAGGGCATGCCAGAAAAAAGTGGCAGACGCAGCGCTTGATATAAACGCTCGCCATTAAATACCCAATCGTAAAATCGACTTTTTTCTGCCATGGTGCGGGTCGGTGTGTAAAAACAACGCAAGCCATTCTTCACTAAGTCCCGTTCCGCTTTGCGTGATCGGCCGTCTTGGCTAAACATAGCGGGCGCATCGATGGCCATCACACTGGGGTTAAATTGTTTGGCCCAGTTGGCGATGGCATGCGGGTCGGTAGAGTGAAATTGCGCATGGTATTGCCCATGTCGATTGACCACCGCATGGTAGCCTTTTTTCAGGCCACCGACATCGATGCCCACCGCATAACTGAGGGCGTTTAATGGGGACACTTTATTTTTGCGGGGCCACTAAATGCCCGTTATGAAAGGTGTGGCAAGACATGCAACTGCTGGCGATGCGTTTCGGTTTAGGGCTGTTACCCGAATGGCAGCGCAAGCAATTTTTCCTGTCCGGCATGGCCACGTCATGACTGCTTTCGGATTGCTCTACCTGATGGCAGGCCACGCATTTTTGTGTGCGGTGCGAGGCATGGTTAAATTGGGCTTTGCTAAACCAGTCTTGGTTGATGGCCACTTTTTTAACGCGCCAAGGCACGCTGTCGTCTTTTTTGTCGGGCGCTATTTCATGGCAATAGGCGCAGCCGTTTTCTTTCAAGGACGTGGCGTAACGCAGCTTGTCTTTGGGCACTTTCGCGCTTAAGGCGTTCATTACCGCTTCTTCGTCGCCATGCGGCACGCTGAAGGTTTTGTCGCCCAAGCCTAATTGCAATTGATTGGTGTGGCAGCTTTGGCAATCGCGTTTAAATTCCACTGCTTGGATGCGCATTTCTTTGCCTTCGCCACGGTGGCAATCGCTGCAGTTTAATTCGCGTATGTCCATCACGCCGTTTGGTCCTTGCACCAAGCCGACGTGCTGCGAGTGCGGGAATTTCAAACCAGATTGCTCGGCTAAGCCCGCACTTTCGCTTTGAGGAATGCGCTCTATGTGTTTCGTGCCCGGCTGTTCCGCGTGTTCGCGAATAAAGCTGAGCTTGAATTCCGGGTGGCTGCGGTCGAAATCTTTGACATTGGATAGGGCGCTTTTTGCGTCCACTGCTTTAATGTCGGCATGGCATTTCACGCAATTATTATTGTCTTGCTTGGCCAGTGGGTGCGGCGCTTTGTGCTCCCTATGGCATTCGGCGCAGCGCATGCCATCGGATAAGCGGCCGCTGCTGTGGAAAACGCGTTTTTGCAATGCCGGGTCGGTGATATGCGGCGCGGTATTTTGGTGGCATTTGACGCAAGCTTGATCGTTAACTTGTTCGGTGAGTTTTTCGTGGCAATTGAAGCACTGCGAGCCAAAATGCAAATGCGCATTGGAGACATGGCCTGGGCTCCACACGCGGTCAAAACCCAATGGATATTGCGCCATGGTTTGGTTGAGGCTGGGGATTAAATTTTGCGCCAAAGGCAAGCCTATAAAGACCAGGGCAATGAAGGCGGCCATCCACAATGCCATGCGGCGCTTGAAGCTGGCTGCACCGCGCAAGGGTTCGTGGGTGCGCAATTTTAAATCTTGAAAATCGTCCGGTAAGCGTTGCAACAACATCAGCGAGATGGCTATGTCCACATCCGGTGGGGCCGGTTCCACTTTTATTTGATAGGGCCCTATGCTGACCAAGGTGCCGTGGCTTAACTCTATGTTTTTTTGCACCACGCCATCGACTGCCAGCTCACCGTTGATGGCGACCAAATGGATTTTGCCGTCGTCCATGCGTTTGATGACGGCATGGTGCATGCTCAAGCGTGGATCCAACAAGTGGATGGCGCATTCGGCGCCGCGGCCAACGGTGATTTCTTCAGACGTTAAGGTGCGGTAGCTGCGCGTGAGCACGCCGCGGCTACTGTGGGATAGTTTAATTAACAGGCAATTGATCATGGGCTTTTAAAATCGCTTACCAATAAAAAAAGACCGCTAGCACGTGCGCTACCATCGCCATGATTAAGGCGATGGCAAAAGGCACGTGAAAATACAGCCAAAAGCCCATGCGGGCCCGGTACATCAAATCTTGCCTGGCGCGTTTCACTAGGGATTCGCGGCGCACCATCAGGGAATAAAGATCACGGTAAAGCTTGCGTTGTTCCACGGGTAGGTCGTGCCCCAGCGAAGTCAATTCTTGCACGGCCATGGCGGTTGGGCAGTCTGGCTGAAAGCCGCGCAGTTGCTCCAATAAACCGATGCCTATGGAAGTCTCGCGGCAGGCGCGCGTCACCGTGTTGTTAATGTCGTCTGGCATCATTAAGGCAATTTGCCGCGCCATTTTATCGGCTTCGGCGATGCGTAACAGCAAGCCGTCTAAATTGTCTTCGCCCATGTTTTCCGTCATTAAGCGCGGGTAAATCATGTAGGCGTAATTGCCAAAGAAGCCGCTGATAACGACTATCATGAGTAGGCCGTAGGTCACCGTGTGTATGTTCAAGCCGTAATGAAAGCCGCTGTGAAAGGTAGCAATAAAAGTCAGGGCCGTGCCTAAGTATATGTGCGCCGACAGCCAGGCTTGGGTAGTGCCACTGCTGCGGTAACGGCGTTTTCGTATGCCATACCAGGCCATCCAAAATACCAGGCCGGCAGAAATCGTGCCCAATGCGTAACCCACCCAACTGCCGCCGTAATGGCCGACGGCCGGTTCAAACAACAAAAAGGCGGCGAAGGCGAGCAAAATCATGACCACGGCTACTTTGAAGTAGCGGTATTTTTTGTAGTCGAAAAAGTTGCTGTGTTGCATGGGTTAACCTTTAATCCGCATGGTCGTTCATTAAGTTGGCGTCGTTGCCTGTGCCACCGGCGTAGTTTAATAGCTCTTCCGGTTTAACGCGTAAGGCGGCCCCGACTGGGCAGGCGCGCACGCACACCGGTCCGCCGCTGATGTCCTTACACATGTCGCATTTCACTGCCACTTTGGCACCGTTGCTGACCGGCACCGATTTGGGCTTGATGCCCAATAGCATTTGCACGATGCTGGGTTCTTTTTGTTCGTGTATCTCCGACATCTGTATCACGTCGTAGGGGCAGTTGGCTTGGCAATTGCCGCAGCCTATGCAGCTGTCATCGATGTAAACCTCGCCGTGCGGCGCGCGGTGGATGGCATCCGGCGGGCAATCTTTCATGCAGTGCGGGTGCTCGCAGTGGCGGCATGACGTGGGCACGCGAATGTTGGCGAAAATGGGCCCGGCATCGCGGTCTAAACGGGTGGCCCCGCCATGGGTATCGGCGCAAGCCTGCTCGCAATGGTTGCAGCGCACGCACAAGGATTCGTCTATCAGCAGCACGTCCGTGGCTTCGCCCACGCCTTGCTGAATTAAAAAGGAAATCAGGTTGGATGGGCTAGGCTGCCCCACGGCCACTTGGTTATTTTCAAATGCCGTTTCCAGTTGTTGGCGTTTTTCTTGATCCTGCAAATGCTGCAAATAGCGCGCATCCAATTCACCGCGTATTTCAGGGTTGCGTGCAATGATGTCGCGCATGCGACCGGCTTCAATGAATACCGCTTCCGTGGCAATCGCCGCGCGCACCGTGGCATAACGCGGTTCGCCCGACACCAAGGACATTTCGCCTACGTAATGGCCGGCGGCCACGTAAAAAAGCACCACGTCACGGCCGCCTATGGTGTGCGAAACGGTGACCGAGCCGCTTTGAATCAGGTAAAGCCCGTCGGCCTCGTCGCCCTCATGGAACAATTCCTCGCCGGCTGCGTAGGTTTTTAGGGTGGCGTTGTTGGCCACGTCGTTTAAATCTTTTTCACTCAGCGACAAGCCTATGCACAAGTGGATGATGGTTTTAATCGCCACTTCATTTAGGATACGGCGCATGGATTGCACCGAATCAACCAGTTTCAGCATGACCCGTCTGGGCGTTTCGATCAACACACAAGCCTGCGTGGCACGCACCGTGCCAGCCCGTCGACGGCCCGATACCAAGGCCAATTCACCAAAGAATTCGCCGGCTTTAAGGTGGCCATCGGGCAGGTCGTCGTCGTCGATTAATATGTCCAGTTCCCCTTCCACGATAAAGAAGAAGGTGGTGCTGTAATCGTTGCGTTTAAATATTTCGTCGCCAGCTTGCGGCAACAATATATTGCTTTCTAGCACCAGCTCGCGCAATTGCAAGCTGCTAAGCATGGCGAGCAAGGGCACGCGTTTGCGTATCTTTTCCAACACATCGTCTATGCCGCGGTCGGTGCAAAAGCTGGCAAATTTTTCACGTAATAATGCGCTGTCGGCGGGTTCAACCGGGTTGCCTAAAATGTGCTCAATGACTTCATAGCCTTGGTTGATGCCTTGTTTGATTAAGGGGTAACCGGCCAGTGCACCTATTACGTATAAACCGGCTACGCTGGATTCGTAGTGCGAAGACAATTGCGGCAGGGCGTATAAATCGGGCGTGGAGAAGCCGACGCCAAAACTTTCCAATAAGGGTCGCGGCGACAAGGCGCCCAAACGAGCAATCACCCTATGGCAAGGGATGCGCTCCACGCCATTGGGTGTGTTGGCAAACACGGTAATGGGAAAGTCGCCTTTGCTATTGGCTTCTATGGATTGCGGCTTGGTCTCCAATAACCAATCCAATACGCCGCGTTTTTTTGCTTCGGTTAATTGACTGAGGTTGGTTTCCTTACAATTACTGAAGTCGTCCGCACGGTTCAAAATAATCACTTGGTTGCGCGCCGATAAGGCGATGGCGTTTTCCACGCCGCTGTCGCCGCCACCAATCACCACTATGGTTTCATTTTTATAGGCGTCCGGGTCATCCAGTTGGTATTGAATTTGCGGCAGGTCGCCGCCAGGAATCTCCAGTTTGCGCAAACTGCCTTGCACGCCCATGGCCAACACGGCATTTTTTGTATGCAGACTAGTGCCGTCGTCCAGTTCGACCATTAAACCGGAGGCCACTTTTTGTATGCCCAGTGCCTTGGCGCCATAGCGCACATTGACTTGGTGCTCGGCCATGGTCTGTTCCCAGGTCTGCAATACCGATTCACGCGAGGAGGCGGTGAAAGGCAAGGCGCTGCGCAAGGGCAGGCCACGAGGTTCGGACATGACCAATTTACCGCGTTGGTAATTGCGCACGGTGTTGGCCGGGGCTTGCTCGGCTTCCAGCAAGACGTAATTAAGCCCTTGTTCGCTTGCCCGCACCGCTGCCGACAAACCGCTGGGCCCAGCGCCTATGATGACGATGTCGTATAAGGTGGCGGATGCCAACGAGGCTGATTTTTTCTTAGCGGCTGCGGCCATGGGTTAGTGAAGTGCTGTTTAAGGATGTTGGCGTGTGCATGCTGATTTATGGGTGAGTGTGTTTGCCTAATTTTATTGCGCGATGAAATGGCTTTTGCCTTATTAACTAAGGCGCCATGCATTGCCTTGAATAGGGTTGGATAGTGGCATATTCAACCCTATAAGTCAAAAGTCAGCTAGCCAAGAAGACTAGCTGGCTAATAGGTCATCCGTGTGATGTAAATGTTACAAAAATGTAACATTTTCCTTGAGCCAAATCTTTTTTCGTGCTATTTTTGCTCTGCGTCAAATTGTCGCATGCCTAAGCATGCTAGAAAAAGTTTTAAAACGGCTATATCACCGGCAATTTTCGAAAGAAACTCTCTCGGATTTTAAGTGTCAAGACTTTAAGATTTTGATTAAGGGCCGTGTATGGCAGTAGCGAATTTGGGTGACAAAATTATTGCAAGACCAAACAATTCATTGTCGGTTGAAGACAGTGTTAAATTGCTGGCCGCATTAGCAGGCATTGCGCTAGTGGTGGCCTTAGGATTTTTGCACATAGGCGCGTGGTTGGTGTTGCCGTTTGCTGGTTTGGAAATTGTGGCTTTTGCCTATGCTTTTCACAGTGTGTATTTGCATGCAGACGATTTTGACAGCATAACCATAGAAAGCGACCGCGTGGTGGTCGAAAAAAGAAACGTCAAAGAAATAACGACAACGGTTTTTCAGCGCTACTGGGCACAAGTCAATGTGCGCGATGTAGCGATGATAAAAGGCAGTAACGGCAAGTGTGGTCTGTTTATTAGTTCGCACGGCAATGAAGTGGAATTTGGTAGAAATTTTATAAACGATGAGCAGCGCAGCCAATTGGCGCGGGACCTCAGACAAAAATTAAAAAATATTAATTAATTTAGTTTTGGAGTGAGTTTTATGCGAGGTTTTACAAAAATTAGTTTAGCGCTGTCGACCATGCTGGCATCCCTTGCTGCGCATGCGGATTATTCATGGAATTTCCCTGAACCAGTCACGCCTATGGCCCTAGACACATTGCACGTGCACAACAAATTCATGTTGATCACCATGGTGATTTTCGTTGTTGTGTTGGGCATCATGATCTACTCTATTTTTGCCCACCGAAAAAGTAAAAACTTCAAAGCGGTAGTGGATAAAGCGCCTTCTACCACTATGGAGATATTCTGGACCTTGGTGCCGTTTGCTATTCTGTTGTTGATCGACTTCGTGATCATGGGTATCCCTGCTTACCACAGTGTGATCATGATGGAAGACACACGCGACAAGGCCACCATGGTGATTAAAGTGACCGGTTCACAATGGCGTTGGCAGTATGAGTACATGGACGGCGATGCCAAAGGCATCAAATTCGTCAGCAACTTGTCTACGCCTAAAGAGCAAACAGACAAAGGCTTTGAGGGTAAGAAAGACGAGCAGTACTTGTTGGAAGTGGACAACCACTTAGTATTACCGGTTGGCGAAAAAGTGCGTATTTTAATGACCGCTACCGACGTAATGCATAACTGGTGGGTGCCGCAATTCGGTTCATCACGTTTAGCTGTACCTGGTTTCTTGCGCGAAACATGGGTGCAAGTGGATAAAGCCGGTACTTATCGTGGTCAATGTAAAGAACTGTGCGGTAAAGGCCACGGTTACATGCCAGTGGTGGTGGATGCCGTGCCTATGGAAGAGTACAAAGCATGGGTAGTGGCGAAAAAAGAAGAAATGGCTAAAGCTTCTGCTGGTGCCGATAAAGAATGGACTAAAGACGAATTGGTTGCCGAAGGTAAAGGCGTGTACGAGAAAAACTGTGCCGTTTGTCACCAAGTATCCGGTGCCGGTTTGCCTCCTGCCTTCCCTGCCTTAACCGGCAGTAAAGTGGCCTTAGGACCTATCTTTGGTGCCGATGGTAAATACTTAAAAGACGGCCATTTAGACCGCGTGTTAAACGGTATTCGCGTTATGCCGGCATGGAAAGCCTTGTTGAACGACACCGAAATCGCTGCAGTGATTACCTATGAAAGAAATGCCTTAGGTAATAGCGTGGGCGATGTCTTGCAACCTGCGCAAGTTAAAGCCGCACGTCAGTAATATTAATTATTTAGTTTGAGTAATCAGGAGAAGGTAATGAGTACAACAACGGTAGCGCATCACGACGATCACGCTGAACACCCAACCGGGATCATGCGTTGGTTAACCACCACCAACCACAAAGACATAGGCACGATGTATTTAACATTCTCGCTGATTATGTTCTTTGTTGGCGGTGCGATGATTTTAGGCATACGTGCTGAATTGTTTCAGCCGGGTCTGCAATTGGTGAACCCAGAGTTTTACAATCAATTGATCGGCGTACACGCCTTGATCATGATTTTCGCAGCCTTGATGCCTGCGGCCACTGGCTTTGCTAACTGGATGATCCCATTGCAAATCGGTGCGCCAGACATGGCCTTGCCACGTTTGAATAACTGGGGTTTCTGGTTATTACCACCGTCTGCTATCTTACTAACCTTACCGTTCACGCTTGCGCTATTTGGCATCGGTGACGGTGCGCTAGCAACCGGTTGGACTTTCTACCCACCCTTGTCTGTGCAAGGTGGCATCGGTGTGGACTTTGCGATTTTTGCGGTGCATTTGTTGGGTGTGTCTTCTGTATTGGGTTCCATCAACATCATCGTAACTTTGTTTAACATGCGCGCGCCTGGCATGACATTAATGAAAATGCCGTTGTTCGCTTGGGGCTGGTTAATCACCGCATTCTTGCTGGTAGCCACCATTCCTGTGTTAGCTGGTGCGGTTACCATGTTGCTAACTGACCGTCATTTCGGTACGCACTTCTTTGATGCGGCCGGTGGTGGTGACCCAGTGATGTTCCAACATTTATTCTGGTTCTTTGGTCACCCAGAAGTGTATATTTTGTTATTACCGGTTTGGGGTTTCATTCCACAAATCTTAGAAACATTCTCACGCAAACCTATGTACGGTTACAAAGCGCAAGTGTATTCCTTCATTGCAATTGGTGTGTTGGCCATGGTTGTTTGGGCTCACCACTTCTTCACTTCAGGTATGCCAGTGCCAGCCTTGCTTTACTTCATGTACAGCACCATGGCGATTTCATTGCCATTGGCCGTGATGTTCTTCTGCTGGATTAAAACCATGTGGAAAGGCTCCATGAGCTTTGAAACACCGATGTTGTTTACCGTGGGTTGGATCATCTTATTCGGTATCGGCGGCTTAACCGGTCTAGTGTTGGCTGACGTTGCAGCCGATGCGCAATACCACAACAGTTATTTCGTGGTAGCGCACTTCCACTACACCTTATTTGCCGGCGGTATCATGGGTATCATGGCGGGTGTGTATTTCTGGTTACCAAAAATGACTGGTCATATGTATAACGAGAAATTAGGTAAATTGCATTTCTGGTTAACGGCCATCTCATTCAACTTTACCTTTATTCCTCAGTTCTTCTTAGGTTTAGCCGGTATGCCACGTCGTATTCCAGACTACGCATTGCAATTCGCTGAATTCAACATGATTTCATCCATTGCCGCATTTGTAATGGGCTTGTCACAGTTGATATTTGTATACAACATCGTGACTTGCGTTAAAGGCGGCAAAAAAGCCACCGATCAAGTTTGGGAAGGCGCTAAAGGTTTGGAGTGGACATTACCATCACCTCCTCCATACCACAGCTTCACTGAGCAACCGACTGTTAAGTAAGCCACATAACTCGGCTTGAAATTCAAGCCGAGTTTTTAAATTGGAATGGTATGAATAAGCCGTTAGCAGATAAAAAATTAAGCAACAAGCGCATCGCCATGGTTTTAGGCGGCCTAGCTCTAATTTGTTACGTTGTATCGATGTTTTTGATATGGCAAAAATAAACGACAGCGAAACGCTATCGCCAAAACAGCAACTCGATTTAAAAAATAAACGCCTAGTCCGCAAATTGCTGTGGATGCTTTTAGGCTCATTGTTATTTGCTTTTGCCTTGGTGCCGATTTACGACGTGTTATGCGAAATGACCGGCTTGAATGGCAAGACAAAAAATTCTGCAGAGGTTTTGGCGGATGCCAAAGTTGATGAATCGCGTTGGGTGACGGTGCAATTTACCACCAACGTGATGCCGGGTTTAGGTTGGAATTTTTACCCTAAGCAAAGTAGCATTAAGATGCACCCAGGCCAAATAGAAACGGTCACGTTTGTAGCAAAAAATACCACGAACCAGGTGGTGGTTGGTCGGGCTATTCCTAGTATTACACCGGGCATAGCGGCGGCTAATTTAAAGAAAATAGAGTGTTTTTGTTTTGTGAACCAGGCGCTCAAGCCAGGGGAAGAAAAAGAAATGCCCTTACGGTTTTTTGTAAGCCCAAAATTGCCAGTGGATGTGTCTGAAATGACCTTGTCCTACGCATTTTTTCCATCGGTGGATGAGGGTAAGTAGTCGGTTTTTAAGCAGTGGTTGGTAAGGAGATAGCCCGGTTTTTGGCTATTTGAATTTAAAATAAAATAAAAAATGCACGGGAGTAATTGCATGGCGACACATTCTAACAATCAGTATTACGTACCGCACGGTAGCATCTACCCAGCGATCATATCCATGGGCTTGCTGTCATTGGCCTCTGGTTTTATCTTCAGCGTGGCTACCGATAAAAACAAAGACTTGGCCTACTTAGCAGCACCAGGCAAATGGATGATGATTTTAGGCTTCGCCTTAATTCTTTTCATGGTGTTCAAATGGATGGGTTCCATCATCACTGAAAGCATCACCGGTCAATTTAAAAAATGGGAAGACAAATCCTTCCGCATTGGCATGATCGTCTTTATATGCTCGGAGATTGCCTTCTTTGCGGCCTTCTTTGGTGCCTTGTTCTACATGCGCGTGTTATCCGTGCCGGAGTTAGGTGGTTACGATGTTGACGTTACACTCTATAAAGACTTCATCGGCTCATGGCCATCAACCGGCCCAGGCGGCTTAACCGTTAGCGGTGAATACAAACCAGGTCCATTGCACCCTATGGGCGCATGGGGCTTGCCAGCCATCAACACGGCCTTGTTGCTAACATCCGGTGCCACCATCACATGGGCGCATTGGGGTTTAATTAAAAATAACCGTAAACAATTGGTGGTGGGCATGGCCTTAACCGTGTTGCTAGGTATTGCCTTCTTGGCTTGCCAAGCAATGGAATACCATGAGGCTTACACTGAAATGGGTTTAACGCTGGCCTCTGGCGCTTACGGCGCTAGCTTCTTCATGTTAACCGGTTTCCATGGCTTCCACGTGTTGCTAGGAACCATCATGTTGATCGTGATTACCTTGCGCTGCATGAAGGGCCACTTTAGCCCTGAACACCATTTTGGTTTCGAAGGCGTGGCTTGGTACTGGCACTTTGTAGACGTGGTTTGGTTAGGTCTGTTCGTGTTCGTGTACTGGCTATAAGCAGGCATTAATTAAAAAGGCGATGCATTGCATCGCCTTTTTTGTTTGTGTCGCATCCGAATTGTTTAATGCGCGCTTTCCCAATTTTTACCCACGCCCACTTCCACCAGCAAGGGCACGGATAATTGCGCCACACCCTGCATGAGTTCGGTTAGCTTGGCTTTCACCACAGCCAATTCCGCCTCCGGCACTTCCAGCACCAATTCATCGTGCACCTGCATAATCAATTTGCTTTGCAGCTTGGCCTCGCCCAACCATTGATCGACGGCGATCATGGCCAGCTTAATTAAATCAGCGGCCGTGCCTTGCATGGGCGCGTTAATCGCGGCCCGTTCCGCGCCGGCGCGGCGCATGCCGTTCGGGCTGTTGATTTCCGGCACCCATAAGCGGCGGCCAAAATAGGTTTCCACAAAGCCACGTTGCTTGGCCATGTCACGCGTGCTTTGCATGTAATCGCGCACCCCAGGGTAGCGGGCAAAATAACGCTCTATGTAACTCTGTGCAGAGGTGCGATCTATGTTTAAGTTTTGCGCTAAGCCAAAGGCGCTCATGCCATAAATCAAACCGAAGTTAATCACCTTGGCGTAGCGGCGTTGCTCGCTATCGACTGCCGTCAGTTCCACGCCAAAAATCTCGGCCGCGGTATGGCGATGGATGTCTTCGTTATTGGAAAAGGCTTTGAGCATGCCGGCATCTTGCGATAAATGCGCCATGATGCGCAGCTCAATTTGCGAGTAGTCGGCGGAGACAATCACGCTGCCGGCAGGGGCGATAAAGGCCTCGCGTATGCGTCGCCCTTCGGCTGAGCGAACCGGTATGTTTTGCAAATTCGGATCCGAGCTGGCCAAGCGGCCGGTGATCGCCACTGCTTGGTTATAGCTGGTGTGCACGCGGCCGGTGCTGGCGTTAATCATGCGTGGTAATTTGTCGGTGTAGGTGGACTTTAATTTCGCCAAGCCTCGGTATTCCAATAACACCTTAGGCAAGGGGTGATCCAATGCCAATTCCTGCAACACGTCTTCGTCGGTGGACGGCGCGCCCGATGGGGTTTTTTTGGTGGGTTTGATGCCCAATTTATCAAACAGAATTTCTTGCAATTGCTTAGGCGAAGCCAAGTTGAACGGTTGGCCGGCTAACGCGTAAGCTTGGTTTTCAAGCGCGATTAACTTGTTGCCTATTTCGTTACTTTGGCTGGCTAACATGGCGCGGTCTATCAGCACGCCGTTGCGCTCTATGTTAAAGAGCGCTTGTGAACTGGGCATTTCAATCTGGCTGTAGATGTAATCCAGCTTGCTGTCTGCCGCCACTTGCGGGTACATGGCTTGGTGCAATTGCAGTGTGATGTCGGCGTCTTCTGCGGCGTACTCGGCGGCTGTTTCCACCGTCACTTGGTTAAAAGTCACCTGCTTGGCCCCTTTGCCCGCTACCTCTTCAAAGCTGATCGGTTTGAAGCCTAAATGCCGCTCGCTTAAGGCATCCATGCCGTGGCTTTTGTGCGACTCAAACACGTAGGATTGCAACAAGGTATCGTGGGCGATGCCGTTGATGGCAATACCATGATTGGCCAACACGTGTTGGTCGTATTTAAGGTTTTGCCCCACTTTTTTAATCGCCGGGTTTTCTAGGATGGGCTTAATTTTGGCCAAGCATTCGGCAAAATTTAGCTGCACAGGCGCATCAAAATAATCGTGCATCAGCGGTAAATACGCGGCACTGCCGGCTTCCACGCTAAACGACAAGCCGACAATTTTAGCGGTCATGGGATCCAGCGAGGTGGTCTCGCTATCAAAGCAAATCAGCGGCGCGCTTGCCAGTTTGGCCAGCCAGCTATCCAATTGCGCGGTCGTTAATAGGGTTTCGTATTGGCGCTGGGTGTTCACGGCGTGTTGGGTCACGGCAAACATGTCCAGCGTATCGGTGCTTTGCACGCTGCTGCTAGTTGGCATGGCCCTAAGGCTGCTGGGTGCTTGTTGATCGCCCATGCCATCCAATTCACGGCGCCAGCTTTTAAACTCGAAGCGTTCAAACAGTGCCGCTAACTTGGCTTTGTCCATGCTTTGCGGGGCCAGGTCGCTTAAGTGTTCTTGTATGCCGACGTCGCAGCGTATGGTGATGAGTTCGCGGGCGGTCGGCAACCAAGGCAAGGCCTTGCGTAAATTCTCGCCGACCACGCCGCCTATCTTATCGGCATTGGCCACGATGTTGTCTAGGCTGCCGTATTCTTGCAACCACTTCACCGCCGTTTTAGGCCCCACTTTTTCCACGCCAGGCACGTTGTCTGAGGTGTCGCCGATTAACACTAGGTAATCGATAATTAAGCGCGGCGGGATACCGAATTTCTTTTCCACGCCGGCAATGTCCAGCACGTCATCCACCCGCCTAAACGCATCGCGCATGGTGTTGACCACGGTGATGTGCTCGTTAACCAATTGCGAGATGTCTTTGTCGCCGGTGGAAATGATGACGCGCACGCCTTCGCGTTCCGCCTGTTTGGCCAGCGCGCCTATTACGTCGTCGGCCTCCACGCCGCTCTCCATGATAAGCGGCCAACCCATGGCCTTGATAGCCTCGTGCAAGGGCTCTATTTGCGCGCGCAGCTCGTCTGGCATGGACGCGCGGTTGGCTTTGTATTCTGGGTAAATGTCGTCCCTAAAGGTTTTGCCTTTGGCATCAAAAACACACGCGCTATAATCGGAGGGGTAATCTTTATGCAAACGGCGCAACATATTCAACACGCCTTGTATGGCGCCGGTCGGTTCATTTAAACTGTTGCGTAAGTCAGGCATGGCGTGAAAGGCCCGATACAGGTAGGATGAGCCATCAACCAATAACAATGTTTTCATAAAGTCGCGCTTTCAATTATTACTTAGGTGCCAAAACATGAGTGTTACAAAAAAACCGCAAAAGGTCCCCAACATCTGTGACCCCGATACACAGGGCGTGCATCAAACCGGACAAGAGTCCTGGCGTGCCTTTGAGATTATGGCAGAATTCGTTGAGGCCACCGAGCGACTCAAAGCCATCACGCCGGCCGTGTCTATATTCGGCAGTGCACGCACGCCGGTAGACCACCCGTATTATAAGCTAACCGAAGAGGTTGCAAGGCTGTTAAGTGAGTCCGGTTTTAGCGTGATTTCCGGTGGCGGCCCCGGCATCATGGAAGCGGCCAATAAAGGCGCTTACCCTGGGCCATCGCCTAGCGTAGGCTTGAACATCGAGTTGCCGCACGAGCAAACGCGCAACCCTTATCAAGACATCAGCCAAAATTTCAAGCATTTTTTCATGCGTAAAGTCATGTTCGTTAAATACGCCAATGCCTACGTGGTCATGCCAGGCGGCTTTGGCACTTTGGACGAAGTGATGGAAGCGGTGACCTTGGTGCAAACCGGCAAAACCATCAAGATTCCCATCATCTTGGTCTGCGAACCGTTTTGGCGTGGCTTGCTCGATTGGATTAAAACCACCTTGGTCAATGAAAAAATGATTGCGCCAGAAGACCTGGATTTAATTCAAGTGATAGACGAGCCGGCGAAAATTGTTGAGGCCATCTTCAAGCATTACGAAGCGCGTGGCTTTAAATTGTCGGCCGAGGAAGAACGCGTACAACTTTATTTATAAGCCTTTATTTGCAATCTAGCTAAGACTAGGCGCAGGTAATTTGTTAAAATAAAAACCGTTGCAATCGATAGTTTAAAAAGAGAGCGAGTGCCCGTCATGCGAAAAATCCACCTAAGTTTAGCCCTGTTGCTAGCGTTCATGGCACTGCCTGGGGTTGCCGCCGACACTAAAGCACCGCCGCCCGATTTGCAAACCTTAGAAGAATTGCCGCCACCGGCTATTAGCAACGAAGAAAACGCCGACGAACCGCAAATCACCATCATTAAAAAGAACGGTGAAACCATAGAAGAATACCGCATAGGCGGTCAGCTCTACATGATGAAAATCACCCCAGCCCATGGTGTGCCGTATTACTTGCACAAAGAAGACCAAGACGGCGCATGGATTAATAACGGCCCGGTGCAACCCATGAGCATTCCTAAATGGACGATATTCCGATTTTAAATGCATTGCACACCAGGCTAGCGCGAGCTAGCCTTTTTGATGATCAGCACGACGCGCTCACCCCTTACTTAATCGCTTAAATTATGTCGGTATTCACCACAGTCAGTTTTACCCAATTGCAAGCTTGGCTTAAAGATTACGCCATTGGTGAATTGCAGGAATTAAAAGGCATCGCTTCGGGCATCACCAACACCAATTACTTCGTCACCACCAGCCAAGCTAAATACGTGCTGACCTTGTTTGAGCACAACAGCTTGGATGAGCTGCCGTATTTTATTGATTTAATGAGCCACTTGGCCGCCCACGGCATTCCTTCCCCAGCCCCGATTAAAGACCAATCCGGCCACAGCTTGCACTCCTTAAACGGCAAGCCGGCGGTGTTGATCAGTTGTTTAAAAGGTCAAGACGTAGTTCGTCCCAATTTGGCCCAATGCCATGCCGTCGGTCGTGTGTTGGCGCAAATGCACGTGGCCAGCTTGTCGTTTGATTTGCAGCCCAACTACCACAATAGCCACAATACACGTGGCGCAGATTGGCGCGAGCACACCGCCGCCTTGGTCATGCCGCACTTGAGTGCGGCCGAGCAAAGTTTGTTGAGCGACAGCATGGCCTTTCAAGCCAAGTTGGACGTGTCCGCTTTGCCTAGCGGCGTCATTCATGCCGATTTATTCCGCGACAACGTGTTGTTTGATGGCGATGAAATAGGCGGCTTGATTGATTTTTACTACGCTTGCCACGATGTGCTGGCCTACGATTTGGCGATTGCAGTTAACGATTGGTGCGTGGAAGCAGACGGCCAGTTTGATGCCAGTCGCTTGAGCGCTATGTTAGACGCCTACCAAGCGGTGCGGCCATTTAGCGCAGCCGAACAAGCGGCTTGGCCTAGCTTGTTGCGCACGGCCGCCTTGCGCTTTTGGTTGTCACGCTTGCACGATAAAATCTTCCCGCAGGCCGGTGAATTAACCCACGCTAAAGACCCCGATCACTTTAAACGCATATTGACCTTACGCACGCTAGGATAAGCCGCCATGAGTACCGATAATCCAACGACCTTACCGCAATTTAGGCAAGTGCCTGCCAGCCACGCATGGGCTTGGACGGTGCGTGGCTTTCAATTGTTTAGAGCCAATCCGGCCATGTGGATCATCCTCTGGGTGATCTACCTTGCCATCATTTTGCCCATCTCATTAATCCCCTTAATCGGCTCAGTGATCACCACCTTGTTAGCACCGGTGTTTGCTGCGGGCATGATGTGGGGCTGCCAAGCCGTAGCGCAGCAGCAGGATTTGGAAATTAACCACTTGTTTGCCGGCTTTAAGAAAAACACCTCACAGCTCATTAGCGTAGGCGGTATTTACATGGCCTGCTTACTGGCAGTGGCCGTGATGGTGGTCTTAAGCATGGACAGCGCGACCATTACCGCCATTAAATTAGAGCAAGGCCTTACCACCGAGCAAGCCGATGCCATGCTGCCGCCCTTGTTTTTTGCCATGTTGTGCATCGTGCCGATTTTGATGGCCTATTGGTACGCGCCATTATTGGTGGGTTTGAATAATTTAACGGCGGGCCAAGCGCTGAAATTAAGCTTCACGGTCTGCTTAAAAAACCTACTGCCGTTCATTGTCTATGGCGTGATTTTCACCTTGATGTTGCTGGTCGCCATCATTCCATTTGGTTTGGGTTTATTGGTTGCCGTGCCGGTCATGATGACCAGCTTGTATGCCAGCTACGAAGACGTGTTTGTGCATACAAGGGCTAACTAGCCATTAAATCACGCTTAGCCTAAATGGGGTTTAGTTTAGCGAACTCCAT
This sequence comes from Methylophilaceae bacterium, assembly GCA_965234545.1. Lineage (GTDB taxonomy): Bacteria > Pseudomonadota > Gammaproteobacteria > Burkholderiales > Methylophilaceae > Methylotenera. The sequence continues at coordinate 1,458,447 of OZ248348.1, read as the reverse complement.
GGCCAACCACTTCAAACCTTGTTGGCCAAAATTCACTTGCACGCGCATGTCGCTGGCATTGCCTTCGTAACTCACCACCACCCCGTTCCCGAATTTCGCATGGGCCACTTGCTGGCCTATTTTCCACGGCATGGCATTTTTTTGGCTCACACTTTGTTGCGCGCTCATGATGGCCGGCATGGCATTGTAATCGCGGCCGCTTTTCGCCACCGGTTTGCTGTTGAGGCGCTTGAGCAAGGCCTCGGGGATTTCGTCTAAAAAGCGCGATGCGATGCCGTAGCGCACCTTGCCATGCAGCATGCGGCTTTGCGCGTGGCTTAAATACAAGCGTTGGCGCGCACGGGTCACCGCCACGTACATCAAGCGACGCTCTTCCTCTAGGCCTTGGGTTTCGTACATACTTTGTTCGTGCGGGCACAAGCCTTCTTCCAAACCGCTGATGAACACCACTTTAAATTCCAAGCCCTTGGAGGCGTGCACCGTCATCAGTTGCAAGGCTTCCTTGCCAACGTCGGCTTGGTGTTCGCCGGCTTCCAAACTCGCGTGACTTAAAAATTGCGTGAGCAAATCTTGCTCGGTTTCGCCATCCACGTTGTTGTGGTTGCCAAAATCTTGGTTGGTAAACGACACCGCCGCCGTCACCAACTCTTTCAAGTTTTCGATGCGGTCTTCGCCTTCTTTGTCGTTTTCGTAATGCGCCATTAAACCCGATAGCGAGGTGGCCAATTCGGTCAGTTCGGCCAAGCTGATGCCGTAAGCCTGATCAACCATTTGCCGGATTAGGGCGACAAATCCCTCTATGCCTTTGGCACCCAGTTTACCGTTACCAACTTTGTTGATGGCCGCTTGCCAGATGCTGCAATTCTCCGCCCGTGCGCTTTCTTGCAATTGCTCTAAGCTGCGTGCGCCTATGCCGCGTGCCGGAAAGTTAATCACGCGCAACAAAGCGGTGTCGTCGTTGGCATTGGCAATTAAGCGCATGTAGGCCAAGGCATGCTTGATTTCCGCGCGTTCAAAAAAGCGCAAGCCGCCGTAAACGCGGTAAGGCAAATTGGCCGAAAACAAGGCGTGCTCTAAGATACGCGATTGCGCGTTGGATCGGTACAAGAGGGCGATCTCGCCCAAGGAAGTGCCCTCGCAATGCAGCATTTTTATTTCGTCGACAATAAATTGCGCTTCGTCGTTATCGTTATACGCATCGTAGAGGCGAACCGGCTCGCCGGCGCCGGCCGAGGTCCACAGGTTTTTGCCTAGGCGGTTGGTGTTGTGCGAAATGATGGCGTTGGCCGCATCCAATATATTGCTGTGCGAACGGTAGTTTTCTTCCAGCTTAACGATGTGCTGTATCTGAAAATCTTTTTCAAAGTCGCGCATGTTGCCCACGCGTGCCCCGCGAAAGCCGTAAATGGATTGGTCGTCGTCGCCCACGGCAAACATGCAATTGTCTGGGCCAGCCAGTAATTTTAGCCACATATATTGCAAGCGGTTGGTGTCTTGAAATTCGTCCACCAAAATGTATTTGAAGCGGCTTTGGTAATGCTGGCGGATGTTAGCGTCGCGCTCTAATAATTCGTAGCAACGCAATAGCAGCTCGGCAAAATCGGCCACGCCATCGCGCTGGCATTGCTTGTCGTATTCTTCAAAAATTTCCCGCATCTTTTGCGAATGCGCGTCGTAGGCTTCCACTTTGTTGGCGCGCATGCCTTCGTCTTTGCAACCGTTGATGAAGTTTTGCACTTGCTTGGGCGGGAATTTTTCATCGTCCACGTTCATCAATTTCATCAAGCGTTTGATGACGGACAATTGGTCGGCGATGTCTAGAATTTGAAAGCTGGCAGGCAAGCCGGCTTCACGATGGTGAGCGCGCAATAAACGGTTGCACAAACCGTGAAACGTGCCCACCCACATGCCGCGCGTGTTAATCGGCAAGGAGGCGGTGATGCGGGTCAACATTTCCTTGGCGGCTTTGTTGGTAAACGTCACGGCCAATAAGCCGGTTGGCGACACTTGCCCAGTTTGAATCAGCCAGGCAATGCGCGCCGTTAGAACGCGTGTTTTACCGCTGCCGGCACCCGCCAAAATTAAGGCCGATTGGTGCGGTAAGGTCACCGCTTCCAATTGCTTGTTGTTCAGATCGGCAAGTAAATTCGATTGATTTTCCATGGCCTTATTATCGCATGGGATAGGCTAAAAGGTAGGCGCTATGGCTACACAAACTATTACAAATGAATCGGAACCAAAGGAAAGGGCGTTCAGTCTGACACCCCATGATAGCTAATTGCAATTGTTAGCTAGCGTTCCGTTCTTCCTCCCTGAACGGAAGCCTTCCTTAAGGCATTTTGCCCCGGCTCTCTCCCCTTTGAGTCGGGGCTTTTTTTTGAATAAGCCGGGGTGTTAGTTGGCTTAGAAAAACCAGTAGTGATCGACCAACAAGGCGGCGAACAATAGGGTGAGGTAAACGATGGAATACCTAAAAGTGCGTTTCGCTAAATCATCGGAATACTGGCGGTATAAGCCAATCACGTAGGCCAAGAAAATGGCATTCAAAATCACCGATGAGGCTAAGTAGATAAGGCCACTCATGCCCATGGCATAAGGCATCAGCGCCACGGCCACCAAAATGATGGTGTAGAGCAAAATGTGCAGCAAGGTGAACGCTTCACCGTGCGTGACCGGTAGCATGGGCATGCCGACTTTAGCGTATTCTTCGCGGCGGTATAAAGCCAATGCCCAGAAGTGCGGCGGCGTCCAAACGAAGATGATTAAAAACATAATCAGCGATTCCGGGGCCACCACGTTATTCACTGCGGCCCAACCTAATATCGGTGGCATGGCGCCCGATGCGCCGCCTATGACAATGTTCATCGGTGTGGCCGGTTTTAAAAACACCGTGTACACCACTGCATAACCGACAAAGGTGGCAAAGGTTAGCCACATGGTCAATGGATTAACGTAGACATACAAAATGCCTAAACCGGTTGCGCCCAATAGCGTGGCAAACACGCCGGTTTGGCCAGACGACACTTGGCCGGTTGGCAATGCGCGGCCACGGGTGCGGGCCATGATGGCATCGATCTTGTGTTCAATTAAGCAGTTGAAAGCCGCCGCTGCGCCAGAGGCAAAGGCGATGCCCAAGGTGGTGGCAATCAGCAATGTCCAAGGCACCATGCCTGGCGTGCCCATGAACATGCCTATGAGCGCGGTAAACACGATAAGCGAGGTGACTCGTGGTTTGCACAGCGAGAAGAAGTTTTTAAAGCTAGCGCCTAAGTTTTGCATGGTTTGCGTCTGACTGGTCATGGGTTACTCGTTATTTGGTTTATTCGTTATCTGGCATGGCTTGAGAGTGCTCGGCCATGCCATTAAAAAACTATTAAAAGATTTAATTTAGTTGGCTTTGCCACCGCTAATTTTAGAATTCAACACCACCACGATGATCACTAATAAAGCCGCGGTGAAGTTGTGCGCCACCGCCAACACCAAAGGCAAATGCAACACTAAGTTGCTGATACCCAAAGCGATTTGCGTGATCAACGCACTCAACAATAAAACGCTCCAGCGTTTTAATTGCCAGTATTTTAAAGTAGTTAAGCCCAGTGCGCCCAAGTAAATAAAGCTCACCAAAGCCCCGACGCGGTGTGTCCATTGGATGGCCGTTAACGAGGCCAAAGACAAGGCGCTGCCGTCTTTGCTTAAGCCCAGTTCGCGCACCATGTGGAAGGCATCTTTAAAGTCCATGTCAGGCAACCAAGCGCCATGGCAAGTTGGGAAATCGGTGCAGGCTAAGGCCGCGTAGTTAGTGCTGGTCCAGCCGCCTAAAAAGATCTGCATGAACAGCAAGACCAAGGCCAAGCGTATGGCCAAGCGCAAGCGCTGGCAAGTCACAATGCTGTCGGAGTAATAACCCCAATGCCGATGCGCGAGCCAACTGAGCACCGCCAAGGTCGACATGCCGCCTAGCAAATGGCCGCTAACGATGGCCGGTTTGAGCAGCATGGTTACGGTCCACATGCCTAGCATGGCTTGAAAACCGATTAGCAGCAGTAAAAAGCTGGAGGTGTAGGGCGAGCTTTTAATTTCGTTGCGCGCTTTCCAGCCCAATACAAAAATCGCCAACACCAACAAGCCCAAAGTCCCGGCTAAATAACGGTGCGCCATTTCACGCCAGGCTTTGCCCACTTCCACGGCGCTGTCTGGGTAAGTGGTTTGCGCTTGCAAGATGGCGGCTTCACTTTGTGGCACGGTTAAAGTGCCGTAGCAGCCTGGCCAATCTGGGCAGCCCAAACCGGCATCGGTTAAGCGCACGTAAGCGCCCAGGGACACCACGCACAAAGCTAATAGGGTGGCCACTAACACCAGGCCTTTGAAATAACGGAACGCGTTTGAATTAGGATGCATGCTTAGCCCGCCCATGAAAAACGCAATAAACGCGCAACGTCTTTACGCACCGTGGCCAAGGGCATATCAGACTTATAACTCATCATAAAATGGCCTAGCGGGTCGACCAAATACAAACGGTTGCTGGTCGCCACGTCTTCTTCCGCCACTTTAAATTGCGCAGTAAACGGCGCCAAATGCTCGGCCGGTTGGTTGAGCACAATCAAATCCGGGTAATCGCGTTTAATCGCAGCAATGTCTTGCGTGCGCGTGATCAACACGCGTTGCGCGCGCGGCATGTCTTTATACAAGGACGCATGCAGTTGACGCATGTCATGCAACTTAGCCAAGCAAGCGGCTTGGCAATCGTCGGCTACGTAGACGATGCTCCAACGCGTTTTCCAAAAATCACCCGGCAACGCTTGGCCATTGGCTTCTTGCAAAGCCGGCTCGCTGTTTAATAAGCGGGCAGGGCGCACCAAATCGCCCATGCTTTCGCTGTGCGGCATCCAGTTGAATTGATACATCATCATCACCACCACCAGTGGCACCACAAAAAAGGTCAGCATCAAAATCAGCACAAGGCGGCCTTTGCGTTGCTGGGCTAGATCTAAAGTTTGTTTGTCGTTTTGCATGTAAAACTCGGTGTAAAAAGTTAAGGTTAAAAATTAAATCGCACTATTGTAACTGCCGCTTGGCCAGTGGCACACTGCTATTTTAATCGGCCGCGCCTTCAGGCCGAATGCGGCTAACGCTCATGTAAATAAAAATCAGCAAGGTGGCCACGGCAAAACCAAACCACTGATAGGCATAGCCCATGTGCGTGGTGATGCGCTCGGCCGACACCGTCCAGTTTCTAACAAAGCCACCGGCCTCACTGGCCGGGTCCAATTTAATCGCCATGGTCGACACGCTAAACGGCACGCGCGCTTGGTATTCGTCTAGGCGCATGTGCTGCCACACGGTTTTCCAAGGCTGGGTTAGCCCCAATTCACTGGGCGGCGTTTTGGCCTCTAAGCTAAATATTTTTTTGCTAGGCACCCACACTTGGCCCACTACCGTTTGCACGCCACTGGGCGTGGCCACACTGGGCACCTCGCTGTGCGTGCTGCTGCCGGCTACCCAACCGCGATTGACCAACACGTGCTGCGCCGTGCCGCTGATCTTCAAGGGCGTGATCACATGAAAACCCACGCGGTTGTCTTCCACCTGGTTGTCCAATAAAAATTGGTATTGCGGCAAGTATTCGCCGCTCACCGTGACCTTTTTATATTGCCAATCGGCGGCAGTTAAATCGCCTTGCAGCGTCGTCGGGAAAGGCAGCGCGCCGTTTACCTTGCCCTGCTCATACACCGCCTGTATGGCTATTTTCTTTTGCGCTTTGTTGTATTGCCACAAGCCAAAATTAATAAACAAGGGTATGCAAACCAAGCAGACCAGGCTGCCGATTAAAGACGGTTTAAAGCTAAATTGAAATACCTTACATTGCATGGCGGGCATCACCGATTTTTTCTAGATTGAATTTGTCTGCTTTCTGACCCATAATGGCTGCTCAAATTCATCCTTAGGTATAAATTATGTTAATAAAAGTATTCATTGTATTAACGCTATTGGTCATCGTGGGCAGCTTGTTCTCCGCCCTGTTCTTTTTATCTAAAGACAAAAGCGGCGGCGACCGCACCGTTAAAGCGTTAACCGTGCGCATAGGCTTGTCCATCACGCTGTTTCTTATACTGATGATAGGCTACTTCTTTGGCTTAATCGGCCACTAATCATCCCATGGTATAAAAACTGCATCGCGCATTATCCGCTATAACACTGAAAAAGCCACCCCATGGGTGGCTTTTTTTCGGCCCACGCTATGCGGTCCTATGCCATTAAAACAGCCTGATTATTTGTCGCTGCCTTTATCTTCTTTATCGCTTTTGTTGTATAGCTTTTTAGCTTCCATGGTGCAGTGCTCTGGGTCATGGCCTTTGCTCTCGGCTTTAGGGGTCATTTTGCCGTGGCCGTGTATGGCTTTACGCTCCGCAGCATCCACCTTGCCATCGTTGTTGCCGTCCATGGCGCTAAACATTTCTTCGGCGCGCGCTTTGTGCGCCGCCATAAATTCGTCACGGCTAATCACACCGTCTTTATTGGCATCGGCATCCATCATGCCGTGCTTTTTATAATCGCAATGCTTTTCATCGCAGTGTTTTTTGCAATGGTGATCGGCATACGCCACGCTGCTGACACCCAAAGCCAAAACCGCTAACAGTGCTAAATATATTTTCTTCATTTTTGTCTCCTTTGCATTAAAAAATTCCTAATAACTAGACTATAGCGCAAGGCGCTTAGTTTCGTTGGCGGGAGGAATAAAAATCTACTACTACGCTACTTAATCTAGCTTAAATCTTAGCTAGCCGCATCTTGTTTGATTGTTGTACAATAATCAAATGGATGATCAAAACACAACAGTGGTTAAGCGCGGTGGCAAGCGGCCGGCGGCTGGGCGCAAATCGGGCACCGGTAAATTTGGCGAGGCCACCGTGGCCTTGCGGGTGCCGGCCAGCCAGGGCGGGGTGATTAAGGATTTTTTGGCGGCCTATCAGCGCAAGCGTTTGTCGGCGGATTTGGATGCGGTGGGTGAGCTAAGCTTGCCGGCGCTGCATGCCTTGCCAGTGAGTTTGCCGCTCTACAGCTCTAAGGTGTCGGCCGGCTTTCCTAGCCCGGCGGAAGAGCACGTGGAAAAGCGCTTAAACCCCAACGACTTTTTGATAGACCAACACGATGCCACATTTTTTGTGACCATACAGGGTTACTCGATGATCGATGTGGGCTTGCTGCCTAACGATAAGGCGGTGGTGGATCGCTCTAAAATCCCGTCCGTGGGTGACATTGTGTTGGCGGTGATCGATGGCGAATTCACCATTAAAACCTTGAGCCGTAAAAAAGACGGCTCGCCTAGGTTGCTGCCGGCCAATAGCAGCGGGGCGTATGCGTCTATCGATATCAGCGAAGAAATGAATTTTGAGATATGGGGTGTGGTGACCGGCTCGTTTAGGCGCTTTAAGTAAGCGCTATTTGCGGGCATAAAAAAACCCATACGCAGTGGTATGGGTTTTTCTTATTGCGTGAAGCTGATTACTTGTTCATTACGTACATAGTAACTTCAAAGCCAAAACGCATTTCAGTAGCTGCTGGTGTAGTCCACATAATCATTCTCCAAAATTTTGTATTTGAACCCGACGAGATGCCTTGTTCGTGTGTAGCCATTATGCCGAGCTGCCCGACAAACCCTCTGTTGTTGTTCATGAATGCGCCCTAAGTAAAATCATGAACGTAAAGCCATGAAACAAGTAAAACCATGAAAGAATTGCCCATGCCAGCCTTGCCTCGCCAGATTGCCTTGATAGACGTGAATAACTTTTACGTGTCTTGTGAGCGGGTGTTTAACCCAAAGTTGCAAGGCCGGCCGCTGGTGGTGCTGTCCAATAACGACGGCTGTGCGGTGGCGCGCAGCAACGAGGTGAAGGCCTTGGGCGTGGCCATGGGTGCGCCGTGGTTTAAGTTAAAAGACTTGGCGCGCCAGCACGGCATATTGGCTTTATCGAGCAATTACGCTTTGTATGCCGACATGAGCAATCGGGTGATGGGCATCTTGCGTGACTTTAGCCCGGCGCAAGAGGTGTATTCCATAGACGAATCCTTCTTGGATTTGAGCGGCTTTGCCTCGCGCGATTTGCAGGCCTATGGCCAAGCCATGCGTGGGCGCATCTTGCATTGGACCGGCTTGCCGGTGTGCGTGGGCATAGGCGCCAGCAAAACCTTGGCTAAGTTGGCTAACCATTGCGCTAAAAAACAGCCGGTGTTTAACAGCGTGTGCAATTTTAACGCCATGTCGGCCAGCCAATTGGATGGCCTGCTGAGTCAATTGCCGGTGGGCGAGGTGTGGGGCGTGGGGGCGAAGTTGGCGCCCAAGCTGCAGGCCATGGGCATTAATAGCGTGCTGGATTTAAAGCGCGCTAACCCGGCGCGTTTGCGCCAGCAATTTAGCGTGCTGATGGCCAAAACCGTGGCCGAGTTAAACGGCACGGTCAGCTTGGAGTTAGAAGAAGTGACCCCAGCAAAACAGCAGATCGTGCGCTCGCGCAGCTTTGGTTCGCCGGTGTTTGATTACGATAGCCTGGCGCAATCCATCAGCTTGTATGTCAGCAGCGCGGCAGCACGATTGCGTGAGCAAGGCTCGCAGGCCGGCGTGGTATTTGTGTTTATCCGCACTAGCCCGTTTAAACCCGATGCGCCTTTTTACAGCAACGGCCTAAGCGTGGCCTTGGCCGTGCCCAGCAGCGACACACGCGATTTGCTGCAAGCGGCCTTGGCCGGCTTACAGCAGATCTACCAGCCGAATAGGGCGTATGCCAAAGCCGGCGTCATGCTCAGCCAGTTGCAAGCGGCCGGCACGGCGCAGCACGATTTGTTTGCATCAAAGCCCAGCACGCTGAAGTCGGATGCCTTAATGCGGGCCATGGACGGCATTAACCGCAAATTGGGCAAGGCCAGTATTAAGCTGGCCAGTGAGGGTTTTCGTAAGCCGTGGAAGATGAAGCAAAAGCATAAAAGCCCTTGCTACACCACGCGCTGGGAGGATTTGCTGCGGGTGGGTTAAGGCTGGTTTGGCTTTTCTTTAGTGGTTTTACGTTCATGATTTTACTTAGGACGCATTCATGAACAACAACAGGGTGCTAGGCTGGGCCCACTGCATAATAGCCACACCCGAGCAAGATACCTTGTTCGGACTAAACAACAAACACTTTGGAGAAATATTATGTGGACAACACCAGCAGCTACAGAAATGCGTTTTGGCTTTGAAGTTACAATGTACGTAATGAACAAGTAATTCCTCACGGAATGAATAAAAAAGGAGCTTAGGCTCCTTTTTTATTGCCCGTTAGCAAGGTAGAACTTTATGACAAAACTGTTCTCAGACAGCTACTATACGTTTATATACACGGGCGCACATTATGAAACACACCATCCCACATCTCTCCCTAGCTTTATTGGCCGCCGCCAGCCTGCTGTTGACTACGCCGGCGCAGGCTGACCAAACCCCCAAGCCGGAATTCATTTTGGCCTTAAGCCACTCGGTGGCCAAGGTGCGCGTGCAAGATAAAAATGGCCAAACCGGCATAGGCTCGGGCGTGGTGGTGGCGGTGAATCACGTGGCAACCAATTGCCATGTGGTGGCCAACGCGCGCGGCATAGCCGTTAATAAATTGGGCAACAGTTACGCGCCGATTGCCATGAAAGCCGATTGGCGCCACGATTTATGCATACTTAAGTTCGACGATTTACCCCTGACGCCGTTTCCGCATGGTGACAGCACCGCCTTGCAATACGAGCAGCACGTGGTGGCCTTGGGCTTTTCTGGCAACGCGCCGCGCCCAACCGAATCGTTTGGCACGGTCAAAGCCTTGATCCCCTTTGACGACAGCGTGCTGATCCGCACCACATCCGGCTTTAGCATGGGTGCCAGCGGCGGCGCATTGTTGGATTACCAAGGTCGCTTGGTCGGGTTCACCACCTTTAAAAGCCCGGGCCGCGATGCCTATTACTACAGCTTGCCGATGAAGTGGGTAGAAGCCTTGCTCAAGCAGCCCGACATCTTATTGACCACACCAATGGAATCGCCGTTTTGGGACGTGCCACCGAAAGAGCGGCCGTTCTTCATGCAAGCCGTGCAACCGCTAAAAACCGGTGCATGGAGCACCCTGGAAATCATTTCTAAAACTTGGGTGAGCGTGGAAAAAGACAACGCCGAAGCGTGGATGCATTTAGGCTTGGCGCAACAAGGCTTGCAAGAGTTTGATGCCGCCAAGCAAAGTTACGCGAAGGTGCTGCAGTTGGCACCCAAGCATTCCAGCGCCATTTACCAATTGGGCGTGATGGCCAAAACCCAAGGCGACGAGCAGCAGGTTAAATGGGTCAGTGCGCAACTCACCTTGATAGACCCGGACATTGCCGAAGACTACGAGTTGGAAGTGGGCTTAAGGCAGCGCGTAAGCCCTTAATGCTCTCGACTTCATCGCCAGCGCGCTGACAAATGAAAACGCCCCAATCTTTCGAAAGGGGCGTTTTGTTTGGTGGGAAAGAGGGACTTGAACCCTAGCCCCCAGGATTATGAATCCTGTGCTCTAACCAGCTGAGCTACATCACCAGGTAAACCGGTGATACGCGTGCTGATATTGTGGCTTAATATTTTTTGTAATGGTTGTTATCGGTAGTCAGTAGTTGCAGTAGTTTTGGGTGGACGAATAACTTTTCTTTGCCCACTGTCATCTCTTCAAGTACGCCAATTTCTACTAACTGTTTTAAATACACTGAGGCAGTCTGGCGCTTGGCAATGCCTGCATCAGTCAGGCTGCTGATGCGGCTATAGGGTAGCTCAAATATCAGGCTGACTAATTCGTAACTATAGATTTTATTGGCATGTTTGGATACGTGTTCGCAAGTATGTTCAAACAGGGTTTTAATGGCTGAAATTTTTGCTGTTGTCCAGATAGCTGTTTCTTCTACGCCTTGCAGTATGTATAAGAGCCAAGCCTCCCATTCCTTTTTTGTGGTGACGTTAAGCAGCAGTTGATAATAGTTTTGTTTATTTTGAATAATGTATCGGCTTAAATACAAAATAGGTAGGGTTAGTAAATTCTCTTGTATTAAAAACAAACTGTTCAGCACGCGACCTGTGCGGCCATTGCCATCATTAAATGGGTGTATTGCCTCAAACTGATAATGGCCAATCGCCATGCGTATAAGCGGATCTAAATCTGTGGCGTTGTGCATGAACTGTTCCCAATTAGTCAGCATATCGCGTAGCCGCTTTTCGCCTTCTGGTGGCGTATAGATGGTGTCGCCGGTTTTATCATTCATTAATGCTGTGCCAGGTGTCCGGCGCACGGACATTTCAACCCCTTTAATTTTCGTACAGATTGCTTCCGCCACTCTGGTATTTAGTGGGTGCTTTGCCAGTTCTTGGTAACCTTGAAATAGCGCACTTCTATAGCGCAAAGCCTCTTTGGTGGCCGGGTCAGCATTCTCATCGTTACGTAAATGCTGAAAAAGTCTATCCGTTGTGGTGACGATGTTTTCAATTTCGGAGCTGGCACGCGCTTCTAATAAAGGTAGGGTATTAATTAAAACCGCTTGGTTAGGAATCAGCTCGGCAGATTGCTTCAGCGCCGCGATGGCTGCGCGAGCAGTAATGCACTGCTTTAAAACAGCTTTACTTTCCATCTCTGCCTTAGGCGGCAAAAGAGGGAGGTCGTTATAAGGCTTATCTGCCTGCCAATTGCTCATGTTGATGTTTTGATTATTGTTCGACATAAGGAGCAGTGTATGTTGATGCTATCGACACGTCAACAATATATGTCGATATTTTTCCATTTTATCGACATGATGTGAGCGTTATGTTGATTGGATAACCATCAAATAAGAGGGAGTTGCTGACAAATGAAAACGCCCCAATCTTTCGAAAGGGGCGTTTTGTTTGGTGGTGAAAGAGGGACTTGAACCCTCGACCCCAGGATTATGAATCCTGTGCTCTAACCAGCTGAGCTACATCACCAGGTAAACCGGTTGTTTTTTATTGCTTAAAACGCAAACAAGGGCGCAATTCTAGTGTTTTAGGCTGGCCTTGTCAAAAATAGTTTGCTAATTACACGTTAAATCTAAAGTGCATCACGTCGCCATCTTGCACGATGTATTCTTTGCCTTCTAGGCGCATTTTGCCTGCTTCTTTTGCGCCTTGTTCGCCTTTGTTTTTAACGAATTCGTCGTATTGAATGACTTCAGCACGAATGAAGCCGCGTTCAAAGTCGGTGTGGATGACGCCGGCCGCTTGCGGGGCGGTAGCGCCTTTTTTAACGGTCCACGCGCGCACTTCTTGCACGCCAGCGGTGAAGTAGGTTTGCAAGCCAAGTAGGGAGTAAGCAGCGCGAATCACGCGGTTTAAGCCCGGTTCGTCTTGGCCTAGTTCGGCTAAGAATAGCGATTTATCGTCGTCGTCCAATTCGGAGATTTCCGATTCGATTTTGGCGCAGATGGCCACCACTGGGGCATGCTCGGCTTTGCCTAAATCCACTACTTTTTGCAGCAAGGGGTTGTTTTCAAAACCGCTCTCGTCAACGTTGGCTAAGTACATCACCGGTTTCACGGTGATTAAGCACAGCGGTTTTAGTAGGCTTAATTCGTCGTCATCCAAGCCTAAGGTGCGAACGGCTTTGGCTTCGTTTAAGCCAGGCAAAATTTTGTCCAACACGGCCATTAATGCGATGGCCTCTTTATCGCCGCTTTTGGCTTTTTTGCCTTCGCGTTGCATGGTCTTTTCCACGGTTTCCATGTCGGCTAAAGCCAGCTCGGTGTTGATCACTTCAATGTCGGACAGTGGGTCAATTTTGTTTGATACGTGTATCACGTTGCTGTCTTCAAAGCAGCGCACCACGTGGGCAATGGCATCGGTTTCGCGGATGTTAGCCAAGAATTTATTGCCCAAGCCTTCGCCTTTGGAGGCGCCTGCTACTAGGCCGGCAATGTCGACCATCTCAACGATGGCCGGTTGGGTTTTTTGTGGTTTGACGATGTCGATTAACGCTTGCATGCGCGTGTCCGGCACTTCAACGATGCCGACGTTGGGTTCTATGGTGCAGAAAGGGTAGTTTTCTGCGGCGATGCCTGCTTTGGTGATGGCGTTAAACAGCGTAGATTTCCCTACGTTAGGCAAGCCGACAATTCCACATTTCATGATGTTTTCCAGTTCATTTTTAACGCAATGCTTGCGTAGTTTGTTTCGCGTAATTTACTTAGAGTGCAATTTTAACATTGCTTGTTCAAAATCGCCGCTCAAGAGCTGCGGCAAGATGGTCAGGCTTTTATCTATGGCGCCGTCTAGCGCGCTTTGTTCGTCTTTGGTCGGGGCTTTTAGCACGAAGTTAACCACTTCGTTTCTGTCGCCTGGGTGGCCTATGCCCAAACGCAAGCGCCAAAAATCCGGCGTGCCCAAGGCGGCGGCGATGTCTTTCAAGCCATTGTGGCCACCGTGACCACCGGCTTTTTTTAGCTTCACCGTGCCGGCCGGTAAATCCAATTCGTCGTGTATCACCAGTATTTGTTCGGGCAAAATTTTGTAGTAATTGGCCAAGGCCGCTACGGCTTTACCGCTGGCGTTCATAAAGGTGTTGGGTTTGAGTAACCAGGTGTCGTTGCTGTTGCTGAGCTTGCCGACCAAGCCTAAAAACTTGCTGTCGAGTTTAATCGGGCTGTTATTGCTGGCCGCCACTAGGTCTACCCACCAAAAGCCGGCGTTGTGCCGAGTGGCTTCGTATTGGCCACCGGGGTTGCCTAGGCCGACAAAAAGTTTAATGGGTGTCATGGCGTCATAGTAGCAATAAAAAACGCGCACTTCATGAGAATGTGCGCGTTGTCTAGCATGCTTAAACTTAAAACAGCTTTACTTAAGCGTCTGCGGCTGGTGTGGCTGCAGGTGCGGCGGCTTCAGTTGTTTCAGCAGTGGCTTCAGAAACGCTACCACGTGTTTTAGCAATCGATACCACTGCGGCATCCGTGCCGTGAGCCAGTTGCACGAAAGTCACGCCTTTTGGCAGGGCGATTTCTGAGAAATGGATAGCGTGACCCATTTCCAATTTAGCCACGTCCACTTCAATGAACTCTGGCAAATCTTTAGCCAAGCAGCTTACTTCGGCTTCAGTGAAAATGTGGGCAACGATACCGCCGCTCAATTTAACGCCTGGAGCGATGTCTGCATTGATAAAGTGGAACGGCACTTTAACGTGGATTTTTTCTGTGGCGCTAACGCGTTGGAAGTCCACGTGTTGAATAGTGTTGCGCACTGGGTGCATTTGGAAGTCACGTAGCAATACGCTTTCTTTTTTGCCATCTAGGTTTAGGTCTAGCACGGATGCGTGGAACGCTTCGTGGCGGAACTCTAAAAATAGTTCTTTGGCATCCACCAAAATGGTGACTGCTTCTTTACCTGCACCGTACACTACACCTGGCACAGAACCAGCGTGACGTAGACGGCGGCTCGCACCCGTACCTTTAGCATCACGTTTTACTGCTTTAATTTCAATGGTCATTTTACTGCTCCTAAATTTACTACTAGGCTTTCGACAGCCTTCCTACACAAAAACTGCACACCGCGACCAGTGTGCAGGGATAAAAACCGCTTATTAATCCATGAACAATGAAGACACGGAATCTTCACTGCTGATACGGCGTATGGTTTCGGCGAGCAATTCGGCCGCACTCAATACGCGTATTTTTTTGCAATTGGCGGTTTCGGCGCCCAATGCAATGGTGTTGGTCACCACTAATTCGTCTAAATCCGAGGCCATGATGCGGGCTGCAGCGCCACCGGATAAGACTGGGTGAGTGGCATAGGCAATCACTTTCTTCGCGCCGTGTTTTTTTAAGGCGGCTGCCGCTTCACACAAGGTGTTGGCGGTATCGACCATGTCGTCCATGATCACGCAAGTGCGACCAGCGACATCGCCGATGATGTTCATTACTTTGGCGACATTAGGTTTAGGACGGCGTTTGTCGATAATCGCTAGGTCTGAACCCAATTGTTTAGCAGCCGCACGGGCACGCACCACGCCACCCACATCGGGTGACACCACCATTAAATTGTCGTGGTTTTGCAAAAGCAAATCGGCCAATAAAATCGGCGTGGCGTAAATGTTGTCCACCGGAATATCAAAAAAGCCTTGAATTTGATCCGAGTGCAAATCCATGGTGAGCAGGCGGTTAACACCTACACCAGTGAGCATATTAGCCACTACCTTAGCGGTAATGGCCACGCGTGCTGAGCGTGGACGGCGATCTTGCCGTGAGTAACCAAAGTAAGGAATCGCCGCGGTAATACGACCGGCCGATGAGCGACGCAAAGCGTCTACCATGACCATGACTTCCATTAGGCTGTCGTTGGTCGGGTGGCTGGTCGATTGCAAGACAAACACATCGCGACCGCGCACATTTTCTAACAACTCGACTGTGGTTTCACCGTCGCTGAAGGTGCCAACGTGTGCGCGACCTAGCTCTATGCCCAAATGTTTAGCCACTTGCTCTGCTAAAGCTGGGTTGGCTGAGCCGGTAAAGACCATCAAGTTGCCGTTAGACATCTGTTGATTCCCTGTCGTGCCGACGCGTGCCGGCATCAAACTATCAATAAAAACCATAAAAAATAAAAGCGCGTAAATCCTATCATCTACACGCTTTTATTTAACACCATGCAGACAGACGGTCTGCACTAAAAAATTTGGCTGAGGAGGAAGGACTCGAACCTTCGGATGCTGGGATCAAAACCCAGTGCCTTAACCAACTTGGCGACTCCCCAATTGTTAATCAAACTGCTTAATCGGACGCGTAGTCGATTAAAGGGTGTTGATTCAACCCCTTAGCGACAAAACTTTGCACCGCAAAGCCCAGCACTTGCGCTGGATTTTGTTGGCAGATTTCGTGCGCTATTTTTTCATTGGCCACTTCGACAAAAACCGAGGCGCCCGAGCCGCTCATTCTGGCATCACCAAATTGCTTAAGCCAAGTTAAACAAGCTGATACGGCTGGGTAATCGCTGCAAACTGCTTTTTCAAGCTGGTTGGTAAATTCGGTGTTGTGTTGCCCTGAATTCACTGACGCGTTGTTTGCTGCCCTTGAAAAGTCCGACATTGTCTTAGGAATAGCATTTTTTGTCAATTGCTTATTGGCAAATATTTGCGCGGTTGACACATGCACATCGGGCGTTAGCACGAGGTAGCAGGCATCAGCCAATGAAATGCTTTGCAGCTGTTCGCCCACCCCTTCCGCCCAGGCATTTTGCCCGTGGATAAAGAAGGGCACATCGGCGCCCAATTGCAGGCCTAGCATTAGCAAATCGCGGCGTTTTAAATCGAGTTGCCATAGTTTGTTTAATGCCAGCAAGACCGTGGCCGCGTCCGAGCTGCCGCCGCCTAAGCCACCGCCCATGGGAATGCGCTTTTCCACCTGCAGGTCCACGCCCAAGGTGCAGCCGCTGTGTTGTTGTAGGAGCCGCGCGGCGCGCACGCATAAATCGTGTTCGGCTGGCACGCCAGCGATGTCGTTAACGCGGTTAATGATGCCGTCTTCACGAACGCTTAGCTGTATGCTGTCGTGCAGGTCTATCAGCCTAAACACCGTTTGCAATAGGTGGTAGCCATCGGCACGTTGGCCGGTGATGTGCAAAAACAAATTGATTTTTGCTGGGGCTAAAAAAGTTTGGAAATCGGGCATGCCGGCATTTTATCAGATAGTCGCTAAAGGCACCTTGCGACTACGCCGCCTTATTTTAAAGTCCATTTTTCCACGATGAGTTTTAATTGCACGCGTGCATTTTTAAGGCTTAATTTGTGCGGCAAAAAGGCGGTCTGGCTGGTTTGGTACTGTTGGTAGGCAATGGCCCAATCGGCTTCGTTGAGGCTTAAGGTGCGGCCGGCTTCGTCCCAAGTGAGGCTGGCCATGGCGGCGTTAACCGGTCTACCCAAGACCCAATCGGCTAAGCCGCTTAGCGGCAAGCGCCAGCCTAATAGCGTTTGGGTTAGGCTCTCGGCATCCTTGCCCACGCTCACTTGGCCTTGCGCGTCTTCCAAGCGTATGCCGTCGGCGGTTTTTTGTATGCGCGCCAATTGGCCGCCTAAGGGCGAATAAATGCGGATGTCGTCTTGGTCTGCGTTGTGCTGCCACAGCAGGCTGGCGCTGTAACCTATGCCGTCGGCTTGCACGCCCAATCGGCCTTGGAGTTCAAATTGCTGTATGCGACTCAAGCTGGCGAGGTGCTGTTGGTGCAAGCTTAAGCTGGCCGGTGTGGCGATGGGCGCTTGGCTAGGCAGGCTGCTGCAAGCAGCCAAGGTGGCCAGCAGGCACAGCGTCAAGGTGGCGCGAATGGAGTGCATGGTCTGACCTGTCGGGCTTTAGGGTTTGAGTTTGCTGCGCGTGGTTTTGAGCAATTCGTTAGCCGGGTGGTTACGAAGTGCCTCGTTTAATAGCAAGTTGGCTTGGTCCTGCTTGCCTTGTTGCCATAACACCTCGCTCAAATGCGCAGCAATTTCAGGGTCGGCATTGTATTGGTAGGCTTGTTGCAAGTAATCCAAGGCTTTGTTCAAATTGCCTTTGCGGAAATGCACCCATCCTAAGCTGTCTAACATATAGTGGTCATTTGGGCTGAGGCTTAAGGCTTTTTCTATGAGGCTCAAGGCTTCGTTTAGCTTGATGTTGCGGTCAGCAAAAGAATAGCCCAATGCGTTGTAAGCGGCGGCAAAGTTAGGCATGTCTTTGATCGTTTTGCGCAGCTCGGCTTCCATGAGGTCAAACTTCTGCAAACGCTCGGCGGCCAAGGCATAGTCGTAAACCAGATCAGCGGTATTGGGTAAGTTTTTCACGGCTTTGTCGAGTAAATCAAAGGCTTCTTGGTGGCGGCCGGCTTTCACTAACAAGGAGGCTTCGGTTTGAATGACGATGATTTGTTGTTGCGTATTAAGGTTTTCCAAGCTGTCTAGCTTGTCTATGGCTAAGTCCACTTTGCCGTCACGGGCCATGGCGGTGGCGATGTTAACTTGCGCTTCCAAGTAATGCTGACCGGGCGCTACTTTGTTGTACCAGCTCACGCTTTGCTCTGGGCGATTTTGTTTGTCGTTAACTTGGCCTAAGTAGAGGTAAATTTGATTGGCGTCTTTGAAGCCCAATTTAAGCGCTTCTTGAAAGTAGCCTTCTGCAGCTGGGTAGTCGCCACCTTGGAAGGACAGCAGGCCAACAATCGCCGTGACTTCGGCGGCATTTTTAGCCTCGCTGTTTTTAGCGTTAGCCAGCAGGATGGGGAAGTTGGCCTTGGCTAACTCGTATTGCTTTTGGCTGACCATCAGCTTGGCCATGTTTAAGCGAATTTCATTGGCGTCCGGGTGTTGGTCGAGAAAGTCTTGGTAAAAATTAATCGCCGTCAGTGGGTTTTGTTCGGACAACACTTGGCCTTTGAGTAAAGCGGCTATCGGCCATTCGGGTTTGAGTGTTTCAATTTTGTTTAAGGCGGCTAAGGCCACGCTGTCTTTTTGTGCCGCCCAAGCCGATTGGGCAATGGCAAACTGCGCTTCGGCTAATTCCGGATAGGGCTGGGCCAAGGCTTGCACCAAGTTTAATACCGCGGCTTTGTCTGGGTTGCGGCTAAGCAAAGTGCTTAAGTATAAAAAGCCACCGGCGCGGGTTTCTTCTTTAACAAACAATTGCGCTAAAAACGGCTGTGCTTCTTTTAGTTTGCCTGAGCCAACCAACATTTCCGTCATGGCTTGTTGCGCTTCGTTGGAGCTTGGGTCCAATTCGGCCCACAGTTTAACGGCGGGCATGGTCAGTTGACCTACGTTACCGTAAGCCGACACTTTGGCCGCGCGTTCGGCCAAGCCGGGGTTGCGTGTGGTCTTGGCCAATTCGTAAAATATTGTGCCCGAGGTGGCCAAGTCACCGCGCTGGCCAGCCACTTCAGCAATCAAGTAGCGGTAGACGAATTCCGCCGTGACGGCATCTTCCGGGTTGGTTTTGGTTTGGCCGGGCAGGCTGTGGTAGCCGCCGTTGCTAGCGCATGCGCTTAAAGCTAAGGTGCTCGCTATTAAGCCGCGGGTTAACCATAGACGGGTTTGGGTGATGGCGGTGCTTGCATTTTTAGTTGGGCGCATAAGTTAGGAGTGGCACTGTAAAGTTAAAAAGCATCGAGCTGGTTTAGCGGCTAAGTCTAATAGGCCTAAGTCTAATAGTCATGGCCATTAAATTAAGCCCCATTATAAACGGCATTTCTTAGTGCGTGACAGTTAGCGCAAGTTCCCACATAATTACGCGTGGGTTAGACATTGCGCCAGAAATTTTCTGTTATGCTCCCTGAAAGATACGCCAGCACTGCCTGGCAACGGTTGGCCATCATTATTTTTTGTAATGCGTTTTTTGAATTGAGTGACTATGAATGATTTTACAGTAGAGGCCATTGGTCTTACGCGCCTTTATGGCGGCAGAGAAGCCGTCAGCAATGTCAGTTTTAATTTAAGCAAAGGCCAGGTGCTGGGTTTTCTTGGTCCCAATGGGGCAGGTAAATCCACCACCATGAAAATGTTAACCGGCAATTTGGCGCCCAGTAACGGTAGCGTCAAAATCTGCGGCATCGACATGATGGAAAATCCTAAAGAAGCCAAGGCCTTGATTGGCTATTTGCCAGAAATGCGTCCTTTGTATAAAGAGTTGACGGTGGACGAGTACTTAACCATCGCCGCCAGGTTGCATCGCGTCAGTGGCGCGCACATTAAAAAAGCCGTCGAGTTGGCTAAAGAGCGTTGCGGTTTAAGCCACATGAGCAAACGCTTAATCGAAAATTTATCCAATGGCTACCAACAACGCGTGGGCATTGCCCAAGCCATTATCCATAACCCCATGGTAGTGATTTTGGACGAACCTACGGTTGGTTTGGACCCCATCCAAATTCGTGACATCCGCGCCTTAATCCGCGAAGTCGGCAGCGAGCGCAGCGTGATTATTTCCACGCACATCCTGCCGGAAGTGGAAATGGTCTGCGATCACGTGCAAATTATCGATAAAGGCAAGTTGGTGTTTAACGGTGCCATCGATGTCTTGAAAAAACAGCGCATAGGCAACAAGTTGCTGATCGCCATGAACAAGCCACCGAAAGCGGCTGAACTGTTAAAAATTGCCGGCGTCGAAGAAGCCGAAAGCGTGTCCGACCATTTAATGCGCGTGCGTTTTGCCGATGGGGCCACCCCGGCCGAGGCTATTGTGCAAGCAGCCGTGGCCAAGGGTTGGGGTTTGTATCAAATTGGCCCAGACCAAACCAGTTTGGAAGACGTGTTTGTGCAGCTGACTTACCAAGAACAAGCCGCGGCTTAAGGAATCATCATGATTATTAATGTAGCAAGAAAAGAATTAAAAAGTATGTTTGCCTCGCCCATGGGCTGGGTAATCTTGGCCTTATTGATGTTTTCGTTTGGGACCTATTACCTAAACGGCGTTAACGATTACTTTGCCGTGATGTCAGGCGCCATGCGCCCGGCCGAGCGCACTGGGGTGACGCAGTTTGTTGGGCAAAATGTCTATGGTTTTGCGTCCTTTATGGTGTTGTTTGCCGTGCCCTTGTTGTCCATGCGTTTGGTGTCTGAAGAGCGCCGCAGCCAAACCTTACCGTTTCTATTTAGTGCGCCTTTGTCCTTAACGGAAATCGTCTTGGGTAAATTTTTAGGCTTGGTGGCTTTCTTGAGCATCTTGGTGGTGTACATCGCTGCCATGTTGTCTACCTTGAATATCTGGGCGGACATCGATTTTGGTTTCATCGTGGCCAACTCCATCGGCTTGTTGCTGATGGTGGCAAGCTTTTCTGCGCTTGGTTTGTATTTTTCTAGCATCACGCAACAGCCTGTGGTGGCGGCGATTCTGACCTTTATCGCGTTGTTTGCCTTGATGTTTTTAGACCGCTTTTTCGCCGGTGACCCAAGCAATACCTTGGCCAGCCTGTCCTTAACGCGTCACTTTCAATCGTTTGCCGGTGGCTTGATTGATACCGCAGACATTGCTTACTTTGCCTTGTTTATCGCCAGCTTTTTAACCTTAACCGTGCGTCGCTTGGATGCAGATCGCTTGCGTGGTTAAGTTTTTTATCGTGTTTGTTGCAGTGAAATTTTAGGTCGGATGAAATGAATATTAATCGTAAATTGCGTTTTCAACTTTTAGTGCAAAACAGTTTCTTTGTGGTGCTGTTTTTAATGCTGGTGGTGTTGCTCGGCTACTTGGCCGGCCAATACCATGTGGCCAAAGACATCACGCAAGCGAACCGTAACATCTTGACGCAAGGCAGCGTTAACGTGCTCAAGCAAATGAAAGAGCCGATTAACATTACTGTGTTTGCCACCAAAGACGACGCGTCGGGCGGCGACAATTTCCGTAAGGGCATGATCGATTTTATTGCCCGCTACCAACGCGAAAAAAAGAACGTGAATTTGAAGTTCATTAACCCATCCATCGAGCCTAAATTGGCCCAAGATGCCGGCGTCAAAGAAGACGGCGAAGTGGTGGTGGAATACAACAAGCGTTCTGAGCACATTATTCCGCCGATTGCCGAGCAAGAAATGACCAATTTGTTGGTGCGTTTATCCCGTACCAATCAACAAGCGGTGATGTATTTAGACGGCCACGGCGAGCGCAATTTGTTGGGTGTTAAAAACCACGACATCGGTGAGTTCGGTAAGCAACTAGAGAAAAAAGGCTTTAAGTTTGCCAACCCGGATTTAACCGTGGCGCAAGCGGTGCCAAGCAACGGTGCGATGTTGGTGATTGCCAGCCCACAAGTGAACGTTAGCGATGTGGAAGCGAAAAAAATCAAAGCCTACTTAGAGCGTGGCGGCAATTTGCTTTGGTTGGTGGACGACAATAATTTACGTGGTTTGGAATCCGTGGCCGAGTACTTGGGCATGACGGTGTCGCCTGGTATCGCGCTAGACATGGCCTCTGCGCAATACGGTGCGGATGCCCGCGTGTCGTTTGCTAGCCTATACGGTGAGCACGCCATTACCAAAAACTTCATGCTGCGCACCTTGTTCCCTGAAGCCCACCAAGTGACCGCCATCGGTACCGACGAGAATGGCTGGAAGGTGAGTAATTTAGTGGAAGTGGCACCCAACGGTTGGTTGATGGCGGGCAAATTGTCCAAGGACGCCAAACCGGAATTCAATGAAAAAACCGATAAACGCGGCCCGATTAATATCGGTGTGGCCTTAGAGCGTATCTACGGTAAAAAAGGCCAGCGCGTGGTGGTGATGGGTAACGCTAACTTCTTATCCAATACCTTTATTACCAATGGCGGTAACTTGGATTTAGGCGTGAACATCGTCAACTGGTTGGCCGGCGACGATCAACTTATCACCATACAGCCTATGCCTTTGAAAGACATCAACGTGACCATTCCGGATTCCGATAGCGGTCGCTTGGTGGCTTGGACGGTGTTCCATGGCTTCCAGTATTTCCTTCCGTTGGCCATGATGATAGCGGGCTTTTATTTCTGGTGGAAACGCAGAAAAGCGTAATAGCCGTCTTTGAGTAGGCAGTTGGGTTTGAGGCAAACATGAAAAAACGTTGGTTAGTGAATTTAATTTTATTGGCAGTGGTAGCAGGCTTAGTGGCCTTCCTATACCTGCGGCCTAAAGCCGATGCCGAGCAATCGACCATGCACGACTTGTCTAGCTATAAGTTAGCAGAATTCAATGCCATACGCGTGGAGTTTCCTACTCAGGCGCCGGTTACCTTGGCTAAAGTGGACGGCTACTGGCGCATCACGGCACCGGTAAACATGCGCGCCGATCAAGCGTCGGTGCAACGTATTTTGTCCATTATTGCCGCGCAGTCCAGCGATAAAATCAGTGGCGGAGACATGGCAAAATTCGGCCTAACTAACCCAGAATTAAAATTGAAGTTGGTGCGCAAAGAAGGCGATTTGGAAGAATTCATTTTTGGCACGCACAACCCGGTGACCGAAGAGCAATACGTGGCGCATAGAAACCATGTTTATTTGGTGTCCGGGGGCTATTCGGAAGCGGCCGCCACGCAGTTGATAGAGTTAATCGATAAAGCACCATTGAAACCTAGCGAAAAGGTAGTGGGTTTTGAGTTTGGGCGTTTAGAGCAGTGGCAAGAGGTCAACTTAAAAGTTGATATTGTCGACGGCAAATGGAAGGCCTCTATTGCTGCGGCCAAGCCACAGCAAAACGAGTTAAACGAATGGTTGGATTTCTCTTGGCTACATAACCCAGCTAAGTCTGTTGAAATGTACACGCCGGATCGCAAACTGACTTACCCGTCTTTTGAAATCAAAATGGCCGATGGCAGCAAAGTGCATTTTGACAAAATACAAGAATCCCCCGACTTGCTATTGGCCAGACCGGACGAAGGGTTGATCTTCCATTTCCCATCGGATATCGGCTTTAGCATGCTCAATCCGCCGCTGAATATCCCCAATAAATAAACGCCATGCCTGAGTTGCCAGAGGTAGAAACCACACGACGTGGGCTTTTGCCTCTAGTCGGCCACGTCGTTCAGTCGGTCACCATACGCCACCCGCGCTTACGTTGGCCTATCCCGGCGCATTTGCAGCTAACCCTGCCGGCCATGACCCTCAATGGTTTGCGCCGCCGCGCTAAATACCTGTTGTGCGACTTTTCCGGCGAGACCGGTGCCGGCATATTGCTTTTGCACTTAGGCATGTCCGGCCGCATTCAGTTGTTGGACGATGCCTACCCGGCAGAAAAACACGACCACTTTGATGTGGCGTTTGCCGGTGGCCAAGTGCTGCGCCTAAGGGACCCACGTCGCTTTGGTGCGGTGTTGTGGTTAGATGGCGCCGAGGCCGATCACCCCTTGTTGGCCAGCCTAGGCCCGGAACCCTTGGAAGACGGTTTTCATGCCAAGTACTTGCGGCAGGCCTTAGCCAATAAAAGCCTGGCGATTAAAAACGCCATCATGGACGGCCACGTGGTGGTGGGGGTGGGTAATATCTATGCCTCCGAATCGCTATTTCGCAGCCGCATTCACCCGGAAACACCGGCCAATCAATTAAGCCTTAAGCAATGTGAAAAGCTGGTGGCGGAAATTAAGCTGACTTTGAATGAAGCGCTTAACGCCGGTGGCAGCAGCTTGCGCGATTTTTTTGGCACCAACGGCCTGCCGGGCTACTTTCAACAAAGCTACTTTGTCTATGCCCGCACCGATGAGCCGTGCTTGGTGTGTGGGCGTCCAATTAAAACCATGCGTTTAGGTCAACGCTCGACCTTCTTCTGTGCGCACTGCCAAAAAGCCCGCGTTAAAAGCTAGTTTCTTATTAGCACGGCCTTAGTTAGCCGTGTCTTAGTTAGCCAGGGGCCAAAACGCGCTCAAGAGCATGAGTACTTCTAAGCTCGCCAACACCGCCACACCGAGGAACAGACGTTTTTGCCAACGCGCTTGTTGCTGCTGCGCGGCAATCAATTGCCCTAGCTGCGCGCGCATGGGTGCGTCTTGTTCGGCTTCGGTTTGTTGCGCTAAGAAAGCGTGCACCAAGCGCGGCATTTCAGGCAGCGTTTTGGCGATAAAGGGCAATTCTTTGCGGAGTTTTTTCGCGATGCTGCGCCAGCCAATTTGCTCACTCATCCAGCGTTTTAAGAACGGTTTAGCGCTTTGCCATAAATCGATGTCGGGGTCTAAATCACGGCCCAAGCCTTCAATATTGAGCAAGGTTTTTTGCAACATGACCAATTGCGGTTGGATCACCACGCCAAATTTGCGCGACATTTGAAACAGGCTTAATAGCGTGCGGCCAAAGGAGATGTCTTTTAAGGGCTTGTTGAATATCGGTTCGCAGATGGCCCTGACTGCTGTTTCCAGCGCTTCGACATTGGTGTCTTTGGGCACCCAACCCGATTCAATGTGGGCCACGGCGACATCGCGGTAATCGCGGTTAAAGAAGGCTAAAAAATTGCGCGCTAGGTAGTATTTGTCTTTATCGGTCAGCGTGCCCATGATGCCAAAATCCAAGGCGATGTACTTGCCTTTGTCCGGGCCACTGTTGACCACCAAGATGTTGCCTGGGTGCATGTCGGCGTGGAAAAAGCCGTCGCGGAATACCTGGGTAAAGAAAATCTCCACGCCGTCGTGCGCGAGTTGGCTGATGTCTATGCCTTGTGCACGCAGCAAGTCGATTTTGCTAATCGGGGTGCCGTGCATGCGCTGCATGACCATGACCTGTTGGCGGCACCAATCCCAATGCACTTCAGGCACCAGTAATTTTCTATCAGGGAAGTTGCCGGCCAAGCGCGTGCAATTGGCTGCTTCTAAGGTGAGGTCTAGCTCGCTCTCGGTGTGCTCGGCAAATTCCGCCACCACTTCACGCGGTTTTAAGCGTTTGACTTCTGCTGACAGGGCTTGCAGTAACCAAGCGGCCGTGTCCAATAAGGCCAGGTCGTGGTGGATAACTTGGGCGATGCCAGGGCGCAACACTTTGACCGCGACCGGCGTGCCATCGAGTAATTCGGCAAAGTGCACTTGTGCTACCGAGGCGCTGGCCACGGCGGTTTCATCGAAGCTGGCGAACACTTGATTGAGCGGTAATTGGTAAGCCGCCAAGACAATTTTCTCCACGTCCGCGTAGGCAAAAGGTGGCACTTGGTCTTGCAGTTTGGCTAATTCGTCGGCAATGTCTAATGGGATGAGATCGCGACGGGTAGACAGCATTTGGCCGAATTTTACAAAAATGGGCCCCAAGGCTTCTAAGGCTAAACGTAACCTGACTGCACGTGGCGTGCTTTTGTTGCGCCAGAAAAACAGCAGATTAATAAGCGTTTGCAGCGGTTTGAGCTTGCTGTTGCTTAAGGCGAATTCGTCCAAGCCGAAGCGCAAGGCAATGTAGACGATGTATATCAGGCGGAATAAACGCATATTAGGCTTGGCTGCCTTTAGCAGCGGCATGCTCATTAAGTTGTTGTTGCAGTTTGGCGAATTTTTTTTCAAAGCGAGCAAGGTCGGCACGCAAGCTATCGACGTCGCTATTGAAGGCATCGACTTGGCGTTTTTTGGCTATCAAGGGCATTTCTTCTTGCCAGTATTCGCTGAGCATGGCGGCTAAATTGCTGCCGGTTTCTTTGCCAGTGGCGGCGATGCCGCGTAAGGTTTGACCTATCTTATGCGCGGCCACGTCGCCGACCAATTTGCTGGCGTCGTCCTCGAAGTCCCAGCGTATGGCAGAGAGTACCTTTGCTAATTCCCCTGCTAGGTGCGTGTCGCCATTGATGACCACTAGTCGTTTGGCTGCTTGGTCGCCAGATAATAAGCGTAAGGCCAGGCTGGGAGTGAGGCTGACGCTGGCATCGGCCACATGGCTTTCGCCAGCCATGGCCAATGAGCCGTCTTCTAATATCATCAGGCTGCGGCTAAAAAAGCCCAATTTAAATGCAACGCACTTGCCGGCATGCGGCTGCAGCAGCGGGCAAGCCCAGCTGTTTTGGGCAATCAGGTGTTGCAGTATGCGGGTAGACAAGCCGGTTAACATAGGATGGGCACCATTAGATTTTGTAGCCTTTGTGCAAGGCCACTACCCCGGCCGCCAGGTTGTAATAATCCACCTTAGCCAGCCCCGCTTCTTCCATCATCTTTTTCAGCGTTTCTTGATCGGGGTGCATGCGTATGGACTCAGCCAAGTATTGGTAGCTGTCGGCATCTTTAGCAAACAATTTACCCATGATGGGCAGCAACTTAAAGGAGTAGGCATCGTAGAGTTTGCTCAAGGGTTGCCAGACTTTAGAGAACTCCAATACCAAGAGGCGACCACCGACTTTGAGCACGCGTTGCATTTCTGCCAAGGCCTGGTCTTTGTGCGTCATGTTGCGCAAACCGAAGGCCACGATGACGCAATCAAAATGGCCGTCTGGGAAGGGTAATTTTTCTGCATCGCATTGCAAGGTCGGGACGTTTAGGCCGGCGTCCAACATGCGGTCACGGCCGACGCTGAGCATGGAGGCGTTGATGTCGGTTAAGATAACGCGGCCGTTTGGCCCGACTTTTTGCGCAAACAGTTTGGATAAATCGCCGCTGCCGCCAGCAATGTCTAACACCATGTCGCCGGCTTTAACGCCGCTGATTTCCACGGCAAAGCGTTTCCAGGTGCGGTGCAGACCGGCCGACATGACGTCGTTCATCAAGTCGTATTTGCTGGCAACGGAATGGAAAACCTCGCCAACTTTCTTGGCTTTTTCGCCTTCGGCCACGGTTTTAAAACCAAAATGGGTGGATTGTTCGTTTGACATGTGCCCCTCGCTTATTCGCTTCGACTCAAGCCGGCCACACTTAGTTTACCTAAGTACTCCAACCACAAGGCTTCGTAGTTGCGCGCCAGCTCGTATAAGTAATCCCATGAATACAAACCGGTATCGTGGCCGTCGCTGAACACCAGTTTCACCGCGTAATTGCCTACTGCTTCGATCTGACTGATGTTGACCTGCTCTTTACCGGTTTGCAGCACTTCCTGGCCAGGACCGTGGCCTTTGACTTCAGCGGAGGGCGAGTGGACGCGTAAAAATTCGCAAGACAACATGCACTCGGTGTGGTCATCGAATTTTATTTCCAATAAGCGCGAGGCTTGGTGCAGTTTTATGTCGGTCGGTCTAGGGCTAGGCTTGCTCATGCGCGGGTCAATTGTTTGTAAAATAAGATGATAACAGAACGGCGTGGCAGCGACATCATTAGGCGTTGTTATGGGCGGTTGGTAGTCGGGATAGGTGGGTGGTAGGTTGGCCTTTAGGCCGACAGTGGTATTTGTTGATTTTATGTACTCTGATTTTCTAAGAAATAAATTTCTTGAAAAGTCGTATGTAGGAGCGATCTTTAGATCGCGAATGCCATATTGCCAGTCGCTGTTCGCGATCTAAAGATCGCTCCTACCAAAACACCCATGGCTTGCCCATGAAATATATAGGTAGCTGCATTAAGTCGGGACAAGCCATAAGCTGGCTCATCCCGACAATACGGCTAATTTCGATGGGGGTGTCGGCCTAAAGGCCGACCTACGAATACCTTGTGCTTAGCTTGTGTGTAGGTCGGCCTTTAGGCCGACAGTGGGGCTACGGCATAAAAAAAGGCTGCTAAACGCAGCCTTTTTATCACCCTAGCCAGATTTAGGCTTGGTAAGCCAGCATGGTACTTTTAATTTTTTGCATGGCTTTTTGCTCGATTTGGCGTATGCGTTCAGCGGACACACCAAATTCGGCGGCCAATTCGTGCAAGGTTTTGCCGCCGTCGTCTTGCAACCAGCGCGCTTCCACCACGCGACGGCTACGCTCGTCCAAGTGTTGCAAGGCATGGCTCAAGCCATTGCTTTCAAACGCTTCGGTTTGTTTGGCTTGCATGGCCGCCAGTGGCTCTAAGCGCTCGTCTTGTAAGTAGGCGATGGGGCTGTAATGACCGTCTTCGTCGTCATCCGCACTGGATTCTAAAGCGATTTCGTGGCCGTTAAGGCGGGCTTCCATCTCCCGCACCTCTTCCGCTTTGACGTTCAAGGTCTGGGCGATGTGCTCGACTTCGCTGCTTTGCAGGCTGTTATGGCCAGGCTTCATGCTGCGTAGGTTAAAGAATAGTTTGCGTTGCGCTTTGGTGGTGGCAATTTTAACCAAGCGCCAATTGCGCACGATGTATTCGTGTATCTCCGCTTTAATCCAATGCATGGCAAAGGACACCAAGCGCACACCGCGTTCTGGGTCAAAGCGTTTTACCGCCTTCATCAGGCCGATGTTGCCTTCTTGAATTAAGTCTGCTTGCGGCAAGCCGTAACCGTTGTAGCCACGAGCAATGCTGGCGACCAAGCGTAGGTGCGAGACAATTAATTGACGCGCCGCTTCTAAGTCGTTTTCTTTTCTAAATTTGACGGCCAGCGCGTATTCCTCTTCTGCGGACAGAATAGGGTAAGCCTTGATGGCTCTAGAGTAGTGCTCTAGGCTATCACTGGCAGTTAACACGGGTAATAAGGCAGTGGTCATTTAAAATTAGTCCTCCGATTAATGCTATTTTAGCACTCCGTATAAGAGAGTGCTAGAGGCCAAATAGTTCACTGCAAGCGTGGCGGGAAACTAGTCTATTTTGATGGCGGCAATGGCGCGGCTGACGGACAGGAAAGAGCCTAGCCAGCCGATGAAGATGGACAGCAAGATGATGCCTAGGTAAAGCGGTGGGTTAAACCAAGCCAAGCTGAAGTCGTTGCTGTAAAGCTGCGACAGTTGTGCGACCGATTGGTTATACAGTTGCACGATAAACATTAGCATGGCCATGGATAGCAGGCCGCCGAACAAGCCGTAGACCATGCCGGCATAAAGAAACGGCGTGCGGATAAAGTTGGTGGTGGCCCCTATCAATTTGCTGACCACGATTTCGTCTTTTTGCGTGAGGATTTGCATGCGCACGGTGTTGCCTATGATGACCAGTAAGGCCAATGCCAACAGGGCGGCAATGAAAGCGATGATTTTGGTGCCCAAGGCCAACATGCTGGACAAGCGTTTGGCCCACTCGGCATTCAATAAAGCTTGCTCCACACCAGGCAGCGCTTGCAATTCATCCCTTAGGGTGGCGAGTGCCGCCGCATCAGCCGATTTGGCTTGAATAAAAAAGGCGTCCGGTAGCGGGTTCTGTTCTAGGTTTTGCACTTCGCTGTTGATTTTGCTTGATGCAGCTTTGGCTTTTAAGTCTTCCCAGGCATCCGCCTTGGTGACCAGGGTATAAGTCTGGATGGCAGGGTTGCTTTTTAAGGCGGCGTCGATTGCCGTTAAGGTGCTGGCCGGTTCGTCTAGTTTCACAAACAGACTGATCTCGGTTTCATTTTGCATGTGGTTGCTTAGTTTGGATAAGTGCTCCACGCCTAAGTAAAACACACCGGGGATGGCCATGGCCACGGCAATCACTAGGCTAATCATAAAGGTCGATAGCTTGTTGCTGTCCATGCGCGACAGCACTAATTTAATCGCTTGCAGGTGTTGATTGAGCCAGTTCATTATGCGTTCACGCTTTCAGCTGAATTGGATACGGTCAATCGACCGTGGTCTAAGTGCAGCACGCGATTTTGTGTCGCCGACATGCCGCGTGCATCGTGGGTGGCAACGATGACCGTGACGCCCACTTGATTGAAATCTTGGAAGATGCCCATGATGTCGGCCGCGTAACTGGAGTCCAAATTGCCGGTAGGTTCGTCGGCAATCAAAATCGATGGGCGACTGACCACGGCGCGTGCAATCGCCAAGCGTTGTTGCTCACCGCCGGATAGGGTGATGGGCATGGCTTTTTCTTTGTGCAATAAGCCAACTTTATCCAAGGCGGCGCGTACGCGCTTGGCGGCGTCCAAGCCAGTGATGCCATTGATGTGCAAGGGCAAGATGACGTTCTCAAAGCAATTGCGATCATAGAGTAATTTGTGGTCTTGAAAGATCAAGCCAAAGCGGCGGCGCATATAGGGAATGGCGGCGGCTTTCAGTTGGCTGATGTTTTGGTTGGCGATTAATACCGTGCCGCTGGTAGGGCGCTCGATGGCGGCTATCAGCTTGAGCAAGGTACTTTTGCCGGCGCCCGAGTGACCGGTTACAAACACCAACTCGCCGGCTTCGATATCAAAGCTCACTTGGCTTAAGGCTTCGTTGCTGCCGGGGTAACGTTTGGTGACGTGGTCGAATTTAATCATGAAAGAATTATAGCGCTAAAGTCGGCTTAATCGAGCATGGCATCGATGAATTCGCTGGCTACAAACGGACGCAAATCGTCTATCGCTTCGCCTATGCCAATAAAGCGTATGGGTATGGGTCGCGCTTCGGCAATCGCTGCAATAACGCCGCCTTTGGCGGTGCCGTCCAATTTGCTTAATACCAAGCCGGTGACACCCAAGGCATCGTCAAACGCTTTGACTTGCGACACGGCGTTTTGGCCGGTGTTGGCGTCCAATACTAGCAATACTTCGTGTGGCGCACCGGGCAAGCTTTTAGCCATAACCCGTTTTACTTTGGCAATTTCGTCCATTAAATGCATTTGCGTGGGCAAGCGGCCGGCCGTATCGGCCAAGACGATGTCAATTTTTTTGGCGATGGCGGAATTGATGGCATCAAACATTACCGCTGCGGCATCCCCGCTAGATTGCGCTACCACGTGTACGTTGTTGCGTTCACCCCAGACTTGCAATTGTTCGCGCGCGGCGGCTCTAAAAGTGTCACCGGCAGCGATCAGCACCGATTTGCCTTGTGCCTGAAAGGCGTGGGCCAATTTGCCTATGCTGGTGGTTTTGCCAGCACCGTTGACGCCGGCCAGCATGATAACGAAGGGTTGGTGTTCGGTGGTGACTAAGGGTTGTTGCAAGGGCGTGAGCAAATCCGACAGGGCTGCTTTAAGCGCCGCTTTTAGTTGCACGGTGTCGTCTAAGTTTTGCGCTTTAACGCGGTTTTTGATGTCGTTCAGTAAGTTCTTGGTGGCATTCACCCCGACGTCCGAGGTCAGCAGTATGGTTTCCAATTCCTCGTAAACGTCGTCGTCAATTTTGCCGCCGCCAAATAAGCCGGCCAGTTGCTTACCCAATTGTTTGCGGGTTTTGCCTAGACTGGATTTAAGGCGCTCGGCCCATGATACGTTGGGCTGCGTGGTTAATTCAGCCTCAGCCGCGGCATTCGCCTCAGGCGCAGCGTTGTCGGGTGCAGCCTGCGCAGGATCGGGGGATTTGTTCTTTTTGAAAAAATCAAACATGGGCGCTATTTTAACTTGTTTTAGCGCGGCTTTCATCTTCACCCTTGCGCCTCGCCCAAAAAAATCATTGGTCCATATTGTCGTGAACTTAGGCAGGTGAGCGGCGGTCAGAAAACCGCTAGTAAAAAATGAACCGGCAATTAAAGATAGGCCCACGTTATAATTCGGGCGATTTAAAATAAAGCGCTATAGCAACACAGGAGAAACACACAGTGCGGATTAAAAGTGCATGGATATTATTGTTGGCCTTGCCCATCAGCAGTTGGGCGGCCAGCGTGCAAGAATTTAAGCTAGACAATGGCTTAAAGCTCATCGTCCAAGAAGACCACCGTTCACCGGTGGTGGTGTCGCAGGTTTGGTACAAGGCCGGCAGCATAGACGAAGTTAACGGTAAAACCGGCGTGGCCCATGTCTTGGAACACATGATGTTTAAGGGCACCAAGAAAGTCAAAGCCGGCCAATTTTCTCGCTTGATTGCCGCCGCTGGCGGTAAAGAAAACGCCTTTACCAGCAGCGATTACACCTGTTATTTCCAGCAATTGGAAAAATCCAATTTAGCCTTGGCTTTCGAATTGGAAGCCGACCGCATGGCCAATTTGCAATTGACAAAAGAAGAGTTTGATAAAGAAATTAAGGTGGTGATGGAAGAGCGCCGTTGGCGAACAGACGATAAGCCGCAATCCTTGGTGAATGAGGCTTTTCAAGGCGCGGTTTACCGCGCTCACCCTTACTCACGGCCAGTCATAGGCTTCATGAACGACCTGGAAAACATGAGTTATGAAGACGCGCGTGAATGGTACGACCTTTGGTATGCGCCTAACAATGCCACCGTGGTGGTGGTGGGCGACGTGCAAGCGCAAGAGGTGTATAAATTGGCCAAGCAGCATTTTGGTAAATTAACTGCCAAAAAATCACCGGTGCGCAAACCGCAAGTCGAGCCTGCGCAATTGGGTGAACGCCGCGTGGTGGTAAAAGCGCCAGCCAAGCAAGCGTATATATTGATGGGCTTTCATGTGCCGTCCTTGCGAGAAGTTGATAAAGATTGGCAACCCTATGCCTTGGAAGTCTTGGCCGGTGTGCTCAGTGGCAACCCAGCGGCGCGCTTAAACCAAAGCTTGGTGCGTGATAGCCAATTGGCCGTGGACGTGAGCGCCGGTTACGACATCATGTCGCGCGGTAGGCAAAGTTTGTTTGAGTTAGACGGCACGCCTAGCGAAGGCAAAACCGTGCGTGAGTTGGAAGCGGCCTTGCTGCAGCAGATTGAAAAAATCAAACAGTCTGGCGTCAGCGTCGAAGAATTGGATAGGGTAAAAGCCGCGGTGATTGCCGCCGATGTCTACCAGCGCGATTCCATGTTCTACCAAGCCATGCAAATCGGCACGGTGGAGAGCATAGGCTTTTCCTGGAAGATCTTAGACCAATACCCAGCCAAATTGCGTGCGGTCACGGCCGAGCAAGTGCAAGCGGTGGCCAAGCAATACCTCAATGCGGACAATT
This sequence comes from Methylophilaceae bacterium, assembly GCA_965234545.1. Lineage (GTDB taxonomy): Bacteria > Pseudomonadota > Gammaproteobacteria > Burkholderiales > Methylophilaceae > Methylotenera. The sequence goes on along the minus strand of OZ248348.1, from coordinate 1,425,243 downwards.
TAACCATAGCCACTTTAGACCCGCAGCCCATGGACCCGAATGCCAAGCCTAAAGGCAAGCCGCATGTGCATTAAACCAATAAACAACGGCAACCGTGAATTAATGAAGGTAAGTAAACCATGACTTTAAAGACTCTAGTAACACGCTGGCTGCTGAGTGCGGCCATGTTAATCAGCGCGCTCAGTGCGCAAGCGGCCGTTAATATTCAACACTGGCAAACCAGCAGCGGTGCCGAGGTGTATTTCGTGGAAAACCACGATTTGCCCATCGTCGATTTGAGTGTCAATTTTGCTGCGGGCAGTGCTAGAGATACGGCAGAAAAATCCGGCCTAGCGGGCATTACTCGTTACATGATGACTTTGGGCGCAGCCGGCATGAGCGACGAAGTGATCGCTAACAAATTGGCAGACATCGGTGCGGTATTAGGCGGCGAATTCGATGGCGATAGGGCAGCGCTAAAATTGCGCACCTTAAGCAGTGAGCGTGAGCAAAAACAAGCGCTGGACGTGTTCGGTAAAATTTTACAAAAACCGGATTTCCCGTCGTCGGTGCTGGCTAGAGAAAAAGCCCGCATTATTTCAGGCCTAGAAGAATCGGCTACCCAGCCCGAGGGCATGGTTAACAAAGCCTTCATGACGGCCTTGTATGGCAACCACCCTTACAGTTTGGATGAAAGCGGTGAAATAGCCACGGTGGCCAAATTGAGTGTGGCCGACTTGCAAGCTTTTTACCAACAGTATTACCGCGCTAACGGTGCCGTGATTGCCATGATGGGCGATTTGAGTCGTGCCCAAGCCGAGGCCATAGCCGAGAGCATGGCCAGCGGTTTGCCTAAAGGCCCAGCCAATCCGGCCATTGCGCAAGTCACTTACCCCAATGCCCCAGTCACGCAACGCATCGCGCATCCGGCATCGCAATCGCATATATTATTGGGTTACCCCGGCATTAAACGCGGCGACCCCGATCTCTTCCCCTTGTACTTGGGGAATTATGTGTTGGGTGGCGGTGGCTTTGTATCTCGCCTGACCGAAGAAGTGCGGGAAAAACGTGGTTTGGTTTACAGCGTCTACAGCTACTTTATGCCCATGGCCGAAGTGGGTACCTTCCAGATCGGTTTGCAAACCAAAAAAGAACAAGCCGATGAGGCCTTAAAAATAGTGAGGGCGACCTTGGCAGACTTCTTAGCCAAGGGCGTGACGGATGCCGAATTAAAAGCGGCCAAAGCCAACGTGATTGGCGGCTTCCCCATGCGCATAGACAGCAACAGCAAAATTTTGGATTACCTAGCGGTGATCGGTTTTTATAAATTGCCGCTTAATTACCTGGACGAGTACAACAGCAAAGTGGCTGCGGTGACCGCGGCACAGATTAAAGACGCGTTTAATCGGCGTTTGAAACCAGAAAATTTTGTCACGGTGATTGTGGGCGCGCCCAATACTCAGTAATATCAGCCCCGTGCAGGAGCGATCTTGCTAATCCCTTTTGTGGGACTGGAATCGGGCAGTGGCAAAATCAGTAGCAAAACAACTCAACACGGTACGCATCAACGCAGGTACTTGGCGTAGCCGTCTGATTAAATTTCCGGATGCAGAAGGCCTGCGGCCCACGCCTGAGCGCGTCAGGCAAACCCTGTTTAATTGGTTGGGTCAGGATTTAACCGGGCTGCGCTGTTTGGACTTGTTTGCCGGCACCGGGGTGATGGGCTTCGAGGCCTTATCTCGTGGCGCTACTGCGGTCACCATGGTGGAAAAATCCAACTTAGCCTGCGCCGCCTTACACGCCAATAAAACCCTATTAAATGCGGCTGCGGCCAACATCGTGCAACAGGATGCCTTGCAGTATTTAGCGCAGAACAGCCAGCAATACCAACTTATTTTCCTCGATCCGCCCTATAACAAAGCTTGGTTAGCCCAAGTCATGCCGCAATTGGCGAGCTGTTTGCATGCCGATGGCAGGCTATATGTGGAAGCCGAGTTTGCTTTGGATGAAGCTCAGCAGGCCGACAGTCAGCCATTTTTAGCGGGCTGGCAAGTCATCAAACAAAGCAAAGCGGGTAATGTTTTTTATCATCTGTTAAAATTAGCCAAAATTGAATAGGCGGCACCATGGCTAAAAATCGCATTGCAATCTACCCCGGTACCTTTGATCCCATTACCTTGGGCCACGAGGACGTGGTTCGCCGCGCCGCCGATTTGTTCGATGAGGTGATCGTGGCCGTGGCCGACAGCACCAATAAAAACACCTTGTTCAGTTTGCAAGAACGCGTGGCCATGGCGCAAGGCGTGTTCAGTCATGCGGCCAATATCAAGGTGGTGGGTTTCAGCGGCTTGCTCATGCAATTTGTGCAAGACCAAGGCGCAAAAATGGTCATACGCGGCTTGCGTGCGGCATCAGATTTTGAATACGAATTTCAATTGGCCGGCATGAACCGTAAGCTTTACCCGCAATTTGAAACCTTGTTCCTAACGCCATCGGAACAGTTCATGTTTATTTCATCGAGCTTGGTGCGAGAAGTCGCGGTGCTAGGTGGCGACGTGCAAGCCTTCTTGTCGCAAACCGTGAACGACGCGATTAAGCAAAAATTAGGAAACTGATTTTGGCTTTAATGATTACCGATGAGTGCATTAATTGCGACGTATGCGAGCCTGCTTGCCCGAATAGCGCCATTTTTCAGGGTGAAGTGATCTACGAAATCAACCCGAATTTGTGCACCGAATGCGTGGGCCACTACGACAAGCCGCAATGCCAAGAAGTCTGCCCTATCGATTGCATACCCTTCAACCCAGAAGTGGTGGAAACGAAAGAGCAATTACTGGAAAAATACCAGCAATTAACCGCTACTAAATAATAGGATACGATTATGCGCATGCTACATACCATGCTCCGTGTAGGTAATATGGAACGCTCCATTGCTTTTTATACGCAAGTGTTAGGCATGAAAGTGCTGCGTCAACACGATTTTCCCGACGGTCAATTTAGCCTGGCTTTTGTCGGCTACGGCGATGAAGCGCATCACACGGTCATCGAGCTCACTTACAACTACGGCGTGGACAGTTATGACATGGGCAAAGCCTACGGTCACATTGCCTTGGAAGTGGATGACGCCGCCCAGGCTTGCGAGGCCGTGCGTAAAGCCGGTGGCAAAGTGGTGCGTGAAGCCGGCCCCATGATGCACGGCACCACCGTGATTGCTTTTGTAGAAGACCCGGATGGCTATAAGGTGGAATTCATCCAAGCCGGCACCTATTAAACATGGCTGGCGGCTGGGTCTTGTACTTATTGGAATGCAAGAACGGCGCGTATTACGCTGGCATTACCAATGACCTGGACGCGCGCTATGCCGCGCACCTAGCCGGCAAGGGCGCCAAGTATACCCGCGCCAACCCACCCCTTAGAATCCTAGCCAGCTTGGCTTATCAAGACCGATCGGCCGCCAGCGTAGCCGAAGCGCAGCTCAAAAAATTACCCAGAGATAAAAAGGTCGCCTATTTTGCGTGACAACTTGCTCAAGGCGGTGCATTTAGCCATGGCCGACGAGTGGCATGGCGCCCATGAATTGGTACAGCAATACCAAGACCCCTTAGCCTGTTGGTTGCATGCCGTGCTGCATAAGATAGAAGGGGATAAGTGGAACAGCGAGTATTGGTATGCCAAAACGGCGGACCAACACTATGAGCAATATGCCGATGCGGCAGAAGAATTGCGGGCCATTGCCAGTCGATTAGCCGGCTAAAAAAATGCCAGTCTAGATAAGGTGTGGCTTCTAGACTGGCATGTATTGTTCCCTGACTAAGGCAACTTAATCAAAAAAAATCTTTAACTTTATTCATCCAAGATTTATTGCGTGGGCTGTGTTTACCCGAATCCGCTTGGGTGCTGGTTTCAAATTCACGTAATAAGTCTTTCTGCTTTTCAGTTAATTTGACTGGGGTTTCCACCACCACGTGCACCATCAAATCGCCGTGTTCCGATTGACGCAAGGGTTTGATGCCCTTGCCGCGCAATCTAAAGACCGCGCCGGTTTGGGTTTCAGCCGGAATTTTCATTTTGGCCGAGCCGTCCAAGGTCGGCACTTCAATTTCGCCGCCTAAGGCTGCGGTGCTGAAACTGATCGGCATTTCACAATGCAAATTGCCGCCTTCGCGTTGGAAAATGGCGTGTTCTTTGAGGTGGATGACCACGTATAAATCACCGGTAGGCCCGCCGTTCACGCCGGCTTCGCCCTCACCACTCAAGCGTATTCTGTCGCCTTCGTCCACGCCAGCTGGGATTTTGACCGATAAGGTTTTGTTCTGCTTGGTGCGGCCAGCGCCATGGCAAGTTGGGCAAGGGTCTTTGACCATTTTGCCGCTGCCGTGGCATTTTGGGCAGGTTTGTTGCACCGAGAAAAAGCCTTGTTGCATGCGCACTTGGCCGTGGCCGCCACAGGTGGTGCAGCTCACCGGTTGCGTGCCAGGGCGTGCGCCTGAGCCATTACAGGTTTCACAAGTGGATTGCACCGGGATGCGGATTTTAGTTTCCGTGCCCTTGGCTGCGTCTTCTAAAGACACTTCCATGTTGTAGCGCAAATCGGCACCACGGTAGACTTTATTGCCTTGCCCGCCTGAGCGACCGCCACCAAAAATATCACCAAAGATGTCGCCAAAGGCATCGCCAAAACCGGCGCCACCAAAGCCGCCCGCGCCTGCCCCTTGCTCTACACCGGCGTGACCGTATTGATCGTAAGCGGCGCGTTTTTGATCGTCGCTGAGCATTTCGTAGGCTTCTTTGGCTTCCTTGAAGTTCTCTTCGGCTTTTGGGTTGTCCGGGTTGCGGTCAGGGTGGTGCTTCATCGCTAATTTGCGATAAGACTTTTTGATTTCCTCTGCGCTGGCGTCTTTGTTAACGCCCAGTACTTCGTAATAATCTCGTTTAGTTGCCATGTTTTAGTCGCTAGTGCTTGCTCGTTAGTCGGCCGTCCTGAGTGAGTTGCGAAAAAGTCGTTAGCACCTGATGCCGGTGCTAACGACTCGTGTCCGCCAACTCACTAAGACTGTTTAGTCTTTTTTCACTTCCTCAAACTCCGCGTCCACCACGTCGCCATCGACGGTTTTTTCGCCTTCTGCTTGTTGTGCGGATTCGGTGTTGGCTTGGGCTTGTTGCTCAGCGTAGACTTTCTCGCCTAATTTTTGTGAGGCTTCCGTTAAGGCCGTGGTTTTAGCTTCAATCGCGTCTTTGTCGTCGGATTGCAAAACGTCTTCCACGTCTTTAATGGCCGCTTCTATCGCTTCTTTTTCTGCCGCGTCCAATTTTTCACCGTGCTCACTTAAGGATTTTTTCACGGAGTGCACCATGCCATCAGCGGCATTGCGTGCATCGACCAACTCACGGTATTTCTTATCTTCGTCTGCGTATTTAACAGCATCTTCTTCCATTTGCTGAATCTCGGCTTCACTAAGACCGCTGTTGGCTTTGATGGTGATTTTATTTTCTTTACCGGTGGCTTTGTCCTTGGCGCTCACGTGCAAAATGCCATTAGCGTCGATGTCAAAGGTCACTTCAATTTGCGGGATGCCACGTGGTGCAGGTGGAATGTCGCTTAAATTAAATTGGCCCAAAGATTTGTTGGCCGCGGCTTTTTCACGCTCACCTTGCAACACTTGTATGGTCACGGCATTTTGGTTGTCGTCAGCAGTTGAGAAAGTTTGCGATGCCTTGGTAGGAATCGTGGTGTTTTTCTTGATCACTTTCGTCATCACGCCGCCCAAGGTCTCGATACCCAATGACAATGGCGTCACGTCTAATAACAACACGTCTTTCACGTCGCCTTGTAATACGCCACCTTGAATTGCAGCGCCCACGGCCACGGCTTCGTCTGGGTTGACGTCTTTACGCGGTTCTTTACCAAAGATTTCTTTTACTTTTTCTTGCACTTTAGGCATGCGGCTTTGACCGCCAACCAAGATCACGTCGGTGATGTCGTCTATGGACACGCCGGCGTCTTTAATCGCCGTGCGGCATGGTGCCATGGTGCGCTCGATCAAGTCTTCCACCAAGGATTCCAATTTGGCTCTGGTGATTTTTACCACCAAGTGTTTAGGGCCAGTGGCATCGGCCGTGATGTAAGGTAAATTAACTTCGGTTTGGGTGGCGCCAGACAATTCAATTTTGGCTTTTTCCGCCGCTTCTTTTAAGCGTTGTTTGGCCAATAAGTCGTTGCGCAAATCCATGCCGTTATTTTCTTTCTTGAACTCGTCGGCCAAGAAGTCAATTAAACGGTTGTCAAAGTCTTCACCACCTAAGAAGGTGTCACCGTTGGTCGACAACACTTCAAATTGGTGTTCGCCATCGATGCTGGAAATTTCAATAATGGACACGTCAAAGGTGCCGCCGCCCAAGTCGTATACGGCAATTTTGCGATCGCCTTCTTGTTTGTCTAAACCAAATGCTAGAGCCGCTGCAGTCGGTTCGTTGATGATGCGTTTTACATCCAAACCGGCAATGCGGCCTGCGTCTTTGGTGGCCTGACGTTGGCTGTCGTTAAAGTAAGCCGGCACGGTAATCACCGCTTCGGTCACTTCTTCGCCTAGGTAATCTTCGGCGGTTTTTTTCATTTTGCGTAACACTTCAGCGGAAATTTGTGGTGGCGCCATTTTCACGCCGCGCACTTCTACCCATGCGTCGCCGTTGTCGGCTTTGGCAATGCTGTAGGGCATTAAACCTATGTCTTTTTGCACTTCTTTTTCGTCAAAACGGCGACCAATTAAACGTTTAACCGCGTATAGGGTGTTTTTAGGGTTGGTCACTGCTTGGCGTTTAGCCGGTGCGCCGGCAAGGATTTCACCGTCTTCTTGGTAAGCAATAATAGAAGGCGTGGTGCGTGTGCCTTCGGAGTTTTCAATCACGCGTGGTTTGCCACCTTCCATTACGGCCACGCATGAGTTGGTGGTGCCTAAGTCTATACCAATGATTTTTGCCATCTTTATTATTTCCTTTTATTAACTATGTTTAACCACTAATGAACGCCAATTAACCGAGGGTGAGCCCTGTTTATCGTGTTGCTGTTAGGTGGCGAATTTACTGATGCAGTAACAATGAGGTCTGTTGCGATTATTTCAAGTGTTTATTTTTTATTTAGCCACCATCACCAACGCCGGGCGTAACACGCGGTCGTTTAGGGTGTAGCCTTTTTGTAATACGCTGGTAACGGTATTTGGTTCGCCGCTGTTTTCCAACATGCTGATGGCTTGGTGTTTGTTTGGGTCGAATTTTTCACCCACTGGGTTGATTTCGGCGATGTTGAATTTATCGAATACTGAAGCCAGTTGCTTGGCAGTGAGGTCCACGCCGTCTTTATAGCTTTGCACTTCGGTCGCTTCAATTAGCAAAGCCGCGTCCAAACTGTCTTTAACCGCTAACAACTCATTGGAGAATTTTTCTAGGGCAAATTTGCGGGCTTTTTCTATGTCGTCCATGGCGCGGCGGCGGATGTTTTCACCTTCGGCTTTGGTGTAGAGCACGGCCGCTTGGGCCTCTGCCAATTGCGCTTCCAATTCGGCAATGCGCTCTTCAGGGCTGGCTGCAACGGGGTTGGCTAGTGTGTCCTCGTCGGCTTGCGTTGAAGGCTTGTCGTTTACGTTTTCAGTCATGAAGGGGTCCTGTAAATTTATTGCAATGCGTCATCAATGGGGATGGCCGGCAAAATCTCAAGCGAGAAAGGCTAATTTTTTTAATTATTTTTTGCGGCTTAAAAAAGACGGGCGCTTTCGCCCAAGCCTATTTGACCTAGCCTGGCCGATTAGTCGCGGGCTTTGTAGCGGTCATAACCCCATAGGTATTGGCTGGGGCATTGCAATATGGTCCGCTCAATTTCGCTATTGAGCAGGCTAGGGGTGTCTATGCCACCATCGGCAATGGGCCGCACGTGGATGGTGTAGCCTCGTCCATAAGCTAAGCGCTCACCAAACACCATGAGCACGTGTGCGCCCGTGGTTTTGGCCAATTTCGAAGCCAGGGTCATGGTGTAAGCCGGTCGGCCAAAAAACGGCGCCCATTCGCCTTCGCCTTCTTGTGGCGCTTGATCCGGCAAGATGCCTATGGCTTCACCGCGTTGCAGTGCTTTTAATAAATGTTTAACGCCTTGCGCATTGGCTTGCACCAAGCTAATTTGGCCGCGTTGTCGCCCCCAATTCATGATGGGTAGCATCCAAGCATGGCGCGGGCTGCGGTAGAGTATGGTGATGGGGAAGCGGTTGGCCACGTACAAAGAGGTGATTTCAAAACAGCCTATGTGCGGGCTAAGGAATATCACCCCTTTGCCGCTGGCCAAGCCTTGTTCTATGTGTTCCCAGCCATCAAAGTTTTTCACTAAGGCGGCCTGACGTTGATCGCTGCGCAGCCAGATGGCCAGGCTTTCAAGCAGGGCTTTGCCTGACTCGCCTATGCTAAGGCGCGCGGCTTTTTTAAATTCAGCCGGATTGGGGTAGATGCCACTGGAGTGTAAGTTGTCGGCACTAATGCGCGCGTGTTGCAGCGACAAAGCCGAGCCCAGCCAGCCCAATAACTTGCCCAAGCCGTGCACAACCGGTAGGGGCAATAAGGCAAAGGCCGTCAGCAGCAATCGCAAGAAATTGAAACTTATAAAACGCATAATCGGATTATAGCGGAGTCTGGATGGGTGCATGGCGTTTCTTAAATGCGCCCGTCGGCATGCGGTTTTCTGGCCGTCAGCCCATCATTTGTTTGACGATAAGGCCTGCATTGAGGATAATTGAGGCAGTTAATCATCCTTATGGTCTTATATAAAATGAAGCAATCTCATATAGAAGTTACCGAGCGTATCATAGAAAAAAGTCGGCCGACTCGTACGGCTTACTTGAATCGCATAGACGACATCGTCAATCGCGAACGTGGCGCGGACAGATTGGGTTGCGCTAACGTGGCACACGCGTTTGCTGCCATGCCGGCTAACGATAAATTGCGCGTGGTGGTCGAAAAAGCGCCCAATATTGGTATCGTCACGGCCTACAATGAGATGCTTTCTGCGCATCAACCGTATGTCAATTACCCAGACATCATACGCAATGAGGCGCATAAACACGGCGCCACGGTGCAAGTGGCGGGTGGCGTGCCGGCCATGTGCGACGGCATTACCCAAGGCGAACCCGGCATGGAATTGTCCTTGTTCAGTCGCGACACCATAGCCATGAGCACGGCGATTGCCTTGTCACACGATGTGTTCGACGCGGCATTGTTATTAGGTGTGTGCGATAAAATCGTGCCAGGCTTATTAATCGGTGCTTTGCAGTTTGGCCATTTGCCTTGTGTGTTTGTACCGTCAGGCCCGATGAGCACAGGCATAGATAACACCGCCAAGTCCAAAGTGCGCGAGCAGTATGCACAAGGTAAAGTGACCCGCAAAGAATTGTTGGCGTCCGAATCGGCGGCTTACCACGGCGCTGGCACTTGTACTTTTTATGGCACGGCCAACAGCAATCAAATGTTAATGGAAGCCATGGGCTTGCATGTGCCGGGTTCGGCCTTCATCCACCCGCATGACGGCATGCGCGAATTGTTGACGCGTGAAGCGGTGAAGATGGTCTTAGCTAAAACCAAAAAAGAACAGTTCACGCCTATCGGTCGCTTGGTCGATGAGCACGTGATCGTCAATGCCATGGTGGCCTTGTTGGCCACCGGTGGCTCCACCAACCATTTGATCCATTGGGTGGCGATTGCACGCGCGGCCGGCATCATGATTGATTGGACGGACTTCTACCACTTGGCTAAAACCACGCCGCTATTAGCCAGCGTTTACCCTAACGGTAAAGCCGATGTGAACCAGTTCCAAGATGCCGGTGGCCCAGCTTTTGTTATCCGTGAATTGATAGACGCGGGCTATATGTTCCCCGATGTCTTAACTGTCGCACACGGCGGCTTGCGCGATTACGGCAAAGAGCCGGTCAAAGAAAACGAGCAATTGGTGTGGCGCGATTTGCCAAAAGAAAGCCCAGACGACAGCATTGTTCGCACGGCGGCGGCGCCGTTTGATGAGTCAGGCGGCTTGCGTTTGCTTAAAGGCAATTTGGGTCGCAGCGTGATTAAGATTTCTGCTGTGCCAGCCGATCGCCACATCATTGAAGCGCCGGCTATTGTGTTTGATGCCCAAGAAGAATTATTGGCCGCGTTTGATCGTGGCGAGTTGGAAAAAGACTTCATTGCGGTGGTGCGTTTCCAAGGGCCTAAAGCCAATGGCATGCCGGAGTTGCATAAATTAACCCCACCTTTGGCCGTGTTGCAAAACAAAGGCTTTAGGGTAGCGATAGTGACCGACGGCCGCATGAGTGGCGCCTCCGGTAAAATTCCGGCGGCTATCCATTTGAGCCCAGAAGCCTCAGCCGGTGGGCCTTTAGCCAAGGTGCGTGACGGCGACATCATTCGTTTGAATGCCACGGTAGGCATGGTCAACGTGCTAGTGGATGAAGACGAGTGGGCCGAGCGTGAAGTGGCCGAGTTGTCCGATAGCAAACGGCACAATAATGCCCATGGCTTTGGCCGTGAGTTATTTGGCGGCATGCGTAAGAATGTGTTGTCGGCTGAAGAGGGCGCCATCACCTGGCTTTAGAAAAATAATAATTGCGCCGCAACACCTTGTTGCTCGCCAAAAATCTTCGCTTACATACCACTCGTATGCGGCGCTAAATTTTTTTACTCGCGCTCAGTCTTGCATGGCCATTTTTATTTTTCTAAGTAACTAAAATTTAAATCATTTATTAATTAGGTAAAAACATGAACACATTAGATTTAGCCAATTACGGCCCCGTTATTCCCGTCATCGTCATCAACCGTGTGGAAGATGCCGTGCCCATGGCCAGCGCCTTATTGGAAGGCGGTATCCGTGTATTGGAAATCACCTTGCGCACATCGTGTGCCTTAGCTGGCATGGAAGCCATTGCTAAAGCCCTACCAGAAGCCATCATGGGGTCGGGTACGGTGCGTAATATAAAAGACGCGCAAGCCTCCAAAGATGCCGGCTGCCAATTCGCCGTGAGCCCAGGCTACACCAGTGAGTTAGGCTTGGCCGCCAGAAAAATGGGCCTGCCATTGTTGCCTGGCGTGTCAACGGGTTCTGAAATCATGATGGCCAATGCCGACGATTATTACTTCTTGAAATTATTCCCAGCCGTGGCCGTGGGTGGCATTAATTTGCTTAAAGGTTTTTCCGGCCCGTTCGGTGACGTGAAATTCTGCCCAACCGGTGGCGTGACGGTGGAAAGCGCACCGCAATTTTTAGCTTTGCCTAACGTGGTGGTGTGCGGTGGGACTTGGTTAACGCCGGCTGATGCGGTGGCGCGTGGCGACTGGGCACACATTACTAAATTGGCTAAAGAAGCCAGCGCCATTAAAGCGGCTTAGTTTTTTTCTGATTAACCATTGGGCTTTGCTATCTAGAGTGGTATCTAGGGCAAAGCCTTTTTTATGACGCAACAGCTTAGGAATGCCGTGTGCCGTTTGATATAAAAAAATACAAAAGCATCGTCTTTGATTGCGATGGTGTGGTGCTCGATTCGAATGCGGTGAAAACCCATGCGTATTTTCGCACGGCCAAACATTTAGGCGCCACGGACAGCCAAGCCCAAGCCTTGGTGGATTACCACGTGCGCTTGGGCGGCATATCTCGCTACCATAAGTTTGATTATTATTTGCGTGAGATTCTGTCGCAAGAAGCGACGCCTACGGCCATCCAAACCTTGTTGGATGCTTTTTCCCGCGAGCTGGAAGACGGCTTATTGCATTGCCCAATCGCGCCGGGTTTGGCGGCATTGCGGGCGGCCACGCCGCAGGCCAACTGGATGATTTTGTCTGGTGGCGATCAGGAAGAAATTCGCCAGCTGTTTGCGCGGCGTGATTTAGCCGGTTTGTTTGATGGCGGTTTGTTTGGCAGTCCGGATAATAAAGACACGGTGTTGGCTAGGGAGAAGGCCAGCGGCAATATGACTGTGCCGGCCTTATTTATTGGCGACAGCAAGTACGATTACCAAGCGGCCAGCCGAGCTGGATTGGATTTTGTCTTTTTGAGCGATTGGACGGAAGTGGCCGATTGGCAAGCCTATTGCCAAGCGCAGCAGATTGAGGTGTTGCCCAATCTGGCCGCGTTATTGAATTAATCGGACTTCAATCATCCCGGCTATTTAGCCGCCGCGTCCAGCATGGCTTGGGCGCGGGATTGAGTGAGTTTGGCCGCGGCCAATGCGTCTTTTTTATTCCACTTTTTGCTCACCCAGCCTTGCAGGTTTTCCAGCACGATGTTGCTCATCGCTTCTATCCAAGCCGGGCTTTCATTTAAGGCTGGTATGTAGTGGTAGTCGCCACCACCATGGCTCTGGAATATATGCTTGCCTTCCATGGCAATTTCTTCCAGGGTTTCCAAGCAATCGCTGCTAAAGCCTGGGCAGATGATGTCTATGCGCGCGGTGTTAGCCGTGCCTAAATCCGCCAAAGTGCTGGCTAGGTAAGGTTTTAACCACTCTTGTTTACCAAAGCGCGATTGAAAGGCCACCGTGTATTGCGTCTTGCTCAATTGCAAGGCTTCAGCCAGCAAGCGGCCTGTTTTGTGGCACAAGCAATGGTAGGGGTCGCCGTTGTTTAAGTGCGCTTTGGGTACGCCATGAAAACTCATGACCAATACGCTAGGTTGGCCGTGCACTTGCCAATGCGCTTGGACGCTGGCGGCCAGGGCGGCAATGTAGTCTGGGTGGTCGTGGTAGCTGCGTATGCTGCGCAATGCCGGTTGGTTGCGGGTTTTTAGCAAAATACGGTAGACCGCGTCCATGGCCGAGGCCGTGCTGCTGGCCGCGTATTGCGGGTACAAAGGCAACACCAATATGCGGTCGCAATGTTGGGCGCGCAAGGTATCCATGGCCGATCGCATGCTGGGGTTGCCGTAGCTCATGCCCAGTGCCACCGCAAACGGCGATTTTATTTTCTTGGCCAGCGCCTCGTTTAATAAGCGGGTTTGGTTTTGCGCGTGCACCAGCAAAGGTGAGCCGGCCTCGGTCCAGACCTGCGCGTATTTTTCTGCCGATTTTCTTGGGCGTATGACCAAAATAATGCAATGCAGTATCCAGCACCAAATAAAGCGCGGAATTTCCACCACGCGCCTGTCCATCAAAAACTGCTGTAAATACGGCCGTAATGCCTTGGCCGTGGGGGCGTCCGGGGTGCCTAAGTTGGCGAGTAGAATGCCGACTTTAAGTTGGTCGCCGTGGGCGTAATTGGGTTCTTTGTTGAAGTAAGCCATGGCTAATCTCTTAATATAAAGGGTGTGCTTAATTATTGCTATTGAGTGCGTTGGACAGCAGTTTGGCCGTCACGTCCACGATGGGTATTACCCGTTCGTAAGCCATGCGCGTCGGGCCTATGACGCCTAGGGTGCCGACCACTTGGCCATCGGCTTCATAAGGCGCGGTGATCATGCTGCATTCGTCCAAGGCTAGGTAGCCGCTTTCCCCGCCGATGAAAATCTGTATGCCTTCGGCGTGTTGGCTGTTATCCAGCAATTGCATCAGCGAGGTGCGTCGCTCGAACAACTCAAACAGCTTACGTAGACTGGTGACGTTGGTGGACAGTTCGTCGACTTGCAATAAATTTCGTTCGCCGGCAATGATGACGCCGTCTTTGTCTGCTTGGGTTTGGCTGCTGCTGGCGGCCAACGCGGCCGACATCAGGCGGTTCATGTCGCTTTGCATTTGCTGCAGTTCGCTGTGCAAATTTTGCTGCACTTCTTCAAAGGTTTGCCCGGCGTAGTGGCTATTGAAGTAGTTGCTGGCTTGCGTCAGTTCACTTGATGAATACGGTTTGTCAGCTAGGATGATGCGGTTTTGCACGTTGCCGTCGCTGGTGACGATGATCACCAGTATGCGCGTTTCCGACAGCGGCAAAAATTCCAAATGCTTAAAGGCAATGCGTTTGCGCTTAGGGATCATCACCAAGCCGGCAAATTGCGTGAGCTGCGACAGCATGTCGGCCGCGCTGTTAATCAGTTCATTGGGGTTGGGTGAGGATAAACCGCTTTTTAATTGCTGCACGGCTTGGCTGCCCAAGGGTTGCACGGTTAACAGCGAATCGACAAATAAGCGGTAGCCTTTTTGCGTGGGCACCCGGCCGGCCGAGGTGTGCGGGCTGGCGATGAAGCCTAAGTGTTCCAAGTCACTCATGACGTTGCGTATGGTGGCAGGGCTAAGGTCTAAGCCGGAATGCTGCAACAAAGTCCGCGAGCCTATGGGTTGGCCGTCACTGATGTAATGCTCAACCAAGGTCTTGAGTAAAATTTGCGCGCGTTTATCCATATGGGCTGTATTTTGCCCGATTTATGCTTATCGTCATACTGCTATGCGCTAAATCTTGGTAACTAAGTACGCTTTCCCTTTGCGCAAAAAGCCATCTGTGATTTAATTTCGGCATGACGCTCGCATTCCAATCCATCGCCATCATAGGCAAATACATGAACCAATCGGCCTTGCAATTAATGCGCAAGGATTTGCTCGATTTGGCCGAGCATTTGTCGGCAAAAAACAGACAGGTTTGGGTAGAGCAAGAGACCGCCCAGCATGCCAATATCACCGCCTACAAAACCGCCACATTAAAAAACATAGGCAGCGAAGTGGACTTGGTGATTGTCATGGGTGGCGACGGCACCATGCTCAGCGTGGCGCGGAGCTTGATCGATTTTAATGTGCCCTTGGTTGGCATAAATCAAGGTCGATTCGGCTTTCTAACCGACTTGCGCGTGGAAGACATGTTGGGTCAGTTAGATCGCATTTTGGCGGGCGATTATGTCTTAGAGCCGCGGGTGATATTAAGCGCCACCGTCACGCGTGATGGCCAAGAAGTGCATGCCAATTACGCCCTGAATGACGTGGTGGTGAAAAGTGCGCTGCGCTTAATTGAATTGGAAGTCAGCGTGGACGAAAAGTTTGTCCACAAACAACGCTCGGATGGGTTGATTATCAGCACGCCTACCGGCACTACCGCCTATGCCTTGTCGGCAGGTGGGCCGATCTTGCACCCGAATTTGCAAGCCATTTCCTTGGTGCCGATCTGCCCGCATACCCTAAGCAATCGACCGATTGCCGTGCACAGCGACAGTCAAATAGACATACGCCTGCTGCAATTGGGTCATGCGCAACTCAGTTTCGATGGCCAGTTCCAAATGGAATTAAAACAGGGCGACAAGGTGACCGTGAAACGCGCCAGTCAAAGCGTGTCTTTGTTGCACCCTAGCGACTATTGCTATTTCGATATGCTGCGCAATAAGCTGAACTGGGGTTAAATGTTACACAGCCTTTCCATACGCGATTTCATTATCGTCAAGCAGCTCGATTTGGAATTCAACGCTGGCTACACCGTGCTGACCGGCGAGACCGGGGCTGGTAAATCCATCTTGATCGATGCTTTATCCTTGGCCTTGGGTGCGCGCGGCGAGGGCGGCATTTGCCGTGCTGGCTGCGAAAAAGCTGAAATCAGTGCCATTTTTTCCATTCAAGACAACCTGGATGCGCAGCAATGGATGCACGATGCCGAGCTGACTGAGGACGGTGGTGAATTGCTGTTGCGCCGCGTGATGTATGCCGATGGCCGTTCGCGGGCATTTATCAACGGCACCACGGTGACCGTGGCGCAACTCAAAGAATTGGGTGAGTTGCTGTTGGATATTTACAGCCAGAATGCCCATCACTCCTTATTAAAACCCGTCACCCAGCGCAATGTGTTGGATCAGTTTGCCGGTTTGTCCGAACTGGCACTGCAGGTGGCCGAGCAATTTAAGGCTTGGCATAAGCTCAATCAGCAGCGCTTAGAAGCCGAGAAGAATGCCAGCGTGTACGCGCGCGAGTTAACCGAATTGCAAGAGACGGTGCAGGTCTTGACGGATTTGGCCATGACGGCAGAGGATTGGGCGCAGTTGCAGCAAGAGCACTTGCGCTTGTCTAATGCTGCCGATTTGATGAGCGGTGGCGCCGCTTGCCGCGATCTATTAAGCGAAGGCGAGCAGTCGGCGCAACGCTTGCTGTCCAAGGTGCGCTATAAATTGGAAAATTTAAGCGAATACGACGGCGCCTTGCAAGAAGCCATGGAAACCTTGGATTCGGCCATGATACAACTGGCGGAGACCGATCGGTTTTTAAATCACTATTTGCAAGACGCCGAATTGGATCCAGCCAAGCTGGCCGCCTTGGATGAAAAAATACAAAGTGTGCACGGCTTGTCGCGTAAATACCGCGTGCCGCCGGAGGGTCTGGAGGCCTTGTTGCAGCAAAGCCAAACCCGCATGGACGAACTGGCCTTGTATGCCAATGACGATGCCTTAGCCAAACTGGAGGCGCAAGCCTGGGCTAGCTATCAAGCCTATGCTGAGCAACTCAGTGCCGGTCGCCATCTAGCGGCGCGGGAGTTAAGCGAAAAAATCAGCGCACAAATGCAAGATTTATCTTTGGCTGGGGGTCGGTTTGAAGTGGCATTATCGCCCCAGTCAGCGGCTGCCAGTGGCTTGGAGTTGGTTGAATTTTTAGTAGCTGGGCATGCTGGTGTTGCGCCTAGGCCGCTTAATAAAGTGGCGTCGGGTGGTGAGTTGTCTAGAATTAGTTTGGCGATCCGGGTGGTCACTGCCCATAAAGAAAACGTGCCGACCATGATTTTCGATGAAGTCGATGTTGGCATAGGCGGTGGGGTGGCAGAAGTGGTTGGTCGCTTGCTCAAGCAATTGGGTGTGCCCGCCGCATCGCAAACTGGGCAAACCCATGCCCGGCAAGTCCTAGTGATTACCCATCTACCTCAGGTAGCGGCCTTAGCCAGTTGGCACATGCAAGTTAGTAAGTCGCAGCAAGATGGCCAAACCTTGAGCCATATTAGCCAGCTTGATCACGAGGCCAGAGTGGAAGAAATTGCCCGCATGTTAGGCGGCTTGGCCATTACCGAGACGACCCGGCAACACGCGAGAGAGATGCTGGCCTAACTGACTGGCGATTAGTCTTTAGCGCAGGGTTGTTGCTTGCACATGCCGTAAATAGTTAGCGCGTGGTCTTGCATGGTGAAGCCCAATTTGGCGGCTGCGCTTTCTTGTCTTTTTTCAATTTCCGCATCGTAAAACTCTGCCACGCGCCCGCATTTAACGCACACCACGTGGTCGTGGTGACCGCCGCTGTTGAGCTCAAACACGGCTTTGCCGCTTTCGAAATGGTGGCGCACCAGTAAGCCGGCTTGTTCAAATTGCGTGAGCACCCGGTAAACCGTGGCCAAACCCACGTCTTCGCCGGCATTAAGCATGACTTTGTAGATGTCCTCGGCAGACAGGTGCCGCTCTTTGCTGTTTTCAAATAGGCTTAATACCTTAAGTCTAGGTAAGGTGGCTTTAAGGCCAGCGTTTTTTAAGTCTCTTTGGTCTTGCATAAGGGATTACTCACTATTAACAATGTCGGTGTTTTGGCTTGGCTGTCTACGTGTTATATTAACGCTAATTCTAATTTAAGTCATACTATGCGCAATTTATCTGCTACGCGTTACTCCATCCTGTTGTTGGCCTTGTTGTGTGCTTCCTGTGGCACCGCATTGCCTAGCATCAAACCGTATAAGTTGGATGTGCAACAAGGTAACGTGGTCACCTCAAAAATGCTCTTGCAGTTGCGCCCTGGTATGACCCAGTCGCAAGTGCGTTTCATCATGGGCACCCCACTTATCCAAGACAGTTTCCACGGCAAACGTTGGGATTACGTTTACCTAATGCGTGAAAACGGCAAAATCACCGAGCAACGCCGGGTGATATTGGATTTTGAAAACGACGTATTAAAAACCGTGCGCGGCGACGTGATTCCATCTGCTGCTGATGCCAGCAAGTCCAATGAAGTGGCCGATAACAGCGGCACGCGCGTGATTAACCCATCGGCCAAATCGGAAGACAAAAGCCTATTTAGCACATTGAAATTCTGGGAAAAAGAACCGGCAGCCAATGCAGCGCCACAGGCCAAAGCTGACGAGTCGACCAAGCAAGCAGTGACCCCGGCTGTTGCCAGCGAAGCTAAGCCCGCAGAAAGTAAGCCGCTTGAACCGGCGGCTACGCCAGTGCTTAGTAACCCAGAGTCACAATCGGTATTGGCCGTGCCCTTGTTGCCGGCTGAGCCTAGTCCGGTTGCCGCCACACAAGCCCCGGTGGTAGCCGCAGAAGCACCAGCGTCTGCCGTGGTTGAAACGCCTGCTGCGGTGACGCCTAGTGTGGAATCGACTAGCGTGGAATCGACTAGCGTGGAAGCGGCGCCTGTCCAGACTGAAGCTGCGCCAACTGCTGCTGTTGAATCGCCTGCTGCTGAACCGGTGGCCGCTGAAGCTGCTACGGAAGAGAGTCCAACTGAAGCGAGTGGTGTTGAAGCCAGCTCGGCCGAGCCGCTTGCTGCACCAGCCGCAACACCAGTCTACGAGTCGCCGTCTGGCATGCAGTTTGAGCGTAACTTAAGTAAGTTGCCGGAAGACATTGCACCGCCACCGGTGCCTGAGCCGGCCCCAGTGGTTAGCAAGCCGCCTGCGGCCAGCACCGAGCTGCCTAAAGCAAAAGAGCTGCCGGTCACCGCTAAGCCTAGTTTTTTTGATCGCATGCTAGAAAAAATTGGCTTCTAAGGCCGCTTTAAAATCCAAACAGTATTTATCAGGTAGTTATTATGGCTAATCCATTAAAAATCGTTATCGCCGGTTGCTCAGGTCGCATGGGCCACGCCTTATTGGAAGCGGTGTTTGCTGATGCCGATTTAGTCTTGCACGGCGCCCTAGACCGCGCCGGTAACCCGCAGCTTGGCCGCGATGCCGGCGAGCAATTTGGTATCGTGTCCGGTGTGAAACTAAGCGACGACGTCAATGCGGCTCTAAAAAATGCCGATGTCTTGGTCGACTTTACCCGCCCAGAAGCCAGCATGGTTTACCTGGCCGCTTGCCAACAGCACGGGGTGAAAATGATCATAGGCACGACCGGCTTTTCGGCAGAACAAAAATTGGCCATTGAACTTGTTGCCAAGCAAACCGCCATCGTCTTCGCGCCCAATATGAGCGTGGGCGTGACCTTGTTAATTAATTTGGTGCAAGCCGCAGCCAAGGTCTTGCATAGCGGTTACGACATCGAAATATTGGAAGCGCACCATAGGCATAAAGTGGACGCCCCATCGGGCACGGCTTTGCGTTTGGGTGAGGCGGCCGCCAGTGCCTTGGGCCGCAATTTAGACGAGTGCGCGGTCTACGGTCGCGAGGGCGTCACCGGTGAGCGTGACCCCAGCACCATAGGCTTTGCTACCGTGCGCGGTGGCGACGTGGTGGGCGATCACACGGTCTTGTTTGCCGGCACCGGCGAGCGGGTTGAGTTGACGCACAAGGCCAGCAGTCGTGCCACCTTTGCCTTGGGCGCCTTGCGTGCCGCTAAATTTTTAAGCAGCAAAGCACACGGCTTGTTTGACATGCAGGACGTGCTTAATTTGCGCTAAGTTATAAGCTGGCCTAGCCGGCTTTGGTATAAAATTATTCCACGGCTATTTTGCAATACGACGTTGAAATGCGAGCCGATTTTCGCTATAATTCGTTAATTCTGAAACGGGAAGAGTATAAAAGCTCATCCCGTTTTGCGTATCTACCATCCGTTCATGATGGAAAACGATTATAAAAATTATTATTAGCGCGCTTATAAGCATTTAAGTGATCTAAAACAAGGAGTTGCTGTGTCACAAAACCTGCCCGCCATACTAGTACTTGCAGATGGAACTGTGTTTCGTGGTAGCTCTATTGGTGTCTCAGGTCAGGCCGGCGTCGGTCAAGCAGTCGGTGAAGTGGTGTTCAACACCTCCATGACCGGCTACCAAGAAATCTTAACCGACCCTTCTTACACCAAGCAAATTGTCACCCTAACCTACCCGCATATCGGCAATTACGGCGTTAACCTAGAAGACGTCGAGTCTGGCCAAGTTTATGCGGCCGGTTTGATTATTCGTGACCTGCCTTTAATTCACAGCAATTTCAGAAACAGCCAATCTTTAAGCGAGTATTTGGTGGCCAATAAAGTGGTCGCCATTGCCGATATCGATACGCGTAAATTAACCCGTATCCTGCGTGAAAAAGGCGCCCAAACCGGCGCCATCATCGCCGGTGAAGCGGATGAGGCGAAAGCCATTGCCGCTGCCATGAGCTTGATTCAAGGCTTCCCTGGTTTGACTGGCATGGATTTGGCCAAAGTGGTCACCTGCAATAAGCCCTATGAATTCACTGAAGCCGAGTGGGCTTTAGGCCAAGGTTTTGCTCAGCCGCCGGCTAAAAAATTCCATGTGGTGGCTTACGACTACGGCGTCAAGCGTAACATTTTGCGTATGTTGGTGTCGCGCGGCTGCAAGGTCACCGTGGTGCCGGCGCAAACTGCTGCAGCCGACGTGTTGGCCTATGAGCCGGATGGCGTGTTTTTATCCAATGGCCCGGGTGACCCAGCACCATGCGATTACGCCATTGCTGCCATTAAAACCATAGTCGACAGCGGCGTGCCCACTTTTGGCATTTGCTTAGGTCACCAATTGTTGGCCCTAGCCAGTCAAGCGAAAACCCATAAAATGAAATTCGGTCACCACGGTGCCAACCACCCGGTGCAAGACATCAAAACCAAGCGCGTTTACATCACCAGTCAAAACCACGGTTTTGCGGTCGATGCCGCCAGCTTGCCGGCCAACCTTAAAACCACGCATGTGTCATTGTTTGATGGCAGCTTGCAAGGCATAGCCCGCACCGATAAACCGGCCTTTAGTTTCCAAGGTCACCCTGAGGCCAGCCCGGGCCCGACAGAAATGAGTTATTTGTTTGATCAATTTATTGAATTAATGGAAAAAAACTAGGCTGACCTTAAACATTGCTAAGCCCGCTAAGCGTGCTAACTGAAAACGGTCGATCCAGGATTAACAACTGAGAAACTATGGCAAAACGTACAGACATTAAATCCATACTTATCATAGGCGCAGGGCCTATCGTAATTGGTCAAGCATGCGAGTTTGATTACTCCGGCGCGCAGGCATGCAAAGCCTTACGCGAAGAAGGCTACCGCGTTATTTTGGTGAACTCCAATCCGGCCACCATCATGACCGATCCGGAAATGGCTGACGCCACCTACATCGAGCCGGTGACCTGGCAAGTGGTGGAAAAGATTATTGCTAAAGAACGCCCGGATGCCTTGTTGCCTACCATGGGTGGGCAAACGGCGCTGAATTGCGCCTTGGATTTAGATAAGCACGGTGTCCTAGCCAAATACAAAGTGGAATTAATAGGCGCCTCCAAAGAGGCCATAGACAAGGCCGAAGACAGGCAAAAATTTAAAGAAGCCATGACTAAGATAGGCCTAGGCTCAGCCCGTTCCGTGATTGCCCACAGCATGGAAGAAGCCTTGCAAGTACAACCCGGTATTGGTTACCCGGCGATTATTCGCCCGTCCTTTACCATGGGCGGCAGCGGCGGCGGCATTGCCTACAACCGTGAAGAATTCGTTTCCATCTGCGAACGCGGTTTGGATGCCTCGCCCACCAGCGAATTGCTCATTGAAGAATCCTTGTTGGGTTGGAAAGAATACGAGATGGAAGTGGTGCGCGACTCAGCGGACAACTGCATCATCATCTGCTCCATTGAAAACCTAGACCCCATGGGCGTGCATACCGGTGACTCGATTACCGTTGCGCCAGCCCAAACCTTGACCGATAAAGAATACCAAATCATGCGCAATGCCTCCTTGGCTGTGTTGCGTGAAATCGGCGTGGACACCGGCGGTTCGAACGTGCAATTTGCCATCAACCCAGTAGACGGCCGCATGATCGTCATTGAGATGAACCCACGTGTGTCGCGTTCATCGGCCTTGGCTTCTAAAGCCACCGGTTTCCCTATCGCCAAAGTGGCCGCCAAATTGGCGGTAGGCTTTACCTTGGACGAATTGCGTAACGAAATTACCGGTGGTGCAACGCCGGCTTCGTTTGAGCCGTCTATCGATTACGTGGTGACCAAGATACCTAGGTTTGCCTTTGAGAAATTCCCGCAAGCCGATTCGCGTCTAACCACGCAAATGAAATCGGTAGGCGAAGTGATGGCCATAGGCCGCACTTTCCAAGAATCCTTCCAAAAAGCCTTGCGCGGTTTGGAAGTGGGCGTGGACGGTTTGGATGAAAAAACCACCGACTTAGACTTGATCACCAAGGAAATGGGTGTGCCTGGCCCCGAGCGCATTTGGTATTTAGCCGATGCCTTCAGAATGGGCATGAGCGTGGACGAGGTGTACGCCATCTCCAAAATAGACCATTGGTTCTTGGTGCAAATTAAAGATTTGATAGACCGCGAGCAAGCCTTAAAAGGCAAGCAGATCGCCGATCTGGATAAAGCCGCCATGCTGAAATTAAAACGCAGCGGTTTTTCCGATAGGCGTTTAGCCAGCTTGCTCAATACCGATCAGCACGCCGTGCGCGCCTATCGCCAAGCCCTGCAAGTGCGTCCGGTTTACAAACGCGTCGACACCTGTGCAGCCGAGTTTGCGACCAACACCGCTTACATGTATTCCAGCTACGAAGAAGAGTGCGAAGCCGCCCCCAGCAATAAGAAAAAAATCATGATATTGGGCGGCGGTCCGAACCGCATCGGCCAAGGTATCGAGTTTGATTATTGCTGCGTGCACGCCGCTTTTGCCATGCGCGAAGACGGTTTTGAGACCATCATGGTTAACTGCAATCCGGAAACCGTGTCCACCGATTACGACACCTCGGACCGCTTGTATTTTGAGCCGGTGACCTTGGAAGACGTATTGGAAATTGTCGCTATCGAAAAGCCGGTCGGCGTGATCGTGCAATACGGTGGCCAAACCCCATTAAAATTAGCGCGTGATTTAGAAAAAGCCGGTGTGCCCATCGTAGGCACAACACCGGATGCGATTGATAAAGCCGAAGACCGCGAGCGTTTCCAAAAAATGCTGCAAGAATTAGGCTTAAAACAACCGCCTAACCGCACCGCCAGAACACCAGAAGAAGCGATACGCTTGGCCTTGGAGATAGGCTACCCATTGGTGGTTAGACCTAGCTATGTGTTGGGTGGTCGCGCCATGGAGATTGTCCAAGAGCAATCCCAATTAGAGCGTTACATGCGCGAAGCAGTCAAAGTGTCTAACGAATCACCGGTGCTATTGGATCGATTCTTAAACGATGCCTTGGAAGTCGATGTGGATGCCTTGTGCGACAGCACTGGCGACGTCATCATAGGCGGCATCATGGAACACGTTGAACAAGCCGGTGTGCATTCTGGCGACTCCGCGTGCTCCTTGCCACCGTATAGCTTGTCGGCTAAGTTGCAGGATGAATTGCGCGAGCAAACCAAACAAATGGCCCGCGCCCTAGGCGTGGTCGGTTTGATGAACGTGCAGTTTGCCATCCAAGGCAAAACCGTTTACGTGTTAGAAGTGAACCCACGCGCATCGCGTACCGTGCCCTTTGTCTCTAAAGCCTGCGGTTTGCAATTGGCTAAAGTGGCGGCGCGTTGCATGATAGGCACCTCGCTTAAAGCACAAGGCGTGACCCGTGAAATCATCCCACCGTTCTATTCCGTGAAAGAGGCGGTTTTCCCCTTCATTAAATTCCCTGGTGTGGACACGATTCTGGGTCCAGAAATGAAGTCCACCGGTGAGGTGATGGGCGTAGGGGCTACCTTTGCTGAGGCGTTCTTGAAGTCGCAACTGGGGGCCTCCACCAAACTGCCTGAAGGCGGCCGTGCGTTTATCAGCGTGCGCAAAGAAGACTACAATAAAGTGGTGGAAATCGCCCATGCCTTACACGATTTAGGCTTTGAGTTGGTGGCCACCAAAGGCACGGCCACGGCTTTAACGGCTAACGGTTTAAAAGTGTCGTCAGTGAACAAGGTGGCCGAAGGCCGTCCGCACATCGTCGACATGATTAAGAACAACGACATCAGCTTTATCGTGAACGTGACCGAAGACAAACGCGCGGTGGCCGATTCCTATGAAATTCGCCGCTCTGCCTTGCAAAACAAAGTTACTTATTACACCACGCTAGCTGGCGCCAAAGCCGCCTGCATAGGCATGGCGCACATGCAAGAGCTGACCGTGGAGTCCTTGCAAGACTTGCATAAAAAGCTGGCATAAAATACACTTTGTTCAAGAATTTTTAATTTACACACAAGCAATCACATTTAAAGCCACACTCAGTTTGGGTGTGGTTTGTTTTTTATTCAGGGATTTTTTAAGATGGCAGTGATACAAGTTCCGGTGACCGTAAAAGGCGCCGCACTTCTAAAAGAAGAGTTATTGCGTTTACGCGGTGTCGATAGACCAGACGTCATACAGGCGATTGCTGAAGCGCGTGCGCAAGGCGATTTATCGGAAAATGCCGAATACGAAGCGGCCAAAGAACGCCAAAGCTTTATCGAAGGGCGCATTGCCGAATTGGAAGCCAAGTTATCCAATGCCATGATCATCGATCCGACCACCTTGCACGCCGATGGTCGCTGTGTATTTGGCGCCACCGTGCGCATAGAAGATTTAGAAAGCGGTGCCATCATCAGCTACCAAATTGTTGGTGACGACGAAGCCGACATTAAAAACGGCAAAATTTCCATCAGCTCACCGATATCACGTGGTTTGATAGGCAAGTCAGAAGGCGACGTGGCGGAAGTCATGGCGCCAGGTGGCGTAAAAGAATACGAGATCCTGGACGTTCAATACATTTAGTGCGGTTTAATCTTTAGTGCGGTTTAATCTGGGGTATCACCATGAAAAATAATTGGTCAGATAAAGTCAGTTTGCTACTCATTACCTTTTGGGTGGGCAGCCTATGGAGCATAGCCGCGGTCGCCTACGTCTTGTTTAACACGCTTCCAGACCGGCAGTTGGCGGGTCAGTTGGCCGGCCAGTTCTTTGATTACGTGGCCTATTTAGGCCTGTTTTCTGCCTTTTTCTTATTGATGCAACGCTTGTTTGGTTACGGCAGCTTGGCTTTAAAGCAAGGCTATTTCTGGGCGGTGCTGGTGATGTTGTTATTGGTTTTGGCCGGTCACTTTGGCATACAGCCGATATTGGCCCAATTGAAAGCCGATGCCCTGCCCAGCGATGTCATGCAAAGTGTGTTTTCGGATCGGTTTGCCACCTGGCACGGGGTAGCCAGCATTGCCTATGTGTTGCAATGCTTGCTCGGTTTGGTGGTGGTGTTGAAAAAGTAAGGCCTTATTTCTGCGGCACGACGATTTTAGGTTTGGTCGATGCGCGGTACACCACCAATTGCTTACCTATTTGATGCACGGCAAGCGCATTAGTCTGTTGGCAAATGTCCAGCAGCATTTGACTGCGCAAGGCTCGGTCGTCGCTCATGACTTTTATCTTAATGAGTTCATGGGCGTCCAAGTTGACGTTAATTTCTTTCATGACCGCGTCGGATAAGCCCTTGTTGCTGATCATGACGACCGGGTTTAAGTTATGCGCTAGGCCACGTAAGTAGCTGATTTGTTTTGAATTCACGTTGATTTCTTCTTTTAGGTTGACTGCTAAGTCTGGATTTTTAGTGCGGTATTTTATGTGGGCGAAGTTTAACAGATGAAGCTAAAACCTTCCAGCAAAGCTTGGATGCACGAACACGTTAACGACGAATTCGTTAAGCGCGCGCAAAAAGAAGGCTACCGCGCTCGCGCCGCCTACAAATTAATCGAGATAGACGACAAAGATAAGCTGATTAAACCCGGCATGACCATAGTCGACTTAGGCGCCACGCCTGGCAGTTGGTCGCAAGTGGCGACCCAACGGCTCAAAGGCCAGGGCCGTATCATCGCCTTGGATTTATTGGAGATGGAGCCCATCAAAGGCGTGGAATTCATCCAGGGTGATTTTCGCGAAGAGGCTATTTTAAGGCAATTGGAAAACAGTTTGCAGGGCAAGCAGGTAGACCTTGTAATTGCCGACATGGCCCCCAATATGTCAGGTATCACCATCGTTGATCAAGCTGGCGCGGCCTATTTAACCGAATTGGCTTTGGAGTTCAGTCGCGATTGGTTGAAACCAAGCGGTAATTTTTTAGTCAAGGTATTCATAGGTGCCGGTTTCGATGAAATTTTAGCCAGCATGCGCGGCCTGTTTGATAAAGTCGTCACACGCAAACCCAAAGCGTCACGTGGACGCAGCAATGAAGTGTATTTGCTGGGCTTGGGTAAAAAGTAGGGGCGCATGCCTTACCCCTAAAAAAATAAATGAAAATGCAAGCAAGGCCTGATAGCGGGCGCAGATTTAAGCATAAAATAAGCATAACGGTTAGGCCTTTTAAAAAGGAAGACGATTTTGAATAATATCTTTAAGAACATTGCCATTTGGGTTGCGATCGCCATGGTGTTAATGGCGGTGTTTAATTTAAGCGGTGTCAAAAATGGCGCAGACAGCCAAATCGTCTATTCCCAATTCATACAGGAAGTGAAAGACGGCCGCATTGCCAAGGTGCAAATTGATGGCCGCGTCTTGCACGGCACCACCCACGATGGCAAAAAATTTAACAGTTACGCGCCTACCGACCCTTGGTTGGTGTCCGATTTGCTAAAAAACAATGTGCAAGTAGAGGCCAAGCCTGAAGAAGAGCAATCTTTCTTGATGAGTTTGTTTGTGTCCTGGTTCCCCATGATATTGCTGATTGCGGTTTGGGTGTTTTTCATGCGCCAAATGCAAGGCGGCGGTAAAGGCGGCGGCCCATTCTCATTTGGCAAAAGCAAAGCCAGGCAACTGGACGAAACCAATAACCCAACCACGTTTGCCGACGTGGCTGGCTGCGATGAAGCCAAAGAAGAAGTCACGGAAATCGTGGAATTTTTACGCGACCCGACTAAATTCCAAAAATTAGGCGGTCGCATTCCTCGCGGCGTGCTCATGGTGGGCCCACCGGGTACCGGTAAAACCTTGTTGGCGCGTGCCATTGCCGGCGAAGCCAAAGTGCCGTTCTTCACCATTTCCGGTTCGGACTTCGTGGAGATGTTTGTTGGTGTCGGTGCCTCACGCGTGCGTGACATGTTCGAGCAAGCCAAGAAGAATTCGCCATGCATCATCTTCATTGATGAGATCGATGCGGTTGGTCGCAGCCGTGGATCAGGTACCGGCGGCGGTAACGACGAACGCGAGCAAACACTAAACCAATTGTTGGTGGAAATGGATGGCTTTGAAGGCAACTCCGGCGTGATCGTGATTGCTGCCACTAACCGAGCCGACGTGTTGGATAAAGCCTTATTAAGGCCCGGTCGTTTTGATAGGCAAGTCATGGTGTCCTTGCCGGACATCAAAGGCCGTGAGCAGATTTTAATGGTGCACATGCGTAAAGTGCCGATTGATGTGGACGTCAAAGCCGACATATTGGCCCGTGGCACCCCCGGTTTCTCTGGTGCGGATTTAGCCAACTTGGTCAATGAGGCGGCCTTGTTTGCCGCACGCCGCAATAAACGCACGGTGGACATGCAAGATTTCGAAGACGCCAAAGATAAAATCTTCATGGGCCCTGAGCGCAAATCCATGGTCATGCGTGAAGAAGAACGCCGCAACACCGCTTACCATGAATCCGGTCATGCGGTAGTGGCCAAGTTGTTGCCTAAGGCTGATCCGGTGCATAAGGTCACCATCATGCCGCGTGGCTGGGCATTGGGTTTAACCTGGCAATTGCCGGAATTCGATCGCATCAGTAATTACAAAGACAAAATGCTGGAAGAAATATCCATCTTGTTTGGTGGCCGCATAGCCGAAGAAATCTTCATGCATCAAATGTCGACCGGTGCCTCCAATGACTTTGAACGGGCCACAAAATTGGCTAGAGACATGGTGACACGTTACGGTATGTCGGATGCATTGGGCACCATGGTCTATGCCGGCAGCGAACAGGATTCGTTTTTTGGCAACATGAGTTCCAAAACCGTGTCCGAGGCCACGCAGCAAAAAGTTGATGCGGAAATACGCCGCATATTGGACGAGCAATACGGCTTGGCAAGAAAATTGTTGGAAGATAACCGCGATAAAGTCGAAGCCATGACTGCTGCATTGATGGAGTTTGAGACCATCGATGCCGATCAAATCAACGACATCATGGCCGGCATTGCCGTGCGTCCACCTAAGCCTACGCAAAGTAAAGCCAAGCCACCCAAAGACAACGGCTCGGGTGAATTGGGTGCTAGCCCAGCCGCGCAGCCGACGGCTAAGACCTAAGGCGAACGGGCTAGCTAAGAGCAAAAAAACTAGAGAAGAACAAAAAGGGCTAGGCAACTAGCCCTTTTTTTATGCGCGTCTTTTTTAAGTATAATTGTGCTTATGAACTTTCAATGTGGTCAGTACCTACTGCAACTCGATCGCCCGCACATCATGGGCATAGTCAACGTCACGCCAGATTCGTTTTCCGATGGCGGTCGTTACACTAGCGTTGATTTGGCAGTAGCACACGCACTAAAACTAATCGCAGACGGTGCCGATATCTTAGACATAGGCGGCGAATCGACCCGCCCCGGTGCCGAACCGGTAAGCCTGGAAGAAGAGTTGAATCGCGTCATCCCGGTGATACGTGCCTTATCCAAAGAGATTAAGGTGCCCATCTCCATCGATACCTACAAACCCGAAGTGATGCGCTTGGCGATAGAGGCCGGCGCCGATATGGTGAACGACGTGCAGGCCTTGCGCATGCCAGGCGCTTTAGACGTGGTGGTGAATAGCACGGCAGGCGTGTGTTTAATGCACATGCAGGGCGACCCCAAAACCATGCAGTTGGAGCCGCATTACCAAGACGTGGTTGGGGAGGTGCGGGCGTTTTTAAACGTGCGCAAGCAAGCCTTGCTGGCCAGTGGCATTGCCGCCAATCGCATTGTGCTTGACCCCGGCTTTGGTTTTGGCAAAAGCCGCGCGCATAACATTGCCTTACTTAAAAATTTACAAGACTTGTCTGATTTGGATTCGCCTTTGCTGGTGGGCTTATCGCGTAAATCCATACTGGCGGCGATTGCCGGTGACGACGAACAACGCTTACCGGCCAGCCTCGCGGCCGCCGTGATTTCCGCCATGAAAGGCGCTAAAATACTGCGTGTACACGATGTAAAAGCAACGGTGCAAGCCTGCAAAGTGCTGGCCGCCATACAATAACGGGAACGATAGAGCATGACAAAAAAATACTTTGGTACCGATGGCATACGCGGTAAGGTCGGCGAATCGCCAATTACCCCGGATTTTGTCATGCGCTTAGGCTACGCCGCCGGCAAGGTCTTGACCCAAGTCAGCAGCAATCTAGCCAAAGGTGCCCATCCGGCGGTACTCATCGGTAAAGACACGCGCATCTCCGGTTACATGTTGGAAGCGGCCTTAGAGGCCGGTTTGTCGGCGGCCGGTGTGGATGTGTTGTTAACCGGCCCCATGCCCACGCCCGCCGTGGCCTACCTAACCCGCGCACTGCGTGCGCAAGCCGGCATCGTCATCTCGGCCTCGCACAACCCGTATTACGACAACGGTATCAAGTTCTTTTCCAGCGCCGGTGCTAAATTAGGCGACGCCATTGAGCACGCCATTGAGGCGGAATTGGACCAGCCCATGCAGGTCATGGCATCGGACCAGCTTGGTAAAGCCAAGCGCATAGACGACGCGGCCGGTCGCTACGTTGAGTTTTGCAAAAGCACCTTCCCGTCCAGTATGGATCTGCGTGGTTTGAAAATCGTCTTGGATTGCGCACACGGCGCCACGTATCACGTCGCCCCAAATGTGTTTCACGAATTGGGCGCAGAAGTCATTGCCATCGGTAACAAGCCGGATGGCTTAAACATCAACGAGCAAGTCGGTTCGACTCACCCGCAAGCCCTGCAACAAGCCGTGTTGGCTGAGCAAGCCGATTTAGGCATTGCCTTTGACGGCGACGGCGATCGGGTCATGATGGTAGACAGTCAGGGCCGTTTGTTAGACGGCGATCAATTGCTCTACATCATCGCCAGTGGATTGCATAAAAATAGCCAATTGCAAGGCGGGGTAGTGGGCACATTGATGACCAATTTAGCCTTAGAGCATGCCCTAGAAAAGTTAGCCATTCCGTTTGCGCGCGCCAAGGTAGGCGACCGTTATGTATTGGAATTACTCAACGAAAAAGGCTGGTTGTTAGGCGGCGAAAATTCTGGCCACATCTTAACCTTGGATAAACACAGCAGCGGCGATGCCATCATTGCCGCTTTGCAAGTCTTGCATGCGGTGATCCTAAGCGGCCAGTCTCTAAGCGACCTGGGCGCCACGTTAAGCTTGTACCCGCAAGTTTTGATCAACGTCAGCACTGCCAGCAAAATCAACTTGGACGAGCACGCGCCCATCCAAGCGGCCGTTAAATCAGCGGAACAGGCCTTGGCCGGCAGCGGTCGCGTGTTGTTGCGTGCATCGGGTACCGAAGCCAAGATACGGGTCATGGTAGAAGGGCAAGACGCAGGCTTGGTGCAAAAGCTGGCAGAAGACATCGCCGCTGCGGTCAAATTGGCTGCGGCTTAAATCTAACTGGCTTGGCGTTACCCTGCCAACCCTAGCCGACTGCCTATGTCGGCAATATGGCGTCATAAATCCTTCATATATGTTTCATCTTTCGTTCACACGACAATGACATCCTCGCTGTTATGCCTAATTCAATAGCCATAACAGTCGAGGTGTGCCATGCCGTATAAAATGCGCAGCTATCTCAATAGCATGCACCGTTTGGACAGCAACCTGTGCATCGCCGTTAACCAAACCAGTCAGATTCGCTTAATACGCGATCTGTTTAGATTGGTGAGCCGCTTAGGCGATGGCCTATTTTGGTACAGCCTCATGCTGTTAATCTTGCTTTTTGCAGGCAGGGATGGCTTGCTGCCTGTTCTGCACATGGCCTTAGCCGGTTTGTCTGGCACCTTGTTGTACAAATGGCTAAAAGGCAAAACACTGCGCCCGCGTCCTTTTGAAGTGCACCAAGACATATTCTTGACCGGCAAACCGCTGGATAAATTCAGCTTCCCGTCAGGCCACACTCTGCATGCCGTGGTGTTTGGTTTGGTGGCGATTAATTATTACCCAGCCCTGTCCTTCATCATCATGCCGTTTGTCAGCATGGTGGCTTTATCGCGCGTGGTATTGGGTTTGCATTACCCCAGTGACGTGTTAGCTGGCGCCATCATAGGCAGCTTGATCGCCGCCTTGTCTTTTCTGCTGGTTTAATCCCCCCCACCTAGATGGCCCTGCCGTGGCCTAAGGCTACCCGGCCTGAATGCTTCAGCTATTGGTCGGAAAGTAGCGCACCGGTAGCGGGTGCATGATGTGCAAATGGCTTAGGCATTCCTCACGCCAATCATCGAGTTGTTGCACGCTAAGGTTTTTCAATTCCGGTTCCAGCAGTGGCCGGTCGCCATTAAACACCAAGCCTATGTCTTGCACCGCCACTTGCGTCTTGGCGATGTAATAAACAAAGTGTTTAAAGACTTTTTTGTCCAACAGATTGACCGTGCGGTAGATGGCATGCGGCAGATGAATGGCCCGCAGCACCCCATCCCAAAAAGCCAAGCGTTTTAGGGCAATGGTCGTCACCTTGACACTGCACCTAAATTGCCCGGCCATGAATTGACTTAAGAGCGCATGGTGCTCGGTGATTAGGCGTCGTGGTGAGGTGTTGATGAGTGGCGCTAGGTGGGCGTCCATGGCCCATTCCGAGGTGATGTGAGTCAGAATGTCGTTCTTAAACCACTTGGCTTCATGGGCTGGGACGAAATGGTTGTGGGCAATCACGTCCACGTAGAGGTGGCTGACGTAGCCTATGGCAATCGCGGTTTCCTCTTCGGTCTTGGCCGACAGCATTAATTGCTGGGCATTTTCCCACAAGTGGCTGTGGCGAAAGCGGTGGCTGATGATGGCTAAGTCGGGCAGGCAAGCCCCGGCCATGACTAATTCTGGGAATTTTTTAATGGCCGCTTGCAAGCGTGGATCCAATAAAGGCATGGCCCAAAGTAAGGATTGGGCAAAGTACAAATGCGTCACCAAACCCCAGGCGTTGGCGTCCAGGGAATACAGGCAGCAGGGCAGCCACCAATACCATTTGCGCATAATGCTTAGCTGAGTCATGAACAGTAATGTGACGCTCGCACATGAAAAAATCGTGACAGAAACATGATGATTTCATGACGAAATTTAATTGCTTTCATTAAACTGTCATATTGCCGCGTTATCTTGCTAATCAATAAGACAGGACCTCAACTTTAGGAGAGGCAAGGCACCCATGACCCAACACAGCAGCACTCATTCATTGAAAATCTTATTCATATCGGACGTGTATTTTCCGCGCATCAATGGCGTGTCCACCTCCATACGCACCTTTGTTGAGCAGTTGCAAGGCTTAGGCCACACGGTGCATTTAATTGCCCCAGATTATGCAGCCCTAACCGAAGACGATGCCTGGATCATGCGCGTGGCGGCACGCAGCATATATTTTGATCCTGAAGACAAATTGATGAAGTTTGGCTCGGCCATGGCATTGCTGCCGCATTTAGCCAAACAAGGCTACGACATGATTCACGTGCACACGCCATTCGTGGCGCATTACTTAGGCCTAAAGCTGTCAGAAAAGTTAGGCATCCCCTGCGTGGAAACCTACCACACCTTCTTTGAAGACTACCTGCATCACTATTTACCTTGGCTGCCCAAGGTGTTGGCTAAAGGCCTGGCACGCTTTATTTCCAAGCGTCAATGCAACAGCGTGGACGCCATTGTTTC
Organism: Methylophilaceae bacterium; assembly: GCA_965234545.1. Classification (GTDB taxonomy): domain Bacteria; phylum Pseudomonadota; class Gammaproteobacteria; order Burkholderiales; family Methylophilaceae; genus Methylotenera. The sequence goes on along the minus strand of OZ248348.1, from coordinate 1,392,476 downwards.
GCCCTCAAAACCTATGCTGGATGTGCTGCGGGAATATGGCGTGGGCGTGCCTGCAGAGGTGATTCCCACTGGCTTGCAAGCCCACAGTTTTAAACAAGCGGACGGGCAAGCCTTTAGAGAGAAATACGGCATTGCCTTGGATAGGCCGATGTTGCTTTACGTGGGCCGCGTCGCGTTTGAAAAAAACATCGATTTTCTTTTGCACATGACCAAGGCGCTGTTGGAAAAACAATCGAATGCCTTATTGGTGGTCACAGGCGAAGGCCCAGCGGAAAGCAGTTTGCATAAATTAGCCAAGCATTTAGGCATAGAAGCCAGCGTGCAATTCATAGGCTACCTGGACCGCGCTACCGAGCTTAATGCCTGCTACCAGTCCGCCGACGTGTTTGTGTTCGCCTCTAAAAGTGAAACGCAAGGCTTGGTGATCTTGGAGGCCATGGCACAAGGCACGCCGGTGGTGGCAATTGCCGAGTTGGGCACGGCGTCCATATTGGTTGAAGGTAAGGGCGCATTAATCGCCCCCGATGACACCAACATGTTTGCGCAAAAAGTCGCCCAATTGCTTTCCCACCCTGAACATTGCCAAGAGTTAGGCCGGCAAGGCTTGGAGTACGCCACGGCTAATTGGACGGCTAAAGCGCAAGCGCAACGCTTAGAAACGTTTTATCAAAATCGCATTGCCAATATAAAGTAGGCTAAGGTCGATTAGCCACTTATGCCTATACTAGCAATGAGTTTGTCGGGATGAATCCCGACAACAGACAATAAAAAAGCCAGCATAAAGCTGGCTTTTTTATTGCGACTAAGTAGCGTTACTCTCTCACTTCATCGGCCATTGCATCCATGCTGATGTGGCGCACGTCTTTGCCTTTTACCATGTAAACCACGTATTCGGAGATGTTTTTCGCGTGGTCACCTATGCGTTCTATGGCCTTAGCAATAAACAACACTTCCAAGGACATACTGATGGTGCGTGGGTCTTCCAACATGAAGGTAATCAAATGGCGTATGGACATTTGGTAATGCTCGTCCAACTGTTGATCCATTTCGGCAATTTCCAACACCTTGGCTGAATCGGAACGGGCGAAGGCATCCAATGCCATGTGTAACATTTCACGCGCCATGTTGGCCATGGTTTTGATTTCAGCAAAACGTGGCGTCCACATGCGATCGGTTTCTTGGGTTTTTTGTGAGAAGCGAGCAATCTTAGTCGCCTCGTCGCCTATGCGCTCTAAATCGGTGATGGTTTTAATCATCATTAAGATCATGCGCAAATCGCTGGCAGCCGGTTGACGGCGCGCGATGATGTGGCTGCAATCTTCATCCACTTGCACTTCTAAGTCATTAACCAAGTGGTCTTTTTTGATGACGTTTTCAGCCAATTGGGTATTGGACTTAACCAAGGATTCCAAGGCGTCGACTATCTGTTGTTCCACCAAGCTACCCATTTCAAGGACCTTAGCGCGTACCGATTCCAGTTCGGCATCGTATTGTTTGTATATGTGTTCAGATGACATGAGTAATCCTTATGTAAATGCTTTTGGCGAGGTTAAAACAATTAACCAAATTTGCCGGTGATGTAGTCTTCGGTTTCTTTGCGTACCGGACGGGTAAAGATGGTGTCGGTGTCACCGTACTCCATCATTTCCCCCAAGTACATGTAAGCCGTGTAGTCCGAAATACGGGCCGCTTGTTGCATATTATGCGTCACGACCAATATGGTCAATTTTCCGCGCAATTCGTTCATCAATTCTTCAATGTTGGCGGTGGCGATGGGGTCCAATGCCGATGTCGGCTCATCAAACAACATGATTTCTGGGTCGGTCGCCAAGGCGCGGGCAATGCACAAGCGTTGCTGTTGGCCGCCGGACAAGTTAAACGCCAAGTCATTTAAGCGGTCTTTTACTTCGTTCCAAAGAGACGCACCTTTTAAAGCTTCTTCGACTTTATCGGCCACCACGCGGTTGTTTTTTTCATCGCGAACGCGTAGTCCGTATGCCACGTTTTCAAAGATGGTTTTAGGAAACGGGTTAGGCTTTTGGAACACCATGCTGATGCGCATGCGCACTTCAATTGGATCCACGCCGTCGGCCAAGATGTTGGTGTTGTCGGGGTGCATGACAATTTGACCGTCGTAATTATTGCCCGGGTACAAATCGTGCATGCGGTTAAAACAGCGCAAAAAAGTCGATTTGCCGCAACCAGAAGGGCCAATTAGCGCGGTGATTTTATTTTCATATATCGGCATGCTGACATTTTTAAGGGCTAGGTGGCCGTTTGAATAATAAAAATTCAAATTTTTAGCTTCTGCTTTTATGGGTGTGGATGTATTAACCATGGTTGTCCTAATGTGTATTTAATAACGTCAATTTTTACCATTTAATGTTTTTACGTATTTTGTAACGCAGGTAGATGGCGGTGCCATTCATCAGCAGTGTCACTAAAATAATGATGGCGCCAGTGGCAGCCGCATTAATGTGAAACGCATGGTCTGGGCGTGATAGCCAGTTAAACATTTGGATGGGCAAGACCGTGAAACCAGAGCTTAACCATTCAAAATTAAGGAAAGGCGCCACGTCCGTTACCGGTGAAGGCGGCAAGAAAGCAATGAAGGTTAGCGCGCCTATGGTAATGATGGGGGCGGTTTCACCAATAGCCCGCGACATGCCGATGATGACACCGGTCAAAATACCGCCTTGCGAGTATTTCACCACGTGATCGCTGACCACTTGCCATTTGGTCGCACCCACGGCATAGGCCGCTTCACGAATGGCCACCGGTATGCCGCGTATGGCTTCACGGGTGGAGACAATCACGGTAGGTAAGATTAACAAGCCCAATGTAAGGCCGGCAGTCAGTATGCTTTGGCCTAAATCCAAGCCGTAAACGAACAAGCCGAGTGCCAACAAGCCGTAAATGATAGAAGGCACGCCGGCTAGATTGGATACGTTAATTTCGATCAAGTCGGAGAACCAGTTTTTTGGTGCGTATTCTTCCAAATACAAACCCGCTGCCACGCCTACTGGCACCGCTGAAAGGAAGGTAACGGCCATCACCAAGACTGAACCTACCCAGGCTGACAATAAGCCAGCACTGCCAGCGCGGCGTGATGGAAAGTCGCTAAAGAATTGCACATTAAAGCGTGGGTAACCGTCCATGACCAAATCAATAAACAATGTTAGTAAGGTCAGCAAGCCTATCATCAAGGCGATTAAGCCTATGCCAGCAAACACCAAGTCGTTGAACTTGTGCCGGCGTATCATGACGCGTACCGCATCTAAATCAGCCAATACAGAGGCTGTTTGCTTATTTTGTGTGTCTTGCGCTTGCATTAGTATTGCTCCCGGAATTTTTTACGTACGACATAACCAATGATGTTGAAACACAAAGTCATGACAAACAGGACTAAGCCTGCGGCAAAAATACTTTGGTAACCAATGCTGGCATGCGGCAAATCACCCATGGCCACCTGCACAATGTAGGCGGTGATGGTGGCAGCGCCTTCAGTTGGGTCAAACGTTAAATTAGGCTGTTGGCCAGCGGCCACCGCCACCACCATGGTTTCACCCACGGCGCGGGAAATGGCTAAAATGTAAGCGGCCACTATGCCCGATGTGGCCGCAGGGGTGACCACGCGCAGGGCTGTTTGAAAGCGGGTGGCGCCCATGGCATAAGAGCCTTCACGCATGCTCATGGGCACGGCGCGCATGGCGTCTTCTGCTACCGAGGCGATGTAAGGCACGATCATCACGCCCATCACCAAGCCGGCACTGAGCATATTAAAGCCAGGCAAGTCCGGGTAGATGATTTGCAGTAAAGGGGTGACAAACAACAAGGCGAAATAACCAAAGGCAATGGTAGGCACGCCCACTAGCAACTCTAAGATAGGTTTGGTGATTTCACGGGTTTTGTGTGAAGCGAATTCGGATAAATAAATCGCGGCTATGGTCCCAACCGGCATGGCGACAGCAAGCGCGACCAAGGAGGTGGTCAAGGTGCCGGCAATTAAGGGCATGATGCCGTAATGCGCATCTTCAAAAAGGGGTGTCCACTGGGTGTCAGTGAAAAAATCGATCAATGAAACGGTTTCAAAGAAACCAAATGATTCGTATAACAAGATGGCTACGATGGCAAAGGTAGTAAACACAGCCGACAAGGCCGCCAGCATGAGGATGAGTTCAATTAACCGCTCTTTAACATTGCGACGTATGTTTTTAGCTAAACGTGGGCTAATTGCTAATTCGGTAATATTGTTGAGCGATGTGTTAGCAGTATTCATATATAGATTTCATCTTGTTAACGCGTTTAAACAACTGGTTTGCCCATTAGGACTGGATAAAACTGGATAAAAAAGGAGCGGGTTTGCCGCTCCTTTTTTGTTTGCAGCTAATTATTTAATTCTGTTGATTAAATCTTTAACTTTAATGCCTACTTCGTTTTTGCCACCAAAACCAGTACCTGGTTTCATGGCCTTAAAGTGCGCTTTTACCGCTGCGTAATCTTCAGCTGGTAGGGGCACGTATTTCACTTCGGCCACCAATTTAGGTGCGTTTTCTAGGTAGAAGTTAACGAAGGCTTTCACTTCTGGTTTAAATGCCGCCGATGTGGCGTTTACGTAGATAAACAATGGGCGAGCCAATGGTTGGTAAGTGCCGTCTTTCACAGCTTCAGGTGATGGCATCACAGCAGGTGAACCGGCTTTAGCAGAGATAGGAATCGCTCTTAATTTATCTTTGTTTTCTTCGTAATAAGCGTAACCAAAGTAAGCCATACCGCCAGCATTACCTGACACACCTTGCACTAACACGTTATCGTCTTCTGATGGGGTGTAATCCGTACGGCTGGATTTAGCTTTACCGTTCACCGCTTCAGTGAAGTAGTCGAATGTACCGGAAGCCGTACCTGGGCCGTATAAAGCCAAGGCTTTGTCTGGGTAAGCAGGGTTAACTTGTTTCCAGTTTTTAACGCTAGAACCTGGTTTCCAAATGGCATTCAATTCAGCCACGCTTAAGCTCTTAACGAAGTCGTTTTTAGGGTTCACTACAACAGTTAATGCATCAAAAGCGATAGGTAATTCGATGTATTGAATACCGGCTTCTTTACAGGCATCCATTTCTTTTTGAGAAATCGGGCGTGATGCATCGGATACATCCGTTTCACCACGACAGAATTTTTTGAAGCCACTGCCAGTGCCTGATTCGCCGACCGTTACTTTAGTTTTAGTGGCTTTTTGAAATTCTTCAGCCATGGCTTCAGTGATTGGGTAAACCGTGCTTGAACCATCAATTGCGATAATTTTATCGGCAGCTAAAGCGTGTGAGCTAGCGAATGTAACGGCCACTAAAGCCGCAATGCGCATGGATTTGCTAAATACAGTATTCATATAATCTCCATCGTTGTAAAAAGTAATTTTTTAACCAACGTTGATATTAAGTTCCAATTGTGACAAGTATATGACAAAAAATGCATTACCGCTTTAGTGAAAATAAAAAATGCATAGGCCTATTAAAGGCGATCAATTACTGCTAATTTATTTCGCAGCATAAATGGGCGGGTGCAAATTGTTTGCACTGAAAATTAAGGAGTCGTGTTGTGGCTAAAGCGCAGGCAAAAATCAGTGTGTTTGAAAGAAACCTCAGTTGGTGGGTGTTGGCCTGCATAGTTGTTGGCATAGTCTTAGGGCAATGCTTCAGCGGTTTTTTTCAAGCGGTGGCCAGTTTAAAAGTAGCCGAAGTTAATTTGCCGGTGGCAGCGCTGATATGGCTGATGATCATCCCCATGCTGCTTAAAATTGATTTCTCCGCCATGAAGGAAGTGCTGGCGCACGGTCGTGGCATAGGCGTGACGCTTTTTATCAATTGGCTGGTTAAACCTTTTTCCATGGCTTTATTGGCGTGGTTGTTTATTCGCCATGTGTTTGCCGACTGGCTGCCCGCTGAGCAATTGGACAGCTACATTGCCGGCCTCATATTGCTGGCTGCCGCCCCTTGCACGGCCATGGTGTTTGTGTGGAGCAACCTATGCGATGGCGATGCCAAGTTCACCTTATCGCAAGTGGCCATAAATGACAGCATCATGCTGTTTGCCTTTGCGCCCTTGGTGGCCTTGCTGCTGGGGTTGTCCAGCATAGGCGTGCCTTGGGACACCTTGCTCATTTCGGTCATGTTGTTCATCGTGGTACCAGTCTTGTTCAGTCAAGTGCTACGCAAGCTTATGCTAAGACGCAGACTAGCCAGCTTGGATGCCATGCTTAAACGCCTGCAGCCCCTTTCATTGATGGCTTTGTTGACCACCTTGGTGTTGTTGTTTGGCTTTCAAGGTCAGCAGATTTTGGCGCAACCCTTGATCATTGCTTTATTGGCCGTGCCCATCCTCATTCAAACTTACGGCAACGCCATGTTGGCCTATTGGCTGAATAAGCAATTTAAGGTGGCGCATTGCGTGGCGGGTCCTTCGGCTTTAATCGGCGCCTCCAATTTCTTTGAATTGGCTGTGGCCACGGCCATCGCCTTATTCGGTTTTAATTCGGGTGCTGCCTTAGCCACCGTAGTCGGCGTGTTAATTGAAGTGCCGGTGATGTTGTCGGTGGTGGCCATCGTTAACCGCAGCCGCTCTTGGTACGAAACAAACTAAGGAAAAGACCATGCCCGTGATTATTTACCACAACCCCGCCTGCGGTACCTCACGCAACACCTTGGCCATGGTGCGCGCCAGTGGCGTAGAACCCGAGGTCATTGAGTACTTAAAAACCCCACCCAGTCGTGCCCGATTGATCGAGCTGATCAATGCCATGGGCGGCGATGTGCGCGCCCTCATCCGCGAGAAAGGCACGCCTTATGAGGCCCTGGGTTTAGCCAATCCGGCATTGACGGACGCGGATTTAATCGATGCCATGCTGCAACACCCCATCCTTATTAATCGGCCCATCGTGGTCACGGCAAAAGGCGTCAAGCTGTGCCGCCCATCCGAATTGGTCTTGAGTTTGTTAGACAACCCCAATATCGGTCGCTTTGTTAAAGAAGACGGTGAGGTGGTGCCTGGGTAGGCTTCAAAAGCATCACCACAGAGACACGCAGGCACGAAGAAAAACAATGGCAAGCAACGATGACCACCGTAAAGTGCTAATTGATTTTAAGTAAGAGCCATTCAGCTTTTGATCTTCTCTGTGTCTCCGTGTCTCTGTGGTTAAAGGGTTGTTGTATAATGCTGATTTTTTCTAAGCCAGTAGACCCGTCATGGAAGCCGAACAACTCAATAGCATTGCCCATCGCCTAGTGGATTTGGCTGAGCGCAATCTTGCCCTTAGGGGGTATCTTTGACGTTGAATCTAAAAGTCAGCGGCTAGAAGAAGTTAACGGCTTACTAGAAGACCCAAAAATCTGGAGCGATAACGCCAAGAGTCAGGCTTTAGGTAAAGAGAAGCGTGAGCTGGGTTTGGTGGTGGAGGCCTTGATTCATTTGCAATCTGGCCTGCAAGACGCGCAAGATTTGTTTGACATGGCGCGCGAAGAAAACGACGACGCCACCCTGTTGAGTGTGGCCAGCGATGCGCAGGCTTTGGAACAGCAAATTGCCGAAATGGAATTTAGGCGCATGTTTTCTGGCCCCATGGACGCCAACAATTGCTTCATTGAATTTCAATCGGGCAGCGGCGGTACTGAGGCGCAAGACTGGTGCAATATGTTGTTGCGCATGTATTTGCGCTACACCGAGCGCAAAGGCTTCAAAGTCGAAGTGCTGGAATTATCCGATGGCGATGTGGCAGGCATTAAAGGCGCATCGATTAAAGTCAGTGGCGATTACGCTTACGGCACCTTGCGCACCGAGAGCGGCGTGCACCGCTTGGTGCGTAAATCGCCGTTTGATTCCAACGCCAAGCGCCACACCTCGTTTGCCAGCGTGCAGATTTTCCCCGAGGTGGACGACAGCATAGAAATCGACATCAACCCGGCCGATTTGCGGGTGGATACTTACCGCGCCAGTGGTGCCGGTGGTCAGCACATTAATAAAACTGATTCGGCGGTGCGCATCACGCACATACCGACCAATACCGTGGTGCAGTGTCAAAATGACCGGTCGCAACACCGCAACCGTGCGGAAGCGATGGCCATGTTAAAAGGCGCGCTGTATGCCTTAGAACTAAATAAGCGCAATGCCGACAAACAAGCGCTGGAAGATGCCAAAACCGACATCGGTTGGGGCCATCAAATTAGGTCTTACGTGCTCGATCAATCGCGCATTAAAGATTTGCGTACAAGTGTGGAAATAGGCAATACCCAAGGCGTGTTAGACGGCGACTTGGATCCATTTATTACTGAAAGTTTGAAGCAGGGAGTATGAGTGTGAGTAACGAGCAAAATAATGAAGTAACGCCATTGGACGAAAACCACGTGATCGCTGAGCGCCGTGAAAAGTTAAAGGCCTTGCGTGCTAACAGCCTAAGCCAAGGGTCTGTGGCGTTTCCTAACGACTTCAAGCCAAAAGACAAAGCCGCCGACTTGCTGGCTGCTCATGCCGATAAAGAAAACGAAGCCTTCGAAGCTGCGCCAGTTAACGTGGTGGTGGCCGGCCGCATGATGTTAAAACGGGTGATGGGCAAAGCCAGCTTTGCCACCATCCAAGATGGCAGCGGTGAGCACGCCGGCAGTCGCATTCAGCTGTACGTGGCTAAAGACGCCATAGGCGAAGCCATATACGAGCAATTCAAACACTGGGACTTGGGCGACTTTTTAGGCGCCAGTGGTCACTTGTTTAAAACCAAGACCGGCGAGCTGTCGATTAAAGTCAGTGAAATTCGCTTGCTGACCAAATCCTTGCGCCCCTTGCCAGAAAAATTCCACGGTTTGCAAGACCAAGAAGTGAAATACCGTCAGCGCTACGTTGACCTCATCACCTCAGAAGAAACCCGTGCCACTTTTGTGGCGCGCAGCAAAGTGGTGTCGGCCATACGCCAATTCATGTTGCAAAATGAATTCTTAGAAGTGGAAACGCCGATGTTGCACCCCATTCCGGGCGGTGCTTCTGCCAAGCCGTTTATCACGCACCACAATGCACTGGACATGCAAATGTACATGCGCATTGCGCCTGAATTGTATTTAAAACGCTTGGTGGTAGGTGGCTTTGAGCGTGTGTTTGAGGTGAACCGTAACTTTAGAAACGAAGGTTTGAGCGTACGGCACAACCCAGAATTCACCATGATGGAGTTTTACGCGGCCTACACCGACTACCAATGGTTGATGGACTTTACCGAAAACTGCATACGCACCGCCGCCATCGCTGCGCGAGGCACCGCGGTGTTGCAATACCAAGGCCGTGAGTTGGATTTAAGCAAACCTTTCCAGCGCTTAACCATCGTCGGCGCCATCCAAAAGTACGCCCCGCAATACAGCTTGGCGCAATTAAACGACACCAACTTCTTGCGTGCGGAAATTCTGAAACATGGCACCAAACCGTTCGACCATGCCGGCTTAGGTGCATTGCAATTGGCCTTGTTTGAAGAAACGGCAGAAAGCCAGTTGTGGGAGCCGACCTACATTATTGATTACCCGGTGGAAGTGTCGCCTTTGGCCAGAGCCTCGGACAGCAACCCAGAGATCACCGAGCGTTTTGAGCTATTTGTCTGCGGTCGTGAAATTGCCAACGGCTTTAGCGAGTTAAACGATGCCGAAGACCAAGCCGCCCGTTTCCATGCGCAAATGAAAGCCAAGGAAGCCGGTGACCACGAAGCCATGTTCTATGACGCCGATTTTATTCGCGCCCTAGAATACGGTATGCCGCCAACCGGTGGCTGTGGCATAGGCATAGACCGTTTGGTCATGATGATCACCGACAGCGCTAGCATCCGTGATGTGATTTTATTCCCGCACATGCGTGCTGAAAGCTAAACCCCTTTTTGTAGGAGCGGTCACAGACCGCTCCTGCTAATGTGACAGGGTTTCTTCTGTCATATTTCTGTCGTATTTCAGCAATAAACTCTCCTTCATTAAATCTGAGTAATATTTTTTAATTAGGGATGAGTCATGTCAAAAACACAAGTATCAGTATTAATTGCCACATTGTTTAGCTTAAGTCTTGGTTTGAACTCGCATGCGGCGGAATCCATCCCATTGGATTTCAATACATTGCCTAATACACCCAATGAAAATAAGCACGCCAGCGTTCTAGCGACTTATCAACTGCCAGCGACCGACATTTCAACGTTAAACCCAGGCATCGATTTGGGGGATGCGGCGCAGGCAGCTAAGAATGGCTATCCGAATCGCAGTATTCCTGGCATCGGTTCAGCCTTGGTGCCTATTCCAGGTAAGCCCGATGAATTTTATATGATGACCGATAGGGGCGTTAATTTTGATAACGTCAACGGGTCAGGCAAGGTATTCGGCAAAAATTTCCCATTACCCAATTTCACTCCAGCTATCGTGCACGTGAAACTTGCTCAAGGCAGCATTGAGGTTATCAAAGCCATCCCTATCGTAGATAGTCTAGGCCAGTCTGTTACCGGTTTAAGTAACAACAAAGACGACGAAACACCGTATTTGAACAACAGCAGTTCAGCCTTGCCTTTTAATCCAGCAGGATTGGATGCAGAGGCCTTGCAACTTTTGCCAGACGGTAACTTTTTAGTTTCTGAAGAATACGGTCCAAGTGTGGCGGTGGTTTCAGCCAAAGGCGAGGTGCTAATGCGTTATGTGCCCATGGGTAAAGCTTATCCAGGCGTAAAGTATCCAGTTAAGGCTATATTGCCAGCTATTTACAAAGAGCGTCGCAGTAATCGTGGCTTTGAAAACATCAGCGTGACGCCAGACGGTAAAACCGCTTACGTTACATTGCAAAGCCCGATGGGCAATGCAAAAGATAAAGATTACGAAAAAAGCCGCTTAATACGCGTATTGCGTTTGGATGTTAGTCAGCCGACCGATGCGAAAGTAACGGGTATGTTTGTGTTGTTGCAAAGTGATCAGTCGGCTTACCCTGAAACGGATAAGCAGAAAGACTTGAAGTTTTCTGATGCAGTGGCTTTTGAGCAAGACAAGCTATTGTTTTTAGAGCGCGCAAACAAAAAGTTCAAGCTTATGGTGGCCGATTTAAGTGCGGCAAGCAATGTGCTTGATAACCCACATGCGGCCAGCTTGATTTTAGAAAAAGAAGCAGAAAATTTAGATAAACTAGCCATCAAAGCAGCCACTGTGCGCGAAGTGTTCGATAGCCGTGATGTGTTTTTGCAAATTGACACCGATAAGCTAGAAGGATTGGCTTTGTTAAATTCATCTGTGGTTGCCATAAGCAATGATAACGACTTTGGCGTGGGCGAGAACACAACGGCTTATCCAACTAAAGTATGGGTGCTGCGTTTGGGTAAAAGTATTGTAGCCCCTTAATGCATCAAAGCTGGCAATCTGTAAGAAAGACACCAGCTTGCTATTTTAACAAAAAAGCAACCGCCAAATAGGGGTTGCTTTTTTGTTGTATAAATACAACAGCCATCCGTTTTATTTCGCTAGTTCATTCTCTGTCATCAAATTGTCATATTTCGGCCACAAAATCACTTTCGTTAAGCAAGCACATTATTTTTAACATACTTACCTAGGGGATTTTGAATGAATTTTAAACTACGTAGCTTAGTAGCCGCGACGTTAGCTGGCTCAATGATGATGGGTTTTGGTGCTAATGCCATGGCCGATTCAACGGATGATATTTTGAATGCGCTGATTGCAAAAGGCGTGTTGACTGAAGAAGAAGGTGCGCTTTTACAAAAAGGCCGTACCGGTGAAAAAGAAGCGGCAGCAAAGAAAAAAGAATCTGAAATTAAAGCCTCATTTAAAGACGGTATTAAATGGGAGTCTGGCGATAAAGCCAACAGCATGAGCATCAACGGTCGCGTTCAATTAGACTCACGTTCAAATGACATCAATGGTGGGACGACAGCAAACACAAAAATTGCCGATACATATGAGATACGCCGCGCATATTTAGGCGCAAAAGGTACATTTGCTAAGTATTACGATTTTGAAGTAACGATTGACACGGCTTCAAGTGCTGCTCTCGATGTAGCTTACATGAATTTACATTGGTGGGATCAAGCGCAATTTCAGTTCGGTCAATTTAAAATGCCGTTCAGCTTGGAAGAGCGAACTAGCTCACGCTTTATCGATTTCCAAGAGCGTTCATTTGTCAATAATGGTAGCTTAACACCGGGTAAAGAAATAGGTGTTATGTTGCACGGTACGCCTGTGACTGGTTTAAATTACGCGATTGCCTTATCGACAGGTCAAGGTAAAAATACGCTCGATACTGATCAGCGTGAAGATGGCAAAGATATCGTGCTGCACGCCGACGCCAACTTAGCAGAAATGATGGGTAACAAAGACGCTGTGATGCACATAGGTGCAAGTTATTCAAATGGCGATTTGCCTCCTGCTGCCATTAGCACACAACGAACAGAAGGTCGTGGGCTTGAGTTCTTCCAAGCCACAGCACCATCTGGAACTACCATGGAAAGAACGCGTTACGGCCTAGAAACCGCTTTAGCATATGGTCCAGTTAAGTTGCAAGGTGAATACTCTGAGGCTAAATTCGAAGGCACAAATGCAAGTTCTGTTTCTTATGACAAAAGCTTAGATGCGTCTTATGTTGAAGCATTATGGTTAGTTACCGGTGAGAACTATGCAGATGCCTACAAAAAAGGTAAATTTGACCGTATTAAACCTAAAAATGATTTTAACCCAGACTTCAAAGGCGGCTTAGGTGCGGTTGAATTGGGTATTCGTTACAGTAAGTTTGATGCCACTGACTTTGATACAGTAGCTAACGGAGCGATTTCAAATACCCCTGTCATGAAAGCAACAACTGCTGGAACTACTTCATTCACAAACAAAGCAGATGCCTACACTGTAGGTTTGAAATGGATTCCTACGGCTAACGCGCGCGTCTTATTAACTTATGTTAAGACTAATTTTGATACACCAGTCATAGCTGCTACAGGCGAAACTGTGAATGATGAAAAAGTATTAATGATGCGCACACAATACGATTTCTAAACGAATGTAGTATTTTGGTACATATAAAAAACCCGCTTAGGCGGGTTTTTTATTGTGCTGTGACCCTCTCCGGTATTGCCTTTCAAGGCATCCTCTTTTGAATTTTTATGGATAAGCTTGATTATGAAATTACTGACTACACTGTTGTTTTCCACACTGCTTTACGCACAAGCCAGCATGGCGGCGCCTGTTTACATCACGCCTGTTGATAAGGATTGGCAGGTTAAACCTATCATCACCGTGGGTGAAGCGGCGGCTAATGGTTACGCCATGGTCGGTGTGCCGGATGGTCTGGGAGCATATGCCAATGCTGATGGCAGTGTTACTCTGTTGATGAACCATGAGTTGGCCGGTAATAAAGGAGCGGTGCGCGCCCACGGCCAAAAAGGTGCGTTTGTGTCGCGTTGGGTGATCGATGTGGAAAGCTTGCAAGTTCAGAGTGGGGCTGATTTAGTGCGTGCCACTATGCCTATTGGCGTAGTGCAAGGGTTTAACCGCTTGTGTTCAGCGGACCTAGCACCAAAGTCCGCTTTTTATAATGCAGCTTCAGGCAAAGGGTACGCCGGCCAGTTGTTTTTAAACGGCGAAGAAGACAAAGCCGGTGGTCGTGCCTTTGCCCATGCCTTAAATGGCATCAGTTACGAATTGGAAGACATGGGTCGCATCGCTTGGGAGAACGTGTTGGCTAATCCAGCTAGCGGCGATGCTACTTTAGTTATCGGTTTGGATGACATACAAAATGGGTTGCTGCTGGTCTACCTTGGGCAAAAAAGCAAAGACGGTAACCCAGTCCAGCGAGCTGGCTTAGTGGGCGGGCAGTTGTATGCAATTAAGCTTGAGGGCGAGCGTTTTAGTTTGGTCTCTCTTGCGAACGCGGCCAATTTAGACGGCAAGAGTCTAAGAGAATTAGCCATTAAATCCGGTGCTACGGGCTTTGCTAGACCGGAAGACGGTGCATGGGATACCTTAAATAACCGTGCATTTTGGTTTAATACCACCGATAAGATAGGCGGTGACAGTCGCTTAAGCCAATTGGTGTTTGACGACATTAACAATCCACAGGCCGGCGGCAGCATCACCACTAAAATTCGTGCCAGCGAAATAGGTGCGGAAATGCTGGATAATTTAACGGTGGATGCAAATGGCCGTGTGTTATTGCAAGAAGACCCTGGCGAGGATAAACGCTTGGCGGCCATTTGGCTATTTGATCCAAAAACCAATAAAAGCAGCAAGCTGTTTGAGGCCAATGCCGAACTGTTTAAACCGGGCGCCAGTGCTTTTATGACCAGTGACGAAGAGCATTCCGGCATCATTGAAGTGACAGACTTACTGCGCAAAGCATCGTGGTTTGATGCCCAGCGCCGCTATTACCTTGGCACCACTCAAGCGCACAAGCCGCACGCGGACAGCAGCTTGGTTGAGTACGGTCAGGTATGGATGATTTCTGGCCCGGCTTTTTAGATTTTATGTACCACAGGCACTCCGATTTTCTAAGAAATAAATTTCTTGAAAAGTCATATGTAGGAGCGGCGCCTCGCCGCGAAAACCTATCGCGGTCACAGACCGCTCCTACAAATGCCTAACTCTCGCATAAGGAGTGATTCATACAAAATAGCGTATCAAGGTATAATCAAGCCGTCCCCAACTAACAGGAATGGCCCATGTACCAGCACCCTTTACTCAATCGCGACAAAATGACGCCGCAAGAGGCGATGGACATTTTAATCGAGGGCAATCACCGCTTTACCAATAACCTGAGTGCCGATAAAAACATGCTGGGATTGGTGCACATGACTAAGGATAGGCAGCATCCGTTCGCTTCGGTGCTCAGTTGCAGCGATTCACGCGCCCCGGTTGAAATTCTCTTTGATCAAGCCTTAGGCGATATTTTTAGTGTGCGTTTGGCCGGCAACATCGCCTCCGATAAATGCATAGGCAGTTTAGAATTCAGCTCTAAATACTTGGGTAGCAAATTGTTGGTGGTTTTGGGTCACACCGATTGTGGGGCCGTTAAAGCGGCTTGCGATAATTTCCGCGAAGGCCACATAGGCGAGATCATCAATTTAATTCGACCCGCGGTACGCATGGAAAAAACCACAAGCAGCCAGCGCGATTCTGGCAATGCCGGCTTTGTTGATAAAGTTTGCGCTTTAAACGTGCAAGTGCAAATCAATGAAATCATACACAGCAGCGACATCATTCAAGACATGTTGGCGGCCAAGCAAATCGGCATGGTGGGCGGTGTTTATAATTTAGCCACAGGCGATGTTAGTTTTTTAGCCGAGACCTTAATGCTCTAGAAGCCCCTAATCAGAACAAGGTATAATGAGGCCTTGATTTTTTTTAACCCTTTTTGAAAGTTGTTAACATGAGCCACAGGCAAGATACCAGCACATTGTTGCGCACCCTAAAGTTTTACCTTAACCCTAACGACGGCCGCTACGAAGACCTGGCCAAGGGCAACCTCACGCGTAACATCGTCAAGGATTTAACCGCCGGTTTAGTGGTGGCCATGGTCGCCATTCCCTTAGCCATGGGTTTTGCCATGGCCAGTGGCTTGCGTCCAGAACAAGGCATCGTCGGCGGTGCCGTGGCCGGCCTATTGGGGGCATTGTTTGGTGGCAGTAAATACCAAGTGTACGGCCCAACGGCGGCTTACATTCCTATTATTGCCGGTTTAATGGCCACCTATAACCACAGCTTTTTAGTGCTGTCTTCAATGGTTGCAGGCGCCATGCTGATGTTCACCGGCTTGCTCAAAAAAGGCAAAGTTGTGACCTTGGTGCCGCATTCCATCGTGGTCGGGTTCACCATAGGCATTGCCGTCGTTATCGCTTTCTCGCAAATGGGCGAGGTGTTTGGCTTCCAGCATAAGATAGGCTACGACTTCATTGGCCAGATCCAAAAAACCATAGCCTACATGGGCGAAATGAATGTTTACGCGGTGATTGTGGCGCTTAGTACGTTCGCTATTTGTAAAGTGCTGATTAAAATTTCCACCTTCATCCCCGCGCCGGTATTTGGTTTGGGTTTAGGTTGGTTGGCTGCGGCTACTTTTTGGAAAGACAAAGGCTTGGTGCTGATTAAAGATAAATACGGTAGCATCCCTACTGATTTTTGGAATATCACCATGCCGGCGCTACCGGACATGGCAACCGGTCAAGTGTGGTTTGATTTGGCCTATTTTGCTGTGGCGATTTATTTTGTGGCGGCGATTGAAAGCTTGTTGTGCAGTCGCATGGCAGACCGCATGGCGAATAACCAAGGTGTGCCATTTAACCCCAATAAAGAGTTATGGGGTCAAGGCATGGTGAACATATTCACACCCTTATTTAATGGCTTTCCGCATACCGGTGCCTTGGCCCGCACCGCGGTGAACATCCGTTTAGGCGCCGTGTCACCTTTGGCCGGCATTGCCAAGTTCAGCTTCAAGTTATTATTGGCTGCGTATTTAGCCACTTATTTAGAGCAAGTGCCCATGGCCTGCATAGGCGGCATCTTGTTGTACGTGGCATCCGGCATGGTGAAATGGAAAGAGATAGAAGAAGTACTGGAAATGAAGAGTAAGTTTCACTTCTGGTTAATGGTTTACACCGCCATCATGGTGCCGCTCACTGGGTTCTTAACCGCCGTGTTAAGTGCCATTGCCATTTTTGTGGTGGCCGTCTTGATGAAGCAAGTGCCCTTGCACCATGCTAAAGAAGACAAGGTAGAACTGGATTTAGCCGAAACCAATTAAAGCGAATTTGGCTGAAACTAAAAAGGGTGCTGAAACAGCACCCTTTTTTATGGATCAAGCTGGCGGGCTTAGACCCTTAGCGGTGGCCTTCTTTAGCCATGTTGATGCTGTATTTAGGGATTTCCACCACTAAGTCTTCTTTGCCCACCCGCGCTTGGCAAGACAAGCGCGAATGGGGTTCCAAGCCCCAGGCTTTATCCAGCAAATCGTCTTCATCATCGCTAGATGGGTTCAGCGATTTAAAGCCTTCCCGAATAATCACGTGACAAGTCGTGCAAGCGCAGGCCTGATCGCAAGCGTGGTCTATGTCGATGTGGTTGGCCAGCAACACGTCGCATATAGACTCACCGCTGTTTGCTTCAATGGCGGCGCCGTCTGGGCAGAGTTCGACGTGGGGCAATATGATAATTTGTGGCATGTTGTTTCCTAATGGTTTCGTCTATCTATTGCAATTCTGGTAGGAGCGGTCTGTGACCGCGAATTCGGTCTTGATCATTTTCGCGGTCACAGACCGCTCCTACAAAGATCGTTCCTACAAATTAATTGAATCTAAATTTTTGCCGCTTAAGGCGCGGCTGACACTGGCGTTCATGCGCGCTGCGGCAAATGCCTCGGTGGCATGGTTTAATTGGTCTACGCCTTGGTTGATGGCCACCGCATCCTCGCCTAGACTCAGTGCTTGCAAACGGGCTATTTCGGCTTGGATAGCCTGTTGCTCGTCCGACGTTATTAGCGCGCCATCGTGCTTCAAAGCCAATTCCACCGAGCTTAAGATGGCGCCGGCATTTACCCGGGCTTCGGCCAACATGCGGGCTTTTTTATCCATCTCTGCACTACCAAATGAGGCGGTCAGCATGCTGGTGATGGCTTCTTCGCTCAAGCCGTACGACGGTTTAACCACCACGTGCGCTTCCACGCCGCTGGTTTGTTCGCGCGCCGTGACAGAAAGTAAGCCGTCGGCATCCACTTGAAAGGTCACCCGTATGCGCGCCGCACCAGCGGCCATGGCCGGTATGCCGCGCAGTTCAAATTGCGCAAGCGAACGGCAATCGGCGACCAATTCACGTTCGCCTTGCAGCACTTGTATGCTCATGGCGGTTTGACCGTCTTTGTAGGTAGTGAAATCTTGCGCACGCGCTACCGGCAGGGTGCTGTTGCGCGGAATGATGCGCTCCACCAAACCGCCCATGGTTTCTAAACCCAGCGATAAAGGCGTCACATCCAATAACAATAAATCCTGGTCGCTGCGGTTGCCGACTAAGGTGTTGGCCTGTATCGCCGCGCCCAAGGCCACGACTTTATCCGGATCAAGATTGGTCAGCGGCGTTTGCTTAAAGTAAGCTTCGACGGCTAATCGCACTTGCGGCATGCGCGTGGCGCCACCCACTAGCACCACGCCTTTGATGTCATCCAAGTTTAATTGGGCATCGCGCATGGCTTTGCGTGTTGGACTTAAGGTTTTTTGCACCAATTGCTCAGTGAGGGTCAGGAATTCATTGGCACTTAAGGTGGCATCGACTAACAGGCCGTTGCTTAAGCGGCAGACAATTTGCGCCTCGTGGTTATCGGTTAACCATTCTTTGGCTTGACGGGCTTTGGTCAATAATAAGCGCGTGTCTTGTTCGCTAAGTGGGGTGAAGTTAGGACTAGACTCGCGTATTTGGTCTAGCACCCAGCAATAAATACGGTGATCAAAATCGTCGCCGCCTAAGGCCGAATCGCCATTGGTGGCCAGCACTTCAAACACGCCTTGGGTAAGTTTAAGGATGGACACATCGAAGGTGCCGCCGCCCAAATCGTAAATCACAAACGTGCCTTCGGCGGCATTGTCTAGGCCGTAAGCCACGGCCGCGGCCGTCGGTTCGTTAAGCAATCGCAAGACATTGAGCCCGGCCAAGCGTGCGGCGTCTTTGGTGGCTTGGCGCTGGGCGTCATCAAAGTAAGCCGGCACGGTAATCACGGCACCGGTTAATTCGTCGCTGTCGGCCGAAACGCCTAAGGATTTTTCTGCGCGGGCCTTGAGGGTTTTTAACACTTCCGCCGAAATCTCGATAGGGGTCTTAAGGCCGGCACGGGTTTTTAGCTGTATTAATTTGGCTTGCTCAGCGCTGTCGACGAAATGGTAGGGGATGTGCGCGCGATCGGCGATGTCGCTTAATGAGCGTCCCATAAAGCGTTTGGCTGAGGCGATGGTGTTAGCTGGGTCCACGCTTTGCTGTGCTTGCGCATCGTGCCCGACCACCACAGACCCATCGGGCATGTAACGCACTACCGATGGCAATAAGGCGTGACCGTGCTCGTCTTGTAAGACCGTGGCCATGCCGCTTTTAACCGTTGCCACCAAGGAGTTGGTGGTGCCCAAATCGATGCCTATCGCCAACTTGTGTTGGTGCGGTGCAGCGGATTGCCCAGGTTCGGAGATTTGTAATAATGCCATTGCTGATCGTTAATTTTTTGGTGACGAGTCGTTTAATCCAGGCGCTCGATGGCCTGTTGTATGTCTGCGCACACTTTATCAATAAAAACCAGTTTACGGGTGGTTTCGCTGGCCGCTGGGTAGTCTTTTTTAATGTCGATTAAATCCGTCAGGACGGTTGTTAAGCGATTGGCCTCGGCTTGCATCTCATCGAACAGGCTCTCTAAGCTAGCAATGTCTTTAGCCATGCTGGCGTCTTCTAGGGCTTCTCGCCACTCCATTTGCTGCATTAAAAAGTCAGCCGGCATGCTGGTGTTGCTGTCATTCAGGCTGTCTATGCCTTTGAGTCTAAGTAAGTATTCCGCGCGTTTTGCTGGATTTTTTAAGGTGAGGTAAGCCTCGTTCGCCAGCGTGGCTAATTGCATGGACTGAAGTTTTTCGCTGGCCGTGGCCGTGACGTATCGGTCTGGGTGGGCGCTGGCTTGGATACGTCGATAGGGCGTCTCCAGCCCGCTTAGCGTGAGGGCAAACGTTTCTGGTAATTCAAATAATTGAAAATAATTCAAACTCACACTGTGAAGCTTTCACCGCAACCGCATTCGTCTTTGACGTTGGGGTTGTTAAATTTAAAGCCCTCGTTGAGGCCTTCTTTGCTGAAATCCAATTCGGTGCCGTCTAGGTAAACCAAGCTTTTTGGGTCAACGATGATTTTCACGCCGTGGCTGTCAAACGTGGTGTCTTCCTCGTTGAGGGCATCGACAAATTCCAGGGTGTAAGCCATGCCTGAGCAGCCGGTGGTTTTAACGCCCAAGCGAAGCCCTATGCCCTTGCCTCGGTTGGCTAAGAATTTTTCCACGCGATCGGCAGCGGTGGCCGTTAAAGTAATGGCCATTTACGCTGCCTCTTTAGCCGCTTGTTTGGCCTTGATGTCTGCCACGGCTGCTTTAATCGCGTCTTCCGCCAATACCGAGCAATGAATCTTAACTGGCGGCAAAGCCAACTCTTCCGCAATCGCCGAGTTCTTGATGGCGTAAGCCTGGTCTATGGTTTTGCCTTTTAACCATTCGGTTACCAAGGAGCTGGAGGCGATAGCCGAGCCGCAACCGTAGGTTTTAAATTTTGCGTCTTCAATGATGCCGTCATCGCTGACTTTAATCATGAGTTTCATCACGTCACCGCAAGCCGGTGCGCCTACCATGCCGGTGCCGACATTGGGGTCATTCTTATCCAATGTGCCTACGTTGCGAGGGTTTTCGTAGTGGTCTAATACTTTGTCTGAATATGCCATTTTAATTCTCCTTGTTTTTGTACCACAGGCACTTCGACTTTTTAAGAAATGAATTTCTTGAAAAATCGTATGTAGGAGCGGTCTGTGACCGCGAAAGTATGCTTGTTATATATTTGGTTCGGGGTCACCGACCCCTCCTACATTTAATGCTTATAACTATTAAATTTTAATTAAACTAATGCGCTGCCCATTGGACCTTGCTAAGGTCTATGCCGTCTTTAAACATTTCCCACAGTGGGGACAATTCCCTTAATTTATCAATTTTGCTTTTCATTAAATTGATGGTGTAGTCCACGTCCGCCTCGGTGGTAAAGCGACCGATGGAGAAGCGGATGGAACTGTGTGCCAGTTCGTCTGAGCGGCCTAGTGCGCGTAGCACGTAGCTGGGCTCCAAGCTGGCAGAAGTGCAAGCCGAGCCGCTAGATACAGCAATGCCTTTGACCGCCATGATCAAGGATTCGCCTTCCACGTAGTTGAAGCTGATGTTTAGGTTGTGCGGCACACGGTGCTCTAAATCGCCATTGACGTAAACCTCTTCCATGGTTTGCAGGCCGTGCAGCAATTTGTCGCGTAAGCGGCGGATGCGGGCGTTTTCTTCCACCATTTCTTCGCGCGCCAATCTAAATGCTTCGCCCATGCCAACAATTTGGTGGGTAGCCAACGTGCCTGAACGCATGCCTCGTTCGTGGCCGCCACCGTGCATTTGCGCTTCGATACGGATGCGCGGTTTACGACGCACGTACAATGCGCCTATGCCTTTAGGGCCGTAAGTTTTGTGCGCACAGAAGCTCATTAAATCGACCGGCAATTGCTCCAAATCGATGGCCACTTTACCGGTGGCTTGCGCCGCGTCCACGTGAAAAATAATGCCATTTTCACGGCATAAATTACCGATTGCCACGATGTCTTGGATCACGCCGATTTCGTTGTTCACCATCATTACTGACACCAACACGGTATCGGGGCGTATCGCTGCTTTTAATTTGGCTATATCCAGCAGGCCGTTCGGCTCTGGGTCCAAATACGTAGCGCTGAAACCTTGGCGTTCTAGTTCGCGCATGGGATCAATCACCGCTTTGTGCTCGGTGGTGAGGGTAATCAGGTGCTTGCCTTTTTCGCTGTAAAAATTCGCTGCGCCTTTGATGGCCAAGTTATTGGACTCGGTCGCACCAGAAGTCCAAACGATTTCGCGTGGGTCGGCGCCAACCAACTTGGCGACTTCTAAACGTGCATTTTCCACGGCTTTTTCTGCCGTCCAGCCATATGGGTGGCTGCGTGAGGCCGGGTTGCCGAAATGCTCACTAATGTAGGGAATCATTTTTGCGGCTACGCGCGGGTCGACCGGTGTGGTGGCCGAGTAATCCAAATAGATTGGGTACAAACCCTCTTCGGAACCGCTGACTACTGGCATTTCTACTGTTGCTGACATGCGTTTATTTATCCTTAACTGGTGTTTATTTAAGACTGCTGTTGAGTTCAACATTAAGCCGCCATCGCGCTTAATTGCTTTAATCGTAAAATTTCTTGCTGCAAGTGCTGTAAAAAATCCGCCACTTGCTGCGCGCTATTCTGTGTTCCTAAGCTTACTCGCACGGCACCGCGAGCCACATCTTCCTGCACGCCCATGGCCAACAACACGGCGCTCGGTTCGGTGCTGTCGCTGGAGCAGGCGGATCCGCTTGCCACTGCATAGCCTTTACGATCCAAGGCCACCACCAAAGTTTCACCTTCTATGCCATCCACGGCAAAAAAGCTGGTGTTGCTTAAGCGGGTAGACTGCGCGCCAAAAATGGTTGCGTTCATCGCTGCCAAGCCTGTTTCTAATTGCGTTCTAAGGCTTAAGGTATGGCCTTGGTAGTCGGCCAGTTGTTGGCTAGCCAGTTCGCAAGCCAGACCAAAGCCCACTATCGCTGCCACATTTTCCGTGCCACTACGCAAACCGCGCTCTTGCCCACCGCCGTGCAACAGGGGTTGAATGTCCACGCGTTTGTCTAAAATCAGGGCGGCCGCGCCTTGTGGGCCATGCAACTTGTGGCTAGAAACGGTCATGGCATGCACGTTTAAGTCATTGAAATTCAATGCTATTTTCCCGAGAGCTTGCACCGCATCGGTGTGCATCAAGCTGCCGCGCGCACGAGCCAGTTCGGCCAGTTCCGCCACATCCTGCAACACGCCGGTTTCGTTGTTGGCCAGCATGACCGATACCAAGCTGGTGGCTAGTCTCAATTGCGCTTTCATTTCAGCGCGATCGACTTTGCCATCGCTGTCCACCGGGATGCTATTGCTGGTGTGGCCTAGTGCACGCATGGCAGCGGCTGAGCGCGTCACGCAGGGGTGCTCGACCGCGCTGCTTAAAATTTGCCCATGAGTGATATGCCCAGCCAAGCCTTTAATAGCTAAGTTATTAGCCTCGGTGCCGCTGGCCGTAAACACCACCTGCGAGGCTTGTGCGCCACAGGCACGGGCTACTTGCTCGCGCGCCTGCGCCACCGCTTCACGGGCGGCACGGCCAAATTGATGGCGGCTGCTGGGGTTGCCACATTGCGACCGCATCCACGGCAACATCGCATCTAAAACGCGGCCGTCTATCTGCGTGGTGGCATTGTGATCAAAGTAAACGTGGCTCATGGCTTATGCGCTGACCGTGCCTGCAGTGAGGATTTTTTCTGCGTGGATGCGTGGCACCATGTTTACCACTTGCTTGTTTTTTTGGGCTGCCACCATGTCGGCTAAGCTGATGCCGGCCAGGTAATCCAAAATTTTGCTATTGAGTGTGGCCCACAAATCGTGTGTCATGCAGCGACCTTCGTCACGGCAGTTTTCATGGCCGCCGCACTGCGTGGCATCAATTTGCTCATCTACCGCATTGATCACATCGGCGACGGAAATATCGGTGTAGTTTTTCGCCAGTTTGTATCCGCCACCAGGGCCACGCACGCTGCTGACTAAGCCTTGGCGACGCAAGCGACTAAACAGCTGCTCTAAATAGGATAGGGAGATTTTTTGCCGTTCGCTGATGCCAGCCAAAGTGACCGGCTTGATTTCGCTGGGCAAGATGCCTTTTGCCATGGCGTCGTGCGCCAAGGATTCGTGTAACGCCAGGTCTAGCATGGCGGTTACGGCAAAACGGCCTTTGGTGGTGAGTTTCATGACTTTAATAGCCCTCTATAATTGTCAAGTATTCTATAATACCCGATAACTTTAGTCAACTATTTGGCCGGCCATTTTTTAGGCCGTTTTGCTAGGCGGCCCTGCTATTTTTTAGTGCTGGTTTTCTTGGGTGTAGGCTTCACGTCAAACGCGCTGGCTACTTTGCTGTCGGCTTGCGCGTCCACTGCTAATAGCTGCAGCTGCAAGGTCATCTCAGCCAACTTAAGGTCTTGCTTGGCGCTTTTTTCCATTAAGGCTTGCAAGGCGATAGCCATGGCTTCGTGGTTGAATTTTTCGTTGTCGTCCACCACCGCGTAGGCCGTAAAGCTGGCCGGGTGGGCTTCGGCCTTTTTGTCGACCGGCGTTTCTTCCAGTATGCGCGCTGGTATGCCTATGGCCGTGGCGTTGGCTGGTACGTCTTTCACCACCACTGCGTTTGAGCCAACCTTAGCGCCAGCGCCCAAAGTAATGGGACCCAAAATTTTAGCGCCCGCACCGATCACCACGCCGTTTTCTAGGGTGGGGTGGCGTTTGCCTTTGTTCCATGAAGTGCCGCCTAGCGTCACGCCGTGGTAGAGCGTGCAATCGTCGCCGATGATGGCAGTTTCGCCTATGACCACGCCCATGCCGTGGTCGATGAACACGCGGTGGCCTATGCTAGCCCCCGGGTGTATCTCAATGCCGGTTAAAAAGCGGGCCAAGTGCGAGCTAAAGCGTGCCAGCCAAAACAAGCGTTTCTGCCACAGGAAATGCGCCACGCGGTGCATCAATAAAGCGTGCACGCCAGGGTAGGTAGTGAGGATTTCCCAATGCGTTCTGGCCGCGGGGTCGCGCTCAAACACAATGGCGATGTCTTCTTTTAAATGATCAAACATAATTCAGCCTTCTTAACGATTGCTCTTGCTAAGTTGCTCGCAGCTTGTTGCGCGGGCTAACCATCAATACTTATCGTGTTTTTTTGGGGGTCACGGTCAGCGTTAGTATGCCACGTAACAAGTTTACTTCTTCTTTCTCTAAGCGAATTCTGGCATAAATCCGCCTTAAGCGTTCCATCAGTTTTTTCGGTGCTTGCGGGTTTAAATAGCCTATGTGCAGCAGCGTTTCTTGCAGGTGTTGGTAAAAGCCTTCCACGCTTTCTATGCTGGCATACACCGGTGCTGCGTGCGGACTGAGGTTGTCGTCTTGCAAGTTTTGTTTTTCCAGCGCAGCCATTCTTAATTCGTAACACATAATCTGCACCGCCGCCGCCAAGTTAAGCGAGGAATAGACTGGGTTGGCTTGTATCATTGCCAGCAATTGGCATAAATCCAGCTCGGCATTGGATAAGCCGCTCATCTCGGTGCCAAACACCAAGGCCACGGTTTGCGTGGAGGCCACATCAATCGCCTTGTGTGCCGCACTTCTGACGTTCACTAATTCGTGGGACAAGCCGCGTTTACGCGCGCTCATGCCTATGGCGAAGGCGCATCCTTCCAGCGCTTGGGCCAAGGTTTCGGTCACCACCGCCTGCTCCAATAAATCGGCCGCACCGGTGGCCAGTGCCGTGGCGTGCGCATCGGGGAAGCTATCCGGTTTAACCAAATACAGATGCTGCAAGCCCATGGTTTTCATGGCGCGCGCGGCCGAGCCGATGTTGCCAGGGTGGCTGGTTTGGCATAACACCACACGGAAATTGTGCAGTGGGGCTAGGGCTGGGCTATCGATAGTGGCTGACATGAGGGGTACCGTTAAAACGCTAGTTTAGCACCGATGGCCAAAAAGGCGCCACGCGGGCTGGGATGGCTTAAGCGCTTTGGCGTTCTTGCTTGCGTTCGATTAAGCCGGCCATCAGCTCTTTCATTTCCCAAAACGGTATGGGGTTTTTGCTGTACAAGCGCACGCGTTTAGGCAAGCTGCCTTTGGCGGCGATATCATCTGCACTTAAGTTCGTCACGGCGACGATGCCCATGTCGCTGTATGCGTCGTTGCCGCGCAAGGCTTTGAGCATAGCCAGCGCGTCAATCTCGCTTAGGTTTAAATCGGTCATGAGTAAGTCTGGCGTTTCTAAGCCAAGGGCAACCATGGCATCAATAGGATGGGCTGTCATTTTTAGATCCACGGCCAAACCCCAGCTTTTGATGGTTTGGCGGTATAAGGTTTGCGTGGCGTCGTCTTTTTCGATGATCAGCACGTGCAATTTAGAATCGTCGCTTTGCTGGGTCTTTTTATGGCTGACGCGACTGGCGGTCATGCGGTTGAACGAGGCGCGGGTGATGCGTCGGTGGCCTCCTGGTGTTTTCCAGCCTTCTAGCGCGCCTTGTTCTACCCAAAGCTGCACCGAGCGTATGGTGACGCCCAATTCTTTGGCCACGTCACTGGTGGTCATCAAATCGAGTGCTTTTAATGCGAGTTTTTGGGTTGCCATAAACGCTGCTTTGATTGCTTAAATAGGGAAGGGTGAGGGAGGGTGGGTCATGGCTTAAGCTACATCGTTGACGCGGTCTTTGAGCATTTTCCCTGGTCTAAAGCACGGGTAGGCGCTGGCTTTGCGTTGAATTTGTTCGCCGGTTTTTGGGTTTCTAACCGTGCGCGCTTGCCTGGTTTTAGTGGAAAAGGTGCCGAAGCCACGAATCTCGAATTTATTGCCTAGGCTTAAATGGTCGCCCATAAAGTCGATGAGGGTGTTGATGCACATCAAGCAGTCGGCTTCCGACAAATACGGAAAGCTTTGTTTGATGGTGTTCACTAACTCAGATTTGGTCATGGCGTTTCCGGCTACAAATAGGCTCACTAATCGGTGAGGCGCGCTCACTGCCGTCAAAAAAGCCGTCTGCATGAATACAGGGGGTGGCATTTTTGGCGGGAAATTTAAAAAATCATACTAGCAGATAATTACTTATTACGTTTATCACCTAAGTATCATATATAGCAATATATCGTATTTATTTTAAAGGTCTGGCTGGAGCGCAGGCTACAAGGCTTGTTGCGAGCTAAGGCTTAAGTTTGGTAATAGGCTAATTTAACAAATCGTATTAAAATAACGCCTTAACCGTTCTTTAACCCACCAATGCAATCCGCCAAACTAAGCCACCGTGCTTAAGTTGGCCTTGCTATTGGCCACAGATTCGAGACACTATGCATCCCATGCTATCCAACGCAGTGAAAGCTGCCCGCCGTGCCGGTAACATCATTACCCGCGCATCCGAGGACATCGGCTCCCTTAAAATTCAAACCAAAACTTATAACGACTTTGTCACCGAAGTGGACAAAGCGGCTGAACAAGCCATCATCGACACCTTAAAAGAGCTGTATCCTACCCACGGTTTCTTGGGTGAGGAGAGCGGTGAATCGAATATCCAGTCCGACTTCATTTGGATCATTGATCCCTTGGATGGCACCACCAATTTCTTACACGGCTTGCCGCAATACTGCATTTCGATTGCCTTGCAAGAGCGCGGCGTGTTGACCCACGCAGTGATTTACGACCCCAATCGCAATGACTTATTCACCGCCACCAAAGGCCGCGGCGCGTTTTTAAACGACAAGCGCATACGCGTCACGCAACGCACCAAATTGCAAGAATCCATCATAGGCACCGGTTTTCCGTTCCGTGATTTCACCCATTTAGACACTTACTTAGGCATGTTTAAAGACATGATTAAAAAAACCACCGGCTTGCGCCGTCCGGGTTCGGCCGCGCTGGACTTGGCCTACGTGGCCGTGGGATGGTACGACGGTTTTTGGGAAATCGGCTTGTCCGCATGGGACATTGCGGCCGGCGGCTTAATCGTGCAGGAAGCGGGCGGCATAGTAGGGGATTTTGAAGGCAACGAAGACTGGCTTAAAACCGGCAACATCGTCGCCGCCAACCCAAAAATATTCGGTCAAATGCTGCAAACTTTAGCGCCGCATTTAACCGATGACTTGAAAACGCAGAAAGCCGGCTAAGGCTTTTTGCTGTTGTGATGCGTTTACTTGCTGGTAAACGCGCTAAATTGGTAAGCCAGCGACACGCCGGCGACATTGGCTTTAAAGTCGCCTTGCAGCGCTTCGATGTGACCGGCCGTGGCAATAATAGACAGGGCTTTGTTTAAGCGGTATCCGACGGACGCATTGCCTTGCGCCACCAAGCCGCTGCCTACCGCTAAGCCACCGCCGCCGGCTGCGCCGAACAGCGCTTCGCCTTCAATAAACCAATTCGGCGTGACATTCCAAACGCCACCCAAGCCCACTTCACCCACCATGTAAGCGCCGGCATCGCCGGCATAAGCGGCCAAACCTTGGCCGGTGACATACCAGTTAGGCGTTAAGAAGTAATCCACTTGCACGCCCAAGTTGCTCACCTCTTGGTTGACGTCGCCATTGCGCCAGCGGTCATCGGCTTTAAAGTAAGTTTGATTGGTCAATCGCACGCGCAGTGGCGTGGTGTCAAATTCACCTAAACCATACCAAGACACCGGCGTGGTGCCGACATCGGGCATGCCAAATTGGTAATTGAGTTTAAGCGCCACATTCAGTGCTTCAAACGTATGCGATGGGGCCATCACACCACCTGCTGATAGCTCCAGCGCCAGGTGTCGGCTGATTTTTTGTTGCAGACCTAGGCCGGCATCCAGCAAAAGACCGCCACCCACATCGGCCCCGCCACCGCCAGCAGGCCCTGCTGCCGCATGCAATTTAATGCTGGTGCTGCGGGTGATGGGTAAGCGCAGGCCGCCGCCCAAGAGGATTTGCATGTAGCCATTGTTGTCGCCACCCATGGCACCTTCGGATTCTACTTTGACAAACCAATGGTCGTTTAAGTAGCTTAACCATTCCACACCAACCAATTGCATGCTGCTGTTTTGCACGCCGCCGTCATCGCGTCTGGCTTTAGAGGCCAATTCATAATGGCGACCGACTAAGGCAAATTCATTGTTGTTGGCTTGCACCGGGTCGATACGTAGGCTGCTGTCTTTGGGCGGTGCGCCTAACCAACCCGAACCCAATAAGCTGTTAAACGGGTATTCGTATTGAATGTATGGTTGCGTGCTGCTGATGTCGCCCGATGGGAAGCGCACGTGGCTAACGCCCAGGCCGATGTTGCCGTAACCCTTGGTCTCATACGTCACGCCTAAGTCACCACGCAACATCAGGCCGCCGCCGGATAAGGCATTGCTGCCATGCCCGCCGCCCGCACCGACAAACAAGCCGGCATGGCTCACCCAAGTATCGCTGATGCGCTGCTGCAATTCGCCTTCAACGCCCAGGGTAATGAACCCGCCGCGCTGACCCTCGACGGCACCGTATGCGCCCACGCCCACGCGCACGTTTTCGTGGACATTGACCAACATATCGCCGCCCAGCATGCCCATGGACTCGCCGCCGGGTAAATTGAGTGATTCGTACGTCAAACGCACGGCGCTGGTCGTGGGTTGAATTAAGTGGTTGTTGGCGTATGCCTCGTTGTAGGTAGGCGGATTGGCGAGCTTGGCGCTCATGTTGAGTTTGGTTGGCGTGTGATCCGGTCCCAAAGGAAAGGTGTAATCCTCATCAGCCACGGCCAATGCAGGCAAGCTCAGCATTGCAATTAGCAAGCTGCAGCAGCGGGCAAGGATAGGCTGAATGATGGGTTTGGTGCGCATGAATACGGGGTCGGTTTATGCTGTTAATCGGGCAATGATAACAGTTTGCGATAAAGCGGCACATAGAGCACGCAGCCGGCCAAGGTTAAGGGCATTAAAATCGTCGAGTTTGACCAAAACAGGCTAACGACCGCCGCATTCAATGCGGCGGGCAGCCAAATGTATAAGGCCACGCGGCTGTTATGGTGGTTGAGCTGCTCGGGCCGATTTTTGGCATGGCCACGGATGATTTTGCTGAATATCAATTGGTGCAGGTGCTGGTCGTCCGGTAGGCCGGTTTTGGTTTTAGCAATCACCTTGCGCCTAAACATGGAGTACAGCGTTTCCACTATCGGGTAAGCCATCAAGCTGGCGGTGAACCAAGGCGACACGCCAGGGTTGCGGTAGAGCAGCAATATGGCCAGCTCAGCCAGGCTGAACCCTAGCAAATAGGCGCCGCCGTCGCCCATAAAAATTTTGCCGTGCGGCCAGTTCCACCTTAAAAAGCCCAGCAAACTGCCTAGCAACGCTACGCCTATGGCGATGACCAAATGGTCGTTCACTTGGAAGGCCACCGCTATGAGCGCGACTAACGCAATGCTGGCGTAGCCGGCGGATAAGCCATGGTAGCCATCAATGATGTTCATGGCATGGCATACGCCGCTAATACCTAAAATAGTGAATGCAATAGCCATGGGAGCGGACAGCAGTAAAGTGTCAAAATGCGGAATGTCGGTGCGGTTAATTAAAGCGCCCAGTAACCAAATGGCAATGGCAGCCGACACCATGGAAAACAACAAGCGCTGCGCCACGCCTACGTTTTTGGTAACGTCTTCAATGATGCCGCCTAAAAAAACCGGCGCGCTGGCAATAATAAAGTAGGCAAACCCAATGTTGTTGCTCGGGTTGACGAGGTTAAACACGATCTCTATCGCCACCGAGGCCAGCAAGCCAGCGAACAAGGCGATGCCGCCTATGCGTGGCGTGGCCTGCGCATGAAATTTTTGTATGCCGGCATGCGTGTGGTCGTGGCTGTATTGCGCATGCAAGCTTTCGTAGCGCAAAATTAAATAGCATATCAACCAGCTGATTAGCCCGGCGCTAAGTAACAATAAAGCCATCTCGGCCAGGTCTTGCCAAAAATTATAATGCTGCGTGTCTAGCATGGGCCGCAAAGTGTCGCTAGGCAAGCAGTTAAGGCGATGCCTAAAATCACTTTGTATTGTTGCGTCATGCTGGCAGGTCCGCAACGCCACTGACGCATCGGCAGCTTGGTAGGCAATCACGCCATCGTGCAAACGGATGGAGGGGCTAGGCAGTGCTTGGCTGGATAGCATGGTTTTTTGCTGATCGCTTAAGCTGGCTAGGCATAACTGCTGCTGAATGACGCAATCGGGGCAATGCTTTAAAACCACTTCGTCTAAAACGCCCAATCTTTCTTGGCAATTTTGTTTGCTGATGTCGGCTTGCCATAAATAACTGATGGCCACTTTGTCCGTATTGGTCATGCTGATGAAAGCGTGGTGTGGGGTAGGGCGTAAGGACAGCGCCAATAGAGTGGTGGCGATGAAGCCAGCAATCAATATAGGGTAGGAAAGGGAGTTTTTGCTTAACATAAAATTTAACTCATCCTAAGGCGTCCATGGGCAAGCTTAAGTAGTTTAAGGTTGACGGCTTTTTGTATTTTTATGGTTTAGGATTAAACGCTTGCGGACAAATTATATAACAAAAACCATGACGCTGGCTTGGCAATGCAATGAGCGTTTTTAGGCTAGGCCCTAGAGACATTATCATCAGTGCTTAGGCTAAACAAGACCGCCCAATAAACTGGCATGCATTGAATAAGCGAATGCTTAGCCAGAATGCATTTTTCTGCTAAAATCGGTCACACTTTAAATACATACGAACGGTTTTTCTAAATGAGCACAGTGAAAAAGAGTTTGCGTTTAGTTTTGGCCACCTTGGCCATGTTGAGTTTTTCCAGCTCCTGGGCCATAGATCAAGCCACCCTCCAAGGCATGGGTTTGTCCGGCTTGTCGCTTTCTTCCACCTTGTCTGGCTTGCTTGGCCCTAACTTACCGGCCCCGACGCCGGCTCCAGCAGCGACGAAAACCCCCACCGCACAAAAGCCAAAAGCCAACACCGATGCTAACGCACAGACCAAAGAAGAGGTTATCGTAAAAAGCGAATTCCAAGACTTTGTTACGCAGTCGACTGGCTATTTATTACCGATATACGGCCACGATTTGTTTGTAAAATCGACCGATGCTAACCCCGCAGATAAATTCTTACCGGTTGATAACGTGCCGGTTACGCCCGATTACCTAATCGGCCCAGGCGATCAATTAATAATTAACTGGTGGGGTCAGATAGAAGGGACGCTGGATGTGGTGGTAGACCGCAATGGCATGATCAATTTGCCTCAGATAGGTCAACTGAGCGTGGTTGGGGTTAAAAACCAAAATCTGCAAGCGCATATTAAGAAGGCATTCAGTAAAATTTATCGAAATTTTGAGTTGGATGTGTCGTTGGGGAAATTACGCTCGATACAAGTGTTTGTAGTGGGTCAAGCGACCAAGCCAGGCAGTTACACCTTAAGTTCTCTCAGCACTTTGGTAAATGCCATTTTTGCAACTGGCGGCCCATCGGTTAAAGGCTCCATGCGCCACATTCAATTAAAACGCAGCGGTAAGGTCATCAGCGACTTTGATATGTACGATTTATTGCTCAAAGGCGATAAATCCAAAGACGTGCAATTGCTGTCCGGTGACGTGATTTACATTCCAGCAATAGGCGCAATGGCTGCCATATCCGGCAGCGTTAACACGCCAGCCATCTTCGAGCTAAAAGGGGACGACAGCTTGGCTGAATTAATTAATTTGGCCGGCGGTTTAACCAATGTGGCCTCGGGTAAGAAAGTCACGGTAGAGCGCATACACGACCGTCAAGTGCGTAAGGTCGACGAATTCCAGTTGGACAAAACCGGCTTAACCAAATTAATGCACGATGGTGATTTGGTCAAAGTGCTGGCCATATCGGCCGAGTTTGATAACGCCATTACCTTGCGTGGCAACATTGCTGGTTCACAAGCCGGCAGAAAGCCATGGAAAGCAGGCTTGCGCATTAAGGACATCATTCCAAATAGAGCGGCTTTGATTACCGACAGCTATTGGGTTAGAAAAAACCAATCTGACAAAACTAACGATGCCGCTTGGTTTAAGAATAATCAAATCAAGCCTAGCAGCGATAACGTGTGGTTCAAAAAGAACCAGATAGACACCAAGAAAATGGAAGAGGACGCGGCAGCCGATCAAAAAAACAACCCAAACAAAACCGACGCGGAAGTGGATGCCGATTCAACTAAAAATGGCGGCATGGATGCAAACGATAGAAAGAAAGCCAAATTACTCGAAGAAGAGGAAGCACAGCAACACCAAAAATTGGTTGAGCGCGTGCCGGAAATTAACTGGGATTACGCTACAGTTGAACGCTTGGATAGAAAAGACCTAAGCACCAAGCTCATTCCATTTAATTTAGGCAAAGCGCTGCAAGGCGATGCCGAGCAAAACATCGCTCTTCAAGCCGGTGATATCGTCACCCTGTTTTCTAAAGACGACATTCAAGTGCCGTCTGCTAAAAAGAACAATTACGTGATCTTAGAAGGCGAAGTGGCGAGCCCTGGTGTGTACCAAGTGTTGCCCGGTGAGAAATTGCGCCAATTGGTGGAGCGCGTGGGTGGCCTCACCTCCGAAGCTTACCTTTTCGGTGCCGAGTTTTCGCGTGAATCCACCCGTAAATTCCAGCAAAAAAGAATGGACGACATGTTGGCGCAAATGGATGCTGAAATTCAGCGCACCATGACCAGACGAACCGCCGCCGCCTTAAGCCAAGACGTGGCGAATTCAGCCGTGACGGATGCCGAATCGCAAAAAGTCATGATCAATAAATTGAAAAAAATAAGGGCCACCGGCCGCATCGTGTTAGAAATGCCGGTGTTTGCGGAGGAGCTAAAGAACGTACCGGAACTCGAGTTGGAGGACGGCGATCGCTTCTACGTGCCATCCAAACCGTCTACTGTGACGGTAATGGGTACGGTGTATAACCAAAATGCTTTCATATATAAAAAAGGCCTAACGGTGTCCGATTACGTGGCTAAGGCCGGTGGTGCAACGCGCGACGGCGACGACGGCGAAATCTATTTAATCCGTGCAGACGGCTTGGTCTACAGCAAGCGCCAAGGGTCCATGTTTGGCTTTGGCGGTGGCTTTGATGGCCGTAAAGCCATGCCGGGTGACGCCATCGTCGTCCCAGAAAAATTAGAACGCTACAACCTCACCAAAGAACTCAGGGATTGGTCACAAATCTTCTTCCAGTTTGCGATTGGTGCAGCCAGCATGAAAACCATAGGCGTTTTCTAATATAGGGGTTGATAATGCAGACTCAAAACACTCAAATATCAAACGCGATAAATTCACAAATGGATGACGACGAAATCAATTTGATGGATATATTGTTGGTTATAGCGAAGTACAACCGTTTTATTATAATTTTTACACTTATTTCGGCACTAATCACATTTCTTTATGTGCAAAGGCAGCCTGATATTTATACTGCTAATACAGTAATTATGCCACCGCGTGCTTCTAGTTCCCCCGCGAGTATGCTTCT
Organism: Methylophilaceae bacterium; assembly: GCA_965234545.1. Taxonomy (GTDB): domain Bacteria; phylum Pseudomonadota; class Gammaproteobacteria; order Burkholderiales; family Methylophilaceae; genus Methylotenera. Next base: position 1,358,596 of record OZ248348.1, on the reverse strand, counting down.
TGGGCAAATGAGCAGTTTAGGTATTGGTGCTAGTGCTGATACATCACAATCAAAAGACACTGTAATTTTACTAAAAAGTCATAAGCTAGCTTACCAGGTGATTAATCGCTTAGGATTGCAATCAATATATAAAGCTAAAAATATAGAGTCGGCTCGTGGTATTTTGGTCAGGGGAATTAAGATTATTCCAAATAAGGATGGTTCTATCACTATCGAGTGCTCTGATAGAGATCCAAAAATGGCCGCTAATATTGCTAATGCTTATGTCATGGAGTTAGATGTTCTTAATCAAACAATTGCCACAACGGGAGCATCGCGTACTCGTTTGTTTTATGAAAAACAAATTGAATATACAAATGCTGCTTTAGAAAATGCTGAGGCTGCATTTAAAAAAACACAAAAACGGACTGATTTTACTCCAATGGAATTACAAAGCGGTGCAATTAGAGAGTTAGTGGCTTTGTTGCGGAGCCAAATAACAGCTAAAGAAATTGAATTGGATCGTTTAAAAGATTTTGCAACTGAAGCAAATCCACAATATCGCAAAGTATCAATGGCTTTGGCAGGTTTGCGGGTGCAATTAGCCAATGTTGAGAGTGCAAATAGTAACCCCCTAGATGATGTTAATAATAGGTCTTTAAAAGGCGGCTCTGATTACCTGAAGAATATGCGAAATTTGAAATATCAAGAAACGCTGCTAGAAGTGATAAAAAAACAATATGAAGTGGCAAGGCTGGATGAGGCAAAAGATGCAAATCTCATCCAGGTAGTAGATGTCGCCTTGGCGCCAGAACAACCATCAAAACCTTTGCGAAAGTTTATAGTTGTTTCTGCTTCATTGATAGCTTTTTTGGTGGGTATAATTTTGGCCTTCATCATTAACGCCATAGATACCGCCAAGCAAAAACCAAAATCGTTTGAGCGTTTAAACCTATTACGTCGCTATTTGCTAAGCGGCAAATAAAATCCTGGCATGTCGTCGATTGAATCGGTGGCAATCAGGCCACTTTGTGAAAATTGGTATGTGATACACACCAAACCGCGCCAAGAGCAAAGGGCCTTAAGCAATTTGCAACAGCAGGGATACCAATGCTATTTGCCCATGATAGCCATAGAAAAACTCTCCCGTGAACGCCTTAGAATCATTGAAGAACCACTATTTCCTCGTTATTTGTTTATCAGCCTAGATGCCAGCCGTTATGGCCAGAATTGGTCGCCTATTCGCTCTACTTGGGGCGTGAGTGGCTTGGTTAGTTTTGGCAGTGAGCCAGCCAAAATCAACAGTGGCTTAATCGATTTATTGCGTAAGCAAGAGCAATGCTTAAGCGAAGATCCGCAGCGATTATTCAGCGCAGGTGAAAGCCTGCTAGTGGCAGAAGGGCCTTTCGCAGGCCTGCAAGCCATCTACCAAATGGCTAGTGGTGAAAATCGCGCCATGGTGCTCATCGAACTCATGGGCAAATCTGCTCAAATGCAAATAGCCCCTGCCAGTCTGCGTAAGATTGCCTAATCTATCGGCAGCGCTATTAAACTTCACATTATTTTTTTGTGCAGAATTTCTTAAGGAAAAAAGAGCCAAATAAAATTACTGATAATGGTAGCTGAAGGAATCAGCCTGCATATTTCGACAAAAACTCTTGGGCTTAAATCAACATTAAATTGAATCTATTAGCTTTAAGGTTGATTCACATAATAACTTTGCTTTAGCCTCAGTAGCAGCTTCTGCATAACACCTTAGCTCGGGCGCATTACCAGAAGGTCGAAGGTGAAAAATATCCCCATTTGCAAATGTAAGCCTTAATCCATCTGTTAAATTTACATCGACAATCTCACCAGTATCAGAGGATAATACTTTGACAGTAATACTCAAATTACTGCTTAATTGATTCAGAATTGCCTTGCTTTTTTCATGGGGAAAATTTTGCAATCGGTCGCTCGCAGTAAATCGCATAGGCAGATTTTGGCTAAGTTTTGATAAGGCGACTCCTTGTTCACGCGCCATGCATAGCAGCGCTAACATCGGCAAAACTGCATCGCGTGTAGGTAGTGCTTTAAGTGTTTGACTATTTCGGGTTACATCGCTTCCAAGTAAAAATCCACCATTTGCTTCATAACCGACAACAATTGATTGCCTGCTAGCCTGCTCCATGCCGGCGATAACATAAGGCGAGCCGATTTTCGTACGGACTACATTTTTAAATGTGCCGCATAATTCCACTGCGGTGTTACTGCTAACTGGTGTGACGACTGTATCTGCCTTTAGATACATAGCACATAAAATGCCGACTATGTCGCCACGAAACCACTGGCCATTTTCATCGCCTATTAGTGGTCTGTCACCGTCGCCGTCGGTTGAAAGTATGGCATCAAACTGATGCATCTCTGCCCATGTTTGAGCCTGCGCTATGTCTTCTTGACCAACCGCCTCGGTATCTATAGGCACAAATGTGTCGGTACGACCTAAGGGCAAAACCTCAGCGCCTAAGCCAATTAAAATTTCATGCAATATATCGCGCGATACACTGGAATGCTCAAAAATGACTATACGCATTCCCGCCAGCGAAGACCTGCCAAAAAATTCCACGTAGCGATTAACATAAGAATTGCTTGCGCTTTGGTCGACATTCTCTAAATTAAACGGATAAATTTCATCTGGCACATCAACCACCGCAGCTCGCATTAAATCTTCATCAGCTTTAGTAATTTCACCATCGGCCCGATAAAACTTCAGGCCATTTCGATCAAATGGAATATGGCTGCCGGTTACAACGATGCAGGGTGATTTAATCGTTGACGCAAAGTAGGCAAGGGCTGGAGTAGGCAAAGCGCCAGCATAAATAACCGAGTAGCCCATGTCTCGCATAGCCGCCGCGCAGGCGGCTGCTATGGCTGGACTGCTCGGGCGTAAGTCGTGGCCTAATAATATCGGACCTGCATGGCTAATTACCTCCTGCAGAAAAGCCTTGGTGTAGGCATAGCAAAGCCTGTCAGTCATGTCTTTAACTAAACCACGTGCGCCGCTTGTGCCAAAGCCAACGCAGGAGGTTTGCATTAAAGTTTGAATGGATAATTTTTTCATAACGAGTAATAGATTTTAAACGCACTTATGCTTTTTTGCTTTTCTTTATATAAATATTAGGTGTTATCTAAGGTCAAGTTGCCTAATAAAGGGAATCTAATCCCTAGGCAAAAAATTAGTGCAATGCTATAGTTGTTCAAAGTTGTACAGCCTGTAAATAATGCACTAAATTCTAATGCACCACCCGCCCGACTGATGGCAACACGGTAGGGCGGTAGCGTTCCAAAAACCGATCCAATTCATTCATGACTCGTCAAAAACAATTGCAAGAAGACACGCACTTTAGGGTGCTAAGTTTGCTTGAAAGCCAACCTGAACTCAATCAACGCCAAATGGCTAAAGCCTTGGGCGTGAGTTTGGGCGGGCTAAACTATTGCTTGCGTGCTTTAGTGGCCAAAGGCTTGGTGAAGATGCATAACTTTCAAGAAAACGACAATAAATTAGGCTATGCTTATTTGCTCACCCCCACTGGCTTAGCTGAGAAATTGGCTTTAACCAGCCATTTTTTACAACGCAAGCAGCAAGAGTATTTGGCTTTAAAAGCCGAAATAGAGGCTTTGCAAAAAAGCATAGATAAACAAGCGTTATAGCCTAAAGCATGCAAGTAGAATTACTACAAGCACTTGGTAAGCTAAAAAGTTAAATTTAAAAATGAAAGGTAGGTTATGAAACTCGCGATTATTGGACTGGGCTACGTAGGTTTGCCACTGGCCGTTGAGTTTGGAAAAAAACGCCAGGTAGTTGGTTTTGACATCAATCAAAAGCGCATCGATGAGCTTAAGTCCGGCAATGATTTCACCTTAGAGACCACGACTGAAGAATTGCGGGATGCTAAGTTGTTAACGTACACAACCAACTTAGAGGATTTGCATAATTGTACGTGCTTTATTGTGACCGTGCCTACCCCCATTGATGAGCACAAACGCCCTGATTTAACCCCGCTTATTAAAGCCTCTGAATCGGTTGGTAAAGTGCTTAAAAAAGGCGATATCGTCATATATGAATCAACCGTGTATCCGGGCGCCACAGAAGAAGATTGCGTGCCGGTTTTGGAGAAATTTTCCGGCTTAACATTTAACAAGGATTTTTTCTGTGGCTACAGTCCAGAGCGTATTAATCCTGGCGATAAAGAGCACCGTGTAACCACCATAAAAAAAGTAACCTCAGGTTCTACGTCAGAGATCGCGGACATTGTGGATGCCCTGTATAACGAAATCATTACGGCCGGCACACACAAGGCATCCAGTATTAAAGTGGCCGAAGCCGCCAAGGTTATTGAAAATACCCAGCGTGATTTGAATATAGCTTTAATTAATGAGCTGGCACTTATTTTTAACAAGATGGGCATAGACACTGAATCGGTATTGCTCGCCGCCGGCAGTAAGTGGAACTTTTTACCATTCCGTCCAGGTTTAGTGGGTGGCCACTGCATAGGCGTGGACCCGTATTACTTAACCCACAAAGCACAGCAGATAGGCTATCACCCGGAAATTATTTTAGCGGGCCGGCGTTTGAATGACAGCATGGGCGCCTACGTGGTAGCGCAGTTGGTTAAGGCCATGATGCAGCGACGCATACAAGTGGATGGCGCGCGCATATTGGTCATGGGTCTGACTTTCAAAGAAAACTGCCCAGATTTACGTAACACCCGGGTAGTGGACATAGTGGCCGAGCTTAAAGAATACAACTGCCAAGTGGACGTTTACGATCCATGGATATCATCTGAAGAGTCCGAACACGAATACGGTATTACCCCAATTAACAAATTACCTACGGGTGAATACGACGGCATCATCGTGGCGGTTGCGCACCATCAGTTTAAATCTATGGGTGAAAAAGCTATTCGTGCCTTGGGTAAAAAAGCCCATGTCTTGTATGACCTAAAATACATTCTACCGGCCGATGCCAGTGATTTGAGATTGTAAATGAGCCAAACCAACGCCTATGATGCATTAAAAACTCAGCTACTTAAGGATCAGCACACTTGGCTCATCACCGGCGTGGCGGGGTTTATTGGCAGCAATCTTTTGGAAACCTTGCTTAAGCTTAACCAGCGTGTAGTGGGTTTGGATAACTTTGCTACCGGCCATCAGCGAAATTTAGATGAAGTACAAACCTTGGTTAGTTCAAGCCAGTGGGCTAATTTTAAATTTATTCAGGGTGACATTCGCAACCTAGCGGATTGTCAAAAAGCCATGACCTTTACGCCATCATTGCCAGAGGGCGATGCTGCTGCAATAGACACACCTGTCGAATATGTTCTGCACCAGGCTGCATTGGGGAGCGTGCCTCGTTCTATTGAGGACCCAATACTAACCAATCAAAGCAACATTGATGGATACTTAAACATGTTGGTTGCTGCCCGAGATGCTAAGGTGAAACGTTTTGTTTATGCGGCCAGCAGCTCTACCTACGGGGATCACCCTGATCTACCGAAAGTGGAAGATAAGATAGGCAAACCATTATCGCCTTACGCGGTGACAAAATACGTCAATGAGCTGTATGCCGATGTGTTTGGCAAAACCTATGGTCTACAAAGTATAGGTTTGCGTTATTTTAATGTGTTTGGGCCACGTCAAGATCCAGACGGTGCTTATGCAGCTGTGATTCCAAAGTGGATAGCCAGCATGATCAAAAATGAATCCGTTTACATCAATGGGGACGGTGAAACCAGCCGGGATTTTTGCTTCATAGAAAACGTTTGTCAGGCTAATTTACTGGCCGCTACCTCTCAGAATCCAGGCTCGATTAACCAAGTTTACAATGTGGCGGTTGGTGACAGAACAAGCCTTAATCAGTTGTATGAGCAATTGCACCTTAACTTGCTGCTCTTATACCCTCACCTAAAAAATGCTAAGCCAGTTTATCGGGATTTTAGGGGTGGTGATGTGCGGCATTCCTTAGCAGACATAAGTAAGGCTAAAACCTTGATTGGCTATCAATCTATCTATCATGTCAGTGAAGGTTTGAAGTTGGCAATGGGTTGGTATGTGCAACATGCTTCACAGTTGTAAATTTAATTTACATATATGCATTTAATTACCCCGGTAATTTTGTGTGGTGGCTCGGGTACTAGGCTGTGGCCATTGTCGCGGGCAGGATTCCCGAAACAATTTCTAGTGCTGTCAGGCAAGACGAGTTTGTTCCAGCAAGCAATACAACGTGTTAATAGTTTAATGGCAGAGGATATAGCGGTTGGAGATACATTAATCGTAACAGGTGAAGAGCATCGGTTTTTGGCGCTTGATCAATTGCGTGAAATGCCTGAGATTTCAGCTACATTGTTGTTGGAGCCTGTGGGGCGTAATACCGCGCCGGCGCTAACGTTTGCTGCTTTGCAGGCAGTGAAGAGTGGCGAAGACCAAATATTGGTCGTGACGCCAGCGGATCAGACCGTTAAGAATTCAGCTGCCTTTACCCAATCCTTGCAGAATAGCATCCGTGCTGCGGCTGATGGTAGCATTGTGATTTTAGGTATTACTCCTGATAAGCCTGAGATCGGTTATGGTTATATCAAGCATCAAGGTGAACTGGGCGTGAATGGTGAATACATTGTCAGCAACTTTGCAGAGAAACCAAATTTAGCAACGGCAGAGCGTTATGTAGCTAGTGGTGATTATGCTTGGAATAGTGGCATGTTTGTATTAAAAGCCAGCACCTGGCTCAAAGCATTAGCACATTTTAGTCCAGTAATTTTAAGTTCAACAGAACGGGCTTTTGCTAACAAATCGGTCGATTCACAGTTTGTGCGACCTGACCAAGTAGCCTTTAAAAACATCCCCAGCGATTCCATAGACTATGCCGTCCTTGAAAAGCTAGCATCACAGATGCATACAATGCCAACCTCTTGCAACCCTATAAAAATGGTACCGCTTGATGCCGAATGGAATGACCTAGGTGCTTGGGATGCTGTCTGGCAGGTGAGTGGTCAGGATGCTAATGGCAATGTAGTGCATGGAGACGCTTTGGTGTCAGATTCTACCAATATGTTAATTCATGCCAGTAGTCGATTGGTTGCTACAGTGGGTGTGAATAATTTGATTGTGGTAGAAACGCCCGATGCTGTTTTGGTAACCAATAAAAGCCAGAGCCAGCACGTTAAAAAAATAGTAAGTGATCTTGTTAAGCTCAATCGAGCTGAGCATATTCAGCCGCGTAAAGTACATAGGCCTTGGGGTTGGTATGACAGCATTGATGAAGGGGATCGTTTTAAAGTTAAACGTATTCAGGTGAAACCTGGGGCAAGTTTAAGTTTGCAAAAACACCAACAACGAGCCGAACATTGGGTGGTTGTAAAAGGCATAGCTGAAGTGATATGCGGAGATAAGACAATTACCTTAACAGAAAACCAATCAACATACATTCCCTTAGGCGAAGTGCATCGGTTGAGTAATGCTGGAACTATGCCATTGGAAATTATAGAAGTACAGTCAGGCGAGTATTTGGGTGAAGATGACATCGAGCGGTTTGAAGACACCTATGGGCGTAAATGATGGCAGATATTAGTCAGCCAAAAATATATGTAGCAGGCCATCGCGGCATGGTGGGTTCAGCAATCATTCGTGAACTTAGAAAACAGGGTCAGACGAATATAGTAGTCCGCACCCATGCCGAGCTTGAGTTAACAAATCAGCAAGCTGTTCAAGCATTTTTTGAAGCTGAACGGCCGAATCAGGTTTATTTGGCTGCCGCTAAGGTTGGCGGTATACACGCCAATAACACTTACCCAGCAGAATTTATTTATGACAATCTGATGGTGCAGGCGAATGTTATTCATGAGGCCTTCAATGTAGGTGTTCATAAGCTATTATTTCTTGGCTCAAGTTGTATTTATCCAAAAGCTGTAAGACAGCCCATGCGTGAAGATGCTCTTTTATCTGGAATTTTAGAGTCAACCAATGAGCCGTATGCTATCGCTAAGATTGCGGGAATTAAGTTGTGTGAGAGTTATAACCGTCAGTACGGAGTAGATTATCGCAGCGTTATGCCGACCAATTTGTATGGGGTAGGCGATAATTACCATCCAGAAAATAGCCACGTGATTCCAGCCTTAATTCGTCGCTTTCACGAGGCTAAGATGAACAATGCACCAGAGGTGGTTATTTGGGGGTCTGGCTCACCGATGCGTGAATTTTTGTCCGTTGATGATATGGCGGCAGCCAGTGTATATGTAATGAATTTAGATAAAATTATTTACGACAAACATACTGAACCTATGTTGAGTCATATCAATGTCGGCTTTGGTTCAGATGTGACCATTAAAGCATTAGCGCAGACCATTTCTGAGGTGGTTGGGTATCAAGGCAGTATTGGTTTTGACCTCACCAAGCCTGACGGCACACCTAGAAAGCTCATGGATAGTGGGCGTTTAAATAGCTTGGGTTGGAAAGCGCAAGTGATTCTCAAAGATGGGCTTGCTCTAGCTTATCAAGATTATTTGGCTAATAGTGAAGTGTTAAGGAAATAGTCATATGAGTAAACAAAAGGTTGCATTAATTACTGGGATTACTGGCCAAGATGGCTCCTACTTAGCTGAATTCTTGCTTGAAAAAGGCTATATGGTGCACGGCATTAAACGCCGGGCCAGTTCACTAAATACACAGCGTGTTGATCATATTTACCAAGATCCACATATTGAGAATGCACACTTTAAACTGCACTATGGAGATCTAAGTGATACCAGCAACTTGATTCGTATCGTTCAAGAAACGCAGCCCGATGAAATTTATAATCTAGGTGCGCAAAGCCATGTAGCAGTGAGTTTTGAGAGCCCAGAATACACGGCCGATGTTGATGCAATTGGTACATTAAGGTTATTAGAAGCAATACGCATCCTAGGGCTTGAGAAAAAAACTCGTTTTTATCAGGCATCCACCTCTGAGCTTTACGGTTTAGTGCAAGAAACTCCCCAAAAAGAAACCACGCCTTTTTACCCGCGTAGCCCTTATGCTGCTGCCAAGATGTATGCCTACTGGATTACTGTGAACTACCGTGAGGCTTATGGGATGTATGCCTGCAATGGTATTTTGTTTAACCATGAAAGCTCGCGTCGAGGTGAAACCTTTGTCACTCGAAAAATTACACGTGGTTTAGCCAATATCGCACAAGGACTCGAATCCTGCATCTATATGGGCAACCTGGACGCGCTTCGAGACTGGGGTCACGCTAAAGACTACGTGCGTATGCAGTGGATGATGTTGCAACAAGAAACGCCAGATGACTTTGTAATAGCAACAGGTGTGCAATACAGTGTGCGTCAATTTATAGAATTGGCAGCAGCGGAACTTGGCATTACTCTGCAATTTAAAGGTGTAGGGATTGATGAGTCAGCAACTGTGGTTTCTATCGTGGGTGATAAAGCACCTGCATTAAAAGTGGGGGATGTGATTGTTCGCATTGATGCACGTTATTTCCGACCTACGGAAGTTGAGACTCTATTAGGCGATCCAACTAAAGCTAGAGAAAAATTAGGTTGGGTGCCAGAAATTAGTGTTCAAGAATTGTGTGCTGAGATGGTAGCTAGTGACTTAGTGCAAGCTAAACAACATGCCCTATTAAAACAACATGGTTTTTCAGTTAATGTTAGTGCAGAGTAAAAGCATGTGCGGCTCTTTTTCTATTATTTATTTGTTATTTCATTGTTCTGGAATGGTGAAAAGATACGTATTTTTCCCCAAAATACAAGTTTTTGAAGAGATTGCATGAAGATAGCAATTGTTGGTACTGGGTATGTAGGTCTTTCTAATGCAATGTTATTAGCGCAGCACAATGAAGTTGTTGCTATTGATGTTATCCCAGAAAAAGTAGCTATGCTTAACCGGAAACAAAGTCCGATTGATGATCCGGAAATAAAAGCCTTTTTAAAAAGCAGGGCGCTTAACTTTAAAGCGACATTAGACAAAGTTGAAGCTTATTCTGAAGCTGACTATGTAATTATCGCTACCCCAACAGATTACGATGTTAAGACTAATTACTTCAACACCAAATCCATCGAGACTGTTGTGGCTGATGTAATGAATATCAACCCACAAGCGGTCGTAATCATTAAATCTACTGTGCCTGTTGGCTATACCGCTAGATTATTAGAAAGCCTTCGCAGTGAAGAGGCCGATACTGGGGTGGCTTTATTTGAAAGGCCTTCAATCATATTTAGCCCAGAATTCCTTCGTGAAGGACGTGCGTTATACGATAATTTGCACCCATCCCGCATTGTTGTTGGTGAAAAATCAGAGCGTGCTGCGATTTTTGCAAATCTGCTTAAAGAAGGTGCAATCAAGAAGGATATCGAAACGTTGTTCACAGATAGTACAGAAGCAGAAGCTATTAAACTGTTTTCTAATACTTATTTAGCAATGCGTGTGGCGTTTTTTAACGAATTGGATACTTATGCTGTTAGCCATGGTTTAGAAGCGAAGCAAATTATAGATGGTGTCTGTTTAGATGCCCGGATAGGCGATCACTACAATAACCCTAGTTTCGGTTATGGGGGGTATTGCCTGCCTAAAGACACCAAACAACTGTTAGCTAACTATAGCCACATACCACAAAATATCATACAAGCTATTGTTGACAGCAATACCACTCGCAAAGATTTCGTAGCTGCTGACATTTTGAAACGAAACCCCAAGGTAGTCGGTATCCACCGCCTGGTGATGAAGACTGGTAGTGACAATTTTAGGGCTAGCAGTATTCAAGGTATTATGAAACGCATCAAGGCAAAGGGTGTGGAAGTTATTGTATATGAGCCAGCGCTTAAAGAGTCTAGTTTTTATAATTCCAGAGTAGTGAATGACCTTAATGAATTTAAACAAGAATCGGACATCATTGTGGCGAATCGAATCACCGATGACATTGCTGATGTTACAGTAAAAATTTATAGTCGCGATTTGTTTGGTAAGGATTAATAAGAAATGTTAATTAAAGGCAACATTACGATATAAATGTAAAAATTTCTATAGTGAATCAACCAATAACAACATTATTAAAGCGCCTCTGGCACCACATAAGCCCGCGGCGCCGTGGACAGTTCAGTTTGTTGCTGGGGCTTATGGTATTTGCTTCATTTATCGAGATTATTACTATCGGTGCGGTGTTGCCGTTTCTTGGTGTGCTAACCTCCCCAGAGCGTGTTTTTGCTCATCCTGCCTCACAACCCTTCATCCATGCGCTAGCGCTTACCAAGCCAGCGCAGCTTTTGTTGCCATTCACCATCGCCTTTGGCTCAGCTGCGCTAATCGCAGGGGCCATGCGCTTATTGTTGCTTTGGGTCAGCACCCGTCTTTCTTTTGCCACTGGGGCTGATCTCAGCATTAATGTGTATCGTCGCACGCTGTATCAGCCATATGCTGTGCATTGCGCAAGAAACAGCAGCGAGGTTATTAACGGCATTTCAGGAAAAACAGGTTGGGTGATAAACATTATAACCATGCTACTCACCCTAGTAAGTTCAGCGGCGATGCTCATCACTATCTTGATTGCCTTATTGTACATAGATCCTTTTATCGCCCTAGCAGCCTTTGGAGGATTTGGTTTGATCTATGTCGTTATAATCCGTATGACTCGAACTCAGCTGTTGAATAATGGCGAACGCATAGCCCGCGAGTCCACGCAAGTCCTTAAATCCCTTCAAGAAGGCCTTGGAGGAATCCGTGATGTACTCATCGACGGTAGTCAATCCACCTACAGTCAAATTTACCGTAACGCTGATTTACCGCTTCGTCGCGCCCAAGGTAATAACGCATTTATTAGCGCTAGTCCACGTTATGGCATGGAAGCCTTGGGTATGTTGCTAATTTCAGCGCTGGCTTATTTGCTAGCTCAGCAGCCAGATGGTATCGCCAAAGCCATTCCTATTCTTGGGGCTTTAGCATTGGGTGCGCAGCGTTTGTTACCAGTTCTGCAGCAAGTATATAGTGCTTGGACAGGTATCCGGGGTGGTCAGGCTTCGCTCCAAGATGCTCTTGAGCTGTTAGATCAACCATTGCCAGACTTCGCTGATCAGCCAGCCCCTCAAGCCTTACCCTTTAAGCAGAGTATCACGCTAAATCAACTCGGATTCCGATACAGTACACGGGCTCCTTATGTACTTAAAGGAATTAATCTTAGAATCCCTAAGGGAAGTCAAGTGGGCTTCATTGGCGCTACCGGCAGTGGTAAAAGTACATTGCTCGATATTGTTATGGGTTTGTTGCATCCTACTAATGGTTCAATAGAAATTGACAATCAGGAAATCACTGAAATCAACCACCGCGCGTGGCAAATGCATATTGCGCATGTTCCACAAGCTATTTTTCTGGCGGACACTAGCATAGAAGAAAATATTGCGTTTGGTGTACCAAAAGATCAAATTGATCATGATCGCGTAAGGCGAGCAGCTCAGCAAGCCCAAATTTCAGACAGCATTGAAAGCTGGCCTGATCAATACCAAACATTTGTTGGCGAACGTGGCATTCGGTTGTCAGGTGGTCAGCGTCAGCGCATCGGCATTGCCCGCGCATTGTATAAGCAGGCCGATGTGATTATCTTTGACGAGGCCACAAGCGCATTAGATAATGAAACTGAATTAGCTGTCATGCAGGCCATTGAGGGGCTTAGCAAAGATTTGACTTTGCTTATTATCGCTCATCGCCTCACTACTCTTAAAAACTGCACACAAATTGTAGAGCTAGGTTCTGGAACCATTAAGCGTATAGGAAGCTATCAAGAAATTGTCAATCAATCTGAAATTGAAATAGAAAAGAACAAGGAAAGTTAATCGTATGTTAAGTAACTCATCAATTCTTATCACTGGAGGCACTGGTTCATTTGGTCACACTTTTGTGCCGATGACCCTTGCTAAATATAACCCACGTCGTCTTGTCATATATTCGCGAGACGAAATGAAACAGTGGGAGATGGCCAAGTTGTATGGTGATGACAAGCGGGTACGTTTTTTTATTGGTGATGTGCGTGACAAAGATCGTTTATCCAGAGCGTTGAATGGTATTGATTATGTTGTCCATGCGGCGGCCACTAAGATCGTTCCCACTGCTGAATACAATCCGTTTGAATGTGTTAAAACCAATGTGTTTGGTGCTATGAATTTGATCGATGCATGTATCGATCAAGGTGTTAAGCGGGTGGTTGCATTGTCCACCGATAAGGCCAGTAGCCCAGCTAATTTATATGGCGCAACTAAGCTTACCTCTGACAAGCTTTTTATTGCGGGTAACTCGTACTCTGGAGGTAACGATACTCGCTTTGCTGTTGTGCGCTATGGCAATGTGATGGGTTCGCGTGGCTCAGTCATTCCGTTTTTCTTAAGCCAGGCAGATAAGGGCGTATTGCCGATTACCGATGTTCGCATGACGCGCTTTATGATTACTTTAGAACAGGGAGTAGATCTCGTCTGGCATGCTTTTGAAGACATGATAGGTGGTGAAATTTATGTTAAAAAAATTCCATCCATGAAGATGACCGATGTTGCCAAAGCGACAGTGCCCACCTCCAAGCATAATATCATTGGCATTCGCCCAGGTGAAAAGCTACATGAGCAGATGATAGGCCCAGAAGATGCGCCTCATACCTATGAATATTCTGAGCATTACAAAGTGTTGCCGGCTATTCATGATTGGAGCTCAGATCCCGAACGCATTAACGGGGGTGTCTTGGTAGCACCGGACTTTACATACTGTTCTGATAATAACCAAGAGTGGATGGATATCGCTACTTTGCAAGCGTGGATAGAACAAAACCGTGAGCACATAGGCAAAATCTGATGGTTATGATTCCTTACGGTCGCCAAGACATCAATCAAGCCGACATCGACGCGGTAATTGCCGTTCTGCGCTCAGACTTTTTGACACAAGGTCCTGCCGTTCCAGCTTTTGAGAAGGCTGTTGCTGATTATTGTAGCGTACTATATGCTGTGGCCGTTAATAGCGCCACCAGTGCGCTTCATATCGCCTGCTTGGCTTTAGGGATTGGTAAAGATGATGTTGTATGGACTTCACCAGTCACTTTTGTTGCTAGTGCTAACTGCGCATTGTATTGTGGAGCATCGGTGGATTTTGTGGATATTGACCCACAAACATACAACATGAGTGTTGCATGTTTGTCAGAAAAACTGACCGTGGCAAAAAAAGCCGGCAAGTTACCTAAAGTCGTAATTCCAGTCCATTTATGCGGCCAATCTTGCGATATGGCAGCCATCCACAAGCTAGGCCAGCAATACGGTTTTAAAATTATCGAAGATGCGTCTCATGCTATCGGTGGTAAATATAAAGGTAAGCCTATCGGTAACTGCCGTTACAGCGACATCACGGTATTTAGTTTTCATCCAGTAAAAATCATAACCACTGGTGAGGGTGGTATGGCCATGACAAACGATGCACAGTTGGCGAAGCGCATGCAGTTGCTCCGTAGCCATGGCATTACCCGCGATATTAACGACATGACCCATGTTCCAGATGGAGCTTGGTACTATCAGCAGATTGATCTCGGTTACAACTACCGTATGACTGATATGCAAGGAGCATTAGGTTTAAGTCAAATGCAACGTGTGGATGAATTTGTAGCCACACGCCACACCATTGCTGAACGCTACAATCAATTATTAGCGGGCTTGCCTGTCTATACGCCGTGGCAACATGAAGACAGTTACTCCGGATTGCATCTATATGTAATTCGTCTAAATCTTTCAGAGATTGGCAAAACGCATCGCCAGGTATTTGAAGCCTTACGGGAAATGAATATTGGCGTTAACCTACACTACATTCCTGTGTACCTTCAACCCTATTACGAAAATTTAGGATTTAAGGCTGGATATTGTTTGGAAGCGGAACAGTACTACGCAGAAGTGATTAGTTTGCCTATGTACCCTTACCTTACAGAAATGCAGCAAGATGAAGTTGTAACTGCCTTAAAAAAGGCTTTTGGAAAATGAAAATAGCTGTAATTCCTGCGCGAGGTGGAAGTAAACGAATTCCTCGTAAAAACATTAAGCTATTCAACGGCAAACCGATGATTGCATGGTCGATAGAGGCTGCGAAAGCATCGTGCCTATTCGATCGTATCATTGTGTCAACAGATGATGCTGAAATAGCTGAAGTGGCTAAAAAGTGGGGTGTGGAAGTTCCTTTTACTAGGCCTGCAGAATTATCTAATGACTTTGCCGCAACGACTGAAGTTATTGCCCATGCTGCACAGTGGGCAATAGATGATGGACTAGATTTAGAATCGGTATGCTGCATCTATGCAACAGCTCCGTTTGTTCAAGTGGAAGATATTAAGCGTGGTTGCGAAACCTTAGATTCGGGCAATTGGGATTATACTTTTGCCGTAACTGATTTTGCCGCTCCTATATTCCGCTCATTTAAACAAACTAAACAAGGCGGTTTGGAAATGTTTTTCCCTGAACACTTTGGCACACGTTCTCAAGACTTGCCTATAGCACTCCATGACGCAGGGCAATTCTATTGGGGGCGGCCGGAAGCATGGATACAAGGAAAGCGGATCTTTGATAATCGATCAAAGCCTATTGTAATTCCGCGTTGGCGTGTACAAGACATTGATACACCGGAAGATTGGGATCGTGCTGAAATTGTTGCACCAATTATTTTGAGTCGGTAATACGAAGTGGTTTACGCATACATTGCTTTTCGAGTAGATGCATCATCTCAAATAGGGACTGGTCACTTCATGCGCTGCCTTACCTTGGCGGACGAACTCAAAAAAAAAGGTGCGCAGATACGTTTCATCAGTCGAAACTTGCCAATATATTTGAGTGAAATGCTCATTTCAAAGGGGATGGAATTCATATCCCTGACTACAGAACCCACGCAACAATCAACTGACGAATTAGATCATGCTAATTGGCTTGGTACTAGTCAAGCCCATGATGCACAAGCAACAATTCAGACGTTGGCTAATCAATCTTGGGATTGGATTGTCGTAGATCATTATGCATTGGATAAACGCTGGGAATCTGCAGTGCGTGCAAGTTGCAAAAAGTTAATGGTCATTGATGACCTTGCAGACCGTCAGCACGATTGTGACGTATTACTAGATCAGAATTATTATGCAGATATGCAAACGCGCTACAGCGGCAAAGTGCCAGCAAATTGCCAGTTATTATTAGGTCCAAAATACGCTTTGCTGCGAGAAGAGTTTAGAGCTTTGCGTAAGCAGATTAAACCTCGCACAGGTGATGTTAAAAAAATATTGGTGTTTTTCGGTGGAGTGGATGCAGGTGACTATACCAGTTTGGCTATACAAGCATTGGCACAATTAAATGTTAAGCAACAAGTGAATGTGATCATCGGTGCACAGCATCCTAAACGTGAACAGATACAACAAGCTTGTGCTAACTCCGGTTATATATGCCATGTGCAAACAACCTGTATGGCTGAACTGATGGCTGCGGCTGATTTAGCTATTGGCGGAGGAGGAACGGCAATTTGGGAGCGTTGTGCAATGGGTCTGCCATCCATTATTGTTGTGATGGCTGAAAACCAGCGCAAAGCAGCTATTGATTTAGATGCTTTTGGTGTGCTCATTAATCTAGGCGAGGCTCATAAGATGAGAATGGCTGAAATGCTTAGTGCTGTTGAGAGATTGCTTATAAATGAACAATCGCGAACGCAGCTTTCTATTGCGTCTATGCATTTAGTGCCAATTCAAAGACAAAATAAAATTACAGAAATGTTGGTTGGAAATCATGTTTAACTACCCTAGCTACAGTATTCGTCCAATTGAATTGACTGACAAAGACTTGATATTGGAATGGCGTAACTCAGATAGAGTGCGAACTAATATGTATAACGACCATGTTATTTCGCAAGAAGAACATGACGCATGGTTTTTACGAGCGCTAGTCGATACTAATGCAGCTTATTTAGTTTTTTTGTATGAGAACAGGCCAATTGGTTTTGCATCATTTACTAATATTAACATTCCGCATAATCGTTGTTATTGGGCATTTTATTTGGGAGAAGTTGATGTCCCTCGTGGAAGTGGTTCTGTTATGGAGTTTTTCGCACTCGATTACGCATTCCATATACTGAAAATCCGTAAATTGTGTTGTGAGGTTTTTACATTCAATAGTGGTGTAATTAAGCTTCACGAGAAATTTGGTTTTATACATGAAGGACAATTTTCCCAGCATTATAAAAAAAATGGGCAATATGAAGATATTGTTTGTCTTGCTAAATTTTCATCAGGCTGGGCTGATGAGAGGCCTGCTTTTGAAAATAGATTATTTGGAAGTTAATTCATGGGAATAAAAATAGAAAATCGTGAAATTGGTCTTCGACAAGCGCCATTTATCATTGCTGAAATGTCCGGAAACCATAATCAGTCGTTGGAGCGCGCCTTGGAAATTGTTGAGGCCGCTGCCAAGACAGGCGCACATGCACTGAAGATTCAAACTTATACGCCTGATACAATGACGCTAGATTTGGACGAGCGTGAGTTCCATATTAGTGATTCTAAAAGCCTTTGGGCTGGAAGCTCACTCTATAAGCTTTACGGAGAGGCATACACGCCTTGGGAATGGCATAAACCAATTTTCGATCGGGCACGTGAGTTGGGAATGATCCCGTTCAGCACCCCGTTTGATGACACGGCTGTGGATTTTCTCGAAAATTTGGATGTACCATGCTATAAAATAGCCTCATTTGAAAACACAGACCTATCCTTAATTCGCCGCGTAGCCGCGACGGGTAAGCCGCTAATTATATCCACTGGCATGGCCAGTATCGCCGAGTTAGATGATACCGTTCGCGCCGCTCGCGAGGCGGGTTGCAAAGACCTGATACTGCTAAAATGCACCAGCACTTACCCCGCTACTGCCAGCAATACCAATATTCTGACCATCCCGCATATGCGTGAATTATTCGATTGCGAAGTAGGATTGTCTGATCACACTATGGGCGTAGGCGTATCAGTTGCCAGCGTGGCGTTAGGTGCCGCAGTCATAGAAAAACACTTCACTTTGAACCGTGCTGACGGTGGCGTGGACAGTACATTCTCAATGGAGCCCGCTGAGATGGCTCAATTGGTGGTTGAGACTGAGCGTGCATGGCAAGCACTAGGAAAAGTTAGCTATGGTGCTACTGAAGCTGAGAAAAAATCAATTGTATTTAGACGTTCGCTCTATGTGATTCAAGACATAAAAGCCGGTGACGTTTTGACAAAAGAAAATGTGAGAGCGATTCGCCCAGGGTTGGGTTTACCGCCCAAATATCTAGCACAAATAATTGGTCGGGTAGCTAAGAAAAATCTCAAGCGCGGGACCGCGTTGAGTTGGGATTTAATTTAATGCCAAATGCACATAACGAATTAGAACTACTAACCGTTCTAATTGTTGGCTGTGGCAATATTGCTGGAGGGTTTGATAAAGGCCGCAAGCTGAAAGATTTTCCTTATACTCATGCTGGCGCCTATATACGAGATAAGCGATTTAAAATGACCGCGTGTATAGAGCCTGACGAATCGCGGCGTATTGAGTTTATGAAAGACTGGAATATTCAGCTTGGTTTTTCATCAATTGATGAAATGCTGAATTTGGATTATCGGTTTGACGTTGTCAGTATCTGCTCCCCAACAACATATCATTCACATGATATTGAAGTTGCATTGCAACTTAGCCCTAAACTAATTTTTTGTGAAAAACCCATTACATCTTCACTGCTTGATACCGAGAGATTGGTTAAGGCATGTAAAGCATCCAATGTCATGATGGCAGTAAATCATACTCGTCGGTGGGATCCATCTGTTTCTCAGCTTCACGCCGATATATTGTCAGGTCGGAGGGGAGAGCTAAGGTCGATTGTTGGTATTTATAATAAAGGGATACTAAATAACGGCTCGCATATGCTGGATTTGTTACACTTTCTTGTTGGGCCTGTTAGCGTTATTAAGGTTGGTAAGCCCGTAAGTGATTATGTACCTAATGATCCAACCATTCCAGTTTGGTTGGAAAATGAGCAAGGTGTATCGATACATCTTGCGTGTGCACATGCTGAAGATTATGCGGATTTTGAACTTCAATTAATATTTTCATTGGGTGTTTTGACTATGGAAGAAGGTGGCTTGTATTGGCGTGAAAGGCGCGCAGTAGAAAGTGGTACATTCAAAGGTTACCGAAAACTTGATGATGGTGCACGATACGCAGGGGAATACTCTCATGCAATGATAAATGCGATCGATAATATTTATCGAGCAATTACTAAAGAGGATTTTCTAGTAAGTAACGGAGAATCTGCACTTTTAGCACAAAGAATGTGTGAAAGAATTAAGCACATGGCGCTCGTACAATAGTCGAATTGTAAAAAAATTAAGGGAAATGGGATGAATAGTCAAAAGCTTGCATTGTTTGGTGGACCAAAAACCATTCAAACAGAATTTAAGCGATATAACCCGCTAGGAAATGAAGAGGTTCAGGCTGCTAAGGAAGTTATCGAAAGCGGTGTGTTGTCACAATTTTTAGGCGCATGGCATGCTGATTTTTACGGTGGCCCCAAAGTACAAGAGTTTGAGCGTCAGTGTGCAAAATACTTTGGTGTTAAGCACGCCGTTACTGTGAATTCATGGACTTCTGGGCTTATTGCTGCAGTAGGCGCGATTGGTATTGAACCTGGAGATGAGGTGATTGTTACACCATGGACTATGTGTGCTAGTGCGACAGCAATATTGCATTGGAATGCAATCCCTGTATTTGCCGATATTGACCCAGAAACGTTCAATTTATGTCCTAAGTCCGTTGAAGCTAATATAACGCCATATACCAAAGCGATTATGGCAGTCGATATTTTTGGCCAGTCTGCAGATATGGATGAGTTGATGGCCATAGCAGAAAAGCATGGGCTAAAAGTGATTTCTGATACTGCACAAGCGCCAGGAGCTTTGTATAAGGGCAAATACGCTGGAACTATTGCACACGTAGGGGGCTATAGTCTTAATTATCATAAACATATTCATACAGGTGAGGGCGGAGTTATTGTTACGAATGATGATGAAATTGCAGAGCGTTTACAGTTAATTCGTAATCATGCTGAAGTAGTTGTGGGCGATAAAGGGGTAACCAATCTTTCGAATATGGTTGGTCATAATTTTCGCTTGGGTGAAATCGAGTGTGCAATGGGTATTGAGCAGCTCAAAAAATTAGGTGGTTTTGTTGAGTCGCGACAAAGTTTAGCAGTTAGGCTGACAGAAGGTTTAAAAGGCTTGCGTGGTTTACGTACGCCATTAGTAAAATCTGATAGAACCCATGTTTACTATGTTTATCCACTCATCTTAGATATTGAAGAGCTTGGCGTAACTAGAGATCAAATTCATGCGGCACTTCAAGCTGAAGGTGTTGCCATAAGTAAGCGTTATCAAAATATTCACTTGTTGCCTATGTATCAGAAAAAAATGGCGTATGGCTCAAATGGGTTTCCATGGACTTCTGATATTTGCAAACGCGATGTGAGCTATAGCAAAGGTATTTGTCCGGTAGCAGAAGAGTTGAATGATTCAACTTATCTGGGATTTGGTATGTGTGTGTATGACTTAAGCGATGACGATATTGACTTAATTATTAAAGCGTTTGAAAAGGTTTGGAATAATCTTGAGATGTTGGAATTGGTAAGTAATTGAATAGCTCAGAAAAAGTTGCAATAGTTGCTCATGATGCGGGTGGGGCTGAAATACTAGCCAGTTATGTTGCGCAGAATGGAATAAATTGTAGATTGGTATTAGCAGGGCCAGCAGTTAATGTATTTAAGCGTAGGTTAGGTGAAATTGAAATTTTCTCGCTTGAAAAGGCGATTTTAGATTGCGACTGGTGCCTTTGTGGAACAGGATGGCAGTCCAATCTAGAATGGCGCGCAATTGAGCAAGCACGAGACGCAGGTAAGTATGTAATTGCATTTTTAGATCACTGGGTAAATTATAAAGAAAGATTCATTCGTAACGGTATTCAAAATCTGCCAGACGAAATATGGGTGGGAGATGAGGATGCACAAAAAATAGCCAGTGAGAGTTTTCCTGACATTTTAATTAAGCTTGTTCCTAATCCTTATTCGATAGATATAAAAAAGCAATTGGCTGAAATCAAACTAAGCAATAAAAAACAAAATAATGATATAGAGAGTATTCTTTTTGTTTGTGAGAACATTTCAGATCACGCGCGCATAAAGTATGGAGATGAACGACATTGGGGTTACACAGAATTTGATGCAATTAGATTCTTCTTTGAGAATGTCAAAGTAATTAGCAATCGCCAAATAATAGTTGTTGTTAGGCCACACCCATCTGATGTTATTGGTAAATATGCATGTATTGTTGAAGAATTCTCAGAGATTGCAGTGTTGAGTGAAGGTAAATCATTGATTCAAGAAATTGCTGAATCTGATTTAGTTGTTGGGTGTCAAAGTATGGCGATGGCGATAGGTTTGCTCGCTCATAAAAAAGTAATTAGTTGTATTCCTATTAACGGCCATTCATGCCAGCTTCCTCAAAAGGATATCATGCACCTTCGAGCGATGATTAATAAATGAGTGATTTCCAAATAAATTTTAAAGAAGATAAACTTATTTGGGATGCTTTTGCATTGACATCGCCTCAACGAAGTATTTTTGTTTACAGTAAGTTTCTTGATTCACTTTTAGTTAATTATGATTTAGTGACATGTTATGAAAATGAAAGAATAGTTGCTGGCGCCGTAATTCTTTATTCAGAAACGGGCGAGCCTATTAATAGTACTTTCCCATTTACGCAATATCAGGGAATGTTGTTGGCCGATAATACTCAAAAGGCCACACATTCTCAAATTACACATGAGTTTAAAGTTGTAGAGTTTATTATT
Organism: Methylophilaceae bacterium; assembly: GCA_965234545.1. Taxonomy (GTDB): domain Bacteria; phylum Pseudomonadota; class Gammaproteobacteria; order Burkholderiales; family Methylophilaceae; genus Methylotenera. The sequence continues at coordinate 1,336,688 of OZ248348.1, read as the reverse complement.
CAACAACTAACGAAGACTTACAGTAATTTCTCTCTTAGCCATTCATGGCGACTTGCCGATCTAAGGCCATTTCAGTGGCACAACTATAAAGAACCAGACAAAGGCCAGTTTAAAATAAACTTAAGATATACGGCTATTGTTAATTTGAAACTGTTTGAGAGTTTTGAAGCTTATTTATCTTCAGTAAGGACTGTTAGGAAGCAGGAGTATAAGAAGTCGTCGCAATTACTTAAGTTCCAGTTTAGCGATGATGAATTAATGATAGATATGCTTCATGCAAAAACTTTTAAACGTCAAAATATAGAGCGAACTGATAAAGAGTCATTGTTAGTTAGAACTATTTGCAAAAATGCAATTACTGGCGGGTATGGAAAAATAGGAGTGGCTTATTTGGATAAGGTGCCAGTTTCTGCGGTGTTGTTTTTATATGATGATAGAACTGCTTATTACTTATTCGGCGCAAACGATCCAGTATATCGCAATACTGGTTCGGGCACTTTTACTTTGATGAGCATGATTAAGGATGCATTTAATTTAGGTTTGGAACACATTGATATGGTGGGTGTTAACTCTCCACAAAGGGGGGATTTTAAAATTAGTTTCAATGCCGATCTAAAGCCATATCTTGAGAGTATTTACAATGAATAAAATTATAAAAATAATTAATTATCTGGCGGGTCTTCTAGATGGGTCTTTTATTGATTTTAAAAGCCAAAAATTTATCAAATATTGTTTTAAAAGGTGGTCAAGAATTGATGATGAGCCAAGAGAAAGTATAGTATTAGTAGAGTTGTATGGGGTTCATCAAACGGTACTTGCATTTTCGTACTTCGCTAATATCTTGGCAGAAAAACATCAATCAAAGATTTTAAGTTTTTCATTGTCCTATAGAAGCAAGCTGATTTACTACTTGCGCAATAGGAAAATGATAGAAATCTACAAATCCTTTAATGTCAAATCCCACTTAAATATGAATATTACAGCTCGGCAGTTGAATAGAGCATTGTATACAGTCGAAGATATATTATTGGGAATAAAGTCTAAGCACGATGTGCTAAATATTTTGATTGATGGAAACTTGGTAGGTAATGAAATTTATGAAGCGTATTTGAAAGAGCACTCAAAACCTACTATTGACATCTTTTCAATTGAGTTCAGAAACTTTTTACTTGAGTGTGTAAAGACATATGTGTTTTGGTATGACTACTTTAACAAAAATGATGTTAAAGGTGTTGTGCTAAGTCATGGGATATATCGATATGGAATTATTAAAACTATAGCAAATCGAAAAGGGATTCCAGTTTACTTACCTACTGTAAGATCTTTGTATTGTTTGAATAAGCCAGACGAGTGGGGTATTCCGCGATATGACTTATATCATGAACAGTTTCAATTGCTATCTCATGAAGCGCGTCTTAACGGCCTTGATTGGGCTAAAGAGCGACTATCACTTCGTCTTTCTGGCAAGGTTGGCGTAGATATGAGTTATTCGACAAAATCAGCATTTAACCCTAATTTTTTCTCAAATAACGTGTTACGAAAATCAAATAGAATAAAAGTGTTAATAACTACACATTGTTTTTTTGATAATCCCAATTGCTATGGGCGAAATTTATTTCCGGACTTTTATGAGTGGATAAGTTTTTTAGGTGAAATAAGTGAGATTACAAACTATGACTGGTATCTTAAATCGCATCCAGATTTAATGCCAGGCAATGATGAAGTCTTAAGTGAATTATTGAATAAATATAAAAATATTACACGTTTGCCTTCTGAGACATCACATTTGCAACTTGTTGATGAGGGTATATCTTTTGTTTTAACCGTTTATGGCTCTGTTGGACATGAGTACCCCCTGTTGGGCACGACGGTTATAAATGCAGGTAATAAAAATCCACATGTTGGATATGATTTCAATATTCATGCGAATAATATTAAGGAGTATCGAAATTATTTGCTTAATCTAGAAAAGATAAAACATAAAGCTGACATTGAGAAAATTTATGAATTTTATTTTATGCACCATAAGATTTGCGGAGTAATTGAAAACTTCTTTTTCAAGTCATTCGATAATTTTTTATCAACAATTAGCGCTAAAGACCAAAACTCATCAATAGCCTATGAATATTATCTGAATGAAATCACACAAGAGAGTGATGAATTGATCTGTCATAAAATAGAAAAATTTATAGAATCTGGCGATTATAGACTTTATTAAAATTGTTTTGACTATGTTGTTTTTTTATATAGATTTTTTGGTAAATAGAATTTATCAAGGTAAATATTTGTGAATAATAATTTCTTCGATGTGCCAATACTATTTCTAATTTTTAGGAATCCAGAAGTTACTCGTGCAACTTTTGAACAGATTAGAAAAATAAGGCCATCTCATTTATATATTGCTGCAGATGGGCCACATTTAGATAGACCATTGGAGATTGATGAATGTGAATTGACGAGGCAAGTTGTTGACCTGATTGATTGGGATTGTGAGGTAAAAAAGCGGTTTCTTCCTATAAATGTCGGCTTGAAGAAGGCGGTTTCAGGAGCGATTGACTGGTTCTTCGCAGAAGTAGATGAAGGTATTATTTTGGAGTATGACTGTCTTGCGGGACCAGATTTTTTTGACTATTGCAGGGAAATGTTGAGTCGATATCGTGATGATAAAGATATATTTTCTATATCAGGAACGAATCTTCAAAATGGTATTTGGAGAGGTGATGGTGATTATTATTATTCCCATCTTTTTGGATGTTGGGGATGGGCTACTTGGAAAAGAGCATGGCAGCATTGGCAACCGAATCTCCCAAATTATGAGAGATTTTTACTAGATAAACAGATTAATAATTTCGTAATAAGCAAAAAAGCACGTAGGTTTTGTACACAATCGCTGGATGATATTTATTATGGAAGGAATACATCTACTTGGGCTTTTTGCTTTGAATACGCTCAGATGTGTAGATATGGGCTAACTATAGTTCCGAATCGTAATTTAGTATCAAATATAGGTTTTAGTGAAGAGGGAACGCATGCAAAGGATCCCAATCATCCATTAGCAAATATGCCAATTGAATCGCTCTCTAGCTTTCGTGCGCCTACTTTTAAAATTGCGAATTTGGAAGCGGATGAGTTGCAGACACTTAACGCATACCCCTTATCAATCCGAGTGGAAATTAGAATTGTCCTAGGTAAAATTGCGAAAAGTATATTGCCGAAATTTATAATTGAGTATATTAAAAATAGTCGTACAGGTTAGGTTATGAGTTTTGGACAAATGTATGTTTAGGCAGAGTGATATGAAAGCCTTTTCGAAAATAAAAATCACAGTTGGATTGGTTACTTACAATCGCCCAGAAATGCTCAAAGAAGCAGTTCATTCAGTACTGCAACAATCCTTCCCTAATTTTGAATTGCTGATATCTAATGACTATTTAGGATCTACAGTTTCATTTGAGAGCATGGGGATTAAATATGATTCGCGTATCAAAATAATAAATCAAAAAAGCAATCTGGGTGAAATAAGAAATTTGAATTATTTACTCGAGATTGCACAAGGTGATTGGTTTGTTTGGCTTGCAGATGATGATTTATTTCACTCCGAGTTTTTGATGCTTGCTAATAACGCAATTCATAAAAGTGAAAATGTGAATATGGTAGGTTTTTTTAGCAATTATATTTCAGCCACAAATCCAGATGGCCTATTTCCAAAATCCCTCAAATCAAATGAATGTATACGGTTTGATGATTCAGATTTTTTATTGAATTACACTGCGCGTAATACTGCATTAATCGGTTGTTACGGTGTTATGCGAACTGATGTATTGAGAAAGGTCGGCGGCTTGCCTCAGTTAGGAAATTCATTCGGACCTTATAGCGATACATTAATTCCTATCTTATTGATTCAGCATGGCGATCTTTGCTGGATTGATGAAAAATTGATCTTTCTAAGAACACATGCTGAATCTCAATCATGTATGTCGACCGAGTTTTCAGCTTATACTTCAGCCGAAATTGAATTTATTGACCAGCTCAAACGTGTTTGCGGTAAAGCTCATTTAAATATTAATTTGAATAAATTTGTATCGAATATGGTTATATGGTTCTCAGAAAATGAATGGGCAGTATTAAATCGAAATCCACTTCTGACTAAGCTAGCGGTCTTTAAGGAATTCATTAACTATCAGATAAATATCAATATTCCTAGATTATCATTGAAGTATACTATTGTTCATGGCATTTTTATTGTTCATTTTCTTTTTAAACATTTTATTTTCAATTTTTATAGATTGATTCTTAGGGTTATTAAAAGTAGGTTATGGTAATTGTTATTGGTGGCGGGATCGTTGGCTTAGCTACAGCATTGCGAATAATGCAGTCCCGCCCAAAAACGCGTTTGGTTCTAATCGATAAGGAAAAATCCGTTGCTCAACACCAAACAAGCCATAATAGTGGGGTTATTCATTCAGGCCTGTATTACAAACCTGGCTCATTAAAGGCAGTTAATTGTCGAGTAGGCTATCAAGAAATGCTCGAGTTTTGTCGACAGCATTCTATACCCCATGATATTTGTGGAAAAATTGTAGTTGCTACATCCCCTAATGAATTCCCCGGCTTAGAAGAGTTACACCGACGTGGTGTAGCAAACGGTTTGACGGGACTAAAATTTTTACAGCCTGAAGAGATTCAAGAAATCGAACCTCATTGCGCTGGCCTTCGCGGATTGTTTGTGCCTCAAACTGGCATTGTAGATTATGGAGTGGTAGCAAAGAAATATGCTGAACTGTTGACACAGTTGGGTGCTGATATTGTTCTCGGTGAGACTATCGTAGACATAAAGAAAAAAGGCAACCAAGTTGAAGTGATAGGTAATTCACGCACATGGATAGGACACGTTGCAGTGACTTGTGCTGGATTGCAATCGGATCGGCTGGCAAGAAAATCTGATCCAAGCTTGCCTCTGCGGATACTCCCGTTTCGTGGTGAATATTACAAATTCTCTTCATCTGCCCCCAAATTAGTTAACCATTTGATTTATCCGGTACCTGATCCTGCTTTCCCTTTTCTTGGTGTTCATTTCACGCGTATGATAGGTGGTGGTATGGAGTGTGGGCCGAATGCAGTTTTTGCTTTAGGAAGAGAAGCATACAAGAAAACAGATTTTAATTTGCGAGACCTCTCAGAATCCCTTGCATGGCCAGGTTTTAGAACTGTTGCCAGGAAATATTGGCGCACCGGTTTGGGCGAATACTATAGATCGTTCAGTAAACAGGCATTCGTCAAAGCACTGCAAAAGCTGATACCAGAAATACGTGCAGAACATCTTGAGCCAGGAGGTGCAGGTATTCGGGCGCAGGCTTGTGACCGGGAAGGTAATTTGTTGGATGACTTTGATATCCGTAGAGACGGCAATATAATCCATGTTTGTAATGCACCATCCCCAGCAGCAACGGCTTCATTGGCTATTGGCAAAACTATTTCAAATACTGTGCTGACCCTTTTAAATTAATATTTATAAACCAAGGAATAAAGAAACGATGACAAAAAACCTTTGTAGGGTTAGCGGCACCCCACTAACCAAAGTGCTTAATTTCGGTAAGCAACCTTTAGGTAATGGCTTCCTTGAAGCTAAAGATTTCAAAGGGGAGTATTTTTTCCCAATGGAAATTGGCTATTCGGAAGTTAGTATGATGCTGCAGTTAATAGAGCAGCCAGCGCCCGAGAAAATGTTTCACGATCATTACGCCTTCTACTCGAGTACATCTAGTTTTATGGGCCAGCATTTTAAGCAATTTGCACATCAAGTTACTCAGTCAGGCTACCTTAGTAAAAATGACCCTTTTGTAGTGGAGCTTGGTTGTAATGATGGCATTATGCTCAAGAATTTTGCCGATCAGGATATTCGCCATTTAGGCATAGAGCCATCATTAAATGTCGCCAAAGAAGCCAACAAGCACGGTGTTCGCACCCGTTCTGAATTCTTCTCTGAAGCACTCGCAGAAACAATTGTTCGTGAAGAAGGTCAGGCAGACGCATTCTTGGCGGCCAATGTTATGTGTCACATCCCTGATATTGTAGGTGTAGTAAAAGGCATAAAAAAACTGCTTAAACCAACAGGCGTTGTTATGTTTGAGGACCCTTATTTAGGCGATGTGGTAGCTAAAACATCCTACGATCAAATTTATGATGAGCATGTATTCTTGTTCTCTGCACTATCAATTCAATATTTATTTGGATTAGAGGGTATGGAGTTAATTGATCTTTTACCACAAAAAACACACGGCGGTTCTATGCGCTATGTGCTTGCGCACAAGGGTGCTCATCCGGTTAAAGATGCTGTGACTCAAATTATTGCTAAAGAAAAATTACAAGGCCTTGATCGCTTAGCCACTTTTGAAAAATTTAGAGCTAATGTTGAAAAGTCTAAATCAGATCTTGTTGCTTTGCTAAAAGACCTAAAAGCACAAGGTAAAAAAGTTGCAGGCTATGCAGCAACGTCAAAAAGTACCACGGTGCTTAATTACTGTGACATTGGCCCAGATTTGATTGAATACATTTGTGATACCACCCCGATCAAGCAAGGTAAGTTGTCGCCAGGTGTTCATATTCCTGTTGTGCAATATGAAACTTTTAAAAACAACCCACCTGATTATGCGGTGTTGCTGGCATGGAATCACGCTGATGAAATTATGGCTAAAGAAAAAGAGTACGTAGCTGCAGGCGGAAAATGGATAGTTCATGTGCCAGAAGTGAAGGTGCTGTAATGATTCTTTGTGCTAACCCAGCCGCTCAATTTCATTCTTATCAAGATGAAATTGAGGCCGCTGTGCTAAAAGTGCTTCGCAGTAATCGCTATATATTGGGCGAAGAAGTAGAAGCACTAGAGAGAGAATTTGCCGACTACATTGGGGTGCAGTCTGCAATCGGAGTAGCTAACGGGACTGATGCTCTAGAGATTGCTATCCGTGCTCTTGATATTGGCCCAGGGGATGAGGTTATTACAGTTTCTCATACAGCAGTAGCAACTGTGGCTGCAATTGAAGCAGCAGGAGCAATTCCCGTATTGGTGGATGTTGATCCGATTTTTTACACACTTAACGCGGAACAATTGCAGGAAGTATTAACACCTAAAACTAAGGCTGTGATAGCGGTACATATATACGGTCAAGCTGCAGATCTCGATGCCATTGGGCAGTTTTGTACAGAGAATAAATTGTTTTTAATTGAAGATGTATCCCAAGCTCATGGGGCTAAATGGCAAGGAAAACGATTGGGCAGCATTGGTCATATTGCCTGCTTTAGCTGCTATCCCACTAAAAACTTAGGCGCTATAGGTGACGCTGGTTTGATCGCTACTAATGATGCTAAGTTAGGCAATAAAGTGCGGGTGCTGAGGGAATATGGCTGGCAACATCGTTACGTTAGTGACATCGTCGGTAGAAATTCACGTCTTGATGAATTGCAGGCTGCTATTCTAAGAATTAAATTACGTCACCTTGATGCAGACAATGGCAAGCGTCAGAAAATTGCTGAACAATATTCAAGCTTTTTAGCTGGGCAATCATTCAAGCTACCAGGAACACGAAAAAATGCAGAACAAGTGTTTCATCTATACGTCATACGTACTTCCAATCGTAATAAATTAATCGAGCATCTAAAGGCGCATGATGTTCAAGCTGGCATTCACTATCCTATGCCTGTGCATCTTCAACCTGCCTATGAAAGTCGTATTCGTACAGCGTCAAATATGGGTGTGACTGAGGCGCTGGCTGGTGAAGTATTGTCATTACCGATGTACCCCGAACTTTCATCAGCAGATGTTGCTCGAGTTATTGATGCTATCAATATAAGCCTCACCAAAACTATCAATTCATGATAATTAACACGACACCACTTAATGGTTTGTTAGTTATAGAGCCGAAGTGCTTTAAGGATGAACGGGGATTCTTCTTGGAAACCTATCAAGCTGAGCGATATCATGAAGCTGGTATTGTTGATACATTCGTTCAAGACAATCAGTCTCGGTCAATAAAAGGCGTGTTACGTGGCATGCACTTTCAGGTTCAGTATCCGCAGGCACAAATAGTGACTGTGTTGCGCGGCAGGATTTTTGATGTAGGGGTCGACTTGAGACCGGTGTCACCAACTTTTGGTAAATGGTTCGGTGTTGAACTGCATGATGATGGACCACGGCAAATTTATATGGCTCCAGGGTTTGCACACGGTTTTTGTGTGCTTAGTGATTGGGCTGATTTGCACTACAAAGTTAGCCGTAAATATGACGCTAACGATGAGGGTGGTTTGTATTGGAATGACACTGATGTTGGAATAGAGTGGCCAATTGACAAGCCTATTGTCACAATCCGTGATGCAATTTTCCCAAAACTAAATGAGCTTACATCAATCAGGTTACCTCATAGGTCAATTTAGAGGGCTGTAAAGCGATGAATAAAAATAAAGGTCTAATTACACCCTTTTATATCTGGGAGGGTGTTTACCCAGATTTTCAATCTGCTATGTTGGATGCAAAAGGCGTGGGCTTTAGTGGTGCGGTATATCGTAAACGATCCTTGCAGGCCGCAAAAGAATGTATTTCTGCTCTCAAGTCTGACAAGCCGATACCAGCATTTCATAAGCAACGCAGCACTTATTTGCCGCTTACAGTGGCCATGATGCAAAGAAGCATATTAATATTCTCGAATTTGGCGGTGGTTTTGGAATTGGCTATATGACTCTTTCCGAAAGTATTCCTTCCGATTTAAAAAGAATTACTTATACCATTGTAGAAATGCCGGAAGTCTGTGTTGACGGAATGAATCTTCATGAGGGAGCGTTAATATATACATCGGATTTACCACTAGCTACTAATTTTGACCTTATCCATGCAGCTTCATCCTTTCAGTATGTTGAAAGCTGGCAAGATTTAGTAGGGAAATTTGCATCTCTTAAGCCGAAATATATTTTATTGTCAGATATATTTGCTGGTTTTATTAAACCGTTCGTGACTCTGCAAAACTACTATGAAAGCAGAATTCCACACTGGTTTTTGAATTTAAACGATCTCTTAGTTGCATTTGAACATTACGGCTACCGATTAGTTATGAAGAGTTATGCCACGTCTCGCAGGTTAGACGCTGAAGACACTTTGCCAATGACCAATTTCCCTGAAAATTTGCGACTAACGCAAACATTGCACTTGTTGTTTCAAGAAATTAATGATGAATAGTTTAGCTAATCTGAATGGAAAAACGGTAGTTGTTACTGGCGCGAGTGGTTATATTGGATCCGAACTGGTTAATGCTTTAGTTAAGCATCAATGTAATGTGGTTCGTGTTGGTCGTAATAAGTTGATGCCCTTGCCAAATACAAAATCAATAACGGCTGATATCCGCATCGCTGAAACTTGGACAGAAATTGTTACACAAGCTGATATTATTTACCACCTTGCAGGCAATACGAGTGTATATGAGGCAGCAAAAAATCCAGCTGAGAGCCTAATTTCGACCCTGTTGCCCTTAAATCATCTAATTAAGGCTGCACAGACACAACAAAGAAAACCGCGCGTAGTTTTTGCCTCAACGGCCACGGTTTATGGATTGACGCCGAAATGTCCGGTTGCGGAAACGGTCGAACCAAAGCCAATCACAGTGTATGATCTCCACAAACTTTTTGCAGAGCGGCAACTCAATTTAGCTACTCAACAAGGAATATTGGAATCTGTATCATTGCGGCTTGCAAATGTCTATGGCCCAAGTGGCAGTAGTAGCTCTGCGGATGATCGGGGTATATTAAACAAAGTTACGTCTATGGCGCTGCAGGGTAAAGATTTGACGGTTTATGGTGACGGTAATTATCTTCGAGATTATGTTTATATAGATGATGTTGTTTGGGCTTTTATTTTAGCAGGGGCTAGGAAAGATGTAGGTTTTGGTATTTTTAATGTTTCTACTGGAAAAAGTGTAAGTGTTGGTGATGCTTTCAAATTGATTGTTAAGAGGGTTGCAGTTGTTACAGGAAATACAGTTGATATTAAGTATTCTCCTTGGCCTGACGGGGCTAGTGAAGTAGAGTTCAGAAATTACATTTCTGATGTCAGCAGTACTTTCCTTGAGTTAGGGTGGCAACATACTATAAACCTAGAGTCTGGAATCAAGTATATGGTTGATAGAGCTAATAAGTAAGACTTGAAGTTTTAAGCCGAGGTGAAAGTTACGTCGTAAGTTTTTATCTACAAATGTATATACTTTATCTAATCTGATTACCTGAAAGTCTTAATAAATGCACTATTCATTAAATAATGTAAAACTTATAAACCTTCCATATGATTTTGCTGAAAATGGAGATCTTACTGTAATGGAGGGTATGACCCATATTCCATTTCCTATTGCACGTGTTTTTGTTGTGCGGGGGTTTGTTGGGTCTATTCGCGGGGACCATGCGCATAAGGCATGCACGCAATTCCTAACCTGTCCCCATGGCGCTGTTGAAGTCAAGTGTGACGATGGCTATAAAATTTCAACATTTTTACTAGATAGGCCGGAAGTTGGTTTGCTTATACCACCTAGTATCTGGGCTCAACAACGCTACATGAAAGAAAATTCTGTACTTACTGTCCTTTGTGATCGGCCTTATGAAACTTCCGATTACATACGCAATTATGATGATTATAAAAAATACAGAAATATTGATTCTGTTATTTAAAATGAGGGAAATATGCAAAATAACTTACCAGTTCGTTTAAATTTGGGTTGTGGTGGACGGCCATTGCCAGGCTATATCAATGTTGATATGGATACACTTGAGCAAATTCGTTCGCGTTATCCTAATCAAAAATTTACTGATGATATGGTTGTCGTTCAATACGATATTTTTAACCTACCCTATGCTAATAATTCGGTAGATGAAATTAGATCGGAGGGTCTAATTGAGCATTTGCCCTTCATAGATGAGCCAAGATTTTTTTATGAAGTTGCACGCATCCTTAAGCCAGGAGGGTCTTTATATCTTTCAACGGTTGATTTTGAAGCAGCAGCAAGGCAATGGCTTGCTGCCGATGATGATTGGAAAGATTTTTACAGGAATGATGAAGAGTCTATTTTTAACCAACACTGGTTTGGCACCTATACATATAAGCCAACTAATCGTTGGGGATATTTGACGGCTACGTTTTACGGTAGTCAAAATGGAGCAGGTCAGTTTCACACTAATTGTTATAGTGAAGCAAAGTTGCATGCGATATGTCGGAAAATAGGATTAGAAGTAAAGGCAGTAGATCATTTTCAATGGAAAGGTGATCGTGATCATATGCTTGGGCTAACCGCCATTAAACCTGAGTAAAATAATGGAATATAGCTCATGAAAATAGTTGTTACCGGTGCCATAGGCCATATTGGTTCATACCTAATCCGTGATTTAGCTGTGCAGTTTCCGGCAGCAGAAATTGTCATGATTGATAATATGATGACGCAACGTTTCCCATCATTATTTAATTTACCTGCTTTGGGGAAATATCAATTTATTGAAGGAGATGTCACTCGTATTGACCTTCAACCAATACTAAAAGATGCGCATGTGCTGATTCATTTGGCAGCTATAACTGATGCGGCGGGTAGTTTTGATAAGGCGGATTTGTTGGAGGCCAATAACTATCAATCGACCTTGAAGGTAGCCGAAGCTTGTGCACAGTCAGGCACAAGATTGATAGCACTGTCTTCTACTAGTGTTTATGGGACACAAAATGAAGTGGTTGCAGAAGATTGCAGTTCAGATGAACTTAAGCCGCAAAGCCCCTATGCAATTACTAAGTTAAAAGAAGAGCAGCTAGTTGTGAAGCTATGTCTTGAAAATGGCTTGAAAGCAATTTCCTGTCGTTTTGGCACTATATTTGGGGCTTCTCCTGGGATGCGCTTTCATACTGCAGTGAATAAGTTTTGTTGGCAGGCAGTTATGGGTCAACCAATCACGGTATGGAGCACAGCATATGATCAGAAGCGTCCTTATCTGGATCTTGTTGATGCAGCACGGGCTATTGCTTTCATTATCCGAAAAGATCTGTTTGATGGGCGTATTTACAATGTATTGACACATAATGCCACAGTTCGCCAAGTCGTCGACACTGTTAGGGAGTTTGTGCCAAGTCTACAGGTAAGTTTTGTTGATAACAAAATTATGAATCAGCTTTCATACGAAGTCTCATGTGAGCGATTTGTAGCTGAAGGGTTTGTATTTAACGGTGATTTAAGACGAGGTATTGGTGACACGGTAGCGTTGTTAAGACGAGCGAATTAATTACGAATCAAAAGCGATTTTTGATGGCTTTGGTGCAAGAAGACAGTTATAAATAATTGTTGTACAGATACTCAATAAAGTATTAGCAATCACTAGTTCAGAGTGATTTAATCGAATGATTTTTTTCAAATCACACTTGCTATCTTCAATTGCAAAACGAATTCGAGACAACAGTTGTTTTCCTTTTATTGCATTTTCAACTTAAAAAATTTCAAATAATAAAAATTATGAATAAAACGTTAACCAAAATAATTAATGCAGTTAAGTTTTTCTACGTTCAGCGCGTAATAGGTTTTGATGTGCCTACAGAGCCGCATTTTGATGAAGATAGCATCAAGCTATTTAATGATAAACTAAAGTCATGTAATCATTATCTTGAATGGGGTACAGGAGGGTCAACATTTGCGGCGGCTAAACTTGGGAAGAAATTTATTGCAATTGATTCAGATAGATTTTTTTTAAAAGCAGTAAAAACAAAAATTATAAACAATGGCTATGCTCTTAAAAATGATCAAGTTTTTTATTTTGCTGATATTGGCTTAACAAAGGAGTGGGGGCAACCGTTATTTCAACGACAAAGCAAATCCAGGCAAAGAAGATGGGCGATGTATTCTGATATTCCAGTAACAAAAATAAATTCCTTTTCACCTGATTTAGTCCTTATTGATGGAAGGTTTAGAGTTGCTTGCGCGCTTAAAGCTTTAAGATATCTTCATTTGAAGGATGGTTTTACAATTCTAGTTGATGACTATGTTGATAGAAGTGAGTATAAGGAAATTGAGCGTTTCGCAAATTTAGTGCAGCTGGAGGGTAGAATGGCGGTATTTAAGAAAAAAACAAACATTGATTTAATCGAATTAGATTATGCTATTAAGGAATACATAACTGATTTTAGATAATAAGTATTGATGGGAATATATACAGCTGCTCCCTTTATGGCTAGCCAGTTAGATTCTAGTGCAATCAAATCTTAGGAGCGAATTTTTGAAAATAGCATTAGATGATCAGATTTTTGTACAAAAGCATGGAGGTATTTCCCGTTATTTCAATCAACTCGCACATGGGTTAATAGACTTAGAGCAAGAAATTGCTGTATTTGCGCCATTTTATTTAAATACCAATCTTTCCTCGCTGCCAGAGAATTGTGTTCATGGCAGGTATGTGAAACGATATCCTCCAAAATTATCTCGTTTTTTTTCGTTTTACAATCGATATATTTCACGGCGCCAAATTTCTAAATGGAGGCCTGATGTAGTTCACGAGACGTATTACTCCAGGTTGGGCTCGTCGCCAAAAGATTGCCCAACTGTAATTACAGTGTATGACATGATTCATGAGATATTTAAGAATGATTTCTCAAAAAAGGATGACACAGTAGCAGTTAAAAAAATTGCTATTGATCGAGCCGATCATATAATTTGTATCTCTGAAAATACTAAAAAAGATTTAGTACGACTATATAACATTGACCTCAATAAGATCACTGTTGTTCATTTAGGTTTTGATCAACTAATTAAAATAGATTTAGAGCAAACATCTGAGAATATTTTACAAAATGACAAACCCTTTCTTCTTTATGTTGGCGGTCGTTGGGGGTATAAGAATTTTTCGGGCTTTCTTCGGGCGGTAGCCTCTTCAAAAAGGTTGTTATCTGATTTTGATATTATTTCTTTTGGGGTTTCTAGATTTAGTATGTCCGAGTTAAATTTAATTAAATCGCTTGGTTTTGCTAAAAACCAAGTTCGGCAAATAAGTGGTAATGATGCTTTGCTCGGGCAGTATTACCATGCGGCACGAGCATTTGTTTACCCATCTTTATATGAAGGTTTTGGTATTCCGCCATTAGAGGCAATGGCGCAGAATTGCCCAGTTATTAGTAGCAATAGCAGCTCAATGCCGGAAGTGATAGGGACAGCTGCAGAATTTTTCGACCCCTCATCCCATGAAGATATGCGAAATGCTATTGAGAGAGTAGTTTATTCTGAGAGTCGTATTGTCGATTTGAAAAAACAGGGGATTGAAAGATTGAATCATTTTTCTTGGGCTCAATGTACACAGAAAACTTTGAAGGTTTATCGCTCGCTTGTGGGGGATATCAAATGAATAAGACGGCACTTATTTGTGGTGTTAGTGGACAGGACGGCAGTTATCTAGCTAGATTTTTACTTGGTAAAGGCTATGCTGTATGGGGTACCTCGCGGGATTCTCAGGGGTCTACTTTTGGTAATCTAAAAACATTAGGTATTTTCAGTCAAATTAAATTAATTTCAATGGTGCCAGAAGATTTTCGTAGTGTATTTATGGCTATTAAACAAAGTGAGCCAGATGAAGTTTATTACCTTGCCGGACAATCATCGGTTGGACTCTCATTTGAACAGCCGGCAGAAACGATACAGAGTGTAGTGATTGGTACTTTGAATATGCTTGAGGCATGCCGTATGTGTGATAAAAGTATTCGGCTTTATCACGCTGGATCAAGTGAATGTTTTGGTGATACACAAGATCATCCAGCTAACGAGAAAACACCATACAATCCTCGTAGCCCCTATGCCGTCGCTAAAGCTTCAGCTTATTGGCTGGTTGATAATTATCGTGAGGCATACAACTTATTTGTTTGTACAGGCATTTTATTTAATCATGAGTCCCCATTACGTCCTGCTCGATTTGTGACACAAAAGATTGTTAGTGCTGCTAAAAGAATTGCTAAGGGATCGCAGGAGACATTAACATTGGGTCGAATGGATATATCCCGAGATTGGGGATGGGCTCCAGAATATGTCGAAGTAATGTGGTTAATGCTTCAACAAAATCAACCTGAAGATTTTGTCATAGCTACCGGCAAAACCTATACATTGGAAAACTTTGTTAACGAAGTATTCACGACTTTAGACCTTGATTGGAAGTCTCATGTTACACAGTCAGATAGTTTGATTAGACCTACCGATATAATTATCAGTGCTGCTGACCCTCAGAAGGTTTTTAGAAAGCTTGGGTGGCAAGCACAATTTGATATGCCGGCAGTCGTAAAAAAAATGCTGCAGTATGATGAGGCGCTATGATTTTTCCTCTTACGTTACGTTACGTTATTTATTATTGTTTGGAGTTGGTAAATGCATAAAGCCTTGATTATTATTAAAGGAGCTTCCTTCAATAATAAAATAACCTCTGCAAATAATAATAAGCTTAAACATATTGCATCCTTATTAATTGATTCAAATATTAATGTTTATATATTGACTGGTGTTGAATATTACGACCAATTTAGGAATGATAAGATTATTGTAAGTGGAAACTACAACAATATATATTATTTTAATGCTGGTTTAACCATACAACCAACATCAATATTTGCAAAGTTGATTTTTAGGATCACTTTTTATCTAAACATAATATCTTCTATTACGTCGATTAAAAAAAAGAGTAGTGATGTAGTTATTATATTGGATCACAATTCTTTGCTTTTCGGATTTGTAATTAAATTAACATCAGTAATTATTCAATCGAAAATTATTTTTCATATTGATGAATGGTTTCCCGCTCATCGTGATGCATCAATTAGATTTCGACTTAATGCGATCATTTTTAATTACTTTTGTTTTTGGTTTTCAGATGGGGCCATTGTAATTTCTGAATATTTAAAACAAAAAGCATTAAAGGCAAATAAATCATTAAATGTATATAAATTACCCTCGCTTGCAAATTATAAAGTTGACAATAGCTCCATAGTAGATACAACCATTAATCTGCATGTAATTAAATTTCTTTATTGTGTTAGCCTGGGGTATATAGAAGATATTAAAAAAGTTGTAGAAGCATTCTCTCTTGCTAGTTCCATTGTCGGCGTGGCTAAAATTGAACTACGGCTTATTGTTAATGGCTCTAGAAAAGAGATGGAATATTTTAGGGGCGAGTTGAATAGGCTCCCTGATTTGCGGATTATTGTTCTCTCTGAGCTTCCGGAGGAAGTTCTTCTGATGGAGTATGAAAGCGCAGACATCCTGATTGCACCTTTAAACACGGACGATAGGTCTAATGCTAGATTTCCTCAAAAAATAGCGGAGTATTGTGCTGCATCAAAACCAATAATTACAACTGCAGTTGGCGATATACCTTTATATTTTAAAGATAGAATTTCTGCTTTTCTCATTAATGAATTTTCGGTGCATTGTTTATATGAAAAAATGATAGAGGTTTTTAACGACAGGTCAAATTTAAAGAATATTGGTGATGCAGCTTATAAGATTGGGTTAAAAAATTTCGATTGCAAAGCAAATAGAAAAAGTTTTTTGTCATTTATATCTGGGATGTTCTCTTAATAGATTGATCTTGCAAGTGTCTACTCATGAGAAATTTCCGAATCGCTATTGTTATACCAAATCTATGTGAAGGTGGCGCAGAGCGTGTTGCAGTAAATCTTGCTAATAGTTTTGTTAAGCGCGGTTATCTTGTAGACATAATTCTTATGTCTGCCGTAGGGCAGTTTATAGATGATTTGCTGCCGGATGTTCATGTTGTTGATTTAAAAGTTAACCGTATGCGCGGTTTATTGGTTCCCTTAATCCAATATCTTCGCAATAACCGCCCTAATTCTTTATTAGCCAATATGTGGCCTATTACATCCTTTGCAATGCTAGCATGTAAATTAGCCATGGTTGATACAAGGCTAGTAGTAGTTGAGCATACTACGTGGTCTAGATCGGAGATTTGTCGATTAAGATATAAACGTTGGCAGGTATCAACATTGATGCATCTCACATTTAAGTTTGTTGATGGGGTAGTGGCAGTTTCACAAAGTGCGGCTGATGATTTGGCGAGATTCGCAAATTTAAAGCGCGACAATATTACTGTTATCTATAATCCAATAGTTGATCTGCACAGGGTTATGGCAGTAGATTTATTACCTCAGATATTGGGTTGGTCAGGGTCTTCTAAATTGGTTTTATCTGTAGGTAAATTAAAAGCCGAAAAAGATTATGAAACCTTATTAAAAGCTTTTGCATTACTTTTATTGCATTTGGATGCAAAGTTATTGATTTTAGGTGAAGGAGAGTGTCGAGCTGCACTTGAATTGAAGGCGCAACAATTAGGTATTGAAAATGATATATTCATGCCAGGGAGCGTAAAAGATGTAGTGCCTTTTTATCAGCAAGCAGATTTATTTGTCCTTTCTTCTGTAACCGAAGGTCTACCAACTGTTGTTATTGAGGCTCTTGCTGTTGGGTTGCCAGTAGTTAGCACCGATTGTTTGTCGGGACCAAGAGAAATTCTATCTGATGGTAAATATGGTGAATTAGTGCCAGTTGGGGATGTTAAGGCATTAGCATCAGCCATGCTTAACTCTATGAATAAAAAGCATAATAGAATTGCACTTATGGAGAGAGCGAAAGATTTTTCTATTGATAAAGCGGTTGATAAATATGTTGATATTTTGTTGGGTTAGAAAGACCTAGATTATTATTAAATTAATGATGATCAGCTTATTGAAAGAGTAATTGAGTTTACCTAGCAATAATCTTTTTCTGGTATTTAGGAGTATTTAAATAAAGCGCAGCCTAAATGATTGAAAAAAGTATGGATAAGTTTGTTTAGGGCTCACTTAGTAGTTTAATTATGTCAATTCTCTTTATTTCTTATGATGGTATGCTGGAGCCTTTGGGGCAATCTCAAGTTCTGGCTTACCTCAAGCTTTTATCAGGGAATTGGAGAATTCATCTGATTAGTTTTGAAAAATCGGCAGACTGGGAAAACATTTCTGAGCGTATGCATCTTGCGCAGCAAATTGCTAATGCCGGTATAGCTTGGCACCCACTTCTTTACCATAAACGACCCTCTGCATTAGCAACGGCTTGGGATGTTGTATGTGGCATCTCGCTGGGTTTATGGTTAATTCTTCGCTACCGCATTTCTGTAGTGCATGCGAGGAGCTATGTGCCATCAGTTATGGCGCTTGCACTTAAACGCCTTACAGGCGTCAAATATATTTTTGATATGCGTGGCTTTTGGGCAGATGAACGAGTGGATGGTGGGTTGTGGTCACGCGGTGGCAGAATGTTTCGATTAGCTAAGGGTTTTGAGCAACGCTTTCTGCTGACTGCCGACCATGTAGTATCACTTACTCACGCCGCAGTGCGAGTCATGCAGGACTTTGATTATTTATATGAGCACATGCCACCTGTAACGGTGATTCATACTTGTGCGGATTTAGCTCGCTTCAATGTGATTGTTCCAAAGGCGGCTAATCGGGACTTTGTGGTTGGCTATGTGGGCACTGTAGGCACCTGGTATTTATTTGATGAGGTGGCTAGATGTTTTGCACTGTTGTTGACTTTACGATCAGATGCACGATTTTTAATCGTTAACAGAGGTGAGCATGATTATATCCGTGAGCGATTAGCTATAGCAGGTGTCCCCAATCACGCAGTAGAGATTCTCGCAGTTAATCATGCTGAAGTGCCAATGCAGATGTCGCGTATGGATGCGGGCCTTTTTTTTATCAAACCGGTTTTTTCTAAACAGGCCTCTGCCCCTACCAAGCTCGCTGAATTTTTGGGTTGTGGTATTCCGTGTTTAAGTAATGCAGGCGTCGGTGATATGGCGGAAGTGCTGGAAGGTGATCAAGTGGGTGTGACTATAAAAGCGTTTGATGATGAATCGATGCTTGCCGCATTGCATCAGCTAATCAAGTTAGTGGATGACCAAAAAACATCAGCGCGTTGTGTGGCTTCCGCCCAGCGGCATTTTTCCCTAGATGAAGGTGTGCGCTTGTATGAAAAAATTTACCAATCGCTAAGCTAAATGAATAAAACCTTATTGACTGCAATGTTATTAATAATCAATGATTAAGGTTCTTGGCCTAGCCCTTTACGGCCCATTAGCAGCAAGCCATCGTTATCGGCTAGGTCAGTATGTGCCGGGCCTGGCTAGTATGGACATTGATTTGCAAATCCGTCATTTATTAGGTGATGATTATTTATCAGCACGATTCGGCGGTAGGTCATTGCCCATTAAAGCCATGTTAAAGGATGGTTTGGCACGTTTTGAAGATTTATGGCATCAGGGTGATTATGATGCTGTAATCTTGCAGTGTGAATTAATTCCTTTGATGCCTGGTTGGCTTGAACGTGCCTTGATTCGTAAGCCTTATATTTACGATATTGATGACGCTTTTTATCTAAAGTATCAAAGTGGCAAGATGCGCTGGGCTGGTCCGTTTCTTGGTGGAAAGTTCGATGCGGTTATGGCCGGGGCAGCAGCCGTAACGGCTGGTAATTATGGGTTGGCTGATTATGCTGGTCGTTTTAATATTAATTCACATTATCTACCTACTGTGGTTGATGTTACCCGTTATTTACCTAATAAGATCAGTAGTGATAATGCGGTTTTTACGGTCGGTTGGATAGGCTCGCCATCTACAGCGCCATATTTGACCGAACTTATTGCCCCATTGTCAGTATTGGCCAAGGAGTGTGCAGTGAAGTTGGTTGTTGTGGGTGGCAAAGCACCTGAAATCCCAAACGTTTCTGTAGTTGAGTGTGAGTGGCATGAGCATACTGAGCTTGACCTAATTAATTCTTTTGATGTTGGTGTTATGCCCTTACCCAATGATGATTGGGCACGAGGTAAATGTGCATTTAAGCTGATTCAATATATGGCGTGTGGTGTGCCAGTCATTGCTTCCCCTGTGGGTGCCAATGTGGATGTTGTGAGTGCGGGATGCGGTCTTTTGGTATCAAATGGGCTGGAATGGTTGGATGCATTAAGGCGGCTGCGTGATGAGCCGGTGACCCGTAATGAAATGGGTATGGCAGGTAGATCTCGAGTGGTCAACCATTATTCATTGCAACAGAATTTACCGATTTTAGCTGATGTGATTCATTCCATGGTTAGAGGTATTTAGTTTATGTGTGGATTGGCTGGATTTTTAACTAACAACGCCAATGTGCTAGCTAAAGCTGAGGTTATAGCTAAAGCCATGGCGCAAACAATACAGCACCGTGGTCCAAATGATTCTGGTTTTTGGGTAGATGTTAATGCGGGTGTTGCGCTTGCACATAGACGCTTGTCTGTTCTTGATTTGTCGCCAGCAGGACATCAGCCTATGGTTTCAAGAAGTGGCCGATATGTGATTGCTTTTAATGGCGAGATATACAACCATTTAGAGCTTAGGCGTGAGTTAGAATTAGGTGTTGGGCTTGCAATTGCCGCTAAGGAGGTATGCTGGAACGGCCATTCCGATACCGAAACTTTGCTGGCGGGATTTGAAGCCTGGGGTATTGAAGCTACCCTCAAAAAAACCGTTGGTATGTTTGCTATTTCTCTGTGGGATAGAGATGAAAAAGTACTGACACTGGCGCGTGATCGTATGGGTGAAAAGCCGCTTTATTATGGTTTTCAGAAAAATACGTTTCTGTTTGGGTCTGAGCTAAAAGCATTAAAGGCTCATCCGGATTTTTTGAATGAAATTGATAGAGACGTACTCTGTTTATATTTACGGCATTGTTATATACCTGCCCCTTATTCTATTTACAAAGGCATTCAAAAGTTATTGCCAGGAACGTATTTGCAATTACGAATGGGCGATGACGTCCATTCGCAATCACTGACACCAAAATCTTATTGGAGTATGGTTGACGTTGTTACTGAAGGTATCAAAAGGCCTTTCAAAGGGTCTGATGCAGAGGCAATTGTAGCGGTCGATAGTCAATTAAAACAATCCATAGGTTTGCAAATGTTAGCGGATGTGCCACTAGGGGCATTTTTGTCTGGTGGGGTAGATTCATCAACCGTAGTAGCCTTAATGCAGTCACAGTCAACACAGCCAGTTAAAACCTTTTCCATAGGATTTGATGAAGTTGGCTATAACGAGGCTGAATATGCTAAAGCTGTTGCCAAGCATTTAGGTACGGAGCACACGGAGCTGTATGTGTCTGCTGCTGAAGCGATGAACGTGATTCCAATGCTAGCCGAAATGTATGATGAGCCTTTTGCTGATTCCTCGCAAATCCCTACTTTTTTGGTTTCACAAATGGCAAAGCAACATGTGACGGTTTCGCTTTCAGGCGATGCTGGTGATGAGTTGTTTGGAGGCTACAACCGTTACTTATTGGCAGACACATGGCAAAAAATTGATTATGTTCCATTTGCATTTAGAAAAGCGACCGGACATTTAATTAAAACTCTATCGCCTTCAACTTGGGATTCTATTTTCCAGCAATTAACTAAAATAAAAACATTTCCAAGTAATATGGGTGAAAAGTTAGAACGATTAGCTAATCGCTTAGGAACAGTGGATGGTATCAATACACTTTATTACAGTTTAGTTTCTGAACTTGATCAACATGAGCAGATTGTTTTAGGGGCAATAGAGCCAGAAACGTGGCTAACTAAAGTTGGCATGAAGTCGACTTTTAAAGATGCTAAGCAGCACATGATGTTTATGGATGCAATGACGTATTTACCCGATGATATTTTGGTGAAGGTTGATCGAGCTGCTATGGCAAATAGCCTAGAGACTCGCGTACCATTTTTAGACTACCGTGTGGTGGAGTTGGCATGTCGGTTGCCCATGAATATGAAAGTGCGTGATGGTAAAACCAAGTGGATATTGCGTGAGGTGCTCTATAAACACGTTCCACAGCAGCTGATTGAACGACCCAAGGCAGGATTTAGTATTCCGCTAGCTGAATGGCTTCGTGGACCACTTAAAAATTGGGCAGAAAGTTTATTGGATGAGAAGCGATTGTATAGAGAAGCTTATTTTGACGTTCAGTATGTGCGTAACCTATGGGTATCTCATTTATCTGGGAAACGCAATTGTCAAACAATACTTTGGAACATTTTGATGTTTCAACAGTGGCTAACAGAGTCTAAATAATAATGTGGCCCTATTGGATATTATTTCTGGTGCCGGCTTACTGGGCAATTGCCCGATTGAAGCCAACTCATATTACTTGGGGCAACCGCTGGCCATTTATGTGGAAAAGCATATTCGTCTTCTTGGTATTAATGATAGGGCTTCGTTATGAAGTGGGCGGAGATTGGGAGACATATCTAGAGATGCTAGATAGTTATACCGATTCCACATTTGTTGTGACCCAGTTTGGATTTCAAGATCCTGCATTTGTTTTATTTAATAAATTGGCTGTAAAAACAGGACTAGGAATTTATTTGTTAAATTTCCTTAGCGCTATTTTTTTTTGCTGGGGATTAATTGTATTTTGTCGAGCACAACCAAGACCGTGGTTAGCCCTAGTAGTTGCTGTTCCTTATCTTATTACAGTGGTGGCCATGGGCTACACGCGCCAAGGTGTGGCTATTGGGGTTGCCATGGTCGCTATGACCGCCTTGGGCCGTGGAAGCATCTTGCATTTTGTGCTTTGGATTGCTTTAGCAGCTACGTTTCATAAGTCGGCCATTATCTTATTACCTATGGCGGTGCTTGCAAATAGTAGGCGCCGTATTTTCACTTTGCTTTGGGTTGGGGTGGCAGGTCTAGTATTGTTTGCATTGATGGTGCAGGAAGCGCTTAGTTTTTTGATGGGTGGGTACATCGAAGATGCCATGCAGTCCTCGGGTGCGGCTATCAGAGTAGCCATGAATGCATTGCCGGCAGGGTTATTTTTGTTGTTTCGTAAGCGTTTTCAATTAACACCTGAACAGCGTTCTTTTTGGACGTGGATGTCTTTAAGCGCACTTTTATTGGTGGGGTTGCTGTTGGTTTCACCTTCGTCAACAGCAGTAGATAGAATCGCTTTGTATTGGATTCCTTTGCAATTATTTGTGCTTTCTCGTTTACCCAATGCACTTGGAAGGCGCAATGGAAAAAATCTATTATGGGTATTGGCAGTAATAGGATATAGCGCAACAGTCCATTTTGTTTGGTTGGTTTATGCAGATACCGCCTTTGCATGGTTACCCTATCAATTTTTCCCTTGGGTATGGTTGTGGCAATTATGAGAATTAGTAATTATGTTTTATGAAATTAAATAAACTATTTATGAACCATGAAAACCGCACCATATAAAATAAAAGTACTAATGGTTACGGGCGTTTACTTTCCAGAAAAAAATGGTGCGGTGCTTCAGTGTATGCAGCTTATTTGTAGTTTGAAGAAGTTGGCTAGTTTTTCTGTGTTAACTGGCTCGAATAAAAATGCTGATAGAAGTAATGATTATATAGATGGGGTTTTAGTAACTAGAGTGCTATTGCCAAGCCAGAGGAAAATCACTTACTTTATCGGCTTAGTAAATTTTCTTTTCTGTTTGATAAGCTCCGTAAAAAAGTCCGATGTTGTTCACATACACGGATTTTCAAAAAGGAATGCGTTTGTTGTAGCTATTAGCCTTATTCTAAAAAAAGGTGTCATATTGAAAATGACATCTTTTGGTCAAGACGACCCTTTAAGCATAAAAAATAGTTTTTTTCTCTGGTGGTTCTTTTTTAAGCGATGTCGGGCTTATATTGGAATATGCCCCGCATTTTTATTAGCTTATAAAGAATCCGGTTTGCCATTTAAAAAGTATAACTTTATTCCAAATTGCGTTGACATAAATAAGTTTTCACCAGTTTCAAAGGTTGAAAAAAATAAACTAAAGACTAAGCAAGGCTATCTTTTAACAGACCAAATTATTTTGTTTATAGGGCATTTCTCGCATGAAAAAAGACCTATGCTTGCGTATGAAACATGGTTAAGTTTAAGAAAAAGTAATAACAACATCAAAATTATACTTATAGGGCATACCAAGGAAGGTTTTGAGGTGGATTATAGAGTCGCTGAAAATATAAAAAGGGATGCTTTGGGCAGAGGGATTTTTTCATCCATTAATTTTGTCGAGGAAACACAACATATTGATGAGTTTATGAAAATTGCAGATGTTTTTGTTTTACCAAGTACTAGGGAAGGCTTACCTAATGTTCTATTAGAGGCAATGGCGTCAGCTCTTCCTTGTATTGTAAGTAACTTGCCTGGAGTGACAGATTGGTTAATAGATGATGGTGTAACGGGAGTTTTAGTCGATTCAAATAGCCCTGATGACTGGGCCTGTAAAATTAGACCTTTTTTAAGAAACTCTACCGTGAGCTGTCTAATTGGGCTTAAGGCTAGAGATTTTGTGAAAACCAATTTTTCATTGGCCTCGGTGTCGTCATCTGTTATGAGCCTTTACAGAAAATCCTTATGACACAAGTAAATGATATTTCCGTAATTGTTCCATCTAAGAATGGACATGTCGACTTGTTGAAAATTGTTAATTCCTTATGTTGTCAAACGTGTAAGCCTACTGAAATAATAATTGTTGATTCATCATTGCACGGTGATTTTTGCTCAAAAGAAATTTTGGCGTTATGTACTAGCAATGGCATTAAATTGATTTATAAGCATTTCAAACATTCTTTTCCTGGGCATGCAAGAAACATAGGATTAAAATCAGCTTGCGCCAATTTGATTGCATTTGTTGATGTGCAAACTATTCCAAAAGAAGACTGGCTTGAAGCGTCATTGAAAGTACTTTCAAATAATCATATTGCAGGGGTTTTTGGGAGCACTTATTTTACGGCGCAATCCTTTTTTGAAAAACTAATCCGCGATGCATTTTATGGCGTATTGCCTCGCAAGACTTTGCCTGGCTCTGTTTTTAGGCGAGAGGTTTTTATTAAGGCTGGTCAATTTATTGAGTGCGTGAGGGCCGGAGAAGATACCGAGTGGATGCTAAGATTAGATATCTTGAAAATACCAGTTGATAAAACATTATTTGGTTTAATTGACTATGTTGGATTAATTGGTATGGATCTTAAAACAATATTAAGAAAGTGGTATCGTAATTACACGGCATCGCATGACCTGCCGCATCTTTACCCGCAAAAATTGTTTCTATGGCTCGTTCTTTATCCCCTAATGATTTTTGTTGCATTAAATTGGAATTATCTTTTTGCAAATTGGCACGAGGATTCTCCACTTTATATAGCACATATAACCAAAATGGCTGCAATTTTTCCTATCTTTGCATATGTGGTTACTCGAGGAATTGTCTTGCCATTGCGCCGTGGAGTCGGCTTCGCGAACATACTTCCTTTTCGATTTATTGCAATTGCAGCAATCAGTTTTATGGCGGATGCGGTAAAAGCTTATGTATTTACAATTCCTAGACGAAAATCACATAAGCAATGTAGTTAACTTGCCGATTTTATTGCTTCAACCTTGAAAAAACCAAAAATAGTAATCGCATTAAACACCTCCTGGAACCTACTCAACTTTCGCTCGGGTTTAATTCGTGCTTTAGTGGTTGAGGGTTATGAGGTGGTGGCCGTGGCGCCGGATGATTCTTATTCAGCCCGTCTGTCTGAGTTGGGATGCCGATTTGTGCCCTTGCCTATGGACAATCAGGGCACGCATCCGCTGCGAGACATGTTGCTGACCTTTCGATTTTGGAAGTTGTTGCGCCGTGAGCGGGCCGATGTGTTGTTGGCGTACACCGTTAAGCCCAATATTTATGGCTCATTAGCGGCCGGCCTATTAGGTATACCGGTGGTGAATAACATTGCTGGTTTGGGTGCGGTGTTTATTAAAGACGGTTGGCTGGTGCGCTTGGTGCGCGGCCTTTACCGCTTAGCCTTGCGGCGTTCTGCCAAGGTATTTTTCCAGAATGGGGATGATAAGGATTTGTTTGTTGAGGCGGGTTTGGTTCGGCCAGAGCAAACCGATTTGTTGCCCGGATCGGGCATTGATTTAATGCGCTTTATTCCCGAAGCCTATGACTCGA
This sequence comes from Methylophilaceae bacterium, assembly GCA_965234545.1. Taxonomy (GTDB): domain Bacteria; phylum Pseudomonadota; class Gammaproteobacteria; order Burkholderiales; family Methylophilaceae; genus Methylotenera. The sequence continues at coordinate 1,310,646 of OZ248348.1, read as the reverse complement.
AAACCAGCCCTGCTACTGAGCAAATTAAATTTCGATTTTTGTTGATTGCACGGATGTTGCGCGATAAAGGCGTGGCCGAGTATGTGGCTGCGGCCAAGTTACTGCGCGCGCGTTGGCCTAATGTGGATTTTTGCTTATTGGGTTTTTTGGATGTGGAAAACCCGGCGGCCATATCCACTGAAGAAATGAATGCGTGGGTGGCTGAGGGTTATGTGCGTTACTTGGGTGTGAGTGATGATGTGCGGTCTGAGATAGCCGCTGCGGATTGCATCGTTTTGCCCTCCTACCGTGAAGGTACGCCACGCACATTGTTGGAAGCGGCGGCCATGGCTAAGCCAATTATCACCACGGATGCGGTTGGTTGCCGTGAGGTAGTGGACGATGGCGTGAACGGCTACTTATGTAAGGTGCGTGATGCAGAGGATTTAGCTGCCAAAATGGACCGCATGTTGGGGTTGTCGATGGATGAGCGCGCGGCCATGGGCAAGGCAGGGCGCAAGAAAATGGAAACGCAGTTTGATGAAAAAATAGTCATCGCCAAGTATTTGCAAGTGGTGGCTGAATTGGTGGGTAAAAGGTAAGGTTGTTGGAAAATATTGAACAAAAAAAACAAGCGCTAAACGATACGGCCGCAGCCAATCACACACCCATGATGCGCCAGTACCTTGGCCTCAAAGCCCAGCATGCCGATAAATTATTGTTTTACCGCATGGGCGATTTTTACGAATTGTTCTTTGAGGATGCGGAAAAAGCCTCGCGCTTGCTGGGCATTACCTTAACCCAGCGTGGCACCAGCAATGGCCAGCCCATCAAGATGGCCGGTGTGCCTTACCATGCGGCCGAGGGATACCTGGCTAAGTTGACCAAGTTGGGTGAAGCGGTGGCCATCTGCGAACAAGTGGGCGATCCGGCCACGTCTAAAGGACCGGTTGAGCGGCAAGTGGCGCGCATATTAACCCCAGGCACCTTAACCGACAGCGCCCTGCTGGACGAGACGCGCGACAATGCCTTGGTTAGCGTATTTCAAAGCGATGGTTTAATTGGCTTGGCGCGTTTGAATCTGGCGGCGGGCAGTTTTATCTTGAGTGAAATAGCTGTGGGTTTGTTGGGCCAAGAATTGGCGCGGATTGCCCCCAGTGAGCTGTTGCTGCCGGACGATTTTCAGCACGCGGCGCTGGCCGGCATCAAAGTGGCTAAAACGACTTTAAGCCCTTGGCAATTTGACTTTGATAGCGCGACTGCCACCCTAACAAAGCAGCTTAACACCTACGATTTAAATGGCTTTGGTTGCGCCGGCATGCACCCGGCCATTTGTGCTGCGGGCGTGTTGCTCGATTACGTGAAGCACACCCAGCGCACCAGTTTGCCGCACATCAATGCCCTCAGTGTGGAGGTGAGCAGCAGCTACATTCAACTTGATGCCGCCACGCGGCGTAATCTGGAAATTGATCTCACCTTGCGCGGTGAGGCCAGCCCTTCGCTGTATTCGTTGTTAAATACCACGAGCACCGCCATGGGCGCCCGCCTCTTGCGGCATTGGTTGCACCATCCCTTGCAAGACAGACAGCAGGTGCTGGCCCGGCATGAAGCCGTGGCTGACTTGTTGCTTGATCAGCGCTACCACCAATTGAGCCTGCCCTTAAGAGGCGTGGCCGATATTGAGCGCATCACGGCGCGCATTGCCCTTAAAACGGCCAGGCCGCGAGATTTGTCTGGGCTGTTGGCCAGCTTGCAGCAACTGCCTGGATTGCAAGCCGGCTTGCAATCCGTGAGTTGCCCTTTATTACTGAGCTTGCAGGCGCAGTTAGCACCCCCCGTGGCCGCTGTGACATTGTTGCAACAGGCGATTAAGCCTGAGCCCAGCGTGGTATTGCGTGATGGCGGGGTGATTGCCGATGGCTACGATGCCGAGCTCGATGAATTGCGTTCTTTGCAAACCAATCACGGTGAATTTTTACTGCAATTTGAGGCGGCGGAAAAAGCCCGCACCGGCATCAGCAACCTCAAGGTGGAATACAACAGTGTGCACGGTTTTTACATTGAGATTAGCCGCGCCCAAGCAGAAACAGCGCCGGCCGAGTACCGCCGCCGCCAAACCTTAAAGAACGCAGAGCGCTTTATCACACCTGAATTAAAAGCGTTTGAAGATATAGTATTAAGTGCCAACGACCGCGCGCTGGTGCGTGAAAAAATGCTCTACGAGCAGGTGCTGGAGCAATTGCTACCCAGTATACAAGCGCTGCAAGCCAATGCATTGGCGGTGGCCAGTTTGGATGTGTTGTGTTGCTTTGCCGAGCGCGCCACTAGCCTTAATTACGTGGCGCCGCAGCTCAGCTTAGAGCCGGGCATCGTCATAGAAGGCGGTCGCCACCCAGTGGTGGAGCAGCTCACCATGGCCAGTGCCGGGCAGGCCTTCATTGCTAACGACGTGGTGCTCAATCCCTACCGGCAATTGCTACTCATCACCGGACCGAATATGGGTGGTAAGTCGACCTTTATGCGGCAAACAGCCTTGATCGTTTTATTGGCGCATTGCGGTTGTTACGTACCGGCCACGGTGGCTAAGCTCGGCCCCATCGATCGCATCATGACTCGCATAGGCGCCTCCGATGACTTGGCCGGTGGGCGCTCTACCTTCATGGTGGAGATGACGGAAACGGCCAACATATTGCACAATGCCACGGCCAATAGTTTGGTTTTGCTCGATGAAATAGGCCGCGGGACGTCGACCTTTGATGGCTTGAGTTTAGCCTGGGCGGTGGCCAAGCAATTGCTGGAAAAAAACCGCAGCTACACTTTGTTTGCCACCCATTACTTTGAATTGACCCGCTTGGTCGATGAATTTAAGCAAGCCGCCAATGTGCATTTGGATGCCATCGAACACGGCGCTGAACCGAATAAATCCATCGTCTTCCTGCACAAGGTGGAAGAGGGGGCGGCCAATCAAAGCTTTGGTTTGCAAGTGGCGCAATTGGCCGGCATACCCAAGGCGGTGGTGGCGACCGCCAAACGAAAATTGCAGCAATTGGAGCAAAGTAATGTGGCTGCTGCCAGTGGTCAGCCGGATTTATTTAGCCGTGCAGAGCCGCTGACTGAAACGCCCGTGCACCCAGTGCTTGCTGAATTGGATGCTTTGCAAGCCGACGATTTAACCCCTAAACAAGCGTTGGATGCGTTGTATCAGTTGAAAGCCTTGCTGGATAGTTAGTCTGACGTAATACAAAGGCAATAAAAAAGGCGCTCAATCATGAGCGCCTTTTTTTATGCTTAATTCAATTAGTGGTGATGACCGCCCGCGCCGTGCACGTGTTGATGGCTCACTTCTTCTTTATTGGCCGCGCGCACGTCTTTAATGGTGGCACTAAATACCACGCGTTCGCCTGCCCATGGGTGGTTGCCATCGACGATGACTTTGCCGTCGGCAATCTCGGTCACGGTGTATAAAATCACTTCGCCGCTTTCGTCTTCGCCTTCAAACTGCATGCCCACTTTAAGTTCGTTAGAAGGGAAGGCGCTTGCAGGTTCAATTTGTACCAATTCTTCATCGTATTCGCCAAACGCATCAACCGGTTGCAAGTCGACGATGACCACGTCACCGATGTTTTTGCCGTGCATGGCTTCTTCCACTTTCGGGAAAATATTATCGTAACCGCCGTGCAAGTAAGCTACCGGCTCCGCGCTGGATTCCAACACGTTGCCATCGGCGTCTTTTAGTTCGTAAGTCATTGATACCACTGTGTTCATTGCAATTTGCATGGGGATGTCCTAAATCGGTAATGGGTAAAATTTTATTGGATAGAAGTTTAATCTATTTTTGGGTTTTGCTAAAAGGCTAAATGCACCTTATCGGCCACGCCCGCCACTACGATGCGGGCTGCTAGGTTTGCCACGGTTTGCTTGACCTGGTCTGGATTGATTAGATCTAGGTTGATCGCCATTTGGATTATGCCGTCTGCCGTTATTTTGTGGCGCGGTGGGTGAAAATAAAGCCGGTTGCGGCATGGCTTGGTGGCGTGCCGCTTCTGACATCGCTTGGTTAGGCGCAGGGCGTCCTTCTTGTCTCGGGTTGTTCGCTTTGCTGCCATCGCGTGGGCGTTGGTTTTGCCCAGGGGCGGCGCCTGCACTGCGTTGGTGGCCGCGTGGTGGGCGACCGTGCGGTTGGCGCGGTGCACGCGGTGCTTCCGGTTCTGGGTTGGGGTTAGGCGTAAAGCCTTCCACCGGCAGTTTCGGGATTTCGCGTTTAATGAGTTTTTCGATGTCTTTTAAAAACTTTAACTCTTCACGGTCTACCAGCGACACGGCGGCACCAGTGCTACCGGCACGGCCAGTACGGCCTATGCGGTGTACGTAATCTTCAGGCACGTTGGGCAATTCAAAGTTAACCACTTGCGGCAATTGGTCTATGTCTAAACCGCGGGCAGCGATGTCGGTGGCCACCAAGACGCGCATGCTGCCGTCTTTAAATTGCGCCAATGCCTTGGTGCGGGCTCCTTGGCTCTTGTTGCCATGGATGGCGGCGGCTTGTATGCCGTCTTTCACCAGTTTTTCTGCCAAACGGTTGGCGCCGTGTTTGGTGCGGGTAAACACCAGCACTTGCTGCCAATCGTTTTGTTTAATTAAATAACTCATCAGCTCACGTTTGTGGCTTTGCGTGACCATGTGCACGCTTTGCTCGACCATCTCTGAAGCGGTGTTGCGACGGGCTACTTCTACAAACCCTGGGTTATGCAATAGTCCATCGGCCAAGCCCTTGATTTCGTCTGAGAAGGTGGCCGAGAACAATAAGTTTTGTCTGGCTTTAGGCAGCATCGCGAGTATTTTTTTAATGTCGCGAATGAAACCCATGTCCAACATGCGGTCGGCTTCGTCCAACACCAATATTTCCACGCCAGATAAATCCACATTTTTTTGGTTAGCATGGTCTAGCAAACGCCCAGGCGTTGCGACCAAAATATCCAGTGATTTTTTTAATCGGGCAATTTGTGGGTTGGCGTTCACGCCTCCAAAAATCACCGTGGAGCTCAAGGGTAAGTATTTGCCGTAAGTTTTAACGGACTCTTCAATTTGCGCTGCCAGTTCACGGGTGGGTGTCAGCATTAAGCAACGTGGTCGGCCTTTGCTGCTCGGATCCGCCGGCTTTTGGCTCAAGATATGCAATATAGGTAGTGTGAAGCCGGCCGTTTTACCGGTGCCGGTTTGGGCGCCAGCAAGCAAGTCGCCGCCGCTTAATACTTGCGGAATGGCTTTGGCCTGAATCGGGGTTGGGGTGGTGTAGCCGGCGTCGTTAATGGCGCGCAATATGGCTGCGGATAATCCTAACTGATCAAAGTTAAGGCTTGTTGTTTCTGTATTCAAAGTGATGCTCCAGCTTGGGTTAGCGAAGCGCTGATTAAGGATGGGTGCGCATTTTATGTAGCGATGCACGCAAGACGTATTCAGAGCTTCTATCGCCGACCCATTACAAACGAGCAACACCAATCGAGGTAGGCAAAGGTAATAATCATTCGGATGATTTGAAAATCAAGAAGATTAAGGGTAAGGACCGCTACGCTGATTGGTTGGCATAGGGAGGCTGCATTATACGGTAGATTGCAATTAAAGCCAGTGAAACCTTTTTGCCCGGCGGAACGGCCGTGCTATTTGGCTTTGCGCTCCAGCAGGCTGTCGTAATTAAGCGGTTCTAGCACGGTGGGGATGGGTTCGGCTTCGGTCTGCGGGTGGTCTTTACTGAAATGCAGGCCGCGGCTTTCTTTACGGGAAATGGCGCTTTCCACAATGAGTTGCGCCACTTGCAATAGATTACGCAGTTCGACCAGATCGTTGCTGATTTTAAAGTTGCTGTAAAACTCATCGACTTCGGCGCGCAGCATGTGGATGCGGTGCAAGGCCCGACTTAAGCGTTTGTCGGTGCGCACTATGCCCACGTAATTCCACATAAAACGGCGCAACTCTTCCCAGGTGTGGGTGATGAGCACTTCTTCATCGGCGTCGGTCACGCGGCTTTCATCCCAGTCCGGTAAGCGCGGTGAGGCTTTGTTGGCTTGGCTGATGATGTCGGCGGCGGCCGTTTGCCCAAACACCAAGCATTCCAATAGGGAGTTACTGGCCAAGCGGTTAGCGCCGTGCAAGCCGGTGCAGGCGGTTTCGCCTATGGCATACAAGTGCTTGATGTCGCTGCGGCCTTTGTCGTCGGTCATGACGCCGCCGCAACTGTAATGCGCCGCCGGCACCACCGGAATAGGTGTTTTGCTGATGTCTATGCCGTAGCTTAAGCAGCGTTGGTAAATGTTAGGGAAGTGCGACTCAATGAAGGCTAAGGGTTTGTCGCTGATGTCCAAATAGACGCAATCCAAACCGCGTTTTTTCATCTCAAAGTCGATGGCCCGCGCCACCACATCGCGCGGTGCTAACTCTAGTCGTTCGTCGTGTTCCAGCATGAAGCGGCTGCCGTCTGGCAGCTTAAGCAAGCCGCCTTCGCCACGTACCACTTCGCTGATTAAAAACGATTTGGCATGCGGGTGAAATAAACAAGTGGGATGAAACTGAATGAATTCCATGTTGGCCACGCGGCAACCGGCCCGCCATGCCATGGCCATGCCGTCGCCGGTACTGATGTCGGGGTTGGTGGTGTACAAATACACTTTGCCGGCCCCGCCGGTGGCCAAGACGGTGTTTTGCGCGGCGATGGTGATCACTTTGCCGGTGGTTTTATCCAGCACGTAAGCGCCTAAGCAGGCGTTGGCATCGCTGTGGTAATCGGAAGCAGGGGTTTGTTGCGCAGCATTGCTGGAGATTTTTCTGGCGGTGATTAAATCCACCGCTATGTGGTTTTCCAGCAGGCTGATGTTGGGGTGTTGCTTCACTTTATCGGACAAGGTGGTTTGCACCGCGTGGCCAGTGGTGTCGGCCGCGTGGATGATGCGTCTGTGGCTGTGGCCGCCTTCACGCGTTAGGTGAAAGCCTTGGTCATTGGCCGTGCGGGTAAAGCCCACGCCTTGGTCTATCAACCATTGCACCGCGCCCTTGGCTTGTTCGGCGACCATCTTGGTCACCGTCTCGTCGCACAAACCGCCGCCGGCGGTCAGCGTGTCTTGCACGTGGCTTTCTATTGAATCGTCATCGGTTAGCACCGCCGCAATGCCGCCTTGCGCCCAATCGCTGGCCGTGTCGTTAATGCTGCGCTTGCTAACTAAGCACACTTTCTTGTGCTCAGCCAGACGCAGAGCCGTGCTTAAGCCGGCCAAGCCACTACCAATTATGAGTACATCAAATTGCTGCATACGGGTTTTGTTGTGTCGTGAGAAAGTTAAACATTCGATGGCGTTTGCTGGAACTATTGAGAGTGTAGCTTTGTCTTGATAAAAGGCAATAGAAATGACGGATTAGCCAAATAAATAAACCGGTGTAGTTTGCTGGGGAATAAGGGAGAGAAACAAAATGCATTTTGCGGAAGTGATCAATTTTACCCAACTAAATTTAGTACAAGTCGCTGCTCAAGGTTATACTGCCGAAACCGAAAAGAAATTAAGTCACGACCCCAATCCTGCTGATAATCAGCAGCAGACTAAACCCAACGGACATTTAAGCTTGGTAGCCAACACATCCCTAGAAAATCGAGAGATAGACCACGAACTGGTGTTGCGTGCGCAACGCGGTGATAAGCGTGCCTTCTCTATGTTGGTGGACAAATACCAACGCAAGCTAGCACGGTTGCTATCGCGCATGGTGCGAGATCAATCCGAGATTGAAGACATCGTGCAAGACACCTTCATTAAAGCCTACCGCGCCTTGCCTAATTTTCGCGGCGACAGCGCGTTCTACACATGGCTGTACCGCATTGGTATTAACACCGCAAAAAATTATTTGGTATCCTTAAAGCGTCGCCCTAGCGTCAGCACCGGCATCGAATTGGAAGACGCAGAAAACTTTGAAGACGGCGACGAGTTGCGCACCATGGAAACGCCAGAGTCGTCCATGATGACCAAGCAAATTGCCCAAACCGTCAACGACACGGTGGCCAGTTTGCCGGAAGAATTGCGCACGGCCATTACCTTGCGCGAGATTGAAGGCTTGAGCTACGAAGAAATTGCCACGGTAATGAATTGCCCGATAGGCACGGTTCGTTCGCGAATTTTTAGAGCGCGCGACACCATCTCATTAAAATTAAAACCTTTATTAGAAAACACGCCAGAAAACAAGCGCTGGTAAGCAATTTTTAGCATTAGACGTATTTGGAGTAAATCATGACAGAACAACTATCCGCATTAGCCGATAACGAAATTAAGCTAGCCGATGCCGAGCATTTGCTGGCCAGCATGCAAGCTAACAGCCCGGCGGCCGAGGCATGGAGCCGCTACCATTTAATTGGTGACGTGATGCGTGGCACGCCAACTTTAAGTGCCGATTTTAAAGCCAATTTGATGGCCAAAATTGACATGGAGCCTACCGTATTAGCACCCAATGCGGCCTGGTTAAAATCCGCGGCAAAAACCGATGGCGCTGCCGACAAATCGAGTGGTCAGCAAATTGCTTGGTCCATGGCGGCCTCGTTTGCTGCTATTTTGGTGGTGGGTTTCATGGTCTTGCAAGCGCAAGTGGCCGATCCTAGCTTAAATGCTAACGTGGCCGCGGTCGATGCTAGCGTGCAAACAAGCGCAGAATTCATCCCGGCGGAATACTTAACGGCACACCAATCGTCCGCACCATCATCGACTTCTTACTACATTCAACCGGCCAGTTACCCTAACTAATGAACGGCTTATTTTTTGGTTTAATGAAAGCTAGCGATGTTGTTTAAACGTTTACTAAGCCTTGCTACGCTGCTAATGCTCAGTGTAAGCGGCCAAGCCGGCAGCACCGATCAATGGCAAACGCTACAAAAAATGGCCGTGGCCGCCCATGTGTTGAACTACCAGGGTATTTTTGTCTGCCAAACTGGCGCGCAATCGAAGTCAGTCGAAATCAAACACATCTACAATGGCCATGATGAATTTGCCCGCAACGTGGTGTTAGATGGATCGCCGCGTGAGGTGTTAAATCAAAGCGGCGACGTGGTTATTTATAACCCTAAAAACGAAAAAATCGTCATCGAAAAACGCCGTGGGCAAAACATGTTCCCGGCGATTCTGCCCACCGATTTGGATAGCATCAAAGCCAATTACACCCTTAAAGTAGGCGAAATTGAGCGCGTGGCCGATAGGCAAGCACAAATTCTGTTGTTGGAATCCAAGGACAATCTACGCTACAGCTACAGGTTTTGGGTGGACAGCGAATACGGTTTATTACTTAAATCGGTCATGTTAAATAACCGCAATGAAGCCCTAGATAGCATGGCTTTTACCCAACTCACGCTGATTAAAAGCATGGAGCTGGATTGGTTTAAACCAAAAATAGACGGCAAAAAAGCCTACGTCATGGAAGACGTCAACACCATCGCCGACAAGCAAGATAGCCCGCATTGGCGCCTAAAAGGCTTGCCAGAAGGTTTTGTTAAAGTGGACCAAATGATGCGTGCGGTTAAGGGTAAAACCTGGCCGGTCACCCATATCATCTTTTCAGATGGCTTGGCTTCGGTATCGCTCTTTATCGAGCCATTAGAAAACGGCATTAAGCCAAGAACCGGTCGCAGCCTAGTGGGCAACACCAGTTTTTATGCCAATGTCGCCGGCAATTTGCAAATTACCGTGGTGGGCGAAGTGCCGGAAGTCACCGTGGCTAAAATTGCCAATGCCGTGGTGTTTGTCAAATAATCGTAGCGCTCGCTATAATTGCATTTTCATTAAACAGTAATAAATTCCAGCCATGATAGAAGAATACGCCATAGTCACGGCTGTCCGTGATGATCAGGCTAGCTTGATATTAGAGCGGCGCACGGCCTGTGGCTTATGCGGGCAAAAGCGTGGTTGCGGCAATGCCACTTGGTCCAAGATGCTGAAGTCGCAGCCGCATGAATTTTCCGCGCACAATGCCATCCACGCTCAAGTGGGCGATGCCGTGGTGGTGGGCATGGATGAACATGCCATATTGCGCTCGGTGTGGTTTCTTTATGTTGTGCCCATGCTAGCTTTAATTCTAGGCGCGCTGCTGGCCGACCACTTGTTTGCCAATCAGTTTTACGTGATGTTGGGCGCGGCGCTGGGCTTGCTTAGTGGCTTTTATGCCGCACGCTATTGGGCAATGGGTAAGGGTGGTTTGGCTAACAGTCATGGCTACCAAGCGCGTATTTTGCGCCAGGCGGAGGATAGCCCTCTTGAACATTGCGGGTCGGCCCCCAATTAATGCCAATCCGTCGTCTGGCCTAGAGCCATGGCGTATAAAAATAATCAAGGTTACATAGTTAATCGATCGTTTGAGGTAAATAAATGTTAAAAAATTGGCTAGCAGTTTTATCTTTCTCCCTCATGGCTATTGCCAGTGCTCACGCACAGGGTTTGCCTGACTTCACCGATTTGGCCGAAAAGCACGGTGCGGAAGTGGTGAACATCAGTGTGACGCAAAGTGTGCACAACAACGGGCCGGTTGGCGGATTCCCAGGCATGGAAGGCGACGAGCAGATGCAAGAATTCTTCAAGCGCTTCGGTATTCCGCTTATGCCTGGCATGCCGGGGCAAGGTGGCGCGCCACAACCGGATTACAAATCGCAATCCTTGGGTTCGGGTTTCATCATTAGTAGCGACGGTTACGTGTTAACCAACGCCCACGTGATCAATGAGGCCGATGAAGTCATTGTTAAATTGGCCGACAAGCGCGAATTTAAAGCCAAAATCATAGGCGCGGATAAACGCACCGACGTGGCCTTGCTGAAAATTGATGCCACCGGTTTGCCTAAAGTGACGATAGGCGACTCGGCTAAACTAAAAGTAGGCGAGTGGGTGGCCGCTATTGGTTCGCCTTTTGGTTTGGAAAACACCATGACGGCTGGCATCGTCAGTGCCAAAGGGCGCGCCTTACCACAAGAAAATTTTGTGCCGTTTATTCAAACCGATGTGGCCATTAACCCAGGCAATTCGGGCGGCCCCTTGTTCAATTTAGCCGGTGAAGTGGTGGGCATCAATTCGCAAATTTACAGCCGCAGTGGCGGCTCCATGGGCTTGTCTTTCGCCATTCCCATCGACGTGGCGATAGACGTGTCCAATCAACTTAAAGCCAACGGTAAAATCACTCGCGGTTGGTTAGGCATTGCCATTCAAGAAATCACCAAAGAATTGGCGGAATCCTTCTCCATGAAAAACACCAACGGTGCCTTGGTCGCTGGCGTGGAGAAAAACGGCCCGGCCGATAAAGGCGGCTTGGAAGCCGGTGACGTGATCACCAAGTTTGATGGCAAAGCCATAGGGGTGTCGGCTGATTTGCCGCGTGCGGTAGGCGCAACCAAACCCGGCAAAATTGCCGCAGTGGAAATCTTGCGTAAAGGCAGTGCCAAAACACTTAATATCGGTGTCGGTGAAATGCCCAGTGACGGCAGTGACGCCGCCGCACCAAACGTTAAGCCTAATGGCAAGGTGGAAGCCAATAAAATAGGCTTAACCTTGAAAGAACTGACCGTGCAGCAAAAGAAAAAGCTAAACGGCAAAAACGGTTTGTTGGTGGTGGAAAGCGTGGGTGCTGCGGCCCAAGCCGGTATACGCCGCGGTGACGTGATTTTAGGGCTGAATAACAGCGAGTCGCAAAGCGTGGAGCAGTTTAATAAGCAAATCAACGCGGTGGCAGCCGGCAAAACCGTGGCGGTGTTGGTGCAACGTGGCGAAGCTACCTTGTACGTGCCAATCAAAGTCAGCAAATAAAGGCTGGCAATAAAAGTTGGACCATGAAAAAGGGGCTGCGGCCCCTTTTTTATGGGTGCTAGTTACTCGTCTTTTTCGCCTATTAGTCCCAAAAACAGCCTAACCATGCCTAAGGCTAACTTTGAAGCGGCCCGTTTGAAGGCGTTTTCCGTTTGCCATTGATGCGCCAAGATGGGCACGGCACCGGCTGCCATGCTGGCTAGGATGTCTGTTCGCAGTTCACCGGCAAACCGCGGATCCGAAATAAATAGATTGGCTTCGCGCGCCAGCAATAAGCTAAATGGATCGATGTTGGACGAGCCGACGGTAGCCCATGTGCTGTCGATCACCGCCACTTTGCTGTGCATGAAACTCTTACGGTACTCGTAGATGGCTATGCCTTTGTTTAAAAATTCACTGTAAAACGCGTGGGTGGCCAGCATTAAGAAATACTCTACCCGTCCTTGCAAGAGCAAGCTTACCTTCACGCCGCGGTTGGCGGCATCGACTAGGGCTTTACGAAAGCGATGGCCAGGTAAAAAATAGGCGTTGGCAATGAGAATTTCATTGTGGGCGTTATTGATGGCTTCAAGGTAGGCGGTTTCAATGTCATGCCGGTGTAAGACGTTGTCGCGTTGCACAAAGGCAGCCAACAAGTTGGCTGGGTGAGCGCTGGATGAGGCAGTTGCAATCGATTTTGCTGCGGGCATTTTTAGTAAATTTAACCAGGCAACGCGTTGCCAAAGGTCGGCCACGCTGGCCTGTAATCGGGGCAGCAGCGCGCCCTCAATCTGCACCGCGTAGTCGACGCGTGGCGGCACGTTGTTAGGGTTGGGGACGTTGTTGTCGTCTATGATGTTGATGCCCCCAATAAAACCGACAGCCCCATCGATCACCACCATTTTGCTGTGCAAGCGCCGCAAGCGGTTTTTTTGCAAGGACCACGGGGAAATGCGCGCCCGATAAAACAGCACATTTACCCCGGCCGCTCGCATGCGGGAAACAAAAGCCGAACTCAATTTTTGGCTGCCAAAGCCGTCTAACAATACATTCACCTGGACACCGCGCTGCGCTGCGTCCATTAATGCTTGGCCTATGGCTAGCCCGGTTTGGTCGGCTTGAAAGATGTAGCTTTGCAGGTGGATTTCTGTTTTGGCTAGGCGAATGGCTGCTATCAGCGCCGGAAAGTATTCGCCACCACTGCGTAGTAATTGAATTTGATTGCCAGCAATAAACTGCATCATAGTTTGCGTAAGGTCGCGCTTAATACGGCGTGGTCGGATAATTTTAAGAACTGCGGCCCGGCGTGCACCATGGTGTGTTTAACGCTAAAGCCGCGCAGGTAAATGCGGTCTAAATGGAACATCGGTAGCCACGATGGGAAGCTGCGCGCCAATTGGCCGGTATGCTGTTCAAATGCTTCGTGCATGCCTAGGTGCAGTGCAAACTGGCGACCGGAGCGTCGACCCCAATCGTTAAAATCGCCGGCTAGTATCAGCGGTGCATCATGCGGAATGCTGTCCTGTATATACTCAGTGATGGACTTAAGTTGTTGGCGCCGCCATTTAGCAAACAAGCCTAAGTGCACGCACAAGGTATGCAAAGGCTTATCCCAATTGGGCACGATAATTTCGGCGTGCAGCATGCCGCGTTGTTCGCTGCCGTGCGCGGAGATGTTTAGATTGTGCATCTGGCTAATGGGGAATTTGGACAACATGGCATTGCCATGGTGGCCGTTTGGGTAGACCGCATTTTTGCCGTAACAATGGTCATGCCAAACGCTGTCCGCCAAAAACTCCATTTGACCGGATTTGGCGCCCAAGGAATGACGGTGTTTTCTGTGCAAATCTTGTACTTCTTGCAAGAAAATCAGGTCGGCTTCCAGCTTTCTTAACATGTCGCGTTGCAAGTGCAAAGAAAAGCGCGCATTAAAGTGGGTGTAGCCCTTGTGCATGTTAAATGTGGCAATGCGTAAAGTATTGTGCAAAATGGCTTCAGTGGACTCGTTTGGTTGGCATGCTGATACCACAATGATAAGCTTTTTGAACAATTAATTACAAACTAATCAGGCATTTGTTGTAAAATCACGGCTATTGTGAAAAGGCGCTTCTGGCGCCTTAATTGTTTGTATAAAAGCTTAAAGATTAAATGAAAAACATTCGTAATTTTTCCATTATTGCCCACATTGATCACGGTAAATCTACCTTGGCCGATCGCATCATTCATTTGTGTGGTGGCTTGGCTGATCGCGAGATGGAAGCACAAGTGCTCGACTCCATGGACATTGAGCGTGAGCGCGGCATCACCATTAAAGCGCAAACTGCCGCTTTGCAGTACAAGGCCGACGATGGCCAAATTTACCATTTGAATTTGATTGATACCCCGGGTCACGTCGACTTTAGTTACGAGGTGTCGCGCTCCTTGTCCGCCTGCGAGGGCGCGTTATTGGTAGTGGATGCCAGCCAGGGTGTGGAAGCGCAAAGCGTGGCGAACTGTTACACCGCCTTGGATTTAGGCGTAGAAGTCACGGCGGTGCTCAATAAAATCGATTTGCCGTCGGCCGACGCGGATCGCGTGATCCAAGAAATTGAAGACGTGATAGGCATCGATGCGCAAGATGCGGTGCGTTGTTCAGCCAAAACTGGCTTAGGCGTACGCGATGTGTTGGAAGCAGTGATTGCAAAAGTGCCGGCGCCTAAGGGCAATGTGGATGGCCCACTGAAAGCCTTGGTCATCGATGCTTGGTTTGATAACTACGTTGGCGTGGTCATGCTGGTGCGCGTGATGGACGGGGTGTTGAAGCCCAAAGACAAGATACGCTTGATGGCGACGCACACGGAATTTTTATGCGAGCAAGTGGGCGTGTTCACCCCTAAATCCTTGCAAAAAACCGCCTTGTCCGCTGGTGAAGTGGGCTTTGTGATTGCCGGCATTAAAGAATTGGCCAGCGCCAAAGTAGGCGACACCGTCACCTTGGTGAATCGCCCCGCACCGGAAGCCTTGGCCGGTTTTAAAGAGGTGAAGCCGCAGGTGTTTGCCGGCCTTTATCCGGTTGAATCGAATCAGTTTGAAGCCTTGCGTACCGCCTTAGAAAAGCTCAGTTTAAACGATGCCTCATTGTTGTTTGAGCCGGAAAATTCAACCGCATTGGGCTTTGGTTTTAGGTGCGGCTTTTTAGGTTTGCTGCACATGGAAATCGTCCAAGAGCGCTTAGAGCGCGAGTACGACATGGACTTGATTACCACGGCGCCCACGGTGATTTACGAACTCTTGCTTAAAGACGGCAGCGTGGTGCAAATTGAAAACCCATCGCGTTTGCCCGAGTTGTCGCGCGTGGAAGAAACCCGTGAGCCTGTCATTACCGTTAATTTGCTGATGCCGCAGGACTACGTGGGTCCGGTCATGACCTTGTGCAACAACAAGCGTGGCATACAGAAAAACATGCAATACATGGGTAGGCAAGTGATGCTCAGTTACGAAATGCCATTGAACGAGGTGGTGTTGGATTTCTTTGATAAATTGAAATCGGTGTCGCGCGGTTACGCCTCCATGGATTACGAATTTTTAGAATTCCGTGCTGCCGATTTGGTTAAATTGGACATCATGGTTAACGGTGAAAAAGTCGATGCCTTAAGCATGATTGTGCACCGCGCCAACAGCGTGCACCGTGGCCGAGAAGTGGCGGCGAAAATGCGTGAGCTGATACCAAGGCAGATGTTTGATGTGGCGATACAGGCATCGATAGGGGCCAACATCATTGCCCGCGAAACCGTTAAAGCCATGCGTAAAAACGTGATTGCCAAATGTTACGGCGGCGACGTGTCGCGTAAACGCAAATTGTTAGACAAACAAAAAGAAGGCAAGAAACGCATGAAGCAAGTGGGTAACGTTGAAATCCCACAAGAGGCGTTTTTGGCCATATTACGCGTAGAGGATAAATAATGTATTTTGCTTTATTCATGGTGGCCATATTGGTGGTGACCGGCTTCATCTGGTTGCTAGACAGCTTAATCTTGCGCAAAAAACGCGCGGCCGATGCGGCAGAACCGGTGCTGGTTGAATACGCTAAAAGCTTTTTCCCGGTTATCTTGCTGGTGTTTTTTGTGCGCTCCTTCATCGTTGAGCCTTTCAAGATTCCGTCTGGCTCCATGATGCCTACCTTGCTGGCCGGCGATTACATCTTGGTGAATAAATTTACCTATGGTTTGCGCGTGCCCATTTTAAACAACCGTTTCTTGGACGTGAACGAGCCTAAGCGCGGCGATGTGTTTGTCTTTCATTACCCACCGTCGCCATCGGTCGATTACATTAAGCGCGTGGTCGGCTTGCCCGGCGATAAAATTCGCTACATGGACAAACGCTTGACCATTAACGGCCAATTGTTGAACGTGCAAGACGTGGGCGATTACACCTACGTTAAACCAGGCTTAAACATGCTGACCGCTAAGCAATACCGCGAGCAATTGGATGGCGTGCAGCACGATATTTTGATCAATCCTTGGGTAGGCAATTACGATGCCGATGCGCTGGGCGCTAAGTTGGCTAACGACGAAGAAATCGTCGTGCCGGCTGGGCATTATTTAGCCATGGGCGATAACCGCGACGACAGTTCCGACAGCCGTGTCTGGGGCTTTGTGCCTGAGCAAAACTTGGTCGGCAAAGCCTTTTTTATCTGGATGAATTTTGACCAGACTTCTAGAATAGGCCATGCCATTCATTAACGCTGGCTTAATGAAAAACCCATCGGAGGCCTTATGCAACACCCTATAAAAACAGCTTATCAGGCGCGCAAACAACAAACCGGCATGACCTTGCTGGGCATGTTGTTGGTCTGTGCCTCCTTGGCCATGGTGGCTTACGTGGCCATGAAAGTGGTGCCAGCATACCAGCAGTTTTACACGGTTAAAATGGTCATGGCCGGCCTAAATAAAGAATCGCTAGCCGGCATGAGCCAGAAAGAAATTAAAGACGATTTTGAGCGCCGTGCTGATGTGGCTTACGTGACGGCCGTGAAAAGCAGCGATTTGATCATAGACAAAGACAGTGCCGGGATGACCGTGGCCACGGTGAAATACCAAGTGGTGGAACCCTTGTTTGGCAACCTGAGTATTTTGCTGGATTTCTCTACGCAAGAGGCCGACCTATAAATGGCCATGGCTAGGGAATTTTAAGCGATGTCTGTGCAAGATTTAGCCAAACGCCTACCCTATAAATTCGTTAACCACGGTTTGTTGACGCAAGCCTTAACGCACCGCAGTTTCAGCGCGCAGAACAATGAACGCCTCGAGTATTTAGGTGACGGCGCCCTTAATTTCATTATTGCCAATCAGTTGTATCAGCGCTTTCCCGGCTTGGACGAGGGCGATTTAAGTCGTTTGCGTGCGCAGTTAGTGAAAGAAGCCAGCATCAGCGAATTGGCCTTGGCGCTCAATGTCGGTGATGCCCTCAAATTGGGCGAAGGCGAACTCAAAAGTGCCGGTTGGCGCAGGCCATCAATTTTGGCCGATGCACTGGAAGCCATCATAGGCGCGGTGTATTTGGACGGCGGCTTTGCCGCCGCTGAGGGCTTGGTGCTGCATTTGTACAACGACAAACTCAGTACCATAGACCCAAAAGTCATAGATAAGGATGCCAAATCCTTGCTGCAAGAGCGTTTGCAAGGGCGTAAAGTGGCAGTGCCAGAATACGCGGTGGTGCACACCGGTGGTGAAGCGCATGCGCAGGTTTTCATCGTTGAATGCTTTATACAAAAACTCGACATACGCACCGTGGGCGAGGGCACCAGTCGCCGTATCGCTGAGCAACAAGCCGCACAATTGGCCTTATTGGCCTTAGATAAACTGGGTTTTGGCAAAAGCTACAGCGCCTAATTGCATGCCTAATTAAATTGGATAGCCTTACATGACAGACAACAATACGAATTTAACCGACTTGGCTGCTTTTAAATGCGGCACGGTGGCCATAGTGGGTCGCCCTAACGTTGGTAAATCGACCTTGCTTAATCACATATTGGGCATGAAGCTGGCGATCACCTCACGTAAGGCTCAAACCACTCGTCATCGCCTATTGGGCATACACACCACAGACGACACGCAATTCTTATTTGTCGATACGCCGGGTTTCCAGCAAAAGCATCTAAACGCCTTGAACAAAGGTCTGAATAAAACCGTAACGCAGGTGTTAACCGAAGTCGACGTGGTTTTGTTTGTGATTGAGCCCATGAAGTTGGGCGAAGCCGATCGCAAAGTTTTGCAATTGTTGTCTGAAAAAACACCGACCATATTGGTGGTAAACAAAGCCGATTTGATGGGCGATAAAGGCAATTTGTTGCCCTTAATTCAAGACTTTGATTTGGAATTCCCTTTCTCCGATATCGTGCCGGTCAGCGCTAAGAAAAGCCTGCATTTGGATGAGTTGCTGCAAACCATACGCAAATACCTGCCTACTCAAGAAGCAATTTATTCCGAAGACGAACTGACCGATAAGAACGAGCGCTTTTTGGCCGCCGAATTGGTGCGTGAGAAAATCTTCCGTTTATTAGGCGATGAGATTCCCTATTCCGTGGCAGTGGAAATCGAGAAGTTTGAGGTGGTGGGCAATTTGCGCCGTATTTTTTGCGCCATCATCGTTGATAAAGACAGCCAAAAACCCATGCTTATCGGCAAGAATGGCGAGAAGATGAAGCAAATCTCCACTGAAGCCAGGCAAGATATGGAAAAACTGTTTGGCGGCAAAGTCTACTTGGAAACGTGGGTGAAAGTGAAAGGCGGTTGGGCGGACGACGAGCGCGCGCTCAAAAGCTTGGGTTATTAAGCCATACTCCTCCGTCGCCTAGAGCCAACATGCAGCCTAGTTTTCGATTTGATAATCAAGCAGTGTTCGTACTGCACACCTATCCCTTTAAAGAAACCAGCCTAGTGGTGGAGTTGTTTAGCCACGATCACGGCCGTGTCGCCACCACTGCCAAAGGCGCGCGGCGCCCACGTTCCGCCATGCGCGGTATGCTGCAATCCTTCCAGCCCTTGATCGCCACTTGGTCAGGCAAAGCCGAATTAAAAACCTTACACAGCCTGGATTGGGCGGGTGGCTTGCTCTTATTAAAAGGCGAGGCCTTGATGTGCGGTTTTTATTTAAACGAGCTCTTGCTGCGTTTGTTGCCGCGCGAGGATGCGCACGAGGCCTTATTTGCCTATTACAGTGCCACGCTTAAAACCTTGGCCACTGAAGTGGATTTGGCCGCGACCTTGCGGCGCTTTGAGTTGAAACTCTTGCAAGAATTGGGTTACGCAATCCCTTTGCAAGTCGACAGCAGTGGTGCCCCGGTATTGGCCGAGCAAAGCTATCTATACCAGGCTGAGCATGGCGCGCAGCGCACCGCTGGTCTGGGCAATATGGGTCAACATGGCGTACAATTGAGCGGAAAAACCATGCTGGACATGGCCGCTGACTATTACAGTCAGGCACAAACCCAGCAACAAAGTAAGCAATTGATGCGTTATTTATTGGCCCATTACCTAGGCGATCAGCCTTTGCACACTCGCCAACTTTTGCTAGACATGCAGGGGCTATGATGACCGCAGGTCTTTCTAGCTATACTATTTAGGACGACGAACATGATTAAATTAGGTGTGAATATCGATCACGTTGCCACCATACGCCAGGCACGCGGCACCAAATACCCTAGCGTGGTGCAGGCCGCCTTGCGTGCCGAGCAATCCGGTGCAGACAGCATCACCTTGCATTTACGCGAAGACCGTCGCCACATGCAAGATGCCGATGTGCATGCCTTACGTGGCTTGTTGCAAACGCGCATGAATTTAGAGTGCGCGGTCACCGATGAGATGTTGGACATAGCCGTGACGGTGGCACCGCAAGACGTGTGCTTGGTGCCAGAACGCCGTGAAGAACGCACCACCGAAGGTGGCTTGGACGTGTTGGGGCAATTTGCCAAAGTGCAGCACGCCGTGCAAAAGTTGATGGCGGCTGGCATACGCGTGTCATTGTTCATTGCGCCGGATGCCGCGCAAATTGAGGCCGCTAAAAAAACCGGCGCCGCCGTGATTGAATTGCACACCGGCACCTTTGCCGATGCCGAAACACCAGCGGCACAAGCATACGAGTTGCAACGCATTAAAGCTGCTGTGCAATTGGGCTTGAAGTTAGGCTTGGTGGTGAACGCCGGCCACGGTTTGCATTACCACAACGTGCATCACATCGTGTCCATTCCTGGCATAGACGAACTCAATATTGGCCACGCCATCGTGGCGCATGCCTTGTTTGTCGGTTGGGACAATGCCGTGCGTGAAATGAAAGCGCTGATGAAAGAATCGGCGCCAGCTACAGCATGATATTTGGCATAGGCACGGACATCGTTGAAGTGGAGCGCATAGACGCTTCCATCAGCCAATTTGGTGACGAGTTTGCCAAGCGCATCTTGGCGACCAGCGAGATGGAGCGTTACCTGGCCTCAAACATCCAAGCGCGATTTTTAGCCAAACGGTTTGCTGCCAAAGAAGCGTTTTCCAAAGCCTTGGGTACAGGTTTACGCGGCCCGGCCAGTTTTCAAAATATCGCCGTGGCCCACGATGACTTGGGTAAGCCCTTGTTGGTGTTGGCGCCTGAGTTGCAGGCTTTTATGCAAAGCAAGCAAATTCGGCATACCCACTTAACCATCAGTGATGAGCGTAACCTGGCTGCGGCTTTTGTTGTTCTGGAAACATGACGCTCAGTCAGCCTGACATTCAAAACGAAGACTCGGCGCGGCGCTTTGGCGGCGTGGCGCGGCTGTATGGTGAAGCCGGCTTAGCCCAACTGCAAGCGGCGCACGTCTGCGTGATAGGCTTGGGCGGCGTAGGCTCTTGGGCGGCGGAAGCGCTGGCTCGCAACGCAATCGGTCGCATTACCATGATCGATTTAGACAACCTGGCGCTATCCAATGTGAATCGTCAATTGCCGGCCTTGGACGGCAGTTTTGGTAAAGCTAAAATCAGCGCCATGGCCGAGCGCATGCGTTTGATTAATCCGCAGTTAAGCATAAACGAAATCGAAGATTTCATTACCCCGGAAAATTTAAGCCAATTACTGCCCAGCGATTTGGCTGGCGTGGTGGATTGCATAGACGACGCCAAAGCCAAAGCGGCTTTGGCCGCGTATTGCCTAAGCCACGGCATACCCTTGGTGGTAACCGGTGCCGCCGGTGGGCGTTTGGATGCCACGCGCATTAAAGTGGCCGATTTAAGCGTGGTCAGCCACGATAAATTGTTGGCAAAAGTGCGCAACCTATTGAGGCGCGACTTTGGCTTTGCCAAAGCCAGCAGCGGCCAAGCTAAGCCGAAAAAAATGGCGGTGCTGTGCGTCTACTCCGATGAAAGCGTCATTGAGCCTGATGCCGTTTGCGCTGATGTTGAACCCCGCACCGAACCTCGTGCCGGCGTGACCGGTTTAAACTGCGCCGGTTACGGTTCCAGTGTTTGCGTCACCGCCCCGTTTGGCTTTGTGGCTGCCGGTTTGCTCATTAAGCAAGTTTTGCTTGCTTAAATTCGCCCAGGCTTGCGGGCGGCTTATTTGGCCGACTTCTGAATAACCTCGCCACCTTTTTCTATGTCTTTACCTAGCCCTTGAACTGTGTTGCAAGCAGATAAGCAAGTGGCAGCCATAATAAATAGTAAACATTTTTTTAAAGCGCTTAGCAAAGACCTTAAAAAAAGCCCAATTCGATTTTCTAGTGGCAAATTTATACCCTCGATAGATCAACGCAAAGTAAGTGCCCCATTCATGGGCCTTCAATAGACCAGCCCATAAATGTCTGCTTCTGCCGCTAACCAATCGTCCATTTCATGGCCAGCTACAAAGTCTCTTTGCATGGCCTTGAAGTAAGCGGCTTTAGCTATCATGGCTTCTTGTTGCGCAACATCGATATACTCAGTAGGCTGATCTTTGGATCTGGTTTTGCTGGCAGTTGATTTTTTATCCACACCTAAAGTCGTCTTTTTTACCATGCTAGTCTCCATAACTAGTTTTTAATTAGGGCACAAACAAGTGGCAAGTATTGATGACTTTTATTACGAAATTAAGATAAATATGTGATGCTTTTGCTGAGATGAGAGGATTATTTATTGCTTAACTGCTAAAAGCCATTCCCAGCCTGACTGAAGTCTAGTCATTATTAACATTACATGTCATTAAACGGTCATCAATTTGTCACAATTGATGCCTACCATCGGTGCTATATTAATGATGACTTCTCTATGACCGCTTCTTACCCTTCCTTGAAATTGCTAAACCGTGATGCCAGCATACTGGCGTTTAATCAACGTGTTTTAAGTTTAGCCAGAAACACCGATTACCCCCTATTAGAACGTTTGCGCTTCTTGTGCATTGTGTCGTCAAATCTGGATGAATTCTTTGAAGTCAGGGTGGCGCCGCACGTCGATGCCATGCGTGCTAACGAGCAGCACGGTGACATTAATGTGCACAGTTTTCAAACCATCTCCAATGCAGCGCACGCATTAGTCGAACAGCAATACCAAATTTTTAATAACGAACTCATGCCCGCTCTGGCTGATCAAGGCGTGCATTTGGTCTCGCATGGCGATCGCACTGCCGAGCAAAGGCGTTGGGTCTCCCGTTATTTCGAATCCTCAGTCAGGCCGCTATTGGTGCCAGTGGCGTTAGACCCATCGCACCCGTTCCCCTTGGTGGCTAACAAGGCTTTAAATTTCATCGTGTTGCTGGGAGGCGACGATGCCTTTGGCCGCAGCAATAACATTGCCATTGTTAAAGTGCCTAGGGTCTTGCCGCGCTTGATTAAATTACCCAAAACCCTGAGTGATAAACAACAAAAATTCGTCTCCTTATCCAGCGTGATACGCGCCCATTTGCCTAGTTTGTTTACCGGCAGAGACGTGCTCAATTTTTCACAATTTAGGGTGACCCGCCATTCCGATTTGGCCGTGGACGAGGACGATGTTAAAAACCTGCGCACTGCCCTGCGTAAAGGCCTGGCTCACCGTAATTTTGGTGAGGCCGTGAGGTTGGAGGTGTCGCATGGTTGCGACGAAAAACTGGCTAAATTGCTATTGCAACAATTCGATTTGCCTAAAGAATCCATGTACCGCGTCAATGGCCTGGTTAATTTGGCTAGGCTAATGCAGTTGGCCGATTTGGCCGAAGGCAATCATCTTAAATTTAAACCATTCGAACCGGCGCTAAGCCAACAACTGCAAGGTAATCAGTCGTTCTTCGCGCGCCTCAAGCAAGGCGACGTGCTCATCCATCAGCCTTATGAGAGTTTTGAGTCGGTGATTGATTTCTTGCGGGAAGCCGTCAACGATCCGGATGTGTTGTCCATACAGCAAACCATTTACCGCACCGGCTCAGACCCACGCATGCTCAAGCTGTTGCAAGAGGCAGTGCGCCGTGGCAAAGAAGTCATGGCCGTGGTCGAGCTTAAAGCGCGTTTTGACGAAGAAGCCAACATTAACTGGGCAGAAGATCTGGAGTCAGTAGGGGCGCAAGTGGTGTACGGTGTGGTCGGCTTGAAAACCCATGCCAAAATGCTCTTGGTGATGCGCCGTGAAGGCGAGGGTTTGAAATACTACGGCCACGTGTCCACTGGTAACTACAACCCTAGAACCGCGCGTTTGTACACCGACGTCAGTATGCTGACGGCCGACCCGCTGATTACGCATGATATGGAACATTTGTTTAGGCACATTGCCAGCCAAATTAAATTGCCACGCCTAAAAAAATTATTGGTGGCGCCGTTTAATTTGCACAGGCAAATGCTGGCTAAAATTAAAAGTGCGGAAACTGCGGCCAAGGCCGGCAAGCCGGCACGCATTGTATTAAAAATGAATGCCTTAACCGACGAAGCCTTGGTTTTGGCCTTGGTTAAAGCCGGTCGGGCTGGCGTGGAGGTGGATTTGATACTGCGCGGTGCCTGCATACTGCCGGTCGATGCGCCAGGCTTGGATGGGCGCGTGCGTGTGCGCTCCATCATAGGTCGCTTGCTTGAGCATTCTAGGGTGTTCTATTTCAATATTGATGGCGTGGAAAACATGTGGTTAGCCAGTGCCGATTGGATGAACCGCAACATGATGCGCCGCATAGAAATCGCTTGGCCAATTGATAACGCGGCAAACCGTGCGCGCATCTTGCGCGAGTGTTGCCAAATGAGTTTGGATGACAATCAAGACGCATGGGTGCTGACGGCGGATGGCAGCTACGTGTTAGCCGGCGCTAAGACTAAAGGCGTCACGTCAGCGCCAGCCTTCAGTGTGCAACAACACCTTATCCAGCAATACACTGGCTGATCGCTGTCGGCATGGCTAATTTAATTCTGTGGCGTCATGCGGACGCTGAAGACGACAGTGCTAGCGGTTTGGATGCCGATAGGGCACTTTCCAAGCAAGGTCGCAAGGATGCGCGTCGCATGGCGGATTGGTTAGACCAGTTCCTGCCGCAAAACACCACCATACTGTCTAGTCCAGCCAAGCGTTGCCTAGAGACGGTTGCTGCACTGCCGCCACTTAACCCGAACAAAACCAAGCGCCAAGTGCAAGTGGTGGATTACCTATCGATTGATAATACGGTGGCCGACATGCTGCCGCATCTGCTCAATGACAACCATCAGCAAACGATATTGGTGGTGGGCCATCAGCCCAATTTAGGCTTATTAATCAGCCATTTATTGGCCATGCCTAATGCGTGTGTGGTGAAGAAAGGCGCGATTTGGTGGTTGCGCCAGCGGCTTATCAGCCAAGAGAATGGGCCGGCCGTGCAAACGTATTTGTTTGCCGTGCAACAGCCCACTTATTAATTCAAAACCTTCGCGGCGAGGCGCCGCTCCTACGTAAGGCCTTAAGCAATGCTTTGTTTGTGTAGGAGCGGCGCCTCGCCGCGATGCCATGCTTAACTCAATTCATGGTTTATTTTTTGTTGGGGCGGCCGGTTTTAATGGTCGGCACTTTAGCCATCGCGGCTTTTAATGCGGCGTCTGTCATGGCAGCCAATTGCATGATGCCAGCACGCAATAACTCACTCTTTTTAGCCGGTTGACCCAATTTAACTAAGCGGTCTTTTAATACGGCAAACTGGGCGTATTCGGTTTTTGGCATGGTGAAGCTGTCGCGCTCCATTTTCAATTTTGGCGCTTTAGGGGTTTTTGCTACCGGTGTTTTTGTAGCGGCCACTTTTTTCACAGCGACCGGTTTAGAAACGGCTGGTTTGGAAACGGCTGGTTTGGAGACCACGGCTTTAGCTGCGACGGGTTTCTTGCTAGCCGTTGCTGTGGTGCTTGGTTTAGCTGCTGCGCTTGGCGTAGCAACTGGTTTTGGCGTATTTTTTGACATGATGAAATCCTAATTAAACGGTATAAACAGTTTATATTGTTTATCGGTGTTCGCAAATGAATTTTTTATGACAAACTGGTTAGCTTAGATTTAGCGCAAAAGCCCAGTTGGTCTTTTGCCAAGCGACGGTTTCCTCGTCTAATAAATAATAGGACTGCGGGTATTTTTCTGCCCAGCTCGTGGCTAAGCTCAATGTGATGCTGTTGTGTTGGGCGCTCAGTTGCAAACCTCGTAAATTGGGCATTTGTCTGGCGTGGCATAAAATCACGGCCAAGCGCAAACAAGCCAACTGCATGACAAATATCCTATCCGAAAAATCGGCTTCCAGGCGTTTGAGTTTGCCTCGGTAACCCAAGACCAATAAGCTTAAGCGGTGCAACTCGTTCTGAGAAAAGCCCGCCGGTTCAGCGTGATCCAATATGTAGGCGCCGTGCAAATGCGCGTCTATCGGCGACACCATGCAGCCCATTTCGTGAAGCAGGCTAGCCCATTGCAGTTTACGAGCATGGGCAGCTTGTTCGCCTGCAGCAAATTGGGTGTCGGCGCTAATCTTTTCAAATAATTTTTCCGCCACCAGTGCGACGGTTTTGGCATGCTGTTCGTCCACGGCAAACTTATGCATCAAGTGCAAGACGGAGGCATTTCTCATGTCTAGCATGGTGGTGTCTTGGGCTAACATGTCGTACATCAAGCCATGCCTGAGCGCGCCTTTGGCCACGTTCATGGTTTCTATGTTTAAAAAGTCAAACACCCCTAGCATGATGGATAAGCCGCCAGCAATCACCGCTTTGCGTTCTTCTTTTAAGCCCAGCAAACGCAATTTATCGGTGTGCTTGGCGCGCAGTAATTCCTCGCGTAACCACAACAAGCCCTCCTTGCTGATGGTGTCGGCTGGCCTGCCGTATTGTTCCAGCACATCGGCAATCGCGCCCACCGTACCGGATGCGCCGTAAGCGACGTCCCAGTGTTTTTGGTGGTAATTGACGCCCAGCGTATCAAAGATAGATTCGGCGGCAATCTCGGCGCGGGTGAACGCATTTTCGGTGAAATCGCCGTTAGCGAAATGCTTTAAGGACCAGGCCACCGAACCCACGTGTAAGGAAGCGGTGTGCTGCGCATTAAAGCCCTGACCTAAGATGAATTCGGTGGACCGACCGCCTATGTCTATAACCAAACGGCGTTCATTCGATTGCGGTAGGAAGCGACTGACGCCTTGGTAGATTAAGCGGGCTTCTTCCACCCCGGATATCACCTCTACATCAAAGCCCAGTGCCTTTTTCGCCATTTTTAGAAACACATCGCGGTTATTGGCTTCGCGTAAGGTTTGCGTGGCGACGGCTCTGACCTGGCTAGGCGCAAAGCCCTGTATGCGTTCGCCAAACCGTGCCAAGCAGCGCACGCCCCGTTCCATGGCTTCCATGGTTAGGTTGCGGTCTTCGTCTAAATCGCCGCCTTGGCGCACCGGTTCCTTTAGGTATTCCACGCGTTGTATAAAGCCGCTGTTCACTTGGCCAATTTCCAGCCTAAAGCTATTCGAGCCTAAGTCGATGGCGGCCAATAAAGATTTGTCTAGTGGGGCGTGCATGTATAAAGGTGCCTTAGGGGATGGCCAGCGTTTATTCCAAAACGGAATAAACAGTATTATTGTTTATTTTGTCATTATAGTTTGAAAGTTTTATGACAAATAATTTTTAACTTGAAATATTCCGCATCACCCCCAACTAGAACACAGTGTTTTTTTTAGTAAAAAATTTTAGGAGCAAAAGCCGTGGCAAAAGACAGCAACGCAAAATCGAACAATAAACAATCCATGCCGTTTCAGGCTGAGGTTAAGCAACTCTTGCAATTGATGATCCATTCGCTATACAGCAATAAAGAAATTGTCTTGCGCGAACTCATTTCCAACGCATCGGATGCCGCCGATAAATTGCGCTTCGAGGCCATCTCTAACGGTGCCTTGTATGACGGCGACAGCGATTTAAAAATACGCATCGCTTTCGACAAAGACGCGCGCACCGTGACCATTAGCGATAACGGCATAGGCATGAGCCGCGATGAAGTGATCAGCAACATCGGTACCATTGCTAAATCCGGCACCAAGGAATTCTTTAACGCCTTGTCCGGTGATCAAGCCAAGGACGCCAACCTGATAGGCCAATTTGGTGTGGGCTTTTACTCGGCTTTTATCATTGCCGATAAAGTCAGCTTAACCACCCGCCGTGCCGGTGAAGCCACAGCGGTCCGTTGGGAATCCAGCGGCGAAGGCGATTTCACTTTAGAAGATGCAGACAAAGCCATGCGCGGTACCGACGTGGTGTTGCATTTGCGTGAAGCCGAAGACGAATTTTTAAGCGACTGGAAACTTAAAACCATCATCCGCAAATACTCGGACCACATCACCTTGCCCATCGTCATGAAGAAATCGGAATGGAAAGACGGTGCCGAGGTGCCGACCGATGAAGACGAAACGGTCAACACCGCTTCGGCCTTGTGGGCGCGCAATAAAAACGACATCACTGAGGACGAGTACCAAGCGTTTTATAAACACGTGTCACACGATTTTGAAAATGCCCTGAGCTACACGCACAGCCGAGTGGAAGGCAAGCAAGAATACATCTCCTTGTTGTACATCCCAAGCAAGGCACCGTTCGATTTGTACGACCGCGAACGTCGGCATGGCATTAAGTTGTACGTTAAACGCGTGTTTATCATGGAGGACGCAGAAAAATTAATGCCGCAATACTTGCGCTTTGTCCGTGGTGTGATCGATACCAGTGATTTGCCCTTGAACGTGTCACGCGAGATCTTGCAATCGAGTCGCGACGTGGATGCCATCAAAGCCGGTTCAGTGAAAAAGGTTTTAAGTTTGCTAGAAGACATGGCGGAGAACAAACCGGACGATTACGCTAAATTTTATGGCGAGTTTGGCCGCGTGCTAAAAGAAGGCCCAGGTGAAGATTTTGCCAATAAAGACAAAATTGCCGGCTTGCTAAGGTTCGCCTCAACCAAGGCCGACACCGAAGCGCAAACTGTGTCGCTGAAAGACTACATCGCGCGCATGCAGCCTGAGCAAGAGCTGATCTACTACATTACTGCCGAGAGCTTTGCTGCGGCGCAACACAGCCCGCACTTGGAAATTTTCCGCAAAAAAGGCATAGAAGTGTTGCTCTTGTCTGATCGTGTGGACGAATGGTTGCTAGGCAGCTTGACCGAGTTTGACGGTAAAAAACTGCAGTCCATCGCCAAAGGTGATTTGGATTTAGGTAAGTTGGAATCCGATACCGAAAAAGACATCCAAAAGAAAATTGAGGAAGAAGCCAAGTCTTTGGTGGAAAAAATCAAAACCAGCTTGGGCGAGCAAGTGAAAGACGTGCGGGTGACGCACCGATTGACCGATTCGCCGGCTTGCTTGGTGAGCGATGCCAACGATCTATCCGGCAACCTAGCGCGCATGTTGAAGGCGGCCGGGCAAACAGCACCGGAATCCAAACCCATCTTGGAGATTAACCCTGGCCATAAATTGGTCAAGCGTTTGGAAAATGAAACGGCAGACGCTGTATTTAATGACTTGGCCTTGGTCTTGTTTGATCAAGCTTTGTTGGCGGAGGGTGGCAGCCTGAATGACCCAGCTAGTTTTGTGAAGCGCATGAACAGCTTGATTGTTTAATTGCAATAAGCCTAACGATTAACCCGCTAAGCGCTGCTTAGCGGGTTTTTTATGGCCGTTACATTTTGGTAGCATCTCTGTCATTTATAGCTGGCACAAATTTTGCTAAAATACAGCAGTAAGTTAATCGTACTAGACCCACCTTAAAGCGACGCAATAGAAGGCAACCATGACCAGCTCAGTGAAATCCGCAGTGAAAAACCCATTAAAAAAATCCACAAAAACGTCGGTGAAGGCCACTGGTAAAAGTAAAGCTAAGGCGGCTGTGTTGCCTAAACTTTCGCCTATTGATCAGGCTTTGCAGAATCATTTGATTTTTTCTAGCTTTAAAACCAGCGACGCCGCGACGCCAAGAGATTGGTATGAAGCAGCCAGTTACACGGTGCGCGATCACGTGGTGGAGCGTTGGGTGAAAACCGCAGAAGCCTATTACCGCGATGACCCGAAACGTGTTTACTATTTATCATTGGAGTTTTTGATTGGCCGCATGCTCAGCAATGCCGCACTTAATTTGGGCATCAATGACCAATTAAAGGCAGGCTTGAGCAGCCTGGGTCGCGATTTAGAAAATACCGTGGAAATGGAAAACGACGCGGCCTTGGGTAACGGTGGTTTGGGCCGCTTGGCAGCCTGTTTCTTGGATTCCATGGCCACCATGGCCATTCCGGCCACCGGTTACGGCATCCGTTACGAATACGGTATGTTCAAGCAAACCATAGAAAACGGCCAGCAAGTTGAGAATCCCGACAATTGGTTGCGCTACGGCAACATCTGGGAGTTCCAACGCCCAGAAGCGACCTACCAAATTAAATTTTACGGCCACGTGGTCAAGTACGAAGCCGAATCCGGTGAGCAAGCCCAGCATTGGGTGGATGCCGAACACGTGGTGGCCATGGCTTACGATGTGCCGGTACCCGGTTTTGGTGGTGAGACGGTCAACAGCCTACGCTTGTGGTCGGCTAAGGCCGCGCGCGAATTCGATCTAGGCCATTTTAACGATGGCAATTATGAAAAGTCGGTGCAAGAGCGTAACGACAGCGAAAACATTTCTAAAGTCTTGTACCCCAACGACACCTCGGTGTTGGGTAAAGAACTGCGTTTGAAACAACAGTATTTCTTTGTGTCGGCCTCCATACAAGACATCTTGCGCCGCTTTTTAAGCGCGCATGACATGAATAAGCCTGCCGATTGGAAGTTGCTACCAGAGAAGGTGGCGATCCAGTTGAACGACACCCACCCGTCCATAGGCGTGGCCGAGATGATGTACCAATTGGTCGACGTGCATGGCTTGGCTTGGGACCTGGCATGGAGTTTGGTGGTGAAGATTTTTGCATACACCAACCACACCTTGATGCCAGAAGCGCTGGAAACCTGGTCGGTGGAATTGTTCGGCCGCTTGTTGCCGCGCCATTTGGAAATCATCTACAAAATTAACCACGAATTCTTGCACACGGTGAACCACCATTTCCCTGGCGATGCCGATTTGTTGCGCCGCGTCTCCATTATCGATGAAAGTCATGGCAGACGGGTACGCATGGCACACTTGGCGGTGGTCGGTAGCCATACCGTCAACGGCGTGGCCGCCTTGCATAGCGAGTTGTTGAAACAGCATCTGTTTGCCGATTTCGATAAAATTTACCCGGGCAAAATGACCAATGTCACCAATGGCATTACCCCACGCCGTTGGCTCAACCAAGCCAACCCAGGCTTAACTTCCTTGATCGAAAAAGCCATAGGCGCCGGTTTCAAAAAAGACCTCACGCAAATCAAAAAAATCACGCCTTTGGCAGATGATGCCGATTTCCGCAAGGCCTTTGCTAAAGTGAAGCTGGCCAATAAACAACGTTTGGCCGACAAGATAGAGCAAAAAACCGGCATTAAACTCAATGTAAACAGTTTGTTTGATGTGCAAATTAAGCGCATCCATGAATACAAACGCCAGTTGCTCAACGTTTTGCACGTCATCACCTTGTACAACCGCATACGCCGCGGTGAAAAAGGCATCACGCCGCGCACCATTATTTTTGGTGGTAAAGCCGCGCCCGGCTATTGGATGGCCAAGCAAATCATCCGCTTGATTAACGACGTGGCGGCCATTGTCAATGAAGACGTGGCAGTGGGCGACCAACTGAAAGTGGTGTACTACCCGAATTACGAAGTATCGGCAGCAGAGATTCTTTTCCCTGGCAGCGATTTGTCTGAGCAGATCTCCACCGCCGGCACGGAAGCCAGCGGCACCGGCAACATGAAAATGGCGCTCAACGGTGCGCTCACCATAGGCACTTTGGATGGCGCCAACGTCGAGATTATGGAAGAAGTGGGCTTGGAGAACATCTTTATCTTTGGCCTGACCACGCCGCAAGTGGCGGAGACCAAGGCTAACGGTTACAACCCGCGTGACTATTACGAAGGCAATCCGGCATTAAAAGAAGTGTTGGATATGATAGCGAGCGGCTTCTTCTCGGTGGATGAACCCAATCGATACCAAGCCGTGGTGGACAATCTGCTCAACAACGGCGACCAGTATTTGTTGTTAGCCGATTACGCTAGCTACATTGAAACCCAAGACCGTGTCGGGCAGTTGTATCAAAAGCCGGACGAGTGGACACGCATGGCGATTTTGAACGTGGCCAACATGGCTAAATTCTCCAGTGATAGGGCCATAGGCGATTACGCCAATAACATTTGGCACGCAGCGAGTAGCCGCTAGGCTGTAGGTCGGGCATTGGCGTATGAATCATGATATTCATGTCATAGATTCTACGGATAAGACCCTTCACGAATTTCAAGCCGAGTTGTTTGAGACTTAGAAATGACGGGAATGCCATTGCGGCACTTCTGCCTTACTGCAGTTGGCGATGGAGGGATTATATATTAAGATATTTACTGGCTAATTGGGGTGCGAAATACCGCGTTTCAGGCTTACATTCTTGAACAGCACAAGAACATTAAAAACCAATGCTTAACTAGCAATCAGTCTGGATAGCCTGTGAATTTTCAAACACGCAAAACACCGCTAATGTATCTTTTTGCGATTGCTGCAGCGCTTGTATGCAGTAAGCCCTTGCGTGCTGAGCAACTGTCGCCGTATTCGCCAGCACTGTATTTGCAAGAAAATCAATTTGAGTCTGACTCTGCGGTAGCTTACTTTAAATCCAGCACCCGAGTCGATACGCGTTTTTTTAGCTTGGTTGGCAAGAGTGAGGGTCTAAACTTTTATCAATACTTTGCGATGGGCTTGCCTGATGCTTACGCCATTAGCGTTTCCACCACCTACGTTGGCACACTAAAAGCGGATACCACACTCCCTGGTCTAGACGTGCAGGCTTTTTCCAGTCCTATTTTTACCGGTAGCAAGCTTTGGGGTACAGAGCAGCCTTGGCGATTAAAGCTATCCCTTGGCGTTCAGCCTATGTTGTCGCCCATCATTGCACAGCCTGGTTTTGTTAATGTGGTTGCCGGTGTGACGGGTATGTATGTGGGTCCCGATCAGTGGGTGGCCAGCCTCAGTGCTAGCGAAAAAACAAACAATAATGGCACGTTTCGTACTACCACCTTCGGCGGCAATTTATCCAAAGGCTGGGGCGATTACCTGATTCTTTTTTCGGCTAACGGCATACGATCACCGTCCAGTCAATTGACGGATGGATCGGTGAAAAAAACACACGGCTATCTGGCCTATTTGACCGTTAGTCGCGCTGTTACTAAAAACCTTTGGCTAGGCTTAACCTGCAGTAGGAACAGTTTATACAGCGATGTGTCTCAAGCGCCCATGGGCTTGAGCGGTGAGCTTACGACCGACATTGATGCCGTAGAATTAAGCGCCCGCATTTTATTTTAAATACCAGTGTCGCTGACTTAGGCATTGATAATGGCGATGGGTAGGCAAATTTCATAACCCAATCCCCAAATGGATCGTATGCTCTGCAGCTTAGGTTCACTCACGGTTGCGGCTATTTTTTTTCGTAAACGACTGATGATATTTTCTAATGCGCGTTTAGTAACAAGCTCGCCGTGATTTTTTTGACTGATGATTTCACATATTTCGTCGGTGTCCAGGCTGTGATTGGGCGCGTTGGTAAGCGTCATGATTAACAAGCATTCTATAGCGGTTAATGGAATGACCTCCAAATCATCCCGTGGTATGAGCAATCGCTGCATCACATCTAAGGTCCATTTACTCTGATTTTTTTGATCATGTAGCCTTCTGTGTAAGCTAACAACCGCAGCCAAAAGTTCTGGGGCAGAGGTGGGTTTTGGCAGGTAAATGTCGGCACCGCTTTCGTAACCTTTAACCCGATCTTTCTGTGCCGTGCGAGCGGTTAACATAATAATGCCGATATTGGGTATGGTTTGTCGAATGCGCACGGCAATTTCAAAGCCATTTTGCCCAGGTAAATTTAAATCCAAAATCAATAAATCAACCGGTTTATGCATGAGTAATTCATCCAGCGTTACACTGCTGTTTGCTTCAAACACAGTCATAGCATGGCTTGTTAAAAAGTAGCGCAATTCTTCACGCAGCGCTACATCATCTTCAACAATGGCTATGCGTATGCTGGGTAATAACTTTGTCATGTTGGTAAATCCACAGAAAATTGGACGGTATTGCCTGTGCGTGCATAGCTAAGTGTGCCTCCTAGCATATGGCAAATGCCGTGCGATAGAAATAAACCTAAGCCACTACCGCTGGTTTTTAGTGCCAAAGGGTGGCGATAAAATCGCTTAAAAATTGCTGCTTCATCGGGCGCCATGGTTGGTTTGATGGCGTTACTAATTTGAACGCAGATGGTATTTGTGTTGGCTATTGCACTGTCATTTACGGCCATACGAATACGCTTCGCAGGCATTGCATACTTAAGTGCGTTGCTGATCAGATTGTTTATGACTATTTCCAATAAATACGGGTCAGTCATGATGGTAATGCTTTGTGTCATGGCTAGATCGATTCTGTTGTCTCTGTCTAAATTTTTTATGCAGTCATTAATTAATCTTCTCAAATCAACAGGCTCATTAGATAAGGCTGTTTTATGTTGGTCAACTAAATTCATCAGCGCGCAACGCTCTATGATGCTGTCCATGTTAGCTATGGACAGCTTGATGTTGTCTAATCGACGACTGTTAGCTATGCCCATGTTTTTTAAATCATGGCTTAACGAACCTGCGGCCATGCTGATGGTGGTAAGCGGGTTCTTCAATTCATGCGTGAGCATGTCGATGAGCAGGCTGCGTTCGGCTAACAGCTTTTGTTCAAACTTGGTTCGCAAATTTTTTTCTAGTAGTTCGTTTTTAACTTGAACTAACTCTAAATTCTTCATCCGTTGCTGAAAAAGGATGATAGTAAGTAGCACAAGCGGAACTGTGAAGTCAGTTAAGCGCGCCACATAAATAGGAAAGTAGCTTCCGCCGACCGAATAAATAACAGCCAGTGCAGCTATTAGAATTAACACGGTATTCGTAGCAAACCCTAATAACAGTGCACGTTTGTTTGGTTTTTCAATATCGTGGGAGCGCCAAATGGCTAGGATTTGAACCATGGGTGCAATAAGTAAAGCCGTAAATGTTAGGCCATATGCAATAGCGTATAAATTTAGCGCAATCAGCACCATGCTAAGTGCAGCGATACCGTAAGTGATGCGGCAGGAGAGGATGTACCAAAGAGGTGTCTGATAGGGCTTAAGCATGGATCGAGACAAGCCTATCCAAAGCGCCAGTCGCAGGCAAATAAGCCAGCTAAAAATTAGCTGATTGAATGCGGGATAATCACGAAGAAAATAGTGCGCCAGTATACCGCTACCTGCTATTAGACCCAGAACGATAGTCAGCATTAGCAAGCCAAATCTTAGCATGACTTGATTGGGGTTAATCCAGTAGCTAATGACCGCAAATGCCAATACCAGCAATAGCCCACCTAATTGCATGCCTATACTTAACTTATGATTGTAGGGATTAGCGCTTGGCCAAGGTTCAACCACAATAAAAAAATGGCTTAGGCCCATGGTGTTGATGCGTAAATAGTAAGTGTTTTCCGATGATGACTGGGTGGGCACAATAAAACTGTAGCCACCAACTTTTGCATTCATGTCAGTGATGGGATAGCGGCTACCGGCAACTTGACTATGCCAACGATGACCTATTTTCTCAAACAGCTGTATATCGGTTAAAAAGTGTGGCCCCACATGCACTGCTATGCTTGGCATGGTTTGGCTGGGCGATATCACTCGCAACCTAATCCATCTAGGCCCATCAACAAAGCCTGGCTGAAAGGTTTTTTTAGTGACTTGGTAGTCGCACTGTGTGGCTTGTTCCAAGGTTAAATTTGCTTCATTGCAAAAGAGAATTTCACTAACAACCGTCTGATTTTGCAAGCTATTCTGCATTGCTGCCTGCGCGTAACTTACGGCTAGCAATAGGCACAAAAAGACAATTTTTTTTACAGTAGTGTGCATGAGCAGCTAAGTTTGTTTGTGATGTCAGTTTTGTTCACGGTAAACGCATTGTAAAGCATGAAAAGTTTGGCTGTGAGAGTAATTGAGAGGGAGTGAAATAAGGCCTAATTTACACTCCAAATTATCTTAAAATTATTCTACCAAAGAGCTAATGAATGACTGTAATACGCAATTGCAGGACTGAGTTATTTGGCCGTGTCATTGACGCGAAGGCATGCAGGATGGTCATCTAATCCATGAAACGCCACGCTTCATTAAACCGCATTTATCGCCTAGTCTGGAATCAGACGCTAGCCGCTTGGGTAGCCGTGGCGGAGTGCGCGCGTGGTCGCGGCAAATCGTCTGCAAGAAGTAAGCTGGTGGCGAATGTGGCAGCGGCCACAGCGGCTTTGGCGCTGGCTATTTCACCCTTTGTCCGAGCGGGCCCCACGGACGGCCAAGTGGTGGCAGGTAGCGGTGCCATTAGCCAAGCCGGCAATACCACCACCGTCCATCAAAGTAGCCAAAACTTAGCCATTAATTGGACGGACTTTAGCGTGGCTGCCCATGAGGCGGTGCGGTTTAATCAGCCCAATGCTTCTTCCATTGTGCTTAATCGGGTGTTGGGGCAAAGCATCAGTCAGATCCATGGCGCCATTTCTGCGAATGGCCAAGTCTTTATCTTAAACCCCAACGGCATCTTGTTTGGCGCCGGCGCCCAAGTCGATGTGGGTGGCTTGGTGGCTTCCACCTTAAGCTTAAGCAACAACGACTTTATGGCTAACCGCTTTAGCTTTAGCAATAACGGTCAATCCGGCAGTGTCGTCAACCAAGGCACGCTGACTGCTGCGCAAAGCGGTTACATAGCCATGCTGGCACCGCAGGTGATCAATGAAGGGGTGATTTCTGCCACCCTAGGCTCGGCCGTGTTGGCCGCCGGCAATCAAGTCACGCTTAATCTAAGCCGCGGTTCATTGGTGGGCTTCAGCATAGACAAGGGCGCGTTTCAAGCGCTGGTGGATAACAAGCAATTAATCGAAGCCGACGGTGGGCAAGTGTTTATGTCGGCCAAGGCCGCCGAGGCCATTACCAAAGCCATGGTCAACAACACCGGCATCGTTGAAGCGCGCACGATGGCCAATGTGAGTGGCCGCATTGAACTGATCAGCGACATGGCGCTTGGCACCACTCAAGTGGGCGGCACCTTGGATGCCAGTGCACCCAATGGCGGTGACGGTGGTTTTATTGAAACCTCGGGTGCCAGTGTCAAAGTGGCCAATGACGCTCGCATTACCACCGCGGCGCCGTCTGGCAATACCGGTTCGTGGTTGATTGACCCATATGATTTTACCGTGGCGGCCAGTGGTGGTGACATTACCGGTGCCGCATTAGGAAACTTGTTAGGTAGTAATAGCATTACCATTCAAACGGCCGATACGCCATCTGGGGATTTAGTTGGCAGTGCTGGCAGTAATGGCGACATCTTCGTTAACGACGCCGTGTCATGGGCCGCACCCACCACCCTAACCCTAGACGCTTACCGCAACATTGAAATCAATCAAGCCATTACTTCCACCGATGCCGAAGGGGTGTTGGACTTAAGGTACGGCCAAGGCGCGAGCGATGGTGTTTTAAATGGCACAGCTGCTAGCTACAGCATCAATGCCCCGGTAAATTTGCACGCCGGTGAAAACTTCAGCACGCAATTGGGTTCAGCGGGCACGGTTAAGAATTATTACGTCATCACCGATTTGGGTACTCAAGGCAGCGTCACTGCTCGAGATTTGCAAGGCATCAATGGCAATGTCAATCAGCATTACGCCCTCGGGGCCAATATTGATGCCTCTGCCACCAGTGGCTGGAACAGTGATTTGGCCGATCCAGCCAGTTATGCAGGTTTTCAGCCGCTAGGCAGTAGTTCTGGATTTTTTACCGGTAACTTTGATGGCTTAGGCCACACCATCAGCAACTTGATGATTAACCGCCCCGCCAGCGATAACATCGGCTTGTTTGCCTACAGCTCGTTAAACACCATCAGCAATGTTGGTTTGACCAATGCATCCATCACCGGTCGCGATGTTGTTGGCGCCTTGGTAGGTGAAATGACCTACGGCACCATACACAACAGCAGTGCCAGTGGCACAGTGCAGGCGGATTGGAAAACAGGCGGTTTGGTTGGCAGGACTTATGGTTCAAGCATCAGCCTAAGTCATGCAAGTGCTAGCGTCAATGGGCAAGATATGGTGGGCGGCTTGGTGGGTGAAAATGATAACGGCAACATCAGCAACAGCTATGCTACGGGTAGCGTGAGCGGTGGTGATTATGTGGGCGGCTTGGTGGGTGAAAATGATAACGGCAACATCAGCAACAGCTATGCTACGGGTAGCGTGAGCGGTGGTGATTTAGTGGGCGGCTTGGTAGGCGCCAACATAGATGCAGATTCAATCATAGACTACAGCTACGCCACGGGTAATGTCAGCAGCGTGATGAACCTTAATTATGCCGCCACCGGTGGTTTAGTAGGAAAAAACATCAATGGGCTGATTGACCACAGTTATGCCACTGGCCATGTCGTTAGCGAGAACACTTATGATGCTACAGGCGGTTTGGTGGGTTATAACACTGGCGGTATCAACAACAGTTATGCCACTGGCAATGTCAGCAGCACCAGCGCCAGCACTAGCCTTGAAGGGGATAGCGGCTCAAGCGCCGTCGGCGGTTTGGTGGGTTATAACACTGGCGGTATCAACAACAGCCATGCCAGCGGGAATGTTACTGCCAGCATGACCTTAATCAGCCCTGTGGTGCAGGAATTTGCTGGATCCCAAAAGGTGGGTGGCTTGGTGGGCCTCAACTTCGGCAGCATCAACGACAGCCATGCCAGCGGTAGGGTTACCGCTAGCATGGCTTTAACTAATGTGTTGGCAGGGCCGCCATGGGAGGGAGCGCAAAAAGTCGGTGGTTTGATCGGCTTAAACGGCGGTTCTTCTTTGTATGACAATTACGCTACCGGTAATGTTACAAGCAGCTTTATGCTGACTGTTGATCAGCCGTTGTTGGGTAATGTGCAAGGCAGCAGCAAAGTGGGGGGCTTAATCGGATCAAGTTTCTATGCTGGGGTAAACGGCAGTTATGCCAGCGGCAATGTAATTAGCCATTTTCAGGTTAGTGTCAGTGCCAATATAAGTGGTGGCCTAACTGCCAGTAATTACACAGGGGGCTTGCTTGGCTGGCAATATGGTGGGGTATACGACAGTTTTGCCACTGGTAATGTTAGCAGTCAGTTTAATTCTGCCATAAGTGGGTCGGTCGGTTATGGCTCATTTTTAACCAGTGTCACAGGCGGCCTAGTGGGTTACTCTGCAAGGGTTGGTTATGGATATGGTAGTGAGATTGAAGGAAGCCATGCCACCGGTGCAGTGAACTCAGTTGTTTCGTCAGGTTATGGCGTAAATGGTGTGGGTGGTTTGGTCGGGCGCAACGACGGCAGCATAAACAACAGCTATGCCACGGGCAATGTGACGGGTGATGTTAAAGTGGGGGGGCTGGTTGGCTACAACGACGATGCTTATATCAGCAACAGTTATGCCACCGGCAGTGTTGCTGGTAATTACGGTGTTGGTGGTTTGGTTGGCGATAACAACTACGGAAGCATTACTAACAGTTATGCCATTGGTAACGTGACTGGTGAAGCGAAAGTAGGTGGCTTAGTTGGTGAAAACGATTACGGTAGCATCAGTCAGACTTATGCCACGGGGTTGGTCACGGGCAGCAGCGATGTGGGCGGTTTGGTTGGGTATAACAATGGCGGCACGGTAGAGAGAAGCTTTTGGGACATCGATACCACAGGGCAAGAAGACGCCATAGGATGGGACCTTGGCAATACGAATAATCTATTGAGTTTGTCGACGCTAGATTTTCTTAATCAGGCCAATTTCACATCCTGGGATTTCACCCCCAACTCTGGCACTTGGTTCATGATCGATGGCGAAACCCGTCCCTTCTTGCAATCCGAATACAGCACCAGCATCACCAACAGCCACCAATTGCAGTTGATGGCAATGGATTTAACGGCCAACTACACCCTAGCCAATAACATCGACATGACATCGGAGTTTAGCAATGTCAGCGGACTATGGGCGACCAACAGAGCCGCTGTCACACCCACGGGCAGTGGCTTTGTGCCGGTGGGTAGTAACTATGGCAGCCCATTCACTGGTAGCTTGGA
This sequence comes from Methylophilaceae bacterium, assembly GCA_965234545.1. GTDB lineage: Bacteria > Pseudomonadota > Gammaproteobacteria > Burkholderiales > Methylophilaceae > Methylotenera. The sequence goes on along the minus strand of OZ248348.1, from coordinate 1,271,209 downwards.
TGGGCAAAATCACACCATCAGTGGTTTAAGCATTAATCGTTCCGGTACTTATGGGGTGGGCTTGTTTGGTTACGGTAATGCGCCTATCAGTAACGTAGGTTTGATTAACGTGAGCATCGTTGGTTATGGTGCCACAGGCGGTTTAGTGGGTTATAACTACGGCAACATAAGCAACAGCTATGTGACCGGTAGCGTAAGTGGCGATAGCAATGTGGGTGGACTGGTTGGATATAATGATTACGGCAGCATTAGCCATAGTTACAGCACTGCTTCGGTCAGCGGTTCATATAATGTGGGTGGTTTGGTCGGGCGCAACGATGTAAGCATAGACAACAGCTATGCCGCCGGTTTGGTCACGGGCACCAGCAATGTGGGCGGTTTGGTAGGAGGTAACGAGGGTACCATCACCAACAGTTATGCCACTGGCAGCGTGAGTGGCGGTTTTTATGATGTGGGCGGCTTGGTTGGCTACAATTATGGCAGCATAGACAGCAGCTATGCCACCGGCAATGTGACTGGTGATGTGTATGTGGGTGGTCTGGTTGGATTTGACAATGGCGGCAGCATCAGTCAAGCCTTTGCCGCCGGCTTGGTCACGGGCAGCAGCGATGTGGGCGGCTTGGTTGGTTATACCGAGGGTACGGTAGAAAATAGCTTCTGGGACACCAACACCACCGGTCAATTGCGTTCATCAGGGTCAGTGGATAGTGCAGGCAAAACCACGGCCGAGTTATTAACGCAAACTACTTATACCGATGCCGGTTGGGATTTCAGTGCTAACACCGGCACTTGGTTCATGATAGACGGCGAAACCCGCCCCTTCTTGCAATCCGAATACAGCACCAGCATCACCAACAGCCACCAATTGCAATTGATGGCCATGGATTTAAGCGCCAACTACACCCTAGCCAACAGCATCGACATGAGTGGGGAGTTTAGCAATGCCAGTGGACTATGGGCGACCAGCAGTTCTTCGGGCGGTGGTTTTGTGCCGGTGGGTTCAGAGGCAAACCATTTTACCGGCACCTTTAATGGGCAAGGCCATACTATCTCGGGTTTGAAAATATACCGGCCAACATTGGATGGCGTGGGTTTATTTGGGTATGGGCAAGGCATTAGCAACTTAGGCTTGATTGATGTGGATGTCGTAGGGGGTGATTTTGTTGGAGGCTTGGCCGGCAATAACTACGGTAGCGTTTTCAATAGTTATGTCACCGGCAATGTTTCTGGATCAAGATCCGTGGGTGGCCTGCTTGGTTGGACGGATAATGACAGTGTCGTCAATAGCAGTTTTAGCTCGGCCAATGTCATTGGTAGAGAAGATTCGGTGGGGGGGTTAGTTGGAATTAACCATGGCATTATAAGCAATAGCTATGCCATTGGGACTGTTGCAGGTGTCGATGATGTCGGCGGCTTGGTTGGTAACAGCAATGGCAGCATAATTAACACCTTCGCCACTGGCAGCGTTACTGGCACTAATAATGTGGGTGGATTGGTCGGCTTAAACGATGAAGGCACCATAAGCAGCAGTTTTTGGGACACCGACACCACCGGTCAATTAAGTTCAGCGGGTGGCACAGGCAAAACCACGGCCGAGTTATTAACGCAAAGCACTTACACCGATGCCGGTTGGAATTTCGGTGACACACCCAATAGCGGCACTTGGTTCATGCTAGACGATGAAACCCGCCCTTTCTTGCAATCCGAATACAGCACCAGCATCACCAACAGCCACCAATTGCAGTTGATGGCCATGGATTTAACGGCCAACTACACCCTAGCCAATAACATCGACATGACAACGGAGTTTAGCAATGTCAGCGGACTATGGGCGACCGACACGGGCGCATCCACTGGTCGGGGCTTTGTGCCGGTGGGCAATGAGGACACTCATTTTACCGGTAGCTTTGATGGGCAAGGCCACACCATCAGCGGTTTAAGCATTAATCGACCAAGTACCAGGGGTGTGGGCTTGTTTGGTTACGGTGATGCCACCATCAGTAACCTTGGCTTACTTAATGTGGCCATCGTCGGAGGTGGGGACTATGGCGCCACGGGTGGACTGATCGGGTATAGCTACGGCAACATTTCTAATAGCTATGTGACCGGTAGCGTGACAGGTAATTATGATGTGGGTGGTTTGGCTGGTTACAGCGTGGGCAGCATCGCTAATAGTTACGCCGTGGGGACGGTAAGTGGCGGGGATTACACAGGGGGCTTGGTTGGCTACAGTGAGGGTAGCATCAGTAACAGTTATGCCGGCGGCAGCGTGAGTGGTGATTTTGGTGTAGGCGGTTTAGTGGGCAGTAATGACGGAAACCTGCTGATCAGCAACAGTTATGCCACGGGTAGCGTGAGCGGAACGGATAGCGTGGGTGGCCTGGTTGGATACACTTGGCAAGGCGGCATTGTTGCTAGCCACGCCACAGGCACCGTGACTGGTGATGACGATGTGGGCGGATTAGTGGGTTATAACGATGGCACCATTACAAACAGCTATGCCACAGGCAGCGTGAGCGGTAATGACAGTGTGGGTGGTTTGGTTGGTTATAACAACGACACCATCACCAACAACTATGCCACAGGGGCTGTGGAAGGCAGTTCAAAAGTAGGCGGATTGGTGGGTCTTAGCAACGGTAGCATCAGCAACAGCTATACCACCGGCAGTGTGACCGGGGATGTTAAAGTGGGTGGCTTGGTTGGTAAAAACCATTACGGCACTATCAGTCAAACCTATGCCACGGGTTTGGTCACGGGCAGCAGCGATGTGGGCGGTTTGGTTGGGTATAACAATGGTGGCACGGTTGAAGCCAGCTTTTGGGACATCGATACCACCGGTCAATTAAGTTCAGCAGGGTCGGCGGATAGTGAGGGTAAAACCACGGAAGATCTACTCAGACCAAGCACCTATGAGGTACTTGGCTGGACATTTAGTAGCTCGCCTAATGACGGCACCTGGTTCATGCTTGAAGATGAAACCCGTCCGTTCTTACAATCCGAATACAGCACCAGCATCACCAACAGCCACCAATTGCAATTGATGGCGATGGATTTAAGCGCTGACTATACCTTAGCCAACAACATAGACATGAGCGCTGAGTTTAGCAATGTCAGCGGCCTATGGGCGACCGACAGAGGCGCTGTCACACCAATAGGCAGTGGCTTTGTGCCGGTGGGGCAGGACGATAGTCATGTATTCACGGGGGCGTTTGATGGGCAAGGCCACGCCATCAGTGGTTTAAGCATTAATCGACCCGATTGGTATGGTGTGGGGCTTTTTGGTTACGGCGCTTATGCACCCATCAGCAATGTCGGCCTGCTGAATGTGCAAATAACGGGTAATGTCGATGTAGGCGGCTTGGTCGGTAATAATTACTATGGCAACATCAGCAATAGCTATGTAACTGGCAGTCTCGCCGGTAATGGTTCTGTGGGTGGCTTGGTGGGTGACAATTACGGCGGTAATATTCGCAATGCATACTCCTCGGCCAATGTAGAGGTTAATTCGGCTGGTTCAAGCGCCGGTGGGCTAGTTGGCCACAACCAATACGGAAGCATCAGCTATAGCTACGCGACGGGTCGCGTATCCGGCAATGATTATGTTGGTGGACTGGTCGGCTACAACTACAGTAGCAATATCAGCAACAGTTATGCTTCGGGTGTGGTAACGGGCAATAATTATGTCGGTGGTTTAGTTGGTGCTAGCGCTAGTAGTGACATCAGTAACAGCCATGCCACGGGCAGTGTGATGGGTACTGATGATGTGGGTGGTTTGGTGGGCTATAACTACGACGGCAGCACCATCATTAACAGTTATGCCGCCGTTAGGGTGAGCGGCTATGATGGTGTGGGCGGTTTGGTTGGTAAAAACGAATACGCTAGCATCACTGAAAGTTATGCCGCTGGCGTGGTCTCAGGTCACTACAGAGTGGGCGGATTAGTCGGTATTAACCATTATGGCGGAAGCGTTAGCGAAAGCTACGCCACTGGCAATGCGTCGGGTTATTATGGCGTGGGCGGTTTGGTAGGCGCTAACCGCAGTGTATTAACGGGTTGGAGTGGTTATGGTGGTTCCATTAACATTATTGATGGCGACCACAGCACTAGCCGCATCAGCAATAGTTACGCTGCGGGTAGCGTAACCGGTACCATTGCTGTGGGTGGCTTGGTGGGGCTAAACGACAGTGAAATCGGGTTGTATTGGTTAAGCGACGTTATTATTTCTAACAGCAGTAGAAATGCTGAAATCAGCACCAGTTATGCGATTGGTGATGTGTCCGGTGTTGATATGGTGGGTGGCTTGGTGGGGTTGAATCGCAGCACATTGGCCGTGACTAACAGCACCAATGCAACTATCCAATCAAGCAGCAGCATGGCCAGTATCGATGAAAGTTACGCGACCGGCAGGGTCAGCATCAACGGTAACGGCAGCATTGGCGGTTTGCTTGGAGTCAACCAAAATGAATTTGATCAAACAAACCCTGCTATCGTATCGAGTAATAGCGCCGCTACTGTTAGCAGCAGTTTCTGGGACACCGACACCACCGGTCAATTAAGTTCAGCGGGTGGCACAGGCAAAACCACGGCCGAGTTATTAACGCAAAGCACCTACACCGATGCCGGTTGGGATTTCAGTGCTAACGCCGGCACTTGGTTCATGATTGATGGGGAAACCCGTCCGTTCTTGCAATCCGAATACAGCACCAGCATCAGCAACAGCCACCAATTGCAATTGATGGCCATGGATTTAACGGCCAACTACACCCTAGCCAATAACATCGACATGACATCGGAATTTGCCAATGTCAGTGGACTATGGGCGACCGACACGGGCGCATCCACTGGTCGGGGCTTTGTGCCGGTGGGCGAGTCGGGAAATCATTTCACTGGCAGCTTGGATGGGCAAGGCCATGCTATCAGTGGCTTAATGATTAATCGCCCATCACTGGGTGGCGTTGGGTTATTTGGGTATGGTCAAGGCATTAGCAACCTAGGCCTGATTGATGTTGATATCACTGGTGGTGATTTTGTTGGTGGTCTAGCCGGCAATAACTACGGGAACATCTCTAACAGTTACGTCACGGGTGTTGTTTCAGGCGCTGGATCGGTTGGCGGCTTGGTTGGGTGGACATCGGATGACAGTGTTATAGCGGGTAGTTTCAGCGCGGCTTCTGTCCATGGCAGCGTGAGCGGTGATGAAGATGTCGGAGGTTTAGTTGGGTATAACGCCGGTGATATCACCAACAGTTATGCCACTGGCAGCGTGAGCGGTAATTACAATGTGGGCGGACTGGTCGGTTCTAACGACGGCAACGTCACAAAAAGCTATGCCACTGGCAGTGTGAGCGGCAGTGATGATGTCGGTGGTTTGGTGGGTTCTAACGACGGTAACGTTACAAGCAGTTATGCCATCGGCAATGTGACTGGTGATGTTAAGGTGGGCGGACTGGTGGGTTCTAACTACGGCAGCATCGGTCAGACTTATGCCACGGGGTTGGTCACTGGCACCTACCATGAAGGCGGAATAGTGGGTTCTAACTACGGCACGGTTACAGCCAGCTTCTGGGACACCGACACTACCGGTCAAGCCGATGCGATAGGATTTGATGATGGCAATGCAACTGACATCATAGGCCTAAGTACAGCAGACTTTCTTTACTCGGCTAATTTTTCTTCAGCAACAAGCGCTACAGGTGGTTTCAATGCGGGCTGGGATTTCGGCTCATCCCCTAACTCTGGCACCTGGTTCATGATCGATGGTGAAACCCGCCCCTTCTTGCAATCCGAATACAGCACCAGCATCACTAACAGCCACCAATTGCAATTGATGGCCATGGATTTAAGTGCCAACTACACGCTGGCTAATAACATAGACATGAGCGCTGACTTTAGTAATGTCAGTGGACTATGGGCGACCAACAGAGGCGCTGTCACACCCACGGGCAGTGGTTTTGTGCCGGTGGGCTATGGTTATGGACTTGCTGATGGTAACCAATACACTGGCAACTTTGATGGGCAGGGTCATGCCATCAGCGGTTTAATTATTGATAGACCCAGCACTTGGGGCGTGGGTTTGTTTGGAAACAGCAGTGGCAATATCAGCAATGTAGGTTTAGTCAATGTAACCATTAATGGTGAAGGTGGTGCTGGAGGCTTGGTTGGCGGGAATCACGGCAACATAAGTAATAGTTTTGTGACGGGCACAGTGATTGGCTCAGATAATGATGTTGGTGGTTTGGTTGGCCGTAATTACGGTGGCATAAGCAACAGTTATGCCAGTGCAAGCGTCACAGGTTTCTACCATGTGGGTGGTTTGGTTGGCCATAATGAAGGTGGCATTAATAATAGTTATGCCACTGGTTCTGTATTAGGTGATGTAAGCGATTCTGGCACAGGTGGCTTGGTTGGGTTTAACTACGATGGGAGCAGTATCAGCAACAGTTATGCCACGGGTAATGTAACAGGTGGTAGTGCTGTTGGGGGTTTAGTAGGTGAAAACAGTTATGGCAGCGTTAGTCAGACCTATGCCACGGGTTTGGTCACGGGCAGCAGCAATGTGGGTGGCCTGGTAGGACTAAATGATGGCGGCACGGTAACTGATGGGTATTGGAATAATACCGTCAATACGGATGTGGCACTGAACAACGGCAACGGCACGGGTTTAACAAGTGAGGAAATGCGTGACACTGCTAATTATGTTGGGTTTAACTTTACCAGCACGCCCGGTGCCAGTGGCAATAACTGGGTGTTGGTCAATGCCGATGGCACCTTAAACAATACTGGCGGTGCTACGGGTGCCACCACCCCCATGTTAGCCTCCGAATACGCCACTCAAATAGCCAACGCCCACCAATTGCAGTTGATGGCCATGGATTTAACGGCGGATTACACCTTGGTGAGGGATGTGGATGCCAGCAAAACCGCAGGTGTCAATGATGTGTGGACCGATGTGGGTGGTTTTGTGCCGGTAGGGCGAGATATGTATCAAGTGTTCACGGGCAGTTTTGATGGCCTAGGGCATACGGTTGCTGGTTTAATGATAGACCGAGGTGGTGATGTTGGTTTGTTTGGCTATGGTGATGCCAACATAAGCAATGTTGGCTTAATTGATGCAAATATCACCGGCCCAAATGGTGGTGGTTTGGTCGCAATTAACTACGGCAGCATCAGCAACAGTTATGTCACGGGTAGCATTGTTGCTACATCATCTTCTGTGGGTGGTTTAGTTGGTTCTAATAGTGGCAGCATTAGCCATAGTTACAGCACTGCCACAGTCAGCGGTGCAAATGATGTGGGTGGTTTAGTTGGTTCTAATGAATCTGGCGATATTACTAGCAGCTACGCTACCGGCAATGTTGTTGCTTCTAATTCGCGCGTGGGTGGCTTGGTGGGATCTAATGATAACGGCACCATCACCAACAGTTATGCCACTGGCAGCGTGAGTGGCGGTTTTTATGATGTCGGCGGCTTGGTTGGTAAAAATGTTAGTGGCACCATCACAAATAGCTACGCCGCTGGCAGCGTGAGTGGCAGTCATTATTATGTCGGCGGTTTGGTCGGTCATAGCTTAGGCGGCAGCATCAGCAACAGCTATGCCACAGGCAATGTCGCTGGTGTTTGGGGCGTGGGAGGTTTGGTTGGATTTAACGATACCAGCAGCAACATCAGTCAGACTTATGCCACGGGCTTGGTCACGGGCACCACCGATGTGGGCGGCTTGGTTGGGTATAACAGCGGCACGGTTGAAGCCAGCTTCTGGGACACCGACACCACCGGCCAATCAAACTCAGACGGCGGCACAGGCAAAACCACGGCCGAGTTATTAACGCAAACTACTTATACCGATGCCGGCTGGAATTTTGGTGACACCCCCAACTCCGGCACTTGGTTCATGGTCGATGGCGAAACTCGCCCCTTCTTGCAATCCGAATACAGCACCAGCATCACCAACAGCCACCAATTGCAGTTGATGGCCATGGATTTTACGGCCAACTACACCCTAGCCAAAAACATAGACATGAGTGCTGACTTTAGCAATGCTAGCGGACTATGGGCGACCAACAGGGGCGCAGCGCAAGGCCAGGGCTTTTCAATATTAGCGCAGCATAATTATGATATGTTTAGCGGCAGTTTGGATGGATTAGGCCACACCGTCACTGGCTTGTATATTTATCGGCCCGCGAGAAATTACGTTGGCTTGTTTGGTTATGGTGAATCCAATAGCAACATCAGCAATCTAGGCTTAGTGGCGGTAAGTATTACAGGCGATAATTATGTGGGTGGTTTGGTGGGTTCTAACTATGGCAGCATCAGCAACAGCTATGCCACCGGTAGCGTCGCTGGTAGTAATTATGTCGGTGGCTTAGTCGGTAAAAATAACCACGGTAGCGTGACGGATGGCTATATGGCTGGTAGCGTGACTGGTAATCAGCGTGTTGGTGGTTTAGTGGGAGATAACTACGGAGGCAGTGTTAGTCATAGTCATGCCACCGGCAGCGTAAGTGGCACTGATAATGTGGGTGGTTTGGTGGGTTTTAACTATGGCAGCATCAGTAACAGCTATGCCACTAGTCGCGTGAGCGGCAGCGGTTATACGGGTGGTTTGGTGGGCTTCAACTACGATGGCAGTGCTATCACTAACAGCTATGCCACCGGCAACGTTATCAGCGATAGCAATTACGGCAATAGTAAAGCTGGCGGTTTGGTTGGCAGGAATGAAGGGGGCATTAGTCATAGCTACGCCACTGGCATGGTGAGTGGCAGCGACTATGTCGGTGGGCTGGTCGGTACGAATTTGTATGGAGCAAGCATTAGTCATAGCTACGCCACTGGCATGGTGAGTGGCAGCGACTATGTCGGTGGGCTAGTCGGTGCGAATGCGTATGGAGCTAGCATTGAAAATAGTTATGCCAGCGGATTGGTGTTTGGGCGTGACGGCGACGTTGGTGGCTTGGTGGGCGAAAATGCAGGGTCAATAGTGAACAGTCATGCCAACGGTGAGGTTATAGGCAGTTACGGAGTCGGCGGCTTGGTTGGCTACAATAATGGTGATATTGATAACAGTTATGCCACTGGTCAAGTAACGGGTGCCGCTAAGGTGGGTGGTTTGGTGGGTGATAACGGCAGAAATGAGTTAAGCGGTAATGTTAGCAATAGCTATGCGATAGGCAGTGTGACGGGCAGCTTCAAAGTGGGTGGTTTGGTTGGTTTGAACGAAGCTGATGTAATTGGTACATTTGCCACTGGAAGCGTGACGGGCGCTACCAAAGTAGGTGGCTTGGTTGGTCTAAATAGCGGCGATGTCATCGATAGTTTTTGGGATAAAGACACTAGCGGGCAATTAAATTCTGATGGTGGCACAGGCAAAACGACGGCTGAGTTGCTAACGCAAAGTAACTATGCGGATGCCGAATGGGATTTCACCTCAGGCCCCGGCACGTGGTTCATGATTGATGGTGAAACCCGCCCCTTCTTGCAATCCGAATACAGCACCAGCATCACCAACAGCCACCAGTTGCAATTGATGGCCATGGATTTAAATGCCAATTACACCTTAGCCAACAACATCGACATGTCGACTGATTTTAATAACGTTAGCGGCATGTGGGCGACTGATATAGGGCTTGATGTGGGTCCGGGTTTTGTCCCTGTTGGCTCGGACGACGGCCATGTATTCGCGGGTGGCTTTGATGGCCTAGGCCATACCATTACCAGCCTAACCATTAATCGTCCTGCAGAATCGGATGTGGCTTTGTTTGGCTATGGCCGTGCTGCGATTAGCAACCTTGGTTTAGTTAACGTTAGCATCAAAGGCAATAACTTTGTTGCAGGTTTGGTGGCGGACAATTATGGCAGCATTAGCCATAGCTTCGTCACGGGTTCAGTCGAGGGTTTGGGTGCTTATGTAGGGGGCTTAGTCAGCACTAACTTTGGCAGTATCAGCAATAGCCATACGGATGTGGCCTTAGACGCCGGCACCCTGGTTGGTGAAGTTGATCCTACCAGCTACGCGGGTGGTTTGGTGGGTACCAATCAAATTGGCGGATCGATTACTGGCTCGTATGCGCTAGGTAATGTTTACGCTTATGGTAACGACGTGGGTGGATTGATTGGTCACAATTGGTCTAACGTGGCAATAAGCAACAGTTATGCTACTGGCAACGTAGTGAGCGTGGGTAATAGTGTGGGTGGCTTGGTCGGCTTTGCGGAAGACGGCACCAGCATTAGCAACAGTTATGCCGCCGGCAATGTAACTGGTGCTGGCCACTTAGGCGGTTTGGTTGGGCATATTAATTACGGCTACATTAGCAACAGCTACGCCTTGGGCAATGTTACCAGCGCCACTAACAGTGACATGGTGGGCGGTCTAATTGGCTATAGCCAAGCGGTGGTTGAGCAAACTTACGCTGCAGGTGTGGTGGCCAGTGGCGGTGCGGATGTGGGTGGCCTGGTAGGACTAAATGATGGTGGCACGGTAACTGATGGGTATTGGAATAATACCGTCAATACGGATGTGGCACTGAACAACGGCAACGGCACGGGTTTAACAAGTGAGGAAATGCGTGACAGTGCTAATTATGTTGGGTTTAACTTTACCAGCACGCCCGGTGCCAGCGGCAATAACTGGGTGTTGGTCAATGCCGATGGCACCTTAAACAATACTGGCGGTGCTACGGGTGCCACCACCCCCATGTTAGCCTCCGAATACGCCACTCAAATAGCCAACGCCCACCAATTGCAGTTGATGGCCATGGATTTAACGGCGGATTACACCTTGGTGAGGGATGTGGATGCCAGCAAAACCGCAGGTGTCAATGATGTGTGGACCGATGCGGGTGGGTTTGTGCCTGTGGGCCATGTTGGCACTCATTTTACTGGTAGCTTTGATGGGCAAGGTCATGCTATCAGTGGTCTAACTATCAATCGCCCAACATTGGGTGGCGTAGGTTTGTTCGGTTACGGACAAGGCATTAGCAACCTAGGCTTGATTAATGTGGATATCACCGGCGGTAATTATGTAGGTGGTTTGGCGGGAAATAACTACGGCAACATAAGTAACAGCTATGTGACAGGCAGTGTAAGCGGTAATGGCAGTGTGGGTGGTTTGGTGGGTTATAACGATGATGGCACCGTCACTCAAAGCTACAGTAGCGCTGCGGTTACTGGCATTAACGAAGTAGGTGGTTTGGTGGGTTATAGCGGAGGTCATATCAGCCAAAGCTATGCCACTGGCAGCGTGAGTGGCAGTGACAATGTCGGCGGGTTGTTAGGTTACAACGACGGCATCATCACTCAAGGCTATTCGACTGGTAGCGTGAGTGGCAGTGATTATGTTGGCGGTTTGGTGGGTGATAACGACTATGGCGGCCTCATCAATCAAAGCTATGCCACTGGATCGGTGAGTGGCAGTAATTATGTTGGCGGTTTGGTCGGCTACAACGACGAAGGTGGCACGATCAATCAAAGTTATGCCACCGGCAATGTTGCTGGCACTTTCGGTGTAGGAGGCTTAGTTGGTTATAGCTACGATGGCGGCAGCATCAGTCAGACCTATGCCACGGGTTTGGTCACGGGCACCACCGATGTGGGCGGCTTGGTTGGGTATAACAGCGGCACGGTTGAAGCCAGCTTCTGGGACACCGACACCACCGGTCAATCAAGCTCAGACGGCGGCATAGGCATAAGCGCGGCTGACCGTTTAACGCAAATCACCTACACCGATGCCGGTTGGAGCTTTGGCGACTCACCTAACTCCGGCACTTGGTTCATGATCGATGGCGAAACCCGCCCCTTCTTGCAATCCGAATACAGCACCAGCATCACCAACAGCCACCAATTGCAGTTGATGGCCATGGATTTAACGGCCAACTACACCCTAGCCAACAACATAGACATGAGTGCTGACTTTAGCAATGCTAGCGGACTATGGGCGACCGACAGAGGCGCTGTCACACCCACGGGCAGTGGTTTTGTGCCGGTGGGTAGTAACTATGGCAACCCATTCGCCGGCAGTTTTGATGGGCAAGGCCACACCATCAGCAGCTTTACTTTTTATAATGAAGCAAATAATGTTGGCTTGTTTGGCATCAATGCTGGGGTGATTGCTAATGTGGGGATGTTGGATGTTGATGTGGTCGGGGTTGCTGGCATTGGTGGCTTAGTTGGCGCTAACTACGGTCTTGTCAATAATAGTTACGCCACGGGTAATGTGGGTGGTTCCTCAGTAGTGGGCGGCTTAGTAGGCATGAATAAAGTCGGCGCCATTAATCATGGCCATGCCGATGTCGACATCACTGCTATTGATTACGGATACGGCAGCGCAAAAGTGGGTGGCTTGGTCGGAGCTAACTTGAGCACGGTGGCCGACAGTTATGCAGAAGGTTTGGTGCAGGGAATCGGTAGCAATAAGGTGGGTGGCTTGGTCGGAACCAACGTTGGTAGGATTCTTGTTAGCCATGCCACGGCGGATGCCAGTGCCGAAGGTGCTGTAGGCGGCTTGGTCGGCTTCAATTACGGTGAAATTTATAACAGTTACGCGACTGGCAGTGTAGTGGCGGACAGCGGTGCTGGCGGTTTGGTGGGTTATAACTACGGTGACATTTACAACAGTTATGCTAGCGGTGTGGTCAATGCCGCCCAAGATGTTGGTGGGCTGGTCGGTTTCAATGATGCCGATGGGTGGCTCTACAATAGTTTTTACGATGTCGATAATGTGTTAATTAACGGTTCGCATCAGCTCACCGTGGGTGGTATTTATAGCGATCAATTCGGCGATTATATGCGCCACAATCAAAGCTTGAATATTGCTAACTATCTGACCGCTGATGGGTCTGGCAATTACCAAATTGGCAGTTTACAAAACTTCAAAGACCTGCTGGGTTTTGCTGAAAGCGATTACAGCTTTGTGCAAACGGCCACTATAGATTTACAAATGGACGCTGGCTTGTACATACCTTACTTTGCTGGGTATTACGCGGCTGACAATGTTGCAATTACCAATGCTGTCATTGATGCTGCCAGCAATGCCAATATCGGCCTGTTTGGCGATTTGCGCGGTAGTCTTGATGGTGTAATGGCTATCAATGTCGATGTGACTGGTGGCGTAAATGTGGGGGGCTTGGTTGGACGAGTGGGCTACGGGGCCATCGTTGAAAACAGCTATGCTAACGGCGTGGTGTCAAGCACTGGCAGCAATGTCGGTGGAGCAGTCGGTAGCAACTACGGCAACATCGGTAATGTATACACCGAAGTAGATGTGACTGGCGGCGCGGCGGCGAATCGAATTGGTGGTTTGGTTGGTAAAAATTACGGGTCTGGCAACATCACTAGCTCGGCCGCATACGGTAATGTTTATGCCGACATAAACGGCGATTATGGACGGTCTGTCGGTGGTTTGGTGGGTCATAACAACGGTTCCTTGATCGTTGTGACGGCCAACGGCGCTGTCAGCGGTAACTACCAAGTGGGTGGTTTGGTTGGCGTCAATAACGGGCTAATCGCTTACGGTTATGCGCATGGCAATGTAACCGGCAACAACGATTACGTGGGTGGATTGGTGGGCTTAAGTCAGGCCACCAATGGGGATAACGAGGTAAGCATTAGCGATAGCGCTGCCACAGGCGATGTGGCAGGCCGTCATTATGTCGGCGGTTTGGTTGGTGCCAATTCTGTTGAGTTTGATAATATTAACGCTGACAATTTTTCTATGTCGGCCAGTATCAGTAATAGTTATGCCACGGGGGCTGTCACGGGTGAGGATCAAGTCGGCGGTTTGGTCGGTCAAAATAGCAGTGCTATTCGCATAAGCAATGTCAATTATTCTAGTTTCAATAGCAGCAGTAGTGCCAGCATCAGCAACAGTTATGCCACAGGCAATGTAATCGGTGGTGCGCGTGTGGGTGGCTTGGTGGGGGAAAATTATAGCGAGGTCGATAACGACGGTGGCACCATTAATGGGAGCAGTAGCTTAGCTAGCATTAGCAGTAGTTATGCTACGGGTGAGGTGAGCGGCAATTATCAAGTGGGTGGTTTAGTGGGTAAGAATAACAATACCATTGATGATCTTGACCCAGGCGTCACAGATACTACCAGCACGGCTAGTATTAGTGCTAGCTATGCCAGTGGTAACGCCAGCAGTGGTGCTTTCGGAGGCCCCTCAGCAGGTGGCTTGGTGGGCGCTAATTACGGCTTAATCGAAAATAGCCATGCTACGGGTAACGCCAGCGGTATTGATTACATCGGTGGCTTGGTGGGCTACGGTGGTGGCGGTGCCATTGTTAATAGTTACGCCACAGGCAATGCCACTGGCACGGGTCATTACGTTGGCGGTTTGGTTGGTTATGGGTTAGGCAGTATCAATAATAGCTATGCCAGTGGTAACGCCAGCGGTGATTACGATGTGGGTGGATTGGTTGGGTTTAATTTAGGTGCTATCACCAACAGTTATGCCTCGGGTGCCGTGTCTGGTAATTTAGGGCTTGGGGGCCTGGTCGGCAACGGCGATCCGGATGCCGTGACAGTCAGCTTCTGGGACAAAGATACCAGCGGTCAACCAAGCTCAAGCGGGGGCGCAGGTTTGACTGGCACAGAGATGAAACAAGTGGCTAGCTTTAGCGCTTGGGGGGCAGACATAAACAATACCGGTGACGGTGGTGCTGTATTGCGTATTTACGAAGGCCACAGCGCACCATTGCTGACCAGTTTCATGGAATCCATTGCTTTGGAGAACACCGTGGTTATGTATAACGGTGATGCGCAAACCGGTGTGTCGGTGCCAACCGATGGGCTCAGAACGGGAACTGCCGCTTCGGGCACCAACGTTGGCACCTACGGCGCTTATTCCAACCAACAAGGCTATAACATTGTTGGCGGCAACCTAACCATCAATGCCATCCCGTTAACGGCTATCAGCTTAAATGGATCGCGTGCTTACGACGGCACGGTCGATGTGGCGGCCAGCATTTTCAATTTATACGGGGTGTTGGACGGTGAATCGCTAACGCTTAGTGGAGTCGGTTACATGGACGATAGGCACGTTGGCGTTGATAAAACGGTCAATTTAGGCACCTTAGCCTTGGGTGATTGCGCAGGAGCGGGTTGCAACGGCCTGGCCAGCAATTACACCTTCTCTGGCGGTACACAGACAGTAACCATCACCCAAAAATCCCTCAACCAAAGCGGCTTGAGCGTGGCCAGCAGCAAGGTGTACGACGGCACGCGTGCTGCTGATGTATTGGGCAGTGCGATCTTTGCTAGCGAGGCGGTTGGCAGTGGCGATTCTACGGATGGGCTGGCTTACGTGGGCGACACGGTCAGCATAACGGGTACAACTGTGGGCACGTACAACGATAAAGACGTGGCGGATGCCACGACGGTCAGCTTTAGTGGTTTGAGTTTAACTGGCGCGGACGCAAACAATTACAGCCTAAACTCGCACGCGGATGCGGCGGCCACCATCACCCAAACCGATTCTGTGGTAACGGCCAACAGTGGCACGCAATATTACAATGGCTTAAGTCGAAGCATTACCGGCTTCAGTGCCAGCGGTTTGGTGAACGCTGAGACGGTGAGCGTCTTAAGTGGTGTAACGGCGTTGGGCAGTGGTATAGAAATAGGCGATTATGCCGTGGTCGCTAGTGGCACGGATGCCAACTACCGGTTAACTTTTGTGGACGGTGTATTAAGCATAGTGCAAGGGAGCCCCAGTGCATTCTTGTATGCCATAGGCGCAGCACTAAATGGCTTGGAAAAATCCGACGATAGCAAGGCCGACGTCATTGTCGATCAGGCAGTGGACGATAAAGCCAACAATTTAAGCGAAGACAAAGTAAAATTGCCGGACGATAGAATGACTACATTGCGCGTCAGCGCTAAGGATTAATTGACCATGACTACCCTGTTTTTCCCTTGCAAGCGGCCGCTCTTATGGGCGATTTTTTTTGTGAGCCTGAGCGTGGGCGTTTCTGCGCAGGCGGATGTTCCCGATGCTGGGCAGCTGTCGCAACCCTTGATCAAACAGCCTAATCTTAATCCTTCCAGTCCGGTGGAGTTGTTACGCACGCCTGGGCTTGCAGAAATATCTGCCAGTGGCGAAAGTGACATTCGAGTGGGGATCAATAAAATCAGTGTGTCTGGTAGCACCCTAGTTGCAAGTGATGTTCTAGAGGGAATGTTGGCGGATTTGATTGGTGGCCAACATAACTTTGCAGAAATAAGCGCAGCGGTGGAGCGCATTACTCGCTGGTACCGTGAGCAAGGTTATTTGGTGGCAAGGGCCTATTTGCCTGCGCAAGATCTAAAAGACGGTAAGCTGGAAATTAAGGTGTTGGAAGGCTTGCTCGGTGAGCCGTTGCTTAACAATCGTTCACGCTTGGGTGACTCACGCGCAAAAGAGCATGTGGCCAACATTCCTGCCGGTGCGCCCTTGCAAAGTGAGGCGGTGGATAGGGCCGTGTTGTTGTTAAGCGATACACCGGGAGTGGGTGGTGCTAAGGCTAGTTTAAGGCCGGGTGCCAGCGTGGGCACCTCGGATTTGATTTTTGAATTGGAACCAGGGCAAGCGTATGCGGCCAATGTGGAGCTGGATAATTACGGCAGTCACTACACCGGTGAAAACCGCTTAGGTGCGGCGGTGGCAATAAATAGCCCGTTTAACATCGGTGATCAGTTGACCGTGCGGGCGTTGAGCAGCGACCAAGAAATGACCTACGCGCGCATAGCTTACCAATTGCCGCTAAGTGGCAATGGCCTTAAGCTGGGTGCCGCGTATTCGGACATGAATTACACCTTGGGCCGCGAATACGCCGACCTAAATTCCCATGGCTCGGCCAACAGTGCCAGTGTTTATTTGAGTTATCCGTTTGTTCGTAGTCAAGCGGTCAATCTGTATGGCACGTTGACGCTGGAGCAAAAAGACACCAAGGACATACAAGTTGACGCCGTGGATAAAAAAGTAAAGTTGCTGAGTGCGGGTTTTAGTGGCAACCGTCAAGATGGACTGTTTGGTGGTGGCCTCAATAGTTTTGGCGCTACCCTGGTGCTTGGCGATTTAGGTATGGATGCGGTCACGCTGGCGCAAGATCAGGCTTCGGCCAACACGCACGGTGGTTTTAGTAAGTTGAATCTAAACTTTAGTCGCTTGCAACGCATTAACGATAATAATTTGCTGTATGTGGCCGCTTCTGGCCAATGGGCTAGTAAAAATTTAAACTCCTCAGAAAAATTCTATCTGGGTGGTTCCGATGGCATACGCGCTTACCCGCCCGGTGAAGGCGGTGGCGATGAAGGTTTGATGGTTAATGCCGAGTTGCGTCATAGTTTTAGTGATAAATTGCAGGCCCTGGTCTTTATTGATGTCGGTACAGTAAGCATTAATAAAGACCCTTATTTGGTGGATACCGCCAATACTCGCAATATTACAGGAGCAGGTTTGGGGCTTAATGCCAGCTACAAGGCCTTGCAATTCAAAAGTGCAATCGCTTGGCGCGTGCACGGTGGACCTGCCTTGTCTGAGCCCGTCAGTGAAGACACCAACCCTAGGTTGTGGGTGCAGTTGAGCAGTAGCTTTTAAAGCCTGCCTTTTCTAATAAGCCTTATGCCATTACAATGAAACCGCTATGACTAAACTACCTAATTTTGTTGGGGTGACAGGCTTGCCCAGAGCAGGCTCCACCTTGCTTTGCCAATTGTTGGCGCAGCACCCTGAAATCAATTGCGAAGGCCACAGTTCGCCCTTGTGCAATACGCTGCTGGGCATACGGCGCATGATCAGCGATGACTCCTTCTTTTTGTCGCAACTGGATAACAGTTTTGAATCCAGTTACGCGCATTTGGCAACGGCCATGCAAGGTTTCTTGCAGGGCTGGTACCAAGGGACTAAAGAAGCCGTGGTGGTGGATAAAAACCGCGCGTGGTTGCATGCTATTGAGTTGCTTTTACACATAAAACCGGAAGCGAAGTTGATTGTTTGCATACGCGAATTGGGTCAGATTTACGGTTCCATTGAAGCGCAGCATCAAAAAACCATATTGCTGGATTTTATTGACCACTTGGCCGATTACGACCGCTTTGGCCGGGCCGATATTTTATTTGCCAAAGATAAATCGATAGGCGCACCACTGACCTCCTTGCATGCCGTACCGGATTTGCCCAAGCATGTGCAAGAGCGTTTGTACTTTGTGCGCTTCGAGGACATGATGGCTAACCCGGTCGCTTGCATGAGCCATATCTATGCCTGGTTAGGCTTGTCGCCTTATGAAATTAAACCCGAAAAAATGGCAACGGGCGAACGGGAAAGCGACAGCCATTACCGCATGAAATACCTGCACCAGCAATCTGAAAAAATAGTGCAGCCCAAACCGCACGCGATTCCTCCGCGTATACAGAAGCAGATACAAACGGCTTACGCTTGGTTTTACCAAACCTATTACCCACAAAAGAAAAAGTAAGGCGCACGCATGGCAGTTCAGGCTAATACCCACGATAGGCCAAAAGCCAAGCTTGCAGATCTAAAGCTGGCGGCCAGTGGTTTAAACGATACCGCCCTAGTCGGTGCGTCCTTGATTGTCTCTAGGCACCCGCCGTTTGTAAACTATTCTTTTCGCTTAATGCTCATGAAGCTGATTGATCAGCTAAAGTATGCTGCCAACATCACTGCCACCCTAGAGGGAAAAATAGTCGCTTACGCCGGTTGGGTGGTGGTCAACGACGCCGATGCAAGGCGTTGGCTCAAAGACGGTGGTGAGCTGCCTACGCCAAACTGGCAAACTGGCGACGCGGTTATCATCACCATCATTGTGACTGAACATAAGCGCTATTTACTGCCATTAATGCGCGCTGTATCGCATGCATGTGCTGGAAAAACAGGCTACGCCATGCGCTCTTACCAAGACGGTCGCTCAGACAGTAAGCGGCAGACCATCGATGCTAGGGAACAAATTTTTCATCATGAAAAAGCCTCGGCATAAAGGTTGCTGATGAAAATAAATGGCATGGAAAGCCGCAATATTTTATCGGCGCTAGTAGCAAACCTTTACCATAAAGCAGTCGACCCAAACTTTAATTTGCCTTTAAACATTAAAGTGGTTAGTTCGGCAGAGGTGGCTAAAGTCATCTTCTTAGAACCCGATATTTTTGTCAAAAATTACGGCTTTATTGAGGGCTTTGCTCAAGGTAGGTTTTCTGCCAGTGGTGAAGACTGGCGGCTACGGAGCAAAATAACCCAGTCGTTTTATTCTCAAGCAACGGTTGTCTTGGACGGGGCAGCAACAGAGGCCATCTACAGCAAGCACTTAAAGGCTTATCTTGCGTCCGGCCAAAAAAACTTGTTTGACACATTTATCAATGCTGCCTTAGAAGTTGTTTCAATGGCATTTGCTTTGCCTAAACCCATTCCATGGCCCTTGTCCTTGGTGCACCGTGCTAGAGCTGCACTTACCGATCAACAAGCCATGGCTTGGGTGGGTTCTAGCCCCGAGCTGGCCGCACAAAGTCAGCATGAATTGGATCAAATTTTTGCTGAATTTGCGCTGTTATGGAAACATGATCCGGCCATAAAAAACTTATTGAATCAATTTAGTGCGCAGGCCGTGGGTGTGAAAAATTTCAATGCGGTAGGGGAGTTGCTGCAAAATGTCTTTGCTTCAACCGAAACCACCGCATCTGGCCTTTTGTGGGCCGTGGAATGCATGACTAGGCACGCCCATTTGCCTGTGGTGGCTATGCCCGAGGACCATGCAGCCGACAGGGTATACTTTCTTGACGAAGTGCTTAGGGTGTTTTCTCCAGTGCCTTACGTTAGCCGAGTGTGCACCAAAGCAACGAAAATTCAAGGCATGGAATTCGCTGAGCATGAGGCGATTGTTGTTTCGCTCATAGGGGTGCACAGCGACCCGCAGCATTGGCATGAACCCTTAATGTTTAAGCCTAGGCGTGATGAATTTGTGAATGGCAGTTTCGCAAGGCATGCTTACATTCCGTTTATCAGTGGCCCCAGAGTCTGTGCTGGCATGAAGTTGGCAAAACAAGAAATTCAATGCGGCGTGCAGGCCTTGCTTAAACTGTTTGTTGTTAAGCCATGCACTGAACCTAGGGGGTTGGAGTATGGTTTGGCATCCAGACCCAGCATTGATTTGGCGCCGTATTTAGTGCCTAGATTAAAAAAAGAGCAATAAATGACGGCCATAAACACAGTTATATTAAATCAAGACGATCGCTCGAGTGAAAAGGGTAAGCAGGCCGTTACTGTCTGGCTGACTGGATTAAGCGCAGCTGGCAAATCCACTTTAGCCTTTGCCTTAGAGCAGCGTTTATTGGCCATTGGGCGTGCTTGCTATGTGCTGGATGGCGATCATGTCCGCCGTGGGCTAAACCGTGATTTAGGCTTTAGTCTGGCTGCTCGTAGTGAAAACATAAGGCGCATTGCAGAAGTGGCTAGGTTGATGAACGATGCCGGTCTGATTGTTATCAGCGCCTTAATTTCTCCTATGGCAACCGATCGTGCCATGGCAAAAAGCATAATCGGGCTAGCCAAATTTAAAGAAATTTATGTGAGTACGCCTTTAGCTATCTGTGAAGCGCGCGACCCGAAAGGCCTATATACGAAAGCACGCGCAGGTCAGATTGCTGACTTTACTGGCGTGTCAGCTGGCTACGAGGTGCCATTGAATCCGGATTTAATTTTGGATACCACAGAAGCCATCTTGGGCGAGCACGTCGAAGCTATATTGCAGTTGTTGTAACTTGTTTTGTCTGCTCAAGGTCGCGCTAGCACCCTGCTATCTGATAGAATTCAGCTTTCGCCATTGCACTTAATTTTTAGCCCAATTTCATGACTCCAACTAACGCAACCTCTCCTATGCTTAGTCTGCGTGGCAGCGCAGCTTTATCCCCATTTCGCATTGATAAAATCTTGGCCAGCTTGCAAGCCAAAGAGGGCGCATCCGGCAGCAATATCAAGCATTTGTATGCGGAGTTTAGGCATTTCGTTTGGACTAAAGACGCGGCTTTAAGTGCGGAGCAGCAATCACGGTTGGAGCAGGTGTTGACCTACGGCCCACAGTTGCCAGCAGAAGACCCGTCGGGTGAATTTTTCTTGGTCTTACCGCGCATAGGCACTATCTCGCCCTGGGCGTCACGCGCGACCGACATTGTTCAGCATTGCGGTTTGCCCGAGGTGCAAAGGGTGGAGCGTGGCGTGGCCTATTACGTGCAAACAGTTAACGGGCAAGCCTTGACAGCAGCCGAGCGTCAGCTGTTGTTGCCCTTAATACACGATCGCATGACCGAAGGCGTGTTTGCCAATTTGCAAGACGCCGAGCAGCTATACCATAGCGATAGCCCTAAGCCATTAAGCCGTGTGGATCTATTGCAAGGTGGTAAAGCCGCCCTGGAAAAAGCCAATGCCGACATGGGCTTGGCATTGTCGCCCGATGAAGTGGATTATTTATTCGATAACTTCACTAAAATCCAGCGCAATCCCACTGATGTGGAATTGATGATGTTTGCCCAAGCCAACTCCGAGCATTGCCGCCATAAGATATTCAACGCCGATTGGGTGATAGACGGCGAGGTGCAAGACCTGTCTTTGTTCGCCATGATACGCAACACGCATAAACTTAACCCAGGCAAGACCGTGGTGGCCTATTCGGACAATTCCTCCATCGTCGCTGGCCAAGCGCCAGGCACAAAAACCAAACGTTTCTATCCGACCGCGGACGGCGCATACCGCTTTGTTGAAGAAGAAATGCATTACTTGATGAAGGTGGAAACACATAATCACCCGACCGCCATTTCTCCTTTTGCCGGTGCGGCGACTGGGGCCGGCGGCGAAATTCGTGACGAAGGCGCAACCGGTAGCGGCTCCAAGCCTAAAGCCGGCCTAAGCGGTTTCTCCGTATCCAATTTGGCCATACCCGATTTCATTCAACCTTGGGAGCAAGCCGCTTACGGCAAGCCGGGTCGGATCGCTTCACCGTTCCAAATCATGATAGACGGCCCCTTGGGCGGCGCGACCTACAGCAATGAATTTGGACGGCCTAACATTGCCGGTTATTTCCGCACCTTTGAATTGGCCAGTGTGGATGCCAAGGGTCAAAGCGAAATGCGTGGCTACCATAAGCCGATTATGTTGGCTGGCGGCATAGGCAATATTTCTGCCCAGCATGCTAAAAAGAACCCAATTCCTGCAGGTGCGGCCCTCATTCAATTAGGCGGCCCAGCCATGTTGATTGGGTTAGGAGGCAGCGCTGCTTCTAGCATGGACACCGGCAGCAACGTAGAAAATCTGGATTTTGATTCGGTGCAACGCGGTAACCCAGAATTGGAAAGACGCGCGCAAGAAGTGATAGACCGTTGCTGGCAATTGGGTGAGGCCAACCCAATTTTGAGCATACACGATGTCGGGGCCGGCGGTATTTCCAATGCCTTCCCGGAATTGGTCAACGATGCCGGCGTCGGCGCAACTTTCCAATTGCGTGACGTGCACAACGAAGAACCGGGCATGTCACCACGCGAATTGTGGAGTAACGAAGCGCAAGAGCGTTACGTGATGGCCATATTGCAAGCCGATTTGCCACGCTTCAAAGCGATATGCGAGCGCGAGCGCTGCCCGTTTGCGGTGGTTGGTGTGGCGACAGCCGAGCGGCATTTGACCGTGGCCGACAGCCATTTTGCCAACAAGCCAGTGGACATGGATATGTCGGTGTTGTTGGGCAAGCCGCCTAAAATGACGCGCGATGTTAAAAGCACCAGCCGTCAATTAAGCCCGTTTGCTACCGCCAACATCGATTTGCAAGAGGCCGCGGCACGCGTGTTACGCCTGCCAGGTGTGGCCGATAAAACTTTCTTAATCACCATAGGCGACCGTTCGGTCACCGGTTTGGTGGCGCGCGAGCAAATGGTCGGTCCATGGCAAGTGCCGGTGGCCGATGTGGCGGTGACCTTGGCTGGCTATGAAACCTATTGCGGTGAAGCCTTTGCCATAGGTGAAAAAGCGCCGCTGGCCTTGATAGACGCGCCGGCATCGGGACGCATGGCCATAGGCGAAGCGCTAACCAATATGGCGGCCTGCTTGGTAGACGACATCAGTGAATTGAAATTGTCGGCCAACTGGATGGCGCCAGCCGGTCACGCCGGCGAAGATGCTGCCCTGTATGCCACGGTAAAAGCGGTGGGCATGGCATTGTGCCCGGAATTGGGCATCAGCATACCGGTCGGCAAAGACTCCATGAGCATGAAAACCGT
Source organism: Methylophilaceae bacterium (assembly GCA_965234545.1). Classification (GTDB taxonomy): domain Bacteria; phylum Pseudomonadota; class Gammaproteobacteria; order Burkholderiales; family Methylophilaceae; genus Methylotenera. The sequence goes on along the minus strand of OZ248348.1, from coordinate 1,247,968 downwards.
GTGGCAAGAAAACGGCCAAGATAAAGCCGTGACCTCGCCTATATCCTTGGTGGTGACAGCGTTTGCCGCCACGCCGGATGCGCGCAAAACCCTTACCCCGCAATTGCAAACCGACGGCGATACTAGGTTAATTTTAATTGACTTGGGTGCCGGTAAAAATCGCATGGGCGGTTCCAGTTTGGCGCAAGTTTACGGCGCCTTGGGTAACGAGGCGCCGGATGTAGACGATGCCGCGCAATTAAAGCATTTCTTCAACAGCATACAAGCCTTGAATGCGACCGGTAAATTGCTGGCTTACCACGATAGATCCGACGGCGGTTTATTCACCACCCTAGTAGAAATGGCTTTTGCCGGCCATTGCGGCTTGCAAATCGATCTGTCTGCTTTGCCAGGCGACATCGCCAGCATTTTATACAACGAAGAGCTAGGTGCCGTTATCCAAGTGCCAGCCGATCAAGCGACGGCGATTGCCGCGCAGTTTAATGGCTTGGCCCACGTTATCGGTGAGGTGGTGCAGGGCGAGCGCATAGCGATCAAGCAACACGGTAAAGCCGTGTTCAGCGACAGCCGGGTTAACTTGCACCGCATGTGGTCGGAAACCACCTACCGCATGCAATCGCTGCGTGATAATCCAGTCTGTGCGCAACAAGAGTACGACAAGATTTTAGACGTGAACAACCGCGGCTTATTTAGCGAATTAAGCTTTGATGTGAACGACAACGTGGCTGCGCCTTATATCAATGCAGGTGCGCGTCCCAAAATGGCCATCTTGCGTGAGCAAGGTGTGAATGGTCAGGTGGAAATGGCGGCCTCGTTCGATCGCGCCGGTTTTGCTACTTTTGACGTGCACATGAGTGACGTGATTGCCGGCCGAGTGAGCTTGGCCGATTTCGCTGGCTTTGTTGCTTGCGGTGGCTTCTCTTACGGTGACGTATTGGGTGCCGGCGAAGGCTGGGCCAAGTCCATTCTTTTCAATGCCCGTGCACGCGATGAGTTCGCGGCCTTTTTTGCTCGTTCCGATAGCTTTGCCTTGGGTGTGTGCAACGGTTGCCAGATGATGAGCAATTTGCGCGAGTTGATTCCGGGTGCCGCTCATTGGCCGCATTTTGTACGCAACCAATCCGAGCAGTTTGAAGCGCGTTTAGCCATGGTGGAAGTGTTGGACAGCCCGTCCTTGTTCTTTAAAGGCATGGCCGGCAGTAAAATGCCGATAGCCGTCGCACACGGTGAAGGTTATGCGGAATTTTCTGACGCGAGCGCAGTCAATGGTCTGTTGGCCAATAAGTTAGTGACCATGCGTTTCATTGATCACGCTGCTCAGCCAACCACGACTTATCCGTATAACCCGAATGGTTCGCCACAAGGGCTAACCGGATTAACCAGCACAGACGGCCGATTTAGTATTATGATGCCTCATCCTGAGCGGGTTATACGCAACGTGCAAAATACTTGGCAGCGTTGTGGGGACGGTGAAGACAGTGCTTGGATTCGTATGTTCCGCAATGCAAGACGCCACATTAATTAAGAATGAACTATAAAAACAACCTTGGAGATAAGTAACATGAAATTTTTGAACACCTTGTTAGCTGCAATCGTTTTAAGTTTTTCCATGAACGCCATGGCCGCTGTATCTGACGATGACGCGATTGAATTTGTTGAGGCCATCACCAGTGGCAACATGAAAATCGTTAAGAAATACGTGGAAGCCGATGCCGCTAATGCCAATTACAAATCGTTTGCTTGGTCACCCATCCAAATGGCGGCCAATAAAAACCAATTGGAAGTGGTTAAATACATGGTTAGCAAAGGTGGCGATTTAAATTACATCCACCCCCTATCGCACAACACCGCATTTCACCTAGCGGTATTCAATGGTTACCCAGAGATGGTCAAATTGTTGGCGGCCAGTGGTGCCGACATCAACATCAAATTAAAAGCCGATGTGTCTATCTTGCGTGCGGTTAAAGACGTTAACGACAAACCCATGGTGGAGTTGTTAACTAAATTAGGCGTGAAAGAAGACGGCTGCTTAGAAGAGCGTTGTTTCTAATAAGCCTGAGCGGAAAGCAGGGGGTCCGATGAAAACCGCATCGTCTTTTTGCTTACTGCTAGCTAGCCTCATCACCCCATCGCTGTGGCCCATAATTGGCCATGCCGATGGGGTGTTTTCATTTAGCCCCGAGCAAGCCACCCACGTGCGCACTTTGGCGGCCTCTTGCGCCGCCTGTCACGGCACGCAAGGCAACGCCATAGTAAAAGAGGGGGGCAATCTCAGTGAGGAGAATAACCCGGTCTTAGCTGGCAGGACCCGTGAGGACCTGTTAAGCAAATTGCTAGGCTTTAGGGACGGCACGCGCAAGGCCACCATCATGCACCAACACAGCAGGGGTTTAAGCTTGGAGGAAATCGACATGCTGGCCACGCATTTTTCCATGCAAAAGCGCGTCATACGTCCACCCTTAAGCTCGCAAAAATTAGAGGCCGAGCATGGCTGAGCCGATTAATAGACGGGCTTTCATCAAGGCCATAGGCGCAACGGGCTTGGTTTTGGCTAGCAGCCGCAGCTTGGCCATGGCCAGCAAGCCGCCCTTGGGTCGCGTGGTCATCATAGGCGGTGGCTACGCCGGTGCCACGGCAGCGAAATACTTGCGCTTGTGGAGCTTGGGGGCCATCGAGGTGGTGCTGATTGAGGCCAACCGCCAGTTTGTATCCTGCCCCATGAGCAATTTGGTTCTGGGTGGCAGCAAGAGCATCAACGACCTGACCTTTGGCTACGATGGCTTGCAGGCCAATCACGGTGTTATTTTTAGGCATGATACGGTGACGGCCATTGACGCCTCCCTTAAGAAAATCAACATGCTGGGCGGCACACTCAGTTACGACCGATTGATCGTGGCCCCGGGCGTGGATTTTAATTACCAAGAATGGCCTATGTTGGCCAGCTTGGACGCGCAAAAACAAGTGCCGCATGCCTGGAAAGCCGGTTGGCAAACGGTCAATTTACGGCAACAGTTGGAGGCCATGGCAGACGGCGGGGTGTTTGTCATGAACGTACCCAAGGCGCCGTATCGTTGCCCGCCTGGCCCTTATGAACGCGCTTGCCAAGTGGCCAGTTATTTCAAAAAGCACAAGGGCAAAAGTAAGGTGATCGTGCTCGATGCCAACGCGGAAATCATTTCCAAAAAAGGCTTGTTTGCTAAAGTATTTAACGAAACCTATGCCGGTATCATCAATTACCGCGCAGACAATGCCATCACCCATGTCGATCTGGCCAGTAAAACGGTCAGCACCGAGTTTGATACGATCAAAGCCGACGTGCTGAACTTTATTCCGCCGCAACGGGCGGGTAAAATAGCCCAAGTAGCGGGTTTGACGGAAAAAGACTACCCTTGGTGCGACGTGAATTTTCTAACTTACGAATCCAAGTTGGTGCCTGACGTGCACGTGTTAGGTGACAGCGTGGCAGCGGGTTTGCCAAAATCCGCGCACATGGCGACCAACCAAGCCAAGGTTTGCGCCAGCGCCATTGTGCAATTGATGAGTGGTAATCTGCCTGATGCCGCGCCGGTGTTTGCTAACACCTGTTACAGCTTCATCAACGATCATGCGGCCATGCACGTGGCCAACGTTTACCGTTATGACGCCGGCAAGAAAATGATGGTGTCGGCCGAGGGTGGGGGCGTGTCCATCAGCCCCAATGAAAAAGAAGCAGGCTATGCCCACGCATGGGCCAACAACATCTGGGCCGATACGCTCAGTTAACTACATGCATAGGAAATAATCATGACCAAACACACATTAATGGCCTTATTGTTGAGTGCCTTAATTCCTGTGGCTCAGGCTGCCCCGTTAAGCACACAAAAAATCAGCGGGTTGAAAATGCCGGAATCGGTGGTGCAAGCGACCGATGGTCGGGTGTTTGTCTCTGAGATCAATGGCTTTGGCGTGGACGGCGACGGCCAAATCAGTGTCATCGAAGCGGGGCATGTGACGCTGTTTGCTAAAGGCTTGGATGACCCTAAAGGCTTGGCCATCATAGGTCAGTCACTTTATGTGGCAGACAATAAACGCATCTTAAAGCTAGCTTTAAGTGGGCCCAAGCAAGGCCAGGCCGAGGTATTTGCTGCCGCCACGGCCTTCCCAGTCACGCCGCTATTTTTGAATGATTTGGAAGCCGATCTGGCGGGCAATTTATACGTCAGTGACAGCGGCGACTTAAAGGGCAAGGGCGGCGCTGTTTACCAAATTAATGCCCAAGGCCAGGTGCGCTTGCTCATTAACGGTCAGCAAGACAACCGGATTTTGGCACCTAACGGTCTGTTAATGGACGACACCGGTGACGTATTGATGGTGGTGGATTTTGCCTCCGGTATTTTGTACAGCTATAACCTCGCCACCAAGCAGCTGCTAGACATAGCGGGAGGCTTTGGCGGCGGCGATGGGGTGGTGCACCATGCCAATGGCAGCATGTTTGTTAGCGATTGGAAAAATGGCAAAGTATTCCGCTTGGACATGAACGGCGAAGTCACGCCCTTGGCTGCTACCTACCAATCGGCAGCGGACATTGCGCTGACGAAAGACGAAAAAATCTTGATGGTGCCAGACATGAAAGCCGGTGAGTTGGATTTTATCGTTTTACCTTAACCTGCCCTTTACATGCGTCCTATGGCTGCCCCTAATGAGCTGCGTCAGTTGGCCTTGGCTTACTTAGCTGAGCCGGATCCGGCACTTAAATCTTTCGCCGTTAACCGGCTTTTGTTGGATTGGCAGCAAAGACTGCTGACGCTTGATGTTACGGCTAAACTGCATTCTGATTTAGCCATCCCAGGCCGACCGGCCAAGCCGGTATTGGTCCCGCCGTTGCAGGTTAAGCGCCGCGCCATGAACACCGTGGCAGGCCGTGCTGCCTTGATCCACGCCTTATGCCACATCGAGTTCAATGCGATTAATTTAGCCTTGGATGCAATCTGGCGATTTGATGGCATGCCAACTGATTATTATGCCGATTGGCTTAAAGTGGCGAGCGAGGAAGCCGGCCATTTCAATTTATTAAAAGACCATTTGCAGCATTTGGGCTTTGCCTACGGCGACTTTGATGCGCACAACAGCTTGTGGGAGATGGTCGACAAAACCAAACACGATGTCTTAGCGCGCATGGCCTTGGTGCCACGCACCATGGAGGCCCGAGGCTTGGACGCCTTGCCGGCTTTACGTGCAAAGTTAGCGCAAGCCGGCGATGCATTGGCAGCGGCGATATTGGACATCACCTTGCGTGATGAAGTGGGCCACGTGGCCATAGGTAACCGTTGGTTTAACTACTTATGCCAACAACAAGGCGTGGCGCCCTTGCCTACCTTTGAAGCCTTGTGCGTGACTTACCTGGCGCCTAAATTGCGCGGGCCATTCAATTTGGCCGCCAGACGTGAGGCGGGGTTTACCGAGGCGGAGTTAAGCGCCTTAAGTGCTGAGTAAATGCATCACGCCATCTAGACCGCTGTGGTTGAGCGCGTAAGTGGCTTGCGTTTGAACAATGGGCTTGGCATGGTAAGCCACACCGATGCCGGCCACCCCCATCATCTTCAGGTCGTTTGCGCCGTCGCCTATGGCGATGGTTTGCGCCGCCGTTAAGCCTAAGCGGTCGCGCAATTGGCCTAACTCATCGGCTTTACGCTGGGCGTCGACGATGTCGCCGATAATGCCGCCAGTCAGTTTGCCATCCACTATTTCCAGTTGATTCGACACGGCGTAATCTAAGCCCAACATGGCTTTAACTTTATCGGCAAAAAAGGTGAAGCCGCCCGAGACCAATAAAGTGGTGATGTTATTTTTTTTGCAGGCGGCTATCCACTCCACTGCGCCCGGGTTGAGCGTCAAGCGCTCATTGAGTACGCGCATTAAATCCGCTTCTGATAAGCCTTTAAGTAAGGCCACGCGTTGACGCAAGCTTTGCGCAAAATCCAATTCGCCTTGCATGGCGCGCTCGGTGATGGCGGCCACTTGGGGTTTTAAGCCTACCATGTCGGCAATTTCGTCTATGCACTCTATGCTGATGAGGGTGGAGTCCATGTCCATCACGCATAAGCCAAATTTGGCTAAGACTTGCTGGTCAGGCAAGTAGCTGCAATCGATCTGTTGCTCGGCGCAAAACGCTTGCACGGCCGGCAAGGCTTGCGTCTGATTGGCTAAATAATAAGCGTGGGCGCCCGTTTGCACGAATTGCACACTGGTAGCACTCAGCTGATGGATGTGCGCCAGATGGGCGTGGCGGATGGCAGAACCTTGAACAACTAAACGCATAAGGGTGACTTAATTAAAAAATAGCCATTATACACATGGCCAAACGCAGGCGTGGCTTGTTGCGCGATGGCCATAGAATATGCCGCCAAAGCTGGCGCATTTGCCTGAATTGGGCGAAAATGTGCATACCATTTATTTTGAATTGTATTGCTATGAATTTGCACGAATACCAAGCCAAAACCTTGCTGCAGAAATACGGCATTCCCGTGCCGCGTGGTCAAGTGATTTCGGTAGCCAAACAAACCCCGACGGTCACCTCAGAGATAGACAGCCCAGCTTGGGTGGTGAAAGCCCAAGTGCATGCCGGTGGTCGCGGTAAAGCCGGTGGTGTAAAAGTGGTTAAATCCTCTGCCGAGGCGCAAATGGTGGCCAGCGAGTTGCTAGGTAAAACCTTGGTGACTTACCAAAATGCACCCGATGGCCAACCGGTTAATCAAGTGCTCATAGAAGAAACCTTGCCGATTGCCCGCGAATTGTATTTGTCCATGTTGGTGGACAGAAGCTTGGAACGCATCGTGGTGGTGGCCTCCAGTGCTGGCGGCATGGACATAGAGGAAATCGCACAAGTCAGCCCAGAAAAGATTTTGCAAGAGGTGTGCAGCCCTTTAAACGGTTTGGTGGATTACCAAGCGCGTAACTTGGCCTTTAAGCTGGATTTAGTCGGCGATCAAATTGCTGCATTCAGCCGTTTGTTAAAAGGCTTGTACCGCTTGTTTAAAGAAAACGATTTGGCCTTGTTGGAAATCAACCCATTGATTGTGACCACGGACGGCAAGCTGTTTGCCTTGGATTGCAAAATGAGTGTGGACGATAACGCGTTGTATAGGCAAAAAGCCTTGGCCGAACAGCGTGATTGGTCGCAAGAGGACAGCAAGGAAGCGGTGGCGCATCATGCTGGCTTAAATTACATAGCATTAAACGGCAACATAGGGTGCATGGTTAACGGCGCCGGCCTGGCCATGGCCACCATGGATTTAATTAAATTGCACGGCGGTGCACCGGCTAACTTTTTGGATGTGGGCGGCGGTGCCACTGCGGAGACGGTGACCAAAGCCTTTAAGATCATTATGGCTGACCCGAATGTTAAAGCCATATTGGTTAACATATTCGGCGGCATCATGCGTTGCGACATCATAGCCGAAGGCATCATTACCGCGGTGAAAGACGTGGGCATGCAAATTCCAGTAATCGTGCGCCTAGAGGGCACCAACGTGGAATTGGGTAAGCAAATGCTACAATCCAGCGGCCTGAATATTATCTCCGCGGATGGCTTAACCGACGCCGCTAAGCAAGCAGTCTTAAGCGTGGCTTAATAAACGATTATAAAAAGTAAAACATTATGAGTATATTAGTTAACAGCAGCACCAAAGTGCTATGCCAAGGGTTCACTGGCAAGCAAGGCAGTTTTCATTCTGAGCAAGCCTTGGCTTACGGCACAAAAATGGTCGGTGGTGTCACGCCGGGTAAAGGTGGGCAGTCGCATTTAGGATTGCCGGTTTTTAATACCATGCGTGAGGCGGTCAAGCAAACCGCGGCCACGGCCAGCGTCATCTACGTGCCGCCTGCCTTCGCCGCGGATTCCATCTTGGAAGCCTGTGACGCCGGGGTCGGTCTGATTATATGCATTACCGAAGGCATACCGGTGTTGGACATGCTTAACGTGAAAGCCGCCTTAAAAGCCAACGGCGCCCGCTTGATTGGCCCAAATTGCCCGGGTGTGATCACCCCCGATGAATGCAAAATAGGCATCATGCCAGGCAGCATTCATTTGCGCGGCAAGGTCGGCATTGTGTCGCGCTCCGGTACCTTAACCTACGAAGCCGTGCACCAAACCACGGCCTTAAAATTAGGCCAAAGTACTTGCGTGGGCATAGGCGGCGACCCGGTTAAAGGTTTGAATTTTATCGAGTGCTTGCAAATGTTTGAGGCGGATGCAGAAACCGAAGCCATCATTATGGTGGGTGAGATCGGTGGCTCGGATGAAGAAGCGGCTGCCGAATACATTAAGAGCCACATCAGCAAACCGGTGGCCGCTTACATTGCAGGTCAAACTGCGCCTGCAGGTAAACGCATGGGCCATGCCGGCGCCATCATTTCCGGCGGCAGCGGCAAAGCGGCCGACAAAATTCGCGCTTTAGAATTAGCCGGTGCTGTCGTCGCCAGTTCGCCTGCAGGTTTGGGTGAAGCGGTGTTGGCCGCCATCCAGCATAAAGCTGGCTAGGTCAAGCTACCCGATGCGCCTGATGCATAAACATGGCTTGTTGGCTTTCTGTTTATGCGCTTTGCTGGGCATCATGCCGGCCATGGCGGGGGAAGAGGTGGCCTACTTGATGACGGCTGCCGCCCGAGGCGATTTGGCGACCGTGCAAGCCTTGTTGGACAGCGGCGCAAGTGCCAATAGCAAAGATAGCGATGGCGTCACGGCAGTCATGTATGCCGCCCGTAAGGACCAACTTGAGGTATTGAATGCCTTGCTAGCCAAGGGTGCAGACATACAAGCAAAAGATAGCCAGGGTTGGACTGCGCTGATGTTTGCTGCTAAAAGAAACCACGTTGCTAGCGTTAAACGCTTGCTTGAAAAAGGCGCCGATGCCAAGGTGCGCGATGCGTCGGGTTGGAGTGCCTTGGGCATTGCTGCGATAGAAGGCCATGCGCAAACCGTGGCCTTGTTGCTGGAACATGGTTTGGATGCGAATAGCCGCAGTGACCGTGGCACGACGGTGTTGATGTACGCCGCTAAAAGTGCCGATCTTCCCACCATTAAACATTTACTGGATCACCAGGCCAATTTAGCCTTAAGCGACGAGCAAGGCGTGACCGCACTCATGACCGCGGCACGCGAAGGCCACGCTGGGGTGGTCAGTTTGTTGATTGAGCGAGGGGCAACAGTCAATCAAAAAGATTTGGCCAAATGGACGGCCTTAACTTGGGCGGTGAAAAAATCCAAAGTGGCGGCGGCCAAAGCCTTAATCGAAGCGGGTGCGGACGTGAATAATTTGGATGCGGAAGGCACCCCCATATTGCACATAGCGGTGAGCAATGGTCAGTTGGAGACGGTGAAATTGCTGCTGGCCCATCAAGTGAAACTCAAAGCAAAAGACCAATACGGGCTGACGGCCTTGGTCTATGCGCTTAAAGGCCAGCATAGCGACATTGCTAATTTACTCAAAGCAGCGGGCGGTTCCTATTGATAGTCGCTATCGCACAAATCAATTGTTTGGTCGGTGACCTGGCCGGCAATCAAGCAAAAATCATTGCCAGCGCAAAAGCGGCGCAAGCCAAAGGTGCCACGCTCTTGCTCACCCCCGAGTTGTCTTTGTGTGGCTACCCGCCAGAAGACTTATTGTTGCGCAGCGATTTTTTGCAAGCATGCGATGCGGCCTTGCAGGCTTTAAGTTTGGCGGTACCGGACATGACCTTGGTGGTGGGCCATCCGCAAGCTTTAAACGGCTTATGTTACAACGCGGCATCGGTCTTGCAAGGCGGTAAAATTGTGGCGACCTACCACAAGCAAGCCTTGCCTAATTACAGTGTATTCGATGAAAAGCGCTATTTCAGCCCGGGTCACGCGCCCTTGGTGTTTAGCCACCATGGTGTCCAGCTGGGTTTGTTAATTTGCGAAGACATCTGGCAAGCAGAGCCGGCTCGCTTAGCTAGTGCGGCCGGAGCCGAACTGTTGTTGGTGATTAATGCATCGCCGTTTGATTTGGAAAAGCAAGCTAGCCGTTTAAGCGTGTTGCGTGAGCGCGCGATGCAATTGGCACTGCCCATCGTTTACCTCAATAGTGTGGGCGGCCAGGATGAATTGGTGTTTGATGGTGGCTCCATGGTGGTGGCGGCCGATGGTCAGGTGACCCAGCATTTGCCAGCATTTGAAACGGCCTTGGCCACGGTGACGTTTAATGCGGGTAAGCTAACAAGCCAGCCGCTTGCGCTGGCCTTGTCGCAAGAAGCATCGGTCTACCAAGCCTTAACATTAGGCTTGGCCGATTACGTGGCAAAAAACCGTTTCCCTGGGGTAGTCCTAGGCTTATCGGGTGGGGTGGATTCTGCCTTGACCTTGGCCATCGCGGTCGATGCCTTGGGTGCCGACAAAGTGCATGCCGTGTTGATGCCATCGGAATTTACGGCCAACATCAGCGTGGACGATGCCATCGATATGGCTAAGCGATTAGGCGTGAAATACAGCATCTTGCCTATAGGCCCGTTGTTTGAGGGCTTTAAAGCGACTTTGGCGCCAGAATTTGCCGGGCTAGCATTCGATACCACAGAAGAAAATCTACAAGCCAGAATTCGCGGCATGCTGCTGATGGCTTTGTCGAACAAATTTGGCAGCATGGTGCTCACTACCGGCAACAAAAGTGAGATGGCCGTTGGTTATTGCACCTTATACGGCGACATGGCGGGCGGCTTTGCCCTGCTCAAAGACGTGTTTAAAACCTTGGTCTATCGCTTGTGTGCGTACCGCAATGGACTTTCGCCAGTCATCCCTGAGCGCATCATTACGCGGCCGCCGTCGGCCGAGTTGCGTGCCGATCAAACGGATCAGGACAGCTTGCCGGACTACGCGGTGTTGGACGCGATTGTGGCCGCCTACGTCGAGCAAGATTTGGGGCGCGCGGACATTTTGGCCATGGGCTTTGCCCCGGCAGACGTGACGCGTGTGCTAAAACTCATCGATAGCAACGAATACAAGCGCAGGCAATCGCCAGTGGGCGTGCGCATTAGCCATAAAAATTTCGGTAAAGACCGGCGCTATCCGATTACCGCTAAACTGGATTTTTAAGGCCTGCTCTAGTAGTATTGAAACGAAAATGGCAATGCACAGACTTGCTTTCAGTTTGATGCGGTCTTTAATGAAAGCAACTATACTGTTAACACCTAGACTGATAACACCTAGTAACCACCTATTTTATGGAGTTCGACCAGCATGAAAAAAATCGAAGCAATCATTAAGCCATTCAAGTTAGACGAAGTGCGCGAGTCCTTGTCGAGTATCGGTGTGAATGGCCTAACGGTAACAGAGGTAAAAGGCTTTGGTCGACAAAAAGGGCACACGGAACTTTACCGCGGTGCAGAATACGTGGTCGATTTTTTGCCTAAAATCAAATTGGAATTGGTGGTGTCGGACGACATCGTTGATTCAGCCATGGAAGCCATTATTAAAGCAGCGCACACTGGTAAGATAGGTGACGGCAAAATTTTTGTCAGTGCCGTTGAGCAAGTGGTGCGTATCCGTACCGGCGAAACCGGCGAAGCCGCTGTTTAGATTGCTTGCTAACAGCGGGCCTAAACTTTAGTAGCCTAAAGCCCGCGCACTCTGATAAAACACAAAGCTTACCAACCAGGCCAGGCCTAATGACCAGCCTAAGGACAGCCACATAAAGCCTAAGCTTTTGGATTCGTTTCTAAGCGTGGCAATAGTCGACAAACAGGGTGTGTAAATGAGCGCAAACAGCATAAAGCTCATGGCTTGCACCCAATCAATCTGACTGGCCATCTGCACCATCAAGGCGTCGCCTTGTAAGCCATAAATTACCGCTAAAGCCCCCACTACAATTTCTTTGGCAACAAAACCAAATATTAAGGCGATGGCCAATTGGTTGTTTATGCCTAATGGGTCGAGCACAGGCGCAAACAAGGCGCCAAGCTGCCCAGCGTAGCTGCCGGCACTGGCTGGTGCGACGTTGCTAGGGAAATTAGTCAAGGCCCAAACCAGTACCACCCCAATGACGATGAATTTGCTGGCGCGTTGTAAAAAGTGCTTCACTTCCAGCCAACCGCGTAAGACGATTTGCCTAAGCGTGGGAAAGCGGTAGGGCGGCAATTCCAATATAAACGGTTCTTTGTTTTTGAATTGGCCTTGAAACAACAGCGCCGTTAAAAACATGGTGACAAAGCTCATGAGGTACAGGCCAAACAGCACCAGCGGTGCTTGGCTGGCCGTAAACAAAGCGGCAATCATGAAAATGAATACCTGCAACCTAGCCGAGCACAGCGACAAAGGAATCACCAACATGGTGAGCAAGCGCATAGGCCTAGAGCGCATCATGCGTGTGCCCATGAGTGCCGGCACATTGCAGCCAAAGCCCATCAGCATCATGACAAAGCCGCGCCCATCTAAGCCCATTTTGGCCATTAGGGCATCCATCAAAAATGCGGCACGGGATAAATAGCCGCTGTCTTCCACCATGGACATGACCAAAAAGAACAGCACGATGATGGGCACGAAAGCCGCAACCGTAGCTACGCCATTGTATATGCCGTCCAACAATAAACCGCTAAGCCAGCTTGGGCTGCCGGCAAAAAGCGGTTCCAACACGCCACTGCGCAGGAGTTGTAGTGCCAACGCCAGCCCATCCTGCAGGGGTTTGCCGGCGGCAAAAATGAACTGAAACAACGCGTACATGGCTAAGAAAAACAGCGGTAAACCCAGCCATTTATGCAGCAGGACCTTATCTATTTTGTCCGTGGTGCTGTCCGATAGCGTGCTGGGTATATGCACGTAATCGGCGAGCAAGCTTTCCATCTCTTTTTCAATTTTTTGATCTTCTTCTAAGGCCAGGCTAATGCAAGCCGGATCGCTGCCAGCTTGTGCTTGATTAAGAACGACAACGGCTGCCTGCAATGCCTTGGGTAAGCCTTCGCCGTATTTTGCACTGATTTGCAGCACCGGCATGTTGAGCGATTTTGCTAATGAATCTATGTCTATGCTAATGCCGGCTTTTTTCGCTTCGTCCGACATGTTTAAGGCCAGCACCATGGGGATATTCAGTTTTTTAATCTGCAATAACAGCGACAATTGCCGGTCAATTTGCGAGCTGTTGAGTAAGACTATGGCTAAATCCAAGGGATTGTTCGCCAAAAAGTGCCGCACGACTTGCTCGTCTTCTGAAAAGCCATGCAGATCGTATATGCCAGGTAAATCCACCAACTCGGCGATGTGGCCACCCAATAACACTTTCGCGCTCATCAAATCCACGGTGATGCCAGGCCAATTGCCAACCCGCGCGGATGCGCCGCTGATGCGGTTGAATAAGGTGGATTTGCCCGTGTTGGGCATGCCTAATAAAGCGATGCGTTTCATTGGCTAGCCTGCAAGTCGTTCTGCACGTGTATACGGGCGGCTTCGGTGTCACGTAAGATCACGTCGGTTGTACCTAGGCGCACGTGCAAGGGCCCATTAAAATTGGCCCTGCGCATGATGCTTAAGGTCTTGCCTACGCGAAATCCTAAAGCCGATAAGCGATGATATAGCGACTCCTCGGCCTCAATGGCGGAGATAGTGGCGTGTTCACCTATGGCTAATTGGGATAAAAGTCGCATTATTTTTCACGTAATTGATAACCATTCTTATTATGGCACGAATGGCTGTGCTCGTGCAATTAGCCTTAAGTATAGGCCGGCTAAAAAGAAAGGGCTCGGATGTCGAGCCCTTTTTATGCATTGCTTAAACTTTATTTGCTGATGTCGATTTTGGCTTTAGTGCGTAATTCAGCCATCATCTTTTCTAGGTTACGTTGTTGCAGATTTTTTTGTATGCCGTCTTTCACTTTGTCGTAGGGCAAAGGTTGAGCGGTGCGGGTGTCGATCAGCTTGATGACGTGCCAGCCGAATTGGGTTTGCACAGGGTTGGTGGAAATGCTGCCTTTTTGCAGATTAATCGCCACGTCGCTGAACGGTTTCACCATGGAGGCCGGTGAGAACCAGCCTAAATCGCCGCCTTTTTCTTTAGAGCCAGGATCCAAGGATTTTTCCTTGGCTATCTTAGCAAAATCCCCGCCTTTGCCTAACTGCGCAATGATGTCTTTGGCTTCGCCTTCGGTTTTAACCAAAATGTGGCGTGCGCTGTATTCTTTGTCGCCGTAGGCTTTTTTGTATTCTTCGTAAGCGGCTTTGGTTTCGGATTCGCTAATCGGATTCTTTTTCACAAAATCCTGCAAATAGGATGAGGTTAACAACTCACGGCGAGACAACTCTTCGCGTGCGAGGTAATCCGCTTGTTTATCCAAGCCCAGTTTTTGCGCTTCTTGGTAGACCAATTCCGAATCAATCAATTTGTTGGTGATGGCTTGTTTAACTTGGCCATCCACTTTTTGACCGCGCGCTGTGGCATCTTTGGCGATGTAGTCGTAGATGGATTGCTTGATGGCTTTGCCGTTAACCGTGGCCAAGGTGTCGCCGGCGTATGCGCTTGGCGCCATGGATAAAATAGCCAGTGCGATCAGGGTGGGGGTGAATTTCATGAAAAATCCTTATGCTATGGGTTTAATATAAAAAAGTAGTTGTAATCGTTCGGCTTGATTATAGCTCTTGTGGGGCGATGGCGTTGATGCTTAGGGCGTGAATTTTGTTGGGGATTAAGTCAGCCAATTGCGCATAGACCAAGCGATGACGCATGACTTGAGATTTGCCTGAAAACTGCGCGCTGCTTAGGCGCAAGCTAAAATGCCCACCGCCCTGATTGCCGGCATGCCCGGCATGCATGGCGCTGTCGTCTTGTATGCTTAAGTCTAGCGGCTCCAATGCCTGCAAGCGCTGCTTGATAAGTTCGGTTAAATTCATACGCTTAAGCCGGTAAGGTTTTTCTGAACGGTTTGACCGACACGTGAGCGTAAACCCCTGCGCTGACAAAGGGGTCATTATTCGCCCAATCGGTGGCCTGCGCTAAATTGGCAAACTCGGCAATGATGAGGCTGCCAGTGAAACCAGCCGGGCCTGGGTCGACATTATCGATGGCCGGAAAAGGACCTGCCACCAATAAACGGCCGGCTTCTTGTAAGGTTTGCAAGCGGGCTAGGTGAGCTGGCCTAGCGGCCATGCGTTTTTCTAGGCTATTGGGGGCGTCTTCGGCGACGATGGTGTACCACATTATTGCTCACCGCCTTTTTGCTCTTCTATGAGGTAATTTTTCAAGGCCACGCTTTGGCCTATGATGAATACAAACATAATTAATGTGACGCCAAATAGTTTGAAATTCACCCAGGTGTTTTCATCGAAATTAAAAGCCACGTAGAGGTTTAAAAAGCCCAATGACACTAAAAAAATTACCCATGCATAATTGAGCTTAGTCCAAATGGCGGCGGGGGCGTCTATCATTTTGCCCATCATTTGTTGGATGTAGTTTTTCTTGAAAAATAAGTTGGAGACTAAGAGCACCGCAGCCATGATCCAGTAAAGCACGGTGGG
This sequence comes from Methylophilaceae bacterium, assembly GCA_965234545.1. GTDB lineage: Bacteria > Pseudomonadota > Gammaproteobacteria > Burkholderiales > Methylophilaceae > Methylotenera. The sequence goes on along the minus strand of OZ248348.1, from coordinate 1,232,482 downwards.
TTTCCACATGATGTAGCTTTTGTCGTGCAAAATCAGCGTGATGCCGCCTAGTAGGGCGATAATGGCGCCGCTGACTAACAGCATTTTATCCACTTTGCCGTGGCGCAGTTTGCTGTAAATGATTTGCCCTAAGGTGGCTAGGATGGCGACCGCCGTGGCAGTAAAAATACCAAAAAACTTAAAGGCAATGAAAAATAAAATGACGGGAAACAGGTCAAACAAAAACTTATTCATGGTGGGTGTGGGTTCGCTTTCTAGGCTGCTCGAGGCAAGAAAAAATCAATGATTAACAGTGCTTTAGTGTGAGTCGTTATTTTGCTATGATTGATGCTGTGTCGCAAGGCGTATTTTTTCTTCTAGCTTTACCCTATTGGTCTTTAATTCAATTCGTTCATGCCCTTAAATTTCGATTTACATGCCCACTCTAGCGTGTCCGATGGCTTGTTAAGCCCAGCCGATTTGGTGGCTTACGCCGCCGCTAAGGGCGTTAACGTCCTGGCCTTGACCGATCACGATGACATCAGTGGTTTAGCCGAGGCCCAAGTCGCCGCTCAGGCGCACAACATCGCCTTGATTAATGGTGTGGAAATTTCCGTGACATGGAAAAAGCGCACTTTGCACATCGTTGGTTTAAACATAGACCCAAACAACCTGGGCTTGCAACAGGCCTTAGCCCTAGTGCGCATAGCGCGAGATGAGCGGGCGCAACAAATGGGCGAGGGCTTGGCTAAAGCCGGCATAGCCGATGCCTACCAAGGCGCGAAACGCTTGGCTAAGCAAAGCATCATTACCCGTGTGCATTTTGCCCGTTACTTGGTGGAGCTGGGCCTGGTTAAAGACACCAAAACGGTGTTCAAGAAGTATTTGGTTAAAGGTAAGCCAGGCTTTGTTGAGCACCAATGGATGGATTTACAGCAAGCGGTTGAGCTCATTATAGCGAGCGGCGGCACGGCCGTGATTGCCCACCCCGGGCGCTACGATTTGGGTTCGGTCAATATGTTGCAATTGCTGCATGAATTTAGAAGTTACGGTGGCGTGGCCATAGAAGTGGTCACCAGCAGCCACACCCCGCCGCAATACCAGCAGTTCGCTAAGTTGGCTCACCAATTTAGCCTGAAGTCTTCACAAGGGTCGGATTACCACGGCCCTGGCATCAGCTTCATGGAGATGGGCCGTTTGGCTGAGTTGCCCAGCAACTGCGTGCCGGTTTGGCAAGATTGGCCACAGTTTCAATCCATGCAATAAGCCGATTTAACATCGATGGACCATGTCGCAACTGTTTAATATTAATTTAGCCAATCCGCAAGCGCGTTTGATCACCCATACGGCGGAGATATTGCAGGCCGGTGGGGTGATCGCTTATCCCACTGACTCGGGTTACGCTTTAGGCTGCATGATAGGCCACGGCGATGCCCAAGCGCGCATACGGCAAATCCGTGGGGCTGATGAGCAGCATCTGTTTACCTTGGTTTGCCGTAATTTAGCCGAGTTAGGCAATTACGCCATAGTCAGTAACAGCCAATTTCGTTTGCTCAAAGCCAACACGCCAGGCGCTTACACCTTTATTTTGAATGCCACGCGTGAAGTGCCGCGTAAACTGCAACACCCCAAGCGCAACACCATAGGCTTACGCGTGCCAGAACACGCGGTAGTGCAAGCCATATTGGAAGCCATCAATGCGCCATTGTTAAGCATGACTTTGTTGCTGCCTGATGAAGAAGAGATGCTGACGCAAGCTTGGGAAATTCGCGAGAAATTAGAACACAGCGTGGACTTGGTGATTGATGTTGGCCATTGCTTGGCGGCCGCCACCTCGGTAATTAATTTAACCCAAGATGTGCCAGAATTAATCCGGGCGGGTTTAGGCGATTTAGGCCCGTTTGGTTTGGCTTTAAATAAGGAAAGCGATTAGATGGAATTATCCCTCATACAAAAAATCATTATTTACGCACCACCGGTAATATTTGCCATCACCGTGCACGAAGCGGCACATGGCTATGCCGCCAAGTATTTTGGCGACATGACCGCCTACCAAGCCGGTCGCATCAGCTTAAATCCACTTAAGCACATCGACCCGTTTGGCACCATCTTATTACCGGCCATGACCATACTGCTGGGCGGCATTTTATTCGGCTGGGCCAAACCGGTACCGGTTAACTTCAGCCGCTTGCGCCATCCCAAAAAGGACATGTTGTGGGTGGCCGCCGCCGGTCCTGCGTCTAATTTTGTCATGGCGCTGTTTTGGGCCTTGCTGTTGAAATTTACCATGGACTCGCCGTCATTCATGGCCGAGCCATTAGGCTTGATGGCCAAAGCCGGTATAGGCATTAATATCGTGCTGATGGTATTAAATTTATTGCCATTGCCGCCACTGGACGGCGGCCGCATTGCCGTCAGTTTGTTGCCCATGCATTTGGCTAGGCCGTTTGCGCAGATAGAGCGCTTCGGCTTTATTATCCTGTTGGTTTTACTGTTTACTGGGGTGCTTAGCCAAATTCTAGACCCGTTTATCAACTTGGTTTATGCGTTAATAAATAGCGTAATTTAAGGGCTTGTTTGTATAATAAGCGCTGACTCAATTTAAGGTTTTTACTCAATGGCAATCGAACGTGTTTTATCTGGCATGCGTCCTACCGGTAATCTGCATTTAGGGCATTACAACGGCGTACTTAAAAATTGGCTTAAATTGCAACACGAGCACGAGTGCTTGTTTTTTGTCGCCGATTGGCATGCGCTTACCACCCATTACGACACACCGGAAATCATAGAAGAGAGCGTTTGGGAAATGGTCATCGATTGGTTGGCAGCCGGGGTTGATCCTGCCAGTGCCACCATATTCATCCAATCGCGCGTGCCCGAGCACGCTGAATTGCATACCTTGCTGTCCATGATTACCCCCTTAAGTTGGTTGGAGCGCGTGCCCACCTACAAAGACCAACAAGAAAAATTAAGCAGCAAAGATTTATCTACTTACGGTTTCTTGGGCTACCCCTTGTTGCAAAGCGCGGACATTTTGATCTACAAAGCCACCCAGGTGCCGGTGGGCGAGGATCAAATTCCACACATTGAATTCACCCGTGAGATCGCCCGTCGCTTTAATCATATTTACGGCAAGGAAGCCGGCTTTGAAGAGAAAGCCGAAGCCGCCATCAAAAAACTAGGCAACAAACGTGCGGCATTGTATGAAGAAATGCGCAATGCCTATCAGCAAAGTGGCGATGAAGAAGCCTTGGATGCGGCACGCGCCATGATAGAAGAACAGCAAGGCATGAGCATGGGCGACAAAGAACGCCTATTGGGTTATTTAGAGGGCGGCGGCAAAATGATATTGTTGGAGCCCGATTACAAATTAACCCCGGCCTCAAAAATGCCAGGCTTAGACGGCCAAAAAATGTCCAAGTCTTACAACAACACCATCTCATTGCGTGAAGACGTGGATACGGTAGCCAAGAAAATTAAAACCATGCCTACCGATCCGGCGCGCATACGCCGCACCGATCCAGGTGACCCAGCAAAATGCCCGGTATGGCAATTGCATCTAGTGTACTCGGACCAAAGCACCCAAGATTGGGCGCAAAACGGCTGTAAAACGGCTGGCATAGGCTGCATAGAATGCAAAGGCCCGGTCATAGAGGGCGTTCTGGCTGAATTAAAACCCATACAAGAACGCGCCGCGCAATACGCTGAAGACCCCAGTTTGGTGAAAAATATCGTGGCAGAGGGCTGTGAAAAAGCCCGCAAGTTAGCGCGTGAGACCATGCGCGATGTGCGCGATGCGATGGGCTTGAATTACAGCTAGCCTGTCCCTCACCGTGATAGACGTCCCGCTCCATGCAAAGATAAAAGGCGAAGCTTTTACCGAGCTACCGCAAAACCTTTACATTCCGCCCGACGCACTAGAAGTCTACTTGGAGTCCTTTGAAGGGCCTTTAGACTTGTTGCTGTATTTGATACGCAAACACAATCTGGACATTTTGGACATCCCCATGGCGGAATTGACCCGCCAGTACATGGTGTACGTGGAAAAAATGCAGGCGATTAAGTTGGAGTTGGCCGGCGATTATTTATTAATGTCGGCCATGCTCATTGAGATTAAATCCCGCTTCCTCTTACCCAAGCCGGCGGAAATTGAAACCGAACAAGACCCAAGAGCCGATTTGGTGAGGCGCTTGATGGAGTACGAATCCATTAAGTTAGCCGCAGAAAACCTAGACGACATGGCCAAGGTGGGCGATGGCATCACCGTCGCCAGTGCCTATTACCAACACATCAGCCAGGTCAAGCCGCCGGAAGTGAGCCTGGACGATTTGACCGAGGCGTGGCGCAATGTCTTGAAACGTGCCAGCCACTTTAAACACCACAAAGTCAGCCGCGCCGAGTTGTCCGTGCGTGAGCACATGAGCTTGATTCTACGCCAATTGCAAGCCGAACCCGTGCTGGAGTTTTGGCAGGTGTTTGATTTGGCCGACGGCATTCCTAAGTTGGTGGTGTGCTTTCTCGCGATATTAGAATTGGCTCGCGAAGGCTTGTTGCGCATCACGCAGCAATCGGCATTTTCACCCATCTATTTGCAAATCAATCGCCATGACGACTAAGTTGCCAGCCAGCATTGCCGATTTAAAACAAGTGCTGGAAGCGGCCTTGTTAACCGCCAATCAGCCCTTGTCCTTGGATGACATGACGCGGCTTTTTGTTGAGCGGGTAGAGCGCACCAGCTTGCGCATGCTGCTGGATGAATTGAAGCAGGACTGGGCATCGCGCAGCATGGAGTTAGTGCAGGTAGCGACCGGTTACCGCTTTCAAGCGCGGGCGGAATTTGCACCTTTTTTGGCCAGATTAAATCCCGAGCGCCAGCTTAAATACTCGCGTGCCGTGATGGAGACACTGGCCATTATTGCCTACAAACAACCAGTCACGCGTGGTGACATTGAGCAGATACGCGGCGTGACCATGAATCCGACTATCATGCGTCAATTGCAAGAACGCGATTGGATAGACGTGGTGGGTCAGCGTGACGTGCCTGGCCGTCCTTCCTTGTATGCCACAACCAAGCATTTCTTAGATGACTTCAATATCGTGTCCTTGACCGAACTGCCGGCCATGGCCGATTTTGCCCAGCAAGAAATTGCCTTTCCAGCCGACGACGTGTAGTTCAGCCACCTAGCGGAACGAGGCCTGAGGTTATGGGCAGCGCGGCTCGCATGTGGCGCCATTGACTGGCGTTTTCACTGGCGGCACTTTCACGGCCGGCGTGGTGGATGCCTTAGGGCTAGGCTTAATCACTTTTGCCTCCGGTGCCGGTGGTGGGGGAGGCAAGTCTTTGGGGGGTGGCGGCTTAACATCGGTTTGCCCGTACCCTGCATGCGCTGGGGCCATGATGGCGACTGTTAACAGAAGCGCAAACAGGCCATGGTGTTTTGCTTTCATGGTGTTCCTCAAGATTGATTATCGCTAAGTGGTTTAATGATGCAATTTCTGCAGTGCGGCCTCTGTATTGCAACGCACTGCAGACGATTGGCTATTCAGTCAGCACGTTTTTATTGCTTTTCGTAAGTGGCGTTTGCCTTACCTTGTTTCATTACTTTGTACCCAACTTTAGCTTGCATGTTGTCGCATATGTCCGGGCTCTGGCCTGCGTTAACAAAGCCCATGTTGCCCACTTCCTCACATTTGAAGCGTTCAATTTTTTTCCACTTCATCGATTTAAGTTGTGCATTGCCATTGATTTTATCCATGGTGTCATTAATGGCTTGAGCGCATACCTCGTGGTAGGTAGCGTCATCGTCCCTAGCCTCAAACAATAGGCCTATTTTGGTGGGCGTTTCAATGGCCACGTGACCGCACAAGCGTGAACCTGATTGGGCTTGCGCTAAGCTAGGAGCCAATGCGCCTAAGGCAAGCATGGCTAATACTGGGTAATGGATTATTTTCATTTTTAAAGTCCTTTATGATTGCTGGTTGATTAAAATAAGCTCTTGATGGCTTTGGTGCTTTGGTTGACGCCATTGTCTATGTCGTTAGCTACGCCTCCGACACCACCTGGGTTAGATCCGGCTTGTTTTTCAAAGGTGGCGCCAGCACTGCCGATTTTAGTGATTTTGTAGCCGTTATCACTGTCCATGTTGTTGCACAGTAAATCGGCACTATCGCCATTGTTCAGAAAACCTTGCTTGCCGACGTCATAGCACTTGGTGCGGGTGATTTTGCGCCAGTTCTGCGATTGAAGTTGAGCGTTGCTTTGGATCTTCTTCCATGATTCATCCAGCGCTTGATCGCATTTTTGGTGGTACAGGCTATCGTTGTCGCTAAATTCAGCCAAGATGCCCATTTTGTTTGGGTTATCCACCGCGATGTAACCACACAGACGTGGGGATGCTATCGCCTGGCTATTGGCCAAGGCTAATAACATGGTTGTGCTGACTGTCAGCGTTAATTTTTTTGCAGATAACTTCATCTTATTAATCCTTTTTTATTTGCACGGTGCCATTTGCCCATTAGGCATCATGCACATTTTAGATTTACTGTTGGCTGAAGGCGCGTCGCTTATCTTGGATTCTTTAGTGCTCGGCGTTGCTTTGCCATAACCTGGGGGAACGGTTGTATTGACTGGTTTGATTACAGCGGACTGAGGAGTGCTTTTAATGGTGCTGTCTGATTTGACTTGATCATCTGCAGTGGCGCTTTGGGCGAATGCTAGCGCGCATAAGGCTAAGCTAGCAAAGATAGTGCGATTATGTAAGTTCATATTAAATTTCCTTTTTATACGTGCGGTTTGGCATGGCGGATAGTGTTGCTGTTAGCAAACGAGCGCTGGGTATTTGCAATTTTTGGTTTTTTTGTCGGCGGTAGGCGCGTTGTTAATTTTGCTTATAGTTGGTGGTGTGTTGCTATCAACTGGTTTTACAAGATCTGACGTGGGTACTTTTTTCCCCACGGTGTCTGGCGGAGCTTTATCTTGTGCAACAGCACTTTGGGCAAATGCAATGGCGCAAACGGTAAGTAATGCGAATAAAGTACGATTGATGGTCATCATGTGTCTTCCTTTTTATAAGCCCTGTTCGCAGGAGCGCGACTAGAGGGCGCTGCCCTATAAGTACAGTGAACTCACTGCGTCTTGTAGTATCTTTTGAACGCGTTGCGGCCTGTTCCAATCTTCCAGTTCAATGTCCTTAGTTCTGACGCCAAAGGCACGCTCGCTGCGCGACATATGGCGTATGGCGTGGTAAAGATTAGGCCAACGGCCACCTAATTCATTCAGTGCGCGTTGTCGGGTTTCTTGCATGAGTTTGGGTTCCAGTTCGCTGGCTTTGTCTAATGCTTGCACCTGATCCAAGGTTTCCCCGTAGGCCACCATGCGTCTTGGGGTAATCAGTATGAGCACGGTTTTATTGAAGTTTTGTACGGATCTTTTCGAAAAAAAGTACTGCACCCCAGGGATGTCTTTAAGTAAGGGCACGCCGGATGAGCCGCTTATGGCTTCACGTTCGGTTAGGCCAGACAGCACCAACGTTTCATTGATGCGAATTTTTGTGGCGGCCGCCACCATGTTGCGCGAAGTTTGCAGCGATTGGTTAAACGTCGACGTGCCGGTGACGGGCTCAAAAAACGTGTGCGCGGCTCGCACATTCAGTAACATTTGCTGCTCGTCTATGAAGGTGGGGGTGACTGACAAGCTCAAACCCACGTTCACTTCACTTAAGGTGCTGCTGCTGTTAACCCCGCCGGTCAAGCCTATGGATATTTTAGAGCCGGAGAAAAACTGCGCTGCCTGCCTGTCTAAAACCTGCAAGCTTGGCCTGGACACCACCTCGGTGGTTTGCCCGCTGACATTGGCAATGTTTAAGGAGTAAGCAATGGCGCCACCGGCAGAGGTGCCCAAGCCTATGTTGGTGGTTAGCGTGGTAATGCTGGTGGATGGGGCATTGTCTATAGACGTACTGACTTTATTCGAGCTTTGCTGTATGGTCACCGCCAAATTTTCCAGCAAATTAATACCGGTGCTGCTGGCATTGAGTTCGTTGGTGCGCAATATAACCACGTCTATGATGGCCATTTGCGGCATGGCGTGACTTTTGCAAGGCGAGGGCAGGCTGGGTAAAACCATGGTTTCATCTACTCGTGTGACTGTGCTGGAATCGCTGCTGTCTGAGCTGCTGGCTTGTGCCGCACCGGCATTCGGGGTCAAGGCCTGCGCGCAATCGGACCAGGCGTAAACCAAGGGCCCTTGGCTATCGCTTTGGGCCGGTGTGTTGGCACTGGCTTTTTCTCCTGCATCATCGCTGCCGGCTTTAGCCTCGTCTGTTTTAGCCTGATCGGTGGCATAAGCGACATTCCATTGCTCTAACCTACGTTTTACTTGCTCGCCACCTTGCTGGCTCCATAGCGTTGGGTTTTCATTGATGTACGCTTCAGCTTGATCGTTTAAGCCGGCTTCGCCATAAATGGCCGGCACCATATTAGCGGCATACTTGTCATTGGGCGCAATCAGGCGAGCTTGCTCCAAGGCCCATAGCGACAACTCAACGTCACCTAGCGAATAAGAGGCGCTGGCTAATAAATGCAGGGCCTCCACATTTTTCGATTCCAGTTTTAAGGCGTAGGCCGCGGCTCGTTGTGCTTGCGCATAGCGTTTGTTTTCAAGGTAGAGGTGTGCCAGTTGCACGGCGGCTTGTTGAAAATCGTGTTGTTGCTCCAATGCCACCAAATAACCTGTTTCTGCTAAATCAAACAAATCCCGTTCGCCAGCACGGGTGCGAATTTGGTAGGCTAGGGCGTTGGCTGCATGCAAGGCGGGATTTTTTAAATCCCGCGCTATGGCTAAATTGAATTCGTGATTGGCCAATTTTGCATCGCCAGCAAGCAAGGCATCTGCGCCCGATTGCATGGATAGGCGCACTGGGTTCATGGCTGATTTGCTAGCGCGCGCATCCGTTGTTAGGGCGGATGGCGTATTGTTTAAGGCCAAGCTGTTGCTGGGCATGGATGAGCAAGCGCTGATTAAGGACGCAATGGGCAAGAGCAAGGTCTTGGCAAATCCAATTAAACTAAGCTGCTTCATGGTTGTATCCTTAACTACTAGCTGCATGTATAGAGCACTTCAATAGAGGCATAATAGATAGCCTAGCTAAGGCTGTCTGTAACTAGAACTGGGGACAAGATAAATGGCTACAGCGCGCATTATTTGTTTTACTATGCTAGTGGGTCATAAATGAGCCTCATAGCGCTAATGCATTGAGTAATGCAGGCATCGCTAATTGAACAACATTCCAAAGATACTTAAATCAACCATAGGCTATGAACATACCCAGCAAGACTCACATGCCATCCATACGCGTGGCCCTGGTAGACGATGATGTCGGTTTTCAACTGGCCATGCGGGATGCGCTGGCGAGTGCACCGGACATGGTTTTGTCACAAGTGGTTGGCACGCATGCCGCAGGGTTAACTATGTTAAATGGCCCGCAGCTTGACGTGTTGATCATTGATCTGGGCTTACCGGATGGCTCAGGCATAGACATCATTCGTGCAGCGCACGATCAATGGCCAGAGTGCAATTTGATGGTCAGCACTACCTTTGGTGACGAACATCATGTGATGCAATCCCTGGAGGCAGGCGCTAGCGGTTATTTGCTTAAAGACAGTGCACCGCAAAACCTGGTGTATGAAATACGCAGCCTGCACTGCGGCGGAAGTCCGATTAGCCCTCTCATTGCACGAAAAATACTCACGCGCTTTCAGCAGGCTAATAAAAAAACTGCCAGCACAGACAACCCAAGCCTTGTTAAGCCCATGACGGGTTTGTCCAGCCGAGAACAAGAAGTGCTGGAATACATCACCAAGGGGTTTTCCACCAATGAAATTGCCGGTTTAATGGCACTGTCTCCGCATACCGTGCTGACGTTTGTGCGACGTATTTACGCCAAGCTTAAAGTGAAGTCGAAAACAGAGGCCATTTATGAAGCGCGGCATCAAGGTTTGTTGGGGTAAGCTGGACATGTTTGCAGACTTGAAGATCATTAATCCACTTCGCTTTTCGCATGACCGAGTTCTAATCGAGCAATTACGCTTGGTGATGAGTAATTTCCGGAGCACGCTGCCGGTTAATTTGTTGCCACCGTTGTTGTATATGGCTTTGGTCAATCCCAGCAATCAAACAATGCTGGCCTGGTGGGGTGTGGCGGTTGTCTTATCCAATTTAAATTTACAGTTTTATGCCAGGCGTAAGTTAGCGTCGCCCATCGCGTTTACGCAAGCACGATCGATTGCCTACACCTTAATAAGTTTAAATTTGATGGAAGGCCTGCTTTGGGGTTTGTTGCCCCACTTAGCGCTGGGCTTGGCGGATTCGGCTGGTTTGGTCTTGGTCTGTGCTGTATTTTCAGGTATGTTAGGCGGCGGTTTGGCCACCCAGTCGCCGGTGCCTTTGTTGTATTTGGCATTTGCTACCCCACAAGCCTTAATGATAAGCGCTAAACTTTGGTCTTTGGGTGGCAGCACTTATCAAATACTGACGCTAGGCATAGGCATCTATTTCATCTCGCTACTGGGCCAAGCAAAAAACAGTGCGCGGGCCACTAGAGCAGCCATCGAAGTGCGTTTTGAATTGGCCGACAGCCACGCTAAGTTACGTGCCATCGAATACAAACAAACCCTAGAGCAAGAACGGCAACGCTTGATGCAAGACATGCACGACGGCTTGGGCTCCTCCTTGATCAGTGCGTTGCGTGTGGTTGAACACAACAAAATGGATGCCAGTGAGTTGGCTGACGTGTTGAAAGGCTGCATAGACGACCTTAAATTGGCCATCGATTCCATGGAGCCGGTGGACGATAATTTATTGCTGCTTCTGGCTACCTTGCGTTTTCGCTTAGGTCCGCGCTTAGAGAGCACTGGCATAGCCTTGCTATGGCAAGTTGAAAAAATTCCTGCCCTGCCGTGGCTAGACCCTAAAAATGCTTTACATATACTGCGCATATTGCAAGAAACCTTTGCCAATATTATTAAGCACACGCAAGCCACCGAAGTCAGTGTGGCCACCTACACTGAGGGCGATTATGTGGTGGTGACGGTGAGCGATAACGGCCAAGGCTTTTTGCTGGAGCAAGCCTTGAGCAGTGGTGGCATGGGCTTGTCTGGACAAAAAAGCCGAGCCACGGCCATAGGCGGCGAGATCGACTGGCGAACTAGCGCTAATGGCACCTGCGTGAGTTTGCGCTTGCCGATTAGTCGGCCGGTTTAAAACGCCAACCAAGCCGCCCCATTATATAAACTGGGGCGATTTTGCCTATCTGCGGTAAAATGCCCACTTATTCTGATTAGTTTATTCCTATGGCACGTCCTTTTAAAACCCAACGCGATCCGCAAGCCGCACCCCGTCGGCCTAAAACCAGTTTCACCAAGCTGGCGCAGGATGAAAACGCGCCACCCGAACCCACCCAGCGTTTGCATAAATTGCTGGCTCTAGCTGGCTTGGGTTCGCGCCGCGACATGGAAGCCTTAATTGCCAGTGGCCGCGTGACCGTCAATGGCGCCCCCGCCACCACCGGCCAAGGCGTGACCCAGTTTGATGTGGTGCGCTTGGATAGCCGTCCTTTGCGCTTGCCCTTTGTTGCTGAATTGCCACAAGTATTGATCTACCACAAACCCGAAGGCGAAATCGTCAGCCAGGATGACCCAGAAGGCCGCGCCAGCGTGTTTGATAAATTGCCTAAAGTGAAAAACGGCAAATGGATAGCCATAGGCCGATTGGACATGAACACCAGTGGCTTGCTGATATTTACCACCTCGGGTGAATTGGCCAACCGCTTTATGCACCCGCGCTATGAAGTGGAGCGCGAATACGCCGTGCGTATTTTTGGTGAATTGACCGAAGGCCAAATGCTGCAATTGAAAGAAGGCATAGAGCTAGAAGACGGCCCGGCCAACTTCGACAGCATTACCGCGCAAGGCGGTGAGGGTGCCAACCATTGGTATCAAGTGGTGTTGCGTGAGGGCCGTAACCGTGAGGTGAGGCGCTTGTTTGAAGCCTTTCAATTGCCGGTCAGTCGCTTGATGCGCGTGCGTTTTGGCCCGGTTAATCTGCCGCCACGCGTGAAGCGCGGCACCATGCTCAAGTTAGAGCAAAAAGAAGTAGTGGGATTGTTGGAGTGGGCCGATTTGCCTGTGCCCAGCGCGCCCTTGCGTCAACTGACCCAGCGCGAGAAATTAAAAGCCACGGCGGTGTTTGTGCCTAAAGTACGTAAGCAACGCATCAGTGCCTTGGATAGGCCGCCACGCGATCCGTCTAGCCCTGACAAACCGTACCGGGCAAAATCGGATGCAGCGAAGAAGCCTACGCCAAGAAAAGCCGGTCCACGCCGTGTACGTCAGTCCAGTGATTTGGCTGCGCCGGCCATGCAGAAGAAAAGCGATCGCAACCGCGGTCGCGGCTAAGCTATTGGCTGCTTTACGCTTTAGCCAAGCGCCACAATGAGGTTAGTTCGGCTTTGCGGGCCTCATGCAGCGGGTCGCTGGCATCCAGCACTTTGTTATGGCGCGCTTTGGTGTCTATCTTCTCTAGCACTTTTAAGCCGGCATCACTGATCCAGCCTAGCAATTCATCTCGGCTTCTTAAACCCAATTGTTCGGCAAAGTCGGACAAGATTAACCAGCCTTCACCCTGCTCACTTAAATGCGCGCTCAAGCCATTCAAATAGCCTTTTAGCATCTTACTTTTTTCATCGTAAATGGCCGATTCCAAGGCCGAGCTGGGGTGCGCGGGTAACCAGGGAGGGTTGCAAACTATCAAATCGGCCTGACCGTATTCGTCTTTCGGATAAAGGTCGGCTTCCACTAGAGTCACGTTAGGTTTTAGGCCAAGGCTAGTCACGTTTTGCAATGCGCAATCCAATGCGCGGTGCGAGTTGTCGGTGGCGACGATTTTAGTCACGCCGCGGTTAGCCAGTATGGCCGCCAACACACCCGTGCCGGTGCCTATATCAAAAGCCAAACGGCAAGGTATGGGTAAGGGAGCGACATCGACTAAATCCAGGTACTCGCCGCGTATCGGTGAGAAAACGCCGTAGCTAGGGTGGATTTTATTGTTGATGACGCTGATGTCGACACCATTTTTATGCCACTCGTAAGCCCCAACTAAGCCCAGTATCTCCCGCAAGGACACCACCATGGACCCGTGACTGGTGCCGTAGGCGTGCTCGCAAGCGGCTTTCACATCGGGTGCGCGGCGCAGGTGGATGTTGTACCCGACGCTTAACTCGATGACCAGCATGCCTAAGATGCGCGCCTTTTGCGATTGTGCTTGCCTATGCAGGTGAAAGGATTGCAGCAGCGTTTCACCGGTTTTCTTTGGTTTTTTGCGTGGTCTATCTATGCGCCGTGACAAGGCTTGCAATAGCAATTTGGCGTTTTGGAAGTCGCCACGCCATAACAATGCCGTGCCCTCGCAGGCCAGTTTGTAAGCATCGTCTGCTTTAATGGTGTCGTCAGCCAGTTGTATTTTTTTTGGGACCGGCGCTGCATTTTCTGAGTGCCATACACTGGTTTTGGTTTTACCGGCTTCTTGCCAGCTAATGCTATTGGGGGTGTTCAAAATGGACGGCCTGCTGTGTGTATGAGGTGAGGCTAAACTGCAGCCAAGAGGACTAATTAAAGCAAATAAAAACCTTAAGCCAACTGTTCTTTAGTGAGCAAGAAAACAAATTCTGTACCGGATGATACTTCCAGCCAATTGAATACTAAATTGGGGTAGGCCGCCTCTAAGGCGTCGCGGTTGTGGCCAATTTCGACTATCAGTATGCCACCGTCATTCAAGTAGTGTGCAGCTTCAGCTAGCAGGGTGTGGGTGTGGTCTAAACCATCCGCGCCGCTGCCTAAGGCCAGTTGCGGTTCATTTTGGTATTCTATGGGCAAGGCCGCCATGGACGGCGCATCCACATAAGGCGGGTTGCTGATAATTAAGTCGTATTTTTTGCCTTTTAAGGCGCTGAACATATCGGACTTGATAGCGCTAATTTGATCTTGCAAGCCGTAGTTGGCAATGTTGATGTTGGCCACGTCTATCGCGTCTTGCGATATATCGATCACATCGATTGCGGCATTGGGGAAACTGCCCGCTAATAACACGCCCAAGCAGCCACTGCCGGTGCAAATATCCGCTGCACTTTCCACCATTTCAGGAAATTCTATCCACGGGCTTAAATCGTTGTTGAGTAATTCCGCTATGAATGAGCGCGGTATTAGCACACGCTCGTCCACGTAAAATTTTAAGCCTTGCAACCACGCTTCTTTGAGCAAGTAAGCGGTAGGCGTGTGTTGCTGGATGCGCTGATCAATAAACGCAGCCAACTTGTTGCATTCCTCATTTGTAAGCCTGGCATCAAAGAAGTTATCCAAGGTGTCCATGGGCAAATGCAAGCCGCTCATGACTAACCAGACGGCTTCGTCGTAAGCGTTGTCTGTGCCATGGCCGTAAAAAATATCGGAAGCTTCAAATTGGCTGACGGCATAGCGTACCCAGTCGCGTATGCTGACTAACTCGGATGGCGGTGTCTGTTTACTCATAGCGGTGTTTTTAAGCCTTATTTGACAATAGCGTTTGCATGGTCAATTTGTAGGTTTCTTTTAAGGGTTCGATGTCGGCCACTGCTACGCATTCGTTAAGTTTATGTATGGTGGCGTTGAGGGGGCCAAACTCGATGACTTGTGGGCAGATGTCGGCAATGAAACGCCCATCGGATGTGCCGCCGGTGGTAGACAGTTCTGGCGTGACGCCATAAGCCTGGACTATGGCGGCGCTGATGGCTTCGACTAGATTACCGCGTGGCGTGATGTAAGAAGGAGAATGCTCCCACTCCAAATCGTAGTCCAATTTATGGCTGTCTAATATGGCATGCACGCGCTGGGTCAAACCGGCCTCTGTGCTGCCGGCATTGTTGACCAGGGCGCAATACCTAAAGTTAAATAAGATTTCCACTTCACCTGGCACCACGTTGGTTGCACCGGTGCCGCCATTCATGTTGCTGATTTGCCAAGAGGTCGGCGGGAAGTATTCGTTACCTTCATCCCATAGCGTTTCCACCATGTCTTTTATGGCCGGGGCCACTAAGTGGATGGGATTTTTAACCAAGTGAGGGTAAGCAATGTGACCTTGCACGCCCTTAACCGTGAGTTTGCCTGACAGCGAGCCACGACGGCCGTTTTTAATCATGTCGCCGACCACTTTATTGCTGGTCGGCTCGCCGACTATGCAGTAGTCAAATAGCTCGCCGCGAGCCTTTAAGGCCTCCACGACTTTAACAGTGCCGTCTACTGCCACGCCTTCTTCATCGGAGGTGATGAGTAAGCCTATGGAGCCAGGGTGATTCGGGTTTTCGGCAATGAATTCTTCTATGCTGGTAACAAACGCCGCCAATGAGGTCTTCATGTCGGCCGCGCCACGCGCATAGAGCATGCCATCTTTGATAGTCGGTTCGAAAGGTGGGGTGTGCCATTTATCCAGTGGGCCGGTTGGCACCACGTCGGTGTGGCCAGCAAAGACCAATAATGGGCCAGTGGTGCCGCGACGGGCATACAAGTTGTCCACCTGACCTACGCGCATGCGCTCGATTTTGAAACCCAATGGCTCCAACCTGGCTATCATTTTTTCTTGGCAGCCGGCATCATCCGGGGTATTGGATTGGCGTCTTAGCAAGTCTATCGCTAGGCTTAAGGTTTTACTGTGTGGTGTGGTCATAGCAAGGCTTTATAAGTGGCTTCCGTGTAGCCCAAACAGGCGATTTTGCCATCCTTGATCAAGACCGGCCGTTTAATCAAGCTGGGTTTGGCCAACATCAATTGCCGGGCTTTAGCGTCATCTTGCACGCTGTTTTTTTCGGCTTCAGTCAAATTGCGCCAAGTGAGGCCGGCGCGATTAATGAGTTTGTCCAAGGGTTGCTGGCTTATCCAATCGCTCAGCAAGGCATCGCTGAGGGTGTTTTTTTTAAAGTCGTAAAAGGTATAGGCGCAAGCATTTTGCTCCAGCCAATCACGGGCTTTTTTAACGGTGCTGCAATTGGGAATGCCGTAAAGTTGCATGCGCGGGTCGGATTAGATACCGCGTAGCAATTCGTTAATGCCCACTTTACCCAATGTTTTTTCGTCCACTTTTTTAACGATAACGGCGCAATACAAGCTGTAGCTGCCGTCTTTAGAGGGTAAGTTGCCCGACACCACTACGGAACCTGCAGGGATGCGACCGTAGGTCACGCTGCCGGTTTCGCGGTCGTAAATTTTGGTCGATTGGCCGATGTAAACGCCCATGGAGATCACGCAGTTGTCTTCCACAATCACGCCTTCCACCACCTCGGAACGCGCACCAATGAAGCAGTTGTCGCCTATGATAGTAGGGCCGGCTTGCACGGGTTCCAATACGCCACCAATGCCTACGCCACCGCTTAAGTGCACGTTTTTACCAATTTGCGCGCATGAGCCTACGGTAGCCCAAGCATCCACCATGGTGCCTTCGCCTACGTAAGCACCGATGTTAACGAACGAAGGCAGCAACACGGCATTTTTGCCTATGTACGAACCGCGACGAACCATGGAACCTGGCACCACGCGGTAGCCGCCGGCTTTAAAATCGTCGGCCGTGAAGTTGGCAAATTTTGGCGGTACTTTATCGAAATACTGTGTGCTGGCGCCGTCTAGCAAGACGTTGTCGTCCAAACGGAAAGACAGCAACACGGCTTTCTTGATCCATTGATGGGTTTCCCAATTTTGGCTGTTGCCCACGCGTGAGGCCACGCGTAAGGTGCCGGCATCCAAGTCAGCAATGACGCTGGCAACGGCCGCTTTTAATTCTGCGCTGGCGTTGGCTGGATTGATGTTGGCACGGTCTTCGAAAGCGGCTTCAATGGTTTGTTGTAATTGAGTCATGATAAAGTAATGAATAGTCCAAAATTAAATTGCGAAATAGGCTAAAAAGCGTAAACGCCATTTTACCTCAATCGGTTAAAGTTAGCCTTAACAAATACGCTCTAGCCTATGAGCGGACTCGCTTAAGGCTTTAGATTTTCAATTGTGAGCCAAGCTCGACCACGCGATTCGGCGGTAATTTGAATTGGTTGGTGATGGTTTCGGCGCTTCTAAATAAGCCGATGAAGATTTTCTTACGCCAGAAAGCCATGCCGGATGCGTTGCTGGCAATGAGGATTTCTTTGCCAACAAAGAACGAGGTGTCCATGGCATCCAACACCAGGCCTTGCTCAGCACACAAGACCAAATCCCTAGGTAAATCCGGTTCGTCCTTGAAGCCATAGCGCACCGTGACACGGTAAAACTCATTCGGCAAATCTTCTACTGTGACGCGTTCCTCATTGGAGGTGTGCGGGTAGTCCAGGAATTTGACTGTCAGCAAGACCATTTTATCGTGCAAGACTTTGTTGTGTTTTAGGTTGTGCAGCATGGCATGCGGCACGCCGTCTAAGTTAGGCGTCATGAATATGGCGGTGCCACTCACGCGTAAGGGCGGGTGCGCGCCGACCGCTGCTATGAATGGGTCTATGGCCATGGCTTCGTTTTTCAACATGGAGTAGAGCATGTTGCGACCGGTTTTCCAGGTTAGCATCAAAGTGAAAATCACGATGCCTATAACCAATGGCACCCAGCCACCATCCGGTATTTTCAATACGTTGGCGCTGAAGAAAGCCACGTCGACCACCAAGAACAAAGCGACCAGCATGCCAGTGCGCAATTTGCTCCAACCCCAAATATGATGGAAAACGATGCCGGCCAATAAAGTGGTGATCACCATATCACCGGTCACGGCAATGCCGTATGCCGCAGCTAAATTGCCAGAGGATTTGAAACTTAAGACCAATGCCATCACGCCTAGCATCAAGCCCCAGTTAACGCGTGGCATGTAAATTTGCCCTTCTTCACTTTCTGAAGTGTGTTCCACGTGCATGCGCGGCAAGTAGCCCAATTGCAAGGCTTGGCGGGATACGGAAAAAGCCCCGGTAATTACCGCTTGTGAAGCAATCACTGCTGCCAGTGTGGCTAACACGATGAGCGGGTAGAGCATCCATTCAGGCGCCAATAGGTAAAAAGGATTTTTTACACTTTCAGGATCCTGCAAAATCAAGGCACCTTGGCCGAAATAATTGAGAATGAGCGCTGGTAAAACAAAACCAAACCACGCTAAACGAATAGGAAAGGGACCAAAGTGGCCCATGTCGGCATACAGCGCTTCAGCACCAGTAACCGCCAAGACCACGGCGCCCAATGCCACGAAGGCAATCCATGGGCTGACGCTAAAGAAATTGTAGGCGTAAATTGGATTGAGGGCCTGAAGTATGCTGGGGTTTTGCATGATGCCCTGAATGCCAAGCACGCCTAAGACCGTAAACCACAGCAGCATGATGGGGCCAAAGAATGCGCCCACTAAAGCGGTGCCTTTGCTTTGCGCCCAAAACAGGATAAATAACACCAATAAGGTGACCGGCAATATCATGGGGTGTAAAACCGGGGCGGCCAGTTCCAAGCCTTCGACTGCGGACAGGACTGAAATGGCGGGGGTGATCATGCCGTCCGCATAAAACATGCAGGCGCCTAGAATGCCCAGCAGCATGATGGTGTGCTGTTTTTTTGCATCGCCTGCCGCATTGTGGCTGGCTAAAGCCAGCAAGGCCATGATGCCGCCTTCGCCACGGTTGTCGGCGCGCATAATAAAGGCCACGTATTTAACCGACACCACCATGATTAAAGCCCAAACGATCAGCGATAAAATGCCGAACATGTTGACCTCGTTGAGGGGTACGGGGTGTGCGCCAACCGAGAACACCTCTTTCATGGTGTACAGTGGGCTGGTGCCGATGTCACCAAAAACCACGCCTAGTGCGGCTAAAGTCAGTGCGGAAAGTTTTGTTTTATTGCCAGTAGTGGATGACATTAAAATGGGCTACGGTTAACACGAGAGCGCTATTATCAACCAAGTTCTAGCGTAAACCAATAGATTTTTAATCTATTTAAAACGCATGCAATACCCCGGCCATGTATGCTCTAAAGAAGTAAGCCAGCACTCGTTCTTTTTCAAATATTCTTGAAAAAAGCCATTTTATGCTTAGAAAAAAGCAAACTAAGGTGTTAGAATACGCACCGCAAATTGTTGTAGACCTACTATCCGCCCGGGTGGTGAAATTGGTAGACACAAGAGACTTAAAATCTCT
Organism: Methylophilaceae bacterium; assembly: GCA_965234545.1. Taxonomy (GTDB): domain Bacteria; phylum Pseudomonadota; class Gammaproteobacteria; order Burkholderiales; family Methylophilaceae; genus Methylotenera. The sequence continues at coordinate 1,213,280 of OZ248348.1, read as the reverse complement.
CGCTCGTAAGGGTGTGCCGGTTCGACTCCGGCTCCGGGCACCATATACAAAAAAAGGCCGATTCCGTTAGGACTCGGCCTTTTTTATTGGCCGACGTGCTTGTTCTATCATGTGCCACAGTAGGTTTTATAAGCGTCATCAAACCCAGCCTTAGGCGCATGCTGGTATGGATCGTTTAGGTCGCTGGCGACATATGGTTGACTGACCGCGGCTAACAAGGCGTGAAATGCTGACAAGTCGTTGGCGTAGAAGGCCTGTTGCAAGGCGTCTTCGACCAAGTGGTTGCGTGGAATGACCGTTGGGTTAACGCTTTGCATCAATTGCATGCTGTCTTCCCCACTTTGTGTTTGCCTACTCAACCTGGCATGCCATAGGCTCACCCAATGCCTAAATTCGGGGGCTTGATACAAGGCGCTGGGTTTAAATGCCCCGTGGCACAATGCCCTAAATGCCTGGGTGTAATCGGTTTGATGGGTTTGCATCAGTTGCAACAACGAGTCGGCCAGGGCTTGATCGTCGTCTTCGGCGTTAAACAAACCTAATTTTTTGCGCATGCCCGATAGCCAATAATTAGCATAAAGCGCGTTAAATTTTTCCAGGCTGGCGCGAGCCATTTCTATGGCTTTTTCTTGATTCGTGTCTATTAAGGCTAACAAGGTTTCGGCCAACCTCACCAGATTCCACAGGGCCATTTGCGGTTGATTGCCGTAAGCGTAGCGGCCATTTTTGTCGATGGAGCTAAATACCGTGTCTTGATGGTAAGCATTTAGGAAAGCGCAGGGACCGTAGTCTATGGTTTCACCGCAGATGCTCATGTTATCGGTGTTCATGACACCGTGTATGAAGCCTAGGTGCATCCACTGCGCCAGCAATTGCGCTTGGCGGTCTATGACCGATTCCAGTAAAACCAAATAGGGCTGTGCCTGAGTGCGTATGGCTGGAAAATGCCGGTCTATAGTGTAGTCGGCTAGGGCTAGTAATAGCGCGGGGTTTTGCTCGGCAGCGGCAAATTGAAAGGTGCCCACGCGTAAATGGCTGGCGGCTACCCGGCATAATATGGCGCCAGGCAGAGCTTCCTCGCGGTATACCGCTTCGCCACTTACTGTCACGCACAAGCTGCGTGTGCTAGGTACACCCAAGGCGTGCATGGCTTCGCTAATTAGGTATTCGCGCAGCATGGGCCCCAGTGCGGCGCGGCCGTCGCCCGATCGTGAGTAGCCGGTCCTGCCGGCGCCTTTTAATTGGATGTCTAAGCGTTGTTGATTTGGCGTCAGGTGCTCGCCCAATAAAATGGCGCGGCCGTCGCCTAAGCGGTTGAAGTGACCAAATTGGTGGCCGGCATAGGCTTGCGCAATCGGCTCGGATCCAGCGAATAATTTATTGCCAGCCAAGAAGTCGGCACCTTGGCTGGCAAGTGTGGCGGCGTTTAAGCCTAATTCGTTTGCGAGGGCTTGGTTAAACACCAGCATGGCCGGTGTTTGAACCGGGCTGGGCGCTTGCTTTTGATAAAAAGCAGGCGGCAGTTGCAAATAACTGTTGTCAAAATTAAAGCCAAAATCAGCGTGCATAATAGGGTTGGCCATGTGCGCCTATGGTTTGATCTTGGTTACGGTGGCATCGGCAGAGCCTGTGCCAAAGTTTAGGCTGATTGCTTCACCGGTTTGCAACTGATTGCTGGCGCTGATGATGGCCCCGTCTTTGTTTTGCACAAAGGCGTAGCCACGGCTTAGCACAGCGCTTGGATTAAGGTGGTCTAGGTTTTGTCCCAAACGCAAGACATGCTGTTTTTTCAAGGACAGCTGTTGTTGCAATAGATTGTTTAAGCGGTAGGCCGCTTGGCTAAGCTGGGTTTTTTGTTGGGCGATTTGTTGCGTCGGTGAAATCAGTCGGCGGGCCAAGTAATCCAATGCTTGGCTGCGTTGATTGAGCCAAGCTGAGCAGGCTCTGGCCAATTGCAAGCTAAGTTGTTTGAGTCCATTTAGCATGGCCTCACGCGATGGGCTTACCAGCTCGGCTGCAGCGGTGGGGGTGGCCGCCCGTTTGTCGGCGACAAAATCGCAAATGGTGAAGTCGGTTTCATGGCCCACGCCACTGATGGTCGGAATGCGGCAGGCGGCGATCGCTCTTGCAACGATTTCTTCGTTAAATGACCACAAGTCTTCCATGCTGCCGCCACCACGGCAAATGATCAGCACGTCGCATTCGGCGCGTTGGTCGGCCGTGTTGATGGCTTCGGCGATTAATGACGCCGCGCCTTTACCTTGCACCGGTGTCGGGTAAATAATCACCGGTATGCTGGGCATGCGCCGTTGCAGCGTGCTGAGCACGTCTCTTAAGGCGGCCGCATCGGCCGAGGTGACGATGCCTATTTGTTTGGGGTGGGCCGGTATGGCTTGTTTCAGCTTGGGGTCAAATAACCCCTCGGCTTGCAATTTGGCTTTGAGTTTTTCAAAGGCTTCGAATAACACGCCCAGGCCGGCGCGTTGTAAAAATTCGATGGTCAGTTGAAAGTCACCACGCGCCTCATACAAGGTCACCGTGCAGCGCGCTTCGACTTTATCGCCTTCTTTGGGGGCCCAATCCAAATAGCTGTTGCGGCCTTTAAACATCACGCAACGCACTTGTGCGCCGGCATCCTTAAGTGAGAAATACCAATGGCCACTGGCTGCGCGGGTCAGATTGGACACTTCGCCTGACACCCAAAACAAAGGGAAGCTTTGGCTTAATAGTTGGTTGGCTAAACGATTTAACTCCGAGACCGTCAGTATTTTGTTGCTGCTAATTTGCTGGCTGTGGGCTAAAGTGGGTTCAGTCATGAGGCGTTATCAATTACAATGTTCAGGTCATGCAATTATAAGCGCACATTAGGTGCAATCAAGGATAGGGCAATGCTAAATAAATGCTTAAGTGGAAAACGTGGCTATAGTCTGGGTTTTGTTGCCAGTTTCGGTTTGGTGGCTTTGGCCTTGTGGATACAAACCCGTTACCAATTGAACCCCTGCCCATTGTGCATCTCGCAACGCATGGTGTTCATGGGTTTAGGCTTGCTGTTCCTTGCTGGCGCTTTCCTGCCGGCTAAAGCGATTTGGCAAAAAATCGTTACGGTTTTGTTGGTCTTAACTGCATTGGGCGGGGCCGGCGTGGCTTTACGCCACTGGTGGTTACAGGCCCACCGTGACAGCATCATCGCCGATTGCGGCGTGGGCTTTGATTACATGTTTGAAAACTTTCCCCTGCAAAAAGCCCTGACCTTGGTGTTCAGAGGCACCGGGGATTGCGCGGCCATCGACTGGACCTTTTTAGGCTTAAGCCTGCCGCAGTTGGCCTTGTTGGCTTATTTGGGCTTGGCGGCCTATGCCCTGTATTTATTAAAGAAATAGCAAGCGACCGGATATGGCATATAAAACTCTAGATCATTTTGTGGGCAACACGCCCTTGGTGCAATTGCAGCGCATGGCGGGCAAAACCAGCAACACCATATTGCTCAAATTAGAGGGCAACAACCCGGCTGGCTCGGTGAAAGACCGGCCGGCTTACAGCATGATTAGCCGTGCTGAGGCCAGAGGCGACATCAAGCCGGGCGACACGTTAATCGAGGCCACCAGCGGCAACACTGGCATTGCCTTGGCCATGGTGGCGGCCATGCGTGGCTATAAAATGATATTGGTTATGCCAGAAAACCAAAGCATAGAACGCCGCCAAAGCATGACCGCATACGGTGCCGAGCTGATATTAACGCCTAAAGACGGCAGCATGGAGTTGGCCAGAGACGTGGCCATGAAGTTGCAGGCCGAAGGCGAAGGCGTGGTCTTGGATCAATTTGCCAACAGCGACAACCCCTTGGCGCATTATGAAACCACTGGCCCAGAAATTTGGCGTGACACCAACGGCAAAGTCACCCATTTTGTCGCCAGCATGGGCACAACAGGCACCATCATGGGCGTGTCACGCTATTTAAAAGAACAAAATCCCGCCATCCAAATCATAGGCGTGCAACCGGAAGAGGGCAGCCAAATACCCGGCATACGCAAATGGCCAGAAGCGTATTTACCAAAAATTTACGATGCCAAGCGCGTGGACGCCTTGCGCTACGTTAACCAAGCGCAAGCAGAAAACACCACCCGTCAATTGGCTGCCAAAGAAGGTATTTTTGCCGGCATTTCCAGTGGCGGTGGGCTGTATACGGCACTCAAACTATCCCAGGAAGTGGAGAATGCCGTGATAGTCACCATAGTCTGCGACCGCGGTGACCGTTACTTGTCCACTGGGGTGTTCCCCGCTTAAGCGCATAGGCTCATGCGCCACGCACGTTTACTAGCCTGTTTTTTATTTGCCAGCCTAAGCAGTCCAAGCGCCTATGCCATCAGCACCGTACGGGTGCAAATAGACGAGCTCATTAGCCCAAACGCCACACTAAAGAACGCCGACCTTAAGCTGGACTGGCAAGGCGAAGCGCCCAAGCTGAGCCTCAAAGCCCAAATTAAACCCACAACGGCATTAAAGCCCGAAGCACAAGCCCAGCAATCGACCGGCTATATGCCCTTTAGTCTCAGTTGTAGTCGCCTGGCGATCACGGAAGCCGGGCAGATAGATTGCCTAAATGGCCAATTGCAGGCTAAGCAAATCCAGTTGCCGTTCTCCTTGCGAGCCAACATTCAGCCTGAGCAGTGGGCGGCCGATTTGCGCTTCAGCGACGCGCAATTTAGTGATGCGTCTGGCTTGCATGCGGGGGACAAATTAAGCGGTCAAATTAGCTTGTCAGCCAAGCCATCGCAAGGCGGTTGGGCTTGGCAGGGGTTGCTCAGCTGGGAGGCGGGTGAGCTTTATTGGCAGCCATTTTATTTTGCTAAAGCCGGCAATCAATTGGACATCAATGGCCGTTTTGTCGACGATCTGCTGTGGGTGGATAAAGCCAATTTACTAGTCAATGGCGTGGGCCGTGTGTCGGCGGCAGGGCGCATGAACACGGCGACCGGTCGGTTTGAGGAAGCCAGCATCAGTGCACAAAAAGTGGATTTTGCCGGCTTGTACTCGGTGTTCTTAAAACCCATGGCGGAAAAGTCGGTGTTTGGTGATTTAACGGTGACTGGCCAAGCCGATTGGCAATTTGAACTAAAAGACGGTCAGCCTAAAAGCTTTGAGTTAACGCTGCGCGATACCGACATCCGTGATAACAAGGGTAAATTTGCCTTTAAGCAACTGCAAGCGCATTTACCATGGGATTACGATCAGGTGAAAACGCAGTCGGTGTCGTATGCCTCCGGGCAAGTGCTCAAGCTGCCTTTGGCTAAAACGCAATTGCAGGCGCAGATTAACCGTTATGCATTGAGTGCGCCTAAGCTCAGCTTGCCTTTACTGGACGGCGCGTTGAACTTTACCGACCTGTCGGCGGCGATTATTGATGGCCAATGGTATTGGCACGTCAGCATGAATTTGACGCCGATTAGCATGGCGGAATTTAGCCAAGCACTGGGTTGGCCTAGCATGCAAGGGAAGATTTCGGGTCAAGTGCCGCAAGTAAGTTATGCCGACAAGCAGTTGCTCATGAATGGCGCCATGACTTTCAATGTGTTTAACGGCACGGTGGGCATGAATCATTTGAAAATCGATGACCCCTTGGGTGTGGTGCCGCGCTTATATGCCGATTTAAGCATGCGTCAATTGGACCTGGGCGAACTCACTCGCACCTATAGCTTTGGTCGGATAGAGGGTAAGTTAGACGGCGACGTGCAAAACATGCAGCTGGAAAATTGGAAGCCAGTCTACTTAGATGCCTCGATTCAAACCAGTCCGGGCAAGCAGCTTAAGAAAATATCCCAGCGCGCGGTGGAGAACATCACGGCCTTGGGTGGCGAAGGCACGGCCGCCGCCGTGCAGCGGACTTTTTTACAATTTTTTAAAGAATTTAACTACGATAAGATAGGCTTAAGTTGCAAATTACGGCAAGATGTCTGTGAGATGGCCGGCGTGGAAAGCAATGCCATAGGCTATGTCATAGTCAAAGGCCAAGGTCTGCCAGCGGTGAACGTCAATGGCTATAGCCAGCGTATTAGTTGGTCGGATTTATTGGCAAGAATTAAACGCATTACCGACGGCAACAGCAAGGCGGTTATTCAATAGCCGGGAAGTCGCAGCATCATTAAACGGCGCGAGCTTGGTAAAGGGAAGTGAACATGAAAAAAGCAGTCATAGCATTGGTTGTCACGATAGGCTTGTCCGCCTGCGTGACCATTAACATCTATTTTCCGGCTGCGGCAGCAGAGAAAGCCGCCGATAAAATCATCGATGACGTATGGCGTTTGCAAGACGCAGCGCCTGCGCCTAAGAAAGAGGAGGCAGCAAAATGAGAGGCTTATTAAATAGGAGCAATATGCGTAGTATCGAAAGCATCGTGTTAGTAGGCTTGGTGTGCTTCGCCACTTGGGCGCAAGCTGCGGCCGATTTGGATGTCGCTACGCCTGCCGTCAACGCACTTAAAAACAGCATGCAAGCACGTCATGCCCAGTTGGCTGCCCACTACGCAAGTGGCGCCGTAGGCTTAAGCAAAGACGGCTTGATCGCCTTGCGTGATACAACCGCTGTGCCATTAAAAGATCGGCAGGGTATCAACGCTTTAGTCGCCGCAGAAAATAACGATCGAGTCGCCTTGTACAAAGAAATAGCCGCTGGCAATGGTCACCCGGAATGGCGTGGTGAGATTCAAAATACTTTTGCTGGGCGATGGATAGATAAGGCGCAAGCCGGTTGGTATTACGAAAGCGGCAGCGCTTGGGTGAAAAAATGACACCGAGTTTAGTCTTTGACATAGAAACCATCCCCGACACCGATGGCTTACGTAAGCTACACGACTTGCCGGCTGATCTGTCCGATGAAGAAGTGGCCAACATTGCTTTTCATCAACGCCGTCAGCAAAACGGCACGGATTTTTTAGCCCTACACCTGCATCGCATCTGCGCCATTTCTTGTGCGATGCGTGAGGGCAACCATTTCAAAGTGTGGACTTTGGGTGACGCGCAATCGAGTGAGGCGGAAATCATCCAACGCTTCTTTGATGGCATTGATAAATACACCCCGCAAATCGTGTCGTGGAACGGTGGTGGCTTTGATTTGCCGGTCTTGCACTACCGTGGCTTGATGCACGGCATCAACGCCGCGCGCTATTGGGACTTGGGCGAAGACGACAAAGACTTCAAGTGGAATAACTACATCAGCCGCTATCACACGCGTCACTTGGATTTAATGGACGTCATGGCCATGTTTAATGCGCGGGCCAACGCGCCCTTAGACGACGTGGCTAAACTGTGTGGCTTTCCTGGCAAATTGGGCATGGACGGCAGCAAGGTTTGGGATGCCTACAAGGCCGGCAAGATTGATGAGATACGCAATTATTGCGAGACCGATGTGGCGAATACCCACTTGGTGTTTTTACGCTTTAAATTGATGCGCGGCCAATTAACGCAAGCGGCCTACGATGCAGAAATTGCCCTGGTGCGCGATACCTTAAGCGGCTATCAACAAAGCGGCGGTGCCCAGCATTGGGCGGAGTTTTTAGCGGCTTGGCACTAATCAAAACCCTTTACCACAGAGACGCGGAGACACAGAGAACATCAAAATCCTGTAGGCCAACATTAAAGCTGACGGCTCTCTATCGCAATAAAAGCCGATCTAGCTTCTCTTTCCTCATCCATTAATTCAACAAGCTCAGCACGAACGGAATTAGAATGTTTTAGGGGTTTCTCTGTGTCTCTGTGGTAAACGTAATTTAGAAACAGTTTAATAGGTGCCACTCTCTGCCCGCTGCGGTAAAATAGCGGCCATGAGAAAAAGACGCAACAAATCCAGCGCAGACTTGGCGCTCAGCCCGGTTTTACACGCCGTCATCGAATCCTTAGATCAAGAAGGCCGTGGGGTTACCCACCTAGACGGCAAAACCATTTTTATTGATGGCGCGCTGCCGCAAGAAAAAGTCAGCTTTCGCTCCCACCGCATTAAGCCTAGCTACGAAGTGGCGAATGCGATCGATGTCCTCAAGCAATCCAATCAACGCGTGACCCCTAAGTGCCCGCACTTTGGCCTGTGTGGCGGTTGCAAGCTGCAGCATTTGGATGCGGCGGCGCAAGTGGCAAACAAGCAGCGTCTACTGGAAAACGATTTGTGGCATATCGGTAAAGTGCAGCCTAACAACATGTTGCCACCGATTTATGGCCCTACTTGGGGCTACCGTCATAAAGCGCGTCTTAGCGTTAAATACGTGGAAAAGAAACAGCGCGTGCTGGTGGGCTTTAATGAAAAAGCCACCCGCTACGTGGCGGACATGAACAGCTGCGAGGTCTTGGTGCCCGAAGTGTCAGCGTTAATCGCGCCCTTGCAAGACATGATTCTGCAACTTAGCTTGCGCGATAAATTGCCGCAAATTGAATTGGCTGTGGGGGAGCCCGTTGGGCCGTCTAAGCAGCCCGTGATAGTGTTGATTTTACGCATCATGGCCGAATTGACCGAGCTCGACGAATCGGTGCTAAGAGCCTTTGCCGATGAGCGGGCCGTGCAGATTTGGACGCAAAGCAAAGGCCCGGACACCATCAAGCCGTTTTACCCGCCGGCAGACGACGCCTTGCCGGCATTGCAATACAGCTTGCCGGAGTTTGCCTTAACCTACCCGTTTAAGCCGAACGAGTTTACCCAGGTGAATCCGCAAATCAACCAAGTGATGATACGACGCGCCATGCAGTTGTTAAACCCGCAGTCGCATGAAAAAATTGCCGATTTCTTTTGCGGCATAGGTAACTTTAGCCTGCCGATTGCCCGTAGTGGCGCGCAGGTATTGGGTTTGGAAGGCTTGGCCAATTTGGTGGACAGGGCCAATGAAAGTGCCGCGCTAAATGGGATCAAGAACAGTCAATTTGGCGTAGCCGATTTGTTTAAGATGACGCCTGAGGCTTTGACCGGCTTAGGCCGCTTTGATAAATGGTTGGTTGACCCACCAAGGGATGGCGCCTTTGAATTGATTAAAGCTTTGGACGACAGCAACAGTCCGCAACGGATTGTTTATGTGTCCTGTAACCCGGCCACCTTGGCGCGCGATGCCGGCGTGTTGGTGAATGAAAAAGGCTATGCCCTTCAAGCCGCGGGGGTCATCAATATGTTTCCTCACACCTCACACGTGGAATCGATCGCCTTATTTGAATTGTTGTAGCAGTCATGATTCATACGCCACGCTCCTACCTACGACTTTTCTAAGAAATTTATTTCTTAGAAAATCAAAGTGCCTGTGGCACAAAAAGCTTGTGGTAAAAAAACAACAAGCTTTGTTTTCCCCACCCTAGTTGATAAATATCAAATCGACCGCCTAAGCCTTTGGCTATGATGGCTCATCGAAATTTTGTTTGCCTTAATTTATCAAATGGAGAGTTCTAGAATGAAAAAATCCTTATTAGTCGTGGCTTTGCTTTCAGCCTTTGCACCAGTGTTAGCGCAAGCCGAAGCGGGTGACATAGTGGTCCGTTTGCGTGCTACGAATGTAAACCCAAATGTAAAGAGTACGTTAGGTGAAACAACTAATGCAGCATACGGTGCCGGTGTTGCTAATACTCTTTACGGAAGTAATACAGCCGATTTGCAGGTTGATACAAACACCATTCCCGAGTTGGATATTTCTTACTACCTTACTAAAAACATTGCGGCTGAATTAATTTTAGCGGTTGGTACAAGACATGATGTTAGTGTTTCTGGGACTGGCGGAGTGGTTGCGCATGACTTAGGTAGTGTTAATTTGTTACCCCCTACACTAACAGCTCAATGGCACTTTAACCCAGATCAAATGATTGATCCGTATGTAGGTGCTGGTGGTGCATTTGTGTTAGGTCTTGATCGCAAGCTGACTGCTGTTACTACCGTATCTAGTGTTACTTCAAATCTGCCAATTCGCATTGACAGAAGTGCGTTTGGCGCAGTATTGCAAGCTGGTTTTGACGTGAACCTGCAAGATAAATGGTTGGTTAACTTTGATGTGAAAAAGATTTGGTTTAATACCGACGTTAAATTAGATACAAATGGAGTTGCTAGTTTAACTGATGGTTACCAAAAAATTGATAATTTGCATATCAATCCATTGGTGGTCAGTGTGGGCATCGGTAAAAAATTCTAATCCACCTAGTTTTATAGTTTTGTAACGGAACGGCTGGTTCCACGTTAGCCTCTACCTTAGGGTAGGGGCTTTTTTTATGGGCGAAAAGGCATAAGCTTTGTAGGAGCGGTCTTTGACCGCGAATTTGGCGTATGAATCATGACGAAGATGTCATGAATTCTCTGGACAAGACCTTTGGGGGCTTGCTTCGCGGTCATAGACCGCTCCTACAAGAGCTAGACTAGAGGATTTTGGAGAAACGTGCGCGGTTGCGGTCGGTTTGCAAGTGCTTATCAAACACCATGGCAACGGCACGCACAAAGAACCAGCCGGTGTCAGTGACTTGCAGGCCGTCTTCTTCTAGCAAGACCATGTCGGTTTTTTCCAGCGCTTTTAAGGCGTCCATTTCGTCGGCAAAATAGCTTCTGAAGTCCAGCATGTAAGCCAGTTCTATGGCTTCGTATTGCAGTGCGCCTTGGCACATGATGGCCATGATGACTGCACGACGCACGATGTCGTCGCGGGATAGGGCCAGGCCGCGCACCACAGGGAAGCGGCCGTGGTTAAGGTGGTCGTAATACTCTTCTATGGTTTTGGCATTTTGGCTGTAGGTAGCACCTACTCGGCCTATGGCCGATACGCCCAGGCTGATTAAATCGCAATCCGGTTGGGTGCTGTAACCTTGGAAATTGCGGTGCAAGCGGCCTTGGCGTTTGGCGATGGCTAATTCGTCGTCGGGTAAGGCAAAGTGATCCATGCCCACATACACATAACCGGCATCGATAAACGCCTTTAAGGCGTTGCCTAGCATGGTGATTTTGTCGGCGGCGGCCGGTAGTTCGTATTCGCTGATGCGGCGTTGTGGTTTAAAGCGCTCAGGCAAGTGGGCATAGCCGTATAAGGCAATGCGGTTGGGGCGTAGCTCAACCACTTGCGCTAAAGTGCGTTTAAACGACTCCGGTGTCTGCATGGGCAAGCCGTAAATTAAATCCACATTAATCGATTCAAAGCGATAGCGCCTAGCGGCATCCACCAATGAGAATACCTGCTCGGCGGGCTGTATGCGGTGCACGGCTTTTTGCACTTCCGGATCAAAGTCTTGCACGCCAAAGCTTAAGCGGTTAAAGCCCAAGTCAGCCAGATGCTTCAATCTTTGTTCGTTAACCGTGCGTGGGTCGACTTCAATTGAATACTCCCCACCGGGCGCAAACACAAAATTGCGTTTTAGCATGCTCATCAGCTCGGCCAATTCTTCGTCCGAGAAAAAAGTCGGCGAGCCGCCGCCCAAATGCAGTTGCGAGATGGTTTGGCCTGCGCCTAGGTGTTCGATGTGTAAATCAATTTCACGGTTTAAGTAGCGCAAATACTCGGCACTGCGTTCGTGGTGTTTGGTGACTATCTTGTTGCAGGCACAAAAAAAGCACAAGGATTCGCAAAAAGGGATGTGCACATAAATAGACAATGGCTGCGTGGCAGCAATTTCTCGGCGCTGCTCCAGTGCCAGCATATAAGCCTCTTGCGTGAACGCTTCAACGAATCGATCGGCGGTAGGGTAAGAAGTGTACCTAGGGCCTGAAACATCGTATTTTTTCAAGGTCTCGCTGCTCACCCCAGGCATGATGTTGTCTAGGGCGGATGCGATTGTTTCGTTGGCAGTGGTCATAATTTCTTATTCGGCAATTAGCTCAGGATGCCACTATGACAGTTTTTCGTGCCTGTCGATTTGATGCATATCAAAAGATAGTGTGGTAATTTAAATCCATGCCTTATCGTTAGCAGATTGGCTAACTAGGCCTAGCCATTAAGGCCTGAAAACGCTATGCTATAAGCCTCTCACGTTAATTATTCAAACATGACTATCGCAACAACACCAGAAACCATCAAGGTCGCTTGTTCCAGCTGCAATTTGCGTGAACTTTGCATGCCCATCAGTTTTGGCCAAGAGGACATGAAGCGCCTCGATGAAGTGGTCGCCACCCGTCACCAGGTAAAACAAGGTGAGCTGTTGTTTAGGGACGGTGAGCCCTTTAAATCCTTATTTGCTATACGCACCGGTTTCTTTAAAACCAGTGTGTCAACGGCTGAAGGTCACGAGCAGGTAACCGGCTTTCAAATGGCCGGCGAAATCATAGGCTTGGACGGCATCGTTACCGACCAGCACAGTTGCAATGCCGTGGCCTTGGAAGATGCCGAGGTGTGTGTCATGCCTTTTGCCAACGTAGAAGAGTTATCCCGTGAATTTCCAGTATTGCAGCGCCATGTGCATAAAATCATGAGCCGTGAAATCGTGCGTGAAAACAGCATGATGTTGCTGATTGGTAATATGCGTTCCGAGGAGCGCCTGGCCGCCTTTTTATTAAACCTAGTGCAGCGTTTGCATGCCCGCGGTTTTTCTCAATCAGAAATTGTGCTGCGCATGTCGCGCGAGGAAATCGGAAGCTACCTCGGCATGAAGCTAGAGACGGTTAGCCGGGCTTTTTCTAAATTCAGCGACGAAGGCATCATAGAAGTGAAGCAGCGTTATGTCGGCATATTAAATCCTGCCGCCTTGAAGAAAATCGTTAACCCCACTGGCTGTGTTTAGCTAGCCCCTTGCCCATCCATGCATAACGCCGCCAAGCCTTAAGCCATGACAGATAATCAGTATTTAACCGTGGAAGACCACAACCGAGACGTCAGTGGCATGCGTTATGTCTATCCGGTGGTTTCTAGAAGGGCCGGTGGCGTTTCCATAGGCATCAACCTCAATGTGAATAACGCCTGCAATTGGCGCTGTGTGTATTGCCAAGTGCCTGATTTAAGCCGGGGCACGCCACCGCCTGTTGATGTGCCTTTGCTGGAAAAAGAATTGCGGCAATTTCTGCAGGACGCATTGCACGGCGATTTCATGACGCGCTATGTGGCGGAGGGCGATCGGCAATTGCAAGACATTGCTTTTTCAGGCAACGGCGAACCTACTAGCGCTAAGGAATTTCCTGAGGTGTTAACCATGCTAGAAAGGGTCTTGCACGACTTTAATTTGTTGGGCAAGGATCAATTGCATCCCATTAAAGTGCGTTTAATCAGCAACGGCAGTTTAATGGACAAACCCGCTGTGTTGGCTAGCTTGAAGCAGTTGGCTAAATTAAATGGCGAAGTGTGGTTTAAGTTGGATGCAGGCACGGAGGCCGGCATTGCCCGCATCAATGATGTGCACATCAAGCCTGCAAGCCACTTGCAACGCTTACGAAACTGCGCGGCGCTGTGCCCAACCTTTATACAAACCTGCGTATTCGGCATGGACGGCGAGCCACCCAGTGAAGACGATATATTGGCCTATTTAGCACGTCTGGCTGAGGTGAAAGAGGTGGTGCTGGGGGTGCTTTTGTACGGTTTGGCCAGACCGTCTTATCAGGTTGAAGCGCCCAGATTAAGCCGCTTGCCGCACGAGTGGATGGCCGCCATGGGCGCGCGCATCAGCGCGCTGGGTTTAAAGGTGCAAATCAGCGACTAGCACAGCACCATGGGCCGCTAGCGGGCATCCGCTAAAAAGCCGGCCACGGCCCGTTTAAATGGACTAATCCGATTACCGATACGAATGGCACCGGCCCGCAGCAAGCGCGCTGGCAGGCTGCTGCTTGCGTACAGTTTGGCTATGGCGTGGGTGGCTAAAAACAAGGGCTTGGTGTGACGCCTGTGGGCTTGTTCGTAGCGTCGTAGCAAGCGATCAGACGCGATGTCTTGCTGTTTATTTAAAGCGGCTTGAATCTCACCGGCCAGGCAAGCTATGCCGGACACACCAAAATTAAAACCGTGCGCGGTCACTGGGTGCATGCCTACTGCCGCATCACCGACTAGGGCGAAGCGTGGGCCAACCAATCGTTTGGCATAGGCCGTGACCAATGGGTAAGTGTGGCGGGTGGATACCAGACGCATGGCGCCGAGTCGGTGTTTGAATCTGGCCGTTACCTCTTGGTTAAATGCCGGCTCAGTTAACTGCATTAACTCGCTCATTTCGTCGGGCGCTAGGGTAATCACCACGGAGGATAGGGAACCGTTCATGGGCAACAAGGCCAAGGTTTGCCCGTAATCAAACCATTCCCACGCAGTCTGCTGGTGATCCTTTGTGTGGGCCATGACGCAGACCAACATGGTTTTGCCGAAGTCGTGCATGTCGGCTGCGATGCCCATGGCTCGGCGTGTTTCTGAAAAGCGGCTGTCGGCAGCAATCAGTAATTGGCTGGTGATGGTGTTGTGGTTGCTAAGCGTCACACGCACGCCAGCGTCTTGCTGCTGGATGTGCTGCACTTGCAGGTCTGTTTGGATGGTAATGCTGGCATGACTGGCCGCCACCGCATAAGCCGCCAGACGAATTTCGTGGTTGGCCACCAAGTAACCCAATTCGCTCTTGTTGCTTAAGTCATGGCCAATATTGAGTGACAGCAAGGAACTGCCATTGAACACACGGGCATCGCGCAAGCGGGAAATGGCTTGCGCTGGTATGTGCTGCCATACGCCTAAATCCTTTAGCCATTGAACAGAATGGTGGGTTAAAGCAATTTCTCGACCATCGAACGCAGGATGGGCAATGCTGCCCAAGCTTTGTCGTTCAAGCACGGTGATGTTTAAGCCGGTTTTAGCTAAGGCACTGGCCAAGCATAAACCGCTAGGCCCAGCACCGATGATAAGGATGTCGGTTTGGGCGTGCATGCTTTAGGGTCGCTCGTCTGCACTTGGGGTGACGCCAGTTGCCGCGTGGTTGCGGGCCTGTATGGCGGGGGCCAAGCTGTCTTTTTGCGCTTTCAAGGTTTTATTGATGTCTAGACCGTGCTGGTAATAATTCTGATCGATGACCGGGTCAGGGCTGTTGACAGCAATGTAGGCGGTGATGACGCCGGCAATAATGACCGTCAGTGGTCCGGCAATTAAAAACCAAACGTAACCGTAGCGCCACCAAGCTTTAGTATCCAATTCTTGCATTGCTTTTCCTTTAAATTAGCTAGTCCATCACCCGTTTTGAACGGGGAGGGTGTTAGCGTGGCACCAAGAAGACCGATTTTTCTGACACCACGTCTTTGGTTTCTATCGATTCAATCTCAAATTTAATTTTGTGTGAACCGCTGTCCAATGAGCCATCCGGTATTTTTAAATCGACTATTACCCAGCGTGATTCAGTAGGCTTAACTAAGATGGTTTTAATGTCGTCTACACCGTCATCGTTGTCGCTGGTGGCTTCGGTTTCGATTTCTATGCCATCAATACCCGTTACATTTAAGGTGAAATGTTGCGGCGATTCGGTACCGTTCATGATTTGTAAGCGGTAGACGTTTTCCAGTTTGCCGTCGTCGCTCAGGCGTGCCATCACGCCTCGGTCACGCACCACGTCCACACGGAACGGCGTTCTAAACCATAAGCTGGCCATCAGTGCAGCAATTAACAGCAGCAAGATGCTGGCATAAATCAATACACGTGGGCGCAGGATGCGACGCAGCATTTGGCTGCGTGTCCAATTGTTGTCTATGGCATTTTGCGTGGAGTATTTAACCAGGCCACGTTCGTAGCCCATTTTATCCATCACCGTGTCGCACACGTCGGCGCAGGCGCCGCAGCCTATGCATTCGTATTGCAGGCCTTTGCGTATGTCTATGCCGGTAGGGCAGACTTGCACGCACAGGTTGCAGTCTATGCAAGAGCCTAGTTTTTGTGAGCTGACATCGGCTTTACGTGAGCGACCACCGCGAGGCTCGCCGCGGGCTTCATCGTAGGTAACGATTAAGGTGTCGTCGTCGAACATGGCGCTTTGAAAGCGTGCGTATGGGCACATGTATTTACACACTTGCTCGCGCATAAAGCCGGCATTGCCGTATGTGGCGAAACCGTAGAAGCACACCCAGAACATTTCCCATGGGCTAAGGCTGTAACTCATTACGGCGGCCCATAATTCGCGTATCGGGGTGAAGTAGCCAACAAAGGTAAAGCCAGTCCATAAGGCGAAGGCAATCCAAACAAAGTGTTTGGCCCCTTTGCGAGCCAGTTTCTCAGGGGACATGGCAGCCGCATCCAGTTTCATGCGCGTGGCACGATCACCTTCAATTTTTCTTTCTATCCAAATAAAAATTTCCGTGTAGACCGTTTGTGGGCAGGTGTAGCCGCACCAAAGCCGTCCGGCGATGGCGGTAAATAGGAATAGCGATAGGGCCGAGATGATGAGTATGGCCGTGAGATAGATCAGGTCTTGTGGGTACAAGACTAATTTGAATATGTAGAAGCGTTTGGCTTCTAGGTTAAACAACAGGGCTTGGCGTTGACCCCATTCTAGCCATGGCACGCCATAAAAGAATAACTGGGTCAGCCATATCATGGCCCAGCGCCATTGGGTAAAAAAACCGGACACGCTACGTGGGTAGACTTTGTCTTGCGATTCGTAGAGTGAAATGACTACCTCGTTAGCAGGCGCCTTTTTTGGGGTAGCCTTGCTGGGTTTCTTTTCATCTGGCGTATTGGTCATGGCTCACTTTCTATGGCGCGTAGGGCTTGCGAATAAAAAAAGTTGCATGCAGTGTAGGCCGCATGCAACTTCATCGACTAGCTAGTGTTTATTTGTTGGATAAACCGTAAACATAAGCAGCCACCACGTGTATTTGTGCATCGGTTAAACGACCGGCTTGTGCAGGCATTTGGTTGACTTTGCCTTCGTTAATGCGTTTGATGATAGCAGCTTCGCCAGCACCGTGTAACCAAATGTTGTCGCTTAGGTTAGGGGCGCCAATTGCTTGGTTGCCTTTACCATCTGCGCCATGGCACGCGGCACAAGCGGTGAATTTTTCTTTACCCAAACCGGCGCGTCCGGAATCGTGCATGCTGCCGGATAAGCTTAATACGTAGTTAGCTACGTTTTTCACGTCTTCGGCGTTGCCCACTGCCGCAGCCATTGGAGGCATCATGCCGATACGACCGCCGGTAATGGTTTCCTTGATTTTTTCTGGGCTGCCACCGTGTATCCAGTCTTTATCAGACAAGTTAGGGAAGCCGCGGCTGCCTTTTGCATCCGAACCGTGGCATTGTGAACAATTGTTCATGAACAAACGTTCGCCGATGGCTTTAGCATCCGCATTTTTAGCCAAGTCTTCGGTCGTCATGGCAGTGTACTTAGCATACAAAGGCTCTAGCGCCTTGTTGGCATCGGCCATTTCTTTATCGTATTGACCGTTTTGTGTCCAGCCCAACTTGCCGGCATAGCTGCCTAAACCAGGGTAAGCACTTAAGTAAAACAGCGCAAAAACGATGGTTAAGATAAACATGCCTACCCACCAGCGTGGCAGAGGGTTGTTCATTTCACGCAGGTCTTCATCCCAAACGTGGCCGCTGGTGCCCTCGCTATTGGTTTCAACTTTGATCTTGCTAGTGCGCCATAACAGCAGGGCGCAACCGAATATACCAAGCAAGGAGATGGCGGTAATAAATACTGGCCAAAAATTACTCGTAAAGTCACTCATTTTATTTTCCTTTGGTTTTTTACTGCCACTTGCGTGGCAGATTTTATCTTTAGTCTTTTAACTCTACTCGTCTTTAAACGGCAGATTGGCCGCATCTTTAAAATCCGATGTGTTTCTGCGTTGCCAAACCCAAACCACTATGCCTATGAATACGACAAAGCTAAGAACCGTGGTCAAGATGCGTAGCGAATTAATGTCCATTTGATTCAATCCCATCCAAGTCAATTATTTAAGGTGTATACCTAAAACTTGTAAGTAAGCAATTAAGGCATCTAATTCGGTGACGCCTTTAGTGGCTTC
Source organism: Methylophilaceae bacterium (assembly GCA_965234545.1). GTDB lineage: Bacteria > Pseudomonadota > Gammaproteobacteria > Burkholderiales > Methylophilaceae > Methylotenera. The sequence goes on along the minus strand of OZ248348.1, from coordinate 1,195,382 downwards.
TGCTGCACCTGCAATGTCTGCGTCAGTGTAAGGCACGCCTACTGCGCGTAGCGCTTTCATGTGGGCTGGCATGGCTTCTGCATCGACCAAGTCTTTTTCTAACCAAGGGTAAGCGGGCATGATGGATTCAGGCACCAGGTCTCTTGGGTTGATTAAGTGGATGCGTTGCCATTCGTCGCTGTATTTGCCACCAACACGGGCTAGGTCAGGACCAGTACGTTTACTCCCCCATTGGAATGGGTGATCGTAAACCGATTCGCCTGCCACGGAGTAGTGACCGTAACGCAAGGTTTCTGCGCGGAACGGACGTATCATTTGTGAGTGGCAGTTGTAACAACCTTCACGTGTGTAGATGTCACGTCCGGCTAACTGAACTGCAGTGTAAGGCTGCAAGCCAGTGATCGGTTCGGTGGTGGATTTTTGGAAAAACAGGGGGACGATTTCCACCAAACCACCAAATGCGACCGTTATTAAAATCAGCACTATCATCAGAAAGTTACTGGTTTCAATCTTTTCGTGGCTAAAGCCTTTTTTTGTTTCATGATTCGACATAATAATTTCCTTAAGCGTGCGCAGCTGCAGCTGGGATCGTAGCGATCGCCGCTTTGCCGCTGGTTGCTGTTTTAATGACGTTCCACAACATGATGGACATGCCACTTAGATAAAGCAGGCCGCCTACCATACGAGTGATGTAGTAAGGTGTTTTAGCTTTTACACTTTCTACAAAGGTGTAGGTTAAAGTGCCGTCGGCGTTGATTGCACGCCACATTAGGCCTTCCATTACGCCAGAGATCCAAAGGGCTGCGATGTAGAGCACGATGCCTATAGTGGCTAGCCAGAAGTGCAGCTCAATTGCTTTGATGCTGTACATTTGTTTTTGACCAAATAAGCGTGGAATCATGTAGTAAATCGCACCCATGGACACCAAACCCACCCAACCTAAAGCGCCAGAGTGCACGTGGCCCACGGTCCAGTCGGTGTAGTGTGACAAGGAGTTCACGGTTTTAATCGCCATCATCGGGCCTTCAAACGTACTCATGCCGTAGAAAGAAAGGGAAACAATTAAGAAGCGTAGGATAGGGTCGGTGCGTAGTTTATGCCATGCGCCTGACATAGTCATAATGCCGTTGATCATACCGCCCCAACTTGGCGCTAATAATACTAGAGAGAAAGCCATGCCTAACGATTGGGTCCAATCAGGAAGGGCGGTGTAGTGCAGATGGTGAGGACCCGCCCACATGTAAGTGAAAATTAATGCCCAGAAGTGCACGATAGACAAGCTGTAAGAGTAAACAGGGCGACCGGCTTGTTTTGGCACAAAGTAGTACATGATGCCCAAGAAGCCAGCGGTTAAGAAGAAACCCACTGCGTTGTGACCGTACCACCATTGCACCATGGCATCTTGAACGCCTGCATAAGCAGAGTAGGATTTCATGAGGCCGGCTGGCATAGCGGCACTGTTAACTATGTGCAACAAGGCCACGGTAATGATGAATGCGCCGAAAAACCAGTTGGCTACGTAGATGTGTTTTACCTTACGAGTGCCTATGGTGCCGAAGAACACGATGGCATAGCACACCCATGTAACGGCAATCAACAAGTCGATTGGCCATTCTAATTCAGCGTACTCTTTGCCTTGGGTGAAACCTAGGGGTAAGGAGATGGCGGCTGAAACAATCACCAGTTGCCATGCCCAGAAGGTGAAGGTAGCCAACTTAGGCATAAACAGCTTGGTTTGGCAGGTACGCTGTACGACATAGTAGGAGGTGGCGAACAAAGTACAGCCGCCAAATGCAAAGATCACCGCATTGGTATGCAGTGGTCTTAATCGACCAAAACTGGTCCAAGGTAAGCCTAGATTGAGTTCTGGCCAGACAAGTTGTGCGGCGATAATCACGCCCATCAACATGCCCACCACACCCCAAACCACGGCCATGATAGAAAACTGCCGTATAACACCGTCGCTATACGTGTTCGAGCTTACATTTAGGTCTTGCATTTGGTTTCCCCCATGGTACTAATTGATAATTCTTTTGTGATTTTTCACACGTGACATTTTGTCGCACATCGCCTTGAGCCAAATTGATTTATATCAATAGATAAGCAAAATATTGCTTTTTCCAAGGCGGTGAGTGCGGTTCATAAATTTTGAAGGTGTAATTATAAGGCATATCAGTATCCTAAATTCTATGTAGGATGGAGGCGGTTGTTAAAATTTGCTGGCTTGAAGGCAAGCTCGCCATGCAACAACATAATCTAGTAAAATTACCCTCATGCTTTTTATCTACCGCCTATTAAGTGGCTTGCTGCTGTGTTTCATGTTAACCCTAATAGCTTGCAAGCCAACTTCTGCGCCATCTAATCCAATAAACAAAGCCTCGGCCTCGCCAGAAATCGTCTTCGCCATTAGTCAAGCACCATTAAACCTAGACCCCAGGTATGCCACCGATGCCGCATCCGAGAGGCTTAATCGCTTGCTCTATCAAGGTTTGGTGGATTTTGATGCCAACACCAAACCGCAAGCCGGCGTAGCCAGTTGGCAACAATTAAGCCCGTTAAGCTACCGATTCACATTGAACGAACAGCGCCGTCTTTTTTACTACCCAGCAAGCGCAGAGCACAAAGCAAAGGCTAGAAAATTAACGGCCTACGACGTTAAAGCCACTTACGATTCCATTACTGCACTTTCAGATTCACCGCACAGTGCAGAGTTCAGCAACGTGAAAAATATTGTTGTGGCTAATGAACGGACCGTGCTGTTTTATTTAAACGCACCGGACCGGCATTTTCTGGCTAAATTATTGCTTGGCATTTTGCCTGCCGAATTGGTGAAAAGTCAGCACGATTTCGCTCGTCTGCCAGTGGGTAGCGGGCCGTTGGTGTTGCTTGATAGCCAAAATAAATGGCGCTTACAACGCCTGGATGACGGCCAGCTGATTAGTTTGATTGAAGTAAAAGACCCAACGGTGCGCATGCTGAAATTGGTGCACGCAGAAGTGGATTTGATCCAAGGCGATTTGCCGCCTGAGTCCGTGCGCTATTTGCAAGCTAAACCTGGCTTAACCGTTAAAACGGCTGTAGGGGTAAATTTCTCATACCTAGGTTTAAACATGCAAGACCCGCAATTAAAAAAACTTAAGGTTAGGCAAGCGCTAGCGCATGCCATAGATAGGCAAGCGATTATTGACAAAGCCATGCTGAAACACAGTCGATTGGGCGGGGCCATACTGCCGCCCGAGCATTACGCGCAGCGACAAACCTTACCCACTTATGCCTATGATCCGGCACTGGCTAGGCGTTTGTTGCAAGAAGCCGGTGTCAGCTTGCCGCTCAAATTGGTTTATAAAACCTCCACCGATGCGCAGCGCTTAAGGTTGGCGACCATCATGCAAGCGCAAATGCGGGTGGCCGGCATAGACCTGGAAATACGCAGTTTGGATTGGGCGACTTTTTTTGCTGAAATTAAGCAAGGCAATTTCCAATTGTATGGTTTAACTTGGGTAGGAGTGAAAACGCCGGAAATCTACGCTCAGGCCTTTGCCTCGGACAGTGTGCCACCCAAAGGCTTTAATCGTGGCCGTTACCAAGATGCCGAATTGGACAAATTGCTAAGTACAGACGATTGGCAAGCGGTGACTCAGCGCGTGCACCAACAATTGCCTTACATCCCACTGTGGTATGAAGGCCAGTTTGCCGCCATGCAAAAAGGCATGCAAAATTATTCGCCCAAAGCCGACGGGAATTGGGACGATTTAGCTACAATAAGCGCTTATGCACATTGATATTTCATTGAAAGAGCAACGTTTAACGCTGCTCGACGCCGGTCGTAAGCCGCTGCTAAGTTGTGCGATATCCAGCGCGGCCAATGGCCCGGGTTGCCAAAAAAACAGCGGTTGCACGCCGCTAGGCCGGCATACCGTGCGGGCGAAGATAGGCGCCGGTGCCCCGCTTAACAGTGTGTTCGTTGGGCGACGCGCCACCGGTGAGCTATGCACGCCGGATTTGATGGCAGCATACCCTGAGCGCGATTGGATATTGACCAGAATACTGTGGTTATCCGGCACGGAGTTGGGCGTAAATCGCTTGGGTGAGGTGGATACCATGCAGCGTTATATTTACATACACGGTACGCCAGACAGCATTGAAATGGGCAAGATAGGCTCGCACGGATGCATACGCATGCGCAATGCCGAGCTGATCACGCTGTTTGATTTGGTGGCGGTGGGCACCACGGTGAATATACGCAATGATTAATCGCCTGATCAGTTTTTGCACCGTTGTTTTTGGCGTACTTAGTCTTACTTTTTTACTGATCCATTTAGTACCAGGTGACCCGGTCGAGGTGATGTTGGGCGAATCAGCCAGTTTGGCAGACCGTGAAGTATTGCGTGCCGAGTTAGGGCTGAATCAATCCGTCGCCAGCCAATTTGGCTTGTATTTAAGCCGATTGGCACATGCCGATTTTGGTCTGTCCATACACAGTAAAACCCCCATTATTGAGTTAATTAAAACTCGCTACCCGGCCACACTCAAACTGGCTTTACTGGCTTTGTTAATAGGCGTGGGCGTAGGTGTACCCTTGGGCATTTATGCCGCCCTCAAAGCCGGCCATTGGCAAGATTTGTTGGTGACCATTGTTTCCGTGCGGCTGTCGGCGATGCCGGCTTTTTGGCTAGGGCCGATGATGATGTTAATTTTTGCCATTTGGTTGGCTATTTTGCCCGTGAGTGGCATGGACAGCCCGTCCTCGATTATTTTGCCGGCCCTTACCTTGGGCTTTGGCCTAAGTGCCATCCTAACCCGCATGACGCGCACCAGTTTGCTCGAGGTGCTAAACGAGGATTTTATCCGCACCGCGCGTGCCAAGGGCTTAACTGAGCGTCAGGTCATCTTGCGCCACGCATTGCGTGCGGCCTTATTGCCAATTATCACCATAGTGGGTTTGCAAATGGGCAGCTTGTTAGCGGGCACCGTGATCACCGAAACCATCTTCAGTTGGGATGGCATAGGCCGCTTGTTGGTGGAAAGCATAGAAAAGCGCGATTACCCGGTGACGCAAGCCTGCGTTTTGTTGGTGGCATTAAGCTATGTTGTGGTCAATGTGCTGACCGACTTGCTCTATCGCTTGGCCGATCCGCGTATTAGGCTGGGGCATTAATGATAAAAATACTGGCATACGGCATTTTGCTGTTTTGGTTATTGGCTGTCGTGCTTGGTCGATTGTTTCAGCTCGATCCGAATCAAATTGATTTAAATGCCATATTGAGCACCCCCTCGCAAGCCTATTGCTTGGGTAATGACGACTTAGGACGCAGCATTCTGGCTAGGCTATTGCACGGGGTAGAGGTGTCGCTGTTGGTGTCGGTGTCGGTGACCGTAGTGACCATGACGCTGGGTGTGTTCATAGGTTTGTTAGCTGGGTTTTATGGTGGCAAGGTCGACCAAGTGTTGATGCAGGTGACCGATGTATTTTTGGCTTTCCCCGGCATTTTGTTGGCCATTGCTTTTGCCGCGGTATTGGGCCCAGGCTTACTGAATTTAATGATCGCGCTAAGCTTGACTGGCTGGGTCAGCTACGCGCGTTTAACGCGAGGTCAGACGCTCAGCCTGCGGGATAGACAGCATGTCTTGGCGGCATTATCGCTAGGCGCCAGCGTGCCCAGACTGATAGTCAAACACATATTGCCATTGCTGACCTCGGTGTTAGTGGTGGAAGCGACCTACAGCTTGGCCAGCGTCATGATAGCCGAGGCCAGCTTGTCCTTTTTGGGGCTGGGCATACAAGCGCCTAATGCCTCATGGGGTGCCATGCTGCGAGACGGGGTGCGATATATGCTGGTGGCCCCGCATTATGTTTTAATTGTGGGCTTGAGTTTAATGAGCCTGATTCTGGCCATTAATTTAGGCGGCGACAGCCTAAGGGATCGCCTGGATGTGCGGCAAGAAGCCGACTAAGTTCATTGTGCTGCGTATAGGCTATCAGCCTAAGTAAGATTATTTAAATTAAGAAGGTAGAGTGTATGTCATTAGGTCCCGTGATGTTGGATGTGGTTGGCACCGAGTTGACTGCAGACGACGTTCGTCGTTTGCAGCATCCCTTGGTTGGTGGGGTGATATTGTTTAAACGCAATTTCATTAATAACACCCAATTAAAGGCCTTAACCGCCAGCATACACGCGGTAAGAACACCGCCTTTGCTGATAGCCGTGGACCATGAAGGCGGTCGCGTGCAGCGTTTTAGAGAAGGCTTTACGAAAATCCCGGCGATGCGTGAGTTCGGTAAAATTTGGGACAACCATCCGAAAAAAGCCAAGCAGTTGGCCAGCGAGGCCGGCTGGATACTGGCCGCCGAATTGCGTGCGCATGGCATTGATTTTAGTTTTACCCCGGTGTTGGACATGGATTACGGTGACAGCTTGGTGATCGGTGATCGAGCCTTTCACTTAAATCCGCAAGCCATTAACGATTTAGCGTTTGCTTTAATGCAAGGCTTAAAAAAAGGCGGCATGGCGGCCGTGGGCAAGCATTTTCCTGGCCACGGCTTTGTCGTGGCGGACTCCCACGTGAGCATGCCGGTGGACGAGAGGGAGTTTGATCAGATTGCCCAGCATGACATGCAGCCATTTAGGATGATGATAGACGATGGCATAGCAGCCATTATGCCGGCGCACGTCATTTACCCGAAAGTGGACGACAAACCGGCGGGCTTCTCGGCGCGCTGGTTGCAAAAAATATTGCGCGAACGCTTGGGCTTTAATGGCGTGATTTTCAGTGACGATTTAAGCATGGAAGCGGCCACGGCCGGTGGCGACGTCACTACTCGTGCCTTGGCAGCCTTAAACGCCGGTTGCGACATGGTGTTGCTGTGCAATCAGCCGGCCATGCAAGACGAATTGCTGGCTAATTTAACTTGGTCTATTTCTGCGCAAAGCATCGCTCGCCTTGCGCGCATGCACGGGCAAAAGCATCCACCCAGCTTGGATGCGCTGCATGAAGATGCGGAGTTTGTGCAAGCAGTGCATCAGGTCGGGCAGGTTGGTTTGCAAGAAGGCGAGTTGTTTAATTAGGCTGCATTGAAAAAATAGTGCAATTGTCATCATTTTGCGCTTGAAACTTCTAGTCTTAGTCGCTATCTTATGCAGTGTGGTTTTTTCAATTAAAGGAAACAAAGCATGTCAGATCAAAATTCAGTGTTAGCTAGTTCAGTATCAGCACAACAAGTGACCAATAAGGTCTTGCGTAACACCTATGCGCTATTAGGCATCACCCTAATCCCTACGGTGATTGGCGCCTTAATCGGCATGAGCATGAATTTTTCTTTTGCCGCGCAACACCCGTTTATCTTCGCCATTGGCGCCATGGCGGTGCTGTATGGTTTGTTCGCTGCCATTACAGCCAACCGCAATAGCAGCGTAGGTGTGGTGTTGTTGTTGGCTTTAACCTTTTTATTGGGCTTGATGTTAGGCCCTATTTTGCAACACGCTTTGCATTTAAATAATGGCGGTCAAATTGTAGGCCTAGCTGCAGGCGGCACCGGCATCATCTTTTTAACCTTAGCCGGTATCGCTACCACCACTAAAAAAGACTTTAGCTTCATGGGTAAATTCTTAATGGTGGGCATTATCTTGCTAATCGTCGCTTCCTTGGCCAATATCTTTTTACAAATCCCGGCCATGACCTTAGCCATGTCAGCGGTAGGCGTGATTTTGTTCTCGGGTTTTATTTTGTATGACGTGAGCCGCATTGTTAACGGCGGTGAAACCAACTACATCATGGCTACCTTAAGTTTGTACATGAGCATCTACAATCTATTCACCAGCCTATTGCAGTTGTTGATGGGCTTGTTAGGTGGCAACAACGATTAATTTGACGGGGTGTTAAACTCTCGCTAAATACAAAAAAGCCGACACGATGTCGGCTTTTTGCTTTTCTATGGTCTGGTTTCTTAGGCCATTATTTTGCTGGTTCATGACTTCTTGCGTCGCGCAGAAAAAAAAGCCGACAAGTGGGCGCCGCATTCTTCCGCCAAAACACCGCCGGTCAGCTCAGTATGGTGGTTGAGTTTGGCTTCCGCCATGAGGTTAAGCACGCTGCCGCAACAGCCGGTTTTAGGATCCTTGGCGCCAAACACCAACCTGGCTATGCGTGCGTGTTGTATGGCCCCGCTGCACATGGCGCACGGCTCTAAGGTGACGTACAAGGTGCAATCCACTAAGCGGTAATTACCCAGATGCTGGGCGGCCTCTCGCAAGGCCAATATCTCGGCATGGGCGCTGGGGTCGTGATTGGCGATAGGGGCGTTGCTACCACGGCCAATGACCACGCCGTTCTTCACCACGACGGCGCCGACAGGGACTTCGCCAGCCTGCGCGGCTTGTTCGGCCAAAGCCATGGCTAAGTGCATGCAGCGCTCGTCCGTGGCATTTTGTTCGCTTGTGCTATTTAAATTGGCTGGGTTCATGCTAATCAGGGTTGCTTTAACGGTGTCTTATACGGCCATATAAGCGCGGTGAAAATTTCTGCACAGATGGCTTTTGATTGATTGTGATTGTACTGCCTTTACGGTAAAATTTGTTCCCGTCTAGGTAGTTATAAACAGCCTTCTAAAAAGTCTTCTACAAAGTTAATTTAATGACTAAATATGTATTCGTAACTGGCGGTGTGGTTTCTTCTCTTGGTAAGGGCATAGCAGCGGCCAGTTTAGGCGCGATTCTTGAGTCGCGCGGCATTAAAGTGACCATGCTCAAGCTGGACCCTTATATCAACGTGGACCCGGGTACCATGTCACCTTTCCAGCACGGTGAGGTGTTTGTCACCGACGACGGTGCGGAAACGGATTTAGACTTAGGCCACTACGAACGCTTTATTTCCCAGCGCATGGGCAAGCGCAACAACTTTACCACCGGTCAGATTTACGAAACGGTAATCAAAAAAGAACGCCGCGGTGAATACCTTGGTAAAACCGTGCAAGTCATTCCGCACATTACCGACGAAATTAAGGCGCACGTAAAACGTGGTGCTGAAGGCGCGGACGTGGCGATTATTGAGGTGGGCGGCACGGTCGGTGACATTGAGTCCTTGCCATTTTTAGAAGCCATTCGACAAATGGGTTTTGAAGAGGGTAAAAACAACGCCTGTTACATTCATTTAACGCTATTGCCATGGATACCCACGGCCGGTGAATTAAAAACCAAACCGACTCAGCACTCGGTGAAAGAGTTGCGCGAAATCGGTATTCAACCGGATATTTTGTTGTGCCGAGCTGACCGCAATATTCCTGAAGAAGAGCGTAAAAAGATTGCCTTGTTCACCAACGTGCCATCAGAAGCCGTAATCAGCGCAATCGACGCCGATTCCATCTACCAAATACCCGGTCTGTTGCACGACCAAATGTTGGACGAAATCGTCTGCCATAAATTGGATATCTTGGCTAAAGCCGCGGATTTGTCCAGTTGGGAAAAAATTGCTTACGCTTTAAAAAATCCTAAACACTTGGTCAACATTGCCTTTGTTGGCAAGTACATTGATTTGGCCGATTCCTACAAATCCTTGACCGAAGCCTTAATACACGCCGGCATACACACCGAATCGAAAGTTAAAATTCACTACATAGACTCCGAGGACATAGAAGCCAATGGCACGGCCGCCTTGGCCGACATGGATGCTATTTTGGTGCCAGGTGGCTTTGGTAAGCGCGGGACGGAAGGCAAAATTGCCGCCATTGCCTACGCCAGAAAAAACAAAGTACCTTACCTGGGCATATGCTTGGGCATGCAATTGGCGGTGATCGAGTTTGCCCGCAATGCAGCCAAATTGAACCTAGCCAACAGCACGGAATTCGACCCAGAAAGCCCGCACCAAGTAGTGGGTTTAATCACTGAATGGCAAGCGGCCGATGGCAGCAAGGAAACCCGCTCGGAGGATTCCGATTTGGGAGGCACCATGCGCTTGGGCGCGCAAGCTTGCCCCATTGTGCCCAATACCATGGCTGCCGATATATACGGCAAGCAAGTCAACGAGCGCCATAGACACCGCTATGAGGTGAACAACCATTACGTGGAGCAATTGAAGGCGGCCGGTTTGATTATTTCAGCCAGAACGCCAACGGAAGATTTGTGTGAAATCATTGAATTGCCTAAATCGGCACACCCTTGGTTCATGGCCGTGCAATTCCACCCGGAATTCACCTCCAACCCGCGTACCGGTCACCCTTTGTTTACCGCTTTTGTTAGCGCGGCCTTGGCCAATAAAAAACACGGATGACCTCTGTGTCGGCGGTTTGCTAAGCGCTGCGGAATAAAAAGGCCTTAAATGAAATTATGTAATTTTGAGGTGGGCCTAGACCACCCCTTATTTTTAATTGCCGGACCCTGCGTCATCGAATCCGAACAAATGGCCATCGATACTGCGGGCCGCTTAAAAGAAATGGCAACGGCATTGTCCATGCCGTTTATATACAAATCGTCTTTTGATAAAGCCAATCGCAGTGCCAATAGTACGTTCAGGGGGTTGGGGTTAGAGCAAGGTTTGAGAATTTTAGATGAGGTGCGTCGCCAAATTGGCGTGCCGGTGTTGACCGATGTGCATACCGAGCAGCAAGTGGCTGAGGTGGCTGCCGTGGTGGATGTGCTGCAAACGCCGGCTTTTTTATGCCGCCAAACCGATTTTATTATGGCTTGTGCGAAATCCGGTAAGCCGGTCAACATAAAAAAAGGCCAGTTTATGGCGCCGGCTGACATGCGTAACGTGGTGCAAAAAGCCCGTGAGGCCAATGGCAACCAGGACAGCATCATGGTGTGTGAGCGTGGTGTGTCGTTTGGCTACAACACATTGGTGTCGGACATGCGAGGCTTGGCCATCATGCGAGAGACCGGTTGCCCGGTGGTGTTTGATGCAACCCATTCGGTGCAGCAACCTGGTGGGCAAGGCGACAAGAGTGGCGGTCAACGGGAGCATGTGCCGGTGTTAGCCAGAGCGGCCGTGGCCAGTGGCATAGCCGGCATTTTCATGGAGACCCATGCGGACCCTGATCGGGCTTTGTCCGATGGCCCCAATGCTTGGCCTTTGCATAGAATGCACGAGCTGTTAGCCGTGTTGGTGGATTTAGATAAGCTGGTGAAAAAAGCCGGCTTCATAGAAAGTACATTATAAGAACTAGCTAAAACGGTTTAAGCCAATCGATTCGTGGCTAAACCATTAATTTGAGGAGTAAGTGATGAGTGCAATTGTTGATATTATCGCCCGCGAAATTTTAGACTCACGTGGCAACCCGACGGTGGAGTGCGATGTCTTGCTGGAAAGTGGCGTGATAGGCCGTGCGGCCGTGCCTTCAGGCGCCTCTACCGGTGCCAAGGAAGCCATGGAGTTGCGTGATGGTGACAACGCTCGTTATTTAGGTAAAGGTGTGTTGCAAGCAGTGGAAAACGTCAACACCGAAATCACCGAAGCCATCATCGGTTTGGATGCCGAAGAGCAAAGTTTTATCGATAAAACCTTGATTGAATTAGACGGCACGGAAAACAAAGACCGATTAGGCGCGAATTCCATTTTAGCCGTGTCCATGGCCTGCGCTCGTGCCGCAGCCGACGAATCCGGTTTGCCTTTGTACCGCTATTTAGGCGGTTCAGGCGCGATGCAATTGCCTACGCCTATGATGAACATCATTAACGGTGGTGCGCACGCTGATAACAGCGTGGACATGCAAGAGTTCATGATTATTCCAGCCGGTTTACCTAGCTTCCGTGAAGCCATGCGTTGCGGCGCTGAAGTGTTTCATCAATTGAAAAAAACCCTGCATAAAAAAGGCCTGGCCACCACGGTGGGTGACGAAGGCGGTTTTGCGCCTAATTTGCCTTCCAATGAAGCCGCCATACAGTTAATTTTAGAAGCGATCTCTGCTGCCGGTTACGAGCCAGGTCGTGATGTTTACTTGGGCTTGGATTGCGCCAGTACGGAATTTTATAAAGACGGTAAATACCACTTGGAATCGGAAGGCTTGGCCTTATCATCGGCTCAATTCACCGATTACCTAGCCACTTGGTGCGATAAATACCCCATCATCAGCATAGAAGACGGCATGGGCGAGTTTGATTGGGATGGCTGGGACATTCTAACCAAGCGCTTAGGCAAAACCACGCAATTGGTCGGCGACGATTTATTTGTGACTAACAGCAAAATTTTGCGTGAGGGCATACAGCGCGGTGTGGCTAACTCAGTATTGATCAAAGTTAACCAAATCGGCACCTTGACCGAAACCTTCCAAACCATAGAAATGGCAAAACGTGCTGGCTATACCGCGGTGGTTTCACATCGTTCTGGTGAGACCGAGGACACCACCATCGCCGACATTTCAGTGGCAACCAATGCCTTGCAAATCAAAACCGGTTCATTGTGCCGGTCTGAGCGTATTGCTAAGTACAACCAATTGTTGCGCATAGAAGAAGAGTTAGGTGACGCCACTAGTTACGCCGGCATGGGTGCGTTTTACCAATTGTTTAAATAAGCCTTGTGAAAGCGCTCACCCTCATTTTCATTACCCTTATTGCCTTGCTGCAGTATCCACTGTGGTTGGGCAAAGGCAGTTGGTTGAGCGTGTGGAAATTAAGCCGTCAAATCAGTTTGACGCAAGAGACCAACCTCACCTTAAAGGCGAGAAATCAAGCCTTGGATGCAGAGGTGCTGGATTTGAAAAGTGGTCGCGCCGCCATTGAAGAACGCGCCAGAAGTGAGCTGGGCATGGTCAAGCAAGATGAAGTCTTTTACCAAGTCTTGGACGCCGCCAAGCCCACCATCCTGCCTAAAGCCCAGCCTTAATCAGCGCTCAAGGCGTAGGGCAGGGTGCGCAGTTCAAGCTTGACGCCATTAATGAAAAGATCGCCGGCATCCATGCTGTCTAAGCGGATTTCAGCCAAGACGGCGTAGCCACCATTGGGCGCGGGCGCCGCTCTGACTACCTTGCCTACCACTTCCTGTTTGTCCGTGATGACGTCCATCCCCGCTTGTGCAGGCACAGTGGTCGCTAGGTGGAGTAAATGCGTCCTGCGTTTGACTTTACCTAAGTAGTGGGTTCTGGCGACAATTTCTTGCCCGGTGTAACAGCCTTTCTTGAAGTTAATACCGTTAAGGCAATCCAAGTTAACCATCTGCGGCACAAACTCTTCTTGGGTGGTCAACTGTATATCCGGAATGCCGGCTTGTATTTCCAACCATTCCCATGCGGCTTTGCCTACCGGCTTGCAGGTTTTTTTCAACTCCGACCAAATGCGTTTGGCGGTGTCGGTATTGCAGACGATTTCAAAGCGCGGTAATGGCCCGCTCAAGCGAATTAAAGTGCCATTTTCGTTGTGGCTGAGTTCTAAGGCTAGGGCAGGGATGGTGCTGAAAAAAGCCGACAAAGCTTGCTCGGCATTGGGTCCACTTAGCCCCAATTTCACGGTGTCGTCGCTGACGTTGTCTAATTTAACCTTAGAGCGCATGACGTACATTTTTAGGCGTTTAGCTATGGCTTCGGCCAATTTACCATTTAGCTGCAAGTGGACGGTTTGTGCCTGACGGTAAGCCAAAAACAAGGCCAATAAACGCCCTTTAGGGCTGCAGTAACCGCTGTAATGGGCCTTGTCTGTACCGAGCAAATTAACGTCGTTGGTCACCTGGCCTTGCAGAAAAGTCAGCGCGTCGTCACCGCTTAAAGCCAGCGTGGCCAAGTGCGACAAGTCACATAAGATGTCAGCTTGTGCCGCGCACAACAGTTCATTTTGTATGTTGCCAAATGAGACTATAGTTTCGTTATTAAAAACCGCGCCTTGTATGAATTGAAATTCTTGCCAATCGTTGTTTGCCATGGGTCACTCGTAGTCGGTAATTAGGGTGCTAAAGGCATTATATATTGAAGCGACATACGCAGCATTAATTTAGCCGCCGTTCGCTTTGCTTGAGGAAATATGCACCCCATACAATTAGCCATTAGGCCATCCATTGTTTTGTGTTTGGTATTGGGCGCCATGAGTGTGTTGGGCATGGTGTGCCTAAGCGTGTTGCCCTGGCCTTGGCCGTGGCGAGTGTTAGGTTGCCTAATGCTGGCAGCGGCCACAAGTCATGCCATCTTGCAGCATGGCCTAAGACGTTTAACGCATTCGGTCGTGGCCTTGCAGCTTAAGCCAGATAACAGCGTTACTATTCATTTTCAGGATGGTCGTAGGCAGGCGGTGCGTGTCATGCCTAGCACCGTGGTCACGCCCTTATTGTCAGTGGCGCATTGTCGTTTGCAAGAGGCGGCGTGGTATTACCCTATGCGCTACGTGCTGATACCTGCCGATGCGGTGGACGCTGAGGCTTACCGGCGTTTACGCGTATACCTAAGGTGGGCGACGCTGCCGGTTTAACGGATTTGATTGTCGTGGGCAATGCTGGCTTCGTTAGCACTGACTCGATTTTTTAATAATTCTTTTTTGTAAAACTTTAAGCTGGATCGTATTTGCGTCCAGGGGTGTTTGCCCATATAGGCAAGCAGCAACAATAGTGCCGCAATGCCAGCTAAAACGCTGCTCAAATTATACGGCGCAATGTCACGCCTAGCCGGTTTTTGCTTTTTCATGGCATCCAACACATTATGCACGTTATCGCCATTCACGTAGTCACCGCCAATTTCCTTGGCGACGTTTTTCAGGTACTCGCTGTCCAGTTTTGAGATAAACCTATCGTTGGCACCCGCCACGCTGTCATCGCGCGTGCCTAGGTTGGATTCGGAAATTTGCGCGATGCCCGGTTGCAGGGCAAAGCTGTCGTTGGACCAATAGCCTATGAGTTGATTTTTTTCAGTCAATTTAGGTATGGCCGTGCCTTTTTCTGAGCCCACGCCGACCAATAACCAGTCGTCCGCACCTTGGAAACTGGTTAAATCCCTGGTGTTAAAAGCATGCAGTTTGGGCGCTTCTTCGCCGTCCGTTAGCAAGATCACTTGTGCCGGTTCAGGGAAGCCGCGCACGGCTCTAGCGATGCTGTATAAGCTTTCGCGCACACGGCTGTTGCCGGCCCAGGCGTTACGCCAATCTAGGTGATCTATGGTGTCTTGTATGGCGGCGAAATTTTCACACACTTCAATAGGGGTGTAGAGGGCCGCGACGCTTGTGCCGGCAAATAGGCCTATGCTGACTTTGGTGTCGCAAGGCAGGGATGCCACGGTTTCATGCATCAATTGCTGGGTGTAAGCGATACGCGATACCGGTTTGCCGTTGATGCGCATGTCCACGGCGTTCATGCTTTGTGAAATATCGGCGACTAGGAAGTAGCTGTAGATATTGTGTTTAAGCGGTATGGTGGGTTCCAACATAGCCAGCAATAGCAGCAGCATGGCGCTGCTGAGCAAGGCTGTGTCGCGATTGGACTTAAAATAAGCGATGAGTTTTTTCACGGCAAGCCATTCGGTATATTGCCCATGATGAGGCCAGGCGAGTCGGATTCGCCCACACCAGGGGTAGGATTTTCTGGTAACAAGGTGATGACACGGTCAAGGTTGCGACGCGTGCCCCAGTTGCTGTTGTCTTGTTTGAGCGCTTGTTTATAAGAACTGTGCGCCTGCATCAGCAAATACTCGACCTCATCGCGTACTTTAGGATCGTTACCACCGCCCACTTGCAAGGCTTTTAAAAAGAACATATTGCCTATGTTGTGCTGCACTGCTGCCCTTTGCGCGGGCGTGCCTTTTTGCGTCAGTTGCGAATAGAGTAAAGTGGATTCTTTAAAGCGTTCGTTTTTAGCTAACCAATAAGCGGTGGCATACTTGGCTTCAAAACTTTGCTTGTCGGTTTGCGGATTTTTACCTGTGCTCACCGCCCGATTGAAGGCATAGATTTGCCGGATGCGGTTGACCTCGTAGGCAATCGCAAGACTGGCTAGGGTGGCCATGACGGCTAAGAGTAGCGTGAGTTTTTTGACGCGGATAGATGGGAATTTAAGGCTCATGGTTTTGTGTTCCAGGTTCTAAGCTCGAAGTATTTGACGCTAAGCAAAAGGCCTATCATGAGGGCCGCAATGAAATAACAGAGTTGCGTGTAATCATGACCAGGAATTCTTTGCATGTATTTGATGGGTTTCTTTTCTTTTTGATTGATGTCGGCTATGGCCGCCGCTAAAGATTTTGGGTCTTCCGCTTGGTAGGCGTGAAAGGGCGTACGCAGTAATTTGAAGTAGTTATACAGCTCCACTTCCGATGGCAGCATTTCCTCATAATGGTCTTGGTATTTGGGATCAAAAATATCGACGCCAGCCGGTTGACGCAATACCACCCAATACAAAGACAGGTTGTAACGCTCTAACCAGTCGCGTAGTTTTTGTTGCACTTCCGCCCCGACGCGTCCGGCACCGTCTGATATTAAGATAATGGCCCTAGAACCGGAGTCAGGCACGTGTTCAAACAGGCTGACCGCACTAGTTAAGCCACCGCCAATATTGGTTTGAAATAATGAGTTGCCGGCCGTGGCGCTAATGGCGGCCATTATCGCTTCGCGACTGTCGGTTAATGGCAATACGTGCATGGCGGAGTTGCTAAAGGTCACCACGCCTATCATGTCGTTTTTACGCTGGCTGACGAAATCGCTCATTATCCTAGCTGCGGCCACCGATTTGGTTTCGCCGACACGGCCCTCTGCGGTCCCGCCCGAAAAAGGGTCGTCCATACTGGCGCTGCGGTCTATGACCATGCCTATTTGCGCACCCACGCCTATGCGTTGGATTTTTTGTTCCAAACTGTGTGGCCCAGCCAAGCCTAAAATAATGCAAAACAGGCTGATGGCCGCCAAAATTTTCAGCAACAAGCCTATTAAGTTAGATAGGGGGTCGCTAGGCAACATGGCTACCCATGAGTAGCCACGGCTATTGGCCCTATCAAGCAGGATGGGCAGGGCGGCCAAAGGCAGCAGCCATAACAACAGTGGGTGAGCAAAGCCCATTACTGGCTCACTTTGTTTTTAACGTTAGGCAACAATCCGCGCTCGCAATCGCGCAATTGCCGGCAGAACTGTTGCAGCCATAGCTTGGGGCTAATGCCCAGATGGGTGTGAGCCACGGGCGCAAAAAACACCAAGCTAGACAGACTGAAAAAGCGTTCTAATTCCTGTTTTAAGGGGGCGTATGCCGGTTTATTTTTTAAAAACTGGTCTAAGTTGCTATTAAACAAAACGCCGCCGGCGGTTTTGTTTAAGGCCGCGTGCAAACGCGTGGCGGCTTCTTGTATGCCAGCCTCGTTGTCTGGCATTTTACGTATATCACGGTAGGCTTTGGCGAATGGGGCGCCCATTCTAGGCAGCCAGGCGTGCACGCCAAGGATATACAGCAAGCCTAGCAAAGATAGGCTTAGCGCTGCGATGGCAAGGCTCAGTTGCAGCATGTCTGCTTGGTCGTCCAGAAATAAGGGGGGCACAAAGGGGCTCATTTCTTCCTTTAATTTAACCGCGCCGAACACCGACAGCGGTGAGATGCGGAATGAATAGGAAGGGATGCGGTATTGCACTATTTCTTTGCTGTTGGTGTTGCGTAACTTAACAATTTCTGCGCGCAGGGCAGCCGGCTTGGCTAATTTGCCGGTGGTGAATACTTGATAGCGCAATTGCAACTCGTGGCTAACGCCTTCGCTGCTGGCGCTTTCTTGGTGGTTGATTTTGATCAGTTCTATGCCGGAAATTTGACCGCGGTAGCGGTGTTCGTAGCCCTCTATGGGTAGGGATTCTTTAACCAGTTCGTAAGGCTTTTTCACATTTAAAATGATGGTCCTGTCCAATACGTCGCCGACCACGTAGCCTGCATCACGGCTAGGGTTGATTTGCTTAAGGCTTACGTATTTGGCGTCCACGTCCGGCAAAATGATGTCGGCGTATACCGCTTGTGTGGCCAAGGATAATGCGCATAGCGCTAATAAAAATCGGGTTCGCATAAAAATACTCATTAATTTAGGCTGCCACGTACTGGTGGAAATAGTCGGTAAGTAAATCGGCATCAAAGTGGTTTTCCACAAAAAAAGGCTCCATGTCGTAGCGCGAAAACAAGGATTTGATGAGTTCGCGGCGCTCAGCAAAGCTTTGCAATATTTGCTCGCGGTAAGCTTTGCGCAAAAACAGCGTGCGCTTGGCACCGGTTTCAGGGTCGGTGACATTGGTGATGCCAAATTCTGGTAAATCCGTGTATTCAGTGGAGTCCCATAAAACCACTGGGACAATATGGTGGCGTTGCATTAATACCAGGGATTCTTCTAAATCGCTGATGGGCATGTGAAAGTCGGACACCATGAAAATCAGCGAACGTTCACGAGGCAATAAACGAACGGTGTCGATGACGCCGCGGCTGCCCACTTCGGCGGCTTGGTAATCACGCAGGTTTTCTGCCATTTCCACAGTGCTATGTGGCCTGGCGGATAGCGTGCACAGCCAATCTTCCCTAACCACGTCATCAAAGCCTATGAAGCCGACCAAGTCGCGATTACGGGTAGCCGATTGGGCAACCGATTGAGCTATGTCAGCCGCCACGGCTAATTTTTTTTGTTTGGCGCCGTATTGCATGGAGCCGGATAGGTCGCACAAGACAAACACCGGGGTGACGCTTTTTTGGTTAAACAAGCGCACATGGATTTGCTCCAATGGGTCGCGTATAGTCTGCCTGATGTCTATGCGTCTAGGATCCGGGTAGGCCAACAACGTGGTGTGACCACGAAACTCCATGCCCATGCCGCGTTGGTTGCTTTTATGGCGACCAGGACGACGCGAGTGGGAGCGCCAGCCGATGTGGTAGCTAAACTCTTTGATGTGCTGTTCAGACATTAGATGGCCGCTGATGATGCTAGCTTAAGGCGTGGCAATCGCGTTGATGATGCCGCTAAGCATTTCTCTAGCAATTTCCGTGCGACGCATTTCGTAAACCGGGCTAAATACCAAGCGATGGGCCACAGTGGAATGAAACACAGCATGAACGTCTTCTGGCAATACCGCATTGCGATTGTTCAACCAAGCGTTGACCCGGGCGGCCCGCAAGACCATGCCCATGCCGCGTGGGCTGGCGCCAGATAGCACCAAGCGGTTCATGTCCACGCCAGCAATTTTCACGCCAAAGTCAGTGGGCGTTTTGGTTGCGCGCCATAAATCCAAGACGTAATGGCGTAGAGTTGGGCTGGCGCTGATGCTGTTTTGCAGTGTCGCGGCAAAGCCGTTAAGTTGATCAAATTGCAGCAAATCCACCGGCACTTTGCCTACCAAGGCGTCGACGTCGTGGTAACGCGTATCGAAGACCAGGGATTCCAATATGGCTGGATCGGATGGCACGGCAATGGGGATTTCCATCATGAAGCGATCGCGAGCCGCAGACGGGATATCAAAGGTTTCTTCTTTTTCAACTTGGTTGCGGTCGGCAAACACCAACATGTGTGGGAAGTAATGTTCTTTATTGAAGGCCGTGAGTGAACGTTCCGCCATCACCCTTAGCAGCAATGAATGGACTTGTGGGCGTGCGCGGTTAATTTCGTTAAAGAAAAAGATCGATAAATTCTCACCCGACATCAGCAAGGGTCCGGCGCTAACGTGCGGTTTGCCGTCTTCCCCTAAGTAGGTATGGTAAACCAAGTCGTTAGGCATCAAGTCTATGGTGCCTTCAATACGCTGGTAAGCGCCACCTATGCCGCGAGAAAACGCGCGCAACAGGGTCGTTTTACCTACCCCTACGTCACCTTCTAGCAATACGTGGCCGCGGGCAAAAATCGACGTGGTGATCAATCGCACAGGGGTTTCTTGACCCACAACCACTTTGTTAACTTCGGATTCTAAGGTGAGGGCGTGGTTGCGCCAGTCGGCTAGTTGTGTGTCGCTCATTTAAGGTGTCCCTGTAAGTGATTTGTTAAGATTTGTAACATAATGTGACCAGTCTACTGGTTTTGCCTGGACTTGGGTATGGTCCAGTTGCAACTTGATCACTAAAAAAGCACCGTTAATATAAACCAAAATATAGTATGTGTATACAGACTAGTATATTTTTCTTGGATTTGTAGGACGGTAGGAAAATATTCCACTGGAAAGCTGTTTGGGGCTATCCAGAATGAAGCATATTGGATGAAAATAGTGGATAATTCCATAGGCGCGCCGCAGGTATAAAATTTGTGGCTTTTTCAAACACTATAACTTTGCCCTACATAAAAAATAATGACAAAACAAAATAGCTTTACCAAAGAAGAATTGCTTAAATGCGGCCGTGGTGAGATGTTTGGTGCCGGCAATGCGCAACTGCCATTGCCGCCCATGTTGATGTTTGACCGTATTGTGTCGATTACCGAAGACGGTGGCAAGTATGGCAACGGTCAAATCATTGCTGAACTGGATATCAATCCGGATTTATGGTTTTTTGAGTGCCATTTCACCGGTGACCCGGTGATGCCTGGTTGCTTAGGTTTGGATGCGATGTGGCAATTGGTTGGGTTTTATTTAGGATGGGCAGGGGGCCCTGGTCGCGGCCGTGCCTTGGGAGCTGGCGAGGTGAAATTTACTGGCCAGGTCTTGCCTAGTGCTAAAATGGCAACCTACACTATCGATTTGAAGCGCGTGATTATGCGTAAATTGGTGATGGGTGTGGCCGATGCCACCATGAGTTTAGATGGCCGTGAAATTTACGCGGCCAGTGATTTGCGTGTGGGATTGTTTACCAGGACGGATAATTTTTAATTCACCCGTTCAATAATAAAAAAAGAGTTTAAGGGAGCGCGAGATGCGTCGTGTCGTAGTTACGGGGATGGGGATTGTTTCTAGTTTAGGAAACAATCAATCGGAAGTTTTAGATAGCCTGAAAAATGGTAAATCTGGCATCACTTTTCAACAAGAGTATGCAGACAATGGCCTGCGCTCTAACGTCGCAGGCTCAATCAAAAACCTCAATTTAGACGAATTGATCGATCGCAAATTATTGCGCTTTATGGCCAAAGGGCATGCCTATGCATGGTTGGCCATGCAAGAGGCGATTGCCGATGCCAATCTACCAGAAGACTTGGTCTCCAACGTCCGCACCGGTTTAATCGTCGGCGCGGGCGGCACCTCCACCGAAAGCATGCTAGAAGCCACCGACACCTTGCGTGAAAAAGGCATACGTCGCGTGGGGCCTTACATGGTGACCAAAACCATGTCTAGCGGCATTGCGGCTTGCTTGGCCACGGGCGCTAAAATAAAAGGCGTGAATTACGGCATCAGTTCAGCCTGTTCCACCAGTGCGCATTGCATAGGCGCCGGCGTTGAGCAAATACAATTGGGTAAGCAAGACATCGTGTTTGCCGGCGGTGGTGAGGAAGAGCATTGGACTATGTCTTTCTTATTTGATGCCATGGGCGCATTAAGCAGCAAGTATAACGAGACCCCGGATAAAGCCTCGCGTACTTACGATGCCAATCGTGATGGTTTTGTTATTTCTGGCGGCGGTGGCATATTGGTGCTGGAAGAGTACGAGCATGCTAAAGCCCGTGGTGCCCGCATTATTGCTGAAGTGGTCGGTTACGGCGCCACATCGGACGGTTACGACATGGTCGCACCCAGTGGCGAAGGCGCGGTGCGTTGTATGCGCCAAGCCTTACAAGGCGTGGACAGTAAAATTGATTACATCAATACCCACGGCACCAGTACGCCGGTGGGTGACACCAAAGAGTTGGAAGCGATACGCGAAGTATTCGGCGAAAATGGCTTAAATCAACAACCAGCCATCGCCTCCACAAAATCCTTGTCTGGCCATGCGCTTGGCGCAGCAGGGGTCAATGAGGCGATTTACACTTTGCTTATGATGCGACATAACTTTATTGCGGCATCGGCTAATATTGAGACGCTGGACGAAGCGGCCGAGGGCTTGAACATTGTGCGCAGCCGACTAGACAACGTCAAAATAGAGACGGCTTTGTCCAATAGCTTTGGTTTTGGCGGCACCAACGCCACGCTGACCTTATCCACTAAAAATCTGTAGTTAAGCGCAAGCTTAAGTGGGGATAACGCGCTGTTACGCTTTTGTTTTACTGGCCGCCAGCCTGCTGGTGGCCTGCGTTAGTTTGCCAGAGCGCACTTATCAGCTAAGTCCACAGCAAGTTCAGAAAAAAATAAACGAGCGTTTTACCGCGCCCATTCCCCTGCTCAAAGTCTTTCAAGTTTTTTTGCTCAATCCCGTGGTTAGGTTTGAGCAAAAAAACGGTCGCATGGAAACCCGTTTTGATGTGAAGCTCAAGCATACCCCAAGCGGTAAAGCCTATAGCGGCAAGGTCATGGTCTCGGGCGAGTTGCAATTTGACGCCGTGGCGAATGCCATTGTGTTAAACGAGGTGGAAGTGGATCAGCTTAGTTTAGACGGCGAGAAGACTAGTCACATGGAATTTGCCAACGTGGTGGCACAAAACTTGGCTGCGGAAAAATTAAATGGCGTCAGTCTATATACCTTCAAGCAGCAAGATTTGAAATTTGGCGCCGATTACTACCAAGTCAAAGCCATGCAAATTAACGATCGCGGTTTGCAGATTACCTTTGGCCGCATCAGCCAGCCATAAATAATTAGTCGTTTTAGACTATCAAGGCAGCCATGACTTGCCGGCCTTCACTCATCAAAATGTTATAGGTTCGGCAGGCGGCGGCCGTGCTCATGCATTCTATGGCGATGCCTTTTTCCGCTAATGCGAAGTAGGGGGCCCCCGTCAAAAAATGCTGCTTTTCTCCTGTGCCCAGTAGCAAGACTTCTATCTTATAGCTGCGGTGCAATTCGATCAGCTTAGCGACCTGGCTAAGCCCAATCTCCGTGCAGTGTTTAACGTCCCAATCGTGCAAACACAGTTCTGGCATGACGATAAGGCTGTGGCCAAAACGCTGCTTATTGATTTCGATGTAAGCCTCGCTGTAGGCGGTAATTAAATTTAAGTTTGCCTGCGTGTTTAAGTGCAATTTCATGGGCGTTGCTGATCTCTATTAGTGCCGCTCTTAACGGGCTTACATTGAACCAAATGGCCATTCTAATGTAAACTAACGCCTTTAACTATTGTGCTTTATTAATTAAAAATTAATAAGCTGGCCTGGCATCATGCAAGCATCCAATCAAAAAAAATTAGAAAAATCCAATAAGCTGGCCAACGTCTGTTACGACATACGTGGCCCGGTGTTGCAGCGTGCCCGTCAAATGGAAGAAGAAGGCCAGCGCATCATCAAGTTGAACATAGGCAACCCGGCGGCTTTTGGCTTCGAAGTGCCTGAAGAAATTCAGCAAGACGTCATACGCAATATGTCTAAAGCCGGTGGTTACACCGATAGCAAAGGCTTGTTTGAACCACGCAAAGCCATCATGCACAGCACGCAAGCCAAGCACATTAAAGGCGTAACGGTAGACGACATCATTATTGGTAACGGCGTGTCTGAGCTGATTGTGATGGCCATGCAAGGCTTGTTAAATAATGGCGACCAAGTGCTAGTGCCTATGCCGGATTACCCTTTGTGGACGGCCGCCGTGACCTTGGCCGGTGGTACGGCGCGGCATTACCTGTGCGATGAAGCCAGCGGTTGGATGCCAGACCTTAAAGACATAGAATCCAAAATCACCGCTAACACCCGCGGTATCGTGGTCATTAACCCAAATAACCCAACGGGCGCATTGTACCCGCCGGCGATATTGCAAGGCATCATAGAGATTGCTAGGCACCACGGCTTGGTTATTTTTGCCGATGAAATTTACGACAAAGTGCTCTACGATGGTCACACCCATACGTCCATCGCGTCCTTAGCCGATGACGTCTTATTCGTTACCTTTAATGGCTTGTCCAAAAATTACCGTACCTGCGGTTACCGTGCCGGCTGGATGATATTAAGCGGTGAGAAGCAGCATGCTAAAGATTACATAGAAGGCCTTAATATGCTGGCCTCCATGCGCTTGTGCGCCAACGTTCCAGGTCAGTTGGCCATACAAACGGCACTGGGCGGTTACCAAAGCATAGACGATTTGGTGGCGCCAGAAGGGCGCTTATGCAAACAGCGCGACGTGGCCTACGAATTATTAACGGCCATCCCTGGTGTGACCTGCAGTAAGCCAGCCGCCGCCATGTATTTGTTTCCTCGTTTAGATCCGGCCATTTATCCGATTGAAAATGACCAACAATTCATTTTGGATTTGTTGTTGGAAGAAAAAGTCTTATTGGTGCAAGGGTCTGGATTTAATTGGCATGCGCCGGATCATTTCCGGGTAGTCTTTTTACCCAATGTCGATGACCTGACCGAAGCGATCCATCGCATCGCCCGCTTTTTGAAAAACTACAGAAAAAAACACGCAAAATCAGATGGAGCAAAAGCTTGAAGCAACTTAATGTAGGAATACTAGGGCTGGGTACGGTAGGCGGTGGCACCTATGCCGTGTTAACACGCAACGCAGCTGAAATTACCCGTCGTAGTGGTTATGCCATCAATGTGGTGCAGGTGGCCGATAAAAATTTAGCCCTAGCGCAGAGCGTGACTGCCGGCAAAGTGCCGCTAACAGACGATGCGTTTGCGGTGGTGAACAATCCGGCGGTGGACGTGGTGGTTGAGTTGATAGGTGGTTACAGCTTAAGTAAAGAATTGGTGTTGCAAGCCATCGCCAATGGCAAGCACGTGGTGACTGCCAACAAAGCTTTATTAGCCGTGCACGGCAATGAAATTTTTGCTGCGGCGCAAGCACGTGGCGTGATGGTGGCCTTTGAAGCGGCCGTAGCCGGTGGCATACCCATTATAAAAGCCTTGCGTGAAGGCTTGGGCGCCAACCGAATTGAATGGTTGGCCGGCATCATCAATGGCACGACCAATTTCATCTTAAGTGAAATGCGTGAAAAAGGCCTGTCATTTATCGATGTGTTGGGTGAAGCGCAACGCTTAGGCTATGCCGAAGCCGACCCCACATTCGATGTGGAGGGCATAGATGCCGCGCATAAGCTGACCATTATGTCGGCAATCGCATTTGGTATGCCGATGAAGTTCGATCAGGCCTACACCGAAGGCATCAGCAAATTACAGCAAACCGACATTAAGTACGCGCATGAGCTAGGCTACAGTGTGAAGTTGTTGGGTATCACCAAGCGCAGTGAGGCCGGCGTTGAATTGCGCGTGCACCCTACACTGATTTCAGAAAAAAGGTTGGTGGCCAATGTCAACGGTGCCATGAATGCGGTCGTGGTTAAAGGCGACGCCGTTGGCCCAACCTTGTATTACGGCGCAGGCGCAGGCGCAGAACCCACGGCCAGTTCGGTGGTGGCCGATTTGATGGACGTGGCTAGATTGGCGGATGCCAGCGCAGCCCAACGCGTGCCTTATCTTGGTTTCCAAGCCGGTCAGCTTAATGACTTGCCTATCTTACCGATAGCCGCCATCCACAGCGCTTATTATTTGCGCTTGCGCGCCAGCGATAAGCCGGGCGTGTTAGCCGGTGTGACCAAAATTTTGGCCGATCGCAACATTTCCATTGATGCCATGTTGCAAAAAGAGCCGGCTGACAATGAAACCGAAGCGGACATTGTGATCTTGACGCATTTAACCCAAGAAAAAAACATGGATGCCGGTATCGCCGAAATAGAAGCGCTGCCTGCCATCGTCGGTAAGCTGGTTAAAATTCGTATGGAAGAGTTGGGAAAATAAATCGGCCTAGGCGGCTGGGTGACGACTGGGGTTAAATCACCCCTTAAATTGAGAGATTTAAATGAAATACATCAGTACCCGTGGGCTATCACCTGCATTAAGCTTCAGTGAAATATTATTGGGTGGTCTAGCACCGGACGGCGGCTTGTATTTGCCTGAGCATTACCCGCAGTTTAGCGATGCCGATTTAAGCGCCATGCGTGCTATGAATTATGCCGATTTGGCCTTTGCTATTTTAAGCCGTTTAATTGACGACATCCCTGCGGCTGACTTGAAAGCCATCATAGATAAAACCTACCGAGCCGATGTCTACGCGTACGCTCGTCCAGGCCAAAACGCCGCCGATATTACCCCAACCTTAAAGCTAGAAGAGCAACTGTACTTGCTGTGTTTGTCGAACGGACCTACCTTGGCCTTTAAAGACATGGCCATGCAATTGCTAGGAAATTTATTCGAGTACGTACTGGCTAAAACCGGTAAAACCACCAATATCTTAGGCGCAACCTCCGGTGATACTGGTTCGGCAGCGGAATACGCCATGCGCGGTAAAAAAGGCGTGAGCGTATTTATGTTGTCGCCGCATAAAAAAATGAGCCGTTTCCAAGCGGCGCAAATGTTTAGTTTAAAAGACGAAAACATACACAACATAGCCGTTAATGGCGTGTTTGATGATTGCCAAGACATGGTTAAAGCGGTATCCAATGATGCCCAATTCAAAGCCCAGTATAAGATAGGCGCCGTTAACTCCATCAACTGGGGTCGCATTGTCGCGCAAGTGGTGTACTACTTCAAAGGCTATTTTGCGGTGACAAGCAGTAACGCCGAAAAAGTCAGCTTTTCTGTGCCATCGGGCAATTTTGGTAACGTCTGTGCCGGCCACATCGCGCGCATGATGGGCTTGCCCATCGATCAATTGGTGGTGGCGACCAACGAGAACGACGTGTTAGACGAGTTCTTTAAAACCGGCGTGTATAGACCACGCGGCTCGGCTAATACCTACCAAACCTCCAGCCCATCCATGGACATCAGCAAAGCCTCTAATTTTGAACGCTTTATTTTTGATCTTGTTGGGCGTGACAGCGCTAAGGTGCGCGAATTGTGGGCCAGTGTCGACCAAGGCGGCGCCTTTGACATTCATGCTTTGATGGCTAAGGTGGCGGAATACGGCTTTGTTTCCGGCAGCAGCAATCACCAACAGCGCATGCAGACCATACGCGACACGCATAAAAAATACGCTGTTAGCATCGATACGCACACAGCCGATGGTTTGAAAGTGGCATTGGAGAGACGTGACCCCAAAGTGCCTATGTTGGTTTTGGAAACCGCCTTGCCGGCTAAGTTTGAGGATGCCATGGTCGAGGCGCTAGGCGTCGTGCCGGAACGACCCGGCGCATTAATTGGTATAGAAGCCTTGCCGCAACGATTTGATGTGATGGATTTCGATGTGGCGGCCATTAAACAATACATAGTCAACAAAGTGAGCTAGCGTATGCAGGTTTATCACGATTTGCTCAAGCACGTATTGCAGCACGGCTATAACAAAGAAGACCGCACCGGCACTGGCACCAAATCGGTATTTGGCTACCAGATGCGTTTTAATTTGGCGGACGGCTTTCCCTTATTGACCACGAAAAAAGTCCATTTAAAATCCATCATCCATGAGCTGTTGTGGTTCTTGCAGGGCAGCACCAATATTGCCTATTTAAAAGAAAACGGCGTGCGCATATGGGACGAATGGGCCGATGAAAATGGCAACCTAGGGCCGGTTTACGGATACCAATGGCGTAATTGGCCCAAGCCGGATGGCAGCCACATAGACCAAATCAGCCAAGTGGTGCAGGCCATTAAAACCAATCCGGATTCTCGGCGCTTGATCGTGTCGGCTTGGAACGTGGCCGACGTGGATCAAATGAAACTACCGCCATGCCATGCTTTCTTTCAGTTTTATGTGGCCGATGGCAAACTAAGCTGCCAGTTGTATCAGCGCAGTGCCGATATCTTCTTAGGCGTGCCGTTTAATATTGCTTCCTATGCCTTGCTCACCATGATGGTGGCCCAGGTATGCGGCCTCAAGCTAGGCGACTTCGTGCATACCTTAGGCGATGCACACATATACAGCAATCACATGGAGCAAGTGCAAGAGCAATTAAGCCGTGAGTTGCGTGCTCTACCAACTATGAACATTAATCCTGCGGTCAAGGACATTTTTAGCTTTAAGTTTGACGATTTTACTTTAGAGAATTACGATCCGCATCCAGCCATAAAAGGCGTGGTGGCCGTTTAATATGGCCCTTTCTTTGATCGTGGCGCTGGCCAATAAACGCGTTATAGGCGTCAATAACACCCTGCCTTGGCATTTGCCTGAAGACCTTAAGCGTTTCCGCGCCTTGACCACGGGCCACCACATTATCATGGGAAGAAAAACCTACGAGTCTTTGGGTCGCTTGTTGCCGAATCGGACCACGGTCATAGTCACGCGCAACCCATCTTATCAGGTGCATGGGGCGTTGATTGCTCATAGCCTAGAACAAGCCTTAGCTTTGTGCCACGACGATGACGAAGCTTTTTTAATTGGCGGGGCTGAGCTGTATCAAGCGGGCTTAAACCTGGCACAAAAAATGTACGTAACGGCCATCGATTTAGATGTAGCAGGCGATGCGTATTTTCCCGAGTGGGATGTAACGCAGTGGCAAGAAACTTGCAGTGAAGCACACACTAGCGCAGAAGGCCTGCCTTTTCGCTACCTGACTTACCAACGTCAGGTGAGCTAAAGGACGGCTCATTCGCGCTATTGCGCCACGCAATCCACGTAATAATTCGCTGTGCCATCCACCACTTGTTTAACTAAGCCGTGGTTGTCTGTCTCAAAGCCGGGGAATTTCTCATTGAACTCACGGGCAAACTTCAAGTAATCAACGATCACCTTGTTAAATTGTTCGCCTGGTATGAGCAAGGGGATGCCCGGTGGATAGGGCGTGAGCAATACCGCGGTAATTCTTCCCTCTAAGTCGTCTATGGCCACACGGTCAATTTCTCTATGGGCCATTTTGGCAAAGGCGTCGGCTGGTTTCATGGCCGGCACCATGTTGGACAAATACATTTCGGTGGTTAAGTGCGCCACGTCATTGGCTTTATACACGGCATGGATTTGCTCACACAAATCGCGCAAACCAACCTTCTCGTACCTAGGTTGTTTTTGGATGAATTCCGGCAAGACCTTCCATAGCGGTTGATTCTTATCGTAGTCGTCTTTGAATTGTTGCAAGGCGGCCACCATGGTATTCCAACGGCCTTTGGTGATACCTATGGTGAACATGATGAAGAAAGAATACAAGCCGGTTTTTTCAACGATGACGCCGTGTTCAGCTAAGTATTTAGTGACAATGGCGGCCGGTATACCAAATTTGTTGGAAAAATTGCCTTTGATGTCCAGGCCAGGGGTGATGATGGTGGCCTTGATCGGGTCCAGCATATTAAAGCCTTCGGCTAGATCACCAAAGTCATGCCAGTCTTCATTGGCTTTAAGCATCCAAGCGTCGCGTTCTTCTAAGCCTTCTTCGGATAAATCGTCTGGCCCCCATACTTTAAACCACCAGTCGGCCCCCCATTCCTCGTCCACCTTGCGCATGGCGCGGCGGAAGTCCAAGGCTTCCATTAAACTTTCTTCAACCAAGGCCGTTCCGCCTGGCGCTTCCATCATGGCCGCCGCCACGTCTATGCTGGCGACGATGGAGTATTGCGGGCTGGTCGAGGTGTGCATTAAGTAGGCTTCATTGAAAATGTCACGGTCCAGCTGGTTATTTTCTGCATCTTGCACCAATATTTGGCTGGCTTGGCTTAAGCCCGCTAGCAATTTATGGGTGGATTGGGTGGAGAACACCATGCTCTCCTTGCAACGTGGTCGGCCTTCGCCTATGGCATGGTAATCGCCGTAGAAATCATGGAAGGTAGCATGCGGTAACCAGGCTTCATCAAAATGCAAGGTATCAATTTTGCCGTCCAGCATTTCTTTTATTTCTTCTACGTTATACAGCACGCCATCGTATGTCGATTGCGTAATAGTCAGCACACGCGGTTTGGCTTTTTTGTCGGTAATAAAGGGATTGATATCGATTTTCTTTTGGATGTTTTCCCAAGCAAATTCGCTCTTAGGTATCGGGCCTATGATGCCGAAATGGTTGCGCGTTGGCATCAAAAATACTGGCACCGCACCGGTCATGATGATGGCATGCAATATGGATTTATGGCAATTGCGATCGACGACGACGACGTCACCCGGCGCTACTGTGCTGTTCCACACCATTTTGTTGGAGGTGGAGGTGCCGTTGGTGACAAAATACAGGTGGTCGCAATTGTAGATACGGGCGGCATTGCGTTCGGAGGCAGCAACTGGGCCGGTGTGATCCAGTAATTGACCGAGTTCATCGACCGCGTTGCAGACGTCGGCGCGCAGCATGTTTTCACCAAAGAATTGGTGAAACATTTGCCCTACCGGTGATTTTAGAAAAGCCACGCCACCTGAGTGGCCAGGGCAGTGCCATGAATAAGAGCCGTCGGCCGCGTACTCGGTGAGCGCTTTAAAGAACGGTGGCGGCAAGCTGTCTAAATAGGTGCGTGCCTCGCGCAATATGTAACGGGCAACAAACTCCGGTGTGTCTTCATACATGTGGATGAAGCCATTGAGCTCGCGTAGTATTTCGTTGGGAATGTGCCGTGAAGTGCGCGTTTCGCCGTGCAAAAATATAGGAATTTCTTCGTTGCGGTAACGTATTTCATCAACGAAGCTACGCAAGTTATCCAAGGCATCGCGGTTTTCTTCCACGAATTCGTTATCGTCTATGGACAAGATGAACGCTGAGGCACGACTTTGTTGTTGCGCAAACGAGGTTAGGTCGCCGTAACTGGTGACGCCTAGCACCTCAAAGCCCTCGGCTTCTATCGCCTTGGCTAACATGCGTATGCCTAAACCTGAGGAATTTTCTGAGCGGAAATCTTCGTCTATGATGACGATAGGAAAGCGAAACTTCATGGATGGAATTTCCTAAAATTAAATCTTGGGTAAGGTGACGCCAACTTGACCTTGGTATTTTCCGCCACGGTCTTTGTAGCTGGTTTCGCAAACGTCGTCGGCATCGGCTTCAAAAAATAGCACTTGGGCACAACCTTCGTTGGCGTATATTTTTGCGGGTAGCGGCGTGGTGTTACTGAACTCCAAGGTAACGTACCCTTCCCATTCTGGTTCAAACGGCGTCACGTTGACGATGATGCCGCAGCGTGCGTAGGTGGATTTACCCAAGCAAACGGTTAATACATTGCGAGGAATTCTAAAGTACTCGACTGTGCGGGCTAGGGCAAAAGAGTTGGGTGGAATAATGCAGTAATCGGCATTCACCTCAACGAAGGAATTAGGGTCAAAATTCTTAGGGTCGACGATGGTGCTGTTGATGTTGGTGAACAGCTTAAATTCTTTACTGCATCTAATGTCGTAACCGTAACTTGAGGTGCCGTATGACACCAAGCGTTCGCCTTGTGCATTTTGCTTCACTTGTTTAGGCTCAAACGGCTCTATCATGCCGTGTTGTTCAGCCATGCGGCGTATCCATTTATCTGATTTTATGCTCATAGTGGGTGCTTTTTTTGTAGGTTAGAAGATAAAAAAGCGGAGTAACTAACTCCGCTTTTTGCCCGACTTTAGTAAGTGCAAATAATAGCAATAAATTGGCGCAACGTTACACTTTTTTAGTGCTTATCGCCGCCTAATTCTATGCTGTAACGCCAGAATTGATCGGTGGATTCAAAAATGACAGCAGACTGCTCTGGATCACGGCTGCCAGCAGGGTATTGGTGCACGGCAGATTGGTCTTCGGCCCAAGCTTTCACGATGGGGTCGATTAAACGCCACTGGGCTTCCACTTCGCTGATGTGTAGGTATAGCGATGGGTCGCCTTCCATCAGATTGAGCAATAAGGATTCGTAGGAGTCTATGCTTTCGTCGCCAGACTGACGTTGCGGTGCATCTATGCTCAAGGTGCGAGTGGCAATGTCTAAGCCTGGAATTTTCGATTCGATTTCCATCTTGATGCATTCGCGTGGTTGGATGTTCAAGGTTAGCCAGTTTTGATGCTGGCCCTCAACCAATTGCATGGGGGCTTTTTTAAAGCGAATGGAGACAGCCGTGTTGCCTTCATGCATGCGTTTAGCCGTGCGCACGTAAAACGGCACACCTTGCCAGCGTGGGTTGTCGATAAACAATTTCAATGCCGCATAGGTCTCGGTAACACTGGCTGACACGCCTTCTTTTGCCAACTCATCCAAGTAGCCGGCCACGTTTTCCCCATGGCCATCGCCGACGCAAACGCGTCCTGCTGAATACTGGGCACGGAAAGCATGCTTAGCTAGGTCCTTAATGGGCAGCGGGCGTATGGCTTGCAATAATTTAATTTTCTCAGCACGTATGCTTTCGGGGGATAAGTCCTGTGGCTTTTCCATTGCTACCAAGGCTAAGGTTTGAAGTAAATGGCTCTGCACCATGTCACGCAGGGCGCCGGTGTTGTTGTAGAACTCCGTGCGGTCGCCCACGCCTAAAATTTCATTGTTGGTGATTTGCACGTGGTCTATGTATTGATTGTTCCAAAGCGGTTCAAACATCGTATTGGCAAAGCGCGTTAGCATGATGTTTTGCAGCGCGGATTTGCCTAGGTAATGGTCTATGCGGTAGATCTGACTTTCTTTTAAATGCTTGGTGATCGATGCCTGCAGCGCTTGGGCAGAAGGCAGATTGGTGCCAAACGGTTTTTCTATCAATACGCGACGCCAGTATTGGCTTTCGTCGAGCAAGCCGACCCCGGACAACTGTTCGACGATGGGCGCGAAATCGGTAGGGCGCACCGATAAAAAGTAGGCCAAGTTTTGTGGGAAAACTTGCTCGTTACTTAAGGTCGCTTTCATTTTTTTGAAGGCGTCGGCATCACTGGGCGGATTGGCATGGTAATGGTTGCGTGCAATAAACCGTTCAAACACCGCTTTGTCGTAGCCGTCCTTAAATTTGGTGTCCAACATCTTTTTGATGTCAGCCTGCCATGCTTCTGGCGTAACGTCACCGCGGCCGACAGACAGGATAGCCATGTGCTCTGGCAGGCGGCCTGCTGCATCTAGGCGAAATAAGCCTGGCATTAATTTGACGCGGGAAAGGTTGCCGCTCGCGCCAAATAGGACCAGCGTGCAAGGATCGATTTTTTTTACCATGGTAAACCTTATTTAGCTATAGACTTTAGAGGCTCGTTAGCACGAGCAATCAAACAACGTTTTATTTTCGCCTAGTTGCTGGCATGGCCAGTCCTAGGCGAGTGCAGTCGCTATTAATGGCGGCTTTCTGCCGGGGCACCGTCGGTGTCCGTGTCCAAATCACCCCAACCTAGGCGGCGATGGAACAATTCAAGCAATAAATCCCAGCTTAAGCGAGATAGGGCAGGGTCGTAGCGGTGGCCTTCATCGCGCATAAAAGCATGTTGGCCGTTAAATTCATGCCAGGTATAACGGGTGCCGACTTCATCCAAGCGGGCTTTAACCATGTTGCGACCTTCTAGTGGCACGTGCGGGTCTTGACGGCCCCAAATGTGCAACAACTCGCCTTTGATTTCGCCGGCGCGTTCCAATGAGTTGTCGTTTTTGCCTAGACCTAAGGCGCGTTTATGGATGTCGGTGGCGTAGAAGCATACGGCAGCAAGCACGTCTGGGTTCATGGCAGCACGGAAG
This sequence comes from Methylophilaceae bacterium, assembly GCA_965234545.1. GTDB lineage: Bacteria > Pseudomonadota > Gammaproteobacteria > Burkholderiales > Methylophilaceae > Methylotenera. Next base: position 1,161,996 of record OZ248348.1, on the reverse strand, counting down.
GCCAAGTGACCGCCGACGCATATGCCCATGACACCCAAGCGACCGGTGCAATCATCGCGTGATTTTAGGTAGTCGAGGACGGCGCGCGCATCGCTATCGTAGGCGTGCACTTCCTTGGTGATTTTATGAGCGTTACCGCGGGTGGTGCCTTCTTCGTCGTAGGAAAGAACCGTGCCTGCCGGTTCTAATTCATGGTAGATCTCAGGGCAGGCTACTATAAAGCCATGGCCAGCTAGCATGGCGGCAGTACGACGAATTGGTGCGGTGACTTGAAAGATTTCTGAAAACATTAAAATGCCAGGGTAGTTGCCCGGGGCAGCAGGGCGGAAAATGTGCGCGCGCATTTCGCCGGTTGGCGTATTAAGGTCTACTACTTCACTGTCTTTAATTAACATTTTTAGTCCCGATTATTGCGTTTTGGAATAGCCGTATATGATAAAGCAAGCAGGCTTATTCATACAGTGTTTTGATGCAAAAAATATAAAATGCATGACAAGATCGGTGTTTTAGTGTCAAATTCGGCCTTACTTTTTTGATGTGATTAAGAATGAAAATGCAAGAAACCTCAGTCCGCTGGCAGCCCTTTGAAAGTATCGATTTTTTGCGGCACGCTGTTTGCAATGCCATTGCTTTAAGTGCCAGTCTAGCCATCGCCCAGCGCGGTCGTTTTGATTTGGTGTTAGCCGGTGGCAATACCCCGCGCGCCATCTATCGATTGTTGCGTGATATGCAGACGGATTGGTCTAAATGGCATGTCTATCATGGTGATGAGCGATGCTTAAGCCCGGATCATGAAGACCGAAATAGCTTGATGGTGCAGCAGGTCTTGCTTGATCACGTGCCCATCCCGCCACAGCAAGTGCATCACATTCCAGCCGAACTGGGCCCGCTTGCAGGGGCAAGCGCCTACGCAAAAACCATGCGAAACGTCGCTAGTTTTGATCTGGTCTTGCTGGGTCTGGGTGAGGATGGCCACACGGCTTCGCTGTTTCCCGGTCACGCCGTGGATAACAGCGCCGATGCCGTGCCGGTATTTGATTCGCCCAAGCCGCCTTCGGAGCGCATTAGCCTAAGCCAAAATAGGTTAAGCGATGCCGAGCAAGTGATCTTTATCGTTAGCGGCGCTGGCAAGCAGCAAGCCGTTAATGACTGGCGTGGGGGCGTGCCGATTCCGGCTAGCTTGATACGCCCAGCGAATGGGGTCGAGGTGTATGCTTACGAGGTGACTTTGGCTTGATTATTTTCTATCAAGACGCTTATTAGACGCAGTTGTTCTTTCTGTATGGCCATTAATTCCGACCATTGGCCTTCGCGCAGCATATCCACTTTTTCGTGCAACAACATAATTTCCAGCTCGGCTTTAAGGTTGACCTCGTAATCGTGGTCAGCATTTAAGCGGTCTTTTTCACCTTGCCGGTTTTGTGACATCAAAATAATGGGTGCCTGTATGGAGGCGAGCATGGACAAGAACAAATTCAATAAAATATACGGGTAGGGGTCAAAGCTTTTATTGTAGTTGGCTAATATCACCGAATTAAGTATTACCCAGCACACCAACGTGACGGCGAATAGGCAGATGAATGCCCATGAACCACCAAATTTAGCGACGGCATCGGCGGCACGCTGGCCGAAGGTAATATTGCTGTCTATGCTTGCAGACGGGGCGCTTGAAATGTGTTTGCGTTCGGTGAAGTGCCGTGCAACCTTTTTGGTGCGGGCATCCATGTTCTCATAGCTTGCGCCCAATAGTTTTTCTGCAATCGGGTGTTTTTTAGCTGTCATGGGGCGCGCCTTTAAGTTAGCTGTTTTGGATGACTATATTAGGAAATTTAGTGCTGTGATCCAAACTGCTGTTGGCTATTTTAATAGCGGCAGCGCGGGCTATTTTTTTATAAATGGCCGCGATTTTCCCGTTCGGGTCGGCTGCCACAGAGGGCTGGCCGCCGTCTGATTGCAAGCGTATGTTAATGTCTAAGGGCAAGCTGCCCAACAAATCCACTTGGTAGTCCTGACACATGGTGGCACCACCGCCTGCACCAAAAATGTGTTCTTCAAAGCCGCATTGCGAGCATATGTGGGTACTCATGTTTTCAACGATACCCAAAATAGGAATGCTGACTTTCTCAAACATTTTTAAACCTTTGCGTGCATCGAGTAGGGCGATGTCTTGTGGGGTGGTGACGATGATGGCGCCGGTTACCGGTATTTTTTGTGCCAGCGTTAATTGTATGTCGCCTGTGCCCGGTGGCAAATCGATGATTAGGTAATCAAGATCGCGCCATTTGGTGTCGCGGAGCAATTGCTCTAGTGCACCGGTGACCATGGGGCCGCGCCATACCATGGGCGTGTCGTTGTCGATAAGGAAGCCGATGGACATGGCTTGTATGCCATGCGCTTGCATGGGGTCCATGGTTTTGCCATCGCTGCTTTCTGGGCGGCCGCTGATGCCCAGCATATGCGGTTGGCTAGGACCATAAATATCGGCATCCAGCAGGCCGACCGTGGCGCCTTCGGCGGCCAAGGCCAAGGCTAAGTTGACGGAGGTGGTGGATTTGCCTACCCCGCCTTTACCAGAGGCAACGGCGATGATGTTTTTTACATTGGGTAATAGCGTCACGCCTTGTTGGGCTTTGTGTGCGACTATGCGGCTGCCAATATTGACCGTGACTTTGCTTACACCGGGAAGGGCAGCCAGCGTTTCGCTGACCAAATTTTGCACTTCGGCCATGACCGATTTCGCTGGGTAGCCAAGCACGATGTCCAAGCTGACCTCGCTGCCAGTTATTTGGATATTTTTGGCTGATTTGCTGCTGATAAAATCCTTGCCGGTATTCGGGTCTATGCAGACTTTTAAGGTGCTTTGGATTAGAAGTTCGGTGACGGCCATGCGTGCAGTTCCTGTTAGTGTTTAGTTGAAAATAAACTTGAGTAAAATGATAAGGTATTTTAACCGATAGTCCTGCGGGCTTGGGTGATATTTGTATAGCTTGCTAAGCTAGCACTAAACAGGCTGCCGCATAAAATGCGCAATCAACGCTGGGTTAAGCTGGCAGCATTTGCTAGAATACCGTTTTCGCTAAATAGATCCATTTATCTCATGGCCACCGCACACACAGCACGCAAGATTCTCGTTACCTCAGCCCTTCCTTATGCCAATGGCAGTATACATCTAGGCCATTTGGTTGAATACATACAAACCGATATTTGGGTGCGTTTTCAAAAAATGCAAGGGCATACCGTGCATTACGTTTGTGCCGATGATACGCATGGCACGCCGATTATGTTGCGGGCGGAAAAAGAGGGCATCACGCCAGAAGCCTTGATAGCCGATGTGCACAAGCAGCACAGCGCCGATTTCAATGAGTTTTTAGTGGGCTTCGATCACTACTACTCGACCAACGCCCCAGAAAACAAAGCCCTGTCACAAAGCATCTATCTGGCGCTTAAAGGTGCAGGAAAAATAGCCAGCAAAGTCATAGAGCAGTTTTATGACCCGCTTAAAAACATGTTTCTACCGGATCGCTTCATTAAAGGCGAGTGCCCTAAATGCCATGCCAAAGATCAGTACGGCGATTCGTGTGAAGTCTGCGGCGCGACGTACAACCCCACCGAATTAATCAATGCCTATTCTGCAGTATCCGGTGCTGCACCGGTGCGCAAAGAGACCGAGCATTACTTTTTTAAATTATCGGAATGCGCTGATTTTTTAAAGGAATGGACTCGCTCAGGCACCTTGCAGGGTGAAGCCGCCAATAAAATGTCGGAGTGGTTTGAAAGCGGCTTAAACGATTGGGATATTTCGCGCGATGCGCCGTATTTTGGTTTTGAAATCCCGGATGCGCCCGGCAAGTATTTTTACGTGTGGTTGGATGCGCCCATAGGTTACATGGCCAGCTTTAAAAAGCTCTGCGCGGACACCGGTTTGGATTTTGATGAGTACTGGGCCCAAGATGCCAAAACGGAGTTGTACCATTTTATTGGTAAAGACATCCTGTATTTTCATGCCTTATTTTGGCCGGCCACATTGGAATACAGCGGTTACCGTAAACCAACGAAAATTTTTGCCCATGGCTTCTTGACCGTAAATGGTGAAAAAATGAGTAAGTCGCGCGGCACGTTTATTACTGCACGCAGCTACTTGGAACACATTAAGAATCCGGAATACTTGCGTTATTATTACGCCGCCAAACTCAATAGCAGCATGGAAGACATCGATTTAAGCTTGGATGATTTCGTGGCCAGGGTAAACAGCGATTTAGTCGGCAAATACATCAATATAGCCAGCCGCACGGCCGGCTTTATTAATAAACAATTCGACGGTCAATTACGCCCCTCCAGCAACAACCCGGTGGTGGCTGAACTTAAATCCAGCGCGGCTATGATAGCCGAGGCTTTCGATAACAGGGAATACGGTAAGGCCTTGCGTGAAATCATGCGCTTGGCGGACAGTGCCAACGGCTTCGTCGCAGAAAAAGCCCCTTGGGTGATGGCAAAGCAAGCGGATCAAACGCAAGCCTTGCAAGAAGTGTGTTCCGATGCGTTGGAATTATTCCGTTTGCTTACCCTGTACTTAAAACCGGTCTTACCGAAATTGGCTGGCGAGGTAGAGCAATTTCTCAATCTAGAGTCATTAAGCTGGGCCAGTGTTGCGGCAGAATTAACAGCCGGGCATCGCATACAAAGCTACCAACATTTAATTACCCGTATCGACCCTAAATGGATACTAGACATGACTGAAGCCAATAAAGAAAACCTCACTGCCAGCCCAACGGTTGCGCCAGTAAAGGCTAGCGTTGCGCCTGCCGCGACCAGTGGCATGGAAATCAGCATAGACGACTTCACCAAGGTCGATTTGCGCATCGCTAAAATTATTCATGCTGAACACGTCGAAGGCGCAGAAAAATTACTCAGATTGAGTTTGGACATAGGCGAAGCTCAGCCTAGGCAGGTGTTTGCTGGAATTAAATCGGCTTACGACCCAGATCAATTAATAGGCCGATTGACTTTGATGGTGGCCAATCTGGCGCCACGTAAAATGAAGTTTGGCCTCAGCGAAGGCATGGTGTTGGCGGCCAGTGACGAGAGCGGTGGTCCGTTCATTCTTAGCCCTGATGCCGGCGCGCAATTGGGTATGCGGGTAAAGTAACAAGCCAATCGCTAAGTAAGCTTAGGGTTGCTTAGTCGCCGCTTTTTGTGACGAGGGCTTGATTGTGATTGGTTTTGCGGTGATGCCCTGTTGATTGCTAGGATTTAATTTGCCGGGCTCTAAGATGCCAGGCCCTGACTTGCCAGGATTAACGCCAGCGGCCTTGACTTTCGCGGGGCTTGCTTTGGCCGGTGCGAGCTTAGTGGGTGCGACACTGGTTGCCGTACTCGCAGGCTTAGGGCTGACTATCGTTTTGGCTGGCACGACGATGGCCTTGTTGGCCCGTGTTGGCTGAATCGGCGTTTTAAGCACCGTTGCTGCAGGCGCAGCCTGCTTCAGTGATTTCTTGCTATCCGCATGGTTTTTTGGATTGGCGCTAACGGCTGTAGGTTTGGTCATCGCGCTGGCATCAAGCACGATATCGTTTCGTGCATTTTTTAGGGTAACCGGGCCTATGCCATCGACTCTGGTTAGCTCGTCTACGCTTTTAAAGCCACCATTCTTTTTGCGGTATTCCAATATGGCTTTGGCTTTAACCGGGCCTATGCCAGGCAGGCTTTCCAATTCAGTTTGGTTGGCCGTGTTGATGTTGACGGCGGCTTGGGCGCAGATGCATAAGCCTAGCCAGCATAATACAAGAATCAAGAAGGTTTTCATTTAAGCACTCCCCACTGATTGGACTGCTGCGTAGTCGTGCTGACAGCTAGTCGACTGACTCCCATCATACGCTTTTATGCCAATAGGAATAGCCGTTTTTCTAGTTATTTCAATTGCTTAGCCTGGTTTTAGGTGCATTCGTCGTGGATGGCATTCAGCGCTTTGAGCGGGTCGGCAGCTTGCGTGATCGGTCGGCCTATGACCAAATAGCTGGCGCCATTTTGTAAGGCTAGTGCGGGGGTAACGATGCGAGATTGATCGTCCTGACTGGCGCCGGTTGGGCGTATGCCTGGGGTCACCAAGCAAAATGCCTGGCCTAATGCTGCGCGCAACATAGCGGCTTCCTGAGCAGAGCAAACCACGCCGCCCAGTCCTGCTTGCTGGGTGAGCTTGGCTAAGTTCATGACGTGGCTAGGCAAATCCGCCGCTACGCCAATTTGCCTCAGGTTAGCTTGGTTCATGCTGGTTAATACCGTGACAGCGATGAGGATGGGCGGTATGGCTTGTTCGTTGACGGCCGCTTGTGCGGCTTGCATCATTTCTAGGCCGCCGCTGGCATGCACGTTTAGCATCCAAACGCCTAGATTGCTGGCTGCACTGCAAGCTTTGGCGACGGTGTTGGGAATGTCATGAAATTTTAGGTCTAAAAACACACCGAAGTTGAGCTTAGCCAATTGTTCAACAAACTGTGGCCCGGCTGCCGTAAACAACTCCTTGCCAACCTTAAGGCGGCATAAACTCGGATCTAACTGACGCACCAATGTAAGTGCACTGGCGGCATCGGCGTAATCAAGGGCCACGATGATTTTAGGGTCGCGGTTGGTTTGGGTGTTCTGAGTGCTGGTCATGGTGGTTAGCTTTAAACGTTGGTCGGTTCAGCAGGCAAGGATTCCCAGGCATTGCAGGCTGGGCATTGCCAATGGTGGTACTTGGCTTTGAAACCACATTGCTCGCAGTGGTAGGTGGTTCGGTTGCCAATCGCATGGCGCACCGCCTGTTGCATGAGTTGCGTGTCCTGGGATTTTTGCGTCTTGCTGTCCTCTAATATGGCCCGCGCTTGCAATAGCTGGTCTAGGGTACTTAAGCTGGGTTTTTTTATTAACTCATTGCGAGCAAGTTTAGCCGCCTGATCTGCCCCTTGCTCAGCCAAAGTTGCGTCAAACAGCACTTTCAACATGGAAGGCAGTTGGTAAGTCTGTAAATAAGCTTGTAGCAAGCTTAAGCCTTCTTTTGTTTGGTCAAGGGACTGGTAGCTATGCAGTAATTTAGGTGCGATTAAGCCTAGGTATTCGGGCTTTTGATACTCGATGCGTTTCCAGGTGGCAATCGCGGCTTTATGGGCTTGATCTTCAACTAACATGTCCCCCAATAGGACGTTGGCCCGTACGCAATTTTTGTTGGCGTGCAGGGCGTCTTCAAGTGAGGATTGGGCTGAAGTTAAGTCATTGGCCAATTGGAATTGCACGGCCAGTTCACAGTGGTAGTGAGCCACCTCAATGCGAAATGGCACGCCAGATAAACGTTCTAATTCCGTGGCGGCTTTAATCGCTCTTAGCCATTCGCGTTCCCGTACGTAGATTTCTAGCAAGGCGCGTAGGGCAGGTTGCCGGTAGCGGTTGTCGTCCAGGGATTCAAACAATTCTTCTGCACGATCGAGCAAGCCGGCTTTTAAATAATCTTGCGCCAGCTCGGCGGTGACGGCTAATTTTTGTTGCGGCTCTAGGGCCTTTTTTTCCAGTAAATGCAGATGCAGGTGGATGGCTCTATCCACTTCGCCACGCTTTCTGAATAAGCTGCCTAGGGCAAAATGCAGTTCTAAGGATTCGGTGTTGGCTTGCACCGCTTCGCTGAAAGCCTCTATGGCTTTGTCTTGTTGATTGGTAATGAGGAAATTTAAGCCTTTGAAGTAGGCGGCTGGCAGGGCGGTTGCTTCGGCCAGCAGTTGCTTCAAATCCACCCTGGCGGCTAACCAACCTAGGCTAAAGAAAAGCGGTAAGACCAGCAACCACCAGAATTCAAATTCCATGGTTGATCCTTCTGCAATAGGCTGGACGGGATGAGGCGTTCATATGGTTGGCATTTTAACTTAAATTTAAAATCCAGTAAGCGCTTAATGGCACGCGCAAAAAAACGGCAGCCATCGGCTGCCGTTTTTTTTATTGCTTTGCTAAGGCTAGCAAGCCGCATTTAACTTATGTTAAATCGACGCGCTCACGCAATTCCTTACCAGCTTTAAAGTGCGGTACGTGCTTTTCTGGCACTTGCACTTTGCTGCCGGTTTTTGGGTTGCGACCTAAACGTGGTGGACGGTAGTTCAAACTAAAACTACCAAAGCCACGTATTTCGATGCGCTCCCCGGCTGCCAGGTTGTCAGTCATCGCATCTAGGATGGCTTTGACTGACAGCTCTGCGTCTTTTACAACCAATTGCGGAAAGCGCTCCGCAAGCAGCGTAATTAGTTCAGATTTGGTCATGCTTGTTGCCTTTATCTTGTCACTAATTACACTTATTTCTTGCTATCTAATTTAGCTTTTAATAAAGCACCAAGGTTAGTTGTACCTGCAGTTGCGCCGTCATCCGCTACTTTAGCTGCCGTGTCTTTAGTTTTGGCAGATTTAGCTTTTGGCTTGGCATCGGATTTATCGTCTGTGCTGCTGGTTGCGCCAGATGGATCGGCAACCAATTGTTTAACACCTAATGAAATGCGCTCTTTCTCAACGTCTATGGCCAAAATGACAGCTTGCAATTCGTCACCTTTTTTGAAGTTGCGGATGGCTTCTTCGCCAGTTTGTGTCCAAGACAAATCAGACAAGTGCACTAAACCGTCTATGCCACCTGGCAAACCAATGAACACGCCGAAGTCAGTGATGGATTTGATTTGACCTGATACTTTGTCGCCTTTAGCGTGAGTGGCAGAGAAATCATCCCATGGGTTGGCTTGGCATTGTTTCATACCCAATGATAGACGACGACGTGCTTCGTCGATCTCAAGAATCATGACTTCTACTTCGTCACCTAGTTGAGCCAATTTGCCTGGGTGGATGTTTTTGTTAGTCCAATCCATTTCTGACACGTGTACCAAACCTTCAATACCTGGTTCGATTTCAACAAACGCACCGTAATCAGTCAAGTTAGACACTTTACCAAACAAGCGTGTGCTTACTGGGTAACGACGGGTTAGAGCGATCCATGGATCGTCACCCAATTGTTTGATGCCTAGTGAAACGCGGTTTTTCTCTTGATCAAATTTCAAGATTTTCGCTTCCACTTCTTCGCCCACGGTCAATACTTCAGATGGGTGTTTTACACGACGCCATGCTAAGTCTGTGATGTGTAGCAAGCCATCAATGCCACCTAAATCCACGAATGCACCGTAGTCGGTGATGTTTTTAACGATACCTTTAACCACTGAACCTTCAGCCAAGGAACCCATTAGGGCTTCGCGGTCTGCGCCGGCGCTGACTTCCATCACGGCACGGCGTGAAACAACGATGTTGTTACGTTTGCGGTCAATTTTAATAACTTTTAAATCGCACTCTTTGTTTTCAAATGGGGTAGTGTCTTTAACAGGGCGCACGTCTACCAATGAACCTGGTAGGAAAGCCATGATGCCATTAACAGAAACGCGTAAGCCGCCTTTAACTTTACCGCTGACAAAACCTTTAATGATGCGACCTTCGTTCATGGCATCTTCTAAGTCTAACCAAGTTTCCATGCGTTTTGCTTTTTCGCGTGACAGTAAGGTAGAACCAAAACCGTCTTCTAATTTTTCGATCAATACTTTAACAAAGTCGCCGACTTTAACTTCAAGCTCGCCTTGTGCATTGTGGAATTCAGAAGCAGCGATCACGCTTTCTGATTTTAGACCGGCATTAACAATAACGTGGTCGCTATCAACAGAGATAACCTCGGCGGTGATCACTTCACCGGAGCGCATTTCTTGATGGATTAAGCTTTCTTCAAAAAGCGCGGCAAATGATTCCATTGAAGAAGGGGTGGATTTAGAAGTAGAAGCCATTAAATAAAAGTACCTAAAAGTAATCCCACCTAGCAGTGGGGTAATTAATAAAACTGCGTATTAGTGTAATGCGCAGACGAAAAAAATTTCACAAAATTTCAAAGAATGTGATTATAACTAAAACATTGAAAAATAAAAGACTATTTATAGGATTTAGGCAGAAAATTATACCGAAGCTTGATAATTTTCTAACACCCGCTCTACCGCTTGCACTATGCTCAAATGGTCGGTTTCAAGCAATATGCCATCTTCAGCCATAAGCAAGGGCGCGCTGGCGCGATTTTTATCTCGGGCATCGCGCTCCAATAGATCTTGCAATATGGCTTGGTAATCAGCCGCTTGTTGTTTAGCCAGCAATTGTTGATAACGCCTTTGCGCGCGTACTTCGGTGCTGGCGGTGAGGAATATTTTCAATACGGCATCGGGAAAAATAACCGTGCCCATGTCCCGTCCGTCAGCCACCAAACCTGGCGCTTGTCGGAAATCGTGTTGCACACTGCTTAATACTTGACGTAAGGCTTGGTGCACAGCCACTTGCGAGGCACCTTTGCCCATGACCTCGCTGCGTATGGCCTCGGAGACATCCTGATTATTAAGCCATACTTGCTCATTCTCAAAGCGCAGGCTGAGTTGCTTCGCGCACATGACGAGCGCTTCGGCGTCTGACCAAGCGATACCAGCTTGTTGCGAGGCCAGCGCCACAATCCGGTATAAGGCCCCGGAATCCAAATAGTGGAAACCCAAATGCGTTGCCACCCGCTGGGCCACGGTGCCCTTGCCCGAAGCAGACGGACCGTCTATGGCAATGACTGGGATGGGCTTGTTCATCGTGCTATCTTGGCAAAACAAGCAAAGTAATCTGGGAAGGTTTTGTTGACGCAGGCCGGGTCATTGATGGTGATCGGCACGCCAGCCAAAGACACCAATGAAAAGCACATCGCCATGCGGTGGTCATCGTATGTGTCTATGACTGCATTGGGCATAATAGCAGTCGGTGGGGTAATTTGCAGGTAGTCGCTGCCCTCTACAACCAAGGCGCCTACTTTACGCAGTTCGGTGGCCATGGCCGTCAGCCTGTCGGTTTCCTTGACTCGCCAACTGGCGATGTTTCTAAGGGTGCTGGTGCCGTCGGCAAACAAGGCCAAGATAGCCAAGGTCATGGCGGCATCCGGTATGTGGTTGCAATCCAAATCAATTGCTTTGATTTTATTGGCTTTTTTAGCGGTAATGTAATTTTCACCGTAGCTGATTTCACCGCCCATTAAGCTAAGCGCTTCGGCAAACCGCACGTCCCCTTGTATGCTGTGTTGCCCTATGCCATCGACCGTCACTGAGCCGGCCATGACGCCTGCCGCAAGAAAATAGGAGGCACTGGAGGCGTCGCCTTCAACGCATAATTGACCTGGGCTGGTATAAACGCTGTTCGCCGCAATGGTGAAGCGTTGCCAACCATCACGCGCAACCTGCACGCCAAATTTAGCCATTAAATTTAGGGTAATTTCGATGTAAGGCTTGGATATTAGCTCGCCCACCACTTGTATGCTGGCTTGCTGTTTGCTCAAAGGCAAGGCCATGAGCAAGGCCGTCAAGAATTGACTGGACACGTCACCGCGTATCTTAATTGGCACACTTAAATCCGCTTGGGCGGGGGCTATTTTTAATGGAGGGAAGCCAGGCTGCCCTAGGTAGCTAATGTTGGCGCCGGCTTGCTGCAAGGCGTCGACTAAATCGCCTATGGGTCGCTCGTGCATGCGTGCGACGCCAGACAATTGGTAGTCGCCATTAGAAAAAGCCAGCGCAGCCGTTAGCGGCCTAAAAGCCGTGCCGGCATTGCCTAAAAACAAATCTGCCTGCTTGTTATCAAAATTGCCGTCGCAGCCATGCACGCGCCAGTCATGCTCGCCAATCTGGTCTAATTTAACCCCAAGCTTAGTGAGCGATTCCAGCATGCGCGCCGTGTCATCCGAGGCCAATACATCACGAATTTCGGTATTGCCGCTGGCTAAGGCAGCGAGCAGCAAGGTGCGATTGGATATGCTTTTAGAGCCAGGTAGGGTGATGCGACCATCAGCATGACTGGCAGGGGAGAGGTTAAGTTGTTCCATAGCTATTCTTTAATGTAAAGCTGACGACTACAGTTTGCCGTCTGACCAGGCGTTTCTGGCCAAGCTGGCGCGGCTAAATAAGGCCTCAAGCCCAGCGCCATCTTGATTTTGCAGCAAGGTTGTTAATCTTGCCAGTTCGTCTTGGTAGGCGGCCAATTCTTTGAGTAAAGCGTCTTTGTTGGCTAGGCTGATGTCGCGCCACATTTCAGGGTGGCTACCGGCTATGCGAGTGAAATCCCTAAAGCCACTGGCGGCAAAGCCAAATAACTCGGCTGCATTTGCTCTGGCGGCTAGCTCGTCAACCAAGGCAAAAGCCAGTAGGTGAGGCAAGTGGCTGACGCTGGCAAAAATTTCGTCATGGGCTTGGGCTGGCATGCTGCTCACCTTGGCGCCGCAAGCTTGCCAAAACTCGGTGACTCGCGCTAAAGCGTCAGCTTGCGTGTTAGCGGTAGGCGTTAACACCACATTTTTACCCACAAACAAATCCGCTCTGGCGGCGGTCACGCCACTTTTTTCGGCGCCAGCGATAGGGTGGCCACCGACAAATTGATTGAATTGCTCGGCTAGTATGGTTTGGGCGCAGGCTAAGACGTCGTTTTTAGTGCTGCCGGCATCGGTAATCACGGTATGTGAATTAAGGTGCGGCTTGATGCGGGCTAAAATGCCGCTTGTTTGTGCGACCGGCGCGGCCATCAAGATGACGTCGGCATCGGCAAGGGTAGCTTGCAAATCGGCTTGATCAATGTCTACGCCTTGGTCGATAACGCCTAATTGCAATGCGCTGGCCAGACTAGCAGGATTGCGGCCTATCCCTATGATATGCGTTGAGCCAGGCTTAGTTTGGGCTTTTTTTAATGCTAAGGCGACCGAGCCGCCTATCAAGCCCACGCCAAAAATGACAATTTTTTTCAAAGAATAGTGCTCAATGGTTTTAGTTATACCGATTGTAACATTCTTAACAATTAGGCAGAGTTGGCGGCGGCTATTTTTTTACAGGACTATCCTCGCGCCATTCACCGTTAATGCGTTTTTCCAAAGGCCGAAAGTTTTGTTTGTAAGCCATTTTTTGGCTGTCTTTAATCCAGTAACCCAGATACAGATAAGGCCGCTGCAATGCTTTAGCCCAAGCGATTTGCCAGAGGACGTTGTAGGTGCCCAAGCTGGCTTTTTTGTCATGCGGGTCGTAAAAGGTGTACACCGCTGACAGGCCCTCGGCAAGCACATCAATGACGCTAACCATTTTTAATTGATGGCCGTCTCTAAATTCCACCAGCACCGTTTCCACATTGCTTTTGCATAAGAATTGGCGGTATTGCTCGGCATCATCGACCTCGCTGTCTTGGTCGCTGCTATGCTTGGCATGCCTAGCTTGTTGGTATTTGGCATACAAGGCGTAGTGTTCTTCATAAAAGTCAGCTGCTAGCACGGTGGCGCTGAGCGCTTCATGTTGTTTCATGGCGCGTTTTTGGCTGCGACTCGGTACGAAGTCAAGGACAGGCAAACGCACCGGCACGCATGCCTGGCAGTTTTCGCAATGCGGCTTGTAGACGAATAAACCGCTGCGTCTAAAGCCTTGTTGCATGAGCTTGCTGTAAATGGGGCTGTCGATTAAATGCGGTGGTGCGGCGATTAGGCTGATCGCTTCTTTATTGGCTAGGTAGCCACAAGGGTAACCGCTGCTGATATAAAAGTGCAGACCTTGGTGCATGGCTGGGGTCGCTAGGTTCATGGCTGCTGGGTTAATTCGGCCAGTTTACTATTGAAGACCTCACGGCTAATTTCCCGAGCGCCAAAGCTGCTTAGTAAAGGCGTGTTCATTTGGCAGTCTATCATCCCAACCCCATCATTTTTCAAATGCTGCACTAGGTGCACAAACGCCACTTTGGAAGCGTCGCTGACACGGTGAAACATGCTTTCACCATAAAAGGCTAGGCCAATTTTAACCCCGTAACAGCCACCGACCAACTGCTTGTTTTGCCAACACTCCGCGCATACGGCGTGACCGGCATCAAACAACGCGCAGTATGCGTCTACCATGTCGGCGCTGATCCATGTGCCATTTTGCTCGGTGCGTTTAACTTCACTGCAGGCGCTGATGACTGCGCGAAAGGACGTGTTAAAGCGCACCTCAAACAGCTCTTTTTTTAAGGTTTTTTTAAGCGAATTGGCTAGCTTTAATTCATCAGGAAACAACACCGTGCGTGGGCTAGGGCTCCACCATAGTATCGGTTCGCCCGCGTTGTACCATGGGAAAATGCCGGCGCGATAGGCGTTTAATAGTCGCCCTAGACTAAGGTCGCCGCCTATGGCCAATAAACCGTTAGGCTCGTTTAGCGCAAGATGGTTGGGCGGGAAGTCCGTTTCGCCGTCAACAAAGGCGACCCGACCGTTGGGCAATTGATAATACGCGTTTGCCATGACCGGCCTTAACTTAAGGGTAAAATGAAGAATTAGGCACGGAACCAATCTTAAACAATTAAAGCCCTAAACAAAAGCTAAAGCATGCACTATCTGATCATCAAATACTTAATTACCGCTGGCCTAGTTGTGCTGGTATCGGAGTTCGCCAAACGCAGTGATAAATTAGGCGGCTTGATAGCAGCGCTGCCATTGGTGACTGTGCTTACGCTCATTTGGCTATACATAGAAGGTCAGCCGACAAGTAAAATTGCCAATCACGCTTACTACACGTTTTGGTATGTGTTGCCGACCTTGCCGATGTTTTTGATTTTCCCCTGTCTGCTAAGTAAATGGGGGTTCGTGCTCAGCTTATTGGCTTCGGTGCTTATCACGGCCTTGGTTTTTTTCTTGTTCGCCTTGGCCTTGAAGTCGTTCGGGATAGACTTGTTATAAGCAGGGTTAATTGTCGTAAAATTTTTATAAAAAAATCATCTTAATCATGCCATTAGCGCGTAAAATGCGCGTACTTTATAGTTTGACACATATACCTTGGAACACTACACCAACTTACTTGCTAAGCCCATACAAAGCTATCGCCCTTATTGGGCAAAACGCTTTGGTTCGGCACCTATGCTACCCATGTCGCGTGCAGAAATGGATGCGCTTGGTTGGGACAGTTGCGACATCATTTTGGTCAGTGGCGATTGCTACATAGATCACCCCAGCTTTGGCTCGGCTTTAGTCGGCCGTCTACTGGAAGCCCAAGGCTTTCGGGTAGGCATCATTGCCCAACCGGATTGGCAAAACGCCGACGCCTTTAAAGTATTGGGTAAGCCCAATCTGTATTTCGGCGTCACCGCCGGCAATATGGACAGCATGGTGAACCGCTATACCGCCGATAGAAAAATACGCAGTGACGATGCCTACACGCCGGATGCGGCGCCCAATAAACGGCCTGATAGGGCGGTGTTGGTTTACAGTCAGCGTTGCCGTGAGGCCTATGCCGATGTGCCATTGGTCATAGGCAGCATAGAGGCCAGCTTACGCCGCATTGCCCATTACGATTACTGGAGTGACAAAGTACGCCGCAGTATTTTGCTCGATTCCAAGGCCGATATTCTGCTGTACGGCAATGCCGAACGCGCTTTAATAGAATTAAGCCACCGTATTGCCAAAGGTGAAAAAGTCGCCGATATTCAAGACATACGCGGCACGGCTTTTTTGCGTAAAAAGATACCAGAAGGCTGGAGTGAAATCGCCAGTACGCAATTAGACCGCCCCGGTGTGATTGACAAGCCGGTTGACCCCTACGAAATGAAGATGGGTAAAGCCGACGCCAGTTGTGCAACGGAAGTTAAGCCCGAGCAAGCCGCCATGCCTGAAGGCACGCAAGCCATTGCCCTGGTGCGTAAACCCAAAGCCGACCGAGCCAAGCAAGTGGTGCGTTTGCCAGCCTTCGAGGCAGTAGCGCAAGACCCAGTGCTGTACGCGCACGCGTCCCGCGTGCTGCACTTGGAAGCCAACCCAGGCAACGCGCGGGCCTTGGTACAACAACACGGTGACCGCGAGGTGTGGTTAAACCCACCGCCCATTCCATTGACCACCAAAGAGATGGATTACGTCTACGACATGCCTTACGCGCGCAAGCCTCATCCGGCTTATGGCGATGCCAAAATTCCAGCCTGGGAAATGATACGTTTTAGCGTCAACATCATGCGCGGTTGTTTTGGCGGCTGCACCTTTTGCAGCATCACCGAACACGAAGGACGGATTATTCAAAGCCGCAGTGAAGCAAGTATCTTGAAAGAAGTGGAAGAGATACGCGACAAGGTGCCAGGTTTCACTGGGGTCATATCCGATCTAGGTGGGCCGACCGCCAATATGTACCGTATCGCCTGTAAAAGCGAAGCCATCGAAAATGCCTGCCGCAAACTAAGCTGCGTCTACCCCGGTATATGCGAAAACTTAAATACCGACCACAGTGCGTTAATTCAACTGTATCGTAAAGCCCGTGCCATTAAAGGCGTAAAGAAGATATTGATAGGCAGTGGCGTGCGTTATGACTTGGCGGTTAAGTCGCCCGAGTATGTAAAAGAATTGGTGCAGCACCATGTGGGCGGCTACTTGAAAATTGCCCCTGAGCATTCGGAAGCCAACGTATTAAGCAAGATGATGAAGCCTGGTATGGAGGCCTACGACGAATTCAAAGCCATGTTTGAGAAATTCAGTCTGGAAGCGGGTAAAAAGCAGTATTTAATCCCTTATTTTATTGCCGCCCACCCCGGCACCACTGACCAAGACATGTTGAATTTGGCGCTATGGCTAAAGAAATACGACTTCAAGTTAGACCAAGTGCAAACCTTTACCCCAACGCCTATGGCCATGGCCACCGCCATGTACCACTCGGGTAAAAATCCCTTGCGCAAGGTGACGGCCGACTCTGAGCAGGTGGCCATCCCCAAAGCCGGCAACGTGCGTAAATTGCACAAGGCTTTTATTCGATATCACGATCCGAATAATTGGCCTATGTTGCGCGAGGCCTTGCAGAAAATGGGTAGAGCCGATTTGATAGGCAATAGCAAACAGCATTTAATCCCAGCCTGGCAACCGCTCTCCGGTAAGCCCACCACCACCGTGCGTGGTCAGCCCTTGGAGCGAACTATTCGACCCAGGCGCGTGTCCGAGAACAAACGCAAATACTCCTAGTGGAAATATGGCGTTTATTTGCTTCTACGCTCACATTGCTTAAGGGTCTTACATGCCAACTAATCTCATAAAATCACTTAGCGCTCTGCTGTTAAGTCTATGCTTATTGGCGGCTTTCAATACCGCCAGTGCCGAAACCGGTTTGTTTTGGAAAGCTGAGTCCAAACTCTCTAAAGACATATACCTATTTGGCACCATACACACCGATGACAATCGCGTGACAAATTTTGTGCCGTCGGTGACGCAAGCGATCAAAGCATCCGATGCGTTTATGATGGAAACCTTGTCACCCAATAACCCCGGTGTGTTTATGATGGCCGAGGGGGATTTACGCAGCATGCTCACTGAGCCAGAGTTAGAGCAAGTGTATGCGCTGGCTGAATTTCACGTTATGCACCGCGATGCGGCTTTGCACATGAAACCATGGTTATTGGCCGTGGTGTTTGATTCACCCAGACCGTTGACGCCGTTTGCCCAAGACAATTTACTGATGACGCAAGCGGAAGACCTTGGTAAACAAATCATATGCATAGAAGACACACAAGAGCATTTTGGCATCATGGATAGCTTTAGCCTGGACGAGCAGCTGGTCATGTTGCGCGCGGTGTTGAAACGCGGTGCAGCCGAAAAAGAACAAGGCTTTGCTTCCTTGGTGCAAGCCTATTTAGCAGGGGACAGCGAGGCCATCGCCGCCTTGGACGATAAAATAACCGGCAACATGCTGCCTAAAACACTTTGGGACAAGATGCGCACTAAGTTGGTGGACGATAGAAACGTGCTCATGGCACAACGCATCATGGACGAGGCCAAACAACAAAAAGTCTTTGTGGCTGTCGGGGCCTCGCATTTGGCCGGTCAAGGCGGTTTGCTTGCCCGCCTGCGTGCAGCCGGCTACCAATTGAGTCCGCTAAAATAAAACTCTATTTGACGTGCGGACCGGCTTTGTATTGGATGATTTCGCTGGACTGTTTTACGTGAATTAATTGCTCGGTGGCGAAGCCCATTTCTTGGGCTTGAGCGATTAAGTGTTGCTTAATCGGGTAGGTGAGCTGTGGGGTGCGCGACAATATCCATAAATAGGATTTATCCGGCCCGCACACCATGACGTAGTTGTAATACGGTTTATCCAAAACCATGATGTTGTAAGCGCCATAGAATGGCCCAAAGAAAGACACCTTGAGTTTGCCGGTGTTGGTTTTGTCGGCATGGATGGGGTCAACAAAATAGGCTTTGCCTACGGCTTCTTGCCAGGTTTTTGTCTTACTATTAAAGCCGCGGTTGGTCACTTTAATGCCGCCATCATCACGCAGGCTGTAGTTGGCCGTGACGTAATCCAAATCCCGTTCGAATGAATGGTCCAGTCGGGCAATTTCATACCAGGTGCCCAAGTATTGCCTGGCATCCACGCTGTCCACCACTTTTACTTTGTCCGGCACGCCCATGCAGGCGCTCAGCATTAAGGCGCTTAGCCAAAGCAGCCATTTTAGGCTGAATTTTTTGTCTGTCATGCGGCTAGGGCTCCTAGATGTTTCATGTCGGTCTCGCTTAACCAGCGCCATTGGCCTGGGGCTAAATCCGCGGGCAATACCAGTTCGCCAATTTGGATCCGTTTCAGGGCGTCAACACGGTTGCTGATGGCCGCTACCATGCGTTTTACTTGATGGTATTTGCCTTCGGCCAAGGTCATGTGCAGCACGTGCTCGTTGATACGTGTGCAGCTTAATGCGGCTATCGGTGCGTCTTCATCTATCAATTGCACGCCTTGGCAAAGATGCGATATCTGCGCATCGCTTACAGGGTGCTTGCAAGTAACCTCGTAGACTTTTGGTACCTTGTGTTTGGGCGAGCTCATGCGGTGTATGAATTGCCCGTCATCGGAAATGAGGATTAAGCCGGTGGTGTCTTCATCCAGTCTACCTATGCATTGCACGTCACGCACCACTAAGGGTTGCGGTAGCAAGCTGTATATAGTGGGGTGGTGTTGGGTCTTGTGCGAGCATTCGTAATGGCTGGGTTTGTGCATCATTAGATAGGATTGCTCGCGGTAATCCCAAGCCTCGCCTTTAACCGTGTAATGCAATTGTTCTAAATCAAATTCTGCATCGGGGTCATCGCAAACTTGCCCATTTACCGTGACTTCCTGATTCCATATCATGAGCCGGCATAATTTTCGGGCACCAAAGCCTTGGTTGTGAATAATGCGTTCTAATGCTAATTTTTTACCCATGCGCCCATTATAGCGTGCGCATGCAAAAAGCCCAGTTGCAATGAAAATGCTATAGTGTGGCTATGTCGCCTAAGCCTAGTTTAGAAAAAAATCGAGTTGGATTGCGCCTAAAGCTGCTGTTGGTAGTGGTTGTGGCCATGCTGATGATGTGGGCCATGCTGGCGCTATTTTTAGTTAGGCCAGATTGGTTGGGCTTAAACGATTTTAAATCCGGTGGTTTTAAATTCAACAGTTTGCTGCTAGCGGCATTGATTACCGCCTTGCTCGTAGCGCTATTGGTCTGGTTATTTGATGCCGTTTTTTTGTTGCGGCTGGAGCGGCTTTCTGCTGATGTGGCCAGAGTGGCGGATGCGGGTGACAGGTCTAGCCGTGTAAAAACCATAAGTGGCAAGGATGAGTTAACCGGCTTGGCGCACGGCATCAATAGCATGTTGATCAGTTTGGAAGAGGCCCAATATGCCTTGCAGTTAGAAAAAGACCGCGCGCAATTGACCTTGGAAAGCATAGCCGATGCGGTGATTACCAGTAATAAACAGGGTCAGGTTTTGTCCATGAATGCCGTGGCCGAGCGATTGTGTGGCATTGAGTTTAGTCGATTAAGCGATAAACGCCTGGACGCTTTGTTCCACTTAAAAACCGAAGACAAGCAAACCGATGTCGACAGCACTTGGTTGACCGATCCATACAGTCCCTTGGATGAGGTCAGCTTGCTGCGCGCCGATGGCTTGGCCTTCGTCATTCGCAAATCCGCTTCACCGCTCTATGATAGAGATGGTCAAACCTTTGGCATCGTGACGGTGCTGCACGACGTTACTTTGCTGCGCAATTTATCCAACCAATTGACCTTTCAAGCCAAGCACGATGCCCTGACTGGGCTCATGAACCGTTACGAATTCGATCAAAAGGTGCAGTTGGCCATAGACGAAGTCCATCAAATAGACGAAGTCCATCAAGCCACGCGCACTAAACATTGCATCGCCTACTTGGACTTGGATCAGTTTAAGTTGGTTAATGACAGTTGCGGGCATCTGGCTGGCGACATGTTGTTGCGGCAATTAGCTGGGCACCTTAAAACTAAAGTGCGTTCATCCGATGCGCTGGCGCGTTTAGGCGGCGATGAATTCGCCTTGCTGCTAGTGGGGTGTGACCTAGCCAAGGCCGAACAGATCGTCAGTGA
Organism: Methylophilaceae bacterium; assembly: GCA_965234545.1. Lineage (GTDB taxonomy): Bacteria > Pseudomonadota > Gammaproteobacteria > Burkholderiales > Methylophilaceae > Methylotenera. The sequence continues at coordinate 1,141,560 of OZ248348.1, read as the reverse complement.
CATACTCAGCACGGTGTCTGAATACCGATTCAGTTTCGATGATAAGGTTTTTAAAGTAGGCGTCAGCATAGGCTTGGCAGAAATTGCGCCCACGCACAGCGCTACCTTGGGCGAAGTTCTGGCCGCTGCCGATGCCGCTTGTTATACCGCAAAAGAACAGGGTGGCAACCGCATACAGGTATACCGTGCTGACGATGAGCAAATCCACCAACACAACAATCAGTTGGAATGGGTGTCACGCATCCATTTGGCTTTAGAACAGCATCAGTTCGTTTTGTATGCGCAAGAGTTAAAAAGTTTAAAGCCCAATGGCGAGCCGCATTTGGAATTGCTAATTCGTTTGCAGGGCGTGGATGGCGTGCTGTATTCGCCTTCCTATTTTCTACCGGTGGCCGAACGTTACCATTTAATGCCCAAGATAGACCGTTGGGTGGTATCGGAAGCATTGAGGATTATGGTTGCCAAAGGCCCGCATTTTAAAACGCTGTGCGCAATCAATTTATCCGGTCTCAGTTTGTCGGATGCGGCCTTTTTGGCTTACGTGGTAGCCGAAATTAATCGCTATAAAGTGAACCCGCGTCAGTTGTGTTTTGAAATCACCGAAACCGCGGTCATTGCCAACTTAGACCGTTCAAGGCAATTGATACAAACCCTACGCGAGATGGGCTGCCGTTTTTCTTTAGACGATTTTGGCAGCGGCTTGGCGTCATTTGCTTACCTGAAGAATTTGCAGGTGGATTTCTTAAAAATAGACGGCTTATTTATCAAAGGCATCAGCAACAATGCCATAGACAAAGCCATGGTGGAATCGATTAATCATGTCGGGCAGATGATGGGCTTGGCTACCATCGCTGAATTTGTTGAGGATGAAGCAAGCTTGGCTATGGTGAAAGCGATAGGCATCGATTATGCCCAAGGTTACGCCGTGGCTGAGCCTGCCTTGTTTGACGACAGTTACTTCATCGCATCACGCGATTTGAATTGAGCCTGGGGTGGGCGCTAAGGGTTAATAACCGTAAGTGTGCACCGGCGCTAAGTCTTTGAGTTCTTCGTCGTTGTATAAGCGACCGCGCGTAATAAACGCTAAACCACTGCCGCAATCCAATGAAAACGAACCGCTGGAACCGGGTAAGGCATCGACTATGGTGTGGGTGTTTTCTGAGAACTGAAAGTGGTTATGGCCCATGTAAAAAACCGCCCCTTCAATTTCGCCTACCACCACGTCCGATGGGCTGGGCTTAAATTCGTGAACCGGCATGCACAAGGGCACGCTGCCTTCACAGCAACCGCCCGATTGAAAAAACAGGATAGGGCCGTGTTCGGCGGTGAGTTTATGTATGAGTCCTATGGCGGATGGGGTAGCGGATACGCGTGCTGTCGGCATGATGGATTCCGTATTAAAGTAAATGGCAATATCAAGGCACAAAAAAAGAGGCGGAATTAATCCGCCTCTTGATTTTAAGCCCGATTAAATTTCAAAACAAGCTTAAGCTGGTTTCCCAAAAATTAGAAGAAACCCAGTTTTTTCGGGCTGTAGCTTACCAATAAGTTTTTGGTTTGTTGGTAATGGTCTAGCATCATTTTGTGTGTTTCACGACCAATGCCTGACTCTTTGTAACCACCGAAGGCGGCGTGGGCAGGGTAGGCGTGGTAGCAGTTGGTCCAAACGCGACCGGCTTTGATACCACGGCCCATGCGGTAAGCACGGCTGCCATCGCGAGTCCATACGCCTGAACCTAGGCCGAATATGGTGTCGTTGGCAATTGCTAAAGCATCTGCTTCGTCTTTAAAGGTCGTTACGGCTAGCACTGGGCCAAAAATTTCTTCTTGGAACACGCGCATTTTGTTGTGGCCTTTAAGCAAGGTCGGCTGGATGTAATAACCGTCAGCCAACGCGCCAGTTAACATGTTGCGCTCGCCACCAATTAATAATTTCGCGCCTTCTTGCTTACCAATGTCCATGTAAGACATGATTTTGTTTAATTGGTCTTGCGATGCTTGCGCACCTATCATGGTGTTTGGATCCAATGGGTTGCCTTGTTTAATGGCTGCCACGCGTGGTAATACGCGTTCCATGAATTTGTCGTAGATGGATTCTTGTATCAATGCGCGAGATGGGCAGGTACACACTTCACCTTGGTTAAAGGCAAACAATACCAAGCCTTCAACGGCTTTATCAAAGAAGTCGTCGTCTGCATCGGCAATGTCTTCAAAGAACACATTAGGGGATTTGCCGCCCAATTCCAATGTAGCCGGAATTAAGTTAGATGCCGCCGCTTGCGCAATCACGCGACCGGTTCCGGTTGAGCCGGTAAAGGCAATTTTACCGATACGACGGCTGTTGGCTAATGGGGCACCTACATCGCGGCCGTAACCGTTAACGATGTTGATCACGCCTGGTGGCAAGATGTCAGCGATGGTTTCCATTAAAATCAAGATGCTGATTGGTGTGAATTCTGCTGGTTTTAATACCACGCAGTTACCGGCAACCACGGCTGGTGCTAATTTCCATGCCGCCATTAAAATAGGGAAGTTCCAAGGAATGATTTGACCGACCACGCCGATAGGCTCATGGAAGTGGTAAGCCACCATGCTGTCGTCAATTTCACTCAAGCTGCCTTCTTGTGCACGCATGCAACCGGCGAAGTAGCGAAAATGATCAATGGCTAATGGAATGTCTGCATTCAATGTTTCACGGATGGGTTTACCGTTGTCTATGGTTTCTGCGGTAGCCAATAACTCAAGGTTGGCTTCTAAGCGATCCGCAATTTTTAGTAACAAATTAGCGCGTTCACCTGGGGCGGTTTTGGCCCACTTGTCTGCAGCAGCGTGCGCAGCGTCTAATGCCAATTCAATGTCTTCTGCACTGGAGCGAGCCGCTTTGGTATATGGTTTACCAGTGATGGGCGTAATGACATCAAAGTATTCACCCTTAACTGGCGCAACCCATTTGCCGCCAATAAAATTATCGTATTTGGCTTTGTAAGGTATTTTTACACCAAGGCCTTTTAAAAGATCTAAACTCATACTGACTCCTCTAGTTTTGCTGTTGATTATGTAGTGTTTCTATCGGGTAACCCGCATTGTTCTGTAGACAATTTTTTGTTATTAATAAGTTAGCTTAATTCTTTGCAAGGCCTTATTACTTAAGGCTCTAGGAATAAAAGCACGAACTAAACAATAAACCTTAGATGCCGGCAAATCAAGCAATAATTAAATGATTTACTGTCTTTTTACAGATATCTTATGTTTTATATAAGACTTAAGATATTGATTCGTCGAAGTCGTATTATTTCTTACGTTTCTCAGCTAACTGGGTCTCGCCTATGTGTATTTCGCCACGCTGTTTAGCTAGCGCCACTTGTTTTTGCCTTTCGCTCAAGCGTGCGCGTTTTTCAGGGGACAAACTGGCGATGCAATACGGGCAAGAAATGCCGGCGCTGTAATCCGGACTTTGCATCTCCGCGGGCGATAATGGGTGACGGCAGGCGTAGCACTGATCGAACTCGCCAACGGCTAGGTTGTGTTTAACCGCGACGCGTTGATCAAACACAAAGCACTCACCTTGCCATAGGCTGTCGCTTTCCGGCACGGTTTCCAAATACTTTAATATGCCGCCTTGTAAATGAAACACTTCCTCAAAGCCTTGATCCATCATGTAGGATGAGGCTTTCTCACAACGTATGCCGCCGGTGCAAAACATCGCTACTTTTTTGTGTTTGGTTTTATCGAAGTGCTCGGCGATGTATTGCGGAAACTCTCGAAAAGTCGTGGTCTTGGGGTCGATCGCGCCTTTAAAGGTGCCTATGTCCACTTCGTAGCTGTTGCGCGTGTCGATTAGCAGCACCTCGGGGTCGGATATTAAGGCGTTCCAATCCGCAGCGGCCACATAAGTGCCGACTTTTTTGGTGGGGCTGACACCGGGCACGCCCAAGGTCACGATTTCCTTCTTCAATTTCACCTTCATGCGATAAAAAGGGTGCTCGTTGGCATAGGATTCTTTGTGTTCCAAGTCGGCCAAACGGTTTTTAAATAGGGGGTCGTGACGCAAAAAGCTGAGTAAATCGCGAACGTCATCGGCTAAGCCGGCGATGGTGCCATTGATGCCTTCTTCGGCTAACAACAACGTGCCTTTGATGCGATGCGCTTGGCAGGCTTTGAGTAATGGCGCTTGCAAAGCTTGGTAGTCGGGCAAGCTGACAAACTTATATAAAGCAGCGGTTAGGTAGGTAGTTGGACTGGTCATGACTATCGGTTTTTTGCAAAGCGCTATCTTAACACTCGTGCTCAGAGGTGCTCTCGTAAATTTATAAGTAAATACTTGGCTATATCGAACTTTTTAACCCTAGCAAACGATGAGTATCTCACCGTTGCCCTTATTGGCGGCATCGCCCAGCCAGCGTGCTGCACGCAAACTTTTTAGCTTAGCAAAAGCCTGGGAATACGGCGCGAAGGATTTAAACAGCAGGTTTAAGAAGGGCAGAGTGTGGCTACCGCAAGCTTGCATAGTCGGGTGCAAGTCTGGCTGGGTGGTAAGCAGCAGCGTGCCACGGTGCATGCTAAAACCAGCGTAAGCGCCAACCTTGCCAAGCACGCCTATGGTGCCAGCCAGCATACGGCTGGCGCAATAATCGCCGGCATTGCCTTCAATCAATATGAGCCCACGGCGCATTTGATCGCCCACGCGGTCGCCGGCATGGCCTTTTACTACTACCGTGCCGCCTAACATGCCTTTGCGTAAGCCGGCCGCTGCGCCACCTAAAAAATCACCGGTGTTGCCATGAATAACCATCAACCCGTTTTGCATATTGCAGGCGGCCAAATCTTGCGTATTACCTAGGCAGTGTATCTCGCCGCCTTTCATGCCAAAGCCTAAATAGGCCCCCGCGTTGCCGGATATGGCTATGCGCCCGCTGCGCATGTTAGCACCCAGGTAATCGAGTTGCTCCGTTGCGTTTAAAAAGTGCAGCGATGCGCTATCGTGGCCGCTGATGTCAAACAGTTCATCCAGGCGCACGGCTTGTTTGCCGTGGTATAGGGTGATAGCGGCAATCTCATTTAATGTACGATTGGCTAACGCATCGGGCGTCAGTGCGGCGCAGTTAATGGCAAACTGCACAGGCTTTTTTAAGCTAAAGGTCAACGCGCTCATGGCTGTTTATTGCCCATGATGGTGTGCAATTTAAAGTGGTGCGGACCCAGTTTGCCGCCGTAATTGCCGGCCGAGATGCGTTTAACGCCGCTGGCGCTGCCCAATCCGCAGATAGCGGCGATGCCGGTATGCATGGCCAGGGCGATGTCGTCAAAACTTAGGCCGTCTATGACAATTTCCATGACGCTTTCTATGTCGCTCGATAGTTCGGTTTGCGTCACGCCTTTTAGCGTCGGGCAAAAGGCATCGTTGGTGGAGGCGAACATGGCGGCGTAGCGGCTACCCATTTTGGAGCCAGATCGCACCACGCCACCAGGGAAAGGCATGATGACATTAGGCAGGCGCTGCATGGCGGCAATCGCCACTTCGGCGGCGGCCAAAGCCGCGCTTTGTGAGGTGGCGAGAATTAAGAAATTTCCCCCGCCTATGGCGCGCACCATGCCCGTGCTTTCTTCGCATAAAAATTCGCCGTCCATCACCGGTACACGCCAATAGCGTTTGCCGCCTATTAGTTTGCTGGTTTGAAAACCGTCGCCAAAAAAGCGTAAATTTTTCCCCAGATTGATGGGTTCGTCGCTGGCGATACCGGCAAAGGCGGCGGCAGTCGGGCAAGTGAGCACGCATTGGCCCATACGCGTTTCCAGTTGTTGCATAAGCACTTTGCTGCCCATGGCAAACATTAAAATGGACACGCCAGGGCGACCGTCTGGGCTAAGTTCGCTGCTAATTTCCGCTTCTATGCCGGCTTCCACCCCGCAACCTATCACTGACGTGGCAAAGCCAGTCATGGCTTGGGCGGCGTGGTAAGCCCATTTAAGATTCTGCGCGGTGATGATGACGCGCGTGCCGCGCATGTTGAAGGCTTCCGCGAAGGTGTCGTCTATCAGTATGCCGTTAATGATCATTTAATTCCGACTCATGCAAAAATTAAGCGGTTTCAACTAAGGTGCTTGCCGCTGTGTACGACGATGCTACCACGGCCATCATCGGCTATTTCGTCGGGATTAATCTTAAAGTTGGCCAATTGCATGGTTTGGTATTTAGCAAAGTAGTCGCTCAAGTCTTTTTCCACACTGGCATCAAATGCCGGTTTGCTGGTGTGGGTGGCACCCCAAACGACTTTAACCACTTTACCGTCTTTGACCACCAGCTCGCCATTTTTAAAGACGAAATCGGGTTTGCTAAACATGGCTTCGCGGTCGGCTTGATCGGTGTAAACCGTGATGTCGGCCGCCGCGCCTATACCCAAATGGCCTCTGTCGTTTAAGCCTATCAGCCCAGCTGCACCGGCACGGGTCATGATGGCGATGTCATAAAGGCTGTATTCGCGGTCCAAGCTTAATAAATTGCTCATGGCTTGCGCGTCTAAATTAAGCTTGGCAAAGGCCTCGTTTCTAAAGCTTTTATCCATTAATAAGCGGATTAAATGCGGGTAGCTGGTAAACGGGGCGCCATTCGGGTGGTCGGTGGTTAAGAAGATGCGCCACGGGTCTTCCACGGATAAGAAGAGTTCCAGGCCTATGGCCCATTGCAAGGCATTCACGTAGTTTTGGTCGCGGTACTTGAATGGCAGCACGCCGCAACCGGCATCGCATTCGATGTCCATCAACACGGCTTTTTTTGGGTTGGCATGGCGCGCATTTAAGTGCTGCATCATGCTGTCACCGGATGCGGTGACGGTTTGGCCAAACAGGATTTGCCCGACGTCGGCGGTGATGTGTTTGTTTTTATTCAACGCCTCGGCGATTTCTGCTGCGGCTGAAGAGAATTGTTTGTCGCCTTCTTTACCGTAGCTGTGAAACTGGATGTGCGTCAAATGCATGGGCAAGCCATCGGAGGCGCGCATGGTGTCCAGCGTGGTTTGGAAGTTACCGGCTGCACCTAAGTTGTTGCAATGCACGTGCAGTGGTTTGGATACCCCCAGTTCGTGCACGGCGCGACTTAGGCTTTGTAAAATTTGCCGCGGCGATACTTGGTAATGGCGGTTGTTCTCATCCAAATCCAATCTGCGTTGATTGAATTTAAAGGCGTTAATGCCGCCCGGGTTCACCACCTTGATGCCTATGGCTTGGGTACTGTGCAATATCCAGGCCACGTAATCGTTAATGGCTTTTTGGTCTTGTTGGCTGGCCAGCATGCGCAAAAAGTAATCGTCGTTGCCCAGCATGGCGTAAGCGCCTTTGTCTATCATGGGCGTGTCGGCCATCTCCAGGTGCGCTTGCCTGGCGTTAACCGGCATCAAGGCTGGTTCAAAGGCGGCCGTGTAGCCCATTTCTATGTAGCGAAAGCCGGTCTCGGTGCTGGTGGGCGTGGCAAAATGGCTGCAGCCCGGCGTGCAAATGTGTGCCTCCGGTTCGCTGTAGTGTTTGCTGGCTTGAAATTCGGGTAAAAGCATGCGGGCAATGTTGGTTTTGCCGCCGCCTATGTGGCTGTGCATGTCGATGGCGCCGGCCATCACCACCTTGCCGCTTAAGTCTAGGCTGGTGTTTATCTTGCTGGCATCGGCTGGCTTGGCCACGATGCGACCTTCGCTGATGTAGATGTCCTCCACCACGCCATTTTTTTTGTGGGCCGGGTCGAAGACCCGGGCATGTTTAAGTTGGGTAATCATGGCATTAAGTCCGCCAACTGATTGAACACCTCGACTAAGCGCGGCAGCCGAGAGGCTTGCAGTTTTTTAACCGGCAGGGCAATCGAGCCATCCATTCTAAATACCGTGCCGCTGTCGTGCACTGCCGGCACGCCAACTGGAATAAACACCGCCGGTGGGCGCTCAAACAGCGTGTTTGGATGGCCAATGACGATGCTTGGGCCGACGAAGTCAGGCGGTGGCTTGGGATTAAAGGCGCTGACCCATAACAAGGCGTCGCAACTTTTAAGCTGTAAGGCGGTGCTGTAGTGCTGCGTGTCGTAACTCACTTGCTGGTGCTTAAAGCGATTGCGACTGGGAAAGCCGCTAAGCCAGGTGCTGGTTTGGTTGACGCTGATGTCGCCGTCGCCGCTGTTTAGGCTCAGGCCGGCGACGCGAGTCTGCTCGTTGAGTTTGGCGATCAGTTGGGTAATGCTCTGCACGGTCAATTCCGCATGCGGGTAAGCCAATTCGCTGGCTGACCAGACCACAACGGCGTAGTTGGCTGCTTGTATTTTTTCCAATAAAGCCGCCAAGGCGGCCATGCTTAGGCCGGCCACCGATGCGGCTTTGTTGGATTTTGCATAAGCCGAGTTGCACAGTGCATTAAGCGTATTGAGTATGGCCGGCAAGGCTTTTTTATCCGCCGCGAGCACGGTGGGGGGTGTGCCATCGGGCGCCACGCCGGCTTGGGTGTCGGCCTCGTCCACCCCTAAATACACCACATGGGGCGTGCCCTTGTTAAACAAACTGTCTTTATTCCAGACCAGTTTCTCAAAAAAGCGCGGGTGACTGCTGACGATGTCGCTGCCTATGGCCAGAATTAAATCAGCACGATTTTTCACTTCACTCAAGGTGGTGGTTTGCCAACCGCTATTTTGCATGGCCAAGGTGTTGCGCACGCTGGACTCACCGTGCATGTGGTCTAGGGTGGCTTGGCATTTTTCTGCTAATGGCAGGATGGCACGCATGCCTTGCACGTCCGTGCCCAATCCGGCAAACAAGGTTTGCTGGCTGTTTTGTAGAATCTTGGCGGCCGCTGCTAGGGCGGTATTAAGATCGCAGGCCTGTCCGTTTACGCTGGCTGGTTGGCTAGGCGCAGTTGCCGCCTGGCTAAAATAGCGCTGACTTTTTGCGCAGGAAAAGGTCGCGCTAATGCTGCCTTGGCCATCTAAAGGCAAGTCATCACACAGCAAACCGCAAGCTGGACAAGTGTGGTGTGAAGTTGGAATGGGTGGGTTGGCGACTGTCATTTAGCGTAATTTTGCCACATTGTACTTATTCGCGCTTAAAACAAGCGCTGAACATGCAATTTAGGTTTATTTTAAGCGTCAAAAATGGTATTTTATCGTTCTTTCAATGTATTCATTAAATGGAGTAATTATGGCTGTTCAACGCACGCTTTCTATCATCAAACCTGATGCCGTGGCAAAAAATGTAATTGGTAAAATCTACACCCGTTTTGAAAACGCCGGTTTAAAAGTGGTGGCAGCAAAAATGGCGCAATTAACTAAAGCCGAAGCCGAAGGTTTCTATGCCGTGCACGCAGCGCGTCCATTCTTCAATGATTTGGTTAAATTCATGATTTCTGGCCCAGTGATGATACAAGCCTTAGAGGGCGAAAATGCCGTGCAAGTAAACCGCGATTTAATGGGTGCCACCAATCCAAAAGAAGCGGCTGCCGGTACCATACGCGCTGACTTTGCCGAAAGCATTGATGCCAATGCTGTGCACGGTTCCGATTCAGCCGAGAACGCGGCCATCGAAATCAAATATTTCTTTGGTTAATGCGCTGTATTTAATTAGGCCTGGTATTTATGTAAAGCCGGTGTTTAATTAAATGCCTAAAGACTAAGCCCTAGATTAAGCACCAGTAAACAAGATACGCTAGAGACGCCTTGTTTATTTGTGCTTAATTTATTTGAGACCCGACTTTGATCAATCTACTTAATTTTAATCAGCCGCAATTGGCCACGTGGTTCGCCGAGCAAGGTGAGAAGCCTTTTCGCGCCAAACAGTTGATGCGCTGGATGCACCGTTTTGGCGTGCACGATTTTGAGCAGATGACGGACATCGCCAAGGTGTTGCGGGAAAAGTTAGCCAGTGAGACGGAAATCACCTTGCCTAATGTGCAGTTGGAGCAAGTGTCCAATGACGGCACGCGCAAATGGTTGATCGGTACGGATACCGCCAACAGCATAGAGACCGTGTTCATACCGGAGGACGACAGAGGCACTTTGTGCATTTCCTCACAAGTCGGCTGTGCGCTGGAATGCACGTTTTGCAGTACCGGTCGCCAAGGCTTTAATCGCAATTTAAGCGTGTCGGAAATCATAGGCCAACTGGCCATCGCCAACCGCTCCTTGCGCCAGGAGCCGGGCTACGATATGTTGCCGGCCGATGAGCGAATTATCAGCAATGTGGTGATGATGGGCATGGGTGAGCCTTTGGCTAACTACGATAATGTTGTCACCGCCATGCAAATCATGTTGGACGATAACGCTTACGGTTTAAGCCGTAGGCGGGTCACCTTGTCCACCAGTGGCTTAGTGCCGGCCATGGACAGACTCAAAGAAGATTGCCCGGTGGCCTTGGCCGTCAGCTTGCATGCGCCCAATGATGCGCTGCGCGACGTGATTGTGCCCATCAATAAAAAGTACCCATTGAAAGACTTGATGGCGGCATGCAATCGTTATTTAGAAAAAGCCCCGCGTGACTTTGTCACCTTCGAATACGTGATGTTGGATGGCATCAATGACACGGTTGAGCATGCTCAGCAATTGATTCAGTTGGTCAAGCACGTGCCGTGCAAATTCAATTTAATCCCGTTTAATCCATTCCCTAACAGTGGCTACGGCACCTCCCAACCCAATCACGTGCGTGTTTTTAGAGACGTGCTGATGCAAGCCGGTTTTGTCGTAACGGTGCGTAAAACCCGTGGCGAAGACATCGATGCGGCATGCGGGCAGTTGGCTGGTAAAGTCTTGGATAAAACCAAACGCAGTGCCAAGCACATCGTAATTGAGGCGGTTTGATGGTGCGTTTGTTTAGCCTTAATGCTTTCCTCATGCTTGTCCTGGCTTTAATCCTGTCAGCGTGCACCACGCAACCGGAGAGCTTTAATGACAAGCCTAAGGAACGGGCGCAGGCACACGCTGATTTGGGTGCGGTGTATTTGCAGCAGGGCCGCTTGGATGTGGCGCTAGAAGAATTTAGCCTAGCCACTAAAATTGAACCCAGTTATGCGGCGGCTTACAACGGCTTAGGACTGGTGCAGGCTGCGCTGGGTCAAGATGCGGTGGCGGAACTTAACTTCAAAAAAGCCGTGCAATTGGAGCCGCTCAACTCAGAAGCACACAACAATTACGGCAGTTTCTTGTGCGCACGCAATCGCTTGGACGAATCAATTAAAGAATTTATGGTGGCACTAAAAAATCCCTTGTACGCGACTCCGGCCATGGCGTACACCAATGCCGCCGTCTGTTCCTTGCGCAAAAACGACAGCGTTCAGGCAGAAGGGTATTTGCTGCGTGCCTTGCAGCTAGACCCGTCGGCCAGTGTGGCGGCCTACCAATTGGCAGCCATCCAATTTAAGCGCAAGGATGCGTTGGCAGCCAAGAAAACCTTGCAAGCGGCCTTGTCGTCAAAAGCCAGTGCCGACATGCTGTGGTTGGCCATTCAAATTGAACGCGCGCTGGGTGATGCAAATCTTGAAGCCAGTTATGCGTTAGAATTAAGGCGGAATTATCCAGAATCAGAGCAAACTCAGTTATTACAGGGTGTAAGACCATGACAGACGAGAAGAGCCAGGCCGGAGAATGGCCGCCATTGGGTGCGGCCTTAGCTACCGCTAGAAACGCTAAAAACATGAGTGTGCAAGCCGTTTCTGACACCTTGCGCTTAAGCCTAAAGCAAATCAGCGCATTGGAAAGCGATGATTTTTCGGCCTTGCCACAGCCTATGGCGACGCGTGGTTTTATCCGTAATTACGCGCGTTTATTAGAATTGGATGCCGAGCCTTTGCTTGATAGCTACCGTCAGCGCGTCCCGGATAACACGCCTACCAGCCTCAATGTGCAGACCTCAATGCCGCACGTGCAGTTAGTGAAAAAGAATAGGCCTTGGTTCAAGTACGCGGCAATTGTTCTATCGCTGGTTTTAGTGGTCTGGTATTTCCAGGTAGGGCAGTCCGCGTCCATTGCGACGGATTTGACTGGCAATAGTGAAGTGGTGTCGCCCGTCGCCTTGCCCGAATTGATCACAGCGCCTGCCACCTTAGCTGAGTCCGCCAGCCCTCCTGCAGCGGAGGTTGGCACAGCCAATTCCGTCGCCACCAATTTAGCCGACGCATTGCCTAGCCCAGCCCTGACTGAACTGGCGCCGGCTAAGGCTAAACCAAGTCCGGTAGCCGTGTCTAGCAACGATGGCTTGCAGCTAAGGCCTAGTTCGGACATGAGCATGCCGACTGAAGCGAAAGCCAATGCCGTTGGCAACCGTGCATGGCTGACCGTATCCGTGACCGATAAGGCCTGGGTGCAAGTAAAAGATAAATCCGGCGCCGTGCTGTTTGAAAAAATGCTCACGGCCAACAGCGGCGATAAGATTGAGGCGCAGCCACCCTTGTTTGTATGGCTAGGTAATGCTAAAGCCACGTCCCTAGATTACATGGGGACGTCGGTCGACGTGGCCAGCAAAACGTTTAACAACACGGCCCGCCTGACCCTTGAATAAGAGAACACGATTACCATGAATCTATCCCAGTTGCATGCCTCACGCCCAACCCTGCAGGTGATGATAGCGCACGTGCCGGTTGGCGGTGGCTTGAACGGCACGCTAGCCAGTCCGGTGGTGGTGCAAAGCATGACCAATACCGACACCGCGGATGCCAAGGCGACCATAGCCCAAGTGTTTGAACTGTGGCAAGCGGGCAGTGAAGTGGTGCGCATTACGGTTAATTCGCCAGAAGCGGCGGCGCAAGTTGCCACCATACGCCAGGGCTTGGATGCCCTTGGTTGTAACGTGCCATTGGTCGGCGATTTTCATTACAACGGGCACAAATTGTTGGCGCAGTACCCAGACTGCGCCCAGGCATTAGCTAAATACCGCATCAACCCAGGTAACGTGGGCAAAGGCTCGAAACGCGATGAGCAGTTTGCGGCCATGATAGAAGCGGCAGTGACATACAAAAAAGCCGTGCGCATAGGCGTGAATTGGGGCAGTTTAGACCAAGTGAAAATGGCGCAAATGATGGACGATAACGCCAAGTTAAGCACGCCACTAAGCGCCGATGCGCTGATGCGTGAAGCCTTGATCCAATCTGCCATAGAAAGCGCTGAACAAGCCGTGGCATTGGGTCTGCCGCCCAATCAAATCATTATTTCTTGTAAAGTCAGCAACGTGCAAGATTTGGTCACCGTCTACACCGATTTGGCCGGCCGTTGCGATTACCCCTTGCACCTAGGCTTAACGGAAGCTGGCATGGGCTCAAAAGGCATAGTGGCCTCCACGGCCGCCTTGGCTTTGCTTTTACAACGCGGCATAGGCAACACCATACGCGTGTCCTTGACGCCGGAGCCGAATGAATCGCGCAGCAAAGAAGTCATCGTCGCGCAAGAAATCTTACAAACCATGGGCATACGCTCATTCACGCCATTGGTCACCGCATGCCCAGGCTGCGGTCGCACGACCTCGACTTATTTCCAGGAATTGGCCATGCAAATCCAAGCCTATTTAAGGCAGCAAATGCCGCATTGGCGCGGCCGTTATGCTGGCGTGGAAAATTTAAACGTGGCGGTCATGGGTTGCGTGGTCAATGGTCCGGGTGAATCCAAGTTAGCCAACATTGGCATTAGCCTGCCAGGCACAGGCGAAACGCCGGTGGCGCCAGTGTTTGTCGATGGGGAAAAAACCGTGACCCTAAAAGGCGATCGCATCGCCGAAGAATTCCAAGCCATAGTAGAGGATTACGTGCAAACCCATTACGCCCTTGGCGGAAAATTGCATCAGCCTACTGCCAGTCCTGTCAGCCAAAAAACCATAGTCATTAAAGCCATTTAAGCATGTCGGATAACACAAGCAAAACCAAACCCAGTAAATTTCAAAGTATCAAAGGCTTTTACGATATTTTGCCCGAGCACACGCCGCTCTGGTTTAAGTTAGAAGACACGGCACGCCGCGTGCTGGCGCAATACGGCTACAAGAACATACGCATGCCTTTGGTGGAAAGCACCGATCTGTTTGTGCGCTCGGTAGGCGAACACACCGATATCGTCGAAAAAGAAATGTACGCTTGGCAAGATGCCCTCAATGGTGACAAGCTGACCTTGCGCCCAGAGGGCACAGCCGGCTGCGTGCGCGCCGTCATAGAAAGCAACCTGACTTACAATGGGCCGGTGCGCTTGTGGTACAGCGGCGCCATGTTTAGGCATGAGAACGTGCAAAAAGGCCGGCAACGGCAATTTCATCAAATAGGCGTGGAAGCCTTTGGCTTTGAGAGCCCGCAAGTGGACGCTGAGCAAATTGTGTTGTTGGCACGCTTGTGGCGTGAGTTAGGCATCAGTGATGTCGAGTTGCAAATAAACAGCATAGGCGATGCGCATGAGCGTGCCGCTTACCGTGAAGTTTTAATCGCCTACTTTGAGCAGCACCTTGATAGTTTGGACGAGGATGCCAAACGCCGCCTCCACAGCAACCCCTTACGCATTTTGGACAGCAAAAACCCACGCATGCAAGCCTTGTGTGAAGCAGCCCCAAAATTAATTGATTGCTTAGGCGATGCAACCCGCGCGCATTTTGATGGTCTGTGTGCATTGTTAAGGGAAGCCGGCGTGGCCTTCACCATCAATGCACGTTTGGTCAGGGGCTTAGATTATTACAACCGCACCGTGTTTGAATGGGTGACCACCAAGCTGGGCGCGCAAGGCACCATAGCCGGTGGCGGCCGTTACGACAGTTTAGTTGAACGATTGGGCGGTGAGCCGACCCCGGCATGCGGTTTTGGTATAGGTTTGGAGCGGGTGTTTTTGTTGATGCAAGAATACGGTGTGGTGGCCGATGATGCCCCAGACGTGTATTTGGTTAACGTCGGTGAGTTGGCGGAAAAAGCAGCTTTTGCATTGGCGGAAAAGCTACGTCAAGCAGGCTTGCAAGTTGTCTTGCACGCAGGCGGCGGCAGCTTTAAATCGCAAATGAAGAAAGCCGACAGAAGCCAGGCGCGCTACGCCATTATTTTAGGTGACGATGAAGTGAACACACAACAAGTCAGTTTGAAGCCCATGCGCGCTGACGCGTCAGATCAGCAGCAGCAATTGAGCCTGGATGCGGCCATTGCTTACCTGCAGATTAAGCCATAGCTCGCTTAATGCTTATTCATGCTAAATTTTACTGGCTAATATGAACTCCCTTGTCCCCTTATTGCAGTTACAAAACATCAGCATTGCGCCTAAAAACGCCGCCGATCGCTTATTGGTCAAGCAGGTCAGCTTTAGCATATTGCCAGGCAAAACCACCTGCGTGGTCGGCGAATCCGGAAGTGGTAAAAGCTTGACAGCCTTGTCTATTATGGGCTTGCTGTCTAAACAATTGCGTTTGACTAGCGGTCAGGTTCTGTTTAATGACGGTGAGTCTGGCGTGCAAGACCTAAGGCAGTTGGATGACGACAGCATGCGCAAAATTCGCGGGGCAAAAATTGCCATGATCTTTCAAGAGCCCATGACTTCACTGAATCCGGTGCTGACCGTGGGCTACCAAATAGGCGAAAGCCTGACTACGCATTTAGGCTTAAAAGGCCCGGCCTTGCAAAGCAAGATTGCCAGTTTATTAAGCATGGTCGGTATTCCAGAAAACCGCGCTAACAGCTACCCAGACGAATTGTCCGGTGGCCAACGTCAGCGGGTGATGATCGCCATGAGCATAGCCTGCGAACCGTGTTTGTTGATTGCGGACGAGCCAACCACAGCCTTGGATGTGACGGTGCAGGCGCAAATACTGACACTGTTGGACGAGCTTAAAACCCGCATGAACATGGGTATGCTGTTCATTACGCACGATTTTGGTGTGGTAGCCGACATTGCCGATCAAGTGGTGGTGATGTTCCGTGGTGAAATTGTCGAGGCCGGCAGCAAGCAACAGGTATTAAACAATCCGCAACACCCTTACACCAAAGCCTTACTGGCCTGTGTGCCCGATGCCGAGGGCAAGAAGCCATTGCAACCGATAGATTATGCTTGGCTTGCCGAAAGCAAGAGCCAGAATCAGATGCAAAATCAGGAGCAGGCATGACGGACATTTTATTGCAAGCCAAGCACTTGGTTAAAACCTATAGCCAACGCAGCGGTAAATTTGGCTTTGCTACGACCCAGCTTAGGGCTTTGGATGACGTGAGTATTGAATTAAAGGCCGGTAAAACCTTGGCTGTCGTCGGGGAATCCGGTAGTGGCAAATCCACCTTGGCACGTTGTCTGTTACAATTGCAAGCCTTGGACAGTGGCGAGGTGTTGTTTGCCGGCCAAGATTTAGCTAAGTTAGACGGCTCTGCGTTAAGGCAAGTGCGTAAAAATTTGCAAATGGTTTTTCAGGATCCGTTTGCCTCACTTAACCCGCGCATGCGGGTGGGCGAGATAGTTGCGGAAGGCTTGCTTATTCATGGCTTGGGCAACGCGGCTGAACAGCAAGCCAAAGTCATTGCGATGTTAAAACGCGTCGGTTTAAGCGAGTCCGACATGCAAAAATACCCACACGAATTTTCCGGTGGGCAACGTCAGCGCATAGGCATAGCCCGTGCTTTGGTGCTGTCGCCAAAAGTGGTGGTGTGCGATGAGCCGGTCTCGGCCTTGGACGTGTCCATACAAGCGCAGATACTGTTGCTGTTGAAAGAGTTGCAAGCGGAAATGGCCTTAAGTTACTTGTTCATTAGCCACGATTTGCGCGTGGTGCGCCACATAGCCGATGACATCGTGGTCATGCACCAGGGTAAGGTGGTGGAGCAGGGGCAGATTGAGGCGGTTTATCAGCGTCCGCAACACCCATACACGCAGAACTTGCTGGCAGCCATCCCTGGTAAAAGAGCGCTTAGCGCTTGATGGCAGTTGAACGGATTGATTAAACGTCGTGTTAATAAAACATAGCTTTAGATAGACCTGTATTAGATAAACCTGAATTAAATTAGCTTAGGAAAAAGTATGGCATACGATTTAGAAGAGCAAGAACAATTAGACGAATTTAAAGCTTGGTGGAAGCAGCACGGCACCTTAATTAGCCGTGTTTTTATTGCTTTGTTGCTTGCCTATGCCGCTTATCAGGCATGGCATTACTACCAAAATAAACAGTCCGTGGCCGCTTCAAGCTTATACCAAGAGTTGGTGGTGACGGATCCTAGAGACCTAAAAACCCTATTGGCAAAATCAGCCAGTTTAATGGAAGATTACAGCGGCACACCGTACGCTGGTCGTGCCGTCTTGTTGGCGGCTAAAGCCAATTACCAAGCCAAGCAAGTGGCCAGTGCTAAAGCCCAATTGGAATGGGTGGCCAAGCATGCCAGCGAAGCCAGTGTGGAAGCTTTAGCTAATTTGCAATTGGCCAGTATATTGTTCGAAGAAAAAGACCTAAACGGCGCCTTGGCCTTGTTGAATAAATCCCACGATGCCGGTTTTGATGGCTTGTTTGCCGATTTAAAAGGCGATGTCTTAGCCGCTTTAGGTAAGAATGCCGAGGCTAAAGCCGCTTACCAAGAGGCCTTGGATAAATTGGATCCGGCTGGAAAAGTGCGTGCATTGACGCAAAAGAAACTCGAATCGTTAGCTTAAGTTGAAGCTTAAGTCTTATTAAATAAAAGCTGGGGTACTGCCTTGTTCTCAATATTTTCCAAAAAAATCACCTGCCTATTGGCGCTCAGCATGTTATTGCTTAGCGCTTGCAGTGTGATAGGTGACGTTAAAGACAATTTGACGGACACCTTGTTTGGTCGAGTGCCTGCCGATGCACCGGATCCCTTGGTGGAGTTTAAGTCGGTTTACACCAGCAAGGTGTTGTGGCAAGCTAAACTCAGTGAGTCCGAGGACTTTGATTTTGTCCCAGTGGTCGAGGCAGGTTATGTCTATGCCGCTAGCAGCAAGGGTGACATTGCCAAGTTTGATGCCGTCAGCGGTAAGCAAGAATGGCGCATTAATAGCCCTGAAGTATTATCCGGTGGCGTTGGTGTCGGCGGCAGTTTGGTCATGGTAGGCACACAAAAAGGCTGGGTTTATGCCTACGACATAGCCGGTAAATTTTTATGGAAGGCTAAGTTAAGTAGCGAGGTCTTGAGTGCGCCCAAGTATTTTGATGGTTTAGTCATTGCTCGCAGTGGCGATAACCATATCTACGGCCTGAATGCCAACGACGGCACGCGTAAGTGGGTATACGACCGCACAGGTCCAGCGTTGACCTTACGCAGTTCAGTTGGCGTGATTGTAGACGGTGGTGCCGTTTATGCCGGTTTCGGTGGCGGCAAACTGGTCGCCCTGCGGGCAGACAATGGCAAGATGCTCTGGGAAGCCTCGGTTGCCCAGCCTAAAGGTGTCACCGAAATAGAGCGTATTGCTGACATCACCAGCTTGCCAGTGGTTGAAGGGCCATTGGTTTATGCGGTCGCCTACCAAGGCAAAATAGCCGCGGTGGATCGCATGAGCGGTCGCATTGTGTGGAATAGAGACATATCCAGTTTGACCGGATTAAGCATGGAAGACGGGCGCATTTACCTGGCCCATGCCGCGGGTGCGGTCTATGCCCTCGATTACACCACGGGCAAATCCTTTTGGCGCCAAGCGGTATTAAAAAACCGCAAATTAACTCTACCTCTAGCCATGGGTGGCTTGGTTGCAGTTGGGGATTTGGAAGGCTACCTGCATTTCTTAAACCGTGATGACGGTGCGCTCGCCTCTAGACTGCAAGTAGGCAGCAGCGCGGTCATGCCTAAAATGGCCTTGTTAAGCAGCAATAGCCTCATCGCACAAACGCGAGATGGCGGGCTTTATGCCATCCAAGTTAAATAATAATGGCCGTTTAATATCGGCCAGTTTGTTGTCACAGTATCCACATAGAAGAGTTGCATGTTACCTACCTTAGTATTGGTTGGCCGACCTAATGTCGGCAAATCCACCTTATTTAATCGCTTAACCAAAAGCCGTGATGCCTTGGTCGCGGACCTGCCCGGTTTAACTCGGGATAGGCATTATGGCCGTGGCGTGGGCGCCAGTCAGCCATATTTAGTGGTGGACACAGGCGGCTTTGAGCCCAATACCGACAGCGGCATATTGAAAGCCATGGCCGTGCAAACCCTGCTGGCCATAGACGAAGCCGATGTGATTCTATTTATCGTGGACGGTAGGCAAGGTGCCACCCCGCAAGACATGGAAATCGCCAACCGTTTACGCCGATGCAAATGCCCGGTGTTATTAGCGGTGAATAAAACCGAAGGCATGAACAAGGCCGTGGTCAGCGCCGAATTCCATGAGTTGGGTCTAGGCGACCCGTTGTCGATTTCCTCGGCGCACGGTGAAGGCGTTAAAGACATCATTGATTTAGCCTTGGAAAGCTTTCAGTTGGAAGAAGACGAGCCTGAGCTGGATCAAAACGAAGACAGAATCCCTAAAGTGGCCATAGTCGGCCGACCTAATGTGGGTAAATCCACGCTGGTCAATGCCTTGTTGGGTGAAGATCGGGTCATCGCGTTTGATGAGCCCGGCACCACGCGGGATTCCATTTCCATAGACTTGGAAAAAAATGGCAAGCACTACACCTTAATCGATACCGCGGGTGTGCGTAAACGTGGTCGCGTGTTAGAGGCCATAGAAAAATTCTCGGTGATTAAAACCATACAGTCGATAGAAGAAGCTAACGTGGTGATTTTGGTGGTCGATGCGCAAGAGGGCATCACGGAACAAGATGCCCACGTTGCCGCTTACATATTGGATGCCGGTCGTGCCTTGGTGGTAGCGATCAACAAATGGGATGGCTTAAAAGAAGAAGAGCGCGATTGGGTGAAGCGGGAAATCGACAGAAAATTAATGTTCTTGGATTTCGCCGAGTTTCACTACATTTCTGCCTTACGTAAAAAAGGCCTGCCGGAGTTATTTAAATCGGTGGACATTGCCTTTAAAGCCGCCTTTGCTAAATTGGCCACCCCGCAATTAACTCGCGTGCTGATCGACGCCTTGCAGCAACACCAGCCGCCTATCAGCAAAGGCATACGCCCTAAATTGCGCTACGCCCATCAAGGCGGCAGCAATCCGCCTATCGTGGTGATACACGGCAACCACGTGGACGGCGTTAAAGATGCCTACACGCGCTTCTTGGAAAAAACCTTCCGCCGTACCTTTCAATTGTCCGGTACGCCACTGCGCGTGCAATACAAACAAGGCAGCAACCCGTTTGCCGAGGACGACGACAAGCGCAAGCCGGGTGAGGGCATCGTCAGCATGCGTAGACGCAAAACCGCGCACCGTGCTGAGTTAAAAGCTAAAAAAGCCGTGGAAGATAAAGACCGCAGCGCCAAAAAACGCTGAGGCTAGGCCCTGCTTTGCCTATGCATGGCGGGGACTTAGCGACGCGGCTCTAGTTTATTGTTTTCTTCAGGTAGTTCGTATGGGTCGGCCACGTAAGCCGGCCCCTTCATGATCATCACCACGACGCAGCCTATGGCCACTGTGCCTATGAAAAACCAAGCCGTGAACAGCAGCCCTAAGCATAAATAAATCACTTGTTCTTGATCACGGTTGATGCTGGCATTGCTGAGATAAAGAGTCACCATGACGGCGCAGGGTAGGGCGGTGCAAATGAGAGAAATGCGCGGTATTTTTTTCAATACTAGCCATTCGTAGCCAGACGGTGTTTGGATGTGGCCGGGCAGTTTATTGAAAAAATTCATGATCCTAGGCGCTGCTATTAGTAGAGGCTTTCCCAGAATTTCCACCATACACGTTCGTCTTGAGTGAAGTTCTTGCCAAACATTGCACTGTTGGGGTAATTGGTTTTTAAAATGCGCAAGGTGTCGTTCTTCAGGTCATCTAGGCTCAATAAATCGTAAGCGCTAATCATGATCACCAAGGCTTGCTCGACGCCGGGCGATTGTGGAAAGTATTCCATTACGTATTTGCAGCGGTTCACTGCAGCCAAATAGGCATGCCGTTTCATGTAATAACGCGCCACGTGCAATTCGTGATCGGACAAGCTGTTGGCCAGGTAGACCATGCGCTGCGTGGCGTCTTTAGCGTATTTGCTGTTAGGGTAGCGTGTCACCAATTCTTTAAAGCTGGTAAACGAATCGCGTAAACCGCGTGGGTCGCGATCGCTAATTTGCTGCTCGGTGGTTTTTTCAATAAAGCCGCGTTCGTTAAAGACCGCCAAGCCTTTTAGGTAATAAGCGTAATCGACGTTAGGGTGATTTGGATGCAATTTGATAAAGCGGTCTGCCGCGGCCACGCACAATATCGGGTCTTGTTTTTTAAAATGGGCGTAGGCCGTTTCCAGTTGCGCTTGGGTCGCATAGCGGCCATTGGGGTAACGCGATTCCAGTTTGCCAAAGTAGACGATGGCTTTCTCGTAATCCTTATCAAACATTTTGGCTTGGCCTTCAGCGTAGATGCGCTCTGCTGTCCAGCCTTTGGTGTCATCGAGTTCAGTGGGGTCGCCGAAGATGGCGCAAGCATTGAGTAACAAAGCAAACATAAAAACTAAGATATACTTCATGCTGAAACGACCTTTAAGAATGATGCACAATTATACCCGATGACAGACACCACTCAAGCTACTCTTGGTAATACCGACTCCCTAAATCAAGCCTTAACGCTGACTATCCCTAACGACTTAGGGGGCTTGCGCTTGGATGTGGCATTGCAACGATTGCTGCCCGAACATTCCCGATCAAGGCTGCAAGCTTGGATTAAAGACGGCTTGGTTACGGTGTCCGGGCTGGCCAGCACGTCTAAGACCAAGGTATGGGGTGGCGAGGCCGTCGTGGTGCAGGTGCAAATCAAGCCTGAGCAGCAGGCCTTTCAAGCAGAAAGTATTCCGCTTAATATCGTCTTTGAAGACCAGCATATCATGGTGATCAATAAGCCGGCTGGCATGGTGGTCCATCCTGCTGCGGGCAATTGGACCGGTACTTTGTTAAATGCCTTGCTCTTCCACGCGCCAGAATTAAAAGACTTGCCCCGTGCTGGTATCGTGCACAGGCTAGACAAGGACACCAGCGGCCTTTTGGTGGTGGCCAAGACCTTGGCCGCACAAACTAATTTGGTGCGGCAATTGCAAGCACGCACGGTTAAACGCGAATACCGAGCCATCGTCTGGGGGCAGATTTGGCGCAATGGCATGATAGATCAACCCATAGGCCGTGACCCAAGGTCGCGCACCAAGATGGCGATTAACCGGGCCGGCAAACCAGCCATTACTCGCTACGAAATGTTGGAGCGTTTTTCTGTGCAAACCTATATGCGTTGCAATTTGGAAACCGGCCGTACCCATCAAATCCGCGTGCACATGCAGTATTTAAAAGCGCCCATCGTCGGCGATCCGGTTTACGGTTTTCGTGGCATCGTGCCGATACGGGCCATGACGCAAACCTTGCGCGATGCCGTCAGTCAATTTAAGCGGCAAGCGCTGCATGCCATCAAGCTAGGTCTATTGCACCCGGCAAGCAATGAATTTGTCGAGTGGCAAATCGAGTTGCCCGATGACATGAAAGCCCTGCTGGAAGCCATGCGTCATGAAGACCCGCGCGACGAGGATGAAGAGGCATTTGATTTCGGCGGCTTGCAAACCGAGCCTTACCTCGCCGATGAGGATTACGAAGACGATGAATTTGATGATGATGATGACGATTTAGCATTGGATGATGAGGACTAAGCCTTGTTGGCCTTAAATGCGATTCAACCCAATTGGCCGGCCCCGGCCAATGTACAGGCCTTGCAAACCATTAGGCAAGGTGGATTCAGTTTGGCGCCGTATGCCAGCCTCAATTTGGCCCTGCACGTCAAAGACAACGAGGCCTGCGTTAGGCAAAACCGCCAAGTGTTGCGGGCTGTGTTACCCAGTGAGCCGGTTTGGTTAAATCAAGTGCATGGCGTGACCGTGCTGGATGCGGCTTTGGTGCAGGGTGTGCCGGATGCCGACGCCTCGTATACCCGGCAAGCCAAGTTGGTGTGCGTCACCATGACGGCAGATTGTTTGCCGGTCTTGCTGTGTGACCGCGCCGGCACGGTGGTGTCGGCTGTGCATGCGGGCTGGCGCGGACTGTGTGATGGGGTGATAGAGGCGGCAGTAGCCAAGATGGCCGTTGCCCCCAGTGAAATATTGGCTTGGCTGGGCCCGGCTATTGGACCCAATGCTTTTGAGGTGGGTCATGAAGTGCGGGCGCAATTCATGCAGCACGATGGGCAAGCCGCACTGGCTTTTAAGTCGCATGCCGACAAATGGCTGGCTAATTTGTATGTGCTTGCGCAGCAACGTTTAAACGCGCTGGGCGTGAGTCAAATTTACGGTGGCGGCATTGATCAAGCATTTTGCACTTACAGCGATGCGCAGCGCTTTTTTTCATACCGGCGCGAAGCCGTGACTGGCCGCATGGCCAGTTTGATTTGGTTGAATGCTTGAATGGCCCCTACAATTTGCGCAGTGAAGCCGGCATTTCTAAACTATAATGCGACCATGCTAGCGCCGTTTCTGCCTAGTTTTTAATACTGGTTATTAGCCCATGCATTTTTCTGATTACACTAGCTTGAGTTACATCGTCGGCTTTACTTTTTTAGGCGGCCTACTTAGCGTCGCGTTGGCGGCTTTGTTCGCTCTTAGTTTGCGCCCAACTTGGGTGCCCATGTTGGTCAGTTATGCCATAGGCGCCATGCTGGGTGCGGTTTTTTTAGAAATCTTACCGCATGCCTTTAGCCTGTCTGGCAACGTGGAAACGGTATCGGCCACCTTGCTGCTGGGTTTGTTGCTGTTTTTTGTGTTGGAAAAATTGGTGATATGGCGGCATTGTCACGGTGATCACTGCGAAGTGCACGCCCTGCACAGTGAGCAGGATTGCCCGTCTGGCCATGGGCTTAATGCCACGCCAACCAATGCTTCACAACTAAACACGCCAAGCACGGGTGCAAAATACAAGGCGGTTGCGCCGCAAGCCCCTGCCTCTGCCTTGCTCAGTCATGGCCATCTGCATAGCCACGACAGCGGCCGCAGTGGCTTGATGATCATGATAGGCGACACCTTTCATAATTTCATAGACGGCATTCTGATTGCAGCGGCCTTTACCGCCGACATTAAACTGGGGGTGGTGACCGCTTTGGCGATTATTGCCCATGAAATTCCACAGGAAGTAGGGGATTTTTTAATCTTGCTGCATTCCGGCTACAGTAAAAAACAAGCCTTAATTTTTAATTTGGTGTCCAGTGTGGCGACCTTGGTCGGTGGTTTGATGGCCTATTATGCCTTGCAATACGTGCAAAGTTGGGTGCCCATCATATTGGCATTGGCGGCATCCAGCTTGCTTTATGTGGCGGTGGCCGATTTGATTCCAGGTTTGCACAAGCGCACCGAACTGAAAGCCACGTTGGCGCAAATTTTACTCATTTCGATTGGTGTCGCCACCATCTGGGTCGCTCACGTCGTCTTGGAGTAAGGCCTTTTTGGCTTGCATGTGCCGTCGGTGTTTGACGCCGAGTAACCACAACAGCAAAGCGCAAGGCATGAGGCCGTAAAAGAAAAAGGTCAGCAAGCCGGCCGTGATGGTGGTTTCGGTGGCGGCCATTAAGGTAACAAGGTATAGCCAAGCGATGGCGATGATGTACATAAATAAAATTTAAATTAACGATAGGTAAGTGTTCATGAGTTTATCCAATCCTAAGGTCGGCTTCGTTTCACTCGGTTGCCCGAAAGCCGGCTCCGATGCAGAGCGTATTCTCACCCAATTACGTGCAGAAGGCTATGCTATTTCCTCCAGCTACGAAGAGGCCGATTTGGTGGTGGTCAACACCTGCGGTTTTATTGATAGCGCGGTGGAAGAGTCGCTGGATGCCATTGGTGAAGCCATAGCAAAGAACGGCAAGGTCATCGTGACCGGTTGCTTGGGCGCCAAAAAAGGCGTGGTGGAAGCGGCTCACCCTAGTGTGTTAGCCGTAACCGGCCCGCATGCCTTGGAAGAAGTAATGACGGCGGTGCACGCCAACTTGCCTAAATTGCATGAGCCTTTTGTCGATTTGGTGCCGCCACAAGGCATACGCTTAACGCCTAGCCATTATGCTTATTTAAAAATATCCGAAGGCTGTAACCACCGCTGCAGTTTTTGCATCATCCCCAGTATGCGTGGCGATTTGGTCAGCAGGCCGATAGGCGAGGTCTTGAACGAAGCGGAAAGCTTAGTCAATGCCGGTGTCTCGGAAATTTTAGTGATATCGCAAGACACGTCGGCTTACGGCGTGGACGTCAAATACCGCCCCGGATTTTGGAACGGCAGGCCGGTTAAAACGCGCATGACCGAACTGTGTCAGAGTTTGAGCGATTTGGGCGTGTGGACCCGTTTGCACTACGTTTACCCTTACCCGCACGTGGACGAAGTGATCCCCTTGATGGCGGATGGCTTAATCCTGCCTTATTTGGATGTGCCGTTTCAGCATGCCAGCCCACGTATTCTAAAAGCCATGAAACGTCCGGCGCATGCCGAAAATAATTTGGCGCGCATCAAAGCTTGGCGAGAAATCTGCCCAGACATTACCGTACGCAGTACCTTTATTGCCGGCTTTCCAGGCGAGACCGAAGACGACTTTAAAATGCTATTGGATTTCTTAGAGGAAGCCCAACTAGACCGCGTCGGCTGCTTTGCTTATTCTGCGGTGGACGGGGCGGCAGCCAATGCGCTGCCGGATCAAGTGCCGGAGGCGTTGAAGCAAGAGCGCTTGAGCCGTTTTATGGAAGTGCAGGAGCGCATTAGCGCTGCCAAATTGCAAAGCAAAGTGGGCAGCATGCAAACGGTATTGGTTGATGAGTTG
This sequence comes from Methylophilaceae bacterium, assembly GCA_965234545.1. GTDB lineage: Bacteria > Pseudomonadota > Gammaproteobacteria > Burkholderiales > Methylophilaceae > Methylotenera. Next base: position 1,115,759 of record OZ248348.1, on the reverse strand, counting down.
GTCACGGATGAGGCGGGCAACATAGCAGCCATAGGCCGCACTAAAGCAGACGCGCCTGAAATAGACGGCGTGGTCTATCTAGAGGATGCCGAAGGCTTGACCCCTGGTGATTTTGTTGAGGTGGAAATATACAGTGCGGTTGGCCACGATTTACGTGGTGGTCCACCGCGGGCTAATTAAATAAATCCGGCATGATGGCGGCCGGGCGTTGGCTGTCTGCGCGCTCTTCTAAAAAATCAAAAGTCAGCGGGCAACGCGTCGGTTTTTTGGCGGCTTTGCGCTTCTTAGCTGTGCTGGCTTGTAAGTCTATGTAGGGCGTTTGGCTGATGCGCACGTAACTTGAGCTGGCTAATTTTTCGGCGGTGGTTTCAAATAGACTTAAGGGATTGTCTATGTTTTGCAGGGTGACAATGGTTTTGCTCACTTTTAGCACGTTATACATGGTAAATTTTGCCGCAGTTTGTTTACCGTAAATCTCGCCTGTGTGAATTTCCACTATGCCTCCCAGCACGAATGTTTCCTAATGGTAGCGTCACCATCGCTATTTAACAAGCTTTTTGCCGTGCGTCTAGCTTGATTTTATGTGAGAATGAAGTTTGTGAATTTTAAATTTAAATATGCAACGCATCCGGTTGCATGGAGTCTAGCATGACCTTAAATCAACAGGCGTCAGTGACGCTGTCGTCGTTTCTACGCACCCAAATAAAGCCTTTATCCGTTTGCCTAATACTAAGCTTGAGTTTAGGTGCTTGTGGCAAACAAGAGCCAGCCGCCAATGGCATGGCCATGCCGGCTATGCCGGTAGGCGTGATTACGCTGCAAGCCACCAATGTGCCGATTGCGGCCGAGACGGTGGCGCAAACCGAGGGTGCAAAAGAAGTGGAGATACGCCCGCGTGTAGGCGGTATCGTGCTAAAAAAACTGTTTGAAGAAGGCGCGCCCATCAAGCAAGGGCAGGCATTATTTTTAATTGACCCCGTGCCGTTTCAAATTGCCTTGAGCAATGCAAAAGCGCAATTAGCGCAACAGCAGGCTAAGGTTGAGCAAACCGATCGTGAAGCGCAGCGCTTAAAGAGCTTGTTAGCCACCGAGTCGGTTAGCCAGCGTGAGGCCGACAATGCCTGGTCCGACAACAGCATGGCCAAAGCGGCGCTGGCGCAATACCAGGCCAATTTGCGTGAAGCGCAGTTAAATTTATCCTATACCACCGTGACCTCACCGCTAGCCGGCATGGCGGGCCGCTTTGAGTTGTCAGAAGGTGCTTTGGTGAATGCCAACACCAGCCTCTTGACCCGTGTTTACCAAATCAACCCAATATGGGTGCGCTTTAGTTTGTCCGATAGCGAATTGGCTTTGTTGGGCAGCTATTTGTCGCCAGCCCGAGTCAAACAATTGCATCTTATTTTACCTAACGGCCAAGATTACCCACAAACAGGCCAGTTAAACTTTGCGGCCAGCAGCATAGACCCGCAATTGGGTACCCAACAATTGCGTGCCAGCTTTGCCAATGCCGACAAGGCCTTGTTGCCTGGGCAGTTTGTTCGCGTGCGTGTCACCACCGGCAGCCGTAAGGGCGTATTTTTATTGCCGCAAACAGCGGTGTTGACCGGCGATCAAGGTAAGTTCGTTTTTGTCGCAGAAAAAAATGCCCAAGGCAAAGTATTAGCAAGCATACGGCCAGTTGTGGAAGGCGGTTGGCAAGGTCAATCATGGGTGATCTTGGGCGGCTTAAAAGCAGGCGAGCAAGTCATTGCCGACAATTTAATCAAAATGCGCCCAGGTGCCGAGGTGTTGCCCCATCCATACCAAGAAGCAACGCCACCATCAGCCAAAGCGAAATAGGACAAGGCCATGACCAAGTTTTTTATCACTAGGCCGATTTTCGCCTCCGTGCTGTCCATTATTATTGTGCTGGCTGGCTTGGCTGCCGCCTTTAAGTTACCCATCGCGCAGTACCCGCAAATTGCCCCGCCTACGGTCACCATCACTGCCAGCTACCCAGGCGCGAGTGCCGATACCTTAGCAAAAACCGTGGCCGGCCCAATCGAGGAGCAATTGAGCGGGGTAGACAACCTCTTGTATTTCAATTCCAGCGCCGACTCCAGTGGCACCTTGGTGATCACGGCCACCTTTGAGGTGGGCACCAATGTCGACCAGGCGACCTTTAATGTCAGCAATCGCGTCAACATTGCCACCCCAAGGTTGCCCGATGACGTGAGACGCAACGGCTTGATTGTGCAGAAGAAATCCAATGACATCTTGCTGGTGGTGATGCTTACTTCTAAAGACGCCAAGCACGATAGGTTGTACCTGAGCAATTACGCCACTTTAAATGTCTTGGATGAATTAAAACGGGTAAAAGGCGTGGGCGATGCCTTGATATTTGGCGGGCAGGATTATGCCATGCGTATTTGGTTGCGCCCCGACCGCATGGCGCAACTGGGTGTCAGCTCCAGTGATGTGGCGGCAGCGATTGCAGCGCAAAACAACCAATACGCGGCCGGCAAAATAGGCCAAGAGCCTGCACCCAGTTCCCAGCAATTGGTTTACACGGTCAGTGCTAAAGGCCGTTTGCTTGATCCTGCTGAGTTTGGCAACATTATTATTCGGGCCGATGGCCCACGTGGCCTGCTGTATTTAAAAGACGTGGCCCGCGTTGAATTGGGTGCGCAAAGTTACAACGTCACCTCTGCGCTAGACGGACAGGCCGGCGTGGCCATTCCTATCTTTTTACAAACGGGTGCCAACGCCTTGGATACGGCGCAAGGCATCAAAGCCAAAATGGCGGAGTTAACCGGCCGTTTCCCGGCTGGCATGGTTTACACCATCCCTTATGACACCAGTGATTTCGTTAAAGCCACCATAGAAGAGGTGTTTAAAACCTTTGCTGAAGCCTTGGTCTTGGTGGTCTTGGTGGTTTTCTTGTTCCTGCAAAGTTGGCGCGCTACCCTGATTCCCATCATTGCTGTGCCGATTTCCTTAATTGGTACGTTTGCTGGTTTATACCTATTTGGTTTTTCCATTAATTTACTCACCTTGTTTGCCATGATACTGGCCATAGGCATAGTGGTGGACGACGCGATTGTGGTGCTGGAAAACACCGAACGCCTTATGCGAGAAGAAAATTTAGCGCCCTTGCCGGCCGCCATTAAATCCATACGGCAGGTTTCGGCCGCTGTTGTGGCCATCGTTTTGGTGCTGTGTGCGGTGTTTGTGCCCGTGGCTTTTCAAGGTGGCATCGCCGGTGAGCTGTATCGGCAGTTCGCCGTGACCGTGGCGATTGCCGTGGTGATATCGGGGGTGGTGGCGTTAACCCTTACCCCAGCATTGTGCGCCATGATATTGCAGCAAAATCACGCTCAAAATCGCTTCTTTCAAGTTTTTAACCGCGGTTTTAGTCGCTTTTCGAATTTTTACACCCATACCGTGGCGCTAACCCTCAAGCATAAAATTATAGGCGGCTTGGCCTTTGCCGGCATAGTGCTGGCCTGCGTGGTGTTGTTCATGAAAGTGCCCGGCAGTTTTGTGCCGGCAGAAGACCAAGGCTACGTGGTGACCATAGTGGTAATGCCAGATGGCGCGACATTGAGTCGCACCACTAAAACCACGGAAGCCATCCGTTCGGCGATTGCCCACGATCCGGCCGTGGCTCATGAATTTGCCGTAAACGGCTTGGAATTGCTCACTGGCGCCAATAAAACCAACGCTGCCACCATGTTTGTGCGACTCAAGGATTGGAGTCTACGTGAAACCAGCGCCGATCAAATTGTCGGTAAGCTATTTGGCATAGGCATGAGTCAGCCCGATGGTTTGGCTTTTGCTGTTAACCCGCCGGCCATTAGGGGTTTGGGTACCGCGGCTGGGTTTGAAGTGTACGTGCAAAGTCAGCGCGATACCGACCCCATTAAGTTGGCGGCAGTGATGAATAATTTAATGGAAGCCATGGGCAAAGACCCCAGTTTGACGCCACCGAAAACTTTTTTCCGACCTACCGTGCCGCAATTGCTTATAGAGGTGGACGAAGCCAAAGCCATCTCGCAAGGGGTGCGCATTGCCGATATCTACACCACCTTGCAAAGCACCATGGGCTCGTATTATGTCAACGATTTCAATAAAAATGGCCGTACCTACCGCGTGCAGTTGCAGGCCGAGGCGCAATTCAGAATGCAGGCGGAAGACTTAGGTAAGGTCTACGTGCGCAGTCAGCCTAGCGCTGGCGCACCAAATGGCAACATGATTCCCTTGTCGGCCTTAAGCAAGGTGAGCAACCGGGTCGGGGCAGAACAGTTGGAGCGTTACAACGGTTTGTTGTCGGCTAAGGTGTTTGGCGCCGGTGTGCCGGGTGTGAGCTCGGGTGATGCCATTAAGGCAGTGGAGCGGATTGCAGCAAGCAACTTGCCTAACGGCTACCAAATTGCTTGGACCGCGCAGGCTTATCAAGAAAAACGCACCGGTTCAGCGGCTGTATTCGCTTTTGGCTTTGCCATCATCATGGTGTTCTTGATATTGGCGGCGCAGTTTGAAACATGGGCGCTGCCCTTGGCCGTTATTATGGCCGTGCCATTTGCCTTGGCAGGCGCCTTCCTGGCTGTCTTGTTACGCGGTATGCCTAATGACATCTACTTTCAAATTGGGCTGATCACCTTGATAGGCCTGGCGGCGAAAAATGCCATTTTGATTGTCGAGTTTGCCAGTCAAAAAATGGAGCAGGGCATGCCTGTTGCTGAGGCTGCCCTAGAAGCGGCACGCTTGCGATTTAGGCCCATTGTCATGACCTCCATGGCGTTCGTTTTAGGCATCGTGCCTTTGGTGGTGGCATCCGGCGCCGGTGCCGCGGCAAGGCGTTCTATGGGCACTGGCGTATTTGGTGGCATGCTATTGGCGACCTTTGTTGCGACTATTTTTATTCCGCTGTTCTTCACTTGGTTAAGTGGCAAGCACATACGGCACCATGGCCAGTTGGAATCGCAAGTCAGTGCTAAGGAAACCCCATGATGGCCATTCAAGTTAGTAGGGTAGCTCAGATTTTTGTTGCACCATTGCTGCTGCTGATCAGTGCTTGCGCGCCATTAGGCTTGGACTACCAGCGCCCAAATGTGGCTTTGCCTAGCGCCTACAATCAGTCTGATGCAGTCGCTGCCAGCACGGCCGTCAGTGCTTCATGGTGGACTTTGTACCAAGATGCCACGCTTAATGATTTAATCCGCCAAGCTCTGCAAAATAATGCCGATATTAAACAAGCGGTTGCGCGCATAGAGGAAGTCGAGGCGGCGGCCCGCGAAATCGGGGCGGAGACGTTTCCTAGCCTTAATTTGGATGGCCGGGCGGCCAGGACGCGCGTGACCGAATCCGGTCCTTTTCCGGTGTTTGCTGAAAATCCACGCAATAATTTCAATGCGCAAATTGGCACGTCTTTTGAATTGGACTTTTGGGGAAAATTGCGTCGCGCAAAAGAGTCGGCGCGTGCTCAAGCTTTAGCCAGCCATTACGCCAAAGCCACCGTGGATTTGTCGCTAACCGGCATGATCACTCAGCAGTATTGGTTCTTACGCAGCTTGGATGCACAAACGGCGATTGCGCTTGCCAGTTTAAAAACCCGTGAAGCCAGCTTGACCCTAACCCGCCGGCGCCTCGAAGGTGGCGTGGCCTCTGGCTTGGATTTGCATCAAGCCGAAGCCGCCAGTGCCAGCCTAAAAGCCCAATTGGCGGAACTGGCGAAATTAAGAGCGCAAACCTTGCATCAATTGGCCAGCCTAAGCGGCAATCTGGAATTAAGCATTCCAGCATTGGCAAATACAGACTTGTCGCTGCCGCCCACGCCACCTGTTGGCTTGCCATCAAGCTTGCTTGAGGCTAGGCCCGATGTGGGCTTAGCCGAGCAACAATTGATTTCAGCCAACGCCAACATAGGGGTGGCCAAAGCCGCTTTGTACCCCAGTATATCCTTAACCGCAGCCTTAGGTGGCGAGAGCCTGGCATTAAGTGATGTGCTAAAAGCCTCGTCGCGTATTTGGACCGGGGGCCTGAATTTAAATCTGCCTATTTTTGATTCAGGCAAGCGCGGCGCGCAAGTGGATCAGGCCACTGCGCAGCAAAAGCAAGTATTAGCCAATTACGAGCGTGTCATACAAACCGCATTCACCGAGGTGAACGATGCCTTGGTGGCCGTGCGTCAAAATGCCGAGCGGGAATCGGCCTTGAGCGACAGCCAAGTGGCCGCCAAAAAAGCCTTAGACATTGCCATGCATCGCTATCAGTCTGGTTATTCGGCCTACCTGGACGTGCTGGATGCGCAGCGGGTATATCACGCGGCTGAACTGAGTTTTGTGCAAGCGCGAGAGGCTAGGTTGCAAGCCACTGTAGCCTTGTTTAAAGCCTTGGGCGGTGGTTGGCAGGCCGCCAACTAAGTTACGCTTTAGTCGCCAGTGACGCGCTAGCCCATGGTAAAATGGCCTATTATTTTTAATGCCTGATTGACTATGACCGTTCGTACACGATTTGCTCCCAGCCCAACCGGTTTCTTACACATAGGCGGTGCACGTACCGCCTTATTTTCTTGGGCCTATGCCAAGAAGCACGGCGGGGAGTTTATCTTGCGTATTGAAGACACCGATGTAGCGCGCAGTACGCCAGAAGCCGTGCAAGCTATATTGGACGGCATGCAATGGCTGGGTTTGGATTACGACCAAGGCCCGTTTTATCAAATGCAGCGTATGGATCGCTACAAAGTCGTCATACAAAGCATGTTGGCGGCAGGCAGTGCTTACTATTGCTACAGCAGCAAGGAAGAATTGGAAGCCTTGCGTGAACAGCAGATGGCGCAAAAATTGAAGCCTCGCTACGACGGCAAATGGCGTCCGGAACCGGGCAAAGTATTGCCTCATCCGCCGGTCGATGTTACCCCGGTTATCCGTTTTAGGAATCCGCAAGATGGCGTGGTGGCCTGGGACGACTTGGTTAAAGGCCGCATAGAAATTGCCAATAGCGAATTGGATGACTTAATCATTGCTCGGGCTGATGGCACGCCTACTTATAATTTTTGCGTGGTGGTGGACGACAGCGACATGGGCATTACCCAAGTCATACGCGGCGACGATCACGTCAATAACACCCCGCGGCAAATCAATATGTTGCGTGCCTTGTCCGAGATCGACGGCAGCATACAGGTGCCGCAATACGCCCACTTATCCATGATATTAGGCGGCGATGGGCAAAAGCTATCCAAGCGGTATGGGGCGGTCAGCGTCATGCAGTACCATGAAGACGGCTATTTGCCAGAAGCGATCATCAATTACTTGGCTAGGCTAGGCTGGAGTCATGGCGACGAAGAAGTGTTCAGCAAGCAGCAATTTGCTGCCTGGTTTGATTTGGATCACATTACGCCATCGGCGGCACAATTTAATACCGAAAAACTCAATTGGCTGAATGCGCATTACATTAAGCAAGCCGAGCCTGCTGCCTTGCTGCTAGACCAATTGCAGCGTTTGGCAGTAAGAGGGGTGCTGGCGCCGGATGCCGCTAAATTGTCAGCGGGCATCGCTTTGTATAAAGAAAGGGTGAATACCCTGAACGAATTGGCTGATGGCTTAGTCTATTTCTTTGAAAAACCCAGTTTGGATGCCGCCGCCGTTGAGAAACACTTAATGCCAGACATCATGCCGGTGCTGGCTGAATTAAGCGCTGCATTAAATGCGTGCGATTGGCAGGCGGAAGCCATACACCAAGCCATTAATGACGCGGTGACTAAAAACGGCTTGAAGTTTCCCAAATTGGCCATGCCACTGCGTGTTGCTATCACTGGTATCGCACAGTCACCCAGCATAGATCAGGTTATGGCTATATTGGGTAAAGAAGAAGTCTTGGCTAGATTGCAGGCCGTACTAAAATAGCGTGTGGCTTTTGTTTAACGAGCTTGGCCAGCCATTGATCTAAACTGTAAGCAGCGTATTATCACAAGTAGTTTTTATTTAACTCCAAACAATAGGAGACACCATGAATCACAAAGGGCAAATGTTACAAGACCCGTTTCTTAACGCCTTACGTAAAGAACACGTCGCTGTATCTATCTATCTCGTCAACGGCATTAAATTACAAGGTCAGGTTGATTCATTCGATCAATACGTGATTTTGCTTAAAAATACCGTCACCCAAATGGTTTACAAACATGCCATTTCAACCATCGTGCCAGCACGCATGGTGGCATTTAGTTCTACTGAAGATGCCGAATAACAACCGTTCAATCCGCGTGGTTCTATAAACCTTGAAAGATTTGTTTGAGCGACCTGGCGGCTTTGATGCTGCCATTATGGTGAGCGTGGACTTCGGTGATCACGATTACCAAGAAAGTTTGCACGAACTCAGGCAGTTAAGTTTAACGGCCGGTTTGGCCATACGCGGCACTGTTGAAGCCAAGCGCGCTGCGCCTGATGCCAAGTACTTTATAGGCAGCGGCAAAGCCGATGAACTGGCGCAAATGATGCAAGCCAGTGCAGCCAATATTGCGGTGTTTAATCATGATCTGTCGCCATCCCAGCAGCGAAATTTAGAGCGCCTATTGCAAGCGCGGGTGGTGGATAGAACCGGCTTAATTTTAGACATATTCAGTCAGCGTGCGCAAAGCCACGAAGGTAAATTGCAAGTGGAGTTGGCGCAGTTGGAGCATTTGTCTACCCGCTTGGTGCGCGGTTGGACCCATTTGGAGCGGCAAAAAGGCGGCATAGGCGTGCGCGGTGGGCCTGGTGAAACGCAGTTGGAATTGGATAGGCGCATGCTGCGCGTGCGGGTTAAACAATTGCGTGAAAAGTTGCTAAAACTTAAAGCCCAGCGAGGCATGCAAAGACGGGCGCGCAAACGTTCTAATGTTATGACGGTGTCCTTAGTTGGTTACACCAATGCCGGTAAATCCACCGTGTTTAATCGTTTAACCAAGGCCGACATTTACGTGGCCGATCAATTGTTTGCTACCTTGGATACCACCACGCATAAAATTTACATAGCCGATTGCGGATCGGTGGTGTTGTCCGATACCGTGGGCTTTATTAAACATTTGCCGCATGCCTTGGTCGAAGCCTTCGGCGCCACCCTAGAAGAAGCGGTGCAGGCTGATCTGCTCTTGCACATAGTCGATACCGCCAGCACCAATCGTGATGAACAGATTGCCCAGGTTAATAAGGTCTTGGCTGAGATAGGGGCGGCCAATGTGCCACAAATTTTAGTGCACAATCAGATAGATCGAGTGGGCTTGATGCCTGCAATTAGCCGGGATGAATATGGTAGAATTAGCAGCCTACACGTTTCCGCTAAAACCGGCGAAGGAATGGATTTGTTAAGAATGGCCATTGCTGAACATGGTCAATATTTGCAAAAGTTAAGTACGGAAGAAAGTGCCTATGCTTAAGTCAAAGTTAGCTCATGATGGATTTTGGAGTGTTAAATGATTAAATTTCCTGGCTGGTTACAGGGTAATAACGATGGTCCACCCGATTTGGACCAAGTGATGCGCGATTTAAGCCGAAAAATTAATAATTTATTTGGTAAGGGCGGTGGCAATCAGCCTAACCGTCAGCCTAACAAGCCAAGCAATGGGGACGATGCGATGCCGGCCATGCCGGTGTTGCCTATCGTTGCCGTCGTGGTTTTAGTCTGGCTGGGCACCGGATTCTATATCGTAGATCAAGGTTCATTGGGCGTGGTAAAGCGCTTTGGTAATTTTGTCGAAACCGCTGAGCCGGGCCCGCGCTGGCATTTACCGTATCCGTTTGAATCGGCTGACGTGGTCAACATGGAGCAGGTGCGTCGATTGGAAGTGGGCTACCGCAGCGCAGGCGAAGGCAGTGGCAGCAAAGTTAAGCAACCTAAAGAGGCCTTGATGTTAACCGAGGATGAAAACATCATCGATTTGCAATTCGCCGTGCAATACAACCTCAAGAATGCTAAAGATTATTTATTCAACAACCGTTCAACCGATGAAGCGGTGATGTCAGCGGCAGAAACCGCCATTCGTGAAGTGGTGGGTAAAAGTAAATTGGATGACTTGTTGCAAAAAGGCTTGGCGGATACCTCTGAGCGCATGCAGATTATTTTGGACAGCTACAAAACCGGTGTAAACATCACCAGCGTGTCCTTGCAAAGTGCGCAGCCGCCTGAGCAAGTGCAAGAAGCCTTTGAAGACGTAAACCGGGCCAACCAAGACAACCAAAGGCAGATTAATGAAGGTCAGGCCTACGCCAATGACATCATTCCTAAGGCGCGCGGAACCGCATCCAGGTTATTGGCTGAAGCGGCCGGTTACAAATTGAAAATAGAAAGCGAAGCCAAGGGTAATGCCAGCCGCTTTGAACAAATTCTAGTGCAGTATAAAAAAGCACCGGAAGTCACACGGCAAAGGTTGTTTTTAGAGGCCCAAGAACAAATCTTGTCTAGCGTGAGCAAAGTGGTGGTCGACCAAAAAGGCGGCAACAGCATGCTGTATTTGCCATTGGATAAATTGATCAATGCAACGGAAGAAGCGGCCGTGCAAAAATCGCAATCCTTACAATCGCTTAATCCACAAGCGGCGGCAGCAGCAGAGCCGGCGCTAACGACCGATCGTACACGCGACGCTTTTCGCAGTCGTGACAGAGAAAGCAGGTAGGAGCCGGCCATGAAAAATTCAACTAATGTACTTGTAGGCCTAGTGGCCGCCTTGTTCTTGTTCTCCAGTTCGGCATTTACCGTCGATCAAACTCAGTTTGTCATCGTGCAACGCTTGGGGGAAATTGTCTCGGTTAAAAAGCAACCCGGCATGCATTTCAAATTGCCTATCGTGGACAATCTAAAATACTTCGACAACCGTATTTTGACGCTGGATTGGGAGCAGCCGGCTAAATTCATTACCAGTGAAAACAAATACATGATGGTCGATTCCTTTGTTAAATGGCGCATCATAGACCCAGCCAAATACTACGTGTCTATCAAAGACGGGGGCGAAGCGGCAGCCGAAGACCGCTTGTCTAAGGTGGTTAACGCCGGATTGCGTGCTGAATTTGGTAAGCGCACCGTGCACGATGTGATTGCCGGTGAACGCGGCACCATCATGGATAATCTGCGTAAACGCGCCGACATGGAAGCGCGGCAAATTGGCATACAAGTGGTGGACGTGCGTTTGAAACGTGTGGATTACGCAGAAGAGATTAGCAAGTCGGTGTTTGATCGCATGATCGCCGAGCGTAAACGCTTGGCCAATCAGTTACGATCAGAAGGCTCGGCGGCTTCAGAGAAAATACGTGCGGATGCCGACAAGCAACGCGAAGTGATCATCGCCGAGGCTTACCGCGATGCGCAAAAAACCAAGGGTGAGGGCGACGCTACGGCTGCAGCCATTTATAATCAGGCTTATGGTAAGAATCCGGAGTTTTACGCTTTCTACCGCAGTACCGAAGCGTATAAAAACACCTTTAAAAGCAAGAGCGATGTCATGGTCTTAGACCCCAGCTCAGACTTTTTTAAATACATGCGTAGTCCGAATAAAAAGTAATTCGGCAAACTGATTAGAGAGCATTAAAAGTGCAGGCCAGTCTTTTTACCGCCGTGGGCTTGATGTTGGTTTTAGAAGGCTTGATGCCCTTGCTGTTACCGCAAGCTTGGCGCGAGGCTTTTCAACGTTTGATGGCATTTAAAGACGGCCAACTGCGTTTTGTTGGCATGTTGTCGGTGCTGGTCGGCCTGCTATTGATTTGGGTAACTAACCGTTAAAGATGAGAAAAAATGCGTAATTGGCTGCTTCCAGAATACATAGAAGACGTGTTGCCGGCTGAGGCGGCGCGTATTGAAACCATGCGTCGCTGCTTGCTCGATTTGTTTTGTGTGCACGGTTACCAATACGTTATTCCACCTATGCTGGAATACATGGAATCATTGATCACCGGTGCAGGTCACGATTTGGATCTGGCCACCTTTAAAGTGGTGGATCAATTAAGTGGCCGTTTGATGGGTGTGCGGGCTGACATGACGCCGCAGGCCGCCCGTATTGATGCGCACTTGCTTAATCAGCAAGGCATTACGCGACTTTGCTATGCCGGTAGCGTGGTGCGTACTCAGCCCGATGGCTTAGCGCAAACGCGTGAGCCCTTGCAATTAGGTGCCGAGCTATACGGGCACGCAGGGGTGGCGAGCGACATTGAAATTCAACGCCTGTTAATACTAGCCTTGCAGGCCATGGGCGTGAATCAGGTGCACATGGATTTCAGTCATGTGGGTGTTTTTGGCAGTTTGATTGCGGCCAGCAGCGTGGATCCGCAGTTAGAACAAGATTTGTATGCCGCCTTGCAGAGCAAAGATCAGTCTAGCGTAGCCAGCCTAACGCAAAGCTTGGATAAGACTACTCGTGAAGCCTTGTTGCAGTTAACCGAACTCAATGGCGATCAAGCGGTATTGCAAAAAGCGGCCAAGGTGCTGCCTGCCATGCCGGCGATCAAAGCCGCTTTAGCGAGCTTAACGGCCGTCAGCCAAGCCTTGGCGGATTTGGATGTCAGCTTGAGTTTTGATTTAAGTGAATTACGCGGGTACCACTACCACAGCGGCATGGTCTTCGCTGCCTATGCCCAAGGTTACAAGGGGCCATTGGCACTAGGCGGTCGCTACGATGAAGTGGGTTCGGCATTTGGTCGAGCACGTCCGGCAACCGGCTTTAGTTTGGATTTACGTGGCGTGGTGACGGCCTTGGCGCCAGCATCCTTGCCGACAGCCATCTTTGCGCCTGCGCAAGGCGATGCAGGCTTGCAGGAAAAAATTGCTGCATTAAGGGCAGAAGGGCACATCGTCATTCAAGCTTTGCCCGACACAGGCCACGATGTAAAAGAATTAAATTGCGACAGAAAGTTAGCCCATTACAACTCCGGTTGGCATGTGCTGGCCATCGATAGCGATAAAAATTAAGCAAACTAGTTAGCACGGCACTTAGCAATCACACTCAAATTAAAATTATAAAGTTAAAGTTATGGCAAATAAGGCAGCAAAAAACGTCGTCGTTATCGGTACACAGTGGGGCGATGAAGGCAAAGGGAAAATAGTCGATTGGCTAACCGATCATGCCCAAGGCGTGGTGCGCTTTCAAGGCGGGCATAATGCCGGCCACACCTTGGTGGTGGGGCAAGGGGATGCGCAGCGTGTCTACAAGCTTAACTTAGTGCCGTCTGGCATAGTGCGTTCCGGCATTAACTGTTACATCGGTAACGGCGTTGTATTAGATGCGGGACACTTATTAGGTGAAATTGCCGCGTTGGAAAAAGACGGCTTGGAAGTCAAAAGCCGTTTAAAAGTCAGCTCAGGTTGCCCGCTTATTTTAAGTCACCACGTGGCGGTAGACGTGGCCCGTGAAGCCAAACGCAGTGCCGATAAAAAGATAGGCACAACCGGTAAAGGCATAGGCCCTACCTACGAAGATAAAGTGGCGCGACGCGCGCTGCGGGTTTACGATTTATTTTACCCCGAACGTTTTGCAGATAAATTACGCGAAGTCATGGACTACCATAACTTTGTATTAAGCCATTATTTGGATGCTAAAACCGTCGATTTTAATCAGCAATACGATGCCAGCATGGCCCATGCTGTGGCTTTGAAGCCTATGATCAGCGATATCTCAGCCGAGCTTTATGCGGCCAATGGTCGTGGCGATAATTTATTGTTTGAAGGCGCACAAGGCACTTTGTTAGACATCGATCACGGTACTTACCCCTATGTGACTTCTAGCAATTGCATAGCCGGTCAAGCTTCTGCCGGTACCGGTGTGGGCGCTAATATGCTGCATTATGTTTTAGGCATCACCAAAGCCTACACCACCCGTGTCGGCGGCGGCCCATTTCCTAGCGAGTTAGACATTGAAACGGCCGGTGTGCCTGGCTACCAAATGTCGACTAAAGGGCAGGAGATAGGCACGGTCACCAAACGCAAGCGTCGTTGTGGTTGGTTTGATGCGGCGGCTTTGCGTCGCTCTGCCATGATTAACGGTTTAACCGGCTTGTGCATCACCAAATTGGACGTCTTAGATGGCATCTCCGAATTGAAGATATGCATAGGCTACGAGTTGGATGGCAAGAAGATAGACCTCTTGCCGATAGGCGCGGATGACGTGGCCGGCTGTAAGCCCATCTACGAAACCGTGCCGGGTTGGACGGAAAACACCTTTGGCGTTAAAACATGGGCAGGGCTACCTAAGAATGCGCAACATTACCTGAAACGCTTGGAAGCCTTGTGTGGTGTGCCAGTGGCCATTGTTTCCACCGGCCCTGAGCGCGATGAAACCATCGTCATCGAACACCCATTTTCTTAATTTCTCATGCAAAGGCAGCGCTTAGCTTGGGCCATCTCCGGCTCTGGGCATTACCTAAGGGAGGCGCTGGATCTGCTGACGACCTTGCCAGACGTGGATGTGTTTTTAAGTAAAGCCGCTGCTGAAATTATTCAACAGTATGGCTTTCAAGCTAAGTTAGAAGCCAGCCAGCATCGGGTCTATTACGATAAAACCGCCAGCAGTGTGCCAGTCGGTTTGCTCTACAGTGGGCACTATCACACTTTGGTAATCGCCCCGGCCACCTCCAACACCATTGCAAAAATGGCTTACGGCTTTTCCGATTCCTTGGTAACCAACCTCTACGCGCAAGCCGGCAAAACCCGAGTGCCCAGCCTGGTGTTTGCCTGTGACACGGTGCCAGAACAAAGCGCTGGCGCCATCGAATCGGAAGCGCCGCGGCAAAAAACCGTGCAGGTTTACCCCAGGCAAATTGATTTAGCCAACGTTGCTAAGTTGGCTGAATTTGAAGCCACCTCAGTATTTTCAGACATTCCCGCATTGGCCACCGCGATTAATCAGCGTTTGCAAGCATTGGGCGCTTAGTGCATCAGCATGGTAGCGAAAAATTTACTTTTCTTAACGGGTAAATTGGCTGAAAAAAGCTTGGCTAAGGTGTTGGCGCAAGTGCAATCCAAACAAGACCCAAATACCCCCCCATTCAAATACCGCATAGTGGAAATAGGCGTGTCGGTGGCCGCGCTCATGACGCCGCAGTTAATTGCTAGGCGACTTAAAGACAGCGGTGATGCCGACAAGGTGATCGTGCCTGGTCTTTGTTTGGGCGATATCACGCCGTTGGCTGATCAATATGGCGTGCCGGTTGAACGCGGTCCAGCCGATTTAAAAGATTTACCGCAGTACTTTGGTCAGGTGGGTTTAGCCCCAGATTTAAGCGATTACCGCGTGAGGATTTTTGCCGAAATCGTCGATGCCCCCATGCTAAGCGTGGCTGGCATCGTTGCTAAAGCGCAAGCGTATCAAGCGCAAGGGGCGAACGTAATCGATTTGGGCTGCTTGCCTGGCGTGCCTTTCCCGCATTTAAAAGACGCCGTGCAGGCCCTTAAAGCCTTGGGTTTTGCTGTCAGCGTTGATTCACTTAGCGTGGACGATTTGCTGACCGCCGGGCATGCAGGTGCTGACTACTTGCTCAGTTTGACTGAAAAAACCCTTTGGATAGCCCACGAAGTAGCGGCCACGCCGGTGTTGATTCCCGCTAAACCACATAGCCTGCCGTCTTTATACCGAGCCATTGAAGCTTGCCAAAAAGCCGGCAAGCCGTTTATCGCCGATGCCATATTGGACCCCATTCATTTTGGATTGACGCAATCCATAGTGCGCTATCAAGCCCTGCGCAAAAAATACCCGGACATAGCCATCATGATGGGCATAGGTAACCTGACCGAATTGACCGATGCCGACACCACCGGCATTAACACTTTGCTGTTTGGCATCATCAGCGAATTGAACATCAACGCCGTGTTGGCTACCTCGGTCAGCCCGCATGCGGTCAATGCCATCGCCGAAGCCGATTTGGCTAGGCGTGTTATGCACGCTGCCAAGGCCGATGACAGGCTGCCGCGTGGCTACAGCAATGGCTTGCTCGGCCTGCATGATAGGCGGCCATTCACCTATAGCGTGGATGAAATTAAAGAGATTGCCAGCATGATTAAAGACCCTAACTTTCGTATCCAGGTCAGCGAGCAGGGTATGCATGTATACAATAGGGATGGGCTGCACCAAGCGACCGATCCGTTTGCGCTTTACCCTTTGCTAGACGTGCATGACGATGCTTCGCATGCTTTTTATTTAGGTGTGGAGTTAGCCCGGGCGCAAATTGCCTGGCAACTGAAAAAACGTTACGTGCAAGATCAAGCCTTGGAGTGGGGTGTGAGCGCAGCGCCGACTCAGCCGGAGGCAAAAATTGCTCATAGGGAGGCTGCCATGAGTGCACGTAAATTAGCTGCGAAAAAATCAAATCATGATATTTGAAACCATCGTTACTAGCATGAATGAACAAGGCGAGGTGCATGTGGCACCATTTGGCATACAAAGGCTGGGCGAGACGGTCATTATTTCTCCGTATAAGCCGTCCTTAACCTTAAGCAATATCATCGCCAGTCAACGCGCCGTGCTTAGCCTCTGCGATGACGTGCGGGTGTTTGCTGGGGCGCTGACCAATAGGCAAGCTTGGTCGCTGTTGCCAGCTGAGCAACTCTTGGGCTTCCGCTTGGCGGATTGTTTGGCGCATGAGGAATTGACCTTGTTGCGCGTGGAGGACGATGCCGTGCGTCCGCGCCTGCATATGCAGGTGCAGCATAGCATGCAGCATCAAGCGTTTGCCGGCTTTAATCGCGCCCAAGCTGCGGTGATAGAACTGGCGGTGTTGGTCAGCCGTTTAACTAGGTTACCCAAAGAAAAAGTGCAATCAGAAAGGCAGTATTTGCAAATCGCCATCGACAAAACTGCGGGTGAGCGTGAGCTGCAGGCATGGACTTGGCTGACCGATAAAATAGACAACCACTATGCCGCCCAAGACGGGAGCAATCTAGCATGAATGCCGCTCTGCTGAGCAGGCAAACTAGCCCGCAATTGCTGATCAGCGTTTGCACGCTGGATGAGGCAAAAATGGCACAAGAGCTGGGCGCCGATATCATAGACCTAAAAAATCCGCGTAGCGGTGCCTTGGGAGCCTTGCCGCTGGCGGATATCCGCGGCATCGTCGCCTACCTAAACCAGCAGCCCATGGCCCATAAAAGTTTGACCAGCGCGACCTTGGGCGATTTGCCCATGCAGGCTGAGCAGTGGCTGCCGCAATTGGATCAAGTCATCGCCACCGGTGTGGCCATCATTAAAATTGGCTTTTTTGCCACCGAGGATTATCAAGGCTGCTTGCAAGCGCTGCTACCTTATACGCAGGCTGGCCACCAACTGATTGCTGTGCTGTTTGCGGAAACGGCCTACCCAGATAGTTTGCTTGCTGACATCAAGCAGGCCGGTTTTCTGGGCGTGATGCTGGACACACAAATTAAAAACGGCCTAAGCTTGTTTGACCACTACAGTGCCGAACAAGCCAAGGAATTTGCCCAGCAAGTTGCAGCACAAGGCTTACTATTGGGTTTGGCTGGTTCATTAAGGGATAAGCACCTGGCGGCGGCGAAAAATCTGCAGCCACATTACGTCGGTTTCAGAGGCGGGGTGTGCGTCGCTAATCAACGCCAGTCCACGCTGGATGCCGAGAAAATTAAAGTAATTCGTAAGATGCTGTGAAATTTTGTTAATATGGCGCTATATTAATAGTGCGGTTGATAGTTAAGGCGGATTGAAAGCCTTTCGTTTCAGCTATGGAGTAAATCATGAAAAATAATCGTCAGTTTATAGCAGCAATGCTTTCAGCATTGGGCTTGATGGCAGGCCATGCCAGCGCAGAAGAAGCATACAGCGGAGCATGGTATGCCGTGCCGGGCGTGAGCTTAATGGATACCGACAAAGACTTGGCTGCCAAAAATGGCGGCGGTGCGTCCATACGCTTGGGCAAGGAACTTAGCCCGCATTGGGACATTCAGTCTGGTCTCAGCTACGCACGTGCAAACGACGAGCTAGCTTCTGGTAGTGGCCGTTACAAACAAACCAGCCTAGGTCTGGATGCCCTTTATATGTTGGGTCGTGATAGTTTCCGTCCCTTCTTGCTAACCGGCTTGGGTGTGGCGAATAACAAGCTGGATTATTCGACAACCCCAGCTGTGCAAGATAAAAATAAAACCTCATGGCTAGCCAACATAGGCTTGGGTGCGCAGTATTTATTTAACGACAGCTTCGGTGTGCAAGCCGATGTGCGCCAACAATGGACGCGTTCAACGGCTAAATCAACGGGTGTATTTGATTCAAGTGGCACCGTGGGTAACACCTTGCTTAATTTAGGTGGGGTATTCCGCTTTCCTGCTCCAACCGCCATGCCTGTAGCCGAATCGGCGCCGGCAGCCGCACCAGTGCAGGCTGCTGCTGCGCCAGATGCGCCTGTCGCTGCAGCCTTGCCAGCTTGCAAGCCCAGCTTTGAAACCGTGACCATATTGGCTGAAAAATTGTTTGCTTTTGATCAAGATAAATTGCAAGACAGTTCCAAGCCGACTTTGGACGACGTGGCTAACAAAATCAAAGCCAATGCCGATGTCGAGTTGGTGTTGGTAACCGGCCACACCGATAGGTTGGGCAGTGAAAGCTACAATCAAAAATTGTCTGAGCGTCGCGCCAATCAAGTGAAAGCCTATCTTATGTCGCAAGGCGTGTCGGCCAAACGTTTGCAGGCTTCTGGCAAGGGTGAGTCTGAGCCGGTGGTGGCATGCAAGGGCGACAAATCCAACAAGAAACTCATAGAGTGTTTGCAGCCTAACCGCCGCGTGGTCATTTCCGCCGAAAAACAACGTGAAATGCCTTGCCGCTAAGCTGAATTTTCGCTGATTAAGTAAAAGCCCCGTCTTGACGGGGCTTTTTTATTGGTAGAATAAGTATTATGGCTAATAGCAAACACTTAACCCCTGCAGTCGCTGACGTTGATCTCATTATAGAAGCCCGCTGGATTGCGACCATGGCAGCCGATTTTGCCGTGCTAGAAGATCACGCAGTGGTGGTGCATGACGGGCTGATTGTGGCCGTGCTAGCAAGCGAAGCGGCCAAACAGGCTTTCCGCGCTACCGAACTGATTAGCTTGGGCGAGCAAGTGTTGTTGCCCGGTTTGATCAATGCGCACACGCATGCCGCCATGAGCTTGATGCGCGGCATGGCCGATGACTTGCCTTTAATGACATGGCTAGAGCAACACATCTGGCCGGCCGAGCAGGCCTTGGTCTCGCCACAATTTGTGCAAGACGGTAGTTTGTTGGCTTGTGCCGAAATGCTTAGCGGCGGCATCACTTGTTTTAACGACATGTATTTCTTTCCGCAAGCGACCGCGGCGGCGGCCAGTCAAGCCGGTATGCGGGCCAATCTGGGGCTGTTGGTGTTGGATTTTCCGTCGGCCTACGCCAGCGATGCTGACGATTATTTGCAAAAAGGCTTTGATGCCCACGACTCATGGCGCAATAACCCATTGATCAGTTCGTCGATTGCACCGCATGCACCTTATACGGTGTCCGATCGCAGCTTGGAAAAAGTCATCACCTATGCCGAGCAATTGGCGCTAGGCTTGCACACACACTTGCATGAAACCTTGGATGAGATTAGCCGTAGCGAAAGCCAATACGGCATGCGTCCCTTATCCAGGTTGGCTAAATTGGGCTTGCTAGGACCGGATTTGTTGGCCGCGCACGGCGTGCATTTATTGGATTACGAGATGGATATGTTGGCCGCATACGGTTGCCATATTGCGCATTGCCCCAGCTCGAATTTGAAACTGGCCAGCGGCATGGCGCCGGTGGTGGATTTGTTGGCCAAAGGCGTGAACGTGGCCTTGGGCACAGACGGCGCCGCCAGCAATAACCGTTTGGACCTATTTGGCGAAATACGTTTGGCTGCCTTATTAGCCAAAGGCGTGAGCGCCGATGCCAGTGCCTTGCCGGCTATGCAAGCCTTAGCCATGGCCACCATTAACGGGGCAAAAGCCATAGGCTTGGACGACAAGATAGGCTCGATAGAAGTCGGCAAGTTCGCCGATTTAACGGCCGTGCGCTTGGATGAAGTATTGCTGGCACCTTATTACGATCCTATCTCGCATTTGGTTTATTGCTGCGGTAGAGAACAAGTTAGCCACACCTGGGTGGCCGGCGAATTGCGTTATTGCAATGGCGTGTATGCCAATATTGAGCCTCAGGAATTAAAGGACATAGTAAACACATGGCAAGTAAAGATACAGCAAGTCAAAAAATCGCCGACCAAGTAAGCTTGAATGCCGATCAGGCCGAGTTGCAGAAGTTTGCTGAACTCGCGCACAAATGGTGGGATATAAACAGCGAATTTAAGCCTTTGCACGAAATCAATCCGCTGCGTTTAAATTGGATAAACGATTTGGTGGACTTGAAAGGCAAGCGGGTGCTGGATGTCGGTTGCGGCGGCGGCATCTTATCCGAATCCATGCATTTTAAAGGGGCGAAAGTCACCGGCATTGATCTGGGTGAAAAAGCGCTGAACGTGGCTAAATTGCATCAGTTAGAAAGCGGCGCGGATGTGGATTATCGCTGCATCTCAGCCGAGCAATTGGCCGCGCTGGAGCCGGCCAGTTTTGATGTGGTGACTTGCATGGAAATGTTAGAGCATGTGCCAGACCCGGCGGCTATCGTAGCGGCTTGCGCTAAATTGGTCAAACCCAATGGCTCGGTGTTTTTTTCCACCATCAACCGCAATCCAAAAGCTTACTTGTTGGCCGTGGTTGGCGCGGAGTATGTGCTTAATTTGTTGGCCAAAGGCACCCACGATTACGCCAAATTCATTAAGCCGTCTGAGTTATCAAGCTGGGCGCGTCATGCCAACCTGGATGTCATGAGCTTGCGTGGCATGAGCTATCACCCATTCAAACAAACCTACCGCTTGAGTGACGATGTGGCGGTCAATTACTTGATGCATACGGTGTTGCCTGCATGAGTGTGGTTTTATTTGATTTAGACGGCACCTTGGTCGATACCGCGCACGATTTAGGCTTGGCGCTCAATATGCAGTTAACACGGCATGGGAAGCCGCCCTTGCCACACGAGCAGATATGGCCGGTGGCCTCGCACGGCACACGTGGTTTATTGGAATTGGGTTTTGCTATCCATCCGGACGACAGCCAATTTGAAGCCATGCGTTTGGAATACCTGGATTTGTATGAATCGGTGTATACCCAGCATCCGCTATTTTTACCGGGCATGGCTGCCTTATTGGCCGCCTTAGACAGCAAGGGCATTAAATGGGGCATCGTGACCAATAAGCCTAGGCGATTCTCGGTGAATTTAACCAAGGCAGTGAAGTTGGGTGACAGCAACTTGTTCGAACGGGCTGCCTGTTTGCTTTGTGGGGACGATGCCCCGCAACCTAAGCCCGCGCCAGACACCTTGCTCATGGCATGCGCGCACATGCAATGCCAAGCGGCACAATGCATATATGTGGGGGATGCAGAACGCGATGTGCAAGCGGGCAGGGCGGCGGGCATGAAAACGGTGGTGGCCTTGTTTGGCTATTTGGCCGAGACCGACAGGCCGCGTGAATGGGGTGCCGATGCATTAATTGAAACCCCGGCCGCCTTGCTAGAAAATCTAAGCTGTTGCGACTGACCTCAAGCTAAGCGATGCTGCGCCTTTCCATCATGGCTTGGGCGAGGGTGCCGCTGTCCACGTATTCAATTTCCCCGCCCATGGGCATGCCGCGCGCGATGCGGCTGGTTTTAATGCCGCGCGCTTTGAGCAGTTCACTGATGTAATGCGCGGTGGCGTCGCCCTCTACCGTGTAGTTGGTGGCCAATATCACTTCTTGCACCAAGCCGTCTTGTGCCCGTTTTAGCAATTTGTCTAAATGGATTTCTTTTGGCCCCACGCCGTCTAGCGGCGACAAGCGGCCCATCAAAACAAAATACATGCCACTGTAAGCGCGGGTGTTTTCCAACATGAGCAAGTCAGTTGGCATCTCCACCACGCAGAGTAAATGGGGCTCCCGTTGCTCGGAAGCACACAGTGGGCAAACGGCTTGCTCGCTAAAGGTATTGCAGAGTTGGCAATGGTCTACCACCTGCAAGGCTTGATCCAAAGCCGTTGCTAAGCCGCTGGCACCTTTTCTATCGCGTTGCAATAAGTAGTAAGCCATGCGCTGCGCGGACTTAGGCCCGACACCGGGTAGGCAACGCAGGCTATCGATTAATTGTTCTAAGGCCGGGGGATTTTTCATTAAGCGCTGTAAGGCTTAATCTTAGAAAGGCAGTTTCATGCCGGCGGGCATGTAGTTAGCCATGCGCGCGGAGGAGGTGGCCTCGGCTTTGGCGGTGGCATCTTTTAATGCGATGACTAACAAGTCTTCCAAGGTTTCCTTGTCGTCCATCACGCTGTCGTCTATGGCGACGCGTTTAACCACGTTGTTGCAAGCCATGGTGACTTTGACCAAGCCGTTGCTGGCGATACCTTCCACGTCTATATTGGCCAATTCCGCTTGGGCTTTTTGCATGTTTGCTTGCATTTGCTGGGCCTGTTTCATCATATTGGCCATGCCGCCTTTCATCATAGTGCTGCTCCTGAAATTAATGGTTTAATTAAATTGGTTTTATGCTGTTGGGGATAATTTGTGCGCCAAAATCATTAATCAAGGCTTGCACAAAACCGTCTTGCTCTATGGCGGTTTCAGCCGTGCTTTGTGCCTGGGCTTTTTCTTGACTAATTTGCTGGGCGGGCGTGTTGCCAGTGCCACCTACACTAAAGTGCAGTTTGATTTTCTTATCAAAATACTGGTTAATCGCCGTGCTGAGTTTTTCTTGGTAATTAGGCACCAATAAGTGTTTTTGCATTTCCGGTACGCTTAAGCTGATGCTATTTTCATCATAGCTGATGAGCTCGCAGTGCTGCGATAAAGCCCGTGCTAACCCCAGTTTTAGGTTGTCCACCAAGTTGCGCCAATCGCCATTAAATTGCCGGCTTAAGCCAGCGTCGCTAGGCATGGGCTCATTATGGCTGTATTCGGCATCTAAATTGGCGGCCTCCGCCATAGAAATGGGCTCGCTGGGCAAGGTCTCTTCAAAAGGCTTTTCGTCCCTGCTAGGCGCTGGCACAGTTTCCTCATGGGGTGCTTGCGGACTTTCCTCGAGAGCCGCTTGCATACTTTTCTCATGAGGCGCTTGGGGCTTGCTGGCCTCATTTGCCGCAATGCTTGCTGCCGTCGCCGTATCGGATGCTAAGGCTGCAACTGAGGCCGTGACCGGTGCAGGACTGGTCGTTTGCAGCTTAAGCGCCGGTGGGCTGGCGTTGCTAAGTGCTTGGTCTTTAGGGCTGAACGCCAGCATGCGCAGCAAGCTCATGCTAAAGCCAGCCAATTCGTCGGGCGCTAAGCCTATGTCACGTCTGCCCAGTAGGGCAATTTGGTAATACAACTGCAAGGTGGTCGCTGGTATTCTTTGCGCAAAATCCAGCAAGACAGCACGTTCGGGTAAGTCGTGGGCGACGCTGTCTGGCACCGTTTGTGCCACGGCTATTTGGTGCAGCAATTGCGCTAAATCGTTTAAAGCGCTTTCAAACGATAGGCTGCGTTGTTCCATGGCTTGTGCTTGGGCTATTAAGGCCGGGCCGTCTTCTGCCAATAAAGCGTTAATCAGTTGGTATAAATAGCTTTGATCAATCGCACCCAGCATATCGCGCACTTCGGCTTCATTGACACTTTGGCCGCCGTAAGCAATCGCTTGGTCGGTTAAAGATAAGGCGTCACGCATGCTGCCATCGGCTGCCCGGGCAATTAAGTGCAAGGCGCTGGCCTGATAAGGAATGGCCTCTTGGGTCAATATGTTTTGCAGGTGATCAATAATTGAGGTGCCGGCCATTTGCCTTAGATTGAATTGCAGGCAACGCGACAAGACCGTGACCGGTACTTTTTGTGGGTCGGTGGTGGCTAGGATGAATTTAACGTGTGCTGGTGGTTCTTCTAGCGTCTTCAGCATGGCATTGAAGGCGCTTTTCGACAGCATGTGCACTTCATCGATGATGTAGACTTTAAAGCGCCCGGCACTGGGTGCGTATTGGGCATTGTCCAACAGATCGCGCATGGCGTCGACTTGCGTGTTGCTGGCGGCATCCACCTCGATTAAATCAACAAAGCGTCCGCGGTCAATTTCCGTGCAGGCACTGCATACGCCGCATGGCTTAGCGCTGATGCCGGTTTCGCAGTTCAGTGATTTGGCTAAGATACGGGCTAAGGTGGTTTTACCTACGCCGCGGGTGCCGGTAAACAGGTAGGCATGATGCAGACGTTGTTGGTCCAAGGCGTTGCTTAAAGCTCGCACCACATGGTCTTGTCCAACCAGGGTTTCGAATGATTTAGGGCGCCATTTACGGGCCAGTACTTGGTAGCTCATGAGATTAATGCGTCTGCTTTCATTGGCTAATTTAATCGAATTGTTTACCCGCGCTAGCACCTTAATCTAACTACTAGGCAAGCCTTGCTTGCCACAATAAGGAGAGGCGAGCCTTGCCCCCGGCACTTGCTCAATAGTTGTGGCTGCTTGCTTCCGCACCTGACCAGATTGGCTACTTCACAATGCGGGGAGGCCCGCCAAGTTGGCATTTTACAATACTTTAAGGACTAGTCTGCAGTGCAAATATAGAATATTTTAAGCCCCGTCCTTATCGATTAGTTTGCTGCTGCTTTTCCACAGCATATAGACCCGGCAATCAAACTCCAGTTGGTGGTAACTGGGCTCCATGTGCAAACAAAGTTGGTAGAAGGCTTTGTCGTGGTTGCGTTCTTTTAAATGCGCCAATTCGTGCACAACGATCATGCGCAAGAAATCCGCTGGGCTGCTTTTAAAAAAGCTGGCTATGCGAATTTCCTTCTTGGTTTTGAGCTTGCTGCCTTGCACTCTGGCTATGCTGGTATTCAGTCCTAGCGCGTGGTGAGCCACCGTCAGTTTGCTGTCGTAATGGACCTTGTCTAAGGCTGGGGCATTGCGAAGAAAGGTTTGCCTGATGTCATTGCTGTATTGGTAGAGGGCTTTGTCGGTTTGCACGCTGTGCGCACTCGGGTAGCGCTCGTTTAGGTAATCGGCCAGCTTGTCTTGTGCCTGCAATTGACGAATTTTTTCCTGCAATTGGATGGGGTAATGTTGCAGAAAAGGCAGCGGGGTGGTCATGAGTAGTGGTTGGGACGGGTCAAATGCAAAAGGAGGCCTAAGCCCCCTTTGTCTTCAATCCTATTGCACTATTCGATTAGTAAATCACGCTTACCCGGCACGCCGTTCATGGCATCGGCATCCTCCAGGGCGGCTTTGCGAGAAGTGATGACTGGCCAAAGGGCCGCTAAACGGGCGTTCAGTGCAATGAACTCTTGTTGATCAGCCGGCACATCGTCTTCGGCAAAGATGGCTTCAGCCGGGCATTCTGCTACGCATAACGTGCAATCTATGCACTCGTCTGGGTTGATGGCCAGGAAGTTTGGGCCTTCCACAAAGCAATCAACCGGGCAAACATCAACGCAATCGGTAAATTTGCATTGAATACAATTTTCGGTAACGACGTAAGTCATGTTTTATTCCTTAAGGGCTAAATTTGCTATAAAACGTATTTTAATAGAAATCGCCTGTTAATTAAATCAATAAATGCTTGCGCTAGGCGAAGCCGTTAAATTTAAACAATCATGCCTGCGCCTACCGTGTTATTGGTGCTTTCGTCGATCACAATAAAAGCGCCGGTAGCACGGTTAGCGCTGTAACTGTCGACCATTAGCGCTTGAGCCAATTTGAAGCTGATGCGCGCGATGTCGTTCATTTTAAGGTCGCTGCTGGCTTGCTGTTCCAAGGTGTTGACGTCTACTTTGTATTGTATGGCGCCTACCTTGGCCTTGGATTCGCGTGTGGTGTGGCGAATGATGTAACTGCGAGCCGTTGATAGTGGCGTTTCTGACAGCCAGCAAACGAAGGCGTCGATTTGCTTGACCGGTTCCTTTGCCTCGCTGGTTTTAACTATCATGTCGCCGCGTGAAGTGTCGATTTCGTCCTCTAGTAACAGGGTGACGCTTTGCTCGGTTTTGGCTGAATTTAAATTGGCCTCGCCCAATTGGATGGCTTTAACCTTGGATTGGTAGCCATTGGGTAGTACCGTTACGGCATCGCCCACGGCAATCTCACCGGATTCGATGCGGCCCATAAAGCCGCGGTAGTCATGCAACTCGGCATCGGCACTGGCGTGTGGCCGGCAAACAAATTGCACTGGAAAGCGGAAGGCTTCTTGGTTTTCGGTGTGCGCAGCCGGCGCTTTTTCCAATATTTCCAACAAGGTTTCACCTTGATACCAGTCCATGTTATCCAAACGGTCTACCAGCATGTCGCCAGCCAAGGCCGAGATGGGAATGAAGCGTATGTCACGAGCCTGGGCCAGACCGATCTCTTTGGCAAAAGCCAAGTAGTCTGCACAAATTTTGTCGTAGCTGGTTTGGTCGTAATTAACCAAATCCATTTTATTCACCGCCACCACAATGTGCTGTATGCCGACCAAATGCGCTAAGTAACTATGGCGACGGGTTTGCGTTAGCACGCCACGGCGAGCGTCTATCAATATGATGGCCAGATTAGCGGTGGAGGCGGCGGTCACCATGTTGCGTGTGTATTGTTCGTGGCCAGGCGCATCGGCTATGATGTATTTGCGTGTGCCGGTTGAAAAATACCGGTAGGCCACGTCTATGGTGATGCCTTGTTCCCGTTCGGCTTGCAGGCCGTCGGTTAGCAAGGATAAATCCACGGCGCTTAAGCCACGCTTTTCCGAGGTGCGTGACATTTGCGTCAAGGTGTCGGCTAAGATGGTTTTGCTGTCGAATAGCAAGCGGCCGATTAGCGTACTTTTGCCGTCGTCTACCGAGCCGCAGGTCATGAAGCGCAGTAGGCTGTCGTTATGTGGTGTGTGGTGTGTGGTCATAGTGTAGTAGTCTAAAATCAATGTTCAGTAGGACGGGCTAACGCTGCTTTTGTGGCAGCCGCTCCGGCATAAAACAGGCGAAATTAAAAGTAGCCTTCCTTTTTACGTTGTTCCATAGAAGCATCCGAGGTTTGGTCGTCTAAACGGGTGGCGCCGCGTTCGGTGATGGTTGAAGTGGCGGTTTCCAGCACGATTTTCTCTATGCTGTCTGCGTCGGATAACACCGGTGCCGTGCAACTGATGTCGCCCACGGTTCTAAAGCGCACTTGCATATTAATGATGTCTTCACCGGCTTTAGCTGGGTTGGCGATGTCGCCGTTCACCAAAGGTACGTTGACCGGCACGATGGATCCACCACGCATGACCACGTCGCGTTGATGGGCGAAATAGATGCTGGGCAAGGCCAGTTTTTCGCGTTCTATGTATTGCCATACGTCCATTTCCGTCCAGTTGGAAATAGGGAAGGCGCGTATGTTTTCACCTTTATGGCTGCGGGCGTTATACAAATTCCATAATTCTGGGCGTTGATTTTTTGGGTCCCATTGGCCAAATTCATCGCGGAAACTCATGATGCGTTCTTTGGCGCGGGCTTTTTCTTCGTCGCGTCTGGCGCCGCCTATGCAGCAATCAAAGCCAAATTCTTCTATGGCTTCCAATAAGGTCACGGATTGGTGTTTATTGCGCGATTCATCGGCTGATTTGAGCACTACCGTGCCGCGTTGCATGGAGTCCTCGACCGAACGCACGATTAAGCGCTCGCTCAATTCGGCCGCGCGTTGATCACGGAAATCGATAACTTCTTTGTAGTTGTGGCCGGTATCGATGTGCATCAATGGGAAAGGGAAGCGACCTGGTCTGAAAGCCTTTTCTGCCAAGCGCAAGATACAAAGCGAATCTTTACCACCGGAAAATAGCAAGACTGGGTTGCTGCATTGGCCTGCTACCTCGCGCAAAATGTAGATGGCTTCTGATTCCAGCCAATCTAAATGGGATAAAGCTTGTTGTTTTGATGTGTGTGTAGTCATAAGTTAAATTATTTTTTTACGTGCAATCCGCATTCTTTGTTTAAGGGGTCTTCCCACCACCAGCGACCGGCACGGATGTCTTCGCCCATGGCAATGGCACGCGTGCAAGGAGCGCAACCTATGCTGGGGTAAAATTGCTCGTGCAATTGATTGTACGGCACGTCATGCATGTGCACGTAGGCCCATACTTCCTGCTCGGTCCAGTCGCTTAATGGGTTGAATTTTTCCAGTTTATTGCCCTCATCAAACTCGCGAACTGGCAGGCTGCTGCGTGTGCTGGCTTGCGCCGCACGCATGCCGGTTACCCAGGCATCTTGGCCGGCCAATGCGCGTTGCAGTGGCTCCACCTTGCGCATGCTGCAGCAATCTTTACGTAGGTTGATGCTGTCGTAAAAGGCATTGATGCCGTGCGTTTGAACGTAGCGTTCGACCGATTCATGTTGTGGGAAATAAAGCGTCAATTTAGTTTGGTAATGGGCTTCAACACGCGCCATCAAATCATAGGTTTCAACCGGCAAACGGCCGGTATCCAATGAGAATAGGCTGATGGGCAGTTTTTTTCGCAAAATAATGTCGGTCAACACCATGTCTTCTGCGCTGAAGCTATTAGCAAAGCTAATGCGCTTAAGCGTGGCGCAAGCCTCGGTTAATAAGCGGCTCACTTGTGCCGCTTTAGACTCGACGCTGGCCACAAGGCTAGCAGTCAACTCAGGATGTATCGCTGGGTTGGTGGCGCTGGGTTTTAAAGAAGAGCTGGCGGACATGAGGCTTACCTGTTGTAGCGTCTAAAAGCAGGGCGGGCTTCATCAACCGCGCCTTGGTAGGGCTGACTGAAGTCGTTTAGGCTGGCAATGGCCTCGCTAGCGCTGCGGTCTGTGCGCATGGCAAAGCTATTAAAGCCGCTGCGTTTAAGGAAAAACAGTTGGTCTCTTAACACGTCGCCGACCGCACGCAATTCATTCTTAAAGCCATAGCGGCTGCGCAACAAGGTGCCCAGCGAAAAGATGCGGCCGTCAGCAAAGCGTTCCACGTGCACGGCAATGATGGGTAAGGCGTTTAAATCCGCTTGCGCTTGGTTTAAATCGGTCAAGGATTCGTGCGTGTCTAGCCAGACACCCACTTCTTGCTGGTCTAAGCGAGCTTGCAATTCCGTTTTCCTAGCCATGAATACCGTTAGTGGCACCATTACTTTTCCATGGGCTGGAATAAATGTGCCAGCGATTTGTTCTGGCGTAACGGTTTGTTCGCCGGTCAGTTTGAATAAAACAACTTTGCCCGCTTGTTTGCGCACTTCCTGTTGCGAAGGCGGCAAGGCGACGAATTGCCATGCATCCTGAGTAATTTTAGCCACACCGGCTTGCAGGCTAATTAGATGGCTCATGCTGTTACCTCCGCCTTAGCGGCATTTTTGTCGGCGTACACCTGGGCTTTAAATGGCGCTATGCCTAAGCGCCTTACGGTGTCTATGAAGCGCTCTTCGCCATTGCGCTCGGATAGGTAAACCGAGATCAATTTTTCCACCACGTGTGGCATTTCGTCGGCCGAGAAGGACGGGCCTATGACGGTGCCCAGGCTGGCGTTGTTGCCTTGACTGCCACCCAAGGTCACTTGGTACCACTCTGAGCCGTCTTTATCTATGCCCAAGATGCCGATGTGGCCTATGTGGTGGTGACCGCAGGCGTTCATGCAGCCGGAAATATTCAATTCCAGTTCGCCTATGTCGTGCAAATAATCCAAATTGTCGAATTGCATTTGTATGGCTTGCGCAATGGGTATGCTCTTCGCGTTGGCTAAACTACAAAAATCGCCGCCCGGGCAGCATATGATGTCGGTTAACAGGCCTATGTTAGGCGAGGCCAAGCCCTGCGCGCGGGCTTTTTCCCATAGGGCAAAGGCATCGCTTAATTTGACGTCGGCTAAAATGAGGTTTTGTTCGTGCGAGACACGCAATTCGCCGAAACTGTATTGTGCAGCCAAGTCTGCCACGGCATGCATCTGTTCGCTGCTGGCATCACCCGGTGCTTGACCGTGGGTTTTTAATGACAGGGTTACGGCACGGTAACCTGGTATTTTGTGCGCGTGCAAACTGCGTTTAGCCCAAGCGGCAAACGCCGGGTTGCTAGCGATGGCGGCATCGTAGGACGCATCATGCTGAGCTAACAC
The DNA here is from genome assembly GCA_965234545.1 of Methylophilaceae bacterium. Classification (GTDB taxonomy): domain Bacteria; phylum Pseudomonadota; class Gammaproteobacteria; order Burkholderiales; family Methylophilaceae; genus Methylotenera. Next base: position 1,085,682 of record OZ248348.1, on the reverse strand, counting down.
TTCATAAGGCATGGGTTCAAAATGCTGCGCCACCCTGGCTAATTCAGCTTCAGTGATGGTGTTCGGCGCGTCTTTTAAATGGGCCCACTCCTCTTCCACTTGGCGCTTAAATTCCTCTATGCCCAAGGCTTTCACTAAAATTTTGATGCGCGCTTTGTAGGCGTTATCGCGCCTACCGTGCAAGTTATAAACGCGAACGATGGCTTCGCAATAGGTCAGTGCGTGTTGCCATTCCAAGTGCTCGCGTATCACGGTGCCCAAAATAGGCGTGCGACCTAAGCCGCCGCCCACCCAGACTTTAATGGCCAGTTGTTGTTGGGCGTCCAAATAAAATTCCATGCCTATGTCGTGCGCTTGCACGATGGCTCGGTCTTGTTTGGTGCCGGACACGGCGATTTTAAATTTGCGTGGTAAAAGGGCGAATTCAGGGTGGAAGGTACTCCATTGACGCATCACCTCTGCCATGGCGCGCGGGTCGACGACTTCGTCTGGCGCTACGCCAGCAAATTGGTCGGTGGTGATGTTGCGTATGCAGTTGCCTGAGGTTTGAATGGCGTGCATTTCCACCTTGGCCAATTCCGCTAGGATATCTGGCACGTCTTCCAGCAAAGGCCAGTTAAGTTGCATGTTTTGTCGGGTGCTAAAGTGGCCGTAGGCTTTGTCGTACTGGCTGGCAATGTCGGCTAGCTTGTGTAATTGCTTGCTAGATAGCATGCCATAGGGCACGGCAATTCTTAACATGGGCGCATGACGTTGTATGTATAAGCCGTTTTGCAAACGCAAAGGGCGAAACTCTTCATCGCTTAATTCACCGGCTAAATAGCGTTTGGTCTGATCACGGTATTGCGCGACGCGCTCGTCTACTAGGCTTTGGTCTATTTCGTCGTACTTATACATGGTGTGTTTTCTTAGTCGTATGTGTTGTTACGGTGAGTTGGGCTGAGCACGGCATTTTAATGGAAAACCAGTTTCAAGCCCACAAAAATTAGTATTAATGCCAAGGCGATGCGTACCCAATGCTCGGCTAGTTTTAAACTTAAATGGCTGCCTATCCAAATGCCAGGAATGGAGCCTATGAGTAAGGTGCCGAGTAAGCCATAATCGACGGTACCTAGGCTGGCATGGCCTAAGCCGGCTACCAAGGTCAAAGGGACTGCATGCGCAATGTCCGAGCCTATGATGGTGGTGATGGGGCGATTAGGGTAAATAATAAGCAAAGCCGTCACACCCAAGGCGCCTGCGCCTACCGAGGTTAAGGTCACCAAAAAGCCTAAAACTAAGCCTAATAACAGGGTTAAAGCCGGCGCCCATTTAGCGCTGACCAAGTGTTCTTTCTTGGATAGTTTGGTTAATTGATTTCGAAACAACACCGATAGAGAGGTTATAAGCAAAGCTATCCCAAGCCAAAACTTAATGCTGTCGACCGCCGCGTCCGAGGCGATGTCCATGTGTTTTAAATTAAGGGTGGTCAAGATGGATGCAGGCACGCTGCCGTATGCCAGCAGTCGTACTATCTTCCAATCAATGTTGCCCAGTTTGCCGTGAGCGAAAATACCCACGCTTTTGGTCACGGCTGCGTAAAGTAGGTCCGTGCCTACCGCGAAGGCCGGTTTAATGTGAAAGAACAGCACCAGGATGGGCGTCATCAATGAGCCGCCGCCTACGCCAGTCAGGCCGACCAATAAGCCCACTAAAAAACCTGCAATAATGTAACCAAATTCCATATGGAGTATCCGTTATCAAAAAATGGAACTAAAAAATTCAGATGCGCACTATAGCAGGAGTAAATCAGTTTTTTTAGAATATGTTATTCTATGCGTATAATTTTTGGTTATATTGAATGCATGGTCTTAAAGGATAAGAAAGTACATGAAGCTACAACAATTGCGATACTTAAATGAAGTGGCGCGACAAGACCTGAATATCACCAATGCGGCTGAGGTTTTGTATACCTCTCAACCCGGCGTGAGTAAGCAGATTCAGTTGTTTGAAGAAGAGATAGGCCTGCAAATTTTTCAGCGCAACGGTAAGCGTCTAACCGGCATTACCGAGCCTGGCCAACAAATACTGAACCTGGCTGCCAAAGTCATGCAGCAAGTAGACAACATCAAGCGGGTGGGTGATGAATTTGCCAACATCGAAACCGGCACCTTGACCATAGCCACGACTCACACGCAAGCGCGTTACAAATTACCGACGGCAGTAAAGACTTTTATGACGCAGTTTCCGCAAGTGAAACTCAATATCCATCAAGGCAATCCCAAACAAGTCGCTGAGTTGGTCGCCAATGGCGATGCGGACATAGGCATTGCCACCGAGTACATCAGCGATTTTGAAAATTTACTGTGTTTGCCTTGTTATAAATGGAACCGTTGTGTGGTGGTGCCGCATGGCCATCCATTACTATTGGAAACCAATCTTAGCCTAAAAAAATTGGCGGCCTACCCGCTGATCACTTACGATTTTGGGTTCACTGGCGGAACGCTGGTGTCGACCACCTTTAGCAATGCCGGCTTGTCGCCGAACGTGGTGTTGACCGCCATCGATGCCGACGTGATTAAAACCTATGTCAGCTTGGGCTTGGGCGTGGGCTTGTTAGCCAACATGGCTTACGACGATGAGCGCGATGCCAGTTTGGTTAAAGTCGATGTCAGTCATTTGTTTGCGGATAGCACCACCTATTTGGGCGTGCGCAAGGATGCTTTTTTGCGCAGCTATATGTATGGCTTCATAGAATTGATAGCGCCACAATTTAATCAGGCGGCAGTGAATGCGGCACTAAAAATAAGTGCATAATTAGCACTTAGCTCAATCAAAAAGCAAGGGGATGTATGCGTCTGTCGGCTGTGCTGTTCTTGGTGGGGTGCATGCTGTGTGCTTGCAGTCTAAATCCGCCCAAATCAAAGCATGCCTTGCTTTCAGGGCAAGTGGAAGCCGGCATGCCGGCCATAGATCAGACTAATGCCATATACGAACTGCCGGTGCGCGAGGGTTTAACTTACCAAGACGTCACGGAAAGTTTAAAAAGCTTGGCGCTAAGCATGAACTTTGTTAACCCGGCCAATTTCTCCATCACCGAACACATCAAAAACCGTGGCATAGACCCGCAGGGCATTAAGGAAGTGCAAAGCTTCTGCAACTTAAGCCTGGGCACGGAAATCTTTCTTGATCATCCGGAATTCTTAGTGTTTGCGCCATGCCGCATCGCCATTTACGAAAAGCCGGATGCCAATCAGCGCATGCATTTGTTTATTGCGCTGGCGAGACCAACTTACGACTTGAGTCACATTAAGCAGCCGACTTTGCGGGCACAACAAGCCGCAAGAGACTTAGAAACCAGTTTGCTGAGCTTGATCAATAAAGCCAGTAAGGGCGACTTTTAGTGGCCATGCTAAGCGACATAGCCATCGCGCAAGCGGCCACAATGCTCCCCATCGCGCAAATTGCAGCCAAGCTGAATTTAGCGGCCGAGGATTTGCTGCACTATGGGCCGCATATTGCCAAGCTGTCGGCACGGGCCATGCAAAGATTGCAGGCTAAGCCGGACGGGCAGTTGATTCTGGTCACGGCCATTAGCCCAACCCCGGCTGGCGAGGGTAAAACCACCACGACCATAGGTTTGGCCGATGCCTTAAATCGCTTGCTGGCGGCTAAGCAAAAAAGTGCCATGGTGTGCATGCGCGAGCCGTCTTTGGGACCAGTGTTTGGCCTTAAAGGCGGGGCAACCGGTGGCGGCTACTCACAAGTTTTGCCCATGGAAGACATTAATTTGCATTTCACCGGTGACTTTCATGCCATCGCCAGTGCCAATAACTTGCTGGCCGCCTTAATTGATAACCATCTATACCAAGGCAATGCCTTGAATATCGATCCGGATAGCATCACCTGGCGCCGATGCTTGGACATGAACGATAGGGCGCTACGTGACCTTACCGTTCGTAGTCATAGCAAAGACACGCAGACCAACACGTTTAATCCCTACAGCAGGCAAACCGGATTTGACATTACCGTGGCCAGCGAGGTCATGGCAATCTTTTGCTTGGCCAGCTCTTTAGCCGATTTGCAACAACGCCTTGCCAATATACAAATAGGCCTAAACAAACAGCAGCAAGCCGTGTTAGCCAGCGACCTGCAAGCCGAGGGCGCGATGACGGCGTTATTGAAAAATGCCTTTCAACCGACCTTGGTGCAAACCTTGGCCCACACCCCGGCTTTGGTGCACGGCGGCCCGTTTGCCAATATCGCGCACGGCTGCAATTCCGTGGTGGCGACGCAAGCAGCCTTGAAGCTGGCCGATTTTGTGGTGACCGAAGCGGGCTTTGGGGCCGATTTGGGCGCCGAAAAATTCATGGATATTAAGTGCCGCAAGACTGGCTTAAAGCCCGCAGCAGCGGTCTTGGTGGCCACCGTACGGGCTCTAAAATTTCACGGTGGGGTGGAGGTGGTAAACTTAAATCAGGAAAATACCGCCGCCTTGATTATTGGCATGGCGAATTTGGAAAAACACCTGACCAATTTGCAACTAGCCTTTAATTTACCTGTGGTGGTCGCCATCAACCACTTTGATCGCGACAGCGATGCTGAAATTGCCTGTTTGCAAGCGGCTGTCGCCAAGTTGGGTGCGCAAGCGGTGGTTTGTAAGCATTGGGCACAGGGGGCGGATGGGGCGGTTGATTTAGCCGATGCGGTATTGCGACTGATCGCCGGCAGTGGCGATCAAGTGTGTCGGCTTTTGTACCCGGATGCCATGCCCTTGGCTGATAAAATTAAGTGCGTGGCGCAACAAATATACGGGGCCAGCCAGGTTGAGTTTAGCCCTAAGGCCCTAGCAAGCTTGGCTATCTTGGAAAAACATCACGGGCATTTTCCTGTGTGCATAGCCAAAACACAGTACTCCTTTTCGTCCGACCCAACTTTGCGGGGGGCGCCTACTGGCCACGTTTTGACCGTACGCGAATTGCGTTTGTCGCGTGGTGCGGAATTCGTCGTGGTCGTATGCGGCGACATCATGACCATGCCAGGTTTGCCTAAGCAGCCTGCCAGTGAGCGCATAGGTGTTGACCAGGCGGGCCATATCAGTGGTTTAAGTTAATTGTTAGTGCTAGCCGAGGCCGGCTTTGCCGAGCAGACCATTAATAAATCGCGTTTTCTCGCCATGGCGCTGCCAGTGGCCGATGAGCGCGAGCTGGCTGCTGCCTTGCGCGCGTTTGCGGCTAAGCATCCCAGCGCCCACCATTTGGCTTATGCCTATCGATTGAAAGTGGGCGCGGCCATCGTGCCGCGATTTTCCGATGCCGGTGAGCCGTCTGGTACGGCCGGCATGCCTGTGCTCAAGCTCATAGAAGGGCGCGATTTGATTAATGTGTGCGTGGCAGTGATACGCTATTACGGGGGCGTTAATTTAGGCACCGGCGGTTTAGCCCGTGCTTATGGCGGTACGGCTAAGCTGGCTTTAGATCAAGCCAAATCCGATGAGTTTGTTGAAATGCAGCATTACGCATTAAGCCTTAGCTACAAACAAATGGACACCATGAACAGTGCCCTGCAAAAATGCAAGGGCAGCATCGTTAGCAAAAGCTTCGGCGAGCAAGTGGATTTGGTGCTGAATTTGCCGGTCCAGGAAGCGGCCAATTTTCTAAACCGTTTTAAGCCCTATGGCGAATAAGCTCACATTTCATCAACAAATAAATCGGCTTATGCTATTGTGGCAAAAAAATTCCTAGGTGTAATGAAGGTGTATGCATGACTAAAACAATCAAACTCAGCCCAGCGACTGCGCACGAAGTGGCCGCTTGGATCATGGCCGCCGTTGCGCTCGTATTTGTGCTGCTATTTCATTTGTTGCCGGCTGTGTTGGCGGGCTTGTTGGTTTTTGAATTGGTGCACATCATCACGCCCATGCTGGCTAGAAGGTTTTCGAACAATAAGCCGAGCAATGTATCGAAATTATGGGCAGTGGCGATATTGGTGGTGATTATTGTCAGCTTACTGGCCTTTGCCGGCGCCGGTTTGGTGGCTTTTTTTAGGTCGGATTCAGGCAGCTTAACCGTGCTGCTGGCCAAAATGGCGCAAATCATAGAAGACAGCCGCAAGATATTGCCGGCTTGGTTGTTTGAGCATTTGCCGGCCGATGCCCTTACCTTTAAAGAACAAGCATCACAGTGGTTACGCAGTCATGCCGATGAATTGCAAGTGGTGGGTAAAGAAGCCGGCAGGGCAACCGCACACATCTTGATAGGCATGATCATAGGCGGCATTTTGGCTGTGCGCGATGCCGTTGCCATGGATAACTTCAAACCGTTTGCGCGGGCCTTAGCTTGCCGTGGTGAGTTTTTTAGCGATGCATTCAAGCGTGTTGTGTTTGCTCAAGTGCGCATTTCCGCTATTAACACGGTTTTTACTGCCATGTATTTGGCCTTGGTGTTGCCTATGATGGGGGTGCATCTGCCGCTAATTAAAACCATGATAGCCATTACCTTTGTGGTCGGTTTGATTCCGGTGATAGGCAATTTAATCTCCAACACCATGATAGTCATCGTTAGCCTCAGTCAGTCCTTGTTGGTGGCGTTGGGCTCCTTGGTGTATTTGATTGTAATTCATAAGTTGGAGTACTTTTTAAATGCGCGCATTGTTGGCAGTCAGATACGCGCTAATGCCTGGGAACTGTTAATCGCCATGCTCTGCATGGAAGCCGCATTTGGTTTAACCGGCATTGTTGCTGCGCCCATTTACTACGCCTACATCAAGTCGGAGTTGCGTGCCCGCGACCTAGTCTAAGCGACGCTTGCCTCATACATTGCTAAAGCGGGCCTGGCCCCATCAGGTATAATCCATCCCATGATACAAATTTCCATATTGGTCTTGCTGTTGCTCATTTTCTTGCTGTTAATCAGGCTGATAAGCCGAGCTTCAGCAGGCAATCAACAAGCCTTAATACTGCAGCAGTTAGAAGAAAAGCACCGGGCCATGTTGCTGGATTTTAATGACGGCTTAAATAAACTGGGTGATCGCTTAAGCGCGTCCTCGCAAGAGACCAGCGAACGCTTGCGTACTAGCGTGGCCAACGAGTTGCAAAGCACACGGGAAGCCATGCAGGCCTTGCAATTGGCACAAAATAGCAATTTAGCATTGACCCGCGAAAGCATCATGGAGAAACTGCACACTACCTTGGCGGAACAAGGCCAAGCGCAGCAAGCCTTGATTAACGACACCATGCTTAAAGCCACCACTACTTTAAGTCTGAGCATAGAGAGTTTAAGCAAAGCCGTGGATAACCGTTTGGAGCAAATAGGCGGCAAGGTATCCGAGCGCCTGGACGAGGGCTTTAAGAAAACCAATCAAACCTTTGTCGATGTGATGGCGCGCTTGGCCACCATAGACGAAGCGCAAAAGAAAATCGATGGCTTAACCACCAACGTGGTGAGCCTGCAAGAGTTGTTGGGCGACAAGCGTTCGCGTGGTGCCTTTGGTGAGGTTCAATTGGAGGCCTTGGTGCGCAATGTATTGCCGGTGAACTCCTACGCTATGCAGCACACCTTTGAAAACGGCACGCGGGCCGATTGCGCCTTATTTCTGCCCGAGCCCACTGGCACCGTTGCGGTGGACAGTAAGTTTCCCCTGGAAAACTACCACCGCATGTTTGACAGCAAGTTACCCGAAGCCGAACAACTGCTGGCGGAAAAGCAATTCAAATTGGACGTGAAGAAACACGTCGATGATATCGCCAAGAAATACATTATTTCCAATGTTACGTCGGATGGCGCGGTGATGTTTATTCCGGCCGAAGCGGTGTTTGCTGAGTTGCACGCCTACCATCAAGATGTGATTGAGTACGCCATGAATAAGCGCGTTTGGGTGGTGTCACCCACCACCTTAATGGCGGTGTTGAATACCGCGCGCGCGGTGTTAAAAGACGTGGAAACGCGTAAGCAAGTGCATGTCATTAAAGAAGAGTTGGCTAAGCTAAGTAAGGATTTTGGCCGCTTTGATCAGCGCATGAAGAAGCTGGCCGACAACATCCGTCAAGCGCATGAAAATGCCCAAGACGTGCACATCTCCAGTCAAAAAATCACCCAACGTTTTGCTAAGATTGAACGCGTCGAACTGGCCGATCAACCGCTCGATGTGTTGGATGTGGTAGACGATAAAGAAGATTAATTAATTTATATAAAACTATGAAAATAAAGATATTTTATTTTGCAAGACTGAAAGAAACCTTGAAGTTTTCCAGTGAGGATTTGGAATTGCCGGACGCCGAACTGAGTTTATTGAAACTAAAAGGCGTGTTGGCTAAACGCAGTGAGGTCTGGCAAAAAATGTTACTTGGTAGCTTAAAAGTCAGGGGCGCGATTAATCACGAATTGGTCGATGACCAGGCTTTAATTGTCGACGGTGACGAGGTGGCGTTCTTCCCACCGGTGACCGGCGGCTAAGTTATTCCTATGGTTTAATGCCGCCATGAAAATTGCCGTTCAAAACGAAGATTTTGATTTAAATTTAGAGTTAGCGCGCATGCGCGAGTCACGCAAAGACATTGGCGCCTTGGTGAGTTTTGTTGGCTTGGTGCGTGATTTAAACGATGGCGATACGGTGAGTCAATTGACCTTGGAGCATTACCCAGGCATGACCGAGAAAGCCTTGCATGCTATTGTGGCTGACGCAGCCAGCCGATGGTCCGTGTTGGACGCGACCGTGCTGCATCGCGTGGGCAGCCTGCAGGCTAGCGAGCAAATCGTTTTGGTGGTGGTAGCGAGTGCGCACCGCGATCAGGCCTTTAAAGCCTGCGAATTCATTATGGATTACTTGAAAACGCAAGCGCCATTTTGGAAGAAAGAACTGACCGCAAGCGGCGAACGCTGGTTGGATGACAAGGACAGTGACCACGATGCGCAAAAGCGCTGGCAACTGCCTTAAAAATAATGTTAAACACTATCGATTTGATAATTTAGTTAGGTGATATGTCACAGTCTTTAAGCCCTGAGCAATTAACCCTCAATATTGACCCCAAGCAATTTAAATTTGCGGATACTTCATCCTTGCTGGGAGGCAAGCAATGCAGTGCCCAGCAACAAGCCTGGGTGGCGCAATCCGAAGCCAAAAAAGCCGCAGAATTTGGCTTGGCTATCCGCCAACCCGGTTTCAATTTGCTGGCCCTGGGCGAGCCTGGAACAGGGCGCACCACTTTGATGTTAAGTGCGATGCACGATGCCGCGGCCAAGCAAACGCCGCCTAACGATTTGGTCGCCTTGTACCCGTTTGATAGCCAAGGCAAGCCGGTTTTTTTAAAATTACCGGCAGGTGTGGGTGGTCAGTTAAAGCAAGCCTTGGATCAATTTATTCGGCATTTGGCTAAAGAGCTGGCCAATTTGTTGGAAGCGCACATCAAGGGTCAAGACAGCACCACCATAGTGACCTTTCTTAATGCGCAATTGCAAGGCATCAATGCCAGCATGCCGGCGATTGCCAACAACCCAAGCTTGCTGGCTTATTTTGCTTGGATGCAAAAAGACATCATGGAGTATTTGGAAGCCTGGCAGCCCAGTGCGGCAGGCGAGGGAGACAACAACCTGGATGCCTTGTTAAGCGAAAGTTTTTTTGGCCGTTACCGCGTAAATGTATTGGTGGATCACCATCAAGGCGTCTTGGCTACGGGACAGAGCGCGGCGCATGCGCCGGTCATTTACGACAACGACCCCAGTTTGCAATCGCTATTTGGCGGCATAGAAAGTGCTGCCGAATCCAGTGCGGCGCCAGACTTTTTGCGTTTGCGCGCCGGTAATTTATTGCGCGCCGACGGCGGCACATTGCTGATTAACTTACGCGATCTGTTGGCAGACGAAGCCAATGGGGCGCAGATATTGGAAAAGCTCCATCGCTTTTTACGCAACGGCACCTTGCAGATAGAAGATTTAGCCAGCAGTGGCAGCGCAGGTGGCAGCTTTGTGAGTGCGCAATCCGTCATACCGGTATCGGTTAAATTGGTGCTGGTGGCCACCCGCGAAGATTATTATTTGCTGATAGACGAGAACTACGATTTCTTTAATTATTTCCCGATCAAGATTGAGTTTGCCGAAAAAGTAAAAGCCAGTCCGGATAATTACGCGGCATATGCCGCCTTTATCGCACAAAAATGCCAGCAATTTAAATGCAACCACTTCACGGCAACCGCCGTGGTGGCGTTGTTGCAAGCCATGCATAGGTTGGAAGAAGACCAAACACGCTTAAGCACCGAATTCGCCGTGCTAGAAAAATTGATGTTAGAGAGCGCCGCGGCAGCCAGTTTGCGGGAGGCTAAATGGGTCGATGTGGAAGACGTGAAAGCCGCCATCAGTCGACGCTATGCCAGACACGGTTACATAGAAGGGCACATGCGTGACTCCATCGTCGACAACGAATTGATGATTACCGTGCAAGGCGAAGCCGTCGGCCAAATCAACGGTTTAACGCACATAGACCTAGCCGATGCCAGTTTTGGCTCGCCCATCCGCATTTCGGCTAATTGCTATGCCGGTCGACGTGACGTGTTAACCATAGACCGTGAAGTATTGATGAGCGGCCCCACGCACGATAAGGGCGTGATGATATTGCAAAGTTGGTTGCACACCAATTTTGCCAAATTAAACCCGCTGAACATGACGGCCTCCTTGGTGTTTGAACAAGAATACAACGGCGTCGATGGCGATTCCGCTTCGTGCGCCGAGTTATTCGTGCTCTTATCGGCATTGTCTAAATTGCCTATTAAGCAAGGCATAGCCGTGACCGGCGCCTTAAATCAACACGGTGAAGTGCTGCCGGTGGGTGGCCTTAATGAGAAGATAGAGGGCTACTTTAGGGTATGCAAAGACATAGGCTTAGATGGCACGCAGGGCGTGTTGATCCCAGGTCGCAATGTTCGTCACCTCATCTTGGCGGACGAAGTGGTGGAGGCGGTGGCGCAGGGTCAATTTCACATTAACACCATGAATAATGTGGCAGAAGGCATATTGTTGCTTACTGGCCATACCCTTGAAGCCGTGAGCGTCTTAGCAACTGAAACCCTGGCATCCTTCAAGTTGGTGTTGGAGCAAAATCTACCAAAAACCACCTTGCTAGAGCGGTCGCGTTAAGCCATCTTGTAGGTTCACGGCAATATGAATAGCGAAGTGGAAAGCAAATGCAGGCTAGACAAATGGTTGTGGGCGGCGCGTTTTTTTAAAACCCGTAGCCTAGCCACCACGGCCATCGACACTGGCAAAGTGCATTTGGATGGTGATAGGGTCAAGCCGGCCAAGGAATGTCGACCTGGGCAACTGGTGGCGATACGCACGCGCGATATCGAGATTGAAGTCGCTGTTCTGGCGCTATCCAATGTGCGCAAGGGCGCACCGGAGGCCGCATTGCTTTACCAAGAAACACCGGCCAGCAAGGCCAAGCGAGAAAACCTCAAGGTCACCGGCTTGGATGCCCACGCGCAACGCGAGCGCGGTGCAGGCCGACCAACCAAGCGTCAGTTGCGTGACATTAAAAAATTCACCGGCAGCAGCTACCAATAAACGCCACCGATAAGATTAGCAATCTAGCTGCCTCAATCAGCAATAAAAAAACCTCGCTTAGGCGAGGTTTTTATGTTGAGGCATAAAGCTTATTTATTAAACGCGATGCCACCCAGTAAGGCTGCCACCGGGGCTTTTTTACTGTTATTGGTCGGCGCCTTAACGGCCACTTGTTTCTGCGCCACCACCGCTTCATATGGCTTATCAAACCAAGGGTCGGTGCTTTTCTTTTTAGGCGCCGGCCTTCTGCTGACAGAGGCATCTTGACCTGAAGACGCATGGGTAGCGCTGGCATGGCTTGCTGCAGGCTTGTGTGCGCTGCGGCTGCGTGCGCCAGCCCTATCAATTTCTATGCTTTCTTTAGAAATCTCGCGTTTAATCAGTTTCTCAATTTCCACCAAGTATTTGTCTTCTTCAGGGCTGACAAAAGAAATGGCTACGCCCAATGCGCCTGCTCGGCCGGTGCGGCCTATGCGGTGCACGTAATCTTCTGGCGCGCTGGGAATTTCGTAGTTAATCACCATGGGCAATTGGTCTATGTCTAAACCGCGTGCAGCCACGTCGGTGGCCACCAACACCGTGGCTGCGCCTGATTTAAATGCATCCAAGGCTTTAATGCGCTCTTGTTGCGATTTGTCGCCATGAATGGCGTCGGCGGCTATGCCTACCTTGGCCAAACTGCGGCTTAAGCGGCTGGCGGTGATTTTAGTTTTAGTGAAAATTAAGACTTGTTTGGAGTCGCTGTTTTTTAATAGCTGTATCAACAAGGCTTCTTTATCGCTTTGCGCAACCGGGTAAACCTTTTGCGTCACGTTATCGTTGGTGGCGTTGCTGCGTGCCACTTCGATTAGCTGGGGGGTACTTAAAAAGTCGTCGGCCAGTTTCTTGATTTCATTGGAAAACGTGGCTGAAAACATGAGGGTTTGCCGTTGTTTAGGCAGCAGAGCTAGAATTCGTTTTAGATCTGGCATAAAGCCCATGTCTAGCATGCGATCGGCTTCATCCAGCACTAAGACTTGCACTTGATGGAGTTGCAAGGTTTTTTGTTCGATGTGGTCTAGCAGGCGACCTGGGGTCGCAACCAACACTTCCACACCGGTTTTCAAATGCGGGGTTTGCGTTCTAATGTCCACGCCACCAAACACCACCAAGGAGCGTAAGGGCGTGTGCTTGGCATAGGCTTTGACGCTTTCTTCTACTTGGATGGCCAATTCGCGTGTCGGTGTTAAGACCAGTGCGCGTATCGGGTGTTTAGCAGGAGAGGCGCCGTTATTGGCAAACGGCAATAATTTTTGCAGTAGCGGCAGGGAAAAGGCTGCGGTTTTGCCGGTGCCGGTTTGTGCGCCTGCCATTAAGTCACCGCCAGCTAATGCGAGCGGGATGGCTTGCGCCTGAATTGGGGTGGGGGTGGTGTACCCTGAATCGGTCAGTGCTCTGAGTAACTCGGGCGCCAAGCCTAAGCTGTCGAACTGTACGGTTTCTGTCATTGTTTCTCTCTAATTAGGGGCGGGGAGTTGGCATGGCTTGAATACAAGCGATGCCATTCCCAGCCGCTAGGTTCTATCCTTAATTATGCAAAGCTACGTGGGCGACGCGGTGCATTGCTGCCTGCATTCGCATTGCCAAAACTACGCGTGTCGTTATTGGCACGAGCTGGACGGCTGTCTGGACGGGCGGAGGCTGAACGGTCAGCACGCGCGCCATCGCTACGACCTTCGTAGCGGGCACCCAATACGCGGTTGTCACCACGGTTGGCGTCTTGACGGTTGCCACGGCTATCGCGGTCACCACGATTGCTGTCACCACGTGGCGCGCTAGCGTTGTCACGTGAGTAAGGTTTTTTACCAAAGGCAATGCTGTCACCAAAGCTACGGTTAGGCGCACCGGCCGCTGGGCGATCACTTTGAGGGCGGTCACCTTGTGGGCGGTCACCTTGTGGGCGGGCTGAGCTAGGGCGATCAGAAAATTGACGCGGCCTGTCATCATTTGGCCTGTCGCTGCGACCAGCGTAAGCGTTTCCGTTGCTTGGACGTGCAGCGAAATCACGGTTGCCACGGTCATCACGGCTAGCGCCATCGCGCGCTTGGAAGCCGCCTGTGCGCTCTGTGCGTGGGCCACGGTCATTAAAGCTGCCACGGTCATCACGCGGCTTAAAGCCACCGCGACCGCCTGGTTTGTGTGCATCACGGCGGATATCACCGCGATCACCACGGCCGTTGCCTGGGCCATCCATTTTCATGGCGCGTTTAGGTTCAAAGCCTTCTATGGTAGACGGCTCTAAGCGGTTGCCGGTGAATTGTTCAATTTTGCGCAAGATGTGTCTGTCTATATTGGACGCAAAAGAAATCGCAATGCCGGTGTTGCCAGCGCGGCCAGTACGGCCAATGCGGTGCACGTAATCTTCGGCAAATTTTGGTAGGTCGTAATTGATCACGTGTGTAATGCCAGCCACGTCTATGCCTCGGGCTGCCACATCGGTGGCCACCAAAACTTTAACGTCGCCTTGGCGCAATTTAGTTAAGGTGCGGTTACGTGCGCCTTGGGTCATGTCACCGTGCAGGGCCGCTGTTTTATGGCCGGCCGCGTACAAGTCTTCCGCCAATACATCGCAATGGCGTTTGGTGGAAGTGAAGATAATGACTTGATTCACTTCAGGTGCAATCAACAAATGCTCTAGCAATTTGTTTTTATGCGTCATGTCGTCCACGTAATGCAAGCGTTGTTCAATGTTGGCGTGTTTTTCTTTTTGCGTCGCCACTTGTATGGTTTTTGGGTTTTTCAAGATTTGTCTGGCAATGCGCGCAATGTCACCGTCTAAGGTGGCAGAGAACAACAGCGTTTGGCGCTCAGCAGACAGCTGTTCGCAAATGCGTTCTACGTCCGGTAAGAAGCCCATGTCCAACATGCGATCGGCTTCGTCCAACACCAACATTTGCAAGCGGGACAAATCAATGCGGCCGCGCTCCATGTGATCAAGTAAGCGACCAGGGGTGGCGACCAAGATATCCAAAGGTTGAGACAATAATTTGTTTTGTAGTGGGTATGGCATGCCGCCCACGATGCTGACGGTGCGAGCGCGGATGAATTTGCCATACTTACGCGCGGCTTCGTTCACTTGGGTGGCCAATTCACGGGTAGGCACTAAGACCAAAATACGTGGGCCGCGGCTTTTTAATTCGTGTGGGGTAGCCAATAAGTTTAAGGCTGGCAACATAAAGGCCGCGGTTTTACCGGTGCCGGTTTGTGCAGAGGCCATCAAGTCGTGACCTGCGGTCACAACAGGAATAGCCTGTGCTTGAATAGCGGTTGGGGTGGTGTAGCCAGATTCTTCAATAGCACGAAGCAAGGCGTTATCAAGATTTAATGATGCAAAAGACAAAGTAGACCCTTTCTAGCTTGTCGCCTATAAGCGATAAGCAATAGTAAATAAAACAAAAGGGCGCTAAGTAAAAACGGGCATATCCTTTGCACATAAGCGATGCAATTTCGCTCATGCCACAAGGGCAATATAAACGCAGAGGGTATTGGGTGTTCGTTAAAACAATCATTGCACACATTAATTATGGTGTTCAATGTTGATAACTACAAGCTAATACAATCTTTACCAGCGCACGGGCACAGCCGCTAACCAGTAAAAATCGATACAGCTGATTTCTTGATAGTTGCTACAAACAATCACGAGCAACAGAAGGGTCAGGGCAATGATTCAAGCATTACCAAATAAGGCGTAATGCGAATGAAGCGCGCAGTATAACCATTTAAATGAGTTTGTCAACCACGTCATGGTGAGGACCTAAATCTTAATGTTTGATCCTAGGCTTCACCTTGGTTTTTTTGCCTAAGATAAGGTGAGCGATTAATGCGATTGGCGCCAAGCCGCCCAGCAGCAAATGGGTCAGGCTGGTCACATTCGCTATTGAGTCTTCCCCGATGTAGTATATGCCTAAGCCACTCAAGGCTATCACCAGGCACACAGCTATCAGCCAGCTGCCGGATGCGCGATTTTTCTTTTTGCCCCAGTTGGCACGAATGTGCACGGACCATATGGCGCCAAGCAACCATAGGGTAATGAACGCCAGCAGCGCATGCAGGGTCGTGGTGTGGTGGTTAATTTCAGCGGCCAATTGCCAAGGCAAGCTGTATTCAAAGCGCATGTCTAATGACGCTGGGCTAAGTGCGATGCCGCTTAACCAAAGGAGGGTGGCTAGCAGAATAAACCAGCGATAAAATTGTTTGGGGTAACCCTTCATGGCGCTTCTCTTTCTATGGGGGCGACTAAGCGGCCGCCCAGTTTTGTTAAAAGGCTTACTCGATCAGCCTCGCTGGCTAGGCTGGCGACTTTGGTTAGCGCGTCTGCTCGCCAAGCGTGGTGAGCAATCACGCTGAACACGCCTATTTTAGGCGAGCGGTCTTCTCCAACCAAGCATGCAGGAAAATTAGGGTCGTGTTTGGCACGCACTGCCGAGCTGGCTAGGGCGGCATTTTGCAAATGGCCTAATAACTGCGCGTCATCATTTAAACTGCGTTGGTAAATGGGTGCACTCATCTCACCAAACACGGCTAGATCGCCGCCAGCGTTGACTAGGCCGGCAATGCAACCGTGTTGTTTCAAAACCTTAATGGCACAATCTATCGCGTAGCCTTTGGCGATACCATCCAAGGTGATTAAAACGGGCCGTTTTAAGCTTGCACGACCGCGGCTGATTTGCAAGTCATCGGCCTGACCCATGCTCAAAAAAGCTTGTGAGCTATGCCTCGGAAGTATGCCTTGCTTTACCAAGCTGCCACCGACCGTGCAGTTGAATAAGCCCTGACTCTTTTGCATCATGGCTTTAGCCAAGCGTAACACACGCAGGCTTACTGGGTGCATATCGACTTGGCTGCCTGTTTTAGCCATGTTCAGTTTGCTTAAGTCACTTTGGCTGTCGTGGAAGCTTAACAGTTGTTGAATTTGATTGATGGACGCATAAGCCGCTGACACCGCTTGCTCGAGATTGGCGTCAGGCGAGCTTGCGCTAATCTCAACATAGGTGCCAAGCAGCGCTTGCATGCGACGAAGGTTTTGCAAAAGCGCTTACTCGTGCTCTAGATAAAGTTTTTGCAAAACCAGTAAGCGTTTTACCCCATTCATGACATTTCGGCAGGACAGGGTTGCACCGCTGATGTTGGGCACATCTTTATCTAATTTAAATGGGTCGGCTAAGGTTTTTCCTACCAAAGTTTTACGCCAGCTATCCTCTCTAATTTGATCGCCACGAGTTTCTTTGTAGATTAGGATTTCCACTCCCTTGACCTTACCATCTAGCGATAGGGCGGTAGCATAGGTTATGAATTCGTGCTTACCGATGACATTGTCCACAATAAACCAGCCTAGTAATTTTCCGTCTTTTTCGGCACGCCAAATGTCCTGTTTTTTCCAGCGCTGGCTGACGCCTGCGCTGTCCTCTATTTGGTCGCGTTGTTTATCGGTCAGCAGCAAAGGGCTTTCAACAAACCTATCCGCTTCACTAAACAGGATTTTTTGCGCTTGCGGTACCGACAAATATTCTTGTGCGTAGGCTGGGCAAGTGATGACCACGGCGGCTGGAAGCAGCATTAAATGGGGTAGAGATCTCATGGTAAGGAAAATTAAAAGTTGTAGCCCATTTTAATGCGCAGTTCATTTTTCTCATGGTCGGCCAAATGCCTGCCTGTGCTGTTGCCATCGGCTTCGTTAGAGCCTGCGACTTGGGTGACGGCGGTGACAGTAGCCCACCAAGATTTATTGGCGTAATGCAGGCTAGGTCCAGCAAAGGCATCCCAGTGGTCAAACTCCCATGCGCCGTTTGCTGGATTGAGTATTTCCAAATCGGCCCATCCTTCAACACCAATATTCCAATTTTCAGTAAAACGGTAGGACAAGCCGGTTCTTAAGCGTGGCGCAACAGCATATTCGCTTTGGCCACCTTTAGGTTGCCAGGATTCTGCTTCAACTTCTAAATTGCTTACCCACTGCATTTGGCCGTCCATGTAGGGTTTTTGAAAGATAACTTTGGTTTCCAATTCATAGCCATTGCCTTGCTCGCCTGTAATGCTGTCTATGGAGTCGTAAGTGACTTCGCCGTATAGCGCGACGCCAAGATCGTCCTTGTAAGGGGAGAACAGCATTTTTTTTGCTTCCAATGAAAAGCCGCTTAAACGCGTTTGGTTGAGGTTACCGCTAATTTCTTCTGCGCCCACCGGGCCAGCACAACCATCGCCACAACTGTAGTCGTGGCGATAGCCATTTAAATAAGCGGCAACGGATAAATCATTTTTTAGGCCGTATTCGTATTCCATGCGTATTTCTTGCCTGGTGTAGTCACCACGACGCTTGCCATCCTTATGGGTTAACCACATATAGGCTTCTGATGTACCTTGCGGTATGGTTTCTGCACCCACGGTATAACCTAATAGGTTTTCATCGGCGTTGGCATGGCTGACGCTAAACATGAGTAGTGTGGCTAGAGACAGGGCGGTGTGTTTCGATGCTAATGTCATTTTTTTCCTGTATTAATTTCGTTAGTAAAGGGTTGAGTTGATTTACAAATGATAATCATTATCATTAAGTTAGTCAAGCCTGCATTAAAAAAAACATAGTGGGCATATTTCGCCATATTGAAAATTAATTAGGCGCTAAGTATGTTAAAATCGCGGCCTTTCAATACTGGCTCCACACTATGTCAAGCACCCCTAGCAGCAGGAATTTAAGAAACGTCGCCATCATTGCCCACGTTGACCACGGTAAAACCACCATGGTAGACAAGCTTCTCCAACAAGCCGGCACCTTTGCTGCTCACCACGCAGTGGTGGAGCGCGTCATGGACTCTAACGATCTAGAGAAAGAACGCGGCATTACCATTTTGGCGAAAAACACCGCCTTGGTTTACGAAGGCACGCGCATTAACATTGTGGACACCCCTGGCCATGCGGACTTTGGTGGTGAAGTAGAGCGCGTATTAGGCATGGTGGATGGCGTGGTGTTGTTGGTGGATGCGGTTGAAGGCCCTATGCCTCAAACCCGTTTCGTGACGAAGAAAGCCTTGGCCTTAGGTTTGAAACCCATAGTCGTGATTAATAAAGTGGACCGCCCGGGTTCGCGTACCGATTGGGTAATCAACCAAACCTTTGATTTGTTTGCTAACTTGGGTGCCAATGACGACCAGTTGGATTTCCCTATTGTCTATGCGTCAGCCATTAATGGTTACGCCATGTTGGATATGAAGACGCCTTCAGACAACATGCGCGCCTTATTCGACACCATACTTAAACACGTGTCGCCACCTGCCGGCGACAGCAAAGCGCCATTGCAAATGCAAATTTCCGCTTTGGATTACTCGACGTATACCGGCCGTTTAGGCGTGGGTCGTGTGAGCAACGGTAAAATTAAAACCGGCCAGGCCGTGACCATCATGAATGGCGACAAGCAAGTGGCCATGGGTAAGATTAATCAGGTCTTGGGTTTCCAAGGCTTGGAGCGCGTGCCAGTTGAAGACGCCGAAGCCGGTGACATCGTCATCATTTCTGGTTTAGACGACATCGGCATAGGCTTTACCATTTGCGATCGTGAAAACCCAGTGGGCTTGCCGCATCTAGGTGTGGACGAGCCTACCTTGAGCATGGACTTCATGGTGAACACCTCACCGTTAGCCGGCACCGAAGGTAAATTCGTCACATCCCGTCAAATCCGTGATCGCTTAACCAAAGAATTGTTGGTTAACGTGGCCTTGCGCGTAGAAGAAACCGAAGACGCCGACGTGTTCCGCGTATCCGGTCGCGGTGAATTGCACCTAACTATTTTGTTGGAAACCATGCGCCGTGAAGGCTTTGAAATGGCCGTGGGTAAACCAAAAGTGGTGTTTCGCGAAATCAACGGTGAAAAATGCGAGCCGTATGAAATTCTCACTGTCGATTTAGAAGACGAGCATCAAGGTGCAGCCATGGAAGAATTGGGCCGCCGCCGTGGTGAAATGCTTAACATGGAATCCGATGGTAACGGCCGTACCCGTTTGGAATACAAAATTCCAGCGCGTGGTTTGATTGGTTTCCAAGGCGAATTTTTAACCATGACACGCGGCACCGGCTTAATGGGCCACGTGTTTGATGAATACGCCCCGGTGAAAGCCGACATGCCAGGTCGCCGTAATGGCGTGTTGATTTCCGCTGAAAAAGGCGAGGCCGTGGCTTACGCCTTATGGAAATTGCAAGACCGCGGAAAAATGTTCTCTGTGCCAGGCGATAAATTGTACGAAGGCATGATCATAGGCGTGCACAGCCGTGATAACGACTTGGTGGTGAACCCGATTAAAGGTAAACAACTGACCAACGTGCGTTCCTCTGGTACCGATGAAGCGGTGCGCTTGATTACACCTATCGCCTTGTCATTGGAATCGGCGGTGGAGTTTATTGATGACGATGAGTTGGTGGAAATCACCCCAAAAACCATACGTATCCGCAAACGCCATTTAACGGAAAACGAGCGTAAACGCGCTGGCACCAATAAAGCTTAAATTAGCGCTAATTTAAGCTTAATTAGCTTAGCAATAAAATAAACCCAGTCCACGCAAGTGGCTGGGTTTATTTATTTAATTCTTGGGTGGGGCTATTTTAATCCGGCGTTTTTAGCATCTTGGTCCATGTGGCGCTTGAAGTACACGGAAAAGAACACCACCATGACTAAGACAAAGGCAATCACAGCCAAGCTTTGTAAGCCGTAGGCAGTAGAGAATAAATCGGTTAATAGTTTCATGATGAAAGTCCTATGGCAAACACTGCATCATTGCAGTGCTTATCAATATGAACTTTTCACCTCGCGCCTGCATTGATATACATCAAGTCAGGCGCATGTTGAGAGATTACTCGACGCCTTGGCTGGCTAGGTAATCCTCGTAATTGCCGCTGAAATCGACTATGCCGTCGGCTTTGATTTCTATAATGCGGGTGGCAATGGAGCTAACAAATTCGCGGTCATGGCTGACAAAGAACAGCGTGCCTTTGTATTTATCCAAGGCGGTGTTAAGCGCTTCGATGGATTCCATGTCCATGTGGTTGGTCGGCTCATCCATCAGCATGACGTTGGTGCGACCTAACATCATTTTGCCGTAGAGCATGCGGCCCTTTTCCCCACCGGATAGGACTTTGACGGATTTTTTGGTATCGTCGCCGCCAAATAATAAGCGACCTAGCATGCTGCGTACCACTTGGTCGTCGTCGCCCACTTGCCTGAAGCGTGACATCCATTCAAACAAGTCTTCACCTTGCTCAAATTCGTATTCGTGGTCTTGAGCAAAATAGCCTATGTTGGCTTTTTCTGCCCATTTCACCTCACCGTGCTTAGGCGACAAATCCCCGGCTAAGCAGCGTAAAAACGTGGTTTTACCAATACCGTTTTCACCAATGATGGCGACTTTTTCACCGGCTTCAAACATCATGCTGACGTCGTTAAACAGGGTTTTATCAAAGCCGTGGCTAAGTTTTTTGATTTCCACGGCATTGCGGTAAAGTTTTTCGCGCTCGTCGTATTCAAAGCGGATAAAGGGGTACTGACGTGAAGACGGCTTGAATTCTTCAATTTTAATTTTATCGATTTGCTTGGCGCGGCTGGTGGCTTGTTTGGCTTTAGAGGCGTTGGCCGAGAAGCGGCGCACAAAGTCCTGTAAATCCGCCACTTGCTGTTTGGCTTTGTCGTTGTCTTTGGCTTGTTGGGCGCGCGCAGCGGTGCTCGCTTCCATGTAATCGTCGTAATTGCCTGGGTACATGGCAATTTTGCCGTAGTCCATGTCGCAGGTATGCGTGCACACTTGGTTTAAAAAGTGCCTGTCATGCGAAATGATGATCATGGTGCAATCGCGGTTGTTTAACACGTCTTCTAACCAGCGTATGGTGTTGATGTCCAAGTTGTTGGTTGGCTCATCGAGTAGCAATATGTCTGGGTTAGAGAATAAGGCTTGGACTAATAACACGCGCAGCTTCCAACCGGGTGCCACGGCACTCATCAAGCCATTGTGCTGCTCAATGGGGATACCCACGCCCAATAATAATTCGCCGGCACGTGCTTCGGCGGTATAGCCGTCGTATTCGGCATATACGCCCTCTAGCTCGGCAGCGCGCATGTAGTCGTCTTCCGTGGCTTCCAAATTAGCGTAGATGGCATTTTTTTCTTGGTTGGCCTTCCACATTTGTTCGTGGCCCATCATCACCACGTCCAGCACGCGCTGGTCTTCGTAGGCAAATTGGTCTTGGCGTAAAAACGCCATGCGTTCGTGGCTGTCTATGGCCACGTTACCGGCGCTGGGTGTTAATACCCCAGCCAATACTTTCATGTAGGTGGATTTGCCGCAGCCGTTCGCGCCAATCAAACCGTAACGGTTGTTGTCGCCAAATTTGACGGAGACATTTTCAAACAGCGGCTTGGCGCCAAATTGCACGGTGATGTTGTTGCTGATTAACACATTGAACCCTTAAGAGTGTTGTGTAGGAGGGGCACCCCTACGGATTGGTTAAAATTGGTTGTAAACGACGACTTCGTCCATGGCTAATTGACCGCCGCGTGGCGCTGCTGCCTTTAAGGCTTTGCCTACCACGACGAACATGGTTGGAATGTGGTCCGCCGGGAGATTAAGCAGTTTGCTCACGGCCGCGAAATCAAATCCGTCCATGGGGCAGGTGTCGTAACCCATTTCCTTGGCAGCCAGCATGAGAGTGGTGGCCGCCATGCCGCAAGAACGCATTGCTTCATCGCGTTGCACCTGATCGTTGCTTTGGTAGTAGTGACCTATCATGGGCACCAACACGTCGGAGGCGGCTTTAGGCGCATTTTTCCAATAGCGTTCGGGTTGTTTAGCCCAAGCGTTTAAATCGGCAGTCAATACGATGAGCAAGGAGGCTTCTTCGACTTGTGCTTGATTCCAGCTAACCGCCCGTATTTGCTGACGCAGCACAGGGTCAGTCACCAACACGAAGCGCCAATTTTGAATATTAAAGGCAGTGGGCGACAGCATGGCTAAAGCCATGAGCTCGCTAATTTCTTGCTCTGTCATTTTATGATGTGGGTCGTAGACCTTGACCGAGCGGCGCTCTACTATGGCTTGATTGACGTTCATGTGGGGTAGTGTATGTCCAGAATTTCTAAATTAAGGTTGCCGGCAGGGCGCAACCAGGTTACGTTATCTCCCACTTTTTGGCCAATTAGCGATTTGGCTAAGGGTGACACGTAGCTGACTTTATTGACGCCGGCATCGGCTTCGTCTTCACCGACGATGTGAAAGCAATGGGTCTGGCCTGCATCGTCTTGCACAGTGACACTGGCGCCAAACAATACGGTTTCATGGTTTTGTCCGGCCGGGTCGACTAGGATGGCGGTGTCTAATCGGGCTCTGACGTAGCGTAAGTCGCGCTCAAGTTCCGCCACTTTGTCTTTATTGAAAGTGTCTTCTGCTGATTGTTTTAAGGGGGCCAGCTCGGCCATCAAGGCGGTTTCTAGGGATTGCAATTCCAAAGCACCCGTGGGCGTCACGTAATTAGCAAATTCGCTAATTGGCCGATCGACCAATTCCTCGCCACCGGCTTGCTCAAAACGTTCTTCATTAACAAAGGCGCGGCTCATGATTACTCCCACTCTATGGTGGCAGGTGGCTTGCCAGAAATATCGTACACCACGCGATTAATGCCCCGTACTTCGTTGATGATGCGATTGGATACCCGGCCCAATAAATCGTAAGGCAGTTCCGCCCAATGCGCGGTCATAAAGTCGCTGGTCACCACGGCACGCAATGCCACGACGTAATCGTAAGTGCGGCCATCGCCCATCACGCCTACCGATTTGACCGGTAAAAATACCGCGAAGGCTTGGCTGGTTAGGGCGTACCAAGTCTGGCCAGTTTTCGCATCCACGGTGTTGCGTAATTCTTCTATAAAAATGGCATCGGCACGGCGCAGCAAGTCGGCGTAGTTTTGCTTCACTTCACCCAAGATGCGCACGCCCAAGCCTGGGCCTGGGAAGGGGTGGCGGTAGACCATGTCATGCGGCAAACCAAGCGCTACGCCCAATTCGCGCACTTCGTCTTTAAATAAGTCGCGCAGGGGCTCCAGTAATTTTAAGCCCAAGCTAGCTGGCAAGCCGCCTACGTTATGGTGACTTTTAATGGTGACGGCTTTTTTCGATTTGGCGCCGCCCGATTCAATCACGTCTGGGTAGATGGTGCCTTGCGCCAGCCATTTGGCATTGGCTAATTTTTTCGCTTCGGCTTGGAATACTTCAACAAACTCGCGGCCTATTATCTTGCGCTTGGCTTCGGGCTCGCTGACGCCAGCTAAATGGCCCATAAACTGGTCCATGGCATCGATGCGGATGACTTTAACATGCAAGCGTCCGGCAAACATGTCCATGACCATGTCGCCTTCATTGAGGCGCAATAAGCCATGATCGACAAACACACAAGTCAGTTGGTCGCCAATGGCGCGGTGGATAAGGGCTGCCGCCACGCTCGAATCAACGCCACCGGACAAGCCTAAAATCACTTCTTCGTCGCCAACCTGGGCTTTAATTTTAGCCACCGCTTCGCTGATGTAGTCGCCCATGATCCAGTCCGGTTTGGCTTGGCATATGCCCAGCACAAAACGTTCTAGCATGGCTTGGCCTAATTTGGTGTGGGTGACTTCCGGGTGGAATTGCACGCCATAAAAGCGCCGCTCTTCATCGGCGAAGGCCGCGATAGGGGTGCTGTCGTTGCTGGCGATCACTTTAAAATTGGGAGGCAGTTCGGTGACTTTGTCACCGTGACTCATCCATACGTCCAATAGGCCGTGGCCGTCCGCATTGCTGCGATCTTGTAGGTCTTTAAATAGCGCCGAATGGCCGTGCGCACGAATTTCGGCATAGCCAAATTCACGCTTATGCCCGGCTTCCACCTTGCCACCCAGTTGTTGCGCCATGGTTTGCATGCCATAGCATATGCCCAATACCGGCACGCCCAGTTCAAAAGTAGCTTGTGGTGCAAAGTCGGTTTCGTCTTCGTACACGCTGGCATGACTGCCGGACAGTATCACGCCATCGGCGCCAAAATTTCGCACAAACTCATCGCTCACGTCACACGGGTGAATTTCACAGTAAACGTGTGCTTCGCGTACGCGGCGAGCAATCAGTTGGGTGACTTGTGAGCCAAAATCCAAAATAAGTATTTTTGAGTGGGTGGTCATAGGGCTTCTAGAAACAAAAACTCACCACCAAGGCGCGCAGTCGCAGTGCCTTTGTGGTGAAGGGGTTTAGTCTATACGGTAGTTGGGTGCTTCTTTGGTGATTTGCACATCGTGCACGTGCGATTCACGCATGCCGGCTGAGGTGATTTGCACAAACTCGGCTTTTTCACGCATTTCGGTGATGTTGCTGGCACCCACGTAGCCCATGGAAGCGCGTAAGCCGCCCATGAGTTGGTGTATCACGGCAATGACGCTGCCTTTATAAGGAACGCGTCCTTCAATGCCTTCTGGCACCAGTTTGTCTGCGCCGCTATTGGTGTCTTGGAAATAACGGTCGCTGGAGCCTTTTTCCATAGCGCCAATGGAACCCATGCCACGGTATGATTTGTACGAGCGGCCTTGGAACAGTTCGATGTCGCCCGGCGCTTCTTCGGTACCGGCAAACATGCCGCCTAGCATAACGCTGTAAGCACCGGCCGCAATGGCTTTAGAGATGTCGCCAGAAAAGCGGATGCCGCCGTCCGCAATAAACGGCACGCCGCTCTTGGCTAAAGCATCGGCCACGTTGGCAATCGCACTCACTTGTGGCACGCCTACGCCAGCCACGATACGGGTAGTACAGATGGAGCCTGGGCCTATGCCCACTTTGACGCCGTCGGCACCGGCATCGACCAAGGCCAACGCCGCGCTGGCAGTTGCGATGTTGCCGCCTATGACTTCGATGTGCGGGAAATGTTTTTTCACCCAGGTGACACGGTCTAGCACGCCTTGTGAATGGCCGTGCGCGGTGTCGACCACGATGACGTCAACGCCGGCTTCAGATAAAGCGGCCACGCGTTCCTCCGTGCCTTCACCCACACCAACGGCTGCGCCCACGCGCAAGCGGCCTTGCGCATCTTTACAGGCGTAAGGGTGGTCGGTGGATTTTTGGATGTCTTTAACCGTAATGAGGCCTTTAAGCGTGTCGTTAGCGTCTATCACTAACACGCGCTCTAAGCGGTGTTGGTGCAATAAGCGTATGACATCGTCTTTAGCAGCGCCTTCACGCACGGTAACCAGACGGTCACGCGGTGTCATGATGTTTTTGATGGGTTGATCTAAATTGGTTTCAAAGCGTAAATCGCGATTGGTCACAATGCCAACGATTTTGCCGTTATCAACCACCGGTATACCGGATATTTTGTGCATGCGCGTGAGTTCTAACACGTCGCGCACCGTGAGGTGGCTTTGTATGGTAATCGGGTCGTTCACCACGCCGGATTCGAAACGCTTAACCCTGGCGACATGGGCTGCTTGTTTCATGGCCGTCATGTTTTTATGGATGAAGCCCAAGCCGCCTTCTTGTGCCAAGGCGATGGCCAGTGGCGCTTCAGTCACGGTGTCCATGGCCGCTGACAGCAGCGGTATGTTGAGTTGGATGTTGCGGGTAAGTTGTGTGGCGAGGGAAACCTCGCGTGGCAGCACGTTGGAGTAGGCTGGCACTAATAAAACATCATCAAATGTGAGAGCTTGTTGCAATAAACGCATGCGTAAATCCTTGTAGCCAAAACGAAATTATACAGATTTCACGGCGCTCGCGCGAGTGCTAGCAGCATAAAGTTTTTAAAAAAGCTTGCTTGTCCCAAACATGCGGCCATACTATTATTTCCATTGATGATGGGCACTTGGGTGCTTAAGGACTAGAAAATGCAAATACCGGCGTTGATATTAAGCCTAATGTTAATGCCCATCATGGCTTCGGCGGAAGTGTACAAATGGCGTGAGCCTAATGGGGTCATGCGCTACAGTGATGTGCCGCCGCCATCCAATATTAAATTGGAATCCGTGCAAGGTCGGCCGGCGGTAGGCTTAAAAAATTTGCCGCCGCTGGCGCCGGTAGAAGGTGACATCACTAGCGAATTAAAGCGCGCTAAAGCGCAGCCTAACAAGCAAAAAGTAGCGGAGAAAGCCGATGCCTTGTCGGCTGAAGCGCTGCAATTAAAACAAAAAAACTGCAAAGCCGCGCAAGCCAATTTGGTGACCTATCAATTGGGCGGCAGGATAGCCACGGTAAACGAAAAGGGTGAGCGGGTGTTTTTATCTAGCACAGAGATCGCCCAGGCTAAGATAGAAGCACAAGCGGATGTCAAACGGTATTGCGAATAAGCGAGCGTAAGCTTGTTGCTTTATTCTTCAATCGCGGCGTCGCCACCGCCTTTTTTCATTACTTTGCCATCGGCCACACGCTGCTTACGCACTTCTTTTGGGTCGGCAATCAGCGCCCGGTAAATTTCCACGCGGTCTAGGTGACGCAAGGGCTGATCCAATCTAGAGAGCTTGCCAAAAATGCCGATTTTATTTTGGTTTAAATCGATCTCCGGGTATTTTTTGACTATGCCAGATAGATTGATGGCTTGCTCGGCAGTAATGCCTGGCGTGGCCTTGACCGGCGCGATCAATTGCTCGTGGGCTAAGGCATAAGCGACTTCAACTAGTATCTCGTTGCTGTTCATGGGCATTCCTCTTGTTGGTTTTTATACACCACGTCGGCTCTAGCGACGAAGCCATCGACAAAGGTGTTGGCAATGTGGCTAAAAACCGGGGCGATTATTTTCTCTAAAAACGCGTTGGCAAATTCATAATTAAGCACAAACTCAATTTTACAGGCATTTTCATTGAGTGCGATAAAACGCCACGACCCGTCTAAGTGCTTAAATGGTCCGTCTTTCAATTGTATGTCCATGGCGCTAGGGTAAGTTTTGCTGTTTTCGGTGGTGAATTGCTGTTTCAAGCCATGGTAGGCGATATGCAGGGTGGCGATCGTGCTGTGCAGGTCTTTTTTAATCACATCGACACCGCCGCACCACGGCAGAAATTCCGGGTAGCGGCTGACGTCATCGACGAGCTCGAACATGCGACTGGCTGAATGGTTAATTAGAACGGATTTGTTTACTTGCGCCATACTCGGTCTTAAAAATAAAGGCTGTCTGCGTCGGTGTGAAAAGTGAACAGGCGCAGAACTGAGGTAAAATGGCATTTTAAGGCATAGACCAAGAAATAGTTCGTTTTATGAGCATTGCACAAAATAAAAAAGCGTTTTTTGATTACTTCATCGAAGACAAGTATGAGGCTGGCGTGGTCTTGGAAGGCTGGGAAGTTAAAGCCATACGCGACAACCGCGTTAACATTAAAGAAGCCTACGTCATTATTCAGCGCGGTGAAATTTACCTAATAGGTTGCCACGTGACCCCATTGGGCGCGGCCTCTACGCACATCCGCCCGGACGCCGTACGCACTCGCAAACTGCTATTGCATAACGAAGAAATCCTTAAGCTGATCGCTAAGGTGGAGCGTTCTGGCTATACCATCGTGCCGCTGGATTTGCATTTTTCCAAAGGGCGGGTAAAGGTTCAGATTGGGCTGGCTAAGGGTAAAAAGCAACACGATAAACGCGATACGGAAAAAGAGCGCGACTGGGAGCGCGAAAAAGGCCGCATTATGCGGGCACACAATAAGTAGGACAAATTTGAAGTAAGCCGGATTTGAATGAAAGTCTGGTGGCAACCACCTTCTACTTAAGTGGCGCGTTAAAGCGTATAATAGATGTATCAAGTGAATTGGAGCCATGGTTTGCTTGACGGCAATAAAACTGATTTGGGGCTGACCAGGTTTCGACGTGGGTTACAAAGCAGCGCAGGGCATACCGAGGCTCAGATTACCTCGTAAATACAGCTGAAAAAAGTATAGTCGCAAACGACGAAACTTACTCTCTAGCAGCTTAATCCTGCTGGACGCTACACCAGCTCTCCCGTGGGTTGGATTGGGGTAACCCATACGTAGTGTCATATACACGGGATACGTGTTGTATTGGGTGACTTAATACGGCATTAACCTTAAGGTCGCTCGTCTGTACAGCGCTTGTCTGTTGGTGTGGTGCAGATTAAATTAAACAACAAGGCTAAGTATGTAGAACTGTCTGTGGAGGATTTGCGGACGGGGGTTCGATTCCCCCCAGCTCCACCATTTTAGCGTTTCACAATGCATCAAGAACTGCTTTAAAGCCATATACAGCAATGTGTGTGGCTTTTTTGTTGCCTCACGCCATCACATAATGCATCTTGACATACCGTCATTTTTGGCGGTATCGTTGACGGTATCGAGTGATATCTGCAGAGGGATACCGTCAAATGCTAACAGTGACTGCTACAAATAACGCCAAGCCTAAAGATAAGCCTTATAAGCTAGCTGATGAAAAAGGGTTGTATTTATTCATTCAATCTAGCGGAAGTAAGCTTTGGAGGTTTGATTATCGTTTTGGTGGAAAGAGAAAGACGCTAGCATTAGGTTCTTTTCCGGATGTTAGTCTCTCTGATGCAAGAGATAGAAGAGATGCTGCTCGTAAACTATTGGCTAATGACGCCGACCCTAGCGAAACCAAGAAGGCTGCAAAAGCTTCTAAAATTGGTTTGCAGCTTAATAGTCTGGAAGTGGTGGCACGTGAGTGGGCATCAAGTTACTTTACTAATAAATCAGCTTCACACCAACAACGAACCATGAGACGTTTAGAGCTATATATTTTTCCATGGTTGGGTAGTAAGCAAATGTCTGAAATTACAGCACCTCAAATTTTGGAAGCAGTTAAGCGTATTGAAAACTTGAATAAGCTTGAAACTGCACATCGCACATTGCAAGCAGTTAGCCAAGTATTTCGTCACGCAGTTCAAACTGGAAGAGCTATGCGAGACCCGTGTGTTGATTTAAGAGGAGCTTTGCCTGCTGCAGTCGTTAAGCATATGGCTGCGTTTACGGAACCTAAAGATGCAGCAGAACTTTTACGTGCAATAGATGGCTTTACAGGCGGCTTTACTGTGCAAACAGCTCTCAAGTTATCGCCGTTTATATTCGCACGCCCAGGAGAGTTGCGAAAAATGAAATGGGCAGATATTGATTTGAAGTCAAAAGAGTGGCGCCTTTTTATAACTAAAACTAAATCGAATCATTTAGTGCCTTTGTCAAAACAAGCCGTCAAACTACTAGAAGACATGTATCAATTTAGCGGACATGGCGAATTTGTTTTTCAAGGAGGGCATGACCCTAAAAAGCCAATGAGTGCTGCAGCTATTAATGCGGCTTTGCGACGCATGGGATACGATACTCAAAAAGATATAACGGGGCATGGTTTTAGGGCAATGGCAAGAACCATATTGCATGAACGCCTAAATATTGACCCTTATATTATTGAACATCAATTGGCACACAAAGTACCTGACGTTTTAGGAGCGGCTTACAACCGCACTAAGTTTGTTGAACAACGTACAGCTATGATGCAGACATGGGCGGATTATTTGGATGAACTCAAAGCGAGTGAAAAACTGTTGCCGTTCAAGCTTGCTTAAAGTGGCTAAAAAATAATTTAATTAATTTTTAGTGCAACTAAATACATTTTTAATTTTTTATTGTGGCGCTATGCAAATGCTAGTGCCATTTGTACAAAAATACAGCAAAATGAGGCAAAAATATTGGGTGAAAACAGGGTTGACGCACACAAAATAAAGGCATAAATTGCATTACGTACACAACATATTGTGTATTGACCCTCGTTAACAAGTTAATGGGGAATAAGTTTTAAAGAAGTTTTTTGCAGTACCACCAAAGAAAAAGCCCCAAACTCTTGGCGGAGTATGAGGCTTTGTGCCAAGTCATATTCAGACTAGACGGGATTGCACTGTTTACCTGACCTTGATTGCAGCACTTTATCAAGATGGTATTTGTTTGGTTATTCACTTGCTTCACGATAGCTTAAAGCTAACATCTTGGGTGAATAATATCAAAGTTTTCTTCACTGTCAAGCGATTTTATCGGTGTTTTGATAATTCCTGAAGCGGTTATAGGCAACAATGCGCAGGCAAATACTACCTTAACTTGGTGATTTTTATTAATCAAGAAAGGTAAATAGCAATGAAAGATATTTTACGATTAACAGAATCAACATCTATCAATTCAGACTTACGGAATTTTGACCAATTCCCAAACTCTGCAAATGTAAGGCTGCCAGTAGTAATGGCTCTTTATGCTTGTTCGTCTGCAACAGTATGGCGTGGCGTAAAGGAGGGTAGGTTACCTCAGCCAAGAAAACTATCACCACGGACGACTTGCTGGAATGTGGGCGAGCTTCGTCATGCTTTAGGGGTTGCCAATTGAAGCCGGCTGCATTGGAGTCAATTGAATTTACCTACCCTCGAGATTGCCCCAAGTTTAATAAATGCAATGCCGCGATTTGTCCTTTAGACAAGGATTGGCGGATGCGAACACACCTTGACGGTGATTCAACCTGTTTCTACTTGTTAGAGTCAGTTAAAGAGGGGGCTAGGACGCATTTTGAGGGGGCCCAGCTGGGGGTGATGTATGAAAAGATACTCGAGGTTAGGGGTGACATAGCTATTGCCCATAAACGCATAGCTAGAAAGCTTATATCAGCAGCAAAATCAACATCAAGAATGACAAGAAATTTCAAGCAGCAAATTAACGCAGTAAAAATGTTAGGAGATTAATTTGACCATCGAAAAACGTAAAATAACCAAAACTTCGTTCGTTATACCTTTCACCCAATTTGATTGGGGTGATTATTATTCAGATACAGATTATCTAAGCTTTGAGGAGCATGGAACCTATTGGAATTTGATGAAAAGGTATTACACAACTGGACCATTTGAAAATGATATTAAATACTTAAAGCGTGTGACTAAATGCCCAAATAAAAAAATGGAGGAATTAACAAATATATTAGAGGAATTTTTCTTTATCTCGGACGACGACGGTTGTTGGCATCATAAGCGATGCGATGAGGAGATTATTCGGGCGAAAGGGAAATGTGAAATTCAGTCACAAAGAGCAAGAAAGGGCATGTTAACAAAGAAGAGGGATGCGAATACGGGGTTATTTGTGTCTGAAGACAGCGTCTTTAAACCAGCTACGGCTGGGATTGCTCCAGCCATTAAGATGGAAGATGAATATATAAATAATAAATATTCAATAAGTAATATGGATATAAGACAAGGAATAAATAACGACGAATAGATAACAAGCGGGGGTTTTATTTTTATATATATTTCCCCCGCATAAGAATAAAATATGTCTATAGGATGTACCACAAAACACTTAATTAAAGACTTTAATTATAAATTATAAGTATATAATTTTATTATGAATAAATTCTATAAGATAAACCTACTAATTACATTCACTCTTTTGCTTGTGCTACTGATAATAGGCGCACATAACCTTCTTGCTGGATGTGAACATATGTTTGCTGAATGCTACTTGCATGGGTCTGATGATTGGTCTATGGCTCAATTTTGTTTTGGCGTATTGTTTAACGTTAGCTTGTTGGTTCTTTTGTTTAAGCTGTTTATGGATGGTTTTGTATTTGCATATGCATTCATTAGAAAAATGAGTAAATAATGATTAATAAAATACAAGGCAAACTTAAAGCTATGTTCACCTCCAAGTTTGCAAAGTTTATGGGGCATGTTTTTTTGATTATGCTTACCTTACACTTCTGGGCGGAGATAAATGACCCTTATGGAGGTGTGGAAGAACATGTCAAAGTTGCTAACACGGCTTGGATTATTAGTGTTTGTGTGTTTTATTTGGATAAGTTGGTTATGTCTCAATACAAAACCAAAATAGAGCCGCTTTGAGAAAGATTTAATATGAAAAAAATCATCGCAACTATTTTAGTTTTATCACCAATAATTACTGCTTGTTCAAGCGACACAACCTATACTTTATACAGGAATTCAGCTATTGACCCATTGATGCGTCTTCACGTTGCAACATTTGATTCCGTTGATGGTGGTGGGTATAACCAAGGAAACTGCCAAATTGCGCAAGAGTTGTTTCAAAATCAAGTAGGCGTAACTACTAAATTTTGGTGTGAAAAAGGAAGGTTTAACAAATGAAATTTAAATCATTATTCGTATTAATTTTAGGTCTAATTATTACCGGCTGCTCTTCAACAGGTGATGCATTGACTAAGTTAAATAGGTACAAAGGTAAACCTGTTGATGATTTTTTCAGGAGCAATGGAATGCCTTTATCTGCTTATAAATTTGACGATGGTGGGAGTGTTTATAGATGGTCATCAGAAGTTGCTAATGCTTATATGCCAGCAATTACATCATATTCAGGAAGCATCTCTTCATATGGTCAAATTACTGGTAATGCATATACGTCAGGTGGATTTACAGTTGGGTTGAAATGTGTTGTCGATGTTTATTGCACCAATACTAACCAAGTAAGTGAGTTTCGAGTAATTGTTGATAATTGGGGCAATTGGGAAGCTTCAAGATGTAATGAGGCGCTCAGATAAATACATTTATGATTTATACAATAAAAAAATAGAACCGCTTTGATATGACGCTGATTAAAACCTCTTCTTTTTATAAAATAAGTCTATGGATTTTGCTTTTTCTATTATTTACATTGCTAATAATTGTATTTTTTTACAAGAGTTTTACTTATGTGGATTTGCATGGAATTAAGGTAAAGCCATCTACGAGTTTCTGCGTTTCACAATTGGCTTTAGTTGATGGGGATTGTGTACGAAGGAAAGATATGTCTTGTGAGGAATTAGTTAGAATGTATGAAGTGAG
The DNA here is from genome assembly GCA_965234545.1 of Methylophilaceae bacterium. Lineage (GTDB taxonomy): Bacteria > Pseudomonadota > Gammaproteobacteria > Burkholderiales > Methylophilaceae > Methylotenera. The sequence continues at coordinate 1,052,303 of OZ248348.1, read as the reverse complement.
CTGCGATAAAGATGCTGTCTACAGGAAGCCTAAAAAGTAAAATTATTCGCAATTCTCTTTATAAATCTCAATATTTTGTTCAAGCGTATTTCTTGAGCCCAATAACTCTCCGATTGCTTTGCCTAAATTTCTTCCATTTTGACTAGCTAGATAATAGGTTTGTTCTTGAGGTGACAGTTTGGCAATTTCTATTTGCTGAGCTTGCCAATCGTCTTCTGAAGTCTGTTTTGATTGAGACAAAATCTCTTGTTTTAGCATTGCACATTCCAGCGACTCAGCTGTTGCATTATTGGGTGTTGATAAGTACCCAACAAATAAGGTGAACGCTGCTAAAGCAAATAATCTATTTTTCATATTTAAGTTTCGCATAAATAATTACATACCTTTTCAACTAACCCCATTTTGTTTTCGTAATCAAGAAATACCCATTGCCCATTGGCGTTATATTCAAGAAAAATTAAGTCACCATTTCTTTCTAGGAAATCTATTCTTCCCCAATCAATATTTAGAGCAGCACAAAAGTTATTAATAGAAACATTTTCTGTTGCACTTAAGTCTCTAGGGTTCCACTGTTTAGTATCGTTGAAGTCTTGTTCTGAACGCCAATCTAAACCTTTCAAATCTTCACGACTTCTCTGAAATGCATAGGGTTTTCCATCACAAATGAATATAGTGGTGTCATATTCGGCTTCGACTGTTTCCTGCAAGTACCAAGGGAATTTTGGATTTAGCTTATTAATATCTACGGCAGTAGTGAATAGAGCGTGATTAGTTGTTGTAAGTCCGGAAGATAAAGACTTTGCTACAACATTCCTATTTTTTAGGTTTGGAGCTTGGTGGAATCCCCAGCCAGTGTATGTTTCGGGGATTGGGAAGTGATTTTTAGCTACGGATAAAATATGAATTTTACCGTTTCTGTTATGAAAATCTGGCGGTGTTCCCTTTACTAGATTTCGGTGAAGAAACCAGTTATATATCTCTCTAAAGACATATTTAACTTCTTCGTTTACAAAGCCATCTTCATGAGCTTGATAGTTAGTAACTTTCCACCAAAAGCATTTGGATGCTGTCTCGGATGTTATCTCCAAGCCAACAGGGTTTCTAATTCTCCAATAGCTCGGAGTTAATTCAACTTCATATTCCTCAAAAATATCAAAATTAAACCTAAATGCTTTTTTATTGATATGTTCGAAAAGTAAATCTGACGTGCCATCAAATGAAGCTGTTAAAACTAATAGCATGTCAGATTTTCTCTAATTTAATTAGTCATTATCTGCATCAGCAGGTCGACCTTTGTAGTCAAATGTTTGAGTCCCGTTAAATGTAACTTGCTTTAAATCCGACCACTCAGCAACACGAATATTTTGTTGAGATTGGTGGTCATATTTAGGTTCTGCAACATCAATGCGTATAGGCGCAGTTGCTAGCATTAATGGTGTTAAAAGTTCGATAATCATTCTGAGCCCCTTTATAGAAAAAATAGCATTTATAATGTAGCTTATAGGCATCAAAATGACAATAGATTGAGTAATTAAATTATGCTTATATGCCGTGGCGTGAATAGCTCTTTAAATTCAATCTTTATGGATGAAAATTCATAGAAATGAATCAACACTTAACACGCTAGCAAATAACGTTAGAAGGCTCAGGAAGCTCTCTGGATTGTCACAAGAGGAATTGGCTTTTCAATGCGAAATTGATAGGACCTATATCAGCAAGGTTGAGAGGGGTGTGGCTAATCCATCTTTACTTATCTTGTCTAGGATTGCAGAAGTCTTGGATGTTAGCATTGAGGAGTTGGTGAAAATCTAAGCCCCAATGAGCCCCTTTTTTAATTTTGAATGCGATTTATTGGCGAATGCTAATTTGCGGTTTTTTGTGGGTGGTGTGATACCATATTTATTATTAGATAATAATTGAAGCTACCCCCCCCTGTAGGTAGTTAGATTTCAAGTGGTTTATTGTAAATTGTGAGTATTTGACGGTATATTTGACGGTATATTTTAAATATTGCAATTACTTCATTGCTGGCATTGAGTTTCAAGGTTTGTTTGATTGACCCCAGCCCACCAATTAAAATGACCACTTTTACTGTGGTTTTTGATGCAAGAAACTAGAAAGCCATGTGCCGTAAGGTGTGTGGCTTTTATAGTAATATGCTTAGGCATTAAATTTACAAGTGACAGCATGGTTTATGAAAATTCTATTGTTGGGCAAAAATGGTCAGGTGGGCTGGGAGTTGCAACGTAGCTTAGCGCCACTGGGAGAGCTGGTAGCGCTGGATGCGCGTAGCCAAAACCATTGCGGCGACTTGACGAATTTAACGGGCCTCGCCAACACATTGCGCGAGGTAGCGCCGGATGTGATCGTTAACGCCGCGGCCTATACGGCGGTGGATAAAGCCGAAAGAGAGCCCGAATTGGCCCAGGCTGTGAATGCCAAGGCGCTGACGGTTTTGGCGCAAGCGGCTAGGGCTAGCGGTGCTTGGTTGGTGCATTACTCCACCGATTACGTGTTTGATGGCAGTGGCGATGCGCCCTGGCAGGAAAGCGATGTCGCGCTACCCTTGAGTGTTTATGGTGCCAGTAAATTGGCTGGAGAACAGGCCGTTATTGAGGCCGGCTGCAAGCATTTGATTTTTCGCACCAGTTGGGCTTACGCGGCACGAGGCCGTAATTTTGCTAAAACCATGTTGCAGTTGGCGCAGCAGCATGATCAGTTAAAGGTCATTAATGACCAGGTGGGCGCCCCTACTGGCGCCGATTTGCTGGCCGACGTCACCGCGCATGCGCTGCGCGCCGCCGTACAAAATCCGCAATTAAGTGGTTTGTACCATCTGGCAGCAGCAGGCGAAACGACATGGCACGCTTATGCGACTTTTGTGATTGAGCAGGCTAGGCAGGCGGGTGTGGCGATAAAGGTGGCGCAGTCCGCCATTCAAGCCGTGCCTAGTAGTGCATTTCCTACCCCAGCGCAGCGCCCTTTGAATTCCCGATTAAATACCAGTAAACTCCAAGATGCATTTGGCTTGAGCCTGCCGCACTGGCAAATTGGCGTCAAGCGCATGTTAACGGAAGTGCTGGACTACCCATCCATTTAGAGAAGCGATTATGGCGCACAGAAAAGGCATTATCTTGGCAGGCGGCTCAGGCACGCGTCTGCATCCAGTAACCAAGGTGGTTTCCAAGCAGTTGCTGCCGATTTACGATAAGCCCATGATTTATTACCCGCTTAGCACGCTGATGCTGGCTGGGATACGCGATATATTGATCATTTCCACGCCGCAAGACACCCCTCGGTTTGAGCAGTTATTAGGCGATGGCCGTGATTGGGGGTTGAATTTGCAGTACGCCGTGCAAGCCAGTCCCGATGGTTTGGCGCAGGCTTTTATCATAGGCAAAGACTTTGTAGGCAAGGACCCCAGCGCTTTGGTGTTGGGTGACAATGTGTTTTATGGTCACGATTTGCATCGGCAGTTGGAGCAAGCCACATCGCGTGAGTCGGGCGCCACGGTTTTTGCCTACCATGTGCAAGATCCGCAACGCTATGGCGTGGTGGACTTTGACAAGCAAGGCCGTGCCACCAGTTTGGAAGAGAAGCCCTTAAGCCCCAAAAGCAACTACGCGGTCACGGGCTTGTATTTTTACGACAACCAAGTGTTGGACATGGCAGCTAACCTCAAGCCCTCAGCTAGGGGTGAGCTGGAAATTACCGATTTAAATCGCCTCTATTTAGAGCAAAATCAATTGAGCGTGGAAATCATGGGGCGCGGTTACGCATGGTTGGATACCGGTACCCACGAGAGCTTGATTGAGGCCAGTAACTTTATTCAAACCATAGAGCACAGGCAGGGCTTAAAAGTGTGTTGCCCAGAAGAGATTGCCTACTTTAAGGGCTACATCACGGCCGAGCAGTTGCAACGATTAGCGCAACCCTTAGCTAAAAGCGCGTACGGACAGTATTTGTTACGCTTGTTAAGCGATAGGGCACGATTTTGAAGCTTATACACACTGCCATTCCAGATGTGCTGATCATTGAACCTAAAGTGTTTGGTGATCAGCGTGGTTTTTTTTACGAGAGCTTCAATCGTCGACAGTTTGCTAGCTTGATAGGCCGTGACTTGGATTTTGTTCAGGATAATCACAGCCGTTCTGAAAAAAACGTATTGCGTGGGCTGCATTTTCAAATACAACAAGCACAAGGCAAGCTGGTTAGGGTGATACAAGGTGCTGTGTTTGATGTGGCGGTCGACATACGTAAAAGCTCGCCTAGTTTTGGGCAGCATGTGGCCATTGAATTGTCTGCTGAAAATCAGCGCATGTTATGGGTGCCGGAAGGCTTTGCGCATGGCTTTTTGGTCACTTCAGCGACAGCCGAATTTCTTTACAAAACCACAGCTTACTACGCGCCGGAATTCGAGCGCAGCATCGCATGGAACGACCCGGCATTGGCTATTCCTTGGCCCATAGAAGGTGCGCCTAGTTTGTCGGCCAAAGATCAGCAGGCGCCCTTGCTCGCAGACGTGACTTGTTTTGCTTAAAGCAACCCAGCGTTCCAATTAAATCCAACCCAGATTAAAACCGATTATTTGCTGATATTGATTATGCCGGCATTGCCCTTGCGCCTTGGATAGGCGAGGCTTTTCTGCGATAATGGTGTTTTCATTATTTTGAGAGTCCAAGCAAATGGCACAATTTGACAACGTCAGCGTTAAAAAGAAAGCCAACATCTATTTTGACGGCAAGTGCGTCAGTCACACCGTGATGTTTCCTAATGGCACGCGCAGCACCATAGGCGTGATTTTCCCAGGCACCTTAACCTTCAACACCGCTGCACCTGAATTAATGGAAATCAATTTGGGCGCTTGTAAGGTGCGTCTGCAAGGCGAGACCAGTTGGACAGCCTATAAAGCAGGCGATAAATTTACCGTGCCAGCCAATTCAAGTTTTGATATAGACGTCAGCGAAACGCTGGACTACGTTTGCCATTTTGAGTAATGCATGGCGCCTAGCGCCTGCTTGGTATTGAGGAGAGAATATGCCCAGTTTTGATATTTCATCTGAAGTGGATATGGTGGCACTTAAAAACGCCATAGACACGGCCGGTAAGCAAATTACCAATCGTTATGATTTTAAAGGGACGTCGGCCAAAGTAGAGCTCAATGAAAAAGACAGCATCATCACTTTGTATGGCGATAACGATTTTCAGCTAGATCAAATCAAAGACATCTTGTTGCCTGGCATGGAAAAAAAAGAGCCGGATTCAACTAAGCGCCTGGAACATAAGGACGTGCAGAAGGTGGGCGGCAATAAAGTCAAGCAAGAACTTAAAATCAAGGATGGCATAGACAGCGATTTGGCTAAGCGCATCGTCAAGCTGATTAAGGATTCCGGCTTAAAAGTGCAGGGCAGCATTCAAGGCGATACCGTACGAGTGAATGGCGCCAAGCGTGATTTGCTGCAAGAGGCCATAGCCTTTGTGAAAAAATCCGTGACTGACTTTCCCTTGCAGTTTGGTAATTTTAGAGATTAATAAAACCGTGTGCCTGGCGTCTTTTTGCTAGGCGGCACTTTGTAGGCTTAGGTTAAAAATATGGCAAAAACGCTGTACGATAAATTGTTTGATAGTCACGTGGTGCACGAGGAAAACGGCGCTGCCTTGATATACATAGACCGCCATTTGGTGCATGAAGTGACCAGCCCGCAAGCCTTCGAGGGTTTGCGCTTGGCCCATCGTAAGCCATGGCGCGTTGGCTCCATCGTCGCTACGGCTGACCATAACACGCCTACCAATGGCTGGGATAAGGGCTTGGCGGGCATAGCCGATCCGGTGGCCAGGTTGCAAATTGAAACCTTGACGGAAAACATAGCCGAGTTCGGTGCAAAAGCCTACTTCCCATTCATGGATGCGCGACAAGGCATAGTCCACGTGGTTGGCCCTGAGCAAGGAGCAACCCTGCCAGGCATGACGGTGGTGTGCGGCGATTCGCATACCAGTACGCACGGCGCGTTTGGTGCCTTGGCGCACGGCATAGGCACATCGGAAGTGGAGCACGTGATGGCTACCCAATGTTTGGTGCAAAAAAAATCCAAAGCCATGCAAGTCTTGGTGGAAGGCCAGTTGGGGCCTATGGTCACGGCCAAGGACGTGGCTTTGGCCATCATAGGTAAAACTGGCACGGCTGGCGGCAATGGTTATGCCATAGAGTTTGCCGGTTCGGCCATACGTGGTTTATCCATGGAAGGGCGCATGACGCTTTGCAATATGGCGATTGAAGCCGGTGCGCGTGCCGGCATGGTGGCCGTGGATGACACCACCATTAATTACATTAAAGGCCGCCCTTACGCGCCTAAAGCCGATCAATGGGATGCCGCTGTGGCTTATTGGCGCACCTTGCAATCCGATGCGGGAGCACAATTCGATTTGGTGGTGCGCTTGCAAGCCGAAGACATTAAGCCGCAAGTCACTTGGGGTACCTCGCCGGAAATGGTGGTGGCCATAGACGGGCGTGTACCCAGTTTGGATTTGGCTAAAAATGCCGTGCAAAAAGCCGATTGGGAGCGTGCTTACGCTTACATGGGTTTGCAGCCTAACACGCCAATTAGCGAAATTCGCATAGACAAAGTGTTCATCGGTTCCTGCACCAATTCGCGTATCGAAGACTTGCGCGCAGCGGCTGCCGTTGCCAAAGGTAAGCGCGTGGCGGCTAACGTCAAATTGGCCCTGGTGGTGCCCGGTTCTGGATTGGTTAAAGCCCAAGCCGAACAAGAGGGCTTGGATAAGGTGTTTAGCGAAGCCGGTTTTGAATGGCGTCAGCCTGGCTGTTCCATGTGTTTGGCCATGAATGCTGACCGTTTGGAGGCAGGCGAGCGCTGTGCCTCAACCTCAAACCGTAATTTTGAAGGCAGGCAAGGCCAAGGTGGCCGTACCCATCTAGTTAGCCCAGCCATGGCGGCTGCGGCTGCCATCGCGGGTCATTTTGTTGACGTCAGTCAGGTCTAGGGGCCATGAATACTAGGGGCCATGAATAAGGGAGTAGTCATGAAAAAATTCATCATTTTATGCAGTTTTGCCACTTTATTGTCTGCTTGCAATACCTTGCAAGGTATAGGTAAAGACATAGAAAAAGGCGGCGAGGCCATACAGAATTCAACGAAATAAAAGATAAAACACTATGCAAGCTTTCACGCAGTTAAATGGTTTGGTTGCCCCCTTAGACAGAGCCAACGTCGATACCGACGCGATCATCCCTAAGCAATTTTTGAAGTCCATCAAGCGTTCCGGTTTTGGCGTGAATGCCTTTGATGAATGGCGTTACCTAGATCACGGTGAGCCTGGTATGGACAACAGCAAGCGTCAAATTAATCCGGATTTTGTGCTCAACCAAGCCCGCTATCAAGGTGCCAGCATATTGCTTACCCGCGAAAATTTTGGTTGCGGCTCCAGCCGCGAGCATGCGCCATGGGCCCTGGAGGACTTCGGCTTTAAAGTCATTATTGCTTCCAGCTACGCCGATATTTTTTATAACAATTGCTTTAAAAACGGCATGCTACCCATCGTGTTAAGTGCCGATATTGTTGACACCTTATTCAAGCAAGTGGCGGCAGCGCCGAATTATAAATTGCAGGTTGATTTGGCTGCACAAACAGTGAGCACGCCATTGGGTGAGACCTTCAGTTTTAGTGTGGACGCCTTCCGTAAGCACTGCTTATTAAACGGGCTGGATGACATAGGCTTGACCATGCAACACCAAGACAAAATTAAAGCCTTTGAAGCGCGCCACCAGCAAACTCAGCCATGGCTTTATAATTAAGATTAAATAAAACCCTAACGGAAAAAGAAAAATGAAATTAGCGATATTGCCAGGCGATGGCATAGGACCGGAAATCGTGGCGCAGGCCGTTAAAGTGCTAAAAGCCCTTAATTTAAACATGACCATGACCGAGGCGCCGATAGGTGGTGCCGGTTACGAAGCGTCAGGCGACCCACTACCAGACGCCACTTTGCAATTGGCTTTGGATTCGGATGCGGTGTTGTTGGGCGCGGTAGGCGATTGGAAGTACGACAAATTAGAACGCCATTTACGCCCTGAGCGTGGATTATTGCGCATACGTAAGGCATTGAATCTATTCGCCAACTTGCGACCAGCCTTGCTTTATCCAGAATTAGCTGGCGCTTCTACATTGAAACCGGAAGTGGTGTCTGGTTTGGACATCATGATAGTCCGTGAGCTTACCGGCGACATTTATTTTGGCCAACCGCGTGGTATCAGCACATTGCCGAACGGCGAGCGCGAGGGCATTAACACCATGCGCTACTGTGAATCCGAAATTCGTCGCATCGGTCGCGTCGCGTTTGACATTGCCATGAAGCGCCGTCAACCCGGTCAGAAAGCCAAAGTCTGTTCCGTGGACAAAGCCAACGTGTTGGAAACCACCGAGTTATGGCGCCAAGTCATGATAGAGCTGTCGGCTGAGTACCCTGAAGTGGAATTGAGTCATATGTACGTGGATAACGCCGCCATGCAATTAATTCGTGCGCCTAAGCAATTTGACGTGATGGTGACGGGTAATATTTTTGGCGACATTCTTTCCGATGAAGCGTCCATGTTAACTGGCTCCATAGGCATGCTGCCATCGGCCTCATTGGATGAAAACAACAAAGGCATGTACGAGCCTAGTCATGGCTCGGCACCCGATATCGCCGGTAAAAACATTGCCAACCCATTGGCTACGATATTGTCGGCAGCGATGATGTTGCGTTATACCTTTAACGATGAAAGCAATGCCTTGCGCATAGAAAATGCCGTTAAGAAAGCCTTGGCGCAAGGTTACCGCACCGCCGACATTGCGACGGATGGTTGCAAGCAAGTGGGTTGCAGTGAGATGGGCGATGCCGTAGTGGCAGCGCTGTAAAGTAGCAGTGGCCATTTAAAATATTTGAAAGTTTAGGATGCAGCATATGTTAAAAGTGGGTTTGGTCGGTTGGCGTGGCATGGTGGGTTCTGTGCTGATGCAGCGCATGATGGAAGAGCAGGATTTTGCTTTGATAGACCCGCAATTTTTTACCACGTCGCAAATTGGTGCCGCTGCCCCTAACGTAGGCAAAGACACGCCGCCATTGCAAGATGCCATGAGTGTGGCGCAATTGAAAGCCATGGACGTGATTATTTCCTGTCAAGGTGGCGATTACACCAGCGAGGTGTTTCCTAAATTGCGCGCAGACGGCTGGACGGGTCATTGGATAGATGCAGCCTCAACCTTGCGTATGGAAAAAGACGCGGTAATCGTGCTGGACCCGGTCAATATGCATGTGATTCAAGCAGCCTATGCTGCCGGTAACAAAAATTGGGTGGGCGGCAATTGCACCGTATCCTTGATGTTGATGGCATTAAACGGCTTATTCAAAGCCAATTTAGTTGAGTGGGCCACCTCCATGACCTACCAGGCAGCATCCGGTGCCGGCGCGCAAAATATGCGCGAATTACTCAAGCAGATGGGCGCAGCCCATGCTTCTGTCAGTGGTTTATTGGCCGATCCTGCTTCGGCTATTTTAGACATAGACCGCCATGTCGCTAGTACATTGCGCGACGCGCAATTTCCCACGGAAAATTTTGGTGTAGCCTTGGCTGGCAGCTTGATTCCATGGATAGACAAAGACTTGGGCAATGGCCAAAGCAAAGAAGAATGGAAAGGTGGCGTGGAAACCAATAAGATCTTAGGCCGAGAAGCCCATCCTATTGTGATTGATGGTTTGTGCGTGCGCATTGGCGCCATGCGTTGTCACAGTCAAGCCTTGACCATCAAGTTAACGCAAAATGTGCCTCTGGATGAGATTGAGTCCATGCTAGCGGAAGCCAACCCATGGGCCAAAGTGGTGCCCAATGAGCGTGAAATCAGCATGCGTGAATTGACGCCAGCGGCCGTCACCGGCAAGTTGATGACCCCGGTGGGCCGTTTGCGTAAATTGAGCATGGGCAGTGAGTACCTGTCGGCCTTTACCGTGGGCGATCAGTTGCTTTGGGGGGCGGCCGAGCCCTTGCGTCGCATGTTGCGCATCTTGATTGAACAATAATGGCGGGTGAGCGTGAGTAAGATTAAATTAATACCGGTGTTGTTGCTTAGCCTGTTGTTGGCACAGCTTAGTCACGCCGCCAGTTTAGGTAGCTTGAATCTTAGCTCTAACCTAGGCGAACCCTTGTTTGCTGAAGTTGAGGTGCTATTGGAGCCACAGGAATCATTAAGTGGTTTGCAGGCCGCGCTTGCCAGCGAGCAAGCTTACGCTAAGCAAGGCATCCGTTATCAATCCCATTACCTTGACCTTAAGCTTGAGTTGCACCAAAACACACAAGGTTTAGCGGTTTTAAAGCTTAGCTCCAGCTTGCCTATTAATGAGCCGTATTTGGATCTGCTGTTGCAACTCGATTGGGCAGCGGGTCGCTTGCAAAAACAATACATCGTGTTGCTGGATCCGCCACAAAGCGCACAAGCTGAAGCGGATCCTATCGCAGCCCCTATTGGGATTGCCGATGTGGCCAATGTTGATAGTCAGTTGCAAGCCAGTATGCTGCCTGACCAGTCATCAGACCAAGTTGAACAAGCACGACCATTAGCTTTAGTTAGTAAACCTGGGGACACCTTGTCTAGCTTGGCTAAAGCCATGCCGCAGGAAGGCGTGAGTTTGGATCAAATGTTGTTGGGTTTATACCAAGCCAACCCACAAGCCTTCGAGGCAGGCAACATGAACCGATTGAAAGCGGGCCAGACCCTGGCGCTGCCATCGCCAGCCGAATTGTTGGCCACCCAGGCTGCTGCAGCGACAGCCGAAGTAAAATTGCATGCCAGTAATTGGCAAGCCTACCGTGCTGCATTAGCCAATAAGGTTTTGACTCAGGCGGCTCGCCCCGATGCCGTGCAGGCACAATCGGCATCCGGCAAGATTGCCGGTGCCAAAGACGATGCGGATAAGGTCAAGACCACAAATAATGACGTAGTTAAATTAAGCGCGGGAGACAAGGAAGCGGCGAAGTCGGCCGATGCCAAACTGTTGGCATTGCAAGAAGACGCCACGGCGCGTGAGAAATCCCTACAAGAATCCGAAGCGCGCGCCCAAGCCTTGCAAAAACAAATCCAAGACATGCAGCAATTGTTGCGACTTAAAAATCAATCCATGGCCGATCTGCAAAAGCATGCTGCTGAAACTAAACAAGTCAATGAAGCCAAACAGGCTGAACATAAGCCTAAGAGAGCCGCTTGGGCAGATTGGTTGGTTTTATCTTTAACCTTGTTGGCCATCGTTGCCGCCTTCACTTGGTTAAGCCGCAGCAATAAGCGCAGAGCGAACTTACTCGATTTTAAAGGCCAAGCCACTGGCGGTGAGCAAGCAAATTTAGCGCTTGAAGAACAGGCGCAAGCTAAAGGGCTAGCTAAACCGCAAGCAAAGGCAGAGGTTGATTTAGCTGGCGAAGCGCTTAGCGATGCGAGCGCTGCGAGTGATGCGCCGCCTGTCGATTTGGCCGGGTTAGACCTAAATTTCACAGAGCCTGCCGTGTTGCATGTTAAGCCAGCGGAGCAGACGCTGCCACCTAGTAAAGCAAAAGCCAAGAAAAAAACCGGGCAATCTAGCTTCATCAAGACCGATGCCAATGAAGAAACTGCAGCAGACGGCGACATGGAAGTGATACGCATAGACCTCTCGGCGATAAGCCTAGACCTAAGCGAAACCGAAGATGAGTTGACCTTGGCGAATACTATAGCGCCCAACACAAAAAAGCCAAAAGCCACTGAGACTTAAGGTCTGCATACGGCGCGTTTTTTTATGCATCCATTTGTAAAAATAGCCTGCTTTTTCTTCCTATTGCTGCTTCTGCAGTATCTAAGCCCATCCACCATCGCAGTCCTTTGCGGCCTTATCTGCCTGCTGGCGGCCGTGCTCAATTTTCCGCATTTTTCTCAATTGATTAAGCGCATGCGTTGGTTGTTCTTGTCCTTGCTTTTGGTTTATGCCTACGCCACACCAGGAGAATACCTGGCATTTTTGCCATTAAATGTGGCCCCCAGTTACGAAGGCTTGCGCCTGGGCCTGATGCAAATTGCCAAGTTGTTAATCGCTGTGGCTAGCTTGTCGGCCTTATTTGCTAGCGCTAATAAAAGCCAATTGATGGCCGGTTTATGGACCCTCTTGTCGCCATTGCGCTTAGTGGGATTGAATGTGGAGCGCTTCACGGTAAGGATGCTGCTCACTTTGCATTACGTTGAGCAAATGGCGGTTCAACCTAAGCTTAAGCTGGATTTCTCTCAACTTGATAAGCTGGCTTTAGCGTCTGATGAGCCTGGTGCAACACTACCTTTAATCTTGGCGCAACCGGCTTTCAGTTGGTTCGATAAAGCCATGCTGAGTTTAATGTTGCTGGCCGTGATGGGCTTAAGTTTAAGCAAACTTGCTGGCGCAGTTAATTTTTTTAAGGTGTGGCAGGCATGAGGCTGGCTTTAGGCATAGCCTACGATGGCTCGGGTTTTTGTGGCTGGCAAAGTCAGCCAAGCGCATGCGGCGTGCAAGATGCGCTGGAATTGGCATTAGCTAAAATAGCGCTTCATCCGATACGTTTGCATGCCGCGGGCAGAACCGATACCGGTGTCCATGGACTGGGGCAGGTGGTGCATTTTGACACCGATAGTGACAGACCAATTTCTGCCTGGGTGCGAGGGGTCAATGCCTATCTACCCAGTAGCGTGCGCGTGGAATGGGCGCAGCCTGTCGATGACGAGTTTCACGCGCGTTTTTCTGCCTTAGAGCGCAGTTACCAATACCTCTTGTATAACGCCCCCGTGAGCTCGGCGCTGATGGCCAGCAAAGCCGGTTGGTTTCATTTGCCGCTAAATGTAGACGCCATGGCAGAAGCCGCTTCGTATTTAATTGGCGAACATGACTTCAGCGCTTTTCGCGCGGCCGAATGCCAAGCAAAAAGCCCAATTAGAACCATGACCAAAGCGCAGGTGCAAACGCAGGGTGCGTATGTGGTGTTCGATTTTTCAGCCAATGCTTTCCTGCAACACCAGGTGCGCAATATGGTGGGGGCTTTGGTCTATGTAGGCAAAGGCGCTTATCCGGCGAGTTATATGCAGGCCATGTTAGCGCAACGCGACCGAAATTTGGCCCCGCCGACCTTTTCCCCATGCGGCCTTTATCTGACGCAAGTTCGCTACCATGAAAAATGGCGCTTACCGCTAGCGAAAAACGATGCCAAATCCATTACCTTGGTGATTTAAGCGTTACAATATCGCTGTGACGAAATGGGTCATGCTGCTAGCCTAGAATGAGACAAAACGATTGAGAACCCGAGTTAAAATTTGCGGCATTACCCGCGTTGAGGATGCACTCGCTGCCGTAGCTGCAGGCGCGGATGCCATAGGCTTGGTATTTTATGAGCACAGTGCACGCAACGTCAGTGTGGCGCAAGGCGCTGCCATTAGTCGCGAACTGCCTGCCTTTGTTAACGTAGTTGGCCTGTTTGTCGATGCGACCCCGGATTTCATACGCTCGGTGTTGACCGCTGTGCATTTGGATACCTTGCAATTTCATGGCGACGAAACGCCTGAGCAATGCGCAGCGTATGGCCTGCCATTTATCAAAGCAATACGGGTTAAGCCTGAGACAAATTTGTTACAATGTGCAAACGATTTTTCAGCGGCCAAAGCCTTGTTGCTGGATACCTATACAGAAGGGCAAGCAGGTGGCACCGGTCATGCATTTGATTGGAACTTAATCCCTACTTGCATGACCACAGACAGGTCGGTTGAAACGCCGGTGCTGATTCTGGCTGGTGGATTGAACGACGGCAATGTGGCCTTAGCCATTGAGCAAGTTAGACCTTATGCCGTGGACGTCAGTGGTGGCGTTGAATCGGCCAAAGGCATTAAAGACCAAGCTAAAATTGCACGCTTTATGCATGCGGTGAATGGCTAGCGTAAACGCTTAGGCGTTTGCAAGAATATTAAACGTGGGGAAATAAACATGCAGCTTTATGACATGCCAGATGCACGAGGCCATTTTGGTCAGTACGGTGGTACATTTGTTGCCGAAACTTTAGTCGAGGCATTAGAAGATTTGCGCGTGATGTATGAAAAATACCGTCACGACCCGGTATTTTTAGCCGAGTACGCCTACGATTTAAAGCATTTTGTGGGTCGCCCCAGTCCTATTTATCACGCAAAACGCTTGTCGGACAAAATCGGTGGTGCGCAAATCTATTTAAAGCGTGAAGATTTAAATCACACCGGCGCGCACAAAATCAACAACACCATAGGCCAAGCTTTATTGGCTAAACGCATGGGCAAGCCTCGTGTGATTGCTGAAACCGGTGCCGGTCAACATGGTGTCGCTACCGCTACCATTGCCGCTCGGTTGGGCCTGGAATGCGTAGTCTACATGGGTAGCGAAGACGTCAAACGGCAAGCGCCGAATGTGTTTAGAATGAAGTTGTTGGGCGCGACCGTGGTGCCGGTGGAAAGTGGCTCGAAAACTTTAAAAGATGCGCTTAATGAAGCCATGCGCGATTGGGTGACCAATGTGCACAATACCTTCTACATCATAGGCACGGTAGCCGGCCCGCATCCTTACCCCATGATGGTGCGCGATTTTCAAGCCATCATAGGCATAGAAGCCAAGCAACAAATGATGGAAATGGTCGGGCATCAACCTGAAGCGGTGGTGGCCTGTGTGGGCGGCGGCTCTAATGCCATGGGTATTTTTTACCCTTATATTGACGTGCCCAATGTGCGTTTGATCGGCGTTGAAGCAGCGGGTTTGGGCATGGAAACCGGCAAACATGCCGCACCGTTAACGGCTAATAGTGCAGTCGGCGTGTTGCACGGCAACCGTACCTACTTGATGCAAGATGCCGACGGCAACATCATCGAAACGCACTCCATCTCAGCCGGCTTGGATTACCCTGGGGTAGGTCCTGAGCACGCCTGGTTGAAAGACATCAAACGCGCTGAATACGTGGCCGTGACCGATGACGAAGCCATGGCCGCTTTCCATAATTTATGCCGTACCGAAGGCATCATTCCTGCATTGGAATCCAGTCATGGCTTAGCCTACGCGGAAAAATTAGCTAAAACCATGAGCAAGGATAAAATCATCTTGGTTAACCTATCTGGTCGCGGTGATAAAGACATCAATACCGTGGCCAAATTGGCTAATATTAGCTTGTAAACCCCAGCCGATTAATTTTTACTGACGACCCCTATGTCTAGAATCAAAACCGTATTTGCCTCCCTAAAACAGCAAGGTAAGACCGCCTTGATCCCGTATATCACGGCCGGTGATCCGCACCCTAAATTCACCGTGAGCTTGATGCACACTTTGGTTGAGCATGGTGCAGACATGATAGAGTTGGGCGTGCCATTCTCTGACCCCATGGCCGATGGACCAGTCATTCAGCGCGCCAGCGAACGTGCCTTGTTGCATAAAGTGGGCCTAACAGCGGTGTTGGACATGGTTAAAACCTTTAGGCAAACCGATCAAGCCACGCCCATTATTTTAATGGGTTACGCCAACCCGATAGAGGCGGTTGGTGCCGTGGCCTTTGCTGACAAAGCCAAAGCGGCCGATGTGGATGGCGTGATTACCGTGGATTACCCACCTGAAGAATGCGGTAGTTTTGTTAAAGAATTGCAGGACAGGGACATTGATCCGGTATTCTTGTTGTCTCCGACCACCGATGCAAAACGCGTGGAACTCATCGTCAATCAAGCCA
Source organism: Methylophilaceae bacterium (assembly GCA_965234545.1). Lineage (GTDB taxonomy): Bacteria > Pseudomonadota > Gammaproteobacteria > Burkholderiales > Methylophilaceae > Methylotenera. The sequence goes on along the minus strand of OZ248348.1, from coordinate 1,036,543 downwards.
GCGGCTTTGTCTATTACGTGTCACTAAAAGGCGTAACCGGTGCAGCCAACCTGGACATCGTCGAAGTGGCAAGTCGGGTAGCCAGCATACGTGAACAAACCAATTTACCGGTTGGCGTGGGCTTTGGTATACGTGATGCTGCTACGGCTAAAGCCACGGCAGCGATTGCGGATGCAGTCGTGGTAGGCAGTCGCATGGTGCTAGCCATAGAGGGTTCCAACGAAGCCAATTTGTTAAGCAATGTGGCGAACTTGATGACGGAATTAAAAACGGCCGTGGACGCGGCCTAAACAAACGAGCATTAAAGAGGATTGGTCAGATGAGTTGGTTAAATAAATTACCGCAAAAAATTAAACGGGTGGTTGGCCGTGATAAAAAAACCGTGCCAGAAGGCTTGTGGAGTAAATGCCCAGCCTGCCAAACCGTCTTGTATAAGAAAGACTTGGAAGACAACGCGGAAGTTTGCCCTAAGTGCGCGCATCACCATCGCATCGGTGCGCGTGAGCGCATTGCCTTGTTGTTGGACGCCGATGGCCAGTTTGAGATTGGCGCATCCGTGCAACCCATAGACCCACTTAAATTTAAAGACAGCAAAACCTATGCGGAGCGCATAGTTGAATCGCAAAAAGCCGTGGCAGAAAAAGACGCATTGGTGGTCATGCAGGGCAGCATTAAAACCGTGCCTGCGGTGGTGGCAGCGTTTGAATTTAAATTCATGGGCGGCTCCATGGGCTCGGTGGTGGGCGAGCGTTTTGTGCGCGGCGTGCAAACCGCCATAGACAATAAAATGGCATTTATTTGCGTCTCTGCCAGTGGCGGGGCGCGTATGCAAGAAGGCTTGCTGTCGCTTATGCAGATGGCTAAAACCAGTGCTGCTCTCACGCAGTTGAGCAAAGCCGGCTTGCCCTTTATTTCCGTTTTGACGGATCCAACCATGGGTGGTGTCTCAGCCAGCTTTGCCATGTTGGGCGATGTCATTATTGCAGAGCCGCAAGCTTTAATTGGTTTTGCTGGCCCGCGTGTGATTGAGCAGACGGTACGTGAAACCTTGCCGGACGGATTCCAACGCGCGGAATTTTTACTGGAACACGGCGCCATAGACATGATCGTGGATAGGCGTGAAATGCGCGATAAATTGGCTAATATCTTGGCTAATTTAATGCGATTGCCGGTAGCGGCTTAATCACCTCAACTAGCGCTGGCCTCTTTTTGGCCAGCTTTTTTTGCCAGACTAAAAGGTCTTAGCCATTTCTAACGAGATCACCAGTTCAGCGTTTCCATTAAACGACTTGGCCGCCTGGCTCAGCTACATCGAAAGTTTGCATCCCAAATCCATCGCCATGGGTTTGGATAGGGTTCAGCAAATGCTGAGCCGATTGCAATTGCACGCCACGCCATTTCCTCTTATCACCGTGGCTGGCACCAATGGCAAGGGTTCAACTTGCGCCATGCTAGAGCAAATTTATTTGCAGGCGGGCTATCAAGTTGGCTGCTATACCTCACCGCACATCCTGCAATACAACGAGCGCGTTAGAGTGAATGGCGCGCCTGCTAACGATGCTGTGCTTTGCCAAGCCTTCGCTGTGGTTGAGCAAGCCAGGCGTATTGAACCTGCCATAGCGCTAACCTATTTTGAAGTGGGTACCTTGGCTGCTGTTTGGCATTTCATCAAAGCAGGGGTGGAGGTCGCCATACTCGAGGTTGGCTTAGGGGGACGCTTGGATGCCGTTAATGCCTTCGATCCTAGTTGCACCATTGTCACCAGCATCGATTTGGACCACCAAGAATTTTTGGGAAACACGCGTGATGCCATTGGCTATGAAAAGGCCGGCATTTTCCGTCCAGGCGTGCCGGCTATATGCGGCGACCCTAAGCCACCGGCTAGTCTGCTTGCCCATGCTGTGGCCATTTCGGCGCCGCTGATTTGTCTGGGGAGTGAATTTAATGCCTGCCTGGAGCAAGGCTGTTGGCATTATCAAGTGCAACAGCAAACTCGCTATACCTTGCCCAAGCCGGCTTTGCTGGGGGCCTATCAACTGAATAATGCGGCCTGTGCTGTGTCTGCCGTTGAGGCTTTGCAAGACCGCTTGCCGGTGGGGCAGTCAAGCATAGCAAAGGCGCTGGCCAACCTAACATTGCCTGGGCGTTTTCAAATTATCCAAGCTCCTCATAGCGGCACTAAGCGTACTAGCGTGATACTGGACGTGGCGCATAATCCGCACGCGGCCCGTGCTTTGGCGGCCAACTTGCAGGCTTTGCGCAGCGATGCAGATAGCAGGCTAGATGGCAAAACCTATGCGGTGTTTGCTATGCTGGCTGACAAAGATAGCGCTGGGGTGATTGCGGCGCTAAAAGATCACATAGACAGTTGGTATGTGGCCGATACCCTGCATGCACGTGGTGCATGGGCAAAAGACTTGGCGCAGCAAATTGCCGGTCTGGTGCCGGGAGCTACTATAAAAACCTTTGCCAGTGCAGATAAAGCCTATATTCAAGCATGTATTGATGTAGAAGCCTGTATGGATGCAAATGAAAATGCTAAAATAATCGTGTTCGGTTCGTTTTTTACTGTTGCCAGTGTGATGCAGATATTGCCTAATAACGCTGTGTAACAATAGTCCTATGTTCATGCTATTTTAAGGAAAGCAGCAATGCCAACTGATACAGACCACGATCAAGAATTAAGTTTAAAGAAACGGGCTAGGCGTCGCCTGGTCGGGGCCGTAGGCTTGGTTTTGGTAATGGTTGGTGTGTTGCCCATGGTATTGCAAGATCGCGCTAGTTTGACCCCAAGTGCCGCCATCAAGATCACCATGGCGGGTGTCGATGCCGGTGTGGTCGAACCGATTGCAGCGCCTGCTCCTCTTGCTGCGCCAGTTCCGGCAGTTGTATCGCCGCTAGCTGCTGAGGTGTCAGCCACTTCAGATACCACGGCCGTTGCTGTAAATGACAGTGCTGCCAGCGCCGATAATGCACAAATTAAGCCAACAGAAAAACCAGCAGAGAAACCTATAGAAAAACCACTTGAAGCCAAGTCGCTTGAAGCTAGAGTGCCCGAAGCTAAGTCGCAGTCAGTTACGCCAGCACCGGCAAAAGCCGATGGCAGCGCAGCAGCAAAATCCAGTTTTGCTATTCAAATAGGGGTGTATTCCTCTATGGCCAGCGTCACTGAAATGGAAGGTAAGTTAAAGCAAGCGGGTTATCAGGCCAGCATAAAAAAAGTCAACACCGATAAGGGTGAAAAAATTCGCTTAAGAACCGGCGATTACCCTACGCGTCAGCAGGCTGCCGAAGCCATGCTTAAACTTCAGGCTTTAAATATGCAAGGCATGGTGGTGGCGAATGACTAAGCTTTTTAAGCAGCGTGCTGGCCTAAATCATGACTAGTTTTGACTACTTGGCGCTGGCCATATTAGGCCTGTCTGTCGCATTAAGCGTCATGCGCGGTTTGGTGTTGGAGGCATTGTCCATTGTGTCCTGGGTGTTGGCCTTCTTCGTCGCTAAAAGTTATGCCAGTCAATTGCTGCCGATGATGCCTGAGGCCATTCCCACTGAACCACTGCGGGTCGCGGCGGCATTTTTAATCGTGTTTTTAGCGACATTGCTGATTAGCAGTCTGCTGTCGATTGCACTGGCGAGCCTGTTTAAGAAATTAGGCTTAGGTTGGCTAAATCGTCTGTTAGGTGGATTGTTTGGCTTGACGCGCGGCATCATCATAGTGTGCTTGTTGGTATTTTTAGCCGGCATGACCGATTTGCCTAAGGATGACCGTTGGCGAGATGCCATGTTGAGTGCCCCGTTTGAAGCCTTGGTTGGCCATATAATGCCTTGGGTGCCAGATAGCATAGGCCAATACATTAACTACGATTAGTGCGCATGCACAACTAGCAGCACTGCTAGGCATAAAAATTAAACGCAGTATTCATTACACAGTATTCATTATTTAAGGCTACATCCATGTGCGGAATCATAGGTATCGTTGGTAAAAACCCAGTTAACCAATTGTTGTACGATGGCTTACTGGTCTTGCAGCACAGAGGGCAAGATGCCGCAGGCATCGTTACCACCGACGGCAATACTTTTTTCATGCATAAAAATAACGGCCTGGTTAAAGACGTGTTTCAAACCCGTCACATGCGTAGCTTGGTCGGCAATGTCGGCATCGGTCACGTGCGCTACCCAACTGCTGGTTCATCCAGTGCGGCGGAAGCGCAGCCTTTTTATGTCAATTCGCCATTCGGTATAGTGCTAGGTCACAACGGCAATCTGACCAATTCGGATCAATTAAAATCCGAAATGTTTAAACAAGATTTACGTCACATCAATACCAATTCCGATTCCGAAGTATTGCTCAATGTGTTGGCGCACGAAATTGAACAAACCTCACGCAATGCCGTGCTTAATACCGACATGACCTTTGATGCGGTGGCTGGCGTGCACAGACGCTGCAAGGGTGCCTATGCGGTGGTGGCCATGATTGCTAACTTTGGCTTGTTAGCCTTCCGTGATCCAAACGGCATACGCCCACTGGTGATAGGTAAAGCGGAAACCGATAAAGGCACCGAGTACATCGTGGCCTCAGAAAGCGTGGCCTTAGATGTGCTCGGTTTTAAATTGGTACGTGACGTTGCGCCGGGTGAGGCGATTTTTATCGACATGCACGGTAATTTTTTCAGTCGCCAATGCGCCGAGCAAGCCAAGCTCAACCCCTGTATTTTTGAGTACGTTTATTTAGCCAGACCCGACTCCGTCATCGATGACGTGTCTGTTTACCAAACGCGTCTGGACATGGGCAAAACCCTAGCAGAAAAGATCAAGCGCGAGTGGGCCGATAAAAAAATTGATGTGGTGATTCCTATCCCTGACACCAGTCGCCCCAGCGCCTTGCAAGTCGGTATAGCCTTAGGTTTGGATTACCGGGAGGGCTTTATTAAGAATCGTTACATAGGCCGCACCTTCATCATGCCTGGCCAAGCTTTACGTAAGAAATCGGTAAGGCAAAAACTCAATCCCATAGGCATAGAATTTAAGGGTAAAAACGTCTTGTTGGTGGACGATTCCATCGTACGCGGCACCACCTCCCAGCAAATTGTGCAGATGGCGAGAGACGCCGGTGCCAATAAAGTTTACTTTGCATCGGCTGCGCCGCCAGTGCGCTTTCCTAATGTGTATGGCATAGACATGCCCAGCCGCGATGAATTGCTCGCCACCGGCCGTACCGATGAGGAAATCTGCCGAGAAATCGGTGCCGACGCCTTGATCTACCAAGATTTAAGCGCACTGGTTGAGGTGGTGAAGTTAAGCAACCCGAAAATAGTCGATTTTGATTGTTCTTGTTTTGACGGTAAGTACGTAACGGGCGATATCAACGAGGCCTACTTGGCTAACATAGAGTCGGCCCGGGGCGACGTGAATAAAAAACAAAAACCGGCCAATGCCAGCACGCAAATAGATTTAAATTTAATCGACAGTTTTGAAGACGCCGTGGCCGACTAAAAAAGCGTCTTGACGGCATGGCGGCTATGGCATACCATCGTCTTGCGCTGATTTGAGTGACTCAACTTAAACAAAGTCTTACTCAGCTTGCGGGCGCATTATAAACACAGCTAAAGCGAGTTACAAAAACCCGTTTAGCTTAAATGCCTGGACGGGTTTTTTAACGTCTGTATACCATGGGAATATTATGACTAAGAACACATTACACCCACAAACCTTATCGGTAAGAGCCGGCAGTGAAATGACCGCTTACGGCGAAAATTCGGAAGCCTTGTTTCTGAATTCCAGTTTCCGTTTTGACAGTGCTGCGCAAGCCGCAGCTAGATTTGGCGGCAGCGAGCCGGGCAACATTTATTCGCGCTTTACCAACCCTACCGTCACGATGTTTCAAAATAAACTGGCGGCCCTGGAGGGTGCGGAGCAATGCGTGGCAACGTCCAGCGGCATGTCGGCGATTCTGGCTTGCGTCATGGGTTTATGTAGCGCGGGTGATCACATTGTTGCTTCGCGCAGCCTATTCGGCACCAGCGTGCAGCTGTTTAGCAACATACTGGCGCGCTGGGGTTTGCAAGTCAGCTTTGTTTCGCTAACCGATTTGGCCGAATGGCAATCTGCGGTCACTGACCATACCAAACTGTTTTTTGTGGAAACGCCATCCAATCCGCTGACCGAAGTATGCGACATTGCTGCCTTAGCTGACATCGCTCACAAGGCGGGCGCGCACTTGGTGGTGGACAATTGTTTTTGCACGCCGGCCATACAGCAGCCTTTGGCTTTGGGCGCCGACATCATTATTCATTCTGCCACCAAATACATAGATGGCCAAGGTCGTTGCTTGGGCGGTGCTGTGCTCGGTTCTAAGGCGCTAATGGAGCCGGTTTACGGCTTTCTAAGAACCGCTGGCGTCACCATGAGTGCGTTCAATGCCTGGGTGTTTTTAAAGGGCTTGGAGACATTGTTCGTGCGCATGGACGCGCATGCAGGTAACGCCTTGGCTTTGGCTACTTGGCTGGAGCAGCAGCCGGGTGTGGCACGCGTTTATTACCCAGGCTTAAGCTCGCATCCGCAGCATGCGCTGGCTTTGCGTCAGCAAAGCAGCGGTGGTGGTATCGTTAGCTTTGAGGTGCGGGCTAAAGCTGGGCAAACGCCACAGCAGGCTGCTTGGGCTTTAATTGATGCGACCAAGCTGATATCCATTACAGCCAATTTGGGTGACGCTAAGTCCACCATTACTCATCCGGCTACCACCACCCATAGTCGTGTGACAGCCGAAGCCCGAGCAGCAGCAGGCATAGTGGATGGCTTGGTGAGAATTGCCGTTGGCCTTGAGCATATCGACGACTTAAAATCCGACTTATCCATGCTCACGGCTCTTGCCTAGACGGCTGAATTAGTAGGGCTGTACAGCGATATTGAATGCTGTTTTAAATCGCTGTTAACCCTACTAATTTGCCGCCATTCCATGCTAAAATTGCGCCATACAAAAACAACTAAAAGTCAGTTTACCCATGGATCAATTCGCTAAAGAAACCCTGCCAATTAGTTTAGAAGACGAGATGCGTAGATCGTATCTCGATTACGCCATGAGCGTAATCGTCGGTCGTGCCTTGCCGGATGTGAGGGATGGCTTGAAGCCGGTGCACAGACGCGTACTTTACGCCATGCACGAGCTTAGCAATGACTACAATAAACCGTATAAAAAATCCGCGCGTATCGTTGGTGATGTGATTGGTAAATACCACCCACATGGCGACACGGCGGTGTACGACACCATCGTTCGGATGGCGCAAGATTTTAGTTTGCGTTACATGTTGGTCGATGGTCAGGGTAACTTTGGTTCTGTGGATGGCGACAACGCCGCGGCCATGCGTTACACGGAAATCCGCATGGCTAAAATTGCCCACGAGTTATTGGCGGACATAGACAAAGAAACCGTCGATTTTGGCCCCAACTACGACGGCAGCGAAAACGAACCGCTGATCATGCCGGCTCGTATCCCCAATTTATTAATCAATGGTAGCTCCGGTATTGCCGTGGGTATGGCGACCAATATTCCGCCACACAACCTTAATGAGGTGTTGGACGCCTGCGTGGCCTTGCTTAAAGACCCAGAAATGGGTGTGGAAGAGCTGATCGAATTGGTGCCTGCGCCTGACTTCCCAACGGCCGGTATTATTTACGGCACCGTGGGCGTGAAAGAGGGTTACCGCACCGGTCGTGGTCGCGTTGTGATGCGAGGTCGTACCCACGTTGAAGATTTGGAACGCGGTGGCCGTCAGGCCTTGATTGTCGATGAGTTACCGTATCAGGTTAACAAGAAAACCTTTGTTGAGAAAATTGCCGAATTAGTCAACGAGAAAAAGATAGAAGGCATTTCAGATTTACGCGACGAATCCGACAAATCGGGTATGCGTGTGGTCATCGAATTAAAACGCGGTGAAATAGCCGAAGTAGTGCTGAACAACCTGTATAAACAAACGCAATTGCAAGACACCTTCGGCATGAACATGGTGGCCTTGTTAGACGGTCAGCCTAGGTTGCTCAACCTCAAGCAAATGCTAGAAGCATTCTTGCGCCACCGACGCGAAGTCATTACTCGTCGCACCGTATTTGAACTGAAAAAAGCCCGTGCTCGCGGTCATTTGCTAGAAGGCTTGGCCGTAGCCTTGGCTAACGTGGACGAGATGATCGCCCTCATTAAAGCCGCGCCTACGCCACCGGAAGCGAAAATTGCCTTGATGGCGAAAGCTTGGAAATCGCCGGTAGTGGAAGAAATGCTGCAGCGCGCAGCCATGGAAGCCTCCCGCCCTGAAGGCTTGAGCATAGAATTTGGTTTAACGGCTAAAGGCTATAAATTAAGCGACGTGCAAGCGCAAGAAATTTTACAAATGCGCTTACAACGCTTAACCGGCTTAGAGCAAGATAAAGTCGTCACTGAGTACAAAGAGGTGATGGACATCATTGCTGACTTGTTGGATATATTGGCCACCCCAGCCCGCGTGACCACCATCATAGGTGACGAGTTAACTGAAATTAGAAAACAATTCGGTGACAAGCGCCGCAGTGAAATTATTGCCAATGCCCAAGATTTATCACTAGAAGATTTAATCACGCCGCAAGACGTGGTGGTAACCTTGTCGCATACCGGTTACGTGAAGTCCCAACCCTTGGACGAGTATCGCGCTCAACGTCGTGGTGGCCGTGGTAAGCAAGCCGCCCCGACTAAGGAAGACGACTTCATCGACAAGATGTTTGTCGCCAATACCCACGATTACATTTTGTGCTTCAGTAGCCGTGGTCGAGTTTATTGGTTGAAAGTGTATGAGGTGCCACAAGGCAGTCGCACTGGTCGCGGTAAGCCTATCGTTAATCTATTCCCATTGGAAGAGGGCGAAAAAATTAACGCCATCTTGTCAGTCAAAGAGTTCGATGAAACCCGTTATATTTTCATGGCCACGGCACTGGGTACGGTTAAGAAAACGGCCTTAATTGAGTTCGCTAATCCACGTAAATCGGGCATCATCGCCATCAACTTGGATGAAGGCGACTACCTGATTGGCGCCGAAGTAACCAATGGCGCTAACGACATAGTCTTGGTTTCCAATGGCGGCAAGGCGGTCTGGTTTGATGAAGAGGCGGTTAGACAAATGGGCCGTGCTACACGCGGTGTACGCGGCATGAAATTGGCTGGCGGTCAGCAAGTGTTGTCCTTGTTGATAGCGGACGACGACAAGCAAACGGTGTTGGTGGCCACGGAAAATGGCTACGGTAAACGCACCCAATTGGCTGACTTCCGTCATTCAGGTCGCGGTACGCAAGGCGTTAAAGCGATTGCCATCAGTGAGCGCAATGGCTTGGTAGTAGCGGCTAAGTTGGTCAACGATGAAGACGAAATTATGTTAATCACCACTGGTGGCGTCTTGATCCGCACGCGTGTAAAAGAAATTCGTGAATTAGGTCGCGCCACCCAAGGCGTCACGCTGATCAACCTAGGCGAAGGTGAAAAATTATCCGGCTTGGAAAAAATTGTTGAGACGGATGACGCTGATGCAGAATCAGGCGATGCCGATTTATTGTAAAGCCTAGCGCATGACGGGTATTTTCAATTTCTCCGCTGGTCCGGCAGTCTTACCTAAACCGGTGTTGGCGCGCGCGCAAGCCGAAATGCTGGATTGGCATGGCTCGGGCATGAGCGTGATGGAAATGTCGCATCGCGGCAAAGAATTCACTGGCATATTGGCTAAAACCGAAGCCGATTTACGCCGTTTATTGGCCATAGGTGATGAGTATAAAGTCTTGTTTTTGCAAGGCGGTGCCATCGCAGAAAATGCCATGATTCCATTAAACTTGCTAGCCGGCCGCTCAGCCGATTACGCCATCACGGGTGGCTGGAGTAAGCGCAGCGTGGAAGATGCCAAGGCATATGGCAAAATTAATGTGGTGGCCAGCAGTGAGTCCGATCAATATCAGCAAGTGCCGGATTTTGCCGGCTGGCAGCTGGATAAAAATGCCGCGTATTTGCATGTCTGCACAAATGAAACCATGAGTGGTGTTGAGTTCCTTGATTTGCCCGATACCCATGGCGTGCCTGTTGTGGCTGACATGTCCTCACACATCTTATCCAGACAAATTGATGTGAGCCAATACGGAGTCATATACGGCGGCGCGCAAAAAAACATAGGCCCAGCCGGTTTGTGTTTGGTGATCGTGCATGAAGACTTGCTAGGCAAAGCCTCGCCCATGACGCCGGCGGTATTTAATTGGCAGCTGCAGGCGGAAAATCAATCCATGATTAACACGCCACCAAGCTATAGCATCTACATCGCCGGCTTGGTGTTTGAGTGGTTGTTGGAGCAAGGTGGGGTAGCCGCCATAGAAAAAGTGAACATAGCCAAGGCCAAACTTTTGTATGACTGCATAGACGCCAGCGATTTTTACCTCAATCGGGTGGCGCTGGCGAATCGCTCGCGCATGAATATTCCTTTTTACTTACAAGACGAAAGCCTAAACGCAGCTTTTTTACAGGGAGCGGAGGCGCGTGGTTTGTTGCAATTAAAAGGCCATCGTGCAGTAGGAGGCATGCGTGCCTCTATCTACAACGCCATGCCTATTGAAGGCGTACAAGCCTTGGTGGCCTACATGCAAGATTTTGAGCGTTCTCACTAAGGTGATGCAGACATGACAGCGCAATTAAAACAACACCGTGATCAGATTGATGCCATAGACGAGCAAGTGCTCAAGTTGGTGAATGAGCGTGCACAACTGGCTAGGCAAATTGGTGCTTTAAAAGACGACGGCGTGATATATCGCCCTGAGCGTGAGGCGCAAGTATTGCGACGGTTGCAAGCCAACAACGCCGGTCCTTTGTCTAATGAAGCCGTCAGCAATATCTTTCGTGCGGTGATGTCCAATTGCCGTGCCTTGGAAAAAGAACTGTCCATCGCGTTTTTAGGGCCGTTGGGCACCTACAGTGAAGAAGCGGCGCTAAAGCAATTTGGCTTGGGAAAAATGGCCGTTGTTTGCGCCAGCATCGATGAGGTGTTTCGCAGTGTGGAAGCCGCTCAAGTCGATTACGGTGTGGTGCCAGTAGAAAATTCCACCGAGGGTGCCATAGGCTTAACCTTGGATTTGTTGTTGGCCAGTTCGCTCAAAATTTGCGGTGAAGTCACCTTGCCAATTCACCATTGCTTGTTGTCCAAGCAAACCGACATCAGTCAAATATCTCATGTTTTCTCGCACACGCAATCCTTGGCACAGTGCCACGAATGGCTAAGCAAGCATTTGCCAAAAGCAGAACGTGAAGCCGTGACCAGCAATGCCAGGGCCGCGCAAATGATACACGATTTGGTTTCCACGGACGGGACCTTTGCCGCAGCTATCGCCAGCAAGCGTGCGGCCGATTTATTTGGCTTAAACGTGTTGGCGGAAAACATAGAAGACGACGCGAAAAATACCACGCGCTTCTTGGTGCTAGGCTCGCACGATGTGGCGCCATCGGGTCACGATAAAACCTCGCTGGTCATGACCTCTAAAAACACCCCAGGCGCCATGGTGCAATTGCTAGAGCCGCTGGCTAGGCACGGTGTGAGCATGACTAAATTCGAATCACGGCCATCTAAGCAGGGCTTGTGGGATTACGTGTTCTTTGTCGATATCGACGGGCATCAGCATGATGCTAAAGTGCATGCGGCTTTGGCGGAATGCGAGCAGCGTGCGTCCTTCCTAAAAGTGTTGGGTTCGTATCCAGCCGCTATTATTTAATGCGCATGCGCATCGCGTTAGTGCTCAAGGTTATGCCTGTATGAATTCATCCAAAACTGTCTTATCCCATTTAGCACCGGAGTACATCCGCGCCATTGCGCCTTATCAAGGCGGCAAACCCATTAGTGAATTGGCTAGGGAAATGGGCTTGCAGGAAGCCGACATCGTTAAATTGGCATCCAACGAAAATCCCTTGGGCATTAGCCCAAAGGCGGAGAGCGCCATACAAGATGCCTTGCTAGACATCGCGCGCTACCCTGATGGCAATGCCTTTGCGCTGCGCGCCGTGGTGGCGAACAAATTTAAGCTTGCGCCAGAACAAATCGTCTTTGGTAATGGCTCTAACGACATTTTGGAGTTGGCGGCCCGTGCCTTTTTAAGCAGCAACGCGGAAGTGATTTATGCGCAACATGCTTTCGCCGTTTACCCTTTGGTGACGCAAGCAATGGGCGCGCACGGTGTGGAAGTGCCGGCTAAAGACTATGCACACGATTTGCCGGCTATGTTGGCGGCGATTACGCCTAAGACACGGCTGATCTTTATCGCCAATCCAAACAACCCAACCGGTACCTTGCTTGCGAAAGAAGCCTTGCTAACATTCATGCAGCAGGTGCCTAAGCACGTATTGGTGGTGCTAGATGAAGCCTATGACGAGTATTTGTCGGCCCAGGATAAATCGCTGGCGTTTAGCTGGTTGGCAGACTTTGATAATTTGATCGTATCCCGTTCCTTTTCTAAAGCGTATGGTTTGGCGGGCTTACGTATCGGTTTTGGCGCATGCCATCCTAGCGTGGCGGACATGATGAATCGGGTGCGTCAGCCCTTTAACGTGAACAGCGTGGCACAAGCAGCGGCCATCGCATCCTTGCAAGACGACGATTTCGTTGCCCGTTCTTATGCGCTCAATCAAGCGGGTATGTTGCAAATCACCCAAGGCCTATCCCAACTTGGACTCAGCTACATTCCGTCCTACGCTAATTTTGTTAGTTTTGCCGTTAATGAGGCCGCGAAAGTCAATCAGGCTTTGTTGCAAAATGGCGTTATCGTTAGGCCTATTGCCAATTACGGCATGCCGGATTACCTACGTGTCAGCATAGGGCTATTCAGTGAAAATGCCCGCTTTCTAAGCGTATTAGCGCAAATATTAAAAAGTAGTCAATAAATGAGCCATTACCAAAAACTCGCTACCGATGACGTACGCATACGCGAAGTAAAAAAACTAATCACGCCTTTGGCCTTGTTGGACAAGCTTAAGGAAAGCGCCAGTTCCACCAAAAATATCTTGGCGACGCGCAAGCAAATACACCAGATTCTGCATCAAGAAGACGATCGATTGCTGGTAGTGGTTGGCCCATGCTCAATACACGACAGCCAAGCCGGATTGGATTATGCCCGTCGATTAATGAGCGTACGCAATGCTTTAGCCCAAGACTTGTTAATCGTAATGCGCGTTTACTTTGAAAAACCGAGAACCACCGTGGGGTGGAAAGGGTTGATTAACGACCCGCATTTGGACGGCAGCTATCAGATCAATGAAGGCTTGGAGATTGCGCGTAAATTCTTGTTGGACGTAAACGAGTTAGGCATGCCGGCAGGCGCCGAATTTTTGGACATGATCACGCCACAATACACCGCCGATTTGGTTAGTTGGGGGGCGATAGGCGCCCGTACCACGGAGTCGCAGGTACACAGGGAGTTAACCTCAGGCTTGTCATGCCCGGTAGGCTTTAAAAATGGCACGGATAGCGGCGTTAAAGTGGCCATCGATGCGATTAAAACAGCGTCCAGCCCACACCATTTCTTGTCGGTAACCAAGGAAGGCCAATCGGCCATTTTCTCCACTACCGGTAACGACGATTGCCATGTCATCCTGCGCGGTGGCAAGAAACCCAACTACGATAAAGACAGCGTCAATGAGGCTTGCGATAAGCTCAACGATGCCGGTTTAGCGCCTATATTAATGATAGATTGCAGCCACGGTAACAGCAGTAAAAATTACTTGTTGCAAAAAGACGTGGCCTTAGACATTGCCGATCAACTGGCTGCCGGTGACAAGCGCATAGTCGGCGTCATGGTCGAGTCGCACTTAGAGGCTGGCAGGCAAGACCACACGCCTGGCTGTCAATTGACCTATGGCCTATCTATCACTGACGCTTGTTTGGGCTGGCCAGATACGGTGGATCTATTAGAAAACCTAGCTGCTGCGGTACGCCAACGCCGTTTAAAAAAATAAGCGGCATCATGAATTTCATTAGGCCTTAATCAGTAAGTTTGCAGTGTTGCGTATCAGGCTCAGGGCGCATGATTCGTATCACGTTGTGACCTTAATCACGGCGATAATTTTTTAACTAATTAAAAGGATCACTATCATGTGGACAACACCAGCTGCTACAGAAATGCGTTTTGGCTTTGAAGTAACTATGTACGTAATGAACAAATAATTAGTTTATTACTAGCAAAAAAAGGCTGCCGTTAGACAGCCTTTTTTTTCATGAAAACCTTGCAGGCTAGTAAATGCTGCATGCATACAGTTAACATTGGAACAGCATTATTATGCATATACACGTTTTAGGCGCAGGCGCAGGTGGCGGTTTTCCACAATGGAATTGCAATTGCTTTAATTGTGACGGGCTACGCAAGGGTACGATCAAAGCCACCAAGCGCACTCAATCGTCCATCTGCGTCAGCAGTGATGGCGTTAACTGGGTGTTGTTTAATGCCTCGCCGGATGTGTTACAGCAAATACAAGACTTCGCACCATTGCAACCCGGTCGTGCTGTTAGGGACACCGGCATTCAAGCCGTTGTTTTAATCGATGCGCAAATAGACCACACCACTGGTCTGTTTATGTTACGTGAAGGCCAGGTAAAAAGAGAAATATATTGCACCGATATGGTTTACGATGACCTGACATCAGGCAATCAAATATTGAACATACTTGGTCACTATTGCGGCATCAATCACCACCAAGTGCCAACGGACGGTAAAACCAGTTTTACTATACCTGGTGTGCCAAATTTAAAATTCACTTCGGTCGCACTCAAAAGTGCCGCACCGCCGTATTCCCCGCACCGCAACAACCCTCAGGCTGGTGACACCATAGGCGTGCTAATAGAAGAAATCAGCACCGGTAAAAAATGTTGGTATTCGCCAGGATTGGCTGAAATTGAACCGCATTTACCGGCATTGATGGATCAAGCCGATTGCATCATGGTGGACGGGACGTTTTGGACCAATACGGAAATGTTAGACCTAGGCTTGATGACGAAAACCGCTCGCAGCATAGGCCACAATCCGCAATCTGGTGACGGTGGCATGATAGAGGATTTGGATAAGTTTGGTCAGACTAAGAAAGTCCGTAAAGTGTTGATACATATCAATAACACCAACCCAATATTGCGTGAAGATTCCGCTGAGCGGGCAATATTAAGCCAGCACAACATCGAAGTGGCTTTCGATGGCATGGATATCATACTTTAGGAGTGAGCAATGAATGCAATGACAAACAACGCCTTACCATGGACACGCGAAGAATTTGAAGACAAATTACGCGAGAAGGGCAAGGGATACCATATTTACCATCCTATTCACGTCATGATGTATGAAGGCAAACTGACTAAAGAGCAGTTGCAATGTTGGGTAGCTAACCGCTTTTACTACCAAATAGCCATACCCATGAAAGACGCGGCCATTTTGTCTAATTGCCCGGATAAGGAAGTGCGCAAGGAATGGATAGTGCGCATTACCGATCATGATGGCGTGGATGGTCAGGTTGGCGGTATAGAAGCCTGGATACAACTGGGTATGGCGGTCGGTTTAAGCCGTGAAGACGTCACCTCGCTTAAGTATTTAAGCCCTGGCGTGAAATTTGCCGTGGATGCTTACGTTAATTTTGCCCGTCAACGGCCTTGGCAAGAAGCGGTATGCTCTTCCTTAACTGAATTGTTTGCGCCGCACATACACCAACAACGCATTAGTTCTTGGCCTAGCATGTACCCATGGATAGACGAAACCGGCTTAACTTACTTCAAAAAACGTTTAACAGAAGCCAGGCGTGATGTGGAGCAGGGCTTAAGCGTTACCTTGGATTACTTTAGCACCTCGCGCGACATGCAACTAAAAGCCTTGGATATATTGCAGTTTAAATTGGACGTGTTGTGGGTCATCGCCGATGCCATTATGTTGGCCTGCACAGACGTTAAGGTTGAGGGTAATGATTATTTACGTCAGCCTAGAATTGATTTTAAATAAGCGTGGCATAGCATGAGCAATCAGATAAAACACACAGACTGTTACGCCTTAGCACTCCATCATCGTTTTCAATGGGAAGAAGCACAGCAAAATTACGTGATCCTCTTTCCAGAAGGCATGGTTAAGCTGCACGGCGGTGCAGGTGAAGTGCTTAAGCGTTTGGATGGCAAAGCCACTGTAGGCGATGTGGTGGCCGACCTTAAAGCCACTTTTCCGGATGCCGTTAACATTGAAGCCGATATTATCGGTATGTTTGAATTGGCACTAAGCAAGGGTTGGTTGCGTCAGCTTTAATACCATGAATGTAAGTATAAATTTAGGAGTAGCAAGATGACACAAGCTTCATTAGGTCAATCGGTGGTGCAAAAAACCGTGCATGCCCAGCAAAATAACGGCGTGGCAGCATCAGTAACCCACACGCAACCCCTTTGGTTGCTAGCTGAAGTGACTTACCGTTGCCCATTGCACTGTGCTTTTTGCTACAACCCAACCGATTACGATAAACACACGCAAAACGAATTAAGCACTGAGCAATGGATACAAGCCTTGCGCGATGCCCGTAAATTGGGTGCCTTGCAACTGGGTATTTCAGGCGGTGAACCGTTGCTGCGTGATGACATAGAAGACATCGTGGTGGAAGCGAAAAAGCTAGGCTATTACAGCAATCTCATCACCTCGGGTGTGGGTCTTACAGAAAAGCGCATACAAGCTTTCAAGGAAGGCGGCTTGGATCATATTCAATTGTCCATGCACGACATTACCGAAGAGATCAATAACTTCATTACCAACACCAAAACCTTTGAGTTAAAGAAAAAAGTGGCGGCCATGATTAAAAATCACGGCTACCCCATGGTGCTAAACGTGGTGATACACCGCTACAACATAGGCCATTTGCGTGAAATACTAGACATGGCAGAAGCGCTTGGTGCCGATTACATAGAGTTGGCCAATACCCAATATTACGGTTGGTCATTGGTGAATCGCAGTCAATTGATGCCTACTAAAGAACAAGTGGATGAGGCTGAGGCGATTGCTAACGAGTTTAGGGCCAATCCGAACAACAAAATGAAGGTGTTTTTCGTTGTGCCGGATTACTTCTCGGATAGGCCAAAAAAATGCATGAACGGGTGGGGTGAGGTGTTCATGATAGTCACGGCTAATGGCGATGTCTTGCCATGCCATTCTGCCCGAGTGTTGCCAAATATGACTTTCCCTAATGTGCGTGACGACGGCTTGGCTTATGCCTGGCAAGACTCGCCGGCCTTTAATAAATACCGCGGCGATGCTTGGATGAAAGAACCATGTCGCAGTTGTTCGGAAAAAGAAAATGACTTGGGTGGTTGCCGTTGCCAAGCGTTTCTTTTGTCTGGCGATGCCGAAGCAGCCGACCCGGTATGCAGCAAATCACCGCACAGGCATTTGATTGATCAAGCCATCATTGATTCGCGCAATCCTCAAGCCGTGGCTCAGCCTATTGTTTTCCGCAATGATAAAAATTCTAAAAAGATACTGGCCGGGGAGTTGGATGACAGGGTGAAAGCCTTTCATGCCGTGCCCTAATGAGTGCTTCATAAGTAGGCTAGGCTGTGTTTAAATAGAACGCGCTAGGTAAGTTAAGCTTACCGGCGCGTTTTTTATCGGTGACTTATTCATGCAAGCTTCTTCAGCATTTACCCTATCATTAGTCTTAGCCGGCCTAGCTGCCTTGGCGCCGTTTGCTATAGACACCTATTTGCCGGCTTTTCCTGGCTTGGAATTAGCGCTGGTGGCCAGCCCATTGCAGTTGCAACAAAGCCTGACTTTTTATTTACTGCCCTATGCCTTAATGACCTTATGGCATGGCGCCATTTCCGATTCCATAGGCCGCATCACCACCATTAAATGGGGCTTGGGCGTGTTTGTATTGGCCTCCATAGGCTGTGCTTTTGCCAACAACATTGAAACCTTGTGGTTTTTTCGCGTCTTGCAGGGCTTGTCGGGCGGGGCGGGCAACGTGGTGGCGCGTGCCATGGTGCGGGACTTGTTTGAAGGCCCGCAAGCTCAGCGTGTCATGGCCACCGTGCAAATGCTTTTTGGCATTGCACCAGCCGTGGCGCCGATTATCGGCGGTTTGTTATTGGGCATACATTGGCAAGCCATCTTTGTCTTTTTAGCCTTGTATGCCGCCATTAGTTTATGGGCGGCCGTGCGCTATTTGCCGGAAACCATGCCTAAAGAAAAGCGCATGCCCTTGTCTGCAAAAAAGGTCTTAAGCAGCTATCGCCTTGTCTTCTCTGATAAAGAGTTTAATTTGGTGGTGCTGGCATCCGCAGCCAATTTTGCAGCTTTCTTTATATACGTGCTGGCCAGCCCGGTTTTTTTAGTTAAACAATTGGGCTTAAGTGATCAGCAATTTGGCTATATGTTTATCCCTACCGTTTGTGGCATGGTCTTGGGTTCGTATTTGGCTAAACGTGCGGCGGGTGTCTACACCAGTCAACAAGTGCTAAAAGTGGCGTACGTCTGGATGGCGGCCATGGTACTGCTTAATTTAGTGGTGTGCTTAAACCTGGCGGTGTCGCCGTTTTATAATATCTTACCGGTTGCCTTATTTAACGTGGGCATGGCCTTGGCCATGCCCATACTGTCACTGGCCGCGCTGGACAGGCATGCAAAAATACGCGGTACGGCCGCTTCTGGCCAAGCCTTTGTGCAGATGCTGCTGTCCACTGTGTCGGCAGGCTTGATCGTTCCATTGGTATGGGCCGAGCCATTGGGTTTGGCGCTGGCGATGGCTGCTTACCTATTGTTTAGTGGCTTGGTGTTGCGTTTAAGTCAGCTGTGGCGCACCAAGTAAAGCCCCTGTGCATTGTGGCCTGCTGGGTGACGGTGTATAGTGATTTTATGTACTTGAACAGCGTGCTTAGGAGTCAATATGAAACCGTTCACTAATGAATACAAAGAAGAGCAGTTGGTAGAAGATTTTAAATCCGTACTGGCCGATTTAGAAGCTTTGCTGCAAGAGACCGCCCAAACCGGTGGCGAGAAGTTGACGGCCATAAGGGCTAAAGCCGAACAATCGTTAGATGCCGTTAAGGCCAATATGGCCGATGCACCGGCATCGGTGTTAAATAAAGCCAAAGAAGCGGCAACGGCCGCGGACGATTACGTACAAGACAACCCATGGCGTTCCATAGGCTTAGCAGCCAGCGTGGGTCTCATCGTTGGTTTGCTGATTAGTCGTCGTTAGGCGCAACCATGACTGATAGCAATCAAGCAGGGGGTGTGCTGGATAGGTTGGCGAAGTTTGCGGCGGGCTTGGTCGCCATAGCGCATACCCGTTTAGCACTGTTGTCCACCGACATAGAAGAAGAGCGTGAGCATCTGCTGTCTTTAATTCGGTGGTCACTTATTTCCCTTTTTTTCATGATGCTAGGCTTGTTGTTAGTGGCTGTTATGTTAATCGTGCTACTCTGGGAAAGTTACCGTTTAACCGCCATTGCCGGCTTGGCAGGCTTTTTTTTAGCCGCCGGTGCGATCACCTGGTATGCAGCAAAACGCAAAGCTAAATTAAAACCTAAGCTGTTTTGGTCCAGTTTAATGGAGCTGGAAAAAGACCGGCAACATTTAGACCGCTCTTAATCCCCCAACTTCTTTAATGCCTAAGCAATGAACACGTCCCTAGCTACACTGGCCAAAAAGCGCCAACGCTTAATTGAGGAAGCGCAAATCCAACGTAGGACTGTGGCAGACCAATTACAGGCTTGGCATAAACCGCTTGGCATGCTCGATTACGCAATCAATATGCTGCGTTACATCAGGCAACACCCGATTTTGGTCGCCAGTGGCGGCAGTGCGTTGCTTTCTATATTAAAGCCTAATGCCTTGAGCCTGTGGTTGCAGCGTGGTCTGCTGGCTTGGCAAATACTCAGCAAGTTTAGAAAAAAGCAGCAGAATAATTAAGTGTCAGAATAATAAAAAGCGTATTTAAATGGAATTTAATAACTGGTCGTGCACTCATAGCTGCGGCCTTTCATTTTGATGGGCAACAAGGAGCCGGCTTAGCCCGGTTTTTAAATAATGCAAGTGCCAAATACACACAAACAAGATGACAACGATTGGGGTTCAAAAAGCCACGTGCAAACCCTGGTGATGATGCTGTTTACGGTTTTAGGCTTGTACCTTTGCTACAAGATGGCCATGCCATTTTTGGCCGTGTTGGTTTGGGCCTTGACCTTGGCGGTCTTGTTCACGCCTCTGCAAGTGTATTTGGAGCGTAGGCTTAAAGCGAGTGGATTGGCGGCCATGGTATCGGTTTTGATCATAGGCTTAATCGTGGTTATACCGGCGGTATTCGTAGGCCAGCAACTGTTGTTTCAAGCGGTAAAGGGCGCGCAATCCATAGAAGTCAAACTCAGTTCCGGCGAGTGGCAGCATAAATTAGAAGCGCAACCGCAGTTGGCGCCAATATTTGAAAAAATTGAGCAACGCATTGATTTTCCTGAGGCCTCTGCTGCCTTCACGCAATGGGTCAATACCAGTGCGGCGGATATTGTCAAAGCGTCGGCCTTGCAAATTTTGGGCTTGTGCTTGATTTTTTACGTGTTGTTTTTCTTCCTGCGTGACCGTCGAATGATTTTGCATGCGATTGCCCGGCACTCGCCTTTGTCGCAGTTGCAAATGGAAGGCCTGCTTGAGCGTATAGGAGACACCATACACGCCACCGTCTATGGCACCTTTGCCGTGGCCTCGGTGCAAGGCTTGCTGGGCGGCTTAATGTTTTGGTGGTTGGGCTTGCCTGCCCCATTGCTGTGGGGGCTCATCATGGGGATGTTAGCAGTGATTCCTATGCTGGGCGCTTTCGTGATTTGGGCGCCGGCTGCCTTATTCTTATTACTGGAAGGGGCTTGGCATGATGCCTTAACCTTAAGCTTATGGGGTATGTTGGTGGTGGGCACGGTGGACAACTTGCTCAGACCCGTGCTGGTGGGTGACCGCTTGCGATTGCATACCGTGCTAACGTTTTTGTCTGTGGTCGGTGGTTTGATGGTGTTCGGTGCGGCTGGATTGATTTTAGGGCCGGTTGTTCTGGTTATCACCATGGCCATGTTGGAATTTTGGAGCGCTAGAAACGCGACTTTATAAGACCTAAGCGAGGCATGCATCGCTCGCCATTTTGTCATAATGTTAGCTTAAAATTAGTTGTGCTTGGCTAGCTAGCCATGTGTGTATTGGGTTATAATGCGGGCTTGCGTGGCATTGCCAAGCAGCGCGCTTGGTAAACGTGCTAAACGCTAATCCGGTTTTTTCAAAAAAGATTTTTCAGTTATTGGGTCTGGGGCTAGTAAGTGTTAGAAAATTACTTTCCGATATTGATGTTTATCCTTGTGGGCTTGGCCGTCGGCGTCGGTCCTCTGGTTCTAGGCCTCATCGTCTCCCCGCACAAGCCCGACTCGGCAAAAAACTCCCCCTATGAATGCGGTTTTGAAGCCTTTGAGGACGCGCGCATGAAATTCGACGTGCGCTATTACTTGGTGGCCATACTGTTTATTTTATTCGATTTAGAAATAGCCTTTCTTTTCCCTTGGGCCGTGGTGCTGCAAGAGATAGGTTTGTTTGGCTTTATAGCCATGCTGGTGTTCTTAAGTGTGCTGGTGATAGGCTTCATTTACGAATGGAAAAAAGGCGCCTTAGAGTGGGATTAAGTCTGCTATGAGTATAGAAGGGTTGTTGGAAAAAGGCTTTGTCACCACCACGCTGGACACCGTGATTAATTACACGCGTACTGGCTCAATGTGGCCCATGACATTTGGCTTGGCCTGCTGCGCGGTGGAGATGATGCATGCAGGTGCCTCGCGTTACGATTTGGATAGATTCGGCATCGTCTTCAGGGGCAGTCCGCGTCAGTCCGATGTGATGATAGTGGCGGGTACCTTGGTTAATAAAATGGCGCCGGCCTTGCGTAAGGTTTACGATCAAATGGCTGAGCCGCGCTGGGTTATCTCCATGGGTTCTTGTGCCAACGGCGGTGGCTATTACCATTACTCCTATGCCGTGGTGCGCGGTTGCGACCGCATCGTGCCGGTTGATGTGTATGTGCCAGGCTGCCCACCTACTGCTGAAGCCTTGTTGTACGGCATCATTCAATTGCAAAATAAAATTAAACGCACCAATACTATCGCCCGCTAAAACCCATGTCAGCCAAATTAGATCAACTACATCAAGATGTGCAATCGGCTTTAGGTGCCAAGCTTATTCAAGCTAGCATTGCGCTTAACGAGCTGAATTTGCTGTGCCGCGCGGAGGATTATTTGGCCGTGTGTTTATGCTTGCGCGATGACCCACGCTTTAAGTTTGAGCAATTGATCGATTTGTGTGGCGTGGATTACCAGACATACGCGGACGTCGAACAGGAAGGCCCACGTTACGCGGTGGTTTGCCATTTGTTGTCGGTTAGCATGAACCAACGCGTGCGATTGCGTGTGTTTGCCTCGGACGAAGCCTTTCCCATTTTGCCGACCTTGGTCGATGTGTGGCCGGTAGCCAATTGGTACGAACGCGAAGCCTTTGATATGTACGGCATTATGTTTGAAAATCACCCGGATTTACGCCGCTTGTTAACCGATTATGGCTTTGTAGGCCATCCATTCCGTAAAGATTTCCCCATGATAGGCTTAGTTGAAATGCGCTACGACCCAGAGCAGCAACGCGTGATTTATCAGCCAGTTAGCATAGACGAGCGTAACAATGTGCCGCGCGTCATACGTAATGAAGGGGCGCACGCTAAATAGGCGTTGATTATGGCTGAAATTAGAAACTACACGATGAACTTTGGGCCGCAGCATCCGGCTGCGCACGGCGTGCTGCGCCTGGTGTTGGAGTTGGACGGCGAAGTCATACAGCGTGCCGATCCGCACATAGGCTTGCTACACCGTGGCACGGAAAAGCTAGCGGAAAACCGCACTTATTTGCAGTCCATCCCTTATATGGATAGATTGGACTACGTGTCCATGATGTCCAATGAGCATGCTTATGTGATGGCCATCGAGAAGATGATGGGCATAGACGTGCCGCTGCGTGCGCAATACATCCGCGTTATGTTCGATGAAATCACCAGGGTGTTAAATCACTTGCTCTGGTTAGGTGCGCATGCATTGGATGTGGGTGCCATGACGGTGTTTTTGTATGCCTTCCGCGAGCGTGAGGATTTGTTTGATTGCTACGAGGCGGTTTCTGGCGCACGCATGCACGCAGCCTATTACCGTCCGGGTGGGGTATACCGAGATATACCCAATCGCATGCCGCAGTATGCTGTGTCGCCGCTACGCAACGCCAAAACCGTGGCCAAGCAAAACGAAAATCGCCAAGGCTCCTTGCTGGATTTCATTGAAGACTTTACCCAGCGCTTTCCGAAATACGTCGACGAATACGAGACCCTGTTAACCGATAACCGTATCTGGAAGCAGCGCACCGTGGACGTGGGCATCGTCACCCCAGAGCGCGCCTTAGCACTAGGCATGACCGGCCCGATGTTACGTGGCTCAGGCATAGCCTGGGATTTGCGTAAAACTCAGCCTTATGAAGTGTATGCCGACATGGATTTTGATGTGCCGGTTGGTGTTAATGGCGATTGCTACGACCGCTACTTGGTGCGCATGGAAGAGTTTAGGCAATCCAATCGCATCATTCAGCAATGCGTGAATTGGTTGCGTGCCAATCCTGGCCCAGTCATTACTACTGATAATAAAGTCGCACCGCCCGATCGTGCTGGCATGAAAAGCAATATGGAGGATTTGATCCACCATTTTAAATTGTTTACTGAAGGCTTTCATGTGCCAGCGGGTGAGGCTTATGCGGCAGTGGAACACCCTAAAGGCGAGTTCGGTATTTACATGGTGTCCGATGGCGCCAATAAACCTTACCGTCTAAAAATTCGCGCGCCTGGCTTTGCCCATTTGGCAGCCTTAGATGAAATGACGCGTGGCCATATGATTGCTGACTTGGTGGCCATCATAGGCACGCAAGACATCGTGTTTGGCGAAATTGATCGATAAAAATTGAGTTAGCTATGTTAAGTCCACAAATTACAGAAAAAATTGATTACGAGCTGACTAAGTACCCAGCCGATCAGCGCCAAGCCGCGGTGATGAGTGCCTTGCGTATCGTGCAAACCGAACGCGGTTGGTTGTCACAAGAAAGCATGAGCGAGGTGGCTGCCTACCTTGGTATGCCCGAGATCGCCGTCATGGAAGTAGCCAGTTTTTACAATATGTACGATTTGGCACCGGTGGGTAAATACAAAATCAGTGTCTGCACCAATATTTCCTGCATGTTGCGTAATAGCGACGAAATTGTTGATCACCTAAAACACAAGCTGGGCGTGGAGTTTAATCAAGTCAGCGCAGACGGCAAGTTTTGCCTTAAAGAGGGCGAATGCATGGGTGCTTGCGGTGGCGCTCCCTTGATGATCATTAACAACCACAGCATGCATGAATTTTTAACGCCGGCTAAGGTTGATGCTATTTTGGATGAGTTGAAATAATGGCTACGCAATCAGCAAAATCAGCAGCGCCTGTCATGACCGATTTAAAGGGTCAAACCTTAGTCTGTTTGCGTACCTTGAGCGAAAGTGAGCCGGCCGCATTGGCCACTTACCTTAAGCTGGGTGGCTACCAATCCTTAAAGCGCCTTGTCTCAGAAAAAACCAAAGCCACTGACATCATCACCGAGGTAAAAATTTCCGGTTTGCGTGGTCGTGGTGGAGCAGGGTTCCCTACCGGCCTTAAGTGGAGCTTCATGCCACGCTATTTTGACGGCGTTAAATACTTGGTATGCAACACCGATGAAGGCGAGCCTGGCACGTTTAAAGACCGTGACATCATTCGTTATAACCCGCACCAACTGATAGAAGGCATGGCCATTGCTGCTTATACGCTAGGCGCACGAGTCGGCTACAACTACATACACGGCGAAATTTGGCAGGATTACGAAACCTTTGAGGCGGCCCTAAAAGAGGCTAAGGAAGCCGGCTACCTAGGTGAAAATCTATTTGGTACGAATTTTAGTTTTGATCTGTATGCCGTGCACGGTTACGGCGCTTACATATGCGGTGAAGAAACCGCGCTGATTGAATCCATAGAAGGCAAGAAAGGCCAGCCGCGCTTTAAACCGCCGTTCCCAGCCAGCTATGGGGTATTCGGTAAACCGACCAATGTGAACAATACCGAAAGTTACGCTTCCATCCCATGGATCATGCAGCACGGTGGGCAAGCGTTTGCGGAGCTGGGCGTGGCTAATTCAGGCGGCACTAAATTGTTTTCTGTGTCCGGTCACGTCGAAAAACCGGGCAACTACGAAGTTAAAATGGGCATGCCTTTCGCTGAGCTGCTGGCCATGGCCGGTGGTGTTTGGCATGGTCGCAAACTAAAGGCGGTGATCCCAGGTGGCCCATCGACGGCGGTCATACCAGCCAGCGTGATGGAAACCATCACCATGGATTACGACGGCTTAAGCAAGGCTAGATCAAGTTTGGGCGCGGGTTCCATGATAGTCATGGACGACAGCACCTGCATGGTGAAAGCCTTGCACCGTTTGTCTTATTTCTTCTACGAAGAAAGTTGCGGTCAATGCACACCGTGCCGTGAAGGCACCGGTTGGGTCTACCGCGTGCTGGATCGCATCGTCAAAGGTCAAGGCAAAATGGAAGACTTGGATCTGTTGACTGACATCAGTAAGAACATTTCAGGCCGTACCATTTGCGCTTTAGGCGAAGCGGCAGCGACGCCAGTGATTAGCTTTATTAAGCATTTTAGAGCGGAATTTGAGTACTACATCGAGCACGGTAAAAGTATGGTTGATAGCAAGGCGGAGCAAGGTTAATGTTAAACATAGAAATTGACGGCAAAGCGTTAGAAGTCGAGCACGGCAGTTCCATCATTGATGCGGCCGACAAAGTTGGCATTGCCATTCCGCGTTTCTGCTACCACCCGAAATTATCCGTGGCGGCCAATTGCCGTATGTGTTTAGTGCAGGTTGAAAATTTCAACAAACCTTTGCCGGCTTGTGCCACACCAGTCGCAGATGGCATGAAGATATTCACGCGCTCCAAATCGGCCATAGAAGCACAAAAAAGCGTGATGGAATTCTTGCTGATTAACCATCCGCTGGATTGCCCTATCTGCGATCAAGGCGGTGAATGCGATCTGCAAGACGTCGCGGTGGCCTATGGCACCAGTGGTTCACGCTACACAGAAGAAAAACGCGTGGTGTTCAATAAAAACATCGGGCCATTAGTCAGCACCGACATGACGCGTTGCATACAATGCACGCGCTGCGTACGCTTCTTGCAAGAAGTCGGCGGCATCATGGAGTTGGGCATGGTAGGGCGTGGTGAGCACGCTGAAATCACTGCTTACGTGGACAAAAGCGTGAATTCCGAATTGTCCGGCAACATCATCGATTTATGCCCAGTCGGCGCGCTGACCAGCAAGCCGTTTAGGTATTCTGCCCGCAGTTGGGAATTAACCCGCAGGCCTAGCATAGCCCCGCACGATGGCTTGGGTTCACACATAGAAGTGCACGTTAAAGACAATAAAGTCATGCGCGTGTTGCCACGGACAAAAGACAGCATCAACGAGTGTTGGTTATCGGATCGTGACCGTTTTTCCTACGAAGGCCTGAATAGCCCGGACCGCCTAAAAGTGCCCATGATTAAGCACAACGGTAACTGGCTAGAAACGGATTGGAAAACCGCGCTGGAATTTGCGGCAGGTCAGATTAAAGACATCACCAACGAGCACGGCGGCGACGCCCTAGGTGTGTTGGTATCCCCGAACAGCACCATGGAAGAGGGGTATTTGGCCAAACAACTGGCCACGGCACTCAATTGCGGTAACGTCGATTACCGTTTACGTCAAACCGACTTTAGGTTAGACGGCAAGCGCATGGGCACGCCATGGATGGGTTGCAATATTCATGAGATTGAAGAGTTGGATCGCATCCTGGTAATAGGCTCTAATCTAAGAAACGAGCACCCGCTGCTGGCTAAGCGTTTCCGTAAAGCCGTGGCCAATGGTGCCGAACTTTCTATTATTAGTCCACTAGACAATAACCCACTGATGGACATTGCCCACAAAGTGATAGTGCGTCCCAATGACATGGTAAACGTCTTGGGCCAAGTGCTAAAAGCCATGTCCGGTTTACAGCGTCTATCCTTGTGTTTACCCCCATCGCTAAACCAGTTGCTGGAAGAAATTAAAGTCAGGCCGAATACCCAAGCCATTGCCGAGAGCATGGCAGGGCATGGTAAAGACTACGATTTAATCGCACCTAAAGTCGGTATCTTTATCGGCAACATGGCCTTGAGCGATCCGCGCTTTACTGAAATGTACAGCATGGCTGAAGCCATAGGCGGTATTTCCGGTGCGAAAGGCGGCATTTTGCCGGCCGCATCGAACAGCACCGGCATGCACATGATGGGCGTAATGCCTAGCAGCAGCGGCATGCATGCCCGAGCCATGTTAGAAGTGCCACGCAAAGCTTACCTAATAGTTAACATAGAGCCGGAGTTGGATTGCCAGCACGCGGCATTAGCCAAAGCCGCCATGCAAAAAGCCGAATGCGTGGTTGCCTTGACCGCCTACAAATCCAGCGCTTTAGAGCATGCCGATATCTTGTTGCCTATCGCCCCCTTTAGCGAGACCTCAGGCACCTTTATGAGCATGGAGGGGCGCGTACAAAGTTTTGCTGCAGCGGTTAAACCACTAGGCGAATGCCGTCCGGCATGGAAAGTGCTGCGCGTATTAGCCAATACGCTAGGTCTGCCAGGCTTCGATTACGAAACCAGCGAGCAAGTTAAACAGGCCATTTTTGCCGGGGAAAAACCGTCGGCGGTGGTGTGGCGTAGCCTCAATAACAACCTAAAAGACTTGGTGGAGATACAAATCAACATCAAGCACGACGGTTTGCAACGTATCGGTGAAGTGCCGCAATACGAATCCGATCCCATCGTGCGTCGCTCCATGCCATTGAAAAAAACCAAATACAACATCAAGCCTATGGCGCGCATGAGTGCCGCTCAGTTAGCCGATTTGGGCTTGCAAGAAGGCGATCAAGTTTTGGTGAAGCAAGACAAAGGCAGTGCGGTGTTGACGGTCAAATTGGATAATCACGTGGCTAAAGGTTGCGTACGCGTGGCGGCTGCTCATGAAGACACCATAGGTTTGGGTGATTTAATGGGCGACATCACAGTGGAAAAACTCACAGCAAAACAATTGGTGGCCTATCAAGCTGGCCTTAAGGAAGTGCACGCGTAATGGAATGGTTCGCTCAATTATTCGGGGTTTATTGGCCAGGCGTTGAGCTGACGGCATGGACCTTAATTAAAATTGTCGCTATCGTGCTGCCCTTAATGGGCGCAGTGGCTTATTTAACCTTGGCTGAACGCAAAGTCATTGGTTACATGCAGGTGCGCATAGGCCCCAATCGTGTTGGTTACTTTGGCTTGCTGCAACCCTTGGCCGACGGCATCAAATTGTTATTTAAAGAAATAGTCATCCCCACCGCTGCTAATAAAACTTTATTTTTATTGGGTCCGGTGTTGGCCATTGCCCCTGCGTTTGCAGCATGGGCAGTGGTGCCATTTGATATGACCATGGTCTTGGCCGATGTCGATGCTGGCTTGTTGTACATACTGGCCATGACCTCGGTGGCCGTGTACGGCGTGATTATTGCCGGTTGGGCCTCCAACTCTAAGTATGCTTTTTTAGGCTCACTGCGCTCTGCGGCACAGATCGTGTCCTATGAAATTGCCATGGGCTTTGCCTTGGTTGGGGTGTTGATGTGCGCTAACTCATTGAATTTAGGCAAGATAGTCATGGGTCAGAGTGGCGGTTTTTGGCATTGGTACTTCCTGCCCTTGTTCCCCTTGTTCGTAGTTTACTTTATCAGTGCGGTGGCCGAGACCAATCGTGCGCCGTTTGACGTGGCCGAAGGCGAGTCGGAAATTGTCGCCGGTTTCCACGTTGAGTATTCCGGCATGGCTTTTGCAGTTTTCTTCTTGGCCGAATACGCCAACATGATATTGGTTTCCATGCTGGCTGCTTTAATGTTCTTGGGTGGGTGGCTGTCGCCCGTGCCGTTTATTGCGGATAGCTTTGTTTGGCTATTAGCTAAAGTAGCGTTCTTACTGTTCCTGTTCTTATGGTTTAGGGCCACGTTTCCTAGGTACCGCTACGACCAAATCATGCGTTTAGGTTGGAAGGTCTTTATCCCCATTACCATCGTCTGGATAGTCGTGGTAGGTGGCATGATGCAAACCCCTTGGGCTTACTTATTCCATTAAATCTTATGATTAAAACTATACAAAAATCGCTGTCTAGCTTAATGCTGATAGAGCTATTAAAGGGTATGGCCTTAACCGGCCGCTATTTCTTTGCGCCCAAAATTACCGTGCAATACCCAGAAGAAGTGACGCCGCAATCCAACCGTTTTCGTGGTTTGCATGCGCTTAGGCGTTACGCCAATGGCGAAGAGCGTTGCATCGCTTGTAAATTATGCGAAGCCGTATGCCCCGCTATGGCCATCACCATAGAGTCGGAGCAGCGTGAGGACAATACCCGTCGCACCACGCGATACGACATCGATTTAAGCAAATGCATTTTTTGTGGCATGTGTGAAGAATCTTGCCCGGTGGATTCCATCGTGGAAACGCGGGTGTTTGACTACCACGGCGAACAAAGAGGCGACTTACTGTACACCAAAGAAATGCTATTGGCCGTGGGCGATAAACACGAGAAGCAAATAGCCGCAGACCGCGATTTAGATAAAGCCTTTAGATAAGAGAGAGCCTAGGCCAACCATGACATTTTTTGGGTTACATTTTCAAGACCTGGTTTTTTACGCCTTAGCGCTTATTTTGCTGTATGCCGCCCTAAGCGTAATTACTACCCGCAATCCTGTGTACGCCGCGCTTTTTTTAGTGCTGGCTTTCTTTACCGCTGCCGGCATTTGGCTACTATTGGAAGCGGAGTTCTTAGCCATCACCTTGGTGCTGGTCTACGTTGGGGCCGTTATGGTCTTATTCTTATTCGTGGTGATGATGTTGGACATTAATTTAGACCGCCTGCGTGAGGGATTTTGGCAAGCGTTACCGGTGGCCTTGCCGATAGGTGGATTAATGGCAGTTGAGATGGTCATGATAGTGGGGGTGAATAATTTCGGTGCGGACAAAGTGTTGGCACCAGCAGCCAAACCGGCTGATTACAGCAACACGGCAGCCTTGGGTCGCGTGCTGTACACCGATTATTTGTTGGCCTTTGAATTGGCCGCCGTGGTGCTGTTGGTGGCCATCGTGGCCGCCATTGCGCTAACGCTAAGAAGCCGTAAAGAAAGCAAACCTACCGATGCCAATAAGCAGGTGGCAGTTAAAAAAGCCGACAGGCTGCGTATTGTAAAAATGGCCGCCGTGCTGGAACCTAAAGCCGAGTCCACTGCCATCACTGAGGAGAAAAAATAATGGTAGGTTTATCCCATTACCTTATTCTTGGTGCCTTGCTGTTTGCCATCAGCGTGGTCGGTATCTTTTTAAATCGTAAAAATGTCATCATTTTATTGATGGCCATAGAGCTGATGCTGTTAGCGGTGAACCTCAATTTCATTGCCTTTTCACATTATATGAATGACATCGCTGGGCAGGTTTTCGTGTTTTTTATTTTGACCGTGGCCGCTGCTGAGTCGGCCATAGGCCTGGCTATCTTAGTGGTGCTGTTTAGAAACTTACGCACGATTAATGTAGACGATTTAAATCGCTTAAAAGGGTAAGTTCAGAATGACCATGCAACAGATTTACTTAGCGATACCGATACTGCCTCTATTAGCCGCTGCAGTGGTGGGCCTGTTTGGCAAATTCCTGCCCAGAGCCGCCGCGCATGTACTCACCATACTGGGTGTGGCCTTGTCGTTTGCCTTATCGGTTTACGTGCTCAACCATGCCATGCACAGCGCGCCGTATAACGAAACGGTTTATTCTTGGTTAAAAACCGGTAACTTCAGTTTTGAAATTGGCTTTTTGATCGATAATTTGTCGGCCATGATGATGGTGGTGGTGACCTTTGTTTCCCTTATGGTGCACATCTACACCGTGGGCTACATGGCCGAAGACCCAGGTTACGCACGCTTTTTTAGCTACATCTCGCTGTTTACCTTTGCCATGTTAATGCTGGTCATGAGCAATAACTTCATGCAGCTGTTCTTTGGTTGGGAAGCGGTGGGCTTGGTTTCGTACTTACTCATTGGTTTTTGGTACACCCGGCCAACCGCCATTTACGCCAACTTAAAAGCTTTCCTGGTTAATCGGGTAGGGGATTTCGGTTTTCTACTAGGCATAGGCTTGGTCTTAATGCATTTTGGCAGTTTGGATTACGCATCGGTGTTCTCGCTGGCGCCACAAATGGCCGATGTGCAAATCAATTTAATGGGCAGCAGTGCTTGGTCCTTGATGACAGTGACCTGCATATTGCTGTTTATCGGCGCCATGGGTAAGTCGGCGCAAGTGCCGCTGCATGTATGGCTACCCGATTCCATGGAAGGCCCGACGCCTATCTCGGCATTAATCCATGCGGCGACCATGGTCACCGCGGGTATATTCATGGTGGCCAGGATGTCGCCACTGTTTGAATTGTCGTCCACGGCGCTGTCATTCATTATTGTTATTGGCAGCATCACGGCCTTGTTTATGGGCTTTTTGGGCATCATACAAAACGACATTAAACGGGTGGTGGCGTATTCCACGCTCTCGCAGTTAGGCTACATGACCGTAGCACTCGGTGCATCGGCTTATTCCGTGGCCATCTTTCACTTAATGACGCATGCTTTCTTTAAAGCCTTGTTGTTCCTAGGTGCAGGTGCCGTCATCATGGGCATGCACCACGATCAAGACATACGCAATATGGGTAACTTGAAAAAATACATGCCGGTGACGTGGTTGACGTCTTTAATCGGTTCATTGGCCTTAATTGGCACGCCGTTTTTTGCCGGATTCTATTCTAAAGACAGCATCATAGAAGCGGTGCATGCATCCAACATCGCCGGCAGTGGCTTTGCCTATTTTGCCGTGTTGGCCGGGGTGTTTGTCACGGCTTTTTATAGTTTCCGCATGTATTTCCTGGTATTCCATGGTGCGGAAAAATGGCGTACTCCTCATCACGATGCCGAGCACGACGCACATCACGATGACCATGACCACCATCATGGTCTTGCCCCCACAGACAATCCGCATGAGCCGGGTTGGGTGATCAAGTTGCCCTTAATCCTCTTGGCCATTCCGTCTGTTTGGATTGGCTATGTGGCCATAGAGCCTATGCTATATGGCGACTTCTTTAATGGCGTTATATACGTAGACTATGCCGCGCACCCGGCCATGCAAGAGATGACCCACCATTGGCATAGCACCATGCACAATGCGGCTGGCATGGCCATACACGGCTTACAGAGTGTGCCGTTTGCTTTGGCCGCGTCCGGCGTCCTACTGGCCTGGTTCTTCTATACGCAGCGACCAGACATACCGGCTAGCATACAAAGCAAGTTGACCTGGCTTAACAACATATTGGAAAACAAGTACGGTTTTGATGCCTTTAACGACAAAGTGTTTGCCGCCGGTTCGCGTTTGCTCGGCCATAAACTATGGCAAATTGGTGACGTGACCATCATCGATGGCGCCATGGTCAATGGCACAGCCAATCTGATCGGCAAAGTTGCGGCTGTCGTGCGTAAATTGCAAACGGGGCTGATTTACCACTACGCATTCGCCATGATCATAGGCGTGTTTTTAATGCTTACTTTCTTCACTAAAGTTTAAACAATGCAAAATTATTTCTACCATCATCTGTTGAGTTTTGCGATTTGGTTGCCGGTTTTAGCTGGGGTAGTGGTGCTCGCTAGCGCCAACGAAAACAAAGCTAACGCCACCCGTTGGTTAGCCTTGCTTGGTGGCTTGCTCAGCTTTTTAGTCACCATCCCGCTTTATACCCAATTTAATTTTGCGGATGGCAGCCTGCAATTTCAAGAAGGCTTTAGCTGGATACCGGCCTTTAACATCAACTACCATTTGGGTGCCGACGGTTTAGCTGTGCCCTTGATTTTGCTAACCAGCTTCACCACGCTGATAGTGATTATTGCCGCCTGGGAAGTGATACAAAAGCGCGTGGCGCAATACATGGCTTGTTTCTTGATTATGAGCGGCCTGATGATAGGGGTGTTCAGTGCGCTGGATGCCATACTCTATTATGTTTTCTGGGAAGCGATGCTTATCCCCATGTTCTTGGTGATTGGTATTTGGGGTGGCCCTAACCGTGTTTACGCCACGGTTAAATTCTTCCTCTACACCTTGCTCGGTTCACTCTTGATGTTGGTGGCCTTTATCTATTTGTACTTAAATACCGGTAGCTTTGAAATTGCCGATTTCTACCGTTTCCCCATGCCATTGCAAGTGCAGATTTTAGTGTTCTTGGCTTTCTTTGTGGCCTTTGCCGTCAAAATTCCCATGTGGCCAGTGCACACTTGGTTGCCGGATGCCCACGTGGAAGCACCGACTGGCGGTTCAGTAGTGTTGGCTGCGATTGCCCTTAAACTGGGCGGCTACAGTTTTCTGCGCTTCGCTATGCCCATTGCGCCCGATGCGGCCCACCATTTAACCCCCTACATGATCAGCCTGTCTTTAATTGCCATTGTTTACATCGCCTTAGTGGCCTTGGTGCAAAAAGACATGAAAAAGTTGATTGCTTACTCGTCCATCTCACACATGGGCTTTGTGACGCTGGGCTTTTTCCTGTTTAACAACATAGGCCTAGAAGGCGCCATCGTGCAGATGCTCTCACACGGCTTTATTTCTGCGGCCATGTTCTTGTGCGTGGGTGTGCTTTACGACCGCGTGCACAGTAGGCAAATCGAAGCCTACGGCGGCGTGGCCAATACCATGCCAGCGTTTGCTGCCTTTGCCGTGTTCTTCGCCATGGCCAATACCGGCCTGCCCGGCACCTCGGGTTTTGTGGGTGAGTTCATGGTGATATTGGGCGCCATACAAATTAATTTTTGGTATGCATTCCTAGCTGCTTTTACTCTAATATTCGGTGCGGCTTATACGCTGTGGATGGTGAAGCGGGTATTTTATGGGCCGGTGGCTAACGATCAGGTTGCGGCCTTGAGCGATTTAAATAAACGTGAATTTTTCATCTTGGCTACATTGGCTGTATTGGTGTTGGCTCTTGGCGTTTACCCACAAGCGGTTACCGACATGACCAATGCCACGGTGAATGAACTTCTTACTCATTTCGCACAAAGCAAGCTGCCTGCCAGCCTGCCAGCAGGTTTATAAGTTATGGAAACGATACGTTACGACCTCATTACCGCCTTGCCTGAGCTGATTGTGCTGTGCATGGCCATGGTAATTTTATTAACTGACTTGTTCATCTCACCCGCCAGACGCATGGTGATATACAGCATGGCGCAGTTGACCTTATTGGCCGCCGCCTACTTTAGCTTTTCTAGCCACGCACCCAGTGTCAGCACCGCATTTAGTGGGGCATTTATCGATGACGCAATGGCGGATGTGCTTAAGCTCATGATGTACCTTGGTACCTCGTTTATCTTCGTTTACAGCAGGCAATACCTGCAGCATCGCGGCATGTTCCGTGGCGAGTTTTACGCCTTGGTCTTGTTCTCCTTATTGGGCATGATGGTCATGGTGTCTGGTCAAAGCATGCTAACGCTGTACGTCGGTTTGGAGCTGCTGTCCCTTAGTTTGTATGCCTTGGTGGCGATGGACCGGGATAACGCCAAGGCCACTGAAGCCGCCATGAAGTATTTTGTGTTAGGTGCCTTGGCCTCGGGCATGTTGTTGTACGGCATGAGCATGGTGTACGGCATGACCGGTAGTTTGAACTTGGCTGAAATCAATATGGCTTTAATGTCGGGTGCTAAGATTCATGCCGTCATGATATTGGGCTTGGTATTTATCGTTGCTGGCTTGGCCTTTAAATTGGGTGCCGTGCCTTTCCAGATGTGGGTGCCGGATGTTTATGAAGGCTCGCCCACCGCCGTGACCATGTTAATTAGTTCGGTGCCTAAGCTGGCCGCTTTTGCCTTCGTTATTCGGATGTTGGTGCAGGCTTTATCAACGCTAGCGGTCGATTGGCAGCAAATGCTGATGATCATGGCGGTGCTTTCGATACTGATAGGTAACATCACGGCCATTGCGCAAACCAATCTAAAGCGCATGTTGGCTTACTCAACTATTTCCCATATCGGTTTTGTCTTATACGGCTTAATGAGCGCGACCATGAACGGCTTTATTTTTGCCATGTTCTACGTGGTCAGCTATGTATTAATGACATTAGCCGGTTTTGGTATTATTTTGCTGTTGTCACGTCCAGGCTTTGAAGCGGACAAGCTCGACGACCTTAAAGGCCTCAATCAACGCAGCCCATGGCATGCTTTTTTAATGTTAATCGTGATGTTCAGCATGGCCGGTGTGCCACCTACATTGGGCTTCTACGCAAAATTTAGCGTATTGCAAGCGGCCTTGGCAACGGGCTATATTGGGTTGGTGGTGTTTGCCGTGTTAATGGCGGTGATAGGCGCGTTTTATTACCTACGTGTCATCAAGCTCATGTATTTTGATGACCCCTTGGACACGCATGCCATCAGCGCGCCCATGGACGCGCGCATCGTGTTGGGGTTCAATGCCCTGGCCTTATTGGTGATAGGGCTGATGCCAGAAAAGCTTATGGAGCTCTGCATTTACACCATCACCAGCAGCTTGAGTTAAACGCCTAATTCCACACGCTAGCCCGTCAACCATGCTCACCACGCTTAATGACCTGACGGAAAGCTGCATCGCTACGGAAACCATACGTAGCGGTGGCATGCTAACCTTAAAGGTAGACCAAGTGTCTTTGCCTAGCGGTCGCACCGCTCAGCGTGAATACGTGGTTCACCCAGGCGCGTCGGTAGTGGTGGCGCTATTGCCAAACGGCCATGTCTTGTTGGAAAAACAATTCCGCTACCCCTTGCATCAAGTCTTCATAGAATTGCCGGCCGGTAAAATCGATGCATCAGAAGCCCCTTTGCTGACGGCGCAGCGCGAGCTGTTGGAAGAAACCGGCTACAGCGCCAACGAATGGGTGGCATTGGGTAGCCAACACCCTTGCATAGGTTATTCAGACGAAGTCATCCATATGTATTTGGCCATGGGCTTAACGTCGGGTCAGCATAAGCGCGACGAAGACGAAGCGTTGGAACTGTTCGATCTGAGTTTTACCGATTGCCTAGGCTTAATCAAAAGCGGTCAAATTAGCGATGGCAAAAGCATGCTGGCTTTGTTTATGGCGGAGCAGTATCTGGCCGAGCATCCGCATTTGTTAGCCGCCCGCTAAAACAGAGGCGTCCTTGGCTAAGATACTCATAGTCGGTTGCGGTGATTTAGGTCTGGCCATTGGCCATCTTTTAGCTGATAAGCATGCGGTATTTGCTTTGAGGCGGCAGTCACTAGGCCAGTCATTACACGGCCAGTCATCTAATCTCAGCATGTTGCAAGCCGATGTCACCAACCCAGCCAGCCTGCAGGTTTTGCATGAGCTCAAAGCCGAATTGATCCTTTATTGCGTGGCCGCGGATGCGCAAACCGATGCGGCCTACCAAGCGCAATATGTAAAGGGTTTAGCCAACGTGCTGGCGACTCAGCAGCAAAACACGGCTTTGCGCCATGTGTTTTTTGTTTCCAGCACGCGCGTCTATGGTCAAGATGCAGGCGAGTGCTTGGACGATACTTCTCCGCTTAGCCCCGTGGATTTTGGTGGTCAGCGTCTGCTGGAAGCCGAACAGCTATTAACTAATTTCGCTTGCCCAACTACGGCCTTGCGCTTGTCGGGTATCTACGGCCCAGGCCGTTTACGCATGATTAATTTGGCTAAAAGCCAAGCTTGGCCGGCGATAAACAGTTGGAGCAACCGCATACACCGTGACGATGCCGCGGCCTTTATCGTTTTCCTGATGGAGCAAGTACTGGCTGGCAAGGCCGTTCAGACTAGTTACATCGTCAGTGATGATGCGCCAGCAAGCTTGCATGAGGTGCTGGCTTGGTTAGCCGATCAGATGCAAATTGGCATGCCAGCTTATGCACAACAGGACGCCAATAAGGGTAAGCGTTTGGCTAATGGTTTAATGCGAGCGACAGGCTATCAACTAAAGTACCCGAATTTCAAGGTAGGCTACCAAGCGTTACTGGCTAGCCTGACAACGCCCTAATGGGTTTGCCTGTTTAAAAACCAGGCGGTAAGGCTCATTCTCGCTCTATGGGTGGGTAGCACTTCGTGATAAAAGGTATCGGATAAAAAGACGATTAGACGCCCAGCGATGGGGGCGATGTCTAAGTGGGCAATATTCAACTTAGTTTGCCCATCGTCATTAATATGCAGCCTTAAGTAGCCGCCATCCTCGGCTAGCCAATCCTGGTTTAGATACAGTATGCAGCTAATCTGCCGTTGGGCAAGATGGCTGTCATCGTGCAGTTGAAATCGATCTAGGTGTTTTGGGTAGGCGCTGCCTATCGGGTAGAGCGCCAAATGGCATTCTAGGCTGT
Organism: Methylophilaceae bacterium; assembly: GCA_965234545.1. Lineage (GTDB taxonomy): Bacteria > Pseudomonadota > Gammaproteobacteria > Burkholderiales > Methylophilaceae > Methylotenera. Next base: position 998,922 of record OZ248348.1, on the reverse strand, counting down.
GCAAGCCTAAATACAATTGCTGATTAAGCTGGCAGCGCAAGCTTTCCATTTCCTTAAAATACGTCAGTTGCGCTACGCTGGCATGGTTTTCATCCAGCCAGTGTATGCTATCCCCGCGCAATTTGAGGTTCACTGCCGCTGCCAGTCGACCGGTTCTGGCAGCCTGCATTTGGTCGTTCTCACTCAAGGCCCTGATTTCTGCGGCCAAGCATAAAATAGTATCTGGACTAATAAAGTTATCCACCACACAAAAACCGCTTTCTGCCATTTGACTTAAAGGGTGGGAAGGGTGAGGCGTAGGATTGGCGGTTAACATGGGCTCATTATAGCGTTAGTCGTTTGCGCCCAAGCCCACAATCAGCTAAAATCGCGCTCTATTTGAAATTAAGCTTGTTTGTTGCAAGGCATGCTAAATTAAACAAAAAACATTACAGGCGGTTAGCTCAGTTGGTTAGAGCGCTTGGTCGACATCCAAGAGGTCAGCAGTTCGAGTCTGCTACTGCCTACCAGATATGCCAGCAAAAGCCGTTGATTAACGGCTTTTCTATTTGAGATGAGGGTGTTATGCCTATAATTCGTTTGCCAGATGGCTCTGAACGTAGTTTCCCGGCTGCAGTAACTGTGGCGGAGGTGGCCATGAATATTGGCGCCGGTTTAGCCAAAGCGGCGTTGGCCGGTAAGGTTGATGGGGTGTTGGTCGACACGTCCCATCTGATCACTCAGGATGCAGACCTGGCGATCATTACCGATAAAAATGACGAAGGTTTAGACATCATCCGCCATTCCACGGCACACCTATTAGCCTATGCGGTTAAAGAATTATTCCCCGATGCGCAAGTGACCATAGGCCCGGTTATTGAGCACGGCTTTTTCTATGACTTTTCATACAAACGCCCCTTTACTCCTGAAGATTTAATTGCCATAGAAAAGAAAATGCTGGAGTTGGCGAAAAAAGACCAGCCTGTTGTTCGTCAAGTTCTACCACGTGATGAGGCGGTCGCTTATTTCAAATCCATCAACGAGCTGTACAAGGCGGAAATCATTGCTAGCATTCCGGCCGGCGAAGACGTGTCTTTGTATAGCGAAGGTGGCTTTACCGATTTGTGTCGTGGCCCGCATGTGCCTAATACGGGTAAGTTGAAAGCCTTCAAGTTGATGAAGTTGGCCGGTGCGTATTGGCGCGGTGACAGCAACAATGAAATGCTGCAGCGCGTTTACGGAACGGCATGGCGTAATAAAGAAGAACTGGAAGCGCATTTGTTTCAGTTGGAAGAAGCGGAAAAGCGTGATCACCGTAAATTGGGTAAGCAGCTGGATTATTTCCATATGCAAGACGACGCCCCCGGTATGGTGTTTTGGCATCCACGTGGTTGGAGCATATGGCAAGAAGTGGAACAGTACATGCGTAAAATGTTCCGCGAATACAATTACCAAGAAGTTCGCACGCCCACCATCATGGATAAAACCTTATGGGAGAAATCCGGCCATTGGCAAAACTACCGCGAGGGCATGTTTGTAACGGCTTCCGAAAGCCGCGATTACGCCGTCAAGCCTATGAATTGCCCGGGTCACGTGCAAATTTTCAACAGCAGTTTGCACAGTTACCGAGATTTGCCCTTGCGCTTGGCTGAGTTTGGTTCGTGCCATCGTAATGAGCCTTCCGGATCCTTACATGGCCTCATGCGTGTACGCGGCTTTACCCAAGACGATGCGCATATATTTTGCGCTGAAAATCAAGTTGAGGCCGAAGTGGCCGATTTCATTAAGATGCTGTACAAGGCCTACGGTGACTTTGGCTTTAGCGATGTCTTGGTCAAGCTTTCTACTCGTCCGGAAAAACGCATAGGCAGTGACGCCGATTGGGATAAGGCCGAAACGGCTTTGGCCAATGCACTTAAATTAAACAACTTGGATTTTGAATACCAAGCCGGTGAAGGCGCATTTTACGGTCCTAAAATTGAATTTACCCTCAAGGATTCATTGGGCAGGTTGTGGCAGTGCGGCACCATACAGTTGGATTCCAACTTGCCCGAGCGCCTTGGTGCCGAGTACGTCGCAGAGGACAACAGCCGTCAACGTCCAGTCATGTTGCACCGAGCCATAGTCGGCTCCATGGAGCGCTTTATCGGCATATTGATTGAGCACTATGCTGGCGCCATGCCGCTTTGGTTAGCGCCAGTGCAGGTAATGGTGCTGAATATTTCCGAAAACCAAGCCGATTACGTGCGCCAAGTGGTTGAAAAGCTGAAGAAAAATGGCTTGCGTTGCGAATTTGACTTGAGAAATGAGAAGATAACCTATAAAATACGCGAACATAGTATGCAAAAAATGCCTTACTTGTTAGTAGCAGGTGAGCGTGAAATGCAAACAGGACATGTGGCCGTGCGTACCAGAAAAGGCGAAGACTTAGGTTCTATGCCGATTGAGGCGCTAATTGAGCGCTTAAAAGCAGAATTGGAAACTAAGATTTAGCTTGTTAAGTATTAGCATTAATACTTAACCTTCTGAAAATGCGCGGCTTAACTATTTGGAGAATTTGATATAGCACAGGAAAAAGAAACGCGAATTAACGGCGATATAACAGGATCGCAAGTTCGCTTGGTGGGCATAGAAGGTGAGCCTTTAGGCATCATGTCTTTGACGGAAGCTTTTGCAAAAGCCGAAGAAGCGGATATTGATCTGGTTGAAATTGCGCCGAATGCTGAGCCGCCTGTGTGTAGGTTGATGGATTACGGTAAGTTTAAATACGCTGAAAGTAAAAAGCAGCACGAAGTTAAACTTAAGCAAAAGCAAGTAAGCATAAAAGAAGTGAAGTTTCGCCCAGGAACGGATGACGGTGATTACGCCATTAAGGTGCGCAACATCATACGATTTATCCAAGACGGCGATAAAGCAAAAATTACATTGCGTTTTAGAGGTCGGGAAATTACCCATCAAGAGTTCGGTTTGGCTCTGTTAAGACGGGTAGAGGCTGACACTAAAGACGTGGCAGTGGTGGAGCAATTTCCTAAAATGGAAGGCCGCCAAATGGTGATGGTTTTAGGCGCCCCCAAAAAGAGTTCATAGTTTTAGTAAGATCCCGAGTGATACGGCTTAACGGCATGCCTAAGCACTCATAACTTAAGTTCAAGGAGAACAAAATGCCAAAAATGAAAACCAAGAGTGGCGCTAAAAAGCGCTTCAAATTCTTGGGTAATGGTAAAGTGAAACGTACCCACTCTCACTTACGCCATATCCTAACCAAAAAGACCACCAAGCAAAAGCGTAAACTACGCGGCACGGCGATCATCTCAGCAACAGACGTCAAACGCGTTCGCGCAATGATGCCTACACGATAAGGAGACCGATATGCCTAGAGTAAAACGTGGTGTCATCGCTCGTGCAAGACACAAGAAAGTATTAAAAGCCGCTAAAGGTTATCGCGGTCGTCGTAAAAACGTTTACCGCGTTGCCAAGCAAGCGGTAATGAAAGCCGGTCAATACGCATACCGTGACCGTAGACAGAAAAAACGTCAATTCCGCACCTTATGGATTGCCCGTATCAATGCCGGTGCACGTGAGTGTGGTTTAACTTACAGCCGCTTCATGAATGGCTTGAAAAAAGCCGCAGTGGAAGTGGATCGTAAAGTGTTGGCTGACTTAGCAGTATTCGACAAAACGGCATTTGCTCAGTTTGTTGAAATGGCTAAAAAAGCCTTGGCTGTTTAGTAAGCAAACTTATTTAAAAAATAAGTAGAAAAAGAGGCTTAGGCCTCTTTTTTTTGCTGTAAAATTATGCACTTAAATAAAAAACCAGTTTATTAAAGATCCCCATTTACATGACAGATTTAAGCCATTTAATTCCGCAAGCGCAAGCGGATTTTGCTGCCAGCGCCAACATGAACGAACTGGAAATTGCTAAGGCCAAATACCTAGGAAAAACCGGTTTGCTGACCGATGCCTTAAAGGGTTTGGGTAAGCTCAGTAACGAGGAAAGGCCCGCGGCTGGTGCGGCCATTAATGTGGTCAAGCAGGCCGTGGAAGCGGCGCTGACGTCACGTCGTGAAGCCTTGCTTAACGCTGAGCAAGCCAAACAATTGGCGCAAGAATCCATAGACGTGAGTCTCCCAGCCCGTGCGCAATCGACAGGTGGCTTGCATCCAGTGACGCTTACGCTGCAACGCATAGAGCAATTGTTTCATTCGATTGGTTTTGAAGTGGCGACCGGTCCGGAAATCGAAACGGATTTTTATAACTTTACGGCACTTAATATCCCCGAAGACCATCCAGCGCGTGCCATGCACGACACCTTTTATATCGACGACGCAAACGTGTTACGCACGCACACATCACCCGTGCAAATTCGTTACATGGAAAACGCACTTAAAACCCATAAAACCCCACCATTAAAAATCATTGCGCCTGGTCGCGTTTACCGCGTTGATTCGGATGCCACCCATTCCCCTATGTTTCATCAGGTAGAAGGCTTATGGGTAGACGAAGACATCAGCTTTGCTAATTTAAAAGGCGTGGTGCAAGACTTCTTGCAAAAATTCTTTGAACGTGACGACTTAACCGTACGCTTTCGCCCGTCTTTTTTTCCGTTTACTGAGCCCTCAGCAGAAATGGACATGAGCTGGAATGGCGGCTGGTTAGAGATAGGCGGTTGCGGCATGGTGCACCCGGAAGTGTTTAAACACGTCAATATAGACAGCGAGAAATACCGCGGTTTTGCATTTGGTCTTGGCGTGGAGCGCTTAACCATGTTGCGTTATGGCGTGAACGATTTACGCCATTTCTTTAATAATGATTTGCGTTTTTTAAGCCAGTTTAAATAAAGCTAGCTAGCGTTAATTCACCCCTCAGTTAAGGTTAAAAAGCATTATGCAGTTTTCAGAAAATTGGTTACGCAGTCTGGTCGGTACGAATTTAGACAGTCAGGCTTTAAGTCATGCCTTGACCATGGCCGGGCTAGAGGTGGAGGACATGCAGCCGGTGGCTGCGCCATTTACCAAGGTCGTGGTGGCCAAGATTATTAGTGTGGAAAAACACCCGGATGCCGATCGTTTGCAAGTTTGTTCGGTTGATGTCGGTTTAGCGCAACCCATACAAATAGTTTGCGGTGCAGCCAACGCACGCGCCGGCCTAGTCGCACCCTGTGCTTTGGTGGGTGCGCAATTGCCTGGCATTGATATCAAGCAAGCCAAAGTACGTGGCGCGGAATCATTTGGCATGATGTGTTCGTCTAAGGAGCTTGGTTTGACGGCTGAGGCCACTGGTTTATTGGAGCTAGATAGCCTAGCGCCCGTAGGCCAGGATATACGTCAATATTTAGATCTAGACGATCACTTGCTTACACTGAAGTTAACACCTAACCGCAGCGATTGCTTGAGTTTGATTGGTATCGCGCGCGATGTGGCCGCCATCACTGGCGCTGCCACCTGCTTTGAAGAAATTAAATCGGTGCCCAGCGATACAGCAGATCGCTTCAATGCAGTGGTGGCGGAGCAGCAAGCTTGCCCACGCTATTGCGGTCGCCTTATAACGGGTGTGAATGCCAAGGTGAGCACGCCGGCATGGATGGTAAAGCGACTAGAGCGCAGTGGTTTGCGCAGCATTAATGTGCTGGTGGATGTCACCAACTATGTCTTGTTAGCGTTAGGGCAACCCATGCATGCATTTGATTCTGCTAAGTTAAGCGGCGACATCACCGTGCGTTTTGCGCAAAAAAACGAAAGCTTACGTTTATTAAATGAGCAAGAAGTTAGCCTGAAAAGCGATGACTTAGTGATAGCCGATGGCAGCGGGGCGATTGCCTTAGCAGGCATCATGGGTGGTCAATCTACCTCAGTCGACGAAAACAGTACCGCTGTGTTTCTAGAGAGCGCCTATTTTACGCCAACGGTGATTGCCGGTAAGGCACGTAGATTGGGTTTAAGTACCGATTCATCCTATCGCTTTGAGCGTGGTGTGGATTTCGCCAACACGCGTCTGGCCTTGGAATACGCCACGCACTTGATTAAACAGTTGTGCGGTGGCAAAGCCGGCGAGGTGACCGAGTGTCTAGGTGTGCTGCCAAACAGGCTGCCAGTTAAATTGCGCTTAAGTCGTTTGGTTTCTGTTTTGGGCATTCCCTTTGCTGAGGATAAAGTCGCACAATTGTTAACGCAATTAGGCTTTACTTACACCCTAGAGCAAAGCGTTTTCACCGTGCTACCGCCTAGCTATCGTTTTGATATCAGTATAGAAGAAGATCTGATTGAAGAAGTGGCTCGCCTGCATGGCTACGATCACATTCCAGCGCGAGCACCGGTCGCGACATTAAGCATGTTAGAAGCGCCAGAAGCGCGTGCCCATCAAGCCATATTGCGCGATCGTATGGTTGCCGCCGGTTACCAAGAATTGGTGAACTACAGCTTTGTTGATGAAGCTTGGGAGACCGACTTGCTAGCCAACCCTAGGCCAATAAAACTTAAAAACCCGATTGCTAGCAACCTAAGCGTGATGCGCAGCAGTTTATGGGGCGGTTTATTGGATAGCTTGGTTTATAACCTAAATCGCAAACAAGACCGAGCCATGCTGTTTGAATTAGGCGCTAGCTACCATTATGCAACTGCGCAGCAGTCATCATTTGCTGAAACAACGCGCATTGCGGGCTTAGCCTACGGCAGTGCAAGACCTGAGCAATGGGCTATAGCAGCAAACGATGTGGATTTCTTTGAAATTAAAGCCCACGTTGATGCCTTGCTTAGCGATGCCTCGGCTTTATTGTCGATTAGCTATGAAAAAGCCGAGCACAGCGCCTTGCACCCAGGTCAAACTGCCCGCATCCTGCAGGATGGCAAGCCGATAGGTTGGTTAGGTAAACTGCATCCAAAATGGCAGCAGCATTACAATTTAACTAAAAGCACTTTTTTGTTTGAGTTAGACGTGGATGCCATATTGAATCGCCGCATTCCGGCTTACCAGGAAGTTTCTAAATTGTTACCGGTGCGGCGTGATTTGGCGGTTGTGGTGGATGAAAGCATGCCTGTTAGCGCCATGATGGCGGCCATTAAAAAAGCGGCCATTCCCATGCTGATGGACGTGGCCTTATTCGATATTTACCAAGGTCAGGGTGTGGCTGAAAACAAAAAAAGCCTTGCGTTATCAGTACTTATGCACGATACTCAAAAAACATTAACGGATAGCGATGCCGATACCGTCATGGCAAATCTGCTACAATTATTGCAAAATGAGTGCAATGCAACACTAAGAAATTAACACATTAATTAGCTCGCTAAGGTGGGCTGTTTTTTATAGTTTAACTGCGTTACAAATTAGAAATTAAGCCTAAAAAAGGCTGGCAATGAATGGGAGTAGGGTATGACCTTAACAAAAGCTGAACTTGCGGATTTGCTTTACGAGCAAGTTGGTTTAAATAAGCGTGAAGCAAAAGACATGGTTGAGGCCTTTTTTGAAGAAGTGCGCATCGCTTTAGAAGCGGGCGACAGCGTTAAATTATCCGGTTTTGGTAATTTTGAACTGCGTAAAAAGTCAGAGCGCCCTGGGCGCAATCCAAAAACAGGCGAAGAGATTCCTATTTCTGCACGCCGCGTGGTGACCTTCCACGCCAGCCAAAAACTAAAAGCCAAGGTTGAGGCCAACTACCAGAGTTAAAAATCGGCCTCTATATTGAGGCTGGATTAATGGATTATCCATTTACGTGTTAAGTGAGAAGATGCAGCATGAGTGAGCCAGTGCCAAAATTGCAGTTGCCGCCTATCCCCGCCAAGCGCTACTTTACCATCGGTGAAGTCAGTGAGCTTTGTGGTGTTAAGCCGCACGTACTGCGTTATTGGGAGCAGGAGTTTACTCAACTTAAACCGGTCAAACGTCGCGGTAATCGCCGCTATTATCAGCACCATGAAGTATTGTTAATTCGCCGCATACGCGAGTTGTTGTACGAGCAAGGCTTCACCATAAGCGGTGCGCGTAATCGCTTAGAGGGTGCTGAGACGGACAGCAGTAAATCGCAAGCAAATCAAGTTGGTGCTCAGTTAGAGTTGGTAGCCAGCGCCGATGATGGCGTCCCTGTCTATAATTTTGCGCATGCGAAGTCAGAGCTGCAAGCCATCATCCAGTTGTTGCGTACCCAATTAAATTAAGCTTATTTCCCTTGCTGTTTTAACGCGCTTCGGCTTTTGCGTTATAATGGCGCCCTGTTGTGGCTTGCCATGACATCGGTTCGGGGCATAGCGCAGCCTGGTAGCGTACTAGTCTGGGGGACTAGGGGTCGCAAGTTCGAATCTTGCTGTCCCGACCAATTCAAATCATGGCTTACAGTCAACTTGCTGTAAGCCATTTTTTATGCGCGCGTACTAGCTATTAGGTTCACTTTTGCCGCTTGGGTTATGAGTCGGAAGTCGCTACAATAACAAGCTAACTAATCCTAACTAGCTTCGCTGCCAAACCCCTCAAACATGTCGCGTCCCACCACAGTTCAAATACGCTTAGATGCTTTTAGGCACAATTACCGTTCGGCAAAAGCACTGTGGCCTGGTAAAGCCATGGCGGTGATCAAAGCCAATGCTTATGGACACGGTGCCGTGCATTGTGCGCGTGCGCTAAGCAATGAAGCTGACGGCTTTGCCGTGTCTAGTTTAGAAGAGGCTGTGCAACTTCGTGATGCAGGCGTGACTGAGCCCATCTTGTTATTGGAAGGGTTCTTTGCTGCGGACGAGCTCGCCTGCATCGCTGAGCAAAACTTGTGGACAGTGGTGCATGCCCAGTGGCAGGTGGACCTATTGCTGGCAGCTAAGTTAGTGCGTCCACTGCACGTTTGGCTGAAGATGGACAGTGGTATGCACCGTTTAGGCTTGTCGCCTAAAGATTACCAACTCGCTTACCAGCAACTAAGTGGGCATGAAAATGTGGCTAGCATAGTGCCGATGACGCACTTAGCCAATGCCGACAATCTCGATTCCGATCACAGCAATCAACAAGCCGCGCTTTTTCAGAGCACCTTGGCTGATTTGGCGCCATGCCATGCTAGCAGCTTAGCGAATTCTGCCGCCTTGTTGGCTTGGCCTCAATTACAGCCAATCCTTCATAACCATGAGCATTGGTCTAGGCCTGGCATTATGTTGTATGGCGCCCATCCCATCATAGACTCTAGCCAAGCCCCTGTTTTAGAACCGGTGATGCACTTTAGCTCACGCATCATCGCATTGCGGCATTTAGAAAAAGGCGATGCTATCGGCTACGGCAGCTTATACCGGGCTGAGCAAGCTATGCGCGTTGGTGTGGTGGCCTGCGGTTACGCGGATGGCTACCCAAGATCAGCCAAGACTGGAACCCCAATAGCCGTAGACGGTCATATGACGCAATTGTTAGGACGCGTTTCCATGGACATGCTTTATGTTGATTTAAGTGCTATTCCATCAGCCGGCATACACAGTCATGTTGAATTATGGGGTAAGCAAGTCTCGGCCAACTTGGTGGCGCAAAGCGCCGGCAGCATAGCCTATGAGCTTTTTTGCAACGTTAAGCGTGCCCATTTTGATTATTTTGATCCAGCCAATATTTAATTTCTTTTACTCTAAGGTTAGCTATGCACGTTATTCAAACTCCTAACGCACCGGCCGCAATAGGCCCATACTCACAAGCCATGGTGGTCGGTGATTTATTATTCACTTCTGGGCAAATTGCCCTTAGGCCGGATGGCAGTTTGAACGATGGCGACATCGTCGCGCAGACTCAGCAAGTGCTAGGGAATTTAAAAGCCGTCATTGAAGCGGCGGGTGCCGACCTGTCAAAAGTGGTAAAAACCACCGTATTTTTAAAAAATTTAGACGATTTCGTTGCCATGAACACGATCTACGGTGAGGCCTTTGCGGGTCACACGCCAGCTCGCTCAACCGTGCAGGTGGCTAAATTGCCACGTGACGTGTTGGTGGAAATTGAAGCCATCGTCTCTTTGCGTTAACACATCAAGGCCTTAGGCCTTAAACTCATTATTCATTAAGGAAACACATGGCATTGGATTTATTTAGCCCGGTTAATTTAGGTGCGATAGCACTAAAAAATCGCATGGTGATGGCACCATTAACCCGGAATAGGGCAGCCGAGGGCGGTTTGCCTCAAGCCATGAACGTCACCTATTACGAGCAACGCGCCAGCGCCGGTTTGATAATTAGCGAAGCGACGCCTATCTCATTAATGGCACACGGCTACCCAGCATTGCCGGGTATTTATAACGATGCGCAGGTGGCGGCTTGGCGTAAGGTTTGCAATGCCGTGCATGCTAAGGGCGGTAAGATGGTCATGCAGCTTTGGCATGTGGGGCGTATATCGCACCCCAGTTTGTTGCCAGATAACGCCGCGCCTGTTGCGCCATCAGCCATTAAGCCAGCCGGCAAGGCTTTCACCTATCAAGGCTTGGTTGATTACGTCACGCCTCGCGCACTGCAAGCCAGTGAATTGCCAGCCATAGTTGATGATTATGTGCAAGCGACCAAAAATGCTTTAGCTGCAGGCTTTGACGGCGTGGAGATTCATGCAGCCAATGGCTATTTATTAGACCAATTTCTGCGTGATGGCAGCAATCAGCGCACGGATAATTACGGCGGAGGTTTTGAAAACCGCAGCCGCTTGTTGTTAGAAGTAACGGCCGCCGTGGTGGCTGTGGCGGGTGCCGATCGAGTCGGATTGCGCCTATCACCGGTGAATCCTTTTAATGACATGAAAGACAGCAATCCTCAAGCGCTATTTAACTACGTAGTCGATGCCCTAAACCCGTTTAAGTTAGCTTACCTGCACGTGGTGGAAGGGGGCATACACGGTGGTGGGGTAGCCGATCCGTTTGACTTCGCCGCCTTGCGTCAACGTTGTACCAGCTCCTATATGGCTAATTTGTCGTATGACAAGGCACGGGGGAATGCCGCCATCGCCAGTGGCCATGCCGATGCCGTGGCCTACGGTGTGCCGTTCATTGCCAATCCGGATTTGGTCGAGCGCTTCAAACAAGATGCAGCGCTTAATCAAGCGGATGCAAAAAGCTTTTACGGTGGCACTGAAAAGGGTTACACCGATTACCCATTTTTGTCGGCATCTTAAGCGTAAAGCCATGGATAAACCAGCGATTACCCAAGTAGCGATTAATGAGACCTTAGCCAAGCGCTGGAGTGGCCGGGCTTACGATGCGCAGCAAGATTTGACTCCTGAGCACATCAAGGCCTTGCTGGAAGCCGCGCGTTGGGCACCGTCCTGTTTTGGTGATCAGCCGTGGCGTTTTATTGTTTGGCAGAAATCCACCAACCTGGATGCCTGGCAATCGGCTTTCGATTGCTTGTCTGAAGGCAACCAAGGCTGGGTCATAAACGCCCCGGTCTTAATGCTGCTCTGTGCGAACAGTCTGTTTAATCACAACCAGCAGCCTAATCGTTGGTCCCAGTATGACTGCGGCGCAGCGGCTGAAAACCTTTGTTTGCAAGCCACTAGCATGGGCTTAAGTGCCCATCAATTGGGTGGGTTTAACGTCGATTTGGCGCGTAAAACATTCCAGGTGCCCGAGCAATTTAGTTTAATGGCCATGATCAGTGTCGGTTACCCAGGTGATTTGTCTAAACTGAGCCAGGAAGCATTGGCCCGCGAACAAGCCGCGCGATCCCGTCGGCCATTAAGTGAATTGGTTTACGCCAACACTTGGGGTGCAGGTATAGACTAGCGTTTGCATGATGCCGTCGTGTTGACGGCTTATGCTTAACTATTGGCGCCAGGTCTGATAAACTCTCGTTCGCAAATAAAATTAGTAAGTTAACCCATTAAATTTAGGATTTCGTCATGGCCGTTGTTGCATTAACTAAAGCAAATTTCAAAGAGACCATAGAAAAAAACAATTTTGTTATTGTTGATTTCTGGGCACCTTGGTGTGATCCTTGTCTGGCATTTACCCCTACTTTTGAAGCGGCCGCTGCAGCCAATCCTGACATCGTGTTTGGTATGGTTAATACCGAAGCCGATCCTGAAATCGGTGAGTATTTCCAAGTGAACCAAATCCCGGGTATTTTAGTAATTCGCGAGCAAGCAGGTATCCATGCTCAGGTGGGTGAAATTGGTGCGCCGGCGCTTACAGAAATCATTAAGTGGGCGCGTGATTTTGATATGAACGGTGTGCGTTCCTACTACGCCGATGAGGCGAAAAAAGCGAAGTAATACTTCGCATTAATGAAATAAAAAAAGCGGCTTATGGCCGCTTTTTTTTGGTTTACTTTATAGGTTTATTGCAAGGCAGCTAAATACTTGAGGGGGTCTACCGATTTGCCTTGGCGGCGGATTTCAAAGTGCAATTTGACTATATTGCTGTCGGTGCTGCCCATCTCGGCAATTTTTTGCCCCAAAGTGATTTGTTGGCCTTCTTTGACCAGGATTTGATTGTTGTGTGCATAAACCGACAGGTAATTGGGGTTGTGTTTAATGATGACTAATTTACCGTAGCCGCGTAAATCCGAGCCACTGTAGATCACGCGGCCCGGGGCGGCGGCATTCACTGGTTGACCAAGCGTGCCGGCTATGTCCACGCCTTTGTTGCTGGATTCATTAAAATTAGCCACCACCTTGCCTTTGGTAGGCCATGACCACTCCATGTTTTCCGATGGGTCGACCATGACTTTGGCGTCGGCCATGACTTTGGTGTCGGTTTTGACCTCTACAGGCTGACTGGCTAGGCTGGGTTTGCTTGTTTGGACTTTGTTTAAGGCTTCGTCGCTGTATGGCTCACGCACGCCTTTGGGCTCAGTCAGGTTGATGCTAGCCAGGCCAACGTCGGACTTGATGGGGTTAATTTCCACTGCGCTGTTGTCGCTGCTCAGGGGCTTGTCTTTGGCTGCATTTAATTTCAGCACCTGACCGACCTTGATGTTGTATGGTGCGCTGATGTTGTTGGCTAGGGCGATGTCTTTGTAATAATAGCCAAATTCCAGGCCTATGCTGTAAAGGTTATCGCCTTTTTTAACGGTATAGGTATCGGGGCGCCAATCGCCAGCTTTGTAAAGCGGGCGCAGCATGACGCTTTGTTTTTTAATGTTGCTGGGCTCGCTCTTGCCGGCATTGGCAGGCAAGCGGTCTATGACAGGGGCAGGTGGGCTGGTGCTGCACGCCGCTAGATTGAGTATGAAGCCTAAGCTAAGTAATGCTAGGGTATGACGCATCGTTATTGAGTACCGCCAAGTAAAGGGACGAATTTTACCGCTTCCAATTTGCTGGTGCGGTAGTCTTCTTCGCTTAGTCGTTCCACCAAATGCAAGATTTGCTCCTCCGTGCCTACTGGGATGACTAAGCGTCCGCCTACCGCAAGTTGATCCAGCAAGTCTTGAGGAATGTGGCTAGCAGCGGCCGTGACGATAATGCCATCAAACGGGGCAAGGTCGGCCAGGCCCATGTTGCCATCGGCATGGCCTAATTTTACATTGGTGCATTTAAGGTCGCGCAAATGCTCGCGGGCTTTCATGACCAGTGGCCGTATGCGCTCTACCGAATACACTTCTTTGGCTAACTTGGATAAAACCGCAGTTTGGTAACCGCAACCGGTGCCTATTTCCAAGACTTTTTTCAAATTTGAACCGTTGCGTAGGATTTCCGACATGCGGCCAACGATGTAGGGTTGCGAGATGGTTTGCCCGTAACCTATGGGTAAAGACACGTCTTCGTAGGCGCGTATGGACAAGGCTTCGTCGACAAATATATGGCGAGGAATAGCGGCAATAGCCGATAACACCACCTCATCGAGCACGCCTTGTTCGCGCAAGCGCACCAGCATGCGATCGCGCGTGCGCTGCGATGTCATGCCTATGCCGGTTTGGGTTGCGCTTCTTAGAATGGCCACGTGCTTGAGCTCGCTTTATGCATCATGGCTAACGGTTAGCCAATTATTAATTTCAGTTAATTGTTGGTGGTTGGTAAGGTCGACCTGTATAGGCGAGATCGATACCTGCTTGTTGGCCACCGCATAAAAATCCGTACCCGGGCCGCCATCATTAGGTGCGCCAGCCGCACCCACCCAATAAACCGTTTCGTTACGAGGGGTTTTAAGCTGCACAACCGGCTCCGCTTTGTGGCGTTTACCTAGACGCGTGACGACGCGACCTTGCAGTTCGCGGTAGGGGATGTCCGGCACATTAACGTTCAGTAAAGTGGGGGAGGAGAAACCGTGTTTTTGGTAGTGTTGAATTAATTCCACCGCCACTTTGGCGGCCGTTTCAAATTGCGTGGCGTTGTGTTGTGACATGGATAGGGCGATAGACGGTATGCCTAATAAATAGCCTTCCATGGCGGCAGCTACCGTGCCCGAGTAGATGGTGTCGTCGCCCATGTTGGCCCCATCGTTAATGCCGCTGATAACCATGTCTGGCATCTCCTCCATGAGGCCAGTTAAGGCTATGTGCACGCAGTCGGTCGGTGTGCCATTGACATAAAAAAAGCCGTTAGCGGCTTTTTTAACGCTCAGTGGTCTGTCCAAGGTTAAAGAGTTGCTCGCGCCACTTCTGTTGCGCTCTGGTGCGACCACGGTAATTTCGGCCAATTGTGCGATGTGAGCAGCCAACACGCTTAAGCCAGGAGCAAAATAGCCGTCGTCGTTTGAGAGTAAAATTTTCATAGGCAAATTATAGTAGAAGACGGCCGGTTTAGTTGTGTGCAGGTTTAAAAAACCTAAAAGTTATTGGCTATAACTACTGCTTAGTATCTGGCGTGCTAGGCGTAATGGCCGGGCTTAATTCGACCGGCTTTGCTGGCAACAAAGCGATGTCGGCTGGGCTGAGTATTTTTATGTCGCTTGCCCTAGCCGGTGCCGAATCATTGGCTGATTCAGTCGGTTTGGCGCTGAATTGGGCTAGATTAAAATAAGCCCATATGGCCAAGTTGATAATTAATAATAACGCTATCCATTTTTTCATTGCGATTCACTTTGCAGCTTACGGTCCATGAAATACAGGCCGTGTAAAACTAAATTATCCACGATGCTGCAGGGTGTTGTCACCGCTAAGCCGGTTTTTATTAATGCAGCATCGCCGCCACTGATGATAATGCGGGGTGGTTTGTTGTCGTTTGCTGTTAAGGCTGCAGACATTTCCTTAATGGCACCTACGACGGCGTTTAATGCGCCGAATTGCATGGCATCCTCTGTGTTGCGGGCAAATTTTGTTTGTTCGGCGAGTTTGCTGCTAAAGGGTGTTTCCGGTAATTGCGCGGTGGCCTGCGTCAAACTCTGTTGCATCAAATGCAAGCCTGGCAGTATCCAGCCCCCCAGAAAATCAGCTTGCGCGCCACGGACGGAGAGGGCGTCTATGGTAACGGCCGTGCCTGCGCTCACCACCACGCAAGAGGTTTTTTGCATGCAATAAGCCGCCATCATTGCAGCGAAGCGATCGCTGCCTAATGCCTGCGCTACTTGGTAGTGGTTGCGTAAGCCGGCCATGACGGCTGGCGATTGCACTGTGTGCATGGGTGCTTGGTTGCTGGCCAAGCGTTTAATTAGGCTGGCTTGATGCGCCGCACCTGCAACATTAGAAACGATAATGCGTTGGTATTCCGATGCTGATGGGAAGGCTAGGTCGCCCAATTCGCTGTTTAAGCCGCTGCCGAAATCGACGATTTCCCCTGCGCTATTAAACACTGCCCATTTGGTTTTGCTGTTACCGCTGTCTATGCATAAAAGCATGCTAAGTCGAATCCTTACTGGCCTGGGAAAATTGCCGTATTTTTAAGTGCGCACAAAGTCTATAAAACCTAACGTAAGTTAATCTTAAAGGACGGTAAAAAAACTCCAATTCTAGCACCATGGTTAGTTAATCAGCTTTACGAAGGCTGATTTCACCCGAAGAGAAGCGTTGTTCACCCAATGCGCTGTTCACCAATAAAATCCCGTCATCGGCCACGCCCACGACCGTGCCCACCGTCTCTCTGCCATCTGGATGCAGCATGCGCACGGCTTGTTGATGAAATGCATGGTGCCCCGTCCATTCATCACGCAAACTGGTGAAGCCGTGCTGTTCAAACTGGCTTAATACCTGCGCTAGGTGTTTGAGTAGGGTGCCAAGTAACAGGTTGGGGTCTATGCTTTGTGGGCCGACGCTGGCGATATCGGTCACCGCCTGGTCTATCTGCTGCTTTAGTTTGGACGGCAAATTCAAGTTTATGCCTATGCCTATGACGGCTGCGCTTGGGCCTTCCATGTCGCCTTGCAGTTCTATCAGTATGCCGGCTAATTTCTCTGGCACTGATTGTGAGTTAAGAATCAATACGTCGTTCGGCCATTTAAGTTGAGCGCGGCTGACGCCTAGGCTATGCAGGGCGCGTATTAAGGCCACACCTACAGCTAAGCTTAAGCCGGACAGTGCCGATGCCCCGCACTGAAACCGCCATAGCAAAGAAAAAGTCAGGCTAGCACCTAAGCCGGCCTGCCAATTACGCCCGCGTCTGCCGCGGCCGTTGCTTTGCAAATTGGCGGCGACGCAAGTGGCGTGCGCTAGGCCTTGGTTGAGCTTTTGCATCATGTAGCTGTTGGTGGAGGCTAGGTGGTCGTGCACTTCTAATTTAAACCAAGCGCGTTGCTCACCTATGGCCTGGGCTATAGCCTGTTCGTCCAATAAGGTCAGCGCTTGCGGCAATTTATAGCCGCGGCCACGCACCGAATACAATTCCACCCCTAATTTTTCTGCCTCCTGCAAGGCATTCCAGACCGTGGCACGCGAGACTTTACATTGCTTGGCAATGGCCTCACCAGAATGGAATTTACCATCGGCGAGCAAACGTAAAATTGGAAAGGTTAGGGCGTTCATAGGCAAACGCAGTTTATCACAGCCGCAACAGCCACGACATGGCATGCGGCTAATTGGCTTAGAGGCCAGATATTTGCCGACTATGGTGTAAAATAAGCGACATTATTTTTTAATTAAGTCCACCATGGCATCAGAAAAAGCACCCATCCCATTAGGCTCGAATTTTATCCGCGCCATCGTTGAAAAAGACATAGAGCAAGGCGTGTATCACACCCGAAAATGGGCGGGCAGCCCTGGGGACGCGGAGCATCAGTCAGCAGGCCAGGTGGATCAAGCAAAAATACGCACGCGTTTTCCGCCCGAACCCAACGGCTATTTGCACATAGGCCATGCCAAATCCATCTTTTTAAATTTTGGTTTAGCGCGCGATTACGCTGGCGTTTGCCATTTGCGTTTTGATGACACCAACCCAGAAAAAGAAAGCCAAGAATACGTCGACAGCATCACCGATGCAGTGAAGTGGTTGGGTTTTGATTGGCATAATGGCGGCGAACAAAATTTGTATTTTGCCAGCAATTATTTCGACTTCATGTACCGTGCGGCTGAGTGTTTAATCGAACACGGCCACGCCTACGTGGACAGCCAGACAGCAGATGAAATGCGCCTTAATCGTGGCAGCTTGACCGAAGCCGGTAAAAATTCACCGTGGCGTGATCGCAGCGTGGCGGAGAATTTAGCCTTATTCCGTGCCATGCGTGACGGCCAGCATGACGACGGCAGCTTGGTGTTACGGGCCAAGATAGACATGGCCTCGCCTAACATCAATTTGCGCGACCCGGCTATTTACCGGGTGCGTCGTGCGCACCATCACAATACCGGCGACAAATGGTGTATTTACCCCATGTATACCTTTGCTCATCCAATTGAAGATGCGCTCGAGCAAATCACCCATTCCATTTGCACCTTGGAATTTGAAGATCAGCGTCCTTTTTACGATTGGCTATTAGGCCGTCTGGCTGAAGCCGGTTTGCTGGCGCAGCCTTTGCCTAGGCAATACGAATTTGCCCGTTTAAATCTGACTTACGTGGTGTTATCCAAACGTAAATTGATCCAACTGGTGGAAGAGAAGCACGTGGCTGGCTGGGATGACCCACGCTTGCCCACCTTGGCCGGCGCGCGTCGCCGTGGCTACACAGCAGAAGGCTTTAAATTGTTCACCGATCGCATAGGCGTGTCCAAAGCCGATTCTTGGATCGATTACAGCACCTTAGAGGATTGCATGCGCGAAGTGCTCAATGAATCAGCCGAACGCCGCATAGCGGTGTTAGACCCCATCAAGCTGGTGATTGATAATTACCCGGTTGGTCAGGTTGAGGATTGCTTTGCGCCTAACCACCCGCTTAAGCCTGAGTTGGCTAAGCGCGTGGTGCCATTAAGCCGCGAGCTATGGATAGAACGTGAGGATTTCATGGAAGAGCCCAGCAAAGGCTTTTTTAGGTTGATGCCCGACGGCTTGGTGCGCTTGCGCTACGGGTACGTGGTGAAATGCACTGGTTTTGAGAAAGACGCCGCTGGTCAAGTGACCGTGGTGCATTGCGAGTATTTACCCGACACCAAATCAGGCACACCAGGTGCCGATAGCATTAAAGTGAAAGGCAACATCCATTGGGTGTCGGTGGCCCACGCCTACGAATGCGAAGTTCGTTTGTACGACAGGTTGTTTAAGGAAGCGCATCCGGGTGAGGGCGATAAAGACTTTTTAGATGACATCAACGCCGATTCGGTGAGCGTTATACGTGCGCAGTTAGAACCCAGCTTGAAAGAAGTGCCGGCGGAGTCGCGTTTCCAATTTGAGCGTCACGGTTATTTTGTGGCCGATAAAAAAGACAGCTTGGCTGGCAAACCGGTGTTTAACCGCACCGTTACTATGCGTGATGCCTGGCAAAAATAAGCCCTAATGCGGCTGGTTTTTAGCCAAATTTAAATGAAAAAATTTATTACTTATCAATTGTTTATTGAAGTAACTGAATTTTTAACATTAACTGTAGCTAAGTTGGGGGAATTCGATTTCCCGGCTGGCCATTACGTTTACACCGGCAGCGCCAAAGCCAATCTAGAAGCGCGCATTGCCCGCCATTTAAGTAAAGATAAAAAACTCAAGTGGCACATTGATTATTTGCTTAATGCCCCTGGCGTGCATGTCACCCAGGTTACCCGTTCAATTGAAAACGAATGCGCATGCAACCAAGCTACGCCAGGCCACTGTTTGGCAGCTAAGTTTGGCGCCAGCGATTGCCGGGCCGCGTGCATCAGTCACTTAAAGTACCAAGCTTAAGCTGATTTAGGCCGCCGTTTGTGTTGATAACGGTAGGCCAACAGAATAAGCAGGCCGGCCACATTGGGTAGCCATACTTCAGGGTTAGACCAGGGTATGCCGTCTATGGTGAAATCCGAAATAGGCCAAAATATCGGTGTGGGAAAGTAGCTTAGGCTATGAAAAGGGAAGTCCAAGACGATGTGAAATGGCCATGCCAGCATGGCAAAGGCAATATCCCTACGCCAGTATGCCACTAAGGCGATGATGGGAATGCACACAACAAAGCTGTGCCAAATGTCATAGGAAATAAACAGCCAGCTAGGCATGCCTATGATAGAAGGTGGGCCAGCTTGAAAGCTGCCATCGATTAATCTGCTTAGCAGATAAGCCCCGAACGAACATAAGTCTGGTAATGCGCCAAATAGCAAGGCTAAGCGGGCGTGCTTGCGGTAGCCAAATAATCCGTAGCCCCATAAGGCATGACTTAAGGTATCCATAGTTTATCCGTGTTATTAAATTGAGGTATGGTTCAAGCCTAAGCATTGCTGGCAGTTAAAAATCGCTCAGGCTATTTTTTATCCCCGAAGCCTAGCACTAGCAAGTAAAATCTAGGCTAATTATTTTTATTAAGTGCATGGCGTGAACATTACCGTAGATTGCGATTTAAATGCCAGTTGGCTGCATGGTCTAGGCAGCACGACCTTATTGCAATTGTTAGCAAAAGGCCAGCTGCAGCATCATGCGATGCCGCTTGAGGCCTTAATGGCCGAGGAGTTTGGCCTGACCGCGAGTCCAGATTACCCCTTGGCTGCCATAGCGGCCCATGCTGACGGCGTAAGCGTCGATGGCCGGTATTGCTTGCGAGCCGATCCCGTGCACTTGGTCTTGCAGCGCGATTGTTTTAGTTTGCACGAATCGTTTCCTTTGCCGCTAAGCCAGGTCGAAGCCGAGGCGCTGGTCGCCAGCCTAAATCAACACTTCAGTCGGGACGAGCTGCATTTTATGCTGGGCGCATCCGGCGCATGCTATTTGTTATTAAACGGTACGCCGCAAATACAAACCACCTTGCCCAGCGTGGCTTTGGATAAAAATAGCCACGATTTTTTGCCGCAAGGAAACGATGCCTCGTATTGGCTGGCTTTGCTCAATGAAGTGCAAATGCTCTTGCACGAACACCCGATCAATTTAGCGCGTGAAGCCGCCGGCCAGTTGGCTTTAAACAGCTTGTGGTTTTCCGCAGGTGGCACTTTGCCGACTAAGCCATCGCTGTTAGCCCATCAAGCTAGCTTGATGGCTAACAGTAAGCTCTACGAGGGCATGGCTAAACTAGGCGCGCTGCCTTTTGCGCCCCTGCCAGCTAGCTTGGCGCATGTTTTACAGCAATCGGCCTCGACTATGCGTTTGCATGTGCCCTGTACAGAGGCGTTGGATGCGCTATGGCTAACGCCACTTTGGCAGGCCTTAAAGCAAGCAAAGATCAGCCAGCTAACCTTAAATTTAGGGTTTTATGAGCGTTTGATACAACTCAGCATCAGGCCGCGTGACGTGTATAAATTTTGGCGCCGACCCCGTGCGCTGCAGGCGTATTGGTCATGACGAAAATAATACAGCGCAGCCAACATCCTGATGCGGCATTAGCCTTACAAGAAAGCGGCCTTAGTCCGCTGATGGCAAGATTGCTGGCTGCCCGTGGGCTAGAGCGCGCTCAGCAAGTACGGGCTAATTTAAGCGATTTACTCGCCCCGCAAACGCTGACGAATAATGCCAGTATGGCGAAGTTATTAGCCGACGCCATCGCTGCCGATAAAGCCTTGTTAGTGATAGGCGACTACGACGCCGATGGCGCCACCGCAACAGCGGTCGCGGTCAAAGGCTTAAGGGCATTTGGCGCCAGAGTGGATTTTTTGGTGCCTAACCGCTTTGAATACGGTTACGGATTGACTCCGGAAATCGTTGCCTTGGCCGCCACCAGAAAGCCGGATGTGATTATTACGGTAGACAACGGCATTGCCAGTGTCGATGGGGTAGAGGCAGCCAATGCCTTGGGTTTGCAGGTGCTGATTACCGATCACCATTTGCCTGGGCAAATTACGCCAGCGGCGACTTGCATTATCAATCCCAATCAGCACGGCTGCCAATTTGCCAGCAAACATTTGGCCGGCGTGGGTGTAATCTTTTATGCCTTGCTGGCCTTACGGGCCGAGTTGCGTTTACGCGGTGCCTACCTAAGTCAGCCCGAGCCCAATCTATCTGAGCTGCTTGATTTAGTGGCCTTGGGTACGGTGGCCGATTTGGTTAAATTGGACGACAACAATCGCATCTTGGTTGAGCAAGGCTTGCGTAGAATACGCGCCGCTGCATGCTCGCAAGGCATATTGGCTTTATTGCGTGTCAGTGGCCGACAAGCCCAAGCTTGCAATGCGCAAGATTTGGGTTTTTATGTTGGCCCACGCTTAAATGCGGCTGGCAGACTGGATGACATGAGCTTAGGCATACGTTGTTTGCTGGCTGAGAGTGAAGCCGAGGCAAACGGCATGGCGCAACAGTTACAGGATTTAAACTCGGAACGACGCAATATAGAAGCGGATATGCAAGAGTCAGCCAATGTAAGCTTAGATGGCATCAAGGTGGCGGATCAATATGCTATTTCCTTGTATCAAGCCGATTGGCATCAAGGGGTGATTGGTATTTTGGCCTCTCGCATAAAAGAGCGTTACCATAGGCCGGTGATTGCTTTTGCTGATGCCGGTGATGGCGTGTTGAAGGGGTCGGGGCGTTCGATAGCCGGCTTGCACCTTCGCGATGCCCTGGATGCCTTAAGTAAGCAGCAGCCTAGCTTGATTTTAAAGTTCGGCGGTCATGCCATGGCAGCGGGCTTGAGTATCAAACGGGACGATTTTGCTGCCTTTGTTACCGGTTTTGAGGCCGTGGTCAGAGGGCTGATCAGTGAAGCGGATTTGCAAGCGGTGTTGGAGGTGGATGGCAATTTATCGGCAGCTGAAATGAATTTCACTACCGCGCAGCAACTGGAAACGCAGGTTTGGGGCCAGGGTTTTGCGCCACCTTTGTTTTACGATGAATTCACTGTGCGTTCTCAGCGCTTGCTTGCAGACAAGCACCTTAAGTTAAGCTTGGCGCTGACTTCGGATAAGCGCGGTTTAGAGTGGGATGCTATCTATTTTAACCGTACCGAATTGCTGGATGGCACGATACAGGCGGCCTACCAATTGCAGACCAACAGCTACAACGGCAATCAAAAAGTCCAATTAAATTTACGCTACCTAGCCCAGCCAAATAGCCATGACTAAATCCCACATTCCTATTGCCCAGCCGTTGCTGGCGAGCTTGTTTCAGCCGGCACTGCCGCCAAGAAAAATAGACGCGCATAAAGGCGATGCCGGCAGTGTGGCGATCGTCGGCGGGGATAATGGCATGTTAGGCGCAGTCTTGCTAGCCGCGCGGGCAGCTTTGCTGATGGGGGCAGGGCGCGTCTATGCTGCCATGCTGGCTAACGATGGTCCTGATGTGGACTTGCATTACCCAGAAATTATGTTTAGGTCCAGTGACGAGTTAACGCAATTAAAGCAGTTGGATGCCTTGGTCATTGGGCCGGGCTTAGGCCAGTCGGATGCGGCTGAGGCAATCTTGGCCTTCTGGCTGACACAAGACGTGAAGCTTTTGCTTGATGCCGATGCGCTCAATTTATTGGCGACCCATCCGCATTTACAGGCCTTGTGTCACGCCCGAAGCGCGGATACCGTTATTACGCCGCATGCTGCTGAGGCGGCTAGGCTGTTGGGCAGCAGCAGCGATGCCGTGCAGCAAAATCGCAGTGACAGCGCATTGAAATTAGCCTGTCAGTTTCATGCCAGTTGCGTGCTCAAAGGCCCGGCTAGCATCTGTGCGCACCACACAGGTAGTTATTTTATTAACACCAGTGGCAACCCAAGTTTGGCCACGGCTGGCATGGGTGACGTGCTGAGTGGCATGGCCGGCAGTTTTATGGCGCAAGGCCTGGATGGATTGGCGGCCATCAAACTGGCGGTGTTTGTGCATGGTGCGGCGGCCGATAGGCTGGTGGACGATGGCGTGGGGCCATTTGGAATAACGGCCTCGGAATTAACATTATCGGCGCGGGCCGTGCTTAATCAATTAAATCTAGCTGGACCGGCATAGCCTGAGGCTAAGGCCAGCATGCTGTCGACAAGCAAGCCTTAGGTTTTTGCGTATAATTGGCGATAATTTATAAAGCGCTGCAGTTTCGGTGGTTTTAACTAAGGAAAAAGGGTGATATGCGTCAAAAATTAGTCGTGGCGAACTGGAAAATGCACGGTAGCTTGGCGGCAAACAAGCAGTTGCTGAGCGATTACCTAGATCAATTGCCCGCACTGCATACTGCTAAGGTAGTGGTCTGCGTGCCGTATCCTTATCTTGCGCAAGCGCAAACCATGCTGCAAAACAGTGCGATTGCTTGGGGAGCGCAAAATCTCAGTAAGGATGCGGTGGGCCCATACACCGGTGAAGTCAGTGCCGCCATGCTCAAGGATTTTGGTGCCAGCTACGTCATTATTGGTCATTCAGAACGGGCCACGGCTTATTGTGAATCCGATGAAAATATCGCCACCAAATTCATGCAAGCCCAAGCCCATGGTCTCACCCCCATACTGTGCGTGGGTGAAACCTTAATTGAGCGTGAAGCAGGGGTTATGCAAATGGTGGTGGCCAAGCAATTGGATACCATTATCAAGTTACATGGCGCCTCGGTGTTTGCCAATGCGGTGGTTTCTTATGAGCCGATTTGGGCCATAGGTACGGGTCTTGCTGCCAGCGCTGAGCAAGCGCAAAGCATGCACGAGTTCATTCGTGGCAAGGTGGCCGCACTGGATGCATCGGCCGCTGCCAGCCTCAAAATCCTCTACGGAGGCAGCGTAAACCCACAAAATGCGGTACAATTGCTGGCTATGCAGGATATAGACGGTGGTCTTATCGGTAAGTGTTCGTTAAACGCGCAAGAATTTGAGAAAATATGCCTAGCAGCCGCCTAACAGTGGATTTAGCATAAATGGCATGGGGTTAAAAAAATGGAAAAATTAGTATTGGTGATACACGTAATCGCTGCGCTGGGCGTGATTGTTTTAGTCTTGTTGCAACATGGCAAAGGGGCTGATATGGGTGCTTCTTTTGGCAGTGGCACGTCGGGCAGTTTATTTGGTGTGTCGGGTTCAGCTAACTTTATGAGTCGTGCGACCGCTATTTTTGTGATGATTTTTTTCGCCACCAGCTTAACCCTCGCTTATATGGCCAGTCATAAAGAAGGCGGCGGCAGTGTGATTAAAGCCAACGCAGCTAGGGTTCTGCCAGCCAGCCCAAATTCTAATGCGACTTCTGAAGCGCCTGCAGATACAAAAGCGATCCCAAAATAAACGCAATAAGCGTTAGCTAAATGCATGATGCCGTGGTGGAATTGGTAGACACGCAACCTTGAGGTGTTTGTGACTTAGGTCGTGAGAGTTCGAGTCTCTCCGTCGCACCAGCAGTTAGTTTATCCTCGTAACACAGCGCATTAAATCCCAATCAATGCATGGATTTATCTTATTTTAGCGGCCAGTTAGGTTTGCTCTCCGGCAATAAAATCCACTGACACCACCTGCAATGAAGCGTATAAAAATCAGCCCGTCAGCGGTTGTGGTTGGGGAAACAAGCCGTTCAATATTTCCCCGCCTTTTTCCAGTATAAAATACCTAAAC
This sequence comes from Methylophilaceae bacterium, assembly GCA_965234545.1. Lineage (GTDB taxonomy): Bacteria > Pseudomonadota > Gammaproteobacteria > Burkholderiales > Methylophilaceae > Methylotenera. Next base: position 974,122 of record OZ248348.1, on the reverse strand, counting down.
GCTTCAGCCGCTTGTGTTGTATTGCGGTTCGCCAGTGCCACCACATGCCAGGTGCGGATGATGGGCGTGCCATGAATGTCCAATACCGCAATTTGCTGGTGCTTAAGTTCATTGCCCACGGTATGCAGTGAGGCAAAGGTGATGCCCATGTTAGCAATGACCGATTGCTTGATGCTTTCATTGCTCGACATTTCCATGCTGATGATGGGCGAGATTTTTTGCTCCGCAAAAAAACGCTCCATAATAAACCGCGTGCCCGAGCCTTGCTCACGGGTAATGATTTCGTGGGCATTAAGCACCTCGGGCAAGACATTGCGTTTGCTTGCCAGTGGGTGGTGTGGGCTAGCAATGAAGGCGTGCGGATGCGTGGCAAAGGCCTCCACGCGCGTGTCCAGCTCCTTGGGCGGTTGACCCATGATGGCAATGTCGATGTCGCCGTTACGAAGCAATTCCACCAGTTGCTGCCGATTTCTAGCCTCAATTTTAATTTTTAGGTTGGGAAAATCTTTTTTAAATTCCACCAATGCGTGTGGCAAAAAGTATTTAGCGGTACTCACCACGCCTATTTTCAGGGGTTTAATCGACGAACCTTGCAATCGCTCCATCATGGTTTTTGCATCATTGAGTGTGCCGGCAATGCGCCGCGCGTAAAGCAGAAAATACTCTCCCGCTGTGGTGAGCTCAATTTTCCGATTTTCACGGTGGAATAAAATGACCCCCATGTCGGCTTCCATTTCTTTGATTTGCAAAGAAACTGCCGGGCCCGAAATGCACAATTCTTCGGCGGCACCCCGAAAGCTCATGTGTTTATACACGCTTAAAAATATTCTAATTTGCCGTATCGTTAGATTTCGCATAAGTAAAACTTAATCATAAGCTAATAATAATTAACTATATCTTAATTTAATTATTTAATACAGTGACTGCAGAAATCACTTGTAAGGTCTAGCCGACCATTTCATTGCAGATGAGGGTTAACATGAATGCACAAACGGACGATCGCATTACCGACATTAAAGAGCGCTATAAAGGCGGCGTGCTTAAGTACAAGCAAATGGGCTACTGGCGTCCAGATTACAGCCCTAAAGACACCGATTTTATTTGCGTGTTTCGGATTACCCCACAGGATGGGGTAGACATAGAAGAAGCGGCCGCCGCGGTAGCCGGTGAGTCCTCCACGGCCACTTGGACGGTGGTGTGGACGGATTTGTTGACGGCCCATGAAGATTACCAAGGCAAGGCCTACCGTGTGGATGCGGTGCCAGGCACAGGGGCTGGAACGGATAAAGAAGCCCAATACTTCGCTTACATAGCCTACGACATTGTATTGTTCGAAGAAGGGTCCATCGCCAATGTCACCGCCTCGCTGATAGGCAATGTGTTTAGCTTTAAGCCATTGAAAGCCGCGCGATTAGAGGACATACGCATACCGGCCGCCTATGTAAAAACATTTAAAGGGCCGCCCACCGGCATTATCGTTGAGCGTGAGCGTCTGGATAAATACGGTCGCCCATTATTGGGCGCCACCATGAAACCTAAGCTGGGCTTGTCGGGTAAAAATTACGGCCGCGTGGTCTACGAAGGCTTAACGGGTGGTTTGGACTTTACCAAGGACGATGAAAACATCAACAGCCAACCCTTTATGCATTGGCGTGACCGTTTCTTATTTTGCATGGAAGCCGTGAATAAAGCGCAGGCCAATACCGGCGAAATTAAAGGCCATTATTTAAATGTTACCGCCGCCACCATGGAGGACATGTACGAGCGTGCAGAATTTGCCAAAGCGTTGGGCTCCAACATCGTCATGATCGATTTGGTGGTCGGCTGGACGGCCATCCAGTCCATGAGCCATTGGTGCCGAAAAAACGACATGATATTGCACATGCACCGTGCTGGGCATGGCACGTATATCCGCCAAAAAAACCACGGCGTGTCGTTTCGCGTGATTGCCAAGTGGTTGCGTTTGGCCGGGGTAGACCACCTGCACGCTGGCACCGCGGTGGGCAAATTGGAAGGCGACCCAATGACGGTGCAGGGGTATTACAACGTTTGCCGAGATGCCGTCACCAAGCAAGATTTATCGCGCGGCATTTTTTTTGATCAAGATTGGGTGGATTTGCGCAAGCTCATGCCCGTGGCATCCGGTGGCATACACGTTGGGCAAATGCACCAGTTAATCCATTTGTTTGGCGACGATGTGGTATTGCAGTTTGGTGGTGGCACCATAGGCCATCCATCGGGCATACAAGCGGGGGCAATCGCTAACCGTGTCGGCATAGAGTGCATGGTGATGGCGCGCAATGCCGGGCGTGACATTATTAACGAGGGCCCCGACATTCTTAAGGCCGCGGCGAAATGGTGCAAGCCGCTAGAAACGGCACTGGAGACTTGGAAAGATGTCGCGTTCAACTACACCTCCACCGATACGCCGGATTTTGTGACCACCCCGACGACTTCAAGTTAAATGATGTGAAGGAGATTACGATGCACATTACCCAAGGCCAATTCTCATTCTTACCGCCCCTCACGGACGCGCAAATCAGAGCGCAAGTCGATTATGCCATCAGCAAAGGCTGGGCGCTGTCCATAGAGTGGACCGATGACCCGCATCCGCGTAATGTTTACTGGAGCATGTGGGGTCATCCTATGTTTGAAATTAAAGATGGCGCGGCGCTGCTTTACGATTTGACCGCTTGCCGAACCGCTTACCCCAATGCTTACATTAAAATCAATGCCTTCGATAACACGCGTGGGGTGGAATCCATGGTGATGAGCTACATCGTCAATCGCCCAGCAACGCAACCGGATTTTGCTTTGGTACGCCAAGAAAGCGAAGGCCGAGTGGTGCGTTACACCACTCGGGCAAACAGCGCCGATGCGCATCATGGCGAGTGCGCAGGTGCTTAAGCAAACACCCCCTGGGGTTGATCTGCAGCAAATTTTGCAAAACGCCAATATAAGCGAGGTGTTGAATAATTTAGACGCCGATTTAATTGGCTTGGCGCCGGTTAAGCAAAGGATAAAAGAGATAGCGGCCTTTCTGGTGGTGTCGCGTGCGCGTTTGCAACTGGGCATAGAAAGTGCGCAACCCAATTTGCACATGTGCTTCACGGGCAACCCAGGCACGGGTAAAACCACGGTGGCTTTGCGCATGGCTGACATGCTGCATCGCTTAGGCTACGTGCGTAAAGGCCATGTGGTCAGTGTCACGCGTGACGATTTGGTTGGGCAATACATAGGCCATACCGCACCCAAAACGAAGGAAGTCATTAAAAAAGCCATGGGCGGGGTATTGTTTATTGATGAAGCGTATTATTTGTACCGCCCGGAAAACGAACGCGATTATGGGCAAGAAGCCATTGAAATTTTATTGCAGGTGATGGAAAACCATAGGGAGGATTTGGTGGTGGTGTTGGCCGGCTATAAAGACCGTATGGACACTTTTTTTCAGTCCAATCCGGGGATGTCATCACGCATAGCCCACCACATTGATTTTCCCGATTATGGGCAAACCGAGCTGTTGGCCATCGCGCAAAAAATGGTGGCGGATATGCATTATCAGCTTGATGAGCAAGCCACCGATGCCATGCGTGACTACATAGCGCAAAGGCAAGCGCAGCCGCATTTTGCCAACGCGCGATCGATAAGAAATGCGCTAGATCGCGCTAGATTACGGCATGCTAATCGGGTGTTTGACTTGCTCTCGCAGGCAAACAGCCACGCCAGCATTACCGATCTTTCAACGATTACTGAGGCGGATATTCGTGCCTCACGGGTATTTACTAGACAAGACTAAGCCATGCAAACGGCTCCCAGTAATTTAAGCGAATTTTTAGCCTCTGCCTCACGGGGCATGGCCCAGGCAGAGGCATTAAGCGCGCTGCTATTAAGCATTGCGCAGGCGGCCAAAAGCATTGCGGCATTGACGACAAGAGGGCCGTTGCTGGGTGTTACCGGAAAGTTAGCCAGTCAAAATGTTCAAGGTGAAACACAAATGCACTTGGATGTATTGAGTAATGCTATTTTTATGGATAATTTAAAACAAAGTGGCGTGGTCGCTGGTTTGGCTTCTGAGGAAATGGATGCGCCAGTAGACATCACCCAAGGCGGGCCTTTTTTGGTGGTGTTTGACCCCTTGGATGGCTCATCCAACGTGGCCGTGAACGTGTCCATTGGGTCTATTTTCTCTGTGTTAAATGCCCCCAAGACGCCATTGGCGGAGGCGGATTATTTGCAAGCAGGAAACCAGCAAGTGGCGGCTGGTTATGCCTTGTATGGCTATTGCACCATGTTGGTACTTACCTTAGGCCAGGGCACGCATGGCTTTACCCTAGACCCAGATAATGGGGAGTTTTACCTTACCCACCCGGGCATGCGCGTGCCTGAAGAAACGGCAGAATTTGCCATCAATGCCAGTAATCAGCGCTTTTGGGATGCGGCCACCGTGGATTATGTGGAAGGCTGTTTGGCCGGCGCCACAGGGCCGCGCGGGAAAGATTTTAATATGCGCTGGGTGGCCAGCATGGTGGCCGATGTGCATAGAATTTTAATTCGTGGTGGCGTGTATGTGTATGCGCAGGACAGTAAAGAGCCGGCCCGAGGCGGGCGCTTACGCTTGATGTATGAGGTGAACCCGATGAGCATGCTGGTTGAGCAAGCGGGCGGTAAGAGCACCACGGGGCGGCAACGGCTGCTGGATGTTCAGCCCAATCATATCCACCAACGCGTGCCGGTGATACTGGGCTCACACCATGAAGTGGCTTTCATGGAACGGTGTTATGCGGCGGTGGATGGGGGGGTACTGAAAAGCCCGCATTCCCCATTATTCAGTGGCCGTTCCTTGTTCCATAAAAAAACCAACCATTAGCAAATGGCCTTTAGATAAGCTTAAAAAGGGATGGTACATGTCTAGAAATTACCCCGTTATCGCTATTACCGGCTCATCAGGCGCAGGCACGACCTCGGTCATGCAAAGTTTTCAGCATGTGTTTAGGCGGGAAAACATCAATGCCTTGATGATAGAGGGCGATTCCATGCACCGCTATGAGCGCAATGAAATGGATGCCTTGCTTAGCCAGCATAGGAAAAACCCCGGTTCAAATTTCAGTCACTTTAACCCTCAGGCGAATTTGTTAGCCGAGTTGGCCGACACCTTTCGCCAGTTTGGTGAAAGCGGTCGTTGCAAAGTGCGTAAATACATCCATACCGATTTGGAAGGCGCGCCATACCATCAAGTTGCCGGCACCATGACGCCTTGGCAAGACAGCCAAGCTGGCGCCGAGTTGTTATTTTACGAAGGCTTGCACGGGGCTTACGTGGGGGAGGAGGCCGATGTCGCCAAGCACGTGGATTTGTTGGTGGGCGTGGTGCCCATCATTAACCTGGAATGGATACAGAAATTGCACAGGGATAATAAAATTCGTGGCTACTCTAAGGAGGCCGTTACCGACATTATTTTGCGCCGGATGCCGGATTACGTGAATTACATTTGCCCGCAATTTTCGCGCACGCACGTGAATTTTCAGCGCGTGCCGACGGTGGATACCTCCAACCCATTCATAGCGAATGACATTCCCACCGCGGACGAAAGCCTGGTGGTCATCCGTTTTAAAAACCCTGAGGGCATCGATTTCCCTTATTTACTCAGCATGCTGCACGATTCGATGATGACCCGCCCCAATACCATCGTGGTGCCAGGCGGGAAAATGGGCTTGGCCATGCAGCTTATTTTCACGCCCATGATTCTGCGTTTGATGCACATGCGCAATAGTGGCTAGCACGGTATGGCGCTCATTTCTCTAAGGCAATTGCTAGACCATGCCGCAGACCATCACTATGGCTTGCCCGCATTCAACGTCAATAATATGGAGCAAATTCACGCCATCATGCAAGCCGCAGATGAAGTGGATAGCCCGGTGATTTTGCAGGCCTCGGCAGGCGCGCGGGGCTACGCGGGTGAGCCTTTCTTGCGTAAATTGGTGGAAGCTGCCATAGAGCAATACCCACACATCCCCTTGTGCATGCACCAAGACCACGGGGCGTCGGCGTCAGTTTGTCAGGTGGCGCTGCGCAGTGGCTTTTCCAGTGTGATGATGGATGGCTCGCTAGAAAGCGATGCTAAAACACCGGCCAGTTTTGCCTACAACGTGGACGTGACACGCCGGGTGGTGGAATCTGCGCACGCCATCGGGGTGTCGGTGGAAGGGGAGTTGGGTTGCTTGGGATCATTGGAAACGGGGCAAGCGGGTGAGGAAGATGGCAGCGGGGCAGCAGGGGTATTGGATGAGTCGCAATTGTTAACCGACCCGGATGAGGCCGCGGAATTTGTTAAAGCCACGCAAGTGGATGCCTTGGCCATTGCCATAGGCACCAGCCATGGGGCCTACAAATTTAGCCGTCCACCGACTGGGGATATCCTGGCCATCAGCCGCATCAAAGCCATACACGCACGCATACCCAATACCCATTTGGTGATGCATGGCTCATCCAGCGTGGAGCAAGAATGGCTGCAAATGATACGGGACCACGGTGGACAGATTAAAGAAACCTACGGTGTGCCCGTGTCGGAAATTGTAGAGGGCATTAAACATGGCGTACGAAAAATTAACATTGACACCGACATACGCTTAGCCATGACAGCCACATTGCGCAAAACCATGGCAGAGCACCCCGAGGAATTTGACCCCAGAGTGTTGTTGAAGTCGGCCGTGATGGCGGCAAAGCAGGTGTGCATTAATCGCTTTTTAGCGTTTGGCAGCGCCGGCCAAGCGGCCAAAATTAAAGTCATTCCTTTAGATAAAATGGCAAACCGTTATGCCAGCGGTGAGCTGGCGGCCATCGTTAGGTAACTATGCTGCGCCAATTAATTGTCGGTAACTGGAAAATGAACGGCAACTACGCCAGCAACCAATTGCTGTTGCAGGGCATCGTCGCGGGCGTGCAGGGTTTGCAGCAGGCGGATTATGCCTTATGCGTCCCTTACCCGTATTTGCATCAAGCAAAAGACCTGTTGCAGCACAGCAATGTGGCCTGGGGGGCGCAGAATTTATCCGCCAATGAGGATGTGGCGCTAACTGGATCGGTATCGTCCAGCATGTTGGTGGATAACGGTTGCAGCTACGTGATTGTTGGGCATTCTGAACGCCGCATTTTGTCGCACGAAACCGACGACACCGCGGCGGCAAGGTTCAATGCCGCACTTAAGGCCGGATTGACCCCAATTTTTTGCATGGGCGAATCAAAAGACGAGCGCGAGTCGGATTGGACGGAGTATGTCGTTGGTCGGCAATTGGATTCCATCATGCGCCGTTTTGGCGCACACGCATTAACCCAGGCCGTGTTGGTTTACGAGCCCTTGTGGGCGGTGGGGACGGACATGCCCGCGACGCCTGAGCAAGCGCAAGCAGTGCATCAATTTATACGCAAACGCATCGCCCGATGCGACGAAACGATAGCAAAAAATGTACGTATTTTATACGGCGGTAGCTTGCACCCGAGTAATGCTCACGATTTATTTGCCATGCCGGATATCAATGGAGGCTTAGTCGGGCGCTGCTCCTTGGATGCGCAAGCGTTTGTAAGCATATGCCTATCCATACCATAGCCGACCGGCCCAGTTGCATCGTGCCTGGGGCAAGGAAATAGAACTAGCCCATGCTTTTAATAAGCGGTTGGATAACCAGCAATGCCTGAACAGAGGGCGTTGTATAAATTCGCTATTTTGTGATTTTGCTAAATACCCACAGCGCTAAGACGATCAAAACCACGAGAACGCCAAAGGTGTAGATGCCTTGCCAGCCTAAAAAGTACATGATTAACTCCTGGTAGCCTGAATTGTCGGCATGTGCGTGCCTAAACCATTCTGAAATCAATCCAAGGCCCTGTCAATTATACTAAGGGCTAGTACATATAACGCTTGTAAGCTTCAATCCAGTTTTCTGCCATCGCTTGCCTGGCTTCGTCTAGCGGCACCTTTCCCTCGCACACCAATCGGTATATTTTGAATTCCAAACGGTCTTTTTTCTCGGCATTCCATTCACTAAGCCGTGGTTGCGGCCATAGGTTTTTTGGGTGATCCGGGCTGCCGCCTATGCTCAGTGGTATCAAATGGTCTTCCTCGTAGTGCTGAGGGTTGGCGTCGGCATAACCGTATTCGGCCAACTGCCTTTTCTTAAGTTTGTTTGTGTAGTAACTGGGCGGGCGTATGGATTTGCTGTAACCCTTGACGCACACGGTGCTATGGATGTTTTCTTGAGTTACCTCAGGGTTGATGTAGCCCGTCGTTAATCGGTTGTCTGGGAGGTCGCCAGCGCTAGCCAATTGTGCGCCAAGCGCCATGGCTAATGCCAACATTAGTTGTTTGGTGGTATGCATAGGGTGGGGTGTAAAAAAAGGGGGGTGACAATAACAAAAAGGGAGCGCTGGGCTCCCTTTTGTTAAAAATGCATGCTTAGCTAATTAATTAACTGCATCTTTCAATGTTTTACCAGCTGAGAAGCCAGGAGCTTTACGAGCAGCGATTTTCAATTCAGCACCAGTACGTGGGTTGCGGCCTACGCGAGCAGCACGTTTAGATACTTTAAATGTACCGAAACCAACTAAAGTTACTGTGTCACCTTTTTTAAGTGCAGCAGTGATAGCAGAAGTTGTAGCATCAATAGCGCGACCAGCATCAGCTTTTGTTAAGCCAGCACTTGCGGCAATTGCATCAATCAATTCAGATTTGTTCATATTTTTATTCCCTTAAGTTAAATGGTTTTGAAAAGCATGCTTACTTTGTCTGAATTTCCCCTATGCGTCAATAATATCAACACGCATTCATGAAAAAAACTGAGATTTTTACTAAATTTACGCATAATTAATACTGAAGTGATAGCCGCTGTTGGCTTTTGCGCTGCATCATCAGCTAATTTAGCGATTTACTTGGCCTCGCGCTATTCGTCATTTGAATTACTTTATAATGAAAATAATTGTTAAGGAAACCTTAAGCTGCAGGCTATACCATTGTATTGTGGTGGTTGACGATGAAGCGTGAGCTTGGTTTATTAAGTGTTAAAGTGAATACCATCAACGCTTAACTATCCTATTAAGACTGTACCCACAATCGATTTAAAATTAGAGTAAAAAAGCATGCGCATAAATTTTTTGGTCGTTTATTTGATACTTTTTATCCTGTCCGGTCCTTTATGGGCTGGGCAAGGTGCATCTGAATTAAAGCATTCCGACGAACTCAAGTTAAACCCCAAGCTGCAATTGCGTGAGGTCTTGCAGCAAACCCTTGCACGCAACCCCAAGCTATTCACCTTGCAATCACGCAATGCATGGGTAAAGGCTAAAAAAACCATGGCCGAATCCTTGTTGCCGACAAGTCCTGCCATCACGGTTATGCATTTGAACGACGGTTTGGCTAGCAATCGAGGTGAGCGGGAATGGCAGGCCGAACTTGAGTTGCCGCTGTGGATGCAAAACCAACGTAACATGCGGACTAAAGTTGCGGATGCAAGTTTGGCGTATGCCAGCCTAAGCCGTGAAAACTTAAAGCTGCAGTTAGCCGGGGAGTTACGTGAAATTTTATGGCTGATCGCTTACAACGAAAACAACCATGCGCTGGCGATTAACAAATTAGCCTTAGCCAAAAATTTACAGCGCGATGTGGAACGGCGTTACCAAGCCGGCGAAATGGCCATGACCGACGTCATGGTGGTTGAGCAGGATAGCTTGCGTTTTGAAAAAGAAAAATTGCGTGCTGAGGCTGAGCTTAAGCATGCTTCACATCGCTACTTCTTGTTAACGGGCTTACACGAAGTGCCGGCCAACATTGAAGAACAACAGTCGCCCTTGCAAGATTACAGTCAATCGTCCATTTGGGCTGAAGCGCAGTCTAGTTTGGCTTTGGCTGAAACGGAGCGTGATTTAGCCTTCATTGAAAGCCGAGAAAACTTGCATTTGTCATTAAATGCACAAAGCAGCAAGGGTGCATTTGATAATGCGGCTAACGACAGCGTAGGCATGAAGTTAAGAATTCCCTTTGGCGAAGATGCTCGCGCTGCGCCTATTAATGCGGCCGCTGAAATGGGTGTAGGTCAGGCCCTAAGTGCTCGTGAATCACTAAGGCTAGAGTTGGAAGCCGCCATGCATGAAGCGGAACATAATTTAGAAGCCAGTCGCGCTGAATTGGCGCTTGCCAGCAAGCAGTTTGATATTGCAAAGAAGAGCGCCAGTCTAGCGCAAAAAGCCTTCCAATTTGGCGAGTCTGACTTGGTCAGCTTGTTGCGAGTGCAAGCTCAAACATACGAGGCTGAGAGAGCTTACACAAGCCGTAAAATTCAAGTGCAGTGGGACATCGCCCGCTATAACCAAGCAGTAGGAGCCCTTCCATGAAGTTCGTGATTTTAATAATGATGCAATGTGTATACCTAGTAAATGCGCAGGCGGCAGATGTGGTTATGAGCCAAGCACAGCAGCAGAATTTAGGTGTGAGTGTGTCGCCAGTTGGAAAAAACACCCAACTAAGCAGTCGGCGATTTCCCGCTGAAGTGAGGGTGGCCATAGGCCAAGAACGGGTGGTTAGCGCACCGCAATCCGGTTTAATTGATCATTTATACGTTGCTGCCGGCCAAGAAGTCAAACAAGGGCAGGCGCTAGCTCATATAAGCAGTGCCGATTTATTGGCCTTGCAAAGGGATTACCTGCAAGCATTGACGCAGAAAAAACTTTCTCAAAAAAGCCTAACGCGTGATGCGGAGTTATTTAAAGAGGGCATCATTTCTCAGCGCCGTTTTTTAGAAACGGAGAGTACGCACGAAGAGCTGTCAGCAGCACTGGCGCAGCGTAAGCAAATGCTAGGCTTGGCTGGCATGAGCGATGCTGCCATTGCTAAAATGAACCCTGTTACAGGAATGAGCAGTGGGATCACGCTCATCGCGCCAATAGCCGGACAAGTGCTAGAGCAAATGGTTACCGCAGGTCAGCGCGTTGACATGGCCATGCCTTTATACCGCATTGCAAAATTAAATCCACTTTGGTTAGAAATTCATGCGCCACTTGAAGGCTTGCCCTTTGTTAAGGTCGGTATGCCTGTGCGCATTCCTAAGTTACAAGCTTCTGGCAAGCTGATTGCTGTGATACGCAATGTAAATAAAGCCGATCAAACGATGCATCTTAGGGCGCAAATTACAGAGGGAGCAGAAAGCTTGTTTCCAGGACAGATGGTGGAAGCGGAGATTAGTCTGGGCCCACAAAAAAGCAGTTTTAGTATCGCTAAATCGGCTTTAGCAAGGCAGGGTAATGAGGCCGTGGTGTTTGTGCAAACCAAAACAGGCTTTCACCCCTTAAAAGTAAAGGTAATTTTTGAGCAAGGCGATGAAGCTGTAGTGAACGCTGAATTTAAAGGCGATGAGCGCATTGCCGTGTCAGGGATTTCTGCTATTAAGGGCACTTGGTTGGGTCTGGGTGCTGAATAATGCTGGCTAAATTAATTCAATTTGCCCTTACGCAACGACTGCTGACGCTTATATTCACGCTAGGGTTAGCCGTGGCTGGGGCCTTGGCCTACCAATCTTTACCAATCGATGCGTTTCCTGACGTGTCCTCTACGCAAGTAAAAATCATTATTAAAGCCCCTGGCATGACTCCGGAAGAGGTCGAGCTGAGAATTACCGCACCGATTGAAGTGGAAATGTTGGGTATTCCTAAGCAGGTCGGACTTCGCTCAGTAGCCAAATATGCAGTAACCGATATCACAGTTGATTTTGCCGATGGCACTGATATTTATTGGGCGCGCCAGCAAGTGGCTGAGCGCTTGAATGCCGTTTGGTCTAATTTGCCTAATGATATCTCTGGTGGCATGGCGCCATTAACTACGCCATTGGGCGAAATGTTTATGTTTACTGTAGAAAGCGACACATTAAGCCTGCAAGAAAAACGTAGTTTGCTGGACTGGGTTATTCGACCGCAACTGCGAACCGTCCCTGGGGTGGCAGACGTGAATGCCTTAGGAGGTTATGTACGCAGCTTCGAAATCGTGCCAGATAATGCGCGTATGTATGCACGCGGCGTGGCGGTTGATCAATTGCAACAAGTATTGGAGAGCAATAACCGCAACAGCGGTGCCGGCAGACTAAATGACGGTGAGGGGGCGTTGTTGGTGCGTGCTGAAGGCGGATTTAAAACCATAGAAGACGTACAAAACACGGTGGTGCGAAGCGAACAAGGTATGCCCGTAAAAATAGCCGATGTAGCTGATGTGCGAATCGGCGCCATAACCCGTTATGGCGCTGTTACCAGCAATGGTAAAGGCGAAGCAGTTGAGGGCTTGGTGCTGGGTCTACGTGGTGCCAACGCGCAACAAGTGGTTGAGGGTGTTAAGGCTAAGTTGGCGGAAATGGCGCCCAGCTTACCAAAAGGGGTGACGGTTAATGTGTTTTACGACAGGGGCGGTTTAGTAGAGCGCGCTGTTTATACCGTAACCAAGGCTTTGCTCGAAGCGGTTGTCTTAGTATTGATACTATTAATTTTATTTTTAGGTAACTTCAGGGCGGCGCTCACTATCGCTTTTATCTTGCCTTTGTCTGCCTTGTTTACATTCTTGTTAATGCGCTATTTTGGTTTGTCTGCCAATTTAATGAGCTTGGGAGGCCTCACGATTGCCATAGGCATGTTGGTTGATGCGGCGGTAGTAGTCGTGGAGAACGTGGTATCGCACTTAGCCGACAAATCTAAAGTCGGCACCCTGCCAAGAATGCACATTATTTACCGTGCTGTACGCGAGGTAAGTGTGCCGGTGACTGCTGGCGTGCTCATTATCATTACGGTGTTTTTACCTTTACTGACTCTGCAAGGCTTGGAAGGCAAACTTTTTAGTCCGGTAGCCTTAACCATCATGTTTGCTTTGGCCGGCTCATTGCTTTTGTCCCTCACCGTCATTCCAGTATTGTCTTCGTTCTTACTTAAAGAAGTGAGCCACGAAGAGCCTTTCTTGGTTAGAAAAGCCTTGGCTTTGTACGAACCTATACTCCACTGGGCCTTGGCTAATGCAAAAATGATAGTCATGGGTGCGCTTGTGGCCTTGGCGTTGACAGGAGTGCTGTATACGCAGATAGGCAAAACCTTTATGCCTACCATGGATGAAGGTGACCTCATTATTGGCGTAGAGAAAATACCGTCGGTTAATTTACAACAAAGCATGGCCACTGACTTAAGTGTGCAACGCGCCATTTTAAAACAAGTGCCTGAAGTAACCGGCGTTTACTCAAGGGTGGGTTCGGACGAATTGGGTTTGGATCCCATGGGTTTAAATCAAACGGATAATTTCTTGATTTTAAAACCAAGATCCGATTGGCGCATGGCCAGCAAAGAAGACTTGCTTGATGAGCTGAGAAAAGTCATGGCGCAAATGCCAGGCTTGGCATACAGCTTTACTCAGCCCATAGATATGCGGGTAAACGAGATGATTTTGGGTGTACGCGGGGATTTAGCCATTAAAGTGTTTGGCACGGATTTAACTGAATTAAACCTAAAGGCACAACAAATCGTCAAAATATTAGAATCAATTGAAGGCAGCCAAGACGTTTACACCCCAGAAAACAGCGGTGTACAGTATTTGCAAGTTAAAATCGATAGGGTGGCAGCAGGTCGCTTGGGATTAAGCATCGCAGAAATTGAAAATGTGTTGCTGGCGCAATTGGAAGGCAAGCCAGTTGGGGTGGTGCAAGAAGGCCAAAGACGGACGCCGGTGGTTATTCGTGGCAATCAAAGTTTGCGAGAATCGCCGTCCGATTTCAGTAATGTGCTGCTAACTTTGGCAAACGGCACGAATGTGCCATTGTCTGCTGTTGCTAAAATTGAACGGGCTGAAGGGCCGGTTAAAGTGGATAGAGAGCGCGGCGTGCGTATGGTGGTGATCACGGCAAATATACGCAATCGTGATTTGGTTAGTTTCGTCGATGAAGCCAAGCAGCGTATCGCAACCGAAGTCAAATTGCATGAGGGCTATTCGGTTAAATTGGGTGGCCAGTTTGAGAACCAGCAACGTGCAGCAGCGCGTCTGGCTATTGTCGTACCGGTTGCCATAGGCTTGATATTCTTAATATTATTTGCCACCTTCGCATCGATCAAACAAGCCTTATTAATACTTTCCAACATTCCATTTGCCATGATAGGTGGGGTGTTTGCCTTGTGGTTATCTGGTGAGTATTTATCGGTGCCGGCATCGGTTGGTTTTATTGCGCTGCTTGGTATTGCTGTGCTTAATGGCGTGGTGATGGTCAGTTACTTTAATCAATTGGAAGCGCAGGGCATGGATAAATTAAGCATCGTTGTTGAAGGCGCTAAGCGAAGATTAAGACCCGTGCTGATGACAGCAAGCATTGCGGCATTTGGTTTGGTGCCATTATTGTTTGCCAGTGGTCCAGGGTCTGAAATTCAAAAGCCATTGGCCATAGTGGTGATAGGTGGATTGCTCAGTTCAACTGCGCTGACCTTGCTATTGCTGCCTATTTTTTACCGTAGATTTTTTAAGTAAGGCTATGTATGTCAGATAAATCATCCTCACTCGCAACTGCACAGGGCTTATTGATACTCATAGTGCCGCCATCGCTAGAAGAGATGTTGGTCGATTACCTGTTGCTTAGAAAAGACATCTCCGGCTTCACCAGCCATAAGGTCCATGGTCATGGACGTGTCCATGGCGAGCTGAATTTAAGCATTATCGAGCAGGTGAGTGGAAGGCAGGCACGTGTGCAGTTTATGACGCATGCGGCAGTTGATGATTTACAAGTACTGGTGACTGAGCTAAAGCAAAAATTTAGAAGCCAGGACATCCATTACATTTTGCTGCCCATCCTGGCCTGCTAACGGGCATAAGGCCCTAGCGACTGATTTTGTATTGGGTAGGGCAGTAGGCCCTGGTCACTTCTTTTGAGCGTAGACTTAAGTGTTTGATGGACTTGGTTTTGACTCTTTTGCGCCACAATTTATAACTACTGAATTTAAGATTAGCGCGCATTATCTTCATCAAAGCGCTCTCATCCAAATTGTAATTGCTCAATATGGCTTCAAACGGGGTGCGATCTTCCCATGCCATCTCTATGATCCTTGATAGGTCTTGTTCAATTAAATTCTTTTGCTCATCTGGATTTTCTGTTTTTTTCATTTTTATCTCATGCCTTTTTACACTATCTAGGAAGTGTATTTCTGCATTTAAGTTCCATGGACTTTGGCTAACTGCTTAATTGAATTTCAAACTCATAAAAAAACTATTGTAAATGATAATGATTATCATCTATAATTGCATTCATCAATTAAATGGGAATGCAAAAAGATTAATCATGGAAAAAAACCCGGTAAATTTAAACCTAAAAAAATTAGCAATAGCGGTGCACGCGGTATTTTGCGTTAATTACTCAGTGCTGGCTGATGAGATTAACTTACCGCGCATTAATGTAATTGGTAACGATGAGCAAGCCATAAGCAAGCTACCTGGTTCCGTGGCAGTGATAGAGAAAGAGGCCTTAGCGCTTAAGCAGCCTTTGTCCACACAGGATGCATTAAAAGCAGTGCCAGGAATCGTTATTCGTGAAGAAGAAGGTTACGGCTTTATTCCTAATATTGGCATGCGTGGATTGAATCCGAATCGCAGTCAAAAGTTGCTGGTGCTTGAGGATGGCGTGCCTGTAGCGCCGGGCTTGTTCCTAGCTAACGAATCTTATTACAGCCCAAGAATAGAACGCATGCAAAGCATAGAGGTGCTTAAAGGCGCCGCTGGATTGCGTTACGGCCCCACCACCATAGGCGGGGTAATAAACTACAAAACCAAGGATCCACAAGATGGCGTGAAATTAAGCGCAAAAACCGGCTCGCATGGTTACGGTTTGTTAGGGATAGATGCAGGCGGCGTCAGTGAATCGGCCGATACCATCGCCGGAGTCAGTGTCGTTACATCACGTGGCGATGGCTTCCGTCACAACGGTTTTGATATGACCGATTTGGTGCTGAAAGGCGGTAGGCAGATTAATGAAAACCAATGGTTAAGCGCTAAATTCACGCATTATGCTAATGACGTGAATACTTCATACGTAGGCTTAAGGAAAAATGAGTACCGCAACAACCCCGATAAAAATCCGGCACCGAATGATTACTTCATTACCGATAGACAGTCGTTTGATATTAACCATGAGTGGCATATCAGCAATGCAATAAAACTTAATACCTTGATGTATTGGACGCAATTGAGTCGTGATTTTTGGCGGCGAGACGTGCAGTCTAAGGATGCAAATGGCACTGTATTTCGTAGCTGCGATTCCAGCTTAACGCCTAGTCAATATTGCATGACAGGGCGTAACCGTGACTTTGAAATGATGGGCGTTGATAGCCGTCTGTTCTTTGCGCACAACAGTTTTGGCCTAAAAAATGAAACGGAAATAGGCGTGCGCTTGCACAGTGATCATTTAAGCAATCAAACAGTGCGTTCTAAAACCGATCCCAATGCGCGTAGCGGCACTTTGACCGGCAATGTAACGGAAAAGGCCGACGGCCTAGCTTTGTACGCACAGAATCGTTTTGAATTAAGCCCGCAGCTAGCTGTGACACCAGGCTTGCGCATTGAAGACTACCAACAAAAACTTAAAAATGAATTAAACGGTAACAACGGCCAAACCAGCAACACCGAGCTTATGCCTGGTTTAGGGCTAACCTGGCAAATGGTGCCGCAGGCGCAAGTCTTCGCCGGGGCGTTTAAAGGCTTTTCGCCAGCCATGACAGCCACAGCTATCAGTAGCGATGGTGTGGATCAGCAATTGGATGCCGAGCGTTCCATCAATTATGAAATAGGCTTGCGCGGTGCCATGCAAAAATTAAGCTACGAAGCCACGGTTTTTCACATGGATTTTGCTAATCAAATCATTAACCAAAGCTTATCCGGTGCGACCGATATGGCCAATGCCGGTAAAACCCTAAATCAAGGTCTGGAATTTGCCTTAGCCTACGACATCGGCTCGGGCTGGCAAATAGATGGCAATGGTACGTATGTGGCGACGGCGGAATTTAAAAATGCGGCCCTTGGGCCCAAAGGTAATCGTTTACCTTATGCGCCTGAATTAACTGCCAACCTAAATATTGGCTATAAAGTCGGTGAGCTCAAGCTTAACCTTGGTGCTTATCATGTAAGCAGTCAATACGCTGATGCGGCGAATACGGTTATTGAAACCGATGACGGTACCAAAGGCAAAATTGCGGCTTACACGGTCTTTAATTTAAACGCCAATTACACGGTTGATAAACACCTATCTTTGTTTGCATCGGTGCGTAACCTTGCCAATAAGAACTACATTGCCAGCCGCAACCCTGACGGTATTTTCCCTGGGGTAGAGCGCAATCTCGAAATCGGCGGCAGTTATAAGTTCTAAGCAAAAATAGGCTGGCAGGTATGCCGGCCTATCAAGCTAAACGAATAGGTTTAATTGACAATAAAGTCAAAGTGGGGGTGAACGTAAAATAAATTGCTTAAGTCATAAAAGGTAGATTTAATGCATAGCAAGCAGTTGTCACATGCTTGTTATAAAATCTTGGTTCAAGCTTAGCTTAAATCACTCGTCAATCTAATATGAATAAAGCATGAACACACTTCCAAACCGCAGCATAGATATAAGTAGTGAAATGACGTCGTTCACGCGCGAGCAGATTCGAGCCTACTTTCATCAAACATCCGATTTATACGAAAGTTTATTTGAGACATTAAAAAGCGATGAGGCTTATTACATCAAGCCTATCAATTTACGGCATCCGCTTATTTTTTATTACGGCCATACGCATACTTTTTTTATCAACAAATTAATTTTAGCGGGCTTAATCAGCGAGCGCGTGCACCCTCAATTTGAATCCATGTTTGCCGTGGGTGTCGATGAGATGGGTTGGGATGACGTCAACGATAAGAACTACGATTGGCCTGCGCCCTCTGCAGTCAAAGCCTACCGTGCTAAGGTGCGGCAAGTGGTAGATCAACTCATCATGAGCATGCCGCTCACGCCATCCATAGATTGGGAAAGCCCCTGGTGGCCGATATTAATGGGCATAGAGCATGAGCGCATCCATTTGGAGACCAGCTCGGTGTTGATACGCCAGCACGATATACGCTACGTGCAGCCATCAGCCAATTGGCGCCCATGCCAATTGGTCAATTCGATTGCGCCGGCTAACTCACTGGTGCCTATTCCTGCGTTCGACAGCGTGTTAAACAAATCCAACTATCATTACGGTTGGGATAACGAATACGGTCTGTCTAATGTGCAATGCCCTGGCTTTCAAGCAGCCAAGTACCTGACTTCTAATGCCGAATTTCTTCGCTTCGTCGAAGCCGGCGGCTATCAGGCAGATCAATATTGGCCGGAGGAAGGCTTGGCTTGGAAACGATACAGCCATGCTGAGCACCCCGAGTTTTGGGTCAAGGATGGATTAAGCTGGAAGCTCAGGTTAATGACAGAGGAAATAGTCATGCCATGGAGTTGGCCAGTGGAAGTTAATTACCACGAAGCCAGGGCCTTTTGCCTATGGATGGCTACGCAAACCGGCCAATCAGTTCGCCTGCCAACTGAGAACGAATGGTATAGTCTGTATGCCCATGCTGGCTTGTCAGATGAACATTTGAGCAGCGGTAAGCATGCCAATCTGTATTTGGATCACTATGCATCCGCCTGCCCGGTCGACGCTTTCGCGCACGGCGAACTGTATGATGTGGTGGGTAATGCATGGCAATGGACGGAAACGCCGATATTCCCCTACGATGGATTTAAGGTGCACCCGCTGTATGACGATTTCACCACGCCGACGTTTGATGGCCGCCATAATCTCATTAAAGGCGGCTCTTGGATTTCAACCGGCAACGAAGCGCTAAAAAGTGCACGCTATGCATTTAGACGCCATTTCTTTCAACACGCAGGATTCCGCTACATTGTGACCGATACCCCAATTGAAAATAACGCTTCCCATTATGAATCCGATAAACAGTTGTCTGAGTACGCCGAGTTTCATTACGGCGACAGCTATTTTGGTGTGCCTAACTTTCCTAAGGCACTCAGTGATTTTGCCCAAACGCAGTTGCAAGGTAAGCCAAGAAAAACCGCGCTGGATTTAGGTTGTGCGACCGGACGAGCTAGCTTCGAATTGGCTCAGCATTTTGATCATGTCACTGGCATAGACTTTTCAGCCAGGTTTATAGGCTTGGCGCTGAAATTAGCGCAGCAAGGCATATTGCGCTATACCATGGTGAACGAGGGCGATCTAGTAGGCTATAAAGAACGTAGCTTGCGCGAGCTAAAATTGGATGAAGTGGCAGATAAGGTGGATTTTTGGCAAGGCGATGCTTGCAACCTTAAACCGCAATTCACTGGCTACGATTTTGTTTTAGCCGCCAACTTAATTGATCGCCTTTACAGCCCACGTCAATTTCTCGCTGATATACACCAACGTTTAAATATAGGTGGCGTATTAATGATTACTTCGCCCTATACGTGGTTGGAAGAGCACACGCCTAAAGAGGAGTGGTTGGGAGGCTTTAAACAAGACGGTGAAAACGTGACGACATTGGATGGCCTTAAAGCGGTGCTTGGGCATCACTTTAAACTCATGCAAGAGCCTATTAAGATTCCGTTTGTTATCCGTGAAACGCGTCACAAGTTCCAACATAGCTTGAGTGAAGTGACGCTTTGGGAGCGCGTGCTTTGATCCATAGTTTTGACCAAACTGTTCAGCGTGAGGGCACGGCATCGTTAAAATACGATGCCAGGTTGGCCACCTTTGGTCGCGATGACGTTACGCCTATGTGGGTGGCCGATATGGATTTTGCGGTCGCCGAACCGATTGCTAAAGCACTGCAAGCCAGAGCTTTGCATCCTGTCTTTGGTTACAGTATTGCGCCTGAGAGCCTCTATCAGTCACTCATGGATTGGTTGTTGGCTAAACACGGTTGGCAAATAAAACGCGAGTGGATAGTGCTCACGTCTGGGGTAGTGCCCTCGCTTAACGCTGTTGTGGCTGCCTTAACGGCAGAAAATGACGGTGTGATTGTCCAGCCACCAGTGTATTTCCCATTCTTTTCTGCTGTCACAAATCAGAATCGTCGATTAATTCAAAATCCTTTGCTTTTAGATGACGACGATGTAGGGAGCTTGCAATACAAAATGAACTTCAGCGAGTTAACTGCCTGCGCATCCGAGGCCAGTATGCTGATGTTGTGTTCCCCGCACAATCCGGTTGGTCGGGTATGGCAAAAAGACGAGCTTGATAGTCTGCTGGACATTGCCAATAAGCACGATTTAATCGTACTGGCCGATGAGATACACGCAGATTTAGTTTATACCAATGCGCAACATCACATGCTAGGTCGACTGGCTTGCGACTCAGCAAAATCCATGGCAGCCTTTGAGCAGGATTGCCGCGTTATCACAGCCGTTTCGCCTAGCAAAACATTCAACATTCCAGGCTTAGGGCTTTCTGCTTTAATCGTACCGAATAAGGCGCACCGTCAGGCAATCGAGTCGCATTTAAATAAGTTCGGGGTATCGGTCACCAATCCCTTTAATATGGCCGCTTTTGAAACGGCCTACCGCGAAGGCGGCGATTGGTTAAATGGGCTCATGGCCTATTTGCAAACCACTAGGGATGAGGCCGTGGCCTACATGCAATCGGGCATGCCTGAGATAAGTGTGTTGCTACCAGAAAGCACTTATTTGCTGTGGTTGGACTGCCGAAAGTTGAAGTTAGATGACGCGGCCTTGAGGCGTTTTTTTATAGAAGAGGCCGGATTGGGCCTATCTCCTGGCAGCTTATTTGGTAGTGCTGGAGAGGGCTTTATGCGCATGAACATAGGCATGCCTAAAGCCGAGGTCATGGCAGCGCTAGAGCGCTTAAAATTAGCCTTGCAGCAACGCCTCTAAGGTAAGCCCCTTTAACAACAGCAACTGGGATTTAATCAAGGCCTACTTATGCAACACTTTAAAACAGAAACCCATGCCATGGGCGCAAGCCGCCAACAACAAGACTGGCAAGTGGTTAAAAACTTGCTGCCTTACCTAAGCGCTTACAAAGCACGCATAATCTTTACCGTTATCTGTTTGGTCATGGCTAAGGTAGCCAACCTAGGCGTGCCCATCCTGCTTAAACAGATAGTCGATGCGATGAGCATACAGTCCATAGCCAAAGCGCTATTGGTGGTGCCAGTTAGTTTAATCGTGGCATACGGGTTGTTGCGTTTGTCCGCCTCGCTGTTTTCAGAGTTGCGTGAATTGATTTTCTCTAAAGTCACCGAGCAGGCAGTGCGGCAAGTGGGCCTGCAGGTTTTTAATCACCTGCATGCCTTGTCCTTGCGCTTTCATTTATCTCGTCAAACAGGTGGTATGACGCGTGATATAGAGCGCGGCACCCGTGGCATACAGTCTTTGATCTCGTTTTCGCTATACAGCATCATCCCAACCCTAATTGAATTGGCCTTGGTGTTAGGCTACTTTTTCTATGCCTATGACATTGCCTTTGTGCTGGTGACCTTTGTTGCCCTAGTGTGTTACGTGGTGTTTACCGTGAAAGTAACCGAGTGGCGTACGCATTTTAGACGAGAAATGAATAGCTTGGATTCCAAAGCCAACCAAAGGGCGGTGGATGCGCTGATTAATTTTGAAACGGTTAAGTATTTTGGCAATGAGGCGTACGAAGCCGATCGTTATGACGCCAATCTAAAAAAATACGCGCAAGCAGCCATCAAATCGCAAAAGTCACTGGCTTATTTAAACTTTGGTCAACAAAGCATCATCGTGCTTGGTCTGGTGCTGATCTTGGGCTTGGCCAGCCAAGGCGTTAGTCGTGGGCAAATGACCATAGGTGACTTGGTGTTGGTTAACGTGTTGATGATACAGCTGTATATCCCATTGAATTTTTTAGGCGTGCTTTATCGTGAGATGAAACAATCACTGACGGACATTGATCGTATGTTTAGCTTGCTGCAAACCGATCAAGAGATCGCCGATGAGCCCAATGCGCCGCTGTTAAAAATTCACAATCCCGAGTTAGGGCCACACCTTGTGTTCGATAAAGTGGCATTCTTTTATGAAGCTAACCGCGGCATATTAAACGGCATTAGTTTTGCGATGTTGCCTGGCCAAACCACTGCAGTAGTAGGACACAGTGGGGCGGGCAAAAGCACTTTATCCAGGCTGTTGTTTCGATTTTACGATGTGCAAGGCGGAGCCATCTATTTAGATGGACAAGACATTAAGTCAGTCCAACAAGCCAGCTTAAGGCAAACAATCGGTATAGTGCCGCAAGACACCGTGCTGTTTAATGACAGCATAGGCTTTAACATCGCCTACGGAAAGCCGGGCGCGACCCAGCAAGAAATAGAAGCAGCGGCCAAGTCCGCCCAAATTCACGATTTCATTAGCCGCTTACCAAAAGGCTATGACACGGATGTGGGCGAGCGCGGGCTCAAGTTATCCGGAGGCGAAAAGCAGCGCGTGGCCATAGCCAGAACTCTGTTAAAAAACCCTGCCTTATTGGTGTTTGATGAAGCGACCTCGGCATTGGATTCCGAAACCGAACGCTCCATACAAAAAGAATTAAATGAGCTGGCTAAAAACCGTACCACGCTGATTATTGCCCACCGTTTGTCCACCATCACCCACGCCCATCAAATCTTGGTGATGGCAGAAGGTAAAATTATAGAGCGGGGCACGCACGAAGCATTGTTGGCCTTAGGTTTGTCTTATGCCGAAATGTGGCGTGCCCAACAATCGCAAAGTCAGGCTTGAGCTATATAAATCAGCAATTAGCCCTGGCGTTTCAATGAAAGCGCATTGACGCAATAACGCAATTTGCTAGGGGCGGGACCATCAGGAAAGACATGGCCTAAATGAGCATCGCAGCAGTTGCAGGTAATTTCCACGCGCAGGCGACTCAGGCTATCGTCATTAAAGTAGGCCACGCTATTTGGCTTAATCGGTTGCGTAAAAGAAGGCCAGCCTGTGCCCGAATCAAACTTTACCGTTGAATCAAATAGCAGGCTGTCGCAGCACGCGCAAGCGTACACGCCGGGCTCAAAGTGAGTGCACATGGGAGAGCTAAATGGACGCTCGGTGCCAGCATTGCGGGTTACGTCGAAGACTTCATGGGGCAATAATGCACGCCATTGCTCGCCGGTTTTAAGCACGCGTTGACCTGCTACGGGATTGCCGTGTGCTACAAACTTTTCAATATCTTGCCAAGTAAGCATTTTAATTTTTTCCA
Source organism: Methylophilaceae bacterium (assembly GCA_965234545.1). Lineage (GTDB taxonomy): Bacteria > Pseudomonadota > Gammaproteobacteria > Burkholderiales > Methylophilaceae > Methylotenera. The sequence goes on along the minus strand of OZ248348.1, from coordinate 950,857 downwards.
TATAGTAAAGGCTAGAATATACCTTCAGATGGGGTTTTTAAAAACTAGTTCTGTGTTTGCCGTGTCATTTTTAATGGGCAAGAAAAAGCCCCGCACTGATGCGGGGCTTTTTGTATTCTGGCTCCTCGACCTGGGCTCGAACCAGGGACACACGGATTAACAGATTGATAATGGGGTGTTTTAGGCTGTTTTAACGTTTTTGAATAAGTTTTAATATCTATATAAAACAAATAGTTATGTACTAAATTGATTTTTTACGTTATATTCTGTTTTAAATATCTGGTCTACTATTGGTCTACTTTTATTTTGTTGTTAGTCTCTACTAACATTTACCATAGTGCATGACGGATGAAAAATGGGGCTGAATATGAGCAAAAATTCATTCAATCAAAAACTCACTAAAGCATTTGTTGATTCCATCCCACTTGTGGAATCAGGACAGGTATTTTATAGAGACACCGAAATTAAAGGTTTTGGCCTAAGAGTGGGCAAAACATCGAAAACCTATATTGTTGAAAATAAGGTGAATGGCAAATCCATACGTACCACAATCGCCAAGCACAATATTTTCACCTCAGAGCAAGCAAGAGTTGAAGCACGCAAGATACTCGGCAAAATGGCAGTAGGTGAAAACCCTGTGAATGAAAAGCGCAATCTACGTGCTAGATCAGTCACCCTTGAAGAGGTCATAGAAGAGTACCTCGAAGTACGTAAAACTTTAAAGCCTCGCACAATCTATGATTATCGACATGGATTAAAAACGTATATAGGTGACTGGATGAGCAAACCTATGTCAGAGATCAATAAAGATATGATTGCCAAGCGACACACGTTCATCGGACAAAGAAGCCAAGCTCAAGCCAATTTAACGATGCGCAGCCTAAGTGCTTTGTTTAACTTTGCCATCATCCGCTATGAAGATTCTAATGGTGACAACATCATTAATGACAATCCAGTAAAACGCCTTACACTGACTCGTGCTTGGTACCGAATTAAACGTCGTACTACCGTGATCAGGCCGCATGATTTGCCAGCGTGGTATCAATCATTAAGCAATTTCAAAGATGACCATACCAGCAGGGGGCGTGAAACTTTCCGTGATTATCTACTCTTCATTCTATTTACAGGCGCAAGAAGAGAGGAGGCGGCTAAGCTGGAATGGCGGCATGTTGATATGGAGTCTAAAACTTTTATCATTATTGATAGTAAAAATGGACTTGATCATCAATTGCCACTATCAGACTATATTTATCAAATGTTGCTGATTAGGCGTGCGAACTCTATGAGTCCGTATGTATTCCCTCGTGATTCAGGTACTGGCTATATGCAAGTGCCACAAAAACTTATGAACCGTATTGTGAATGAGTCGGGTGTTCAATTTAGCGTCCATGATTTGCGCCGCACCTTTATCACTATTGCTGAAAGTCTTGATATTCCAGCTTACGCGCTTAAAAGATTACTTAATCATAAAATGAGCAATGATGTGACGGCTGGCTATATCATTACTGACGTGGAGCGTTTACGTCAGCCTATGCATAAGATTTCAGATTACATTATGAAGTGCATGGGCTTAATAGAAAGTGCTCCTGTAATCCCTATTCAGATTAATAAAGCAAGCTGAACCTTTCTTTACAATTATCATCGGATGATATATAAATGCAAGTAGATTACACATTAAATGCCTTGCTAGACATGCACGATACCGTTTATGCAATGGAAGGCGGCTATTGGATGAAATTTGAGGTTTGGCGAGTAGAAGTAACAGAAATGATTCCGCATGGAATACGCTACTCGCTTACCCTGCATGATAAGTACGGAAAACGCATCATGGGCTATGACAATAGTCATGCAGTTAAACTGCCTAAGAAGTACAAATATGCAGGGCAGCGTCTTACTTATGATCATAAGCATAGGCACTCACTTGATCAAGGGGTGCCTTATGAGTTTACAGATGCAGGTCAATTGCTGACTGATTTTTTTGCAGAAGCAAATAGCCTACTAAAGGAGTTGAAAAAATGAATAAACGAATCAATATTGGGATTATGTCTCAAGATGAAATGCGTGATCGCATGGTCGCGATTGCTAGAGGTCAATACAAACCTAAAGCAAATGAACCTAAAATTTGGTTTTCTTCAATGAAGTCATTAGCCGAAGTCTTGAGTGATGATAACCGTGCTTTGCTTAAAATTATCCGAGAAGTGCAACCTGAGTCAATTTCTGACTTGGCAGAATTAACAGGCCGCAAACAAAGCAATTTATCACGTACGTTAAAAACCATGTCTGGGTATGGCTTGGTTGAGATGATCAAAGATAAGCGTCAAGTGCGCCCTGTAGTGAGTGCGACTGAATACCAAATACTAGCCGCTTAATTATAGATGAAGTTTTTAAAGGGCTTATTTGGCAGTAATAAAGACGATAAGCCCGTCACCGTAGACATTGTGCCTCAACGCTTCAGACAGCTTTTTCGTGAGCATGGCGTTGAAGAGTCTCAAATTCCCCGTATTTTTCCTAAAATCTCTTTAGATGACTTAAAGTCTGACGAGTCTTTGTTCAAAAAACTTACTCCTGAATTAATCGATGAGGTTGCCGTTCTGTTTGCTGTGCGTACTGAATGGCTTGAGGGGGTGGATAATGCAATCTATGCGGCTTACTCTTGTTACAATCAGCCAGCATTGTTTTTTGAGCTTTTAAATAAGGTCAATTATTCGGATATGCATTTCCCTGCGAGGGTCATCACCAGTGCAGAAAATCTAAACTCTCAAGATGGGAGTTCACAGCCGATATTGATGATTGTTTTGGACGAAATAGCACTTCTTGGTGATGATATTATTTATCGCTATTACATCATTGATGGTGAGTGGAATTGGGCTCATTCCCCTTGCAGACTGCAGCTTAAAGCGTTTGCAAGACTACTTGATAAAAAGTTAGGAATTGTCACTCCAATATTTAAAGTTGATGTCAAAACCCTTGAGGCTATTAGTGAGTGTAGAAAAATACCTAGAGAATACGTTCTTGGTTGTTTGGTCACTGATCCATCACTTGAAGACTACGCACTTTCTAAAGCTGAAAGTGTTGTTGCAAAAGAAACCGAGGAGTTGCCAAAGGTTATTCAATATATTAATGATTATCAGCTTCAGAATTTGATTGTAGATCAGTCTTTAAAATCAAATAGTGTGATGGTAGAACCTGAAAATCCCGTGGTAGATTTAAAAGAAAAATCTACGCATCATCAGAACGCAGCACTTTCCAAACATCAGAAAACATATGAATTAAAACGCGACTGCATTAAATATTGGCTTGATCATCAAGGCTTGAGTAATGATGAAACTGCTAGAAGATTTTATAAACAACTGACTCCAGACAAACAAAGTTTGCTTACCGAGTCAAATGGTGCAATAACGCTTTCAAGAGCCATCTCTGAGTATAAAAACAGAGGTCAAGGTAAAACACCCAAGTGGTTAATCGGTTTTAATCCTTCAGTTTAGTCTTAATAATATCTTATGCGTGTATATGACATGCTCGCAAACCCAATAGAATAAACGCCTCTTTGCAGAAGACATGCTTCTGCACGCAGGCGATATTCCGCCAATTTCAAACAAATTCCAAACTGCCTCCGTGTTCAACTAACTAGGAGGCAGAAATGCAAATACAAACACATTTATTAAACACTCAACAAGCCGCCGAATTTCTCGGAGTCAGTGAAGCTTTTCTTGAGCGTGATCGATGGGCAGGTGCGCGAGTACCTTTTATTAAAGTCGGCACTAGAGCGGTGCGTTATAAACTCAGTGATTTAGAGCAGTATATTGAATCATCTCGCCATCAGATTATGAGCGAGGTGTCAAAATGATAAATCTTGATCACTACTCTTTTGAAGACGAGTTTGAACATAAAACGCTAACGCCTGATCATCCCTATATGTGGGGGCAGCCTGTTAATCAGCCCATATTTGATCAAGATTATCAGTGGCGCTTAAAAGTACAACCTTTTACTAATGGAGGCTTTGAAGCTAGAGCTGTATTGGTTAATCGTAATAATCTTAATCGTTTGGTTAATTTAAACCGCGAAGGAGGGCGCAGATCTGCACCCAAAGAAAAGGATGAGGTAGACGCAAAACGCGACTTAGAAAAATGCGCTTTCCGTGCATCCAGAAAAGTGCGTCAACTCTGTTTAGAAATTCGTGCAGACCGATTGCTCACGCTTACCAGCCGCCATATTCTTACAGACTATGACGACACAATTGCCACATGGAAAAGATTCATGCGTATTTTGGATAACGCTGGCGAAAAGTTTGATTATATTGCCGTGCCTGAACTGCATAAAAACGGTGAGCATTACCATATACATGCGGCTATTAACGGCTTTGTAAGGGCGGATATGCTGCGTAGATGCTTAGGTGGCAAAGGTGACGAAAAGGGCGTTAATGCGCTTGGAAACGTTGATATTAAACGCAACCCACGCAACGGTGCGGATAAAAATAAGCAAACGATTGGTATTGCGCGTTATATCTCCAAATACATCACCAAAAGCTATTTGGAACATCATCAATTCAACCGAAAGCGATACTGGGCACCAAGAACGATCAAATTGCCAGAATCAACAGGTGAATGGATGCGCGCTGAAACTGCTGCTGAGGCCGTACAAGAGCTTTATTCACGCTTTGACACCGCTATCATGATTGAGGCTACGAAAGACAGCCTATACATCTCAGAAGCTAATACACCAATGATATTTTTGCGGTATTTGCCTCTAGAAGATGACCCTTTGCCCGTGCCGTTTTAGGAAGTAGCGGAAGCGTCGCGGCGCGCACGCGTCAGCGGTGCACGGCGGCGTAGCCGCTACGTCCCTAGACTAGATATAAGGGACATTTAAGAACCAAATTACATAAGAAAATGTTCATGAATTACAATCTTTAATTTGTGTTTTGACTATAAATCAGAAGTTCACTAATTAAGATCATTCGACTGCAACATCCACATAGCTGCCTGTCGCCACCTAATGCTTTAGTCAGAAAAAAATGGCTGACCCTCGCAGATCAGCCTGCAACACCACGAATAAGACTTTTACCAATCCACACTTTCAGCTAGTCAACCACTTTGCAAATACTTTTCCTGCGATTGGATATGCAATCAATTGAGTCACTGGAACGATAACAATCACCTCTACTAATGTAGCTAGAGGCATCGATAAATGGTGCGTTATCCCGCCCAGTAAAAATAGTATGACTAGTAGGGTCGGATATAAAGCAATCCAACCCACAAGCAGTCGCTTCATGAGATTTTTATTAGAAATACTCATCATTTATATTCAAACAACAAATTGTGCAACACCGTCACGAAATGACCAGTCGATATCGTGGTTTTCAGTGATGGTAATCAACACATTGGCAGCAGAAATACCGGGGTTAGCTGACAGGTTTTCAGTTACCTTCTTGTAAAAAGCCTGCTTGGATTTGTTTGAGCGACCAGCTCTCATAACAAGATGCATCATCACGCGGTCTTCTTTACACATCTGTAACTGTAGGCATTCTGGATCAAGCTGATGGATAACTTGATAGCGGTCATCGTCAGGAAATCCCATGGTTTCAATCACTGCTGCGTTGATTCCATCGGCAACTGCTTTAATGTATTCGGGTGACTTGCCCTTAAGTATCGATATGTTCACGAGAGGCATGATTTTTTCTCCTATTGGTTTACATTCCATATATGTGTGCGCGTGAGCCAATTGCCATCTGAACTTTGCTCAAGTACGCTTGTGGTGATGCCCCCAAATGATGGCGTTTCACCATTGGCTTCTGCACCTTGAGCGTTCCATCTGGCAACCTGATAGATCATTTTATCTGTACCACCCACTTCGATAATTTCTAGTGTGTGGTTATGGACACCACCATCAACGAAGCCTTTAAATAGATTTTCGATTTCAGAACGACCTACTAGAGTCTTCCCATTTCCTGGTGAGAGAGTGGCATTCTCTGTATAAAGTGCAGCCAGCTCCTTAACGTTGCCGCTATTGAGTGCCTTGTTCCATTTAGCATTGGCTGCTTCAATCGTGATAGCAGGATTAACTTTTATTTCTTCAGTTTTTTGGCTACAAGCAACAATTAATGTCGATGCAACTAATCCAACTAATAACGCACGTAATAATGTATTCATTTAGCTTACTCCTTTAATATTTTTGCTCGCGGCTTTCTTTACACGAGAAACATGATTTTTTGCTATTGGTTTACGTTCCATATATGTGTACGTGCTAACCAATTGCCATCTGAACTTTGCTCAAGTACGCTTGTGGTGATGCCCCCAAATGATGGAGTTTCACCGTTGGCTTCTGCACCTTGAGCGTTCCATCTGGCAACCTGATAGATCATTTTATCTGTACCACCCACTTCGATAATTTCTAGTGTGTGGTTATGGACACCACCATCAACGAAGCCTTTAAATAGATTTTCGATTTCAGAACGACCTACTAGAGTCTTCCCATTTCCTGGTGAGAGAGTGGCATTCTCTGTATAAAGTGCAGCCAGCTCCTTAACGTTGCCGCTATTGAGTGCCTTGTTCCATTTAGCATTGGCTGCTTCAATGATTGATCTGTTATTCATTTGTATCTCCTAAAGGGTTAAAAATTTAAATAATACCGTTCAATTTATAATTAATTAGCCGCCTAACTATATGGCCAAAAAAAATCAATCAAATACTTTGCTTTGCTCTTTCAAGAGTATTAGCTGCTTTAGCAAATCTTCTCTCTGTTGCACTGGAATAGCGTTCATCATCTTTTTGACTCGCGGGTAATAATCAGGCATTACTTCATCTAGTTTGTCTTGCCCTGCAGCAGTAAGCCGGATTGAGTAGCTTCTGCGGTCTTCGTTATCTTCCTTACGAGCAACTAAGCCATCTCGCAATAAGCCGTTAATCAGCCCACTCATCGTGGCTCTACTAACCCCTGCCTTCTCAGCTAACTCAGAAGGAGTAGAAGTCAAATCATCTTCACGCATTAGCAAAATAAGCACCCACCATCTGCCTTGGAGCAATCCATGTTTGGCAAGAAAACGATCTAAAGATTCAGCAAGTTCAGTACCGATACGAAGAATGTTCAAAAAGTGAGTCACTGAGCGTGAGTCCATATCTTCATATCGTTCGGCGAATTTTCTGAGGACTTTTGCGTCCGGAAGGTCTTTTAGTTGAAGCATAAAGTCATTGTAGTTAGCTGGCTAACTATTGTCAACATCTATTAGATATTCTTCTGTTCTCTGTAGTTAGTACAAGTTGAGCAATAATATTTGTTGACCGCTTTGTCCCACTTTGCTGCCTATTGACCATTATTTGCGGCAGTCCGCTTTGGTTGAGTCTTTAAGGGTTCAATTTCTCGCTACAAGTGGCGGGGGTGTTTTATTAGCGGCGTATCTTTATTGCGCCGACTATTTCAATATGCACTGACCTGCGGCGTTAGCTCGAGAGCTGAGGTTGTTAGCTACCTACAAAGGTTCGACGAGAGACTCTACTCTCTATAGACTAAGCTCTATTACCGTACCCTAAAAATTGTGGTCAAGACCTTTAATGGTTGTTACTTGCCAATCTCTTGGCATTCTATAAAAATAATTTTAATGCTGTGGTCGTGAAATTGCAGAAAAATGTCATCGATATAACTTTATCGAGTCTACTAATGGTCTACTTCTGAAATGAAAAAAGCACCCACTAACATGTAGGTGCTTTTATAATTTGGCTCCTCGACCTGGGCTCGAACCAGGGACACACGGATTAACAGTCCGTTGCTCTACCGACTGAGCTATCGAGGAATCGGTGAAGGCGTGATATTAAGGTTTAAGCGTCTTTTGGTCAATAACTAAAATGCCTAAATTGAAAAATTAATTTTATGCCAAGGCTTTTTCTATGCGGTCCAGCGCGTTTTGCAGGTTTTCCATGGAGGTGGCAAAGGAGATTCTAAAGTAACCTTCTGCACCGAATGCTGAACCTGGTACAACCGCCACATCAAATTTTTCCAGCAAGTATTCTGCTAAGGCCATGTCGCTAGGCGCACTGATTTTGCCTTGCTTGAATAGTGTGTTGATGGCGCCGCGCGCATCCGGGAAGGCATAAAAAGCACCGCCTGCCATTAGGCAGCTTAAACCTGGCATCTGGTTAAAGCGGTTCACCACGTATTGGTGACGTTCTTTGAATGCGGTGACCATAGGCGTGATGCACGATTGTGGGCCTTCTAGTGCCGCTTGGGCGGCCACTTGCGAGATGGATGTGGCGTTGCTGGTGGATTGCGATTGCAAGATCTCCATAGCCTTAATGATGTAGGCGGGTCCAGCGGCGTAACCTATGCGCCAACCGGTCATGGAATAAGCCTTGGATACGCCGTTTAGCACTATGCAGCGATCTTTAAGTGCCGGTGTGGCATTCAGTATGTTGTAGAACGTATTACCGGTTAAATTGACGTGTTCGTACATGTCATCGGTGGCCACCAATACCTGTGGGTGTTTTAACAAGACTTCGCCCAATGCTTTTAACTCATCCAAGCTGTAAACAGCGCCGGTTGGGTTGGATGGCGAGTTGATCATGAAGATTTTGGTTTTGGCCGTAATTGCCGCCTCTAGTTGGGCAGGCAAGAGTTTGAAGCCCTGTTCGATGCCACATTCGATAATGACCGGTGTGGCTTCTGCTACCAGTGCAATGTCTGCGTAAGATACCCAATACGGGGCCGGTATGATGACTTCGTCGCCTTTGTTAAGCACGGCTAAGCATAAATTAAATATGGTTTGTTTGCCGCCTACGCCAACGATCACTTCGTTTAGCGCGTAATCAAAACCGTTTTCATTTTTGAATTTATTAACGATGGCTTTCTTCAAGCCGGGAATGCCGGCTACTGGGGTGTATTTTGTGAAGCCATTGTCTATGGCTAACTTAGCCGCATCCTTAATGTGCTGCGGGGTATCAAAATCCGGCTCGCCGGCAGCCAGGCCGATGATAGGCCTGCCTTCGGCTTTGTACTTAGCTGCTTTTGCCGTGATGGCAAGGGTGGGGGACTCTTTGATGGATAGAACGCGTTTGGATAAGATCGAGGCTGGATTCGCTGCGGATGATGACAAAATGGGCGTCCTTAATACAATTTTTGCTGTGGATTGAATAAGTGTTATTTTAACCATAAATGGCATGCTTAGGAATAAGGTCTAAACAGTAGGCGAAAAAAAAGGGCTGCAGGTATGCAGCCCTTGTCGCCTAAGTATCTTAGCTTAACATTCCTTATTGCAACCTAAGCTAGCACTGTATTCATCGGCCAAGCTGGGGTCTATTTTGGCAATGGCTAAATTGATATTGTGCATGGCCTGCGTATCGCCTTTGAATTTGGCTATTACGCCCAATCTGAACAAGGATGCCGTGTTGCCACTGTCTAACAAGGCGGATTGCTTGTAAGATTTTTCCGCGTCTTCCATTTTATTTAGGTTTTCCTGTGCGTTACCTAACTCGTACCACGCGTCGGAGTTTTTTGAATCGGCGTCTATCCATTTTTGCGAGATTTGCTCTAAGCGAGGCCAATCTTGATTAATTTCGGGTATGGCGATTTGCATGAAGTAAGGCTTGTTCTTATCTTCTTCTTCCCAGAAGGCTTTGCCTACGACTGGGAATACCGTTTCTACCGGTAATTTTTCTAAATTGGCCAACCACTCTATGGGTAGGGAGTAAAAGTAGGCTTGCCGTCCTGGCGTTTTAAAGGTGTTGATACCCAATAAATTACCGTCCATGTCAAAAATACCGCTGCCACTTGCGCCCATGCGAAACTGGGCAGTACTGCGGATCACGTGAGAGCCCTCAAAATTATAGGTGGACTTAATCACGCCCATGGAAGTTAGTGGATTGGGTACACCGTTAGAGTGACCTATGGACAAGACTTCTTTGCCACGATTTAGGTTTTGATTCTTAAGGATAACCGCAGGTTTAAACGGTAAGTTGCTAGCAGTGATCAGACACAAGTCATGCCAGCGGTCCGCTTGCACCGAGGTGATGGAGTAAGTGTCTTCGCCTCTGGCTATCCACGGTTGTTTGGTGCTGCGAAAAATGTGGCAATTGGTTAACACCTTGTTGGTGGCCACGACCACGCCTGAGCCATAAGCCAACCCGCCGTTTTCGTTGTAGCCACGCACCATGACCACAGCTTGGGTGGCGGCGAGTATTTTTTCTTGATCAATTGCATGAGCCGGTTGAATGGCAAATATCAGCGATAGAATGAGAGCGTATTGACGCATGGGGCTTCCAATGCAAATTTTAGATTAATAGAAACAACAAGCAAACAGACTGCCATATTAAGGCAAAGTTCTAAAATTAATTGTTGGCGATCAATGTTAATTTTGCTGTTAAAATCGCCTGATTAAAATCCTTGAAGAACGCTGTGTTTCATACCTTTCCCAACAGTTTGTATCAATTGTATCAGCCGTTTGAGCCGGCCGGTGATCAGCCGCAAGCCATAGAAAAGTTAACGCAAGGTGTGAACGATGGCTTGAAGTTTCAAACTTTATTGGGCGTGACCGGATCTGGTAAAACCTACACCATGGCCAATGTGATCGCCCGAACGGGTAGGCCAGCCATCGTCATGGCGCCGAATAAAACCTTGGCAGCGCAGTTGTACAGTGAGTTTAGGGAGTTTTTCCCTAACAATTCGGTGGAATATTTCGTTTCGTATTACGATTATTACCAGCCTGAAGCTTACGTGCCTTCACGTGATTTGTTCATAGAAAAAGATTCCAGCATTAATGAGCACATAGAGCAGATGCGCCTCTCTGCGACTAAGGCCTTGTTGGAGCGAGAAGACAGCATTATCGTGGCCACCGTTTCGGCTATTTACGGCATAGGCGACCCGGTTGATTACCATGGCATGGTCTTGCACGTTCAGCAAGGTGAAAAGATCGCGCAGCGCGACATGATCTCGCGTCTGGTGGGCATGCAATACGATAGAAACGAATTTGATTTTAGCCGAGGTACATTCCGTGTGCGCGGCGACGTGATCGACGTGTTTCCTGCGGAGAACAATGAAACCGCGGTGCGCATTTCCTTGTTTGATGACGAGGTTGAGTCGATTACTTTATTTGACCCTTTGACCGGTCAAGTGTTTAATAAAATTTCCCGCTACACGGTTTACCCATCCAGCCATTACGTGACACCACGTGAGACCACGGTAAGGGCCATGGAAAAAATTAAGCATGAGCTTAAAGACAGGGTGGATTTCTACATTAAAACCGGTAAATTGGTTGAGGCTGCGCGCATAGAGCAGCGCACGCGATTTGATCTGGAAATGCTCAATGAGATTGGCTTTTGTAAAGGCATAGAAAACTACTCGCGGCATTTGTCCGGGCGCAACCCCGGTGATCCGCCGCCTACCCTGATAGACTATTTACCAGCGAATGCCTTGATGATTATTGATGAAAGCCATGTCACGGTGCCGCAAGTAGGGGCGATGTACAAGGGCGATAAGTCACGTAAGGAAAACTTGGTCGATTACGGCTGGCGCTTGCCTTCGGCTCTAGATAATCGTCCCTTAAAGTTTGAAGAGTTCGAGCAAATTATGCGGCAATGCGTGTTCGTTTCTGCCACGCCATCGGAATACGAGGCCCAGCACCAACAGCAAGTGGTGGAAATGATAGCCAGGCCCACGGGCTTGGTTGACCCACCGGTCATCGTTAAGCCGGCCGATACCCAAGTGGACGATTTGCTCGGCGAGATTAAATTGCGCGTGGCTGTCGGTGAGCGTGTCTTGGCTACCACCTTGACCAAACGCATGGCGGAAGATTTGACCGATTACTTAAGTGAACACGGCATTAAGGTGCGTTATTTGCACAGTGACATCGACACGGTGGAACGCGTCGAAATCATACGCGATTTACGCTTGGGCGAATTCGATGTCTTAGTCGGCATCAATTTGTTGCGTGAAGGCTTGGATATACCCGAAGTGTCGTTGGTGGCTGTGCTGGATGCCGATAAAGAAGGTTTCTTGCGTTCCGAGCGCTCGCTGATACAAACATCCGGCCGCGCCGCGCGTAATTTGAATGGCTTGGTTATTTTTTACGCTAACCACATCACCCGCAGCATGAAGGCGGCCATGGATGAAATGGAGCGCAGGCGAGGGGTGCAATTGGCCTTTAATGCAGCCAATGGCATCGTGCCTAAAGGCATAAGCAAACGTATCAAAGACATCATAGATGGCGTTTACGACAAAGACGAAGCCTTGCGTGAGCGCAAAGTGCTGCAGGAACAAGCCAATTACGAGTCGCTGACTGAGAAGCAGATGGCTAAAGAGCTGAAGCGTTTGGAAAAAGCCATGCACGATAGCGCCAAAAACTTGGAATTTGAAAAAGCCGCTGATTATCGCGATCAACTTAAAACGTTGCGCACAAAATTCTTTGGCGCAGAAATGCCGGACTTGGTCTAAAACTATCCTTTAACCACGCGCGGCATGAATAGTGTTTGATTAGTGCGTAGCTTTTGTCTATAATCGCGCGCTTGCTTGGTAATCTTATTCAAGCAAGCAGTAAATTAACCTTGTCACACTGCACGATTGGTTTGCGTCTCATCCATGATGAAGCGCTTTGCAGGTGGCTTATATCCAAAAGGAGTACTAATGAGACATTATGAACTAGTGTTTATCGTCCATCCGGACCAAAGCGAACAAGTGCCAGCGATGATAGAGCGTTACCGTACGCTAATCACTGCTAGCGGCGGTGCAGTGCATCGTTTAGAAGACTGGGGTCGCCGTCAACTTGCTTACCCTATCCAAAAAATCCACAAAGCACACTATGTGTTAATGAACATCGAGTGCAATCTTGAAGTGCTGGCTGAATTAGAGCATGGCTTCAAATTTAACGATGCTGTGTTACGTCATTTAATGATGTCAACAAAAACAGCCGTGACTGCCCCTTCACCGATGATGAAAGAAGAAAAATCAAAATCCGTGTTGAGCCGTGATGGTGCGCCAGTAGCCGCTGACGCTACAGAGGTGGCAGCATAAGCTTTGAATAAACTGGTGTTGCAAGCTGAAGTTGTGCATACAGAGCCGCTTCGCTACACGCCAGCAGGCATACCGTTGTTAAGTGTGGTATTGCGACATGCGTCCGAGCAAATGGAAGCGGGCATGAAGCGTAAGGTGGAGTGCGAAGTCAATGCGGTTACTTTAGGTGACTTGGCATTGCAAGGCCTAACCATAGGTTCACGCATACGCGTTACTGGTTTTTTAGCCAGACGCAGCCTTAAAAGCACGCAATTGGTGATGCACATTAACCATATAGAAAATATTTAGGAGTTCAAGATGGCAAGAGAAATGTACAAACGCCGCCGTTACTGCCGTTTTTCAGCAGAAGGCATCAAGCAAGTGGATTACAAAGACGTGGATTTGCTTAAAGATTTTATTTCAGAAAATGCAAAGATCATTCCAGCTCGTATGACAGGCACTAAAGCCCGTTATCAACGCCAATTAACGACTGCAGTTAAACTTGCGCGTTTCTTAGCTTTGCTTCCTTACACAGACAAACACCAATAATCGGAGGCTACCATGCAAATTATTTTATTAGAAAAAGTGGGTAACCTAGGTAATTTAGGTGACATTGTTAAAGTTAAAGACGGTTACGGCCGTAACTTTTTAATTCCTCAAGGTAAAGCAAAACGTGCAACCGAAGCCAATAAAGCTGAAATTGCTGCTCGCCGTGTGGAGTTGGAAAAACAACAAGCCGCTATTTTAGCCGCCGCCCAAGCGCGCGGTGAAAAATTGGCCAACTTCGTCATTACCATCGCGCAAAAAGCCGGTGTGGATGGCCGTTTGTTCGGTTCTGTTACTAACGGTGATATTGCTGAATCATTGGTAGCGCAAGGTTTTGAAGTGACTAAAGCCTTCGTTCGTATGCCGGATGGTCCGTTAAAAACCATAGGTGACCACGCGGTGACTGTGGCCTTACACCACGACGTGGTGGTCGGCATTACTGTGACAGTGGTGGCGGAAGCGTAAGTTAAAACATGCCGGATTTTTTCCGGCAGCACCCCTTAAAAAGGCTACTTCGGTAGCCTTTTTTGTTGGGTAATCTTAGTGGTTATTCAGTATAATTGGCAGCATGGCCGATGAACAATTAGACGCATTAAAAATCCCTCCCCATTCAGTGGATGCTGAGCAATCGGTGCTTGGCGGCCTGCTCTTGGAAAACGAAGCGTTGGATAAAGTGGCCGATATACTCAGTGCGCAAGATTTTTATCGGCACGATCATAAAGCCATTTTCCAACACATAGCCAAGCTCATCGAACACAACCGGCCGGCCGACATAGTTACGGTAGCCGAATCATTAGAAAGCACAGCAGAATTATCCGGGGTAGGCGGCATTGCCTACTTGGGCGCCTTAGCGCAAAGCACGCCAACTGCAGCCAATATCCGACGTTATGCCGAAATTGTCCACGAGCGAGCCGTGATGCGCCAGTTGGTGGTGGTGGGTTCCGGTATCGCCGAGAGCGCGTACGCGCCTAACGGGCGCGATGCACAGCAGTTGCTAGACGAAGCCGAGGCCAAAATTTTTCAAATTGCTGAAGGCGGTAAAAAAAGCACGCAAGGCTTTGTTGACATCAAGGTCTTGTTGCCGCAAGTGGCCGATCGTATCGATCAACTTTTTTCACGGGATAACCCATCGGATGTCACCGGCGTGCCTACTGGCTTTACCGACTTAGATTCCATGACATCGGGCATGCAGGGTGGCGATTTAATTATCGTTGCGGGGCGCCCCTCCATGGGTAAAACGGCTTTTTCCCTTAATATGGCTGAGAATGTGGCCTTGGACACCGGTCTGCCTGTTGCCGTGTTCTCCATGGAAATGGCCTCCACGCAATTGGCCATGCGTATGATAGGGTCGGTCGGTCGATTAGATCAACACCGTATGCGTACGGGTAAATTAGAAGACGAAGATTGGGAAAAACTCACCACGGCCCTGGGTCGACTCAATGAGGCGCCTATCTTTATTGATGAGGGGGCAGGCTTAAGCAGCTTTGATGTGCGCGCCAGGGCCAGACGCTTGCACAGGCAAACCGGTAAACTCGGTTTAATCGTGGTCGATTACTTGCAGTTGATGGCGGCGCCAGCAGGGCGTCAAGGTGAAAATCGCGCCACGGAAATTTCGGAGATATCCCGTTCTCTTAAAGCCTTGGCTAAAGAGCTGGACTGCCCGGTAGTGGCTTTGTCGCAGCTCAATCGCAGTGTAGAGCAGCGCCCAGACAAGCGCCCGGTCATGAGCGATTTGCGCGAGTCCGGGGCGATCGAGCAGGATGCCGACGTGATATTGTTTATCTACCGTGATGAAGTGTATAACCCGGATAGCGTTGACAAGGGCACGGCGGAAATCATCATAGCCAAGCAGCGTAACGGCCCGATAGGCCGCGTTCGACTAACGTTCATAGGCCAACACACCCGTTTTGAAAATTACGCGGGCAGTGGCCACATGGCCGACAGCTACTAGTCCGCACCCTAAGCTGGCCATGGCAAAAGCAAAAACCCTATACACCTGCACCGAATGCGGCGCTAGCGAACCGAAATGGCAAGGCCAATGCCCAAGCTGCCTTGCTTGGAACACTTTGGTTGAGACCTTGGAAGAAGCCGTCAGCACCAATCGCTACGCCAATAAATTCGATGGCTTAACGCAAAGTGCTAGCCTGCAAAAATTAAGCAGTATTCAAGCAGCCGATATTGCCCGGCAAGCCACTGGCATCAGCGAGTTCGATCGCGTGCTGGGTGGCGGTTTGGTCGAAGGTGGGGTGGTGTTGATCGGCGGCGACCCGGGTATAGGTAAATCCACCTTGCTATTGCAGGTTTTATGCCACCTAGGCCGATCCGCCCAGGCTATCTATGTCAGTGGTGAAGAATCCCCTCAGCAAATCGCCATGCGCGCCAAGCGGTTGGGCTTGGATGCCAGCGAGGTGGAATTGCTGGCCGAAATCAATCTAGAGAAGATTTTAGCCACGCTGCAAACGCACAAGCCGAATATTGCCGTCATTGATTCCATACAAACCGTTTATTCTGAGGCCTTGAGTTCAGCGCCTGGCTCAGTCGCGCAGGTGCGCGAGTGTTCTGCCCAACTCACGCGATTGGCTAAGCAACTAGGTATTACCGTGATACTGGTCGGGCATGTTACCAAAGACGGCACCTTGGCAGGGCCGCGCGTATTAGAACACATTGTTGATACCGTCTTGTATTTTGAAGGCGATCAAAATTCCAGCTTCCGACTCATACGCGCATTCAAAAATCGCTTTGGTGCGGTGAACGAGTTGGGCGTGTTTGCCATGACGGAAAAAGGCTTGCGTGAAGTAGCCAACCCCTCGGCTTTATTCTTATCCCATCATGACAGCCAAGTGGCGGGCAGTTGCATCACAGTTACCATGGAAGGCACGCGGCCTTTGTTGATTGAAATTCAAGCCCTAGTGGATGAAAGTCACGCGCCTAGCCCTAAGCGTTTGTGCGTGGGTTTAGAGCAAAATCGTTTGGCCATGTTGCTGGCCGTGCTGCATAGGCACGCCGGCATACCGTGTTTTGATCAAGATGTGTTCATTAACGCAGTGGGTGGCGTGAAAATTGCCGAACCTGCAGTCGATTTAGCAGTCATTTTATCCATTGTTTCTTCCTTAAAAAACAAGCCACTAGACAATAAACTTATAGTTTTTGGTGAAGTTGGTTTGGCAGGTGAAGTGCGCCCCGTGCAAGGCGGGCAAATGCGCTTAAAAGAAGCGGCTAAATTGGGTTTTAGTAAGGCCATAGTGCCAAAATCCAACGCACCTAAGGCCAAGATCGCTGGCTTAGAAGTGATCGCCGTCGAACGCTTAGATCAAGCATTGCAGCAATTGCGCCAGTAATGATCGCTAGCCGACTTTGTGGCTAGCCTGAATCAGTTCAGCACACATTAAACCGCTGCGCACCGCACCTTCTATGGTAGCTGGGTAGTCCGCATAACAGTAATCCCCAACCAGGTAGACGTGAGGCAGCGCCGTTTGCTGCGGCGGCCTAATTAATTCGGGCGTGCAGGCATAAGTGGCGCGTTTTTCTGCGATCACCTTATGCCAAAGTGGGCTGCTCAGCTCGGGAAAGGCTTGCTTAAGCTGAGCCGTCACCGCCCCGGCCAATTGCGCTTGCGACAAGTTCTGGTGCGAGCCCGTACCGCTGATCACCACGGCCAGCAAGCCATGTTGCTGGCACAGTTGGCCCCGATCGAACACCCATTGCCCTAGGCCATTGGTCAAACCTATCATGGGTAGCCTCAATTTTGTGTGAGTCGGGTATTGCAGGTATACCGTCACTATAGGTTGATAGTCAAACGAGGCTAAGGCCATGCGTTCTGCATGCAATTCAGTTAGCCCAGCCATCAATTGGCTTGCGTTATGCGGTGCCGTGGCCAACACCACATGGCTATATGCATCCGCCTCTTCTGCACCGTTCAGTCGGTAGCCTAAATCACTTTTGCTAATGCCAGTGATGCGCTGTTTTAGCTTAATGCGGACGCCCTGTTGCCTTAAGTATGCGCTGGCAGGGTCGCCTATCAATTTGGATAAGTCTTGTTTCGCCAATAGGAAATCGTTGTTTTTTTTCAGGCTAAACCAAGCGGAGCTGGCCATGGTGTCTTTAAGCACGTTTAAAAACACCTGCGTGCTGGCTGCCTGAATAGGCGTATTCAGTGCTGCCAGGCTAATCGGTTCCCACAGTAGTTGGATCGCCTTGGCGCTTTGGTTTTGTCCTTGCAAGAAAGACGCCAGCGGCAGGTCGTGGTCTAGCCGGTAGCCCTTGAAAGCCATGCGCACCATCATGCCTATAGCGGCCATGCGTTCACGGAAACTCAATCCTTGGCATGCGAGCAATGCTAGCGGCATGGCCAGCGGGGTGGGTAAGTAAGACGCGGTATTTAGGCTAAGCAGGCAATGTCCTGGACCTTGCATGCGTACGGAAAATGGCAACCTTAAAAAAGCTTGTTTTTCGCTAAGGCCTACAGTGTTTAATAACTGCAGCGTGAATTTGTAGGCGCCGATCAAGATGTGCTGGCCGTTGTCTAGGTAAGTGCTGCCGGACGCATTTGTAAAGACTATGCTGCGGGCGCGCCCACCCAACTCACTGCTGGCCTCAAACAGACTAACCGAATATCCTCGCTTAGCCAGTGCAATCGCTGCACTTAAGCCGGCACAACCGCCGCCTATGATAGCAATCCGCGTTTTAGGCATAGGGCTAGGCTTTATCGGTAATTAAGCCAAACCTTAAGCGCCAGCAACATTTTTCTTAAGGCGCCTAGGGAGATGCGTGCGTTTAATACTTTTTCGGCCCCACTGGCGCCGATCTCGCGGAGCAAGGTGCGGTAAATCGAGGCCATCATCAAGCTCACGCGCTGGTTTTTATGGTCTTCAGAAGGCAGTGCGCCAAGGGCTTTGTCGTAATAGCTTTCCGCGCGCTCAATTTGAAAATCCAATAAACGCTTCACGGCAATGGATTCCCTGCTGGATAAAAGGTCGTCCTCGCTGACGCCAAATTTAGCTAATTCGTCTAGGGGCAGGTAGATACGATTGCGTCTGGCATCCTCGCCAACGTCCCTGATGATGTTGGTTAGTTGAAATGCCATGCCTAAGTCGTGCGCAAATTTGAGGGTTTTTCGATTGTTAAAACCGAATATCTGTGCGGACAACAAACCAACCACACTGGCCACTCGGTAACAATAGAGCTGCAATTGCTTGAAATCTTGGTAGCGGTTGAAGTTTAAATCCATCTCCATGCCGTCTATGATTTCCATGAAATGCTCGGCGTCTAATTGGTAGGTGTGGATGGCAGGCAGCAAAGCCTTAGCTACCGGATGCTGTGGCTGGTTTTGGTAGAGGCGGTCTATTTCGCTACGCCACCAATTGAGTTTGGTTTTGGCTACCGATAAATCCATGCACTCATCCGCAATGTCATCTACTTCGCGGCAAAAGGCATACAAAGCGGTGATGGCGAGCCGCCTTGATTTGGATAAAAATCGAAAGCTGTAATAAAAGCTGGAGCCACTTTTGGCGGTTTTTTCTTGGCAATATTGTTCTGGCGTCATGGTTATCCTATGGCTTAAACAGGGCGGCAAATACGATGCGCAGCCAATCTAAAGCTTGCAGCTTAGGCCTATGATTAAACACATCGCCTTGATGATGCCTAATCTTAGCCGCTATGCGTTCTCCGCCGGCAATAATCATGCGCATCTCTAGGCCTATGCGACCGGTTAATTTGCGCCCCAGCGGTTTGCCAGCAGCAAGCAAAGACTCGGCTCGGTTTAAATTGAAATGCATAAAAGCTTGCCAATTGGCGTCGGTGGATTTTACACCAGAGGCAAACTCCTGCAGTGTCTGTTCACTAATGCCATAGGCCAGCATTTCATCATGGCATAGGTAAATACGTTGTTTGCCGGCATTTTTTTGTAGGTCTATGGCTATGTCTTGTAGAAAGTTGATCAACTGCAGCGCCGTGCAGATTTTGTCCGCATAAGCGGTGTTCTCACGATTCGCTGCGCCGTATAGCGATAGCAGCAAACGGCCTATAGGATTAGCTGAACGCTCACAATAATGGCTAATTTCAGCGTAATTGGCATAACGGGTTTTGCTCACGTCCTGCTTAAATGCGTCGAGTAAATCGTAAAACGGTTGGTAGGGTAGTTGGTGGGCTTTTATCATGGCGCCTAAGCTTAGAAAGAAATCGCTATTAGGCTTGATGTAGGCCGCCAATAAATCCAGTTCATGACGATAATCATCCAGTAATGCGGTGCGCTGACTGACACTAAACTCACCTTCGTCTGCGAAATCGTCAGCTTGCCTGGCGAAGCGGTAAATTAAGGCAATCGGTTCGCGCAAACGGGCAGGGAGAACAAAGGATGCAACCGGAAAATTTTCATAGTGTTGCTGCGCTAAACGTAGGCTATCAGCCGCAATGGCATGAGCGTCTAGAGGGGTATGTGGCGGCGTCATCATGGCGTGAGTATGCCACAATTTGGCTAGCCTTCTTTGCTAAATTTAGCAAAGAAGGCAGTAAAAAGCCGACATTCCGTGCAATAAACTATGCAATAAATGGCCTAAGCTTTGTTAGAATCAATAAATCATCACTGTGTAATGCCTGGATTAATTCTGGGTCTACATTAATACTGGAAGCAACCTTATGTTAGCTATCATCGGCGGAACCGGCTTAACCCAGCTGGACAACTTGGAAATCACCAGGCGTTTGATTGTGCGCACGCCCTACGGCGAGCCATCGCAACCATTGGTATTTGGCAAGATTGCCGGACGCGAAGTGGTGTTTTTGGCGCGGCATGGCAGTGGGCACACCATTGCCCCGCATAAAGTGAATTATCGTGCGAATATCTCGGCCTTGCATCTGCAAGGCGTCACGGAGATAGCCGCAGTCGCTACTGTCGGTGGCATCCATGCAGAATTGTCGCCTGGCAGCATAGCCATGCCCCATCAAATTATTGATTACACGCACGGTAGAAATGCCACTTTTTTTGACGGCGTGGATTTGCCAGTCAAACACATAGACTTCACTGAACCGTATTGCGCAAAATTACGCGACAAATGGCAGCAAGCCGCTATCGCAATTGGCGAGCCTTTGATTGATCATGGCGTGTATGCCGCTACACAAGGGCCGCGATTGGAGACGGCTGCTGAGATTGACCGTCTTGAGCGTGATGGTGCCACCATGGTAGGCATGACGGGCATGCCAGAAGCCGCGCTGGCTAGGGAGTTGGGCATAAGCTACGCCGTGGTATGCCCGATCGCTAACCATGCTGCCGGTCGAGGTAACAGCTTGCACAGCATACAATACGAAGAAGTCGTGGATAATTTAAACTTGACCATGCAGCGCGTACGCAATCTCATCGTGCAATTGGTTAAGCAGGCTTGATAAATGGCCATTAAAGAAGTCATACGCATGGGCCACCCTTTGCTGCTGCAGGTGGCCACGCCCGTGCAAGAGTTTGATAGCCCAGAATTGCATGCGCTGATTGCCGATTTAGAAGACACCATGCTAGACATGAACGGCGCCGGCATTGCGGCACCGCAAATTGGCGTGAGTTTACGGGTGGTTATCTTTGGGCAAAAACTAACGGCCCTTGACGGCACCAGTCCTAGCAACCCCCGTTACCCGGATGCCGATGCCGTGCCTTATACCGTGCTAATTAACCCGACGCTGACGCCCATGGGTGATGCGCTTGAAGACGGTTGGGAAGGGTGCTTGTCGGTGCCTGGCATGCGGGGTATCGTGCCGCGCTATACGCACTTGCATTACACGGGCTTTGATCAATACGGCCAGCCTATTGATAGGCAGGTCAGCGGTTTCCATGCGCGCGTGGTGCAACACGAATGCGATCATTTGGACGGCGTCTTGTATCCCATGCGCATACCCAATTTAAAAGATTTCGGCTACACCAACGTTTTTTTCCCGAATCAGGATGTTCAAGACGACTAAATCTTTGCTATAATCCTGTTTCTTAAAAAATCGCCAGTTGTTAATGCGATTGTGAGGAAGAGTGGCAGAGCGGTTTAATGCTACAGTCTTGAAAACTGTCGTGGGTGCGAGCCCACCGTGAGTTCGAATCTCACCTCTTCCGCCACCCGAACAATAAAAAAAGCCGCTTATTAGCGGCTTTTTTATTTCTACTGTTTTCTTCCTAAACTCTGGTTTCTTCCTAAACATTAGTTGCTATTCAATTATCCAGGTAAGTAGCTAAGCTCAATTTTTTTTAAGGCTTTTTCTTTTGCACCGATGGGGCCGTATTAATTGGCGAAACGGTAATAGTGATTTTGGAGGCCATGCTAAGCGCCGAGCCCTCAGTAATTTCTAGAGTGGCTGATTTTTTCGCGTTGGTGAAGACCAGTATGCTGTTTTTAGATTTGGACGCCGAGAGTAAGGTCCAGCCCGCCTGCGGGTATTGATCGATAAAGAAAGCCAGGGCATCACTGGTGGAGTAGGGGCAGAGGATTTCCAAGCGGCCCACCCATGCCTCGCCTTCGCCTAACACCAAGGAATTTTCATTCACTATGCGCGCATCTTTAGGCAGGGGCATGTCACCTAGCATGCTGGCGTTCAGCTTACTTACGTTTTCTGATTTGCTGCTGATCATGCCGCCATTGGCCGCGCATGCGCTTAGGAATAAGGCAATGATGAAAATGAGAAACAATCGTAGGGAATTAATTTTAATGCTCCAGAGAGGTTGCTGTTAGTTGAATCATAACCTTAAATAAAATACTGCGCTAGCTAAGCTTGACCAGCCATCATGCCATTTTGCTTAGTGCGTAAGCGAGCCATGCGAAGCAAGATTTCCCCATTAATTTTCTTTTGGTGATATGATGTGCGCCGTTTTAAATTATTGTTTTAGTCGCTTTTACTGGCGGCTTTGTTTACTTAATACACATTGTGCTAGGAATAAATCATGAGTCAAATTACCGTAGAACATAACCCATCAGAAGAGAAATTAAAGGCGCTAGGCGTTTCAAGCTGGTCTATCTGGGATTGTGCCCCATCAAAATTCCCATTGGATTTTGGTATGACAGAGAGTGCTTACGTGCTTGAAGGTGAAATTCACGTGACGCCTCAAGGCGGCGAAAAAGTCGTGATCAAAGCAGGTGATTTCGTTGTGTTTCCAAAAGGATTGAAATCCAACTGGGAAGTTGTGAAACAATTGAAAAAACATTACAAACACAGTTAATCAAAACTGAGTCAATAAAAAAAGCCTTGATGATTCAAGGCTTTTTTATTACCTATTGCTAAGGCGCATCCAGCTTAGATCTCATTAATTAAAGCGCTACGTAAAGCTTCAAGCTTGCCTTGGTTTAACTTCTTGCCTTTTCTGGCGGAAATTAAAAAGATGTCTTCAGCGCGGTTACCCAGGGTGTTGATTTTGGCATTATGCAGTTCAATTTCTTCAGCCAGCAGTTGATGCGCCAAGCTGGCTAGCAAGCCGGGCCTATCGTTGGCTACAATTTCCAATTTGTGATGGTGGGTGTCGGTTTGTTCGCTAATCGTGACTTGCGTTGCTATGGGCATGTATTTGACTTGACGGCTGATGCGGCCTTTTAGTGGGGGGCTCAATACAAGCGTGGCGTCCAGCTTTTTACTTAATTCCAATTCAATGAACTTTAATAGTCCGCTATAGCTGACCGATTTGCCGGATTGATCCAGCACAATAAAGCTATCTAGCGCGTAAGCATGGTCGGTAGTGTAAATCTTTGCCTCCACTATGCTGTAGGCCATGCTGTCAAAAAAGTTACATATTCTTGCAAACAAATCGTTTTGATCTTGGCTGTATATCATTACCTGTATGCCATCGCCGCTGGGGCTTAAGCGCGCTCGAACGATGGGTTGCTTGCTATTTAAATGCGGCGTTAACAGCCGACTGTGCCAGGCTATCTCATCGCTGTCGTAGCGTATTAGGTAATTGGGGCCAAATGCTTGCCACAACTGTTCATAGGAGTGGCTGCTTAAGCCAAATTTGTGTAATTTTAATGAGGCCTCTTGTTTGCGAGCGGCTATGGCATCTTGGCTATAGCGCAATTGGTTGCTGAGCGCATGCTTGGTAGCTTGAAATAAGCTTTCCAAAAGCCTGGCTTTCCATGCGTTCCAGACCATGGGGCTGGTGCCACGTATGTCCGCTACCGTAAGCAAATACAACGCTGTCAAGCGCCGCTCATTTTGTACAAATTGTGCAAACGATTCGATCACCAAGGGATCGGAAAGGTCGGATTTTTGTGCGGTTGAAGACATGTTGAGGTGAGCCGATACCAGCCACGCCACAAATTCTGCGTCGTCCTTGCTTAAACCGTGCAGTTTGCAAAAGCGCCTTGCATCGACTGTACCTAGGGTGGAGTGGTCGCCCCCGCGCCCTTTGGCAATGTCGTGGAACAAAGCGGCTAGATACAATAAATGCGGGTCATCAAATTGGCTGAAAAGTTGGCTGCAAAGTGGGAATTCGTGTTTCAGTTCGGCTTTAGCAAAGCGTCTTAAATTAGCCAGCACGTTAAGGATGTGTTCGTCGACCGTGTAAACGTGAAATAAATCGTGCTGCATCTGCCCGACTATCTTGCCAAAAGCTGGTATGTAGCAGCCCAATATGCCGTATTGGTTCATGGCGCGCAGCGCATGATTGACCCCGTAATCTTGCGATAAAATTTGCATGAACAAGCGCTTGTTTTGCGCTGATTGCCTAAAATCGCGATTGACTAATTTTTTGATGCGCATCAAGTTACGTAGCAGATTGGCGCTCATGCCGCTTAAGGTTTGATGCTGCTGGAGCAGCAAGAATGCCTCTAGTATGGCGCTAGGCTGCTGCTGCAAGAGGCCGGCATTTTTTGCCGCCAACAAGCCAGCATGCGCTTCAAATCGAGCATTGATAGGGGTGATGGCTACAGGCCCTGGGGACAAGCTCTGCTGCAGCGTTTTCAACAATATTTCATTCATTACCCGTATGAACTTAACGCTGCGGTAATAAGCTTGCATGAGTTGCTCGCTGGCGCGTTTGCTAGCGGTGTTAAGGTAACCTAAGTTGTCAGCCAGTTCATTCTGAAAATCAAACAACAACCTGTCTTCGCGGCGTTTACTGAGAAAATGCAAACGTATGCGCAGTAGTTGCAGGTGTTTTTGCTGCTTCTGTATTTGCCGAGCTTCGGTTGCCGAGAGGATGTGTTGACTGGCTAACAATGACCAAATATTGCTCGCTGTTAAGGCTTTGCCGCCTTGTCGATTTAGGCTGCGCATTAACCACAGTATCATGTGTAAGTCGCGCAGTCCGCCCGGACTTTCTTTAATGTTGGGCTCTAAGTTGTAGGCCGTGTCATTAAATTTAGCATGCCGTTGTTGTTGCTCTTGCATCTTGGCATGAAAAAATCTTGCCACGGCTTCCGGTTTATCAAAGGCTTTTTCGGTTTCCGCTACAAAGTCATGGTATAGGCTAAGGCTGCCGTCTAAATAGCGGTATTCCATCAAATTGGTTTGCACCGTGATGTCTTTTGATGCCTCAGCCATGCACTCGTTTAAGCTGCGCACGCTGTGACCAACGCTTAGGCCTATGTCCCATAGCCAGCCTATTAAGGTTTCGAGTTGGCTGTTAATGTATTTATCGTTAATTGCCGATTCCGGGACCAGAATGAGTAAGTCTATATCGGAGTGCGGGTAGAGTTCAGCACGACCGTAGCCGCCAACGGCGATGAGACTGCATGAGTCGCTTGTGACTGTTTGTTGCCATATTTCTTTAAGCAAGCCATCTATGAGCTGGCAATGCTGCTTAAATAAGCGGTGTTGCTGAGCGTGACTTATGAAGTCGGCCTCCAATGCTTGGTAGCCGCATTTAAGCCGCTGGCGCCAAGCATTAACGTGCGTGGTTTCTGGCTTGCTTACTATGCTGGTTGTGCCAACGGGCATGAACGAGCGTGGGCTTAGAGGGGGTTGATAAAGCCAGGGGCGGCAGGTGAGCCGTCAGACAGGGTCATGACCTCAAAGCCATGCTCGGTTACCAGTATGGTGTGTTCCCACTGGGCGGAAAGGCTACGGTCTTTAGTGACTATGGTCCAACCGTCTGGCATTTGTTTGATGTCGCGTTTGCCGGCATTAATCATGGGCTCTATGGTGAACATCATGCCGGCTTTCAGTGTTAAGCCTGTGCCAGGTTTACCGTAATGCAAAACCTGCGGTTCTTCGTGAAACACTTTGCCTATGCCATGCCCACAAAATTCGCGGACCACGCTGTAGCCGCTTTTTTCAGCAAAAGCTTGAATGGCATAACCGATGTCGCCTAATGTTGCACCGGCTTTTACTTTGCTAATGCCCAACCACATGGCCTGGTATGTAATTTCGCACAGGCGCTTGGCTTGATTGGTCACTTCGCCGACGTAAAACATGCGGCTGGTGTCGCCGTGGTAGCCGTCTTTGATGACCGTGATGTCGATGTTAACGATATCCCCATTCTTAAGTGCTTTGTCGCTGGGCACGCCGTGACAAATTTGCTGATTGATGGAGGTGCATATCGATTTAGGGTAGGGCTTGTGGCCATCTGGCGCATAGTTAAGCGGCGCCGGGATAGCCTGCTGCACGTCAACAATATAATCATGGCAGAGTTGATCTAATTGATCGGTGGTGACGCCGTGCACAACGTGCGGGGTAATGAAATCCAGCACTTCGGAGGCTAATTTGCCTGCTATGCGCATTTTTTCAACATCGTGTTGGTTTTTAATAGTGATGGCCATGAACGTTTAGCTTAAATAATAATGAGGGCCATTTTAGCATAAACCACCCTGTCTATTAGGATAGCAGTGCCTCTTAGTTTGCTGCCTGAGGGCGGCCTGTTTTATTAATGCCAGCGTCATTCAGCGGATAAAAACAGCGCTAAATTGCTAGCAAACTCAGATGCTTAATGGTAATATGCGGCCTCTGCAATTTTTGCAGGCATGCAGCTTCGTTTGAAGTTGTAAATTTTGCACACAAGCCTATCAAGGGTGCTTTTATAGTAAGTCTTTGAATAAAGACAGATAAATAAAGGTGTTACTGGACTTGTGTGAATTGATAACCCTTTTGAAAAGAGAGAAATTATGTCTATCACCATGCGTGACATGTTAGAAGCCGGTGTTCACTTCGGCCATCAAACCCGCTACTGGAATCCAAAAATGGCACCATTCATTTTTGGCGACCGCAACAAGATTCATATCGTTAACCTAGAAAAAACGCTGCCATTGTTTGAAGAAGCGCTGAAGCATGTGCGCACGCTAGCTGCTAACAAAGGCCGCATTTTATTCGTAGGTACTAAACGCCAAGCCCGTGATATCGTTAAAGAAGAAGCCAGCCGCGCAGGTTGCGCTTACGTTAACCACCGCTGGTTAGGCGGCATGTTAACTAACTTTAAAACAGTTAAACAATCCATCAAACGCTTACAAGATTTTGAAGCCATGGTATTGGATGGCAGCTTAGAGAAATTTGGTAAAAAAGAAGCGCTAGGCTACAAACGTGAGATCGAAAAATTAGAGCGTTCTATAGGCGGCATTAAAGAGATGGGTGGCTTGCCAGACGCGATCTTCATCATTGATGTGGGTCATGAAAGTGGTGCCATTACCGAAGCGGCCAAATTGGGTATCCCAGTAATCGGCGTGGTCGATACCAATAACTCACCTGACGGCGTTGCTTTCGTTATTCCTGGTAACGATGACTCTAGTCGCGCCATTCGTTTATACGCACGTGGTGTGGCTGATGCTGTGCTTGAAGGTCGTAGCTCAGTGATTTCTGAGTTGGTTAAATCAGCGGCTGAAGAAGAAACAGTGGAAGTGGCAGACGTTGCCGCCTAAGTAACTTGGGCACAAAAGGGGCTTAGGGCCCCTTTTTTAGTTTTAAAAATACACACATAAAATCAAGCAATTAAGCTGTATATTTAATGCAGCTTTTAATAATTTAGGAGCTAAAAATGGCTGAAATTACCGCAAGCATGGTAAAAGAATTACGTGAGCGCACCGATGCGCCTATGATGGATTGTAAAAAAGCGTTGACTGAAGCCGATGGCGACATGACTCGTGCAGAAGAGATATTGCGCGTTCGTTTTGGTAACAAAGCCAGCAAGGCAGCAGGCCGTGTTGCAGCTGAAGGCACGGTAGGTGTATTTATTGCGGCAGACGGCAAATCAGGCGCCATGATAGAAGTGAACTCTGAAACTGACTTCTGCGCCAAAAATGAAGATTTCCTTAAATTTGTCAACGAATTGGCCGTCATCGTAGCGGCTAAAAACCCAGCTGACATCAATGCAGTTGGCGACTTGGTTATGCGTGATTCAACCGTTGAGGGCACACGCGCTCAATTGGTGGGTAAAATTGGTGAAAACATTACGCCACGTCGTTTTGTCTGCCCAAGCGTTAAAGGTAAATTAGCCAGCTACATACACGGTAGCAAAATCGGTGTGTTGGTGGATTTGGTCGGTGGCGATGACACTTTGGCTAAGGACATTGCTATGCACATTGCCGCAGCCAAGCCGAAAGCCTTGGACGTAAGCGGTATTGATGCCAGCTTGATTGAAGCGGAGCGTCGTGTGGCCATAGAAAAAGCCAAGGAAGCAGGCAAGCCAGAAGCTATGTTGGAAAAAATTGCCGATGGTACGGTGCAAAAATTCCTTAAAGACGTGACCTTGCTAAGCCAAGTTTTCGTTAAAGACGACAAATTAACCATAGAGCAATTGCTTAAATCCAAAGGTGCTAGCGTGGCATCGTTTACCATGTACACGGTTGGTGAGGGCATTGAAAAAGCGGTAGTGGATTACGCAGCAGAAGTGGCCGCCGCGGCTGCCATGATTTAATCATGTAAAAGGCATAGCCCTTGCGGCTATTACTCGTGAAAAACAAAAATGGGGCCTTTATCTGGCCCCATTTTTTTGCTTAAAAAGACCGTGAAATTTTGCATTGCCGGCCATTTTTTTATGCCTAAAAAGCCGTTTTTATGCTTAAATAAGCAAACTTTTTACAAAGAGAAATATTATGGCAGCACCCGCCTACAAACGGATCCTACTCAAACTTTCTGGTGAAGCTTTAATGGGCGACGATGCATACGGCATCAATCGCACCACGATTAATCGCATCGTGGCTGAAGTCAAAGAAGTGGTGGATTTGGGTGTGCAGGTTGCGGTTGTGATAGGCGGGGGCAATATTTTTCGCGGGGTTGCGCCAGCAGCAGAGGGTATGGATAGAGCCACGGCTGATTACATGGGCATGCTAGCCACCGTGATGAATGCCATGGCATTGCAAGATGCGATGAAAAACATAGGTTTGAATGCACGGGTGCAAAGCGCATTAAACATTGAGCAGGTAGCCGAACCTTATATACGTGGTAAAGCCATACGCTACTTAGAAGAAGGCCGCGTGGTCATCTTTGGCGCCGGTACCGGCAACCCGTTTTTCACCACGGACACCGCTGCCGCATTGCGCGGCATGGAAATGAATGCCGACGTGGTGATAAAAGCCACGAAAGTCGACGGCATCTATACCGACGACCCTAAAACCAATCCAGAAGCCATGCGTTATAAAACCATTAGCTTTGATGAAGCCATCATCAAAAATCTAAAGGTCATGGACGCCACGGCATTAACCCTATGCCGCGATCAAAAATTGCCTATAGTGGTATTTAGTATTTTTAAACAAGGCGCGCTGAAAAGGGTGTTGTTGGGTGAAGATGAAGGCACCATGGTAACGCCGTAACGCTGGCTATCCGTTCAAATTAAATTATCAAATCAAGCCTGTTTAAAGCTCAGGCCTTACCTATGCTACTTAGTTGGAGAACTGCATGTTAGATGAAGTGAAAAATAATGCGGCGCAAAAAATGCAAAAATCATTGGAGGTACTAAAGAATGATTTAGCTAAAGTGCGCACTGGTCGTGCCCACGTTGGTTTATTGGATCACGTCATGGTCGAATATTACGGTTCCATGGTGGCGGTCAATCAAGTGGCCAACGTTAATTTGGGTGATGCCAGAACCATCAATGTGCAGCCGTTTGAAAAAACCATGATAGGCAAGGTGGAGAAGGCTATCCGTGACAGCGATCTAGGTTTAAATCCAGCGACTAGCGGTGATTTGATTAGGGTGCCCATGCCTATGTTAACCGAAGAGCGTAGACGCGACATGACCAAGATCGTCCGCAGTGAAGCAGAGGGTGCCAAAGTCTCAATCCGCAACGTTAGGCGTGATGCCAATGATGCATTAAAAAAAATGCTCAAAGACAAAGAGATCTCAGAAGACGATGAGCGTCGTGCCCAAGACGATATTCAAAAAGCCACCGATAAAGCCGTGGCTGAGGTGGATAAAATGCTGCAGGTCAAAGAAGCCGAATTGATGGCTGTTTGATCATTCCGATTCAAACTTGCAAGCTAT
This sequence comes from Methylophilaceae bacterium, assembly GCA_965234545.1. Taxonomy (GTDB): domain Bacteria; phylum Pseudomonadota; class Gammaproteobacteria; order Burkholderiales; family Methylophilaceae; genus Methylotenera. Next base: position 920,986 of record OZ248348.1, on the reverse strand, counting down.
ATAACCCACACAAAGATTGGAGTTTTCGTGGCTTTTTTCTCTAGCGCGACCAAAAGCATACCCATAGGCACAGACATGCCACAACACATTGCCGTCATCATGGACGGCAATGGGCGTTGGGCACGCAAACGTTTTTTACCAAGGGTGGCGGGTCATAAGCGCGGCATGGATGCGGTGCTTGAATTGGTTAAAGCCTGTGTAGACCATAATATTGCATACTTAACCTTGTTTGCTTTTAGCAGTGAGAATTGGCGCAGACCAGCCGATGAAGTTTCGTTCCTGATGAGTTTATTCATACAAGGGCTAAAGCGGGAAGTGGCGAAATTACATGAAAACAACATCAAACTGGTTCTAATTGGCGATCGCACGCGTTTTAATGCTGAATTGATAGACCAAATAGAATTATCCGAACGCTTAACCGCCAATAATACCGGCTTGACCCTAAGCATCGCGGCAAATTACGGCGGGCGCTGGGATATATTGCAGGCGGTGAATAAGATGCATATGGCCATGCCAGCCCAGGTTGGCGAGTACGAAGAGGAGCACCTGGCTTCTCACCTTGCCATGCATTACGCTCCCGAGCCCGATTTGTTCATACGAACCGGTGGTGAAAAACGCATCAGTAATTTCATGCTCTGGCAGTTGGCTTACACCGAGCTCTACTTTACCGATACCTTATGGCCAGATTTTGATGAATCTGCTTTTAATTTAGCCCTCGCATCCTACCAAAACCGTGAGCGTCGTTTCGGCAGAACGAGCGAGCAGGTAAGCGATGCGGCTAGCAATCACTAAGGCTTATTCATGCTTAAAACCCGTATTATTACTGCCCTTGTACTCGGATTATTTTTTTCCATCGCCTTGTTCAAGGCTTCCGATTTAATCTGGGCTTTGCTTACGCTATTGGCTACGTTGATCGCAGTTTGGGAGTGGTCCAATTTAATTCGGCTAAACAAGCGGCAGACTTTGCTAAATTTAGCCTGCACTGCCAGCGCGGCAACCATGATACTGTTCTCGGCGTTGCTGCCGGCAGCCTATTACATCGATGTCTTGGCTGTTGTAGCGTTGTGCTTGGCCACGCTTTTTTGGTTGTTTATTGCCCCCGTTTGGTTGCTAACTAGGAAAGAGATTCATAACCGCTTGCTGCTGGCCATACTCGGCTTTTGCTTGCTCTTATCCGTTTGGCTGGCGTTAATTGGTTTGCAAAAAATTAGCCCATGGTTGCTGTTGGCCATTATGGCTACAGTATGGCTTGCGGATAGCGCAGCCTATTTTTCCGGCAAGCAATTTGGCCGCCATAAACTAGCAGCGGAAATCAGTCCAGGCAAAACATGGGAGGGCGTCGCAGGTGCCCTGTTGGCCGTCACCTTGTACGGCTTAGCACTATGTTATTACTGGCACATCAGTCGTTGGCTGATCGTGGCATTATGGTTCTTGGTGGTATTAAGCGTGATGGGGGATTTGTTTGAATCCTTACTAAAACGCCATGCTAATGTTAAAGATAGCAGCCAATTATTGCCTGGCCACGGCGGTGTGCTGGATAGGATAGATGGATTGATGCCTACCCTGCCAGTGGCCTTGTTTTATATATACTTCCCATTGTTTGCCGATTTGCAACTTCATGTCCGATAAGCTTCCCATGCAGCAGGTGACCATACTGGGTGCAACGGGCACCATAGGCATGCAAACTTTGGATGTTATCGCGCAGCATCCTAAGCGGTTTGGCGTATTTGCCTTGAGCGCCAATAACAACGTGGCGAGCATGTTGGCTTTATGTGTGCAATACCAGCCGCAATTTGCCGTTATGCTGCAAGCCGAGGCAGCGGCACACTTAAGCCAAGAACTTAAAGTTATCGGCTCCAAAACAACGGTATTGCATGGCGAGCAAGCGCTTAGCGAGGTGGCGGCGCACGACGACGTGGACATCGTTATGGCAGCCATTGTCGGTGCGGCAGGCTTGCATCCAGCCATGGCTGCGGCAAAGGCCGGCAAGCGCATTCTTTTAGCTAACAAAGAAACATTAGTCATGGCAGGTAAGTTGTTCATGCAGGCCGTGCAAGATGGCGGCGCAACCCTATTGCCTATAGACAGCGAGCACAATGCTATTTTTCAAGCGATGCCGCCACATAAGGTCAGTGATTTAACGCGCATGGGGGTTAAAAAAATACTCCTAACCGCATCGGGCGGGCCTTTTAGAAATGCTAGCTTAGAAAAACTGCAGACGGTTAACCGTGCCGAAGCCCTCAATCACCCCAATTGGGTGATGGGGCCTAAAATCACCATTGACTCCGCTACCTTAATGAACAAAGGCCTGGAGGTGATAGAAGCGCATTGGCTGTTTAATGCCAGCGCGGAGCAAATTGAAGTGGTGGTGCACCCGCAAAGCGTCATTCATTCTATGGTCGAGTACATAGACGGCAGCATACTGGCGCAATTAGGCAATCCTGACATGCGCACCCCCATTGCATTCGGTTTAGGCTACCCCGAGAGGTTGAGTAGTGGTGTAGCAAGCTTGGATATACTGGCCACGGCCCGTTTGGACTTTTGCGCACCGGACACGGTCCGTTTTCCCTGCTTGCAATATGCATACGATGTGCTTAGGGCCGGAGGAACGGCGCCGGCCATATTAAATGCCGCCAACGAAATCGCCGTGGAGGCATTTTTGGCTGAAAAAATCAGCTTTATGGCCATTCCTAACACCATAGAACAGGTCTTGTCCTTGTCGCATTTTTCCGCTGTTGAGTCCATAGAGCAATTGGTGTCAGTTGATGCCCAAGCCAGGCTTGCCACCGCTAAAATTATTCAGGCGCTATGCTAGCCCCCTTAGCTTTTATTTTAGCAATAGCCATATTGGTGACGGTGCACGAATACGGCCATTTTCAGGTGGCGCGATGGTGTGGTGTGCGGGTGCTAAAATTCTCCATAGGCTTTGGTAAGCCTTTGTGGGTGAAGAAGTTCGGTAAGGATCAAACCGAGTTTATCGTAGCAGCCATCCCCTTGGGTGGCTATGTCAAAATGCTCGATGAGCGCGAGATCAATCAAGAGGGAGCTGCACGAGTAAGCTATTCTGACGCTGAGCTGAATCGGGCTTTTAATCGTCAGCCTGTGTTCAAGCGCATGGCCATCGTTTTGGCAGGGCCTTTAGCTAACCTGCTGTTGGCCATCTTGCTATACAGCATGCTGTTCATGATGGGTGTAGTCGGCTTAAAGCCTATTTTAGCTGACGTTGTGCCGCAGAGCCCTGCCGCGTTGGCTGGCTTTGAAATCGGCGAAACCGTGCAGTCGGTTAACGGCAGGGCCGTTGCAAGCTGGCAGGATTTTCATTGGCTACTGCTTAAATCCTCACTTAATCACGAAAATGTCGAAGTCCGCGGCCTAAGCACGCAGCAAGTAGAAAAAAGCCACCCCTTAAATCTAAGCGCCTTGCGCAAGGCCCAGGCCAATAACGATGCTTTTGCTAGCCTTGGCTTCACGCCTCAGCAAGTAATGATGCCGGCCAGAATAGGCGAGGTGGTGAGTGGCAGCCCGGCTAACAATGCAGGCCTGCAAATTGACGATTTAATAGTGGCTGTGGATAAGCAGTCGATAGCAACATGGCAGGATTTTGTTGGCTACGTCAGACTGCATGCTGGGCAGGTATTGGCAGTGCAAATTTTACGTGGCGAATCGGCATTAACCATGCACATTAAGCCTGCGGTTCAAATGGAGCGAGGCGTGGCCGTGGGGCACATAGGGGCGGCGGTAAAGATGCAAGCCAGCGGATTGATTGTCCAGCAATATGGCTTGCCTGAGGCGATAATGAAGGGCGTCGAGAAGACTTGGGATACAGCAGTATTTAGCCTACAAATGCTTATTAAGATGTTCATAGGCCAGGCATCGTGGCAAGGCGTAAGTGGGCCCGTCACCATCGCCAGTTACGCCGGCCAAAGTGCGAACATGGGCATAAAGGTTTTTATAGGCTTTTTGGCCATAATCAGCATCAGCATAGGCGTATTGAATCTATTGCCTATACCAGTTTTAGATGGCGGTCATTTGATGTACTATATGGTTGAAATTTTAACTGGCAAACCCGTACCCGAGTCCGTGATGGCCGTAGGGCAAAAAATTGGTCTGGCCTTGTTGGGTTTGATGATGATCATTGCTTTTTATAACGACATAACTAGATTAATAACAGGCTGATGCATGGCATTAAAAAAAGTAAGCACCATTAAAAAAATACAATCAGCACGCCACTGCTTGCAGCTCAAATCCATCGTGTTATTGCTCACTGGCTTGTATGCCAATGCTGTTATGGCCATGGCGCCATTTGTCATTAAAGACATCCGTGTGGAAGGCATACAGCGTACCGAAGCCGGCACGGTGTTTACTAATTTACCGGTCAAAGTCGGCGACAGCATGACCGACGATTTGGCCTCCCAGGCGATTAAAGCCTTATACGGGACCGGTTTTTTTAAAGACGTGCGCATAGAAGCAGAAGGCGACGTGCTGGTGGTGACCGTTCAAGAGCGTTCGTCGATCGCGCAGATTGATTTCAGCGGTAACAAATCCTTTCCTACCGACAAGATGAAAGAAGGCCTAAAGCAAATTGGCATTGCAGACGGTCAGATTTTTGATAAGTCGCAGTTAGACCGTGCTGAACAAGAAATCAAACGGCAATATCTGTCGCAAGGTAAATACGGTGCCAGCGTAAAAGCCGTGGTCTCACCACTGGAGCGCAATCGGGTCGCAGTGCGGTTTGATATTGAAGAGGGCGCCGTTTCCAAGATACGCAGCATCAATATCGTTGGCAATCAAGCCTTCTCTATGGACGATTTACGCGCAGAGTTTTTGTTGACCACGCCTAATTGGATGAGTTGGTGGAATAAAGACGATCAGTATTCCAAACAAAAATTAAACGCTGACCTTGAAACACTGCGTTCTTTCTACATGAATCAAGGCTACCTCGAATTTAATATCGATTCGACGCAAGTCTCCATCACCCCCGATAAAAAAGACATCTACATCACCGTCAATATCACGGAAGGTGAAAAATACACCATATCAGAGGTGAAGTTGGCTGGCGAAAGCATCGTGCCGGACAGCGAATTGCAGGCATTAATCGCCGTTAAAAAAGGCGATACCTTTAGCCGCAGCAACATCACGCAGTCCAGCAAAGCCATCAGCGACCGCTTGAGTAATGAGGGTTATGCCTTTGCGAACGTTAACCCTGTGCCTGAGGTTAACAAGGAGTTGCATACCGCCGCGTTTACTTTTTATATTGACCCAGGAAAACGCGTCTACGTTAGGCGCATCAACATCGTTGGTAACACCCGCACACGCGATGAAGTGGTGCGTCGTGAAGTTCGTCAATTGGAATCGGCTTGGTATGCCTCAACTAAAATCAATCGCTCTAAAGAGCGTTTGGTGCGTACCCAATATTTCTCAGACGTGAACGTAGAAACACCGGCCGTACCAGGTACGGCTGATCAGGTGGATCTCAATATCAGCGTGGTTGAGCAATCGACCGGCAGCGTGCAATTTGGTGCTGGCTTGTCCAGTAACGAGGGCGTGGTGTTTGGTGTCACGGTTAACCAGAATAACTTTCTCGGTACCGGTAACCGCGTGAGTGCCCAACTTAATACTGGCAAGGTGAATACCACCTACGCCTTGTCCTACACCGACCCATACTTCACGCCTGACGGCGTCAGTCGTGGTTTTGATGTTTATAGGCGCGACGTTAATACCGGCTCTACGGACAACGTCGGCACCTATAAAACCTCCTCTTACGGCGGCGGCGTGCGCTTTGGCATTCCATTAAACGAGCGGGATGGCGTGAGCTTTGGTTTGTCAGCGGATTTAACCGACATCAATCTTTACGCACAAAGCCCTATCCAATACCAAGAATACTGCGGCAATACCACGGGTTGTACCAGTAACTCATTAGCATTGAGTGCCGGCTGGTCACACGACAGTCGTGACAGCATTATGTACACCAATAACGGCGTTTATCAACGCTTAAGTGGTGAAGTCACCATGCCGGTGTTGGATTTGCAATACTATAAAATCAATTACAAGCACTCTTGGTATAAGGAAATAGCCAAAGACTTGACCTTGATGCTAAATGGCGAGTTAGGTTACGCCCATTCCTACGGAGATGCAAAATACCCATTCTTTAAAAACTTTTTTATGGGTGGGGTTAACTCGGTACGTGGCTACGCCATCGGCACTCTGGGTCCAAAAGATGGCACCAACACTTATTACGTGGGCGGTAACCAAAGTGCGTTGGCCAGTGCGGAGTTGTTTTACCCCATACCGGGCATTAAGGACTCCAAGCAGTTTAGATTAAGCACCTTTGTTGACTCCGGCTACGTTTGGGGATCCAATCAAACACCGGATCCAAACGATTTACGTTACTCGGCCGGCGTGGGTGTGAGCTGGTTCTCACCGTTTGGCCCGCTAAAATTAATCTATGCTAAACCCATTAATGCCAGTGCCTCAGACATTACTGAAACCATACAATTTCAGTTGGGCCAACAGTTCTAATATTTGCAACCACAGCATTTTTGTCATAAATGTCCAATCTGCTTGTGGCATAATAAACACATAAACAGTCTGTATTAGGAGATTTAATGAACCACCCATTGCAAAAATTCCTTGCTGCCAGCTTCATGGCCATAGCCCTTACAGCCCAAGCAGCCGAATTAAAAGTTGGTTACGTACAGGTCGATAAAATCCTTCAAGAAGCACCACAAACGGCCGAAAGTGGGAAAAAATTAGAGCGCGAATTCAGCCCTCGCTCTCAAGAGCTGGATAAAATGGCTAAGCAAATAAAAGAGCTGGAAACGGCACTGGATAAAGACGGCTTAACCATCACGGAAGCTGAGCGCCGAAATAAAGAACGCGATGTGCAAAACATCAAGGTTGAATTCCAACGCAAACAACGTGAATTACGTGAAGACATTAATTTGCGTAAAAATGAAGAGCTGGGCAGCCTACAAGATCGCATCAACAAGGCCGTGCAAGGCGTGGCTAAAGCTGAAAATTACGATTTGGTTATGTACAGCGGCGTGGCTTACGCGGCGGATAAAATCGATATCACCGATAAAGTGTTAAAAGCACTAGGCAAAAAATAACTTAGTCCTAAGCGCCACTGGGCGAGCTTACCATTTAGGCGTGCCAGCATGACTAAATTTCACTCACTGGCTGAGATAGCAAGGACCTTAGGCGGCACTGTAGTAGGCGATGCCGCAGTTAGGGTAAGCAAAGTGGCCTCATTAAGCCATGCCGCGTGTGGCGATATCGGCTTTCTCAATGAGGCCAGGTACCAACGTCAATTAGCCACATGCCGTGCCAGCGCTATTGTCTTGCGACCTGAGGATGTGCATTTAACCGATTTACCTCGTCTGGTTGTGCCGCAGCCCTATGCTTACTATGCCAAATTAGCCGCCATGTTAAGTCCCCCACCAATTAAAACAGCTGGTATCGCAGCTAGCGCGGTGATTCATGCCAGCGCCAGCATTCCATCCTCATGCAGCATAGGCCCGCTAACTGTAATAGGCGCGGGCGTGGTGTTGGGTGAACACGTGCATATTGGCAGCGGTTGCGTCATTGAGCATGATGTTAACCTAGGGGCACACAGCCAATTGGAATCCAATGTCACCATAGGACACCACTGCAGCATAGGCCAGCATTGCCATGTATTTGCAGGCGCAGTCTTGGGTTCCGATGGCTTTGGTTATGCCCAAGAATCGCAAGCTTGGCTCAAGATTCCTCAGTTAGGCCGTGTTCGGCTAGGCAACCATGTCGATGTTGGGGCCAATACCACCATAGACCGCGGCGCCTTGGACGATACCGTGATTGAAGATGGTGTTAAATTGGATAACTTAATTCAAATTGGTCACAATTGCCAAATAGGCGAACACACGGCCATCGCCGCTTGCGTGGCCATTGCCGGCAGCACTAAAATTGGCAAACATTGCCAGATAGGCGGGGCGGCCATGGTTTTAGGGCATTTGGAAATTGTCGATGGCGTGACCGTTAGTGCAGGCAGCATGATTACACGCTCTTTGCTAAAGCAAGACACTTACACGGCCATCATGCCATTCCAATCGCACCAAGACTGGCTAAATAACGCAGCGCAAATACGCCATTTAGACAAGCTGGCAAGGAAAATTAAAACTCTCGAAAAACAGCTGGCTCTGTTAAAATCGAGTTAATGAAAACGAGATTGCATCCCAATTAAATTTGCGCCCATCATTTACAGTAAGCCGAGATAAAAATGACCAACACCACGACCTCTACCAGCATGGACATCCATGAAATATTGGATCACCTGCCACATCGCTACCCATTCATCCTAATAGACCGCGTCATTTCTATGGAATTAGGCAATGAAATCGTGGCGTTAAAAAATGTCACGATTAACGAGCCATTTTTCCCTGGGCATTTTCCCTACCATCCGGTTATGCCTGGCGTTTTGATTGTAGAGGCCATGGCCCAAGCCGCTGCCATCTTGTCATTCAAAACCATGGGCGTAAAACCCAGTGATGACTCGGTGTATTACTTTGCAGGCATAGACAGCGCACGATTTAAACGCCCAGTTTCACCTGGCGACCAAATTGTCTTTAACGTGAAGATTGATCGAATTTTAAAAGGCATATGGAAATACTCCGGCGTAGCCAGCGTGGATGGCCACGTCGTGGCTGAAGCCCAGATGATGTGCATACTTAAAGCGATAGATAAAAAAGACTAAGCCGTATGCTAGCGGCAAAAATTCATGCCACGGCCATCATCCATCCAACTGCAGAGCTCGATTCCAGTGTGGAGGTGGGGCCATACTCCATCATAGGGCCCAAGGTCTGCATCGCCGCTGATACTGTTGTTGCTAGCCATGTCACCATCAATGGTGATACTTGCATAGGTGTAGGCAACCGTATTTATCAATACGCCTCATTGGGTGAGGCCCCGCAAGATAAAAAATACCAAGGCGAGCCGACCCGCTTAGTCATTGGCAATCACAATACCATACGTGAATTTTGTACGATTAATCGTGGAACGACACAAGACCGTGGCGTCACCGAAATTGCAAACGACAATTGGATCATGGCCTATGTGCACATCGCTCACGACTGCCAAGTAGGCAATCACACGGTGTTAGCCAACAACACCTCCTTGGCCGGTCACGTGCAAGTGCATGATTACGCTGTTCTTGGCGGCTTTACCTTGGTGCATCAGTTTTGCAAAATTGGCGCCCACGTTATTACGGCTGTGGGGTCAGTGGTTTTTAAAGACATTCCCCCCTACGTGGCCGCCGCCGGATACGATGCTAAGCCGCATGGCATCAACGCAGAAGGCCTTAAGCGCCGGGGTTACTCGTCAGACAGCCTGTTGCAGATTAAACGCGCCTACAAAACGCTATACCGCAAAAGCCTCAGTTTAGCTGAGGCGAAAATCCAAATTAGTAACGTGACTGGGGATGACGTGCGTTTGCTGACGGATTTCCTTAATGCCTCCACGCGCGGCATCATCAGGTAAGCTTATGCTCAGAATAGGCATAGTGGCTGGTGAAGCTTCTGGGGACATGCTGGGTGGCTTGCTCATGCAAGCCTTAAAAAACAAACGCAGTGACATTGAGTTTGTTGGCATAGCTGGTCCTAAGATGATGCGAGAGGGCGCGCAATCGCTCTTTCCTATGGAGCGTTTGTCGGTTCGTGGTTATCTGGAAGTGATTAAGCATGCCTTTGGCTTGATGCGCATCAGGCGTCAATTGATTAAGCATTTTTTAAATCACCGCGTGGACCTATTCATAGGTATCGATGCGCCAGACTTTAATTTTCACATAGAAAAAAAATTAAAAAAGCAGGGCATTAAAACCATCCATTATGTCAGCCCATCTATATGGGCCTGGCGCAAAAACCGATTAAATAAAATCAAACGTGCTGTATCGCATATATTGACCTTATTTCCTTTCGAATCCGCACTCTACCAAGAAGCGGGGGTGCCAGTTAGCTTCGTCGGTCATCCATTAGCTGACGCCTTAGCTATGCAGCCTGATACGGCTGCAGCACGTGCTACCTTGCGACTCAAGCCTACGGACTTGGTGGTAGCCATGTTGCCAGGCAGTCGGCAGAGTGAAGTGCAACAACATGCTAACTTGTTTATTCAAACAGCAAAAAAACTCCATGCAGACTACCCGCATGCCGTATTTTTAGTGCCTTTTGTTACCCGAGAAAGCAAACAAATTTTCGAATTAGCTTTATTCCATGAGCACGAGCCGCTGCCCATACAGATCTTATTCGGTCACGCACACGACGCCATGCAAGCCTCCGACGTCGTTATAGTGGCTTCAGGCACAGCCACATTAGAAGCCGCTTTGCTGAAAAAACCCATGGTGATTACCTACCGCATGCCTATCTTAAGTTGGTGGATATTAAAACGCATGCTCTTGCAGCCGTATGTCGGCTTACCCAATGTATTGGCCGGTAAATTTATTGTGCCCGAATTGCTGCAACACGATGCCACGCCAGAAAAATTAGCGGAAGCAGCCATTAAATTGCTAAGCGATACAGACGCAATAGAAGAGATGAAAGCCGAATTTCGCAAAATACACTTAAGCTTAAAACAGAATAATGCGGAAAAAGCCAGCAGCATGATACTGGCTGATTTTTCCTAGCTAAGCATGCAGGCCAGCCAATTGATTTGTGGTGTGGATGAGGCGGGGCGAGGGCCCTTAGCTGGTTCCGTGTATGCGGCGGCAGTTATATTAAACCCAAACCGACCGATAACTGGACTGGCTGATTCCAAGAAAATTTCAGAAAAGAAACGCGACGCCTTAAGCATAGAGATAAAACAGCATGCCATGGCATGGGCTATAGCCAGTTGTAGCGCAGCAGAAATTGATCAAATCAATATACTGCAAGCCAGTTTGCTGGCCATGAAGCGCGCCATAGAGCTGATGTCTAGCAGGTTTTCGGTTCGTCCGGATTTGGTGCAAGTGGACGGCACGCACTGCCCAAAGATCACTTTTCCATGCGCCGCCATAGTGCAAGGCGATAGCAAAGTGCAAGCCATATCGGCCGCCTCCATCCTAGCCAAAGTGGCGCGGGATGCGGAGTTGTACGAATTGGATAAGCAGTACCCGCAATACGGTTTTGCCAAGCATAAGGGCTACCCGACTGCTTTACACTTAGAAATGCTGGCTATGCATGGTGTTTCACCGACACACAGACTGAGCTACGCCCCGGTAAAAAAGCTTGGTGCTCTAAGCCAGTATTAGAAATAAGCAGGGGCGTTTGTGTATATCGATAGGTACTGAGGTTTTCCAACTGGCTATGCTTTTTGTGACTATCATTTCACTATCCAGACTGACATCGCAGGCGATGCACAATTGTGTTTGCGCATGGCAAGTTTGCAATATGGCATCCAACATGGCCTGATTTCGATACGGCGTTTCTATAAAAAGCTGCGTTTCCTTATGGCTTGCAGAGCGTTTTTCAATTTCTTTTAGTTTTTGATTGCGTTGCAATTTTTCCACGGGTAAATAGCCTAGGAAAGCAAACTGCTGCCCGTTTAAACCCGATGCCATCAAACTCAATAAGATGGAACTGGGGCCCACCATGGGCACTACCTTGATGCCTTTTTTATGCGCTAATTGCACCAATTGAGCACCTGGATCGGCCACTGCCGGGCAACCTGCATCACTCATTAAACCGACATTTTGACCAGCCAGCAGCGGTGCCAATAAGTCCGGCAAGACTTTCATGTCCGTGTGCTCATTGAGTAAATGTAAATTTAGCTCTCGCACGGGCTTTAAGGTTTTAATGGTGCTTAAGAAATGCCTGGCGGATTTTTCACTTTCCACCACAAAGGTCTCTAGCTTGCGAGCCACATTCAACACGTAATCGGGTATAACATGCTGCACCATGTCATCACCAAGCGTGACTGGAATAAGGTAGAGGGTGCCCAATGCAGGTTTCATCGATAGCGCCCTAGCTAAAGCACCGATACGTTTTCGTTAGCCAGCATGTTGACTAGCGCTATCAGAGGTAGGCCAATTAAGGCATTCGGATCGTCCCCATGCATTTTTTCTATGATGGCGATGCCCAAGCCCTCGGACTTGGCGCTACCAGCGCAGTGGTAGGGCTGCTCTTTGTTCAGGTAGCTTTCAATTTGCGTGTCGCTTAAATTTCTAAATTGCACGGTGTAAGGCACCACGGTGGCTTGCATGGCTTGTGTTTTTGCATTGTACAAACACAGCGCACTATGGAAAACCACTTCTCTGCCACGCATCGTTTGCAATTGCTTGCTTGCGTTAGCATGGTTCATGGGTTTACCCAGTTGCACCCCATCTAGCACAGCCACTTGATCGCAACCTATGATTAAGGCGTTTGGTTCATGTAAGGCGACTTTCTTGGCTTTTGATTGCGCTAGACGTAAAGCCGTGGCCTCAGGACACTCATGATCTAAAGGGCTTTCATCTACTTCTGGTGATAAGCACACAAAGGGTAATTGCAGGCGCGCGAGGAGTTCGCGTCTGTAGATGGAGGAGGAAGCTAATATCAGTGGAGCGCTCATAAGCGATTTTAAAAAACAGGCCAGCCAGGTTGTGGCCGAGCTGCTCCTTACACTGCCTTATTCCGGTTGAATTTCAAGTAAGGACTCGTCAGGGGTAACCGCATCACCCTTAACCACGTGCACTGCCACGACAATGCCTGATGTCGCTGCTTGAATCTCATTTTCCATTTTCATGGCTTCAATAACCAATACGCCGTCACCGGCACTGACTTTGTCACCGACCTTGATTTTCACGGCAACGATGGTGCCCGGCATGGATGTGGTGACATGACCGGCATGCGATGGGCGAGGTCGGCCACTGGCACCTTTGCTGGTCACGGCCTTCTTTTTGCCATTGCTACTGCCGCTGGATACTTCTATCTCACTTAAGGTTTCAACCACCACTTCTTCGGCTATGCCATCGATGGACACGTAGAATGGTCGTTTTTCTTGCCCAGCATGGCCGCTGCCAGTTAAATTGATGTGGAAGGTTTCGCCGTGTAAGGTCACTTTAAATTCGCTGGGAGCGAAGCGTGATCCACTGGCGTTAACTGCAGCCTTGTCCAGCAAGACTTCAGGGGTTAGAGAGTCGGCATTGCGTTCTTGCAAATAGGTTTTGCCAATATCCGGGAACATGGCGTAGGTCAACACGTCTTCTTCGGATTGGGCGAAACGCTCCGCTTCACTGCTTAATTTAGGCATTTCTGGCGACAGTAAGTCAGCCGGACGACAAGTAATGGCAACGCCATCAGCGATGGCTAATTTTTTAACCGCTTCGTCAACAGGGCTCGGTGCTTTACCGTATTGGCCGAGGAAATAATTCTTCACCTCGTTGGTTATCGATTTGTAGCGTTTACCGGTCATGACGTTCAACACGGCTTGGGTGCCAACAATTTGTGAAGTAGGGGTGACCAAGGGAATGTAACCTAAGTCTTTGCGTACCAAAGGAATTTCAGCCAGGACTTCGTCCATGCGATCAAGCGCGCCTTGTTCTTTTAGTTGGTTGCTTAGATTGGAAATCATCCCACCTGGGACTTGATTAATTAACACCCTGGTATCCACGCCAGAATATTCGCTTTCAAACTGCCAATATTTTTTACGCACTTCGCGGAAATAAGCACTGACTTCCTGAACTGCCGCAATGTTTAAGCCGGTATCAAATTCGGTGCCTTGCAATGCCGCTATCATGCTTTCTGTGGTTGGGTGGCTGGCACCTTCAGAAAAAGCGGCACTGCAGGTGTCTATCATGACGGCACCATTTTCTAATGCGCGCAACATATTCATGCTGGCTAGGCCGCTGGTGGCATGGCTGTGCATATGAATCGGAAGGCTAACTGCTGAGTGCATGGCTTTAACTAGTTCCACGGTGGCTTGTGGCGTAAGTAAGCCGGCCATGTCTTTGATGGCGATGGTGTCTGAGCCCATGGCTTCAAGTTCTTTGGCTATGCCGACAAAGTGCGCCACGTCATGCACTGGGCTGGTGGTATAGCTGATGGTGCCTTCTGCATGTTTGCCGGCTTTTTTCACTGCATCAATCGACACTTTTAGATTGCGTGTGTCGTTCATGGCATCAAAAATACGGAACACATCCACGCCGTTGTCGGCGGATTTTTTCACAAAGGCCTGCACCACATCGTCTGAGTAATGGCGGTAGCCAAGTAAATTTTGACCGCGTAGTAGCATTTGTATGCGGGAGTTGGGCAGTGCCTTGCGCAATGATTTCAAGCGCTCCCACGGGTCTTCTTTTAAATAGCGTACACAAGCATCAAAGGTAGCACCGCCCCAAGCCTCTAATGACCAAAAACCTATGGCATCGAGCTTGCTACAAATAGGCAACATGTCTTCGGTACGCATACGCGTGGCAATATGGCACTGATGCCCATCACGAAGAACCAATTCGGTAACGTGTACTTTTGATGTTTGCGTTGTTTTAGCCATGATTTAACTCTTTATTATTTAATTTGTATTCTAATGCGTATTAATTGTTAGATGCCTTCGTGCGCCGCGATGGCTGCAGATATGGCTACCGCTATCATTTCCGGGGGGATTTTATTGGCATAGTGGGTCAATTCCGGATGCGACTCAACAAAGCTGGTATTAAATGTCGCGTTCTTGAAATCGTCGTGTTTCAAGATTTCTTGGTAATAAGGTATGGTGGTTTTCACCCCATAGATCAACATGTCATCCAAGGCGCGGCGACCGCGCTCTATTACGCTATCCCAATCCAATGCCCATACGGTTAATTTAGCGCACATGGAATCGTAATAGGGTGGAATAACATAGCCGCTGTATATGGCCGCATCCATGCGCACGCCTGGACCACCTGGGGCGTAGTAGCGGGTGATTTTACCGAAGCTGGGTAGAAAATCGTTTTTTGGATCTTCCGCATTAATGCGGAATTCCATGGCATAACCCCTAAACTGCACTTCATTTTGCGCGTATTGCAAGGGCAAGCCATAAGCCACGCGAATTTGCTCTTGGACGATATCGATGCCAGTGATGGTCTCTGTGACCGTGTGCTCGACTTGCAAGCGGGTGTTCATTTCCATGAAGTAGAATGTGTTGTCTGAATCCAATAAAAATTCCACGGTACCGGCATTTTCATAACCAACGGCTTTAGCTGCTTTGACTGCCAGGCCGCCTATGTAGTCACGCTGAGCTTGGCTTAATTGAGGCGAGGGGGCTATTTCGATTAGTTTCTGATTGCGACGTTGGATGGAGCAATCACGTTCAAACAGGTGGATCACATTGCCCTCTGAATCGGCAAGGATTTGCACTTCAATGTGCCGCGGCGTTACCACGCATTTTTCTAAAAATACTTCGGGCTTGCCAAATGCCTTGCTGGCTTCGGAGATGACGCGATCGTAATTGCTTAATAATTCTTTCTCGCTGTCGCAACGCCGAATGCCGCGACCGCCGCCGCCGTTTGTGGCTTTTAGCATAACGGGGTAACCAATTTTAGCCGCCAAGGCAACGGCTTCTTCTAGGTTCTCCAAATTGCCATCACTGCCAGGTGTGCAAGGAATGCCGGCGCCCGTCATGGCATTGCGCGCCTGAATTTTATCGCCCATTTGCCTAATTACATCTGCACTAGGCCCGATAAATTTAACGCCGCGGCGCTCACAGATTTCCGCTAGTTCTGGATTTTCCGACAGAAAACCATAGCCTGGGTGCAAAGCGTCGCAACCCGAAGCCACGGCTAAGTTAACAATGTTGTGCGCATTTAAGTAACCGGCAACAGGATCTGCGCCAATATTGTAGGCTTCATCGGCTTTTTTCACATGCAGGGCTTGACGGTCTGCATCGGCATAAATTGCAACGGATTTGATGCCCATTTCTGAGCATGCGCGTACAATACGCACTGCAATTTCACCACGATTGGCTACAAGAATTTTTTTGAACACGTTAAATGCCTTAATTTTTCACTCAAACCTAGTAATTGTAACATGTGAAACCCCATAGCTAAATCCCTTTGAGCCTAATTTTAGAGCATGAAAATGACTAAACAAACCATAATTATTGATAATCTGGCGTTTGCCAAAAGAAATGAGCGCATAAGCGGCGAATTGAATTTGAGCGATTGCGTCAGGCTCTCGACACTGCTCGCTGCAGATTCAAGTAAGGCCTTAAGTAGCTATAAGCCTAGCGCGACTATCGCATTTAATTTAACCGGCAAGTCCGGCAGTCATGGTCAGGCATTTTTGTCGCTGTCATTGCAGGCAAACCTACGTTGCTTGTGTCAGCGTTGCTTAAATGAAATGCCGATTAAGTTAGACTTATCTTTTGAATATCAGATAAGCGACATAGCGGAAGCGGATTTAATGTTGGCAGAGCTTGATGAGCCGGATGATATTGACTTGCAACCCATCAGCCAACACATGGATGTGGTGGCCTTGATAGAGGATGAGTTGATTATGGCCATGCCCATTGCCCCTGTTCACGACCAGGCCTGCGCAAGCCTATCCAATCAAAGCGGTGAAAAGCCCAATCCATTCGCCGTGTTAAAGACTTTAATTAAGTCGTAAGGCTGCAATTTTGGCTGACAAAAGTCGGCTTTTATATTATAGTGGCGCCCTAGTAGTTTAACGCAGTCTTAAATGAGTGATGCAAAGCGGTATTTTAAGCATCTATTTGTATGTAATTGAGATGATGTTTTAATCATTTTATTGGAGTAAATTATGGCAGTTCAGCAAAACAAAAAATCACCGTCAAAGCGCGGTATGCATAGATCACACGACTTTTTGGTTAACCCAGCATTAGCGGTTGAGCCTACCACTGGTGAAGCGCACCTTCGTCATCACATTAGCCCAAACGGCTACTACCGTGGCCGCAAAGTATTGTCGACCAAAGGCGAATAATTTTTCTTTAAGTTTGGATCTGTTAATGTGCCAACGCGTTTTAATGGATTCCACTTTGAAAATTTGCAAAAAAATAGATTAAATCAACACACGCCGCTCCATATTTGGTGCGGCGTTGGTTTTTACGGCGCCTATAAAGTCAATCGGGTCGTTTTAGTATAGTAAGCAGCCTCTAGCTTAAGTATAAACTGAGTAAATTATGCAAATTACTGTAGCAATTGATGCAATGGGTGGTGACCACGGGCCAAAGGTAATTATTCCTGCGGCACTTAAAGCACTGGAGCTTAACCAAGAATTGCATATTATTCTGGTGGGCTTAAGCAGCGCTATTGAAGCCGAACTCAAAAATTTGCAGCAGGCTAATGTTGCTAGGCTAAGCATCCATCATGCCAGTGAGCTGGTCGGCATGGATGAGCAACCTCAAAGCGCCCTTAAAAATAAAAAAGATTCCTCCATGCGTGTGGCCATTGATTTGGTCAAAGACGGCGTGGCTTCTGCTTGCGTTAGCGCTGGTAACACTGGCGCACTCATGGCCACGGCTCGCTTCGTGCTAAAAACCTTACCAGGCATAGATAGACCCGCCATTGCCGGCGTATTTCCATGCCAAAAAGGCAAAATTTACATACTTGATTTAGGCGCCAATGCCGATTGCACGGCTGAGCAGTTACTGCAATTTGCCGTCATGGGCAGCATGTTAGTGAGCTGCGTTGAAAACCGTGAAAACCCTAGCGTGGGCCTGCTCAATATCGGCACCGAAGACATTAAAGGCAATGAAGTGGTTAAGAAAACCGGTGAATTGCTTAAAGCCAGCCATTTGAATTTTTATGGCAACATTGAAGGCAACGATATCTTTAAGGGTACAACCGACATCGTGGTTTGCGACGGCTTTGTAGGCAACGTGACACTTAAGGCTGCTGAAGGCTTGATTCAAATGATAGGCCGTTTCCTAAGCCAAGAATTTAAACGCAACTGGCTAACCAAGATAGCCGGTCTAGCCGCCGCCCCAGTATTAAAAGCTTTCAAGAAACGCATGGACCCACGCAATTACAATGGCGCCAGCCTATTAGGCTTACGCGGCATAGTGGTCAAAAGCCATGGCGGGGCTGACACCAAAGCTTTTTTAAATGCTATCCACACCGCGCTTGAAGAATCTCGCAGTGGCGTGCTGGATAGAATCACGCAGCAAATGGAAATTGAGCATTTACTGTTAAAACAAGCGCTAGCATCGCATGCCGATGCGGTCGGCTCGGAAAACGAATGATTTACTCACGCATAGCAGGCACCGGCAGCTACCTGCCCAAAAAAATTCTAAGTAATGCTGAATTAGAAAAAATGGTAGACACCACGGACGAGTGGATTTTTTCTCGCACCGGCATACGTGAGCGCCACATAGTGGCTGACGATGAATTTACCAGCGATTTGGCCTTGCATGCAGCGCGCCAGGCCATAGCCTCGGCCAATATAGACGCGCACTGCATAGACCTCATTATCGTGGCCACCACTACCCCAGATAAGGTTTTTCCAAGCACGGCCGTCATGCTGCAAAATAAACTAGGCATAGCCGGTTGCCCAGCGTTCGATATGCAAGCTGTTTGCAGTGGGTTTGTTTACGCGCTTTCTACCGCAGACAATTTTATTAAATCAGGTGCCGCTAAGTGCGCCTTGGTTGTTGGGGCAGAAGCATTTTCACGCATAGTGGACTGGACGGATCGTGGCAATTGCATACTGTGGGGCGATGGCGCCGGAGCCGTGGTGCTCCAAGCCAGCGAGGAACAGGGCATCATTTCGACGCATTTGCATGCCGATGGCAACTATGAAAAAATGCTGCATGTCCCTCGTAACATCCACGGTGCCGATACCGTGGTCATGGAAGGTAACGCCGTGTTTAAAGTGGCGGTTAATACCCTGGATGCTATCGTAGATGAAACCTTGCTCGCCAACAATTTGCAAAAATCCGATATAGACTGGTTGGTACCACACCAAGCCAATATACGCATTTTGCAAGCCACCGCAAAAAAGTTAGAAATGAGCATGGACAAGGTGGTGGTAACAGTGGACAAGCACGGCAACACGTCGGCCGCATCCATCCCCTTGGCACTAGACGTTGCCGTACGCGACGGTCGCATTAAACGTGGCGACACCGTGTTAATGGAGGCTTTTGGTGGCGGCTTCACTTGGGGCTCGGCTTTAATCAAATACTAATAAGCTAAGCAAATTTTCAGACCTCACACGGCATACCATCATGAATAAATTTACCTTTTTCTTCCCAGGTCAAGGCTCGCAGTCGGTAGGCATGATGAGCGGCTTTGCCGACACAAAAATCGTGCGCGACAGCTTTGTTGAAGCATCGGATATATTGGGCATCGATTTTTGGAAGATGGCCACGGAAGAGAACGAAAGCATTAATGAAACCATGCACACTCAGCCCATTATGTTGGTGGCGGGAATTGCGACATGGCGCGCATGGCAGGCGCAAACCCCAGCCCAGCCCAGCATATTAGCCGGTCATAGTTTAGGTGAGTACACCGCCTTGGTTGCAGCCCAAGCAATAAGTTTTGCTGACAGTTTGCCGCTAGTGCAATACCGGGCATCGGTCATGCAAAATGCCGTGCCAGCTGGTGTAGGGGCAATGGCAGCCCTATTGGGATTGGACGATCTGGCTGTGGCTGCAGTTTGTAGCGACGCCGCAGAAAATCAGGTTTTACAAGCCGTCAATTTTAACTCGCCAGGGCAAGTGGTCATTGCTGGGAATAAAGAGGCCGTTGAACGCGGCATGGCATTGGCCAAAGCGAGGGGGGCAAAACGTGCTGTGGCCTTGCCAGTGAGTGTTCCGTCACATTGCGCACTGATGCAGCCGGCGGCAGACATGTTAGCCGACTACTTGAGTGGCGTCACGATTTCTGCCCCGCAAATCCCTGTTTTGCATAATGCAGACGTATCGGCTCATCTAACTGGGGCGGAAATAAAAACCGCACTGGTGCAGCAGTTATACAGCCCGGTGCGTTGGGTAGAGACAGTGCGAGCCATATACGATCAAGGCATACTGCATGGTGCTGAGTGTGGCCCAGGCAAGGTGTTAGCAGGTCTAACAAAACGCATAGCAGCGGATTTTTCATGCACAGCATTAACCAGTAATGAAAGCATGCATGAATTCAAGGCGCTTTTGTAAGCATTTTATTTAATACAATAGTTTATTTAAACAAGGACTTGATATGCTAACCGGACAAATTGCTTTAATTACAGGTGCCAGTCGCGGCATAGGCGCAGGGATTGCATTGGCGCTGGGTGAACTTGGCGCCACGGTTATTGGCACGGCAACATCGGCAGCGGGTGCCGCGTCTATCAGCAGCCATTTCTCAGCAAATGGCATCAAAGGTGAGGGTATGGCGCTGGATGTTAACCATGCCGAGCAGGTTGAAGTGACATTAAACCGCATCGCAGAAAAATACGGTGACGTTAGTATATTAGTCAATAATGCCGGCATTACCCGCGATACCTTGCTAATGCGCATGAAGGACGAAGACTGGAATGACGTGATCAGCACCAACCTAAGCTCGGTGTTTCGCATGAGCCAGGCCGTTCTAAGGCCTATGATGAAGGCCAGGGTAGGACGCATTATTAGCATATCTTCGGTAGTGGGACACATGGGCAATGCGGGGCAAACCAATTACGCAGCCGCAAAAGCCGGCATGACCGGTTTTACCAAATCGCTGGCAGCCGAAGTCGGTAGCCGCGGCATAACGGTTAACTGCGTTGCACCGGGTTTCATAGAAACCGACATGACCGCAGACCTGCCTGAAGACATTGCCAATAAGATGCTGGCGCGCATTCCAGTGGGACGCTTAGGCCAAGTGAAAGAAATCGCAGCCACAGTGGCATTTTTAGCCTCGCCAGCTGCCGCTTATATCACCGGCGAAACCATACACGTTAATGGCGGCATGCTGATGGTTTAAAAGTTTTTATATATTTTTGCCGAGTTTTGGTAGAATATCAACTTAGCTGATTTGTTACATAAACACGGCTATTTTTTATTAAAAGGGGTAATTAGATGTCTGACATCGAACAACGCGTTAAAAAAATTGTGACTGAACAACTTGGTGCAAATGAAGCTGATGTTAAAAACTCATCGTCATTTGTAGATGATTTAGGTGCCGATTCGCTTGATACTGTTGAACTGGTAATGGCGCTAGAAGAAGAATTTGACTGCGAAATCCCAGACGAAGAAGCGGAAAAAATCACTACGGTTCAATTAGCGATTGATTACATCAATACCAACCTAAAATAAATTCAAATGTAAGCACGTTACTGAGAGCTTGCTCATGCGCAAGGAAGTACACATTAGTAACAGCGTCGCATTAAAACCCAGAAATCATTTAACAATTTTTGTCTAAGATTTCTGGGTTAACTTTTTCTAAGAGCCTATTCTTATGTCTAAACCAGCAAATAAACGTCGTGTTGTTGTTACCGGCCTTGGGGTCGTGTCACCGGTTGGTATTGGTGTAAATACAGCCTGGACTAATCTGGTCGCCGGCAAATCGGGTATCTCAAAGATCACTAAATTTGACACGACGGCTTTTGCTTCAACCATAGCAGGTGAAGTTAAAGATTTTAATGCGGAAGATTTCATTTCAGCCAAAGATGCTAGGCGCATGGATACATTTATCCAGTACGGCTTGGCGGCAGGCATAGAAGCCTTTAAAGACTCAGGCATAGAAGTCACTGAAGAAAATGCAGAGCGGATAGGGGTTTCCATAGGTTCCGGCATAGGGGGCATACAGCTTATTGAAGACACCGATGTGCTGTACAAAGAATCCGGTCCGCGCAAAATATCCCCCTTCTTTATACCTGGCACCATCATCAACATGATTTCAGGTAATTTAAGCATTATTTTCGGTTTAAAAGGCCCCAACGTCGCTATTGTTACAGCCTGCACCACAGGCACGCATTCCATCGGTGACGCATCGCGCATGATAGAGTATGGTGACGCCGATGTCATGATTGCGGGAGGCGCTGAATCAGCCATCACGCAATTGACCGTAGGGGGCTTTGCTGCATCCAGGGCTTTGTCCACACGCAACGATGACCCAGCAACGGCAAGTAGGCCTTGGGATAAAGACCGGGACGGCTTTGTTATTGGCGAAGGCGCTGGGGTAATGGTGCTAGAAGAATACGAGCACGCCAAAAAACGGGGCGCAAAAATTTACGCAGAGCTAAGTGGCTACGGCATGAGTGCTGATGCCTATCACATGACAGCGCCAAATATGGATGGGCCACGCCGATCCATGGTGAATGCGATGAATAATGCAGGCATAGACCCCAGTGAGATTCAATTTATCAATGCCCACGGCACATCAACGCCACTCGGTGATGCCAATGAAACCAATGCTATTAAGGCCGCATTTGGTGAGCACGCCTACAAGCTATTGGTTAATTCAACCAAATCCATGACCGGGCATTTGCTTGGCGGGGCGGGTGGTCTAGAGTCAGTATTCACGGTCTTGTCTATCTACAATCAAGTTTCACCACCAACCATTAATATCTTTAACCAAGATCCAGAATGCGATTTGGATTTCTGCGCCAATACCGCCCGCGACATTAAAATTAACTACGCATTGAAAAATAATTTTGGTTTTGGCGGCACAAACGGCAGTTTGGTATTCAAAAAAATATAAATTAGCCACGGTATTGAGCTTGCATTTAGCCTGTGATTTTTCCGATCACAGGCTTTTTTGTTAATTTCAGCCATCGATAGCGAGTGTACGCATGGTTCTATGGTTTAATTATGGCTTATGCAAGCTAGACCATCTTATATAGTTAACGGCGATTTAAGCCAAACCATAAAGCCATTAGATCGTGGTTTAGCTTATGGGGACGGCGTCTTTCGCACCATGCAAACCAAAGGTGGCATGCCTGTTTGCTGGCCGCTGCATTACCAGAAACTGGTGGCTGACTGCGCCGCCATAGGCATGGTATGCCCAAGTGCCGATTTGCTTATGCATGACTTTGTGCAACTGCTTGTTGAGCCTGAACTAGAAAGCAATAAGCTGGGCGTTGCAAAAATTATCATTACCAGAGGGGAAGGGGAGCGCGGCTACAAGACGCCTGCAGTCACCTGTCCTAGCCGGGTATTAATTCAATCCGCCATGCCAAGCTACGCGCCAGACATGTATACGACTGGGGTAGATTTGCATTTGTGTGAATTACGGCTAGCAGCACAACCCAAATTAGCTGGCATTAAACACTTAAATCGCCTGGAAAACATTATGGCGCGTATGGAATGGCGTGATGACGAGGCATTTGATGGGCTATTATTAGATCAGCAAGATAACGTCATTGAATGCACCATGGCCAATTTATTCGCTCGCTACGGCAATCAATTACTAACACCGGACTTGATGCAATGCGGCGTCTCCGGCATCACGCGAGAGAGAATTTTAAGCTTAGCAAGCGTATTAAATTTAACCGTTCAAGTCACTCAATTGCCGTTAGCGCGCTTAATGCAAGCCGATGAAGTGCTGATTTGCAACAGCCTATTTGGGGTCTTTCAAGTGAGGTCTATTCAAAACACCTCTTGGCCACAACAAGCCCTTGCTAAAAACTTTAGGGCGCTACTAACCCATGATTAAGCGTATCAAAAAATGGCTATGGTTATCGTTTTTTCTAACAGGCGCCTTGCTAGCTGGCCTAGTCTACTATGCCATTTCGCCACTTAAACTGCAGCCAAATAGCCAAGAGGTCAGCATACAAGCCAACAGTGGCCTTAAAAGCATTGCGAAACAACTGGTAAGACAAGGCGTAATAAGTGAGCCTTGGCGTTTTATCTTGATTGCTAAGTTGCTGAATAAGGAGGCCTATTTGCAAGCGGGTGAGTACACCTTGAATAAGAACGTATCGCCTTACCAATTATTGCTTTCCCTTAATCACGGCAAAACCACGCAGGCCAGCATTACTTTTATTGAAGGCCATAGCTTTTACCAACTGCAAGCGAAAATCAAACAGAACGATGCGCTCATGCAAACCCTAGTCAATCTGCCAGAAGCGGAAATAATGAAATCATTGGGCTCCCCATATACCGTTGCCGAGGGATTGTTTTTCCCGGACACGTTTTACTTTAATCGTAATACTAGCGATGCGACTATTTTGCAACGCAGTTACTTATCCATGCAAAACAAATTAGCTAAGGCGTGGGCTAAACGCGACGCCAACTTGCCCTATGAAAACAGCTATCAGGCGCTAATCATGGCCTCCATCGTTGAAAAAGAAACGGGCAAGGCCAGTGAGCGACCCATGATAGCGGGTGTGTTCATTAATCGTTTGGCTATAGGCATGCGACTGCAAACGGATCCTACGGTAATCTATGGCATGGGCCGGCATTATGACGGCAACATACGTAAGCAAGATTTATTGCGCGACACCCCCTACAACACTTATACCCGTTCAGGTTTACCGCCAACGCCTATCGCCATGCCTGGCATGGCAGCAATAGAGGCCGCATTGCACCCAGCTAAAACAAAAGCCTTGTATTTTGTAGGCAAGGGCGATGGCAGTCATGCGTTCTCCAATACATTAGTCGAGCACAATGCCGCTGTGGCTCACTACCAATTAAAAAACAAGAAATAATGCTTAATTATTGATAATTAAACACACTATGACAGGAAAATTCATTACATTAGAAGGCATGGATGGCGCGGGTAAGAGCACCCATATCCCCCATATCATTGCGCTTTTACAAGCCCAAGGGCATGAAGTGGTTTCAACCCGAGAGCCTGGTGGAACGGACTTGGGTGAACGTTTGCGGGAATTGGTATTACACGAGACCATGCATGTCGAAACAGAAACCCTACTCATGTTTGCCGCACGAAAAGAGCACATTGAATGCGTTATTAAGCCAGCGCTAGCGAGAGGCGCGTACGTATTATCTGACCGCTTCACTGACGCTACCTACGCCTATCAGAGTGGCGCTAAAGGCCTCAATGCAAATAAAATTGAGGCATTGGAGCAATGGGTACAAGGTGAATTTCAACCTGACCTTACCTTGCTATTTGATGTGCCGGTTGAGGTAAGCGTAGAAAGGCTGCGCGCTGCGCGCAGCCCGGATAAATTTGAACGGGAAAATGCGGCATTTTTCTCACGTATACGCCTAGCGTATTTGCAACGGGCTTCGGCAAATCCAAATCGATTCCGAGTCATCGATGCCAATAAGCCTTTACATGAAGTTGCTAAAACCGTTGAAAGCATCATGCTAAGCTTATGATAAATAATCAAAACTTAAAACCGTACCCCTGGCAAAATCAGCTTTGGGATAAACTGCATGCAAACAAGCAACAAAGGCACCACGCATTTTTGCTGCATGGTCCAGCCGGCATAGGCAAGTTTGATTTCGCTCGTTTTTTCAGCAAAAGCTTATTGTGCACTGAACAAAATGCAGTTGGTGCCTGCGGACTATGCGCCAGTTGCAACTGGTTTAATGAAGACGGCCATCCAGACTTCAAACTAATTAGCCCCGAGCAAGAAGACGAGGTGGAAGGCGAATCAAGCAGCACAAAAAAAACCAAGAAAAAAACACAAATATCCATAGCGCAAATACGCGATCTGACAGATTTTATTGGCTTATCCAGCCATCGCAGCAGTGGCCTACGGATTATTTTGATTTATCCCGCAGAGGCGCTAAATAATGCCTCTGCTAATGCCTTGTTGAAAATGCTCGAAGAGCCAGCCGAAGGCGTGATTTTTTTATTGGTCACCCAGCAAATACAACGCTTGCTGCCGACGATAGTGAGTCGCTGTCAAAAAATTAATATGCCTGCACCCAATGCAGCCCAATCTTTAGCTTGGCTAGCTGAACAAGGCTTAAGCAATGCGGAGCAGCAACTGCAGTACTTTGCCGGCTCGCCTTTGAAAACCATGGCCGATGGCTTGCAGTATGCACAGGCTAAGGAATGCTTGCAGATGTTGTCTCATGGTGAAAAATTAAGCCCGCACCTTGTTGCGCCAGCCTTGCTGACGCATTCTGCTGAAACCGGCATCGTGGCTTTGCAAAAATGGCTATTTGATCTGGTCTTAATGAAACAGGCCAAACAAGTGCGCTACCATGCGGCCTATGCAAAGGCCTTAGAGGCGCTGGCTGTCAAAGTAAATTTAGCTAAATTGTTGCAACTACAAAAAAATCTAAATGAATTGCGTAAGCTGGCCTTGCATCCTTTAAATCATGAATTGCAAATGGAAGCCTTGTTGGTCGACTACACACGGATTTTCTCAAAGGCCTAGGCCACTGTGTCAGCATAGATAAGGTAAAAAGTGAATACGGATAAGCCCAATATGTCAGATCCATTCGAACACGCTAGCATGCTGTCATTGATTTTCAAGGAAAAAGCGTCCCTGCATGCGGCATACATGCCTTTTTTGCGTGGCGGCGGGTTGTTTATACCAACCGACAAGATGCATGGCATGGGGGAACCACTAAACATGCTGTTAAGTCTTATTGACGAGCCGATTAAACTACAGGTGCTTGGCCATGTTGCCTGGGTATCGCCGGCTAATCAAGGTGAAAAACCTCAAGGAGTAGGCGTGCAGTTTAGTGAAGACGAGGGCGGTCGTACCGCTCGTGACAAGATCGAACAGTTGCTTGGTGCGGCATTAAATTCGTCACGCCATACGCATACCATGTAAAAAATACCTAACGCCCCTTTTATATAATTCAAATTTAAAATACCAATCGCCATGCTTGTTGATTCACACTGCCATTTAAACTTTCCTGAATTACTCAAGGATTTACCAGCAATTAAGCAGGCAATGCAAGACCATCAAGTGGGTCACGCTTTGTGCATTTCCGTTACATTAGACGACTTTCCACAAGTACTAGCTTTGGCTGAAACGAATGCTAATTTTTTTGCTTCCGTAGGCGTGCACCCGGACTATGAAAACATCACCGAGCCCAGCGTGGAAGAGCTAGTTCGGTTAGCCGATCACCCCAAAGTGATTGCCATAGGCGAAACAGGTTTGGATTATTTTCGCTTAACTGGTGACCTAGAATGGCAACGTCAGCGGTTCCGTCGTCATATAAAAGCCGCTATCGCATCGGATAGACCCTTGGTCATCCACACTCGCAACGCCGCCGAAGACACCTTGCGTATTATGCAAGAAGAGGGCGCTGACAAGGTGGGTGGGGTGATGCACTGTTTTACGGAAAGCTTGGCAGTGGCCGAGCAAGCCATGGAGATGGGATTTTATATTTCTTTTTCAGGCATAGTAACCTTTAAAAATGCCGCGACCATAAAGCAAGTAGCCAAGGCTATCCCATTAAATAGGCTGTTAATTGAAACGGACTCGCCTTATCTCGCACCCATACCGCATCGCGGTAAAACCAATCAGCCAAGTTATGTACGGTTTGTTGCGACAGAGTTGGCTGACCTTCGTGGAGACAGTTTAGTTAATATTGCTAATGCAACCACAAATAATTTCTTTACATTATTTAAACGTGCCCATGCGGCACACTAGGCTTAGCATAGCCTCACACCTGGCGCTTAAGCTAGGTTAAAATTTGCATCAGTGGCATAATAAGCGTCGATCTCTTTAACTTTTTACACAGGCTACACCATGAAACTTTTACTTAAGCAAATAGGCTATGCACTGACCACCGTATTGGTCATTTCTACTAACTTTAATGTCGCCCAAGCGGCAGGCAATAAAAAAACCTACACTGAGGATCAATTTTTATCAGCCTTTAGTGGGAAATCTAAGGCCTTGATTACACAAAAACTTGGCGCACCATTTAAAAAAGATGCTTCGGTTAAACCGCAGGGTGCCAGCAGTTTTTTAAACCGAGTGGGTGCGGATGAAAAAGGCTCCAAGCGAGTCAATGTTGAGATGTGGTATTACAAAAACCTAGTTAAATATGACGCCACTCGCACATACAAGGAAACGGAGATTACTTTTGTGAATGACAAGGTGATGAATATTGCTTTCTTTAACAACAGATAGATTGTTATTATCCTTAGCGCGGTTAATCATCACACCAATAAGCAAATAGGGTAAACCTTGTACATAGTCCTCGGAACTAATTAAGACACTTTGCTAAATTTATTTTATCCAGTAAAAATAGCCATTTATGGGCTATTTTTACTTATACAACTCGATTAAGCATATGAATTAGTTATTATTCTCATAACTAATTCCTTGACATTTAGACATAAATAACTAAAAGTTATACTTAATAAACAAGATTGTATTTTTGTTTTGGTTTGTTTGTGTTCTAGGAGAGGTTTATGGCCAGTCCTGGGGTTACACCGCAGTCTAATCAAAGAACGAATATCAAAAAAGCCTATAATGCTCGCGGCAGGGGTAAGGGTAACTTATGGCTTGTTTACAGCGTAAAGACTAAATCATCTTGGGTATTACCCAGTGATAGACAATTAATTCACTGGCTCTGCCTTGAATCAGATCCTGAAGTTAAATCCTTCGATTTAGCTCCTAAACAAATAATTTCTCATGATGGCACCGAAACTAGGGCAACACAGCTCGATGCAATTGTCGTTTTCAAGAACCGTCAGGTTCAGTGGCACGAGGTAAAAGCTGGTACCATTAAAAAAGATCCTTCAAATCAGTCTCAGTTCAATGCTCAAGCGGCAGCTGCATCAAAAGAGCATGTTGAATATAAAATAATTAATGATACTTATTTGAAACCAAAAACTAAGGTTGCACTTAGATGGTTAAAACCACTTGGTTATGCAGATGTAATAAAAAGTCATCAACATACATCATGCCATAACGCGTTAGAGCAAACTCTTAAAAAACTACATAATGGAAATATAAAACAACTATTAGAATCTCTTGAGGATTTTGACTCTTCTATTGTTCTAGGTATATTAGTTCGGGTTGTAATAGCTGGTATTGTGGAATTGAATTTAGAAAAATCTAGCTTTGGATTACAAACTCGCTGGATTTATCATGGATAAACAGCGCTCAAGTAGATCACAACTCTTGGCTTTAGCACCGCCACTTAATTTATGGCCAGACATTTCTCAGGAATCTGTCGATGATGAATTAAAAGAAACCTTTAATAATCGTTGTAGAGCTATACAAATGTATTTGGAAGGTGAGGCTGTTAATACCATCCAAGTTGACACTGGCGTTTCTAGAACTTCAATAACTGATTTATTAAGACGATGTCTACAGCCAGGTCCGGACGGAAATATTCTTGGATACACGGCACTCATACCTTTTTATAGGCTCAAGGAATACGAACGAAAAGCTGAAGTCAAACCTAAATTTAGGGAGGATCAAGGCGGGCTATCTGGGATATTTAAGCTGACACTAAAAAAATTTCCAGATATAGAAAAAATACTCACTGATCTTATATTAAAGAGAAATTCTTCAGAGTTGAGTATTCACGAAAAAAGAATTGCAGCTAAAGATACCCATAGAATTTTCCTAAAACTGCTATCGAAAAAAGGTGTAAAAGAAAGTGAGTGGCCATTTTCTACAAAACACCAAGGTCTCACCAGTATCAAGAAATACTTAAACGAAGTGTTGGATGCTAACTTCGTAAAAGGTGTAAGAGTTCGCGAAGAGGAGGACTCTATTGCACACTTAGCAGTTGGGAGAGGTAAAGCAGCATTTCTGAGCTTTGAAGAGCCTTATGAAGCCGTTCAATTTGATGCGTACTGTATTGATGCAATTTTTAGTGCGGAGTTTGACACGCCAGAAGGATTTAAAGCAGATATTCAGCTAGACAGGTTATGGCTAATCACCCTTATAGAGTGCGTTTCAAGAGCAATTATTGCCTATTCTGTCGTATATCGCAGTCAAATCAGTGCCACAGATCTATTAGATGTTCTTCGTAATGCGATT
Organism: Methylophilaceae bacterium; assembly: GCA_965234545.1. Taxonomy (GTDB): domain Bacteria; phylum Pseudomonadota; class Gammaproteobacteria; order Burkholderiales; family Methylophilaceae; genus Methylotenera. The sequence goes on along the minus strand of OZ248348.1, from coordinate 891,251 downwards.
AACCCACCCGAACGCATTGAAATTACTCTACCAGGTTTAAATTATCCTGAAAGTGGTGGTTTGCCACATGAAGTTATTCCACAGTGCAGAGGTGTGGTGTGGAATATTATTTTTCTTGACGGGGCCTTAGCGCATTTAGCTAATATTATTCAAAAAGATGCCAGAGACCGATTGGGAATGTCAATAAATTGGGGTCCCGTGGCACATTTCGAAAGACGTAGCATTCAAGAAAGATTTTTTGAAAAAGTTGCTGCAGATATTTTTAAGCGGCTACCTTCAACTACTGGATCACACCCCAAAAGTGGTAGGGCAAAAAATGCTGAGCAGATCGCGGTTAAGTATAAATTTAGAGCCGAGGATTCAGAGCAACTCCTAGCAATTTACGTTGCGGAATATAACGCCACACCAAGTGAAGGAATCTCTTTTTTATCCCCAATAAATGTACTTCAACATTTCTTTCAAGAGCAAAATCAACATTTTCTACCTAGATATTTACCTCAATATATTGGACAGCAAAACAATCCTATTCCTATTAGTAAAGTAGTCAGTGTTATTGGTGGCAAGTCTTCTGGCAGGAGACCATATATTGGACTTGAGCGGGAGCGTTATACCAATGATGTCCTCTCGCGAACGTTAGGTTTAGTGGGGCAAAAAATCAGAATTGAAATTGATGACCGCGATTTAAGGCAGGTTAGAGCATTTTTGCTCAACGGCGCTGAGCTTGGTTATTTAAAAGTGATGGGGAGATGGCAGCAAACTAAGCATAGCCTTAAGACACGAAAAATCATTAACAGCTTAATCACTAAGCGCCAATTAGTGATATCCAAATTTGAAAATCCTGTACATGCTTACATGAAGCTACTTACGGTAAGAAATAAAAAAATCACCAAAAAAACTAAAGATATAACTCCACAAAATGCCACGGAAGCCACGAGACTGGCTAAGGAAACCGGATTATCAAGAAAGATAACCCCAAGGTCTGAGAAAGCTCATTCTGAAGATCCCGTTTTTTTTAGCTTCAATCGTACCTCCCTAATGCCAACGCCCATGCCGGACATAAAAAAACTACTTAATAAAAGATAATGTTTTTTATTAATGATTGAGGGATATATGGATGTCTTTGTTTTAAGTCTTGCGGAACGTGAAAAACTTATTAATGAACACCCCATAGTCACCAGGGACTTCGTTATTGTTACCCCAGTAATCGAGCAAGCTTATTCATTGATAAGGGAAAGGGTGTGGATGCGTAGCACGGGGACATTCTTGCACGCATCGCAGAGAGTTGGTAAATCCACATGTGCACAAACGATTGAATCTCTACTTAAAGAGGAGTTTCCGAATGCTGCGATCATGAGCTTTTCTGCTACGAAAAGAGAGAGTAGAGCAACAGCGATGTACATAGAGATGTTAAGAGCAGAAGGGCAGCACGTTCCAAATACACCAAGGTTTGAGCGACTCGAAAACACTCTCATGACTTATATACTCACCCAATGTCTGGAAAAAAACAGTACTCAATTTGTACTAATTATTGATGAGATGCAGAATTTAGAAGAAAAAGACTTTTATTTACTGCTGGCAATCCACAATAGACTTGATAAACAAAAAGTCAGAATGACGACGATTGGATTCGCTCAGCCTGAAATATTGATGGTACGGACGGCATTATTAGCAAGCAAAAGCCATCACCTTATTGCTAGGTTTTTAAGCGAGCCAATTCCTTTTAGTGGCTGTAGCACCAGCGAAAATTTACACGCAATCTTGCAGTCTTATGATGAAGAAAAGCATTATCCTGAAGATAGCGGTATTTCCTTCACGGAGTTTTTCCTCCCCATTGCCTTTGAAGGTGGTTTTAGGTTAAGTGGCTATTCGAATCAAATGTGGAAAGAGTTGAAAAAAGCTGCATCAGAGCTGGAGAGCCGCGCCATTCCCATGCAACATCTGACGAGCACAGTTGCATATTTGCTATTGGCTGCCAGAAATCTAGACGACAAGCAGTTTAAACTTAATAATGCAGCTATCACTGAAGCGGTTGAAAGAAGTACTTTGAAATACTTTAGTGGTTTATTAGGCACTTTCGATCCGCAAGATTAACTTTACTTATCTAATGGCTAGGCTAATAAAAAAACTGATATGGCAACAAGCAGCCCCGGCCCCCTTTGAATCGGGCTGGAATGTATTTGCTAAACTGCTTTTGCTCAATCACATGAAGCCTCATCAGCTGGTAAGTTTAATAAAGTCGACCGATGCAAGAAATACGAACCAACTCCGCTTTAGGGGTAGTGATTGGATAGATGTAGAAAAATTCGCAGCAATGCTATCAATCAACTCCAATAGATTGCGTGTCTGTTTTTTTGATCAATTACAAATTCATATTGAAGAGTCCTACAGTCAATTAAAAGGTGATGGCATTAAAATTTGCCCTGAGTGCTTGGCGAATGGGTATCACTGTCTTTTCTTTGAGTTCAGCTTCATTAATACTTGTCCTTGGCATCATGTAGCGCTTGAGCAAGCATGTGCGGACTGCCTTAGAGCAACTTATTCCAAGGGCTTGCAATATATCCCAGGACAAAATTACCTAAAGCAGGATAATCTAGATGATCTAACAGAGGGATTGGGGGAATGGAAATCGATATGCAACCATCTCGTATTTGAAGTTGATATTGTCCGCAAGTTAAATCAAATGAGTCAAGAGCAAGAGCTTGAAATCGATCATAAATGCAGGCTTTTATATGGGTGGATCAAAACCGCTCAAACTAGACTAGACTTAACCGAAAAATTATTTTGCTACACACAGATGGAGGCAAGTAAGCTCGAAAAGCTCTTCAATGCGGCTGAAAAGATAGCAGGGAAATGTCCGTGGCCGATTAATCAAAAAAGAACTTCCGTTAAATGGATTACCTATAACAACCATCAGCATGAGCAACAAAGTGGAAATGATAGTAAAGATTCAACAATATCTTTAGAGGAAGTTTATGGATCCATACGCAGGCATATTTTTAATCGGTATGTGAGACCCCATCGTATGTGTCATAACAGCATTATGAATCTAAAGCGAGACGAGTCACTAAGTTTAGATACGGAAAAAGTGTGCGGTGTGGCCTTAGCATACAATACTTGGCGACTTAAAATTGAGAATTTCATCAATATCGAAGCCCTAAAATATGACTTAGGAACAAAACAAGACTTGGTTAGCAATGATTTTTATCGTCCTAATATTGATATAACAATAGAAATGCAAGCCAATCTGATTTATATGCAGTTTTTTTATTTTTGGGAGTTGATAGATCAAAATATTGGTAAAAACAGTATGGTGATCAATTCTTCTGGCTTGCCATATTTAGTAAGCAACATGTGCTCTGCGTATTGGGAAGAGTTGTGGTCTGGAATTTTCCCGCACCCAGAAACTTTGTCAAACAACGCTCTTATCAATTGTGTACAAATCTATAAAAAGTCAAAGTCACTTACAAATGACAGAATTACTCGCAGTTGGGCATATGGATATCACAGTGATTTAATGTCTAATAAGCCAGGAATAATGTTTAAATTAACTAAATTTCAAAGCGCTCCCAGTCAACACTCAATTGTATATATCAATCTTTAGGTTTATTTAAAATTGTTTTATAATTCATTTTAGGTCATAAACTTAACGTCCCGCAACCGGTCTGTAGAGTCGGCAAATGCCGTGTTAAGTTTGTGGCCTTTGTCATTTTCGCAATGCTATATGAGGTTGGTTGGCATTGCTCTATAGATCTGAGAGGCTCAAATGATAGGTTGATTATTTGACTTCAGTTGCTGAATTTATCCACCAATTTGTTATCATATGTTATATTGATATTTATCATTTGATACCTAGGAGTGCATCATGGCGCACCAGCAATCTAAATTAACCAAAGTGAGCTCTAAGCCAGCTAGTTCTGTGGCGAGTTCAGTAACAATTAGGGATAGAGAGTCCTCATCAGGAAGATTCAGGACTAGGGAGAGAGCAGAGCGAGTAAGAGGTACATCTGGCATTAAGATGGAAAAAGCAACCGACCAGTTCACCGCTTTCAAACAATCTGTCGTAGAAACAGGCACTGTTGAGCGTATTGATAGGATCCGAAAGGGTATTGATGCTCGTCATATCATCCCTATAAGTGAATACTTCAAAATATCTCGTGAGGCTATTGGTGGAATTATTGGTATTTCTCCTGCAACTATGAATCGCAAGATTAAGAGCCATTCTGTGTTAACGCCTGCAGAGTCAGAGCGATTAGAGCGTATAGCTCAAGTAGAGTTCGAAGCAGAACTTGTATTTGGTGATCCCGATAGCGCAAAAAAATGGCTTTTACAAGAAAATTCAGCTTTGAAAAGCCAGCCATTAGCTATGTTGGATACCGACATAGGTACCAAAGAAGTCAGAAAAGCACTCAACGCGATTGCCTACGGCGGCGTTGTTTAATGGTAGTGTGGAGGATAGCCAAAAAGGCATACGCACTTGATAGGGTAGGTATTGGTGCGATGTTAGAAGGTGGCCGCTGGAATACGGCTAACGTGCCAGTAATCTACGCTGGAATGACTATAGAGATAGCCTCATTTGAAAAGCTGGTACACGTTATGTCCGTGCTTCCAAAAGATTTGGTATTGGTAAATATCACAATGCCAAATAATGAAGCAATATATTACAAAGTGCAAATGGATGACTTACCCGTAAATTGGAATGCCTTACCTAGTTCTGCGGCTGCTCAAGAGTTTGGTAACCAATTCATACAAGACAATCAATATTTAGGGATGATTGTGCCATCAGTGGTCATACCTGAAGCCAGAAATATCGTGATCAATCCGAATCATCCGCAATGGGCGAATTGCACAATGAGTATTGAGCGAGATTTTGTATATGATGCTCGATTAGCTAAAATTCCAAAAAAAACAGAAGCTTAAATATCTCCAAGTATTAAGTCGAAACGGTGAACTTCAGCCGTATTTAGAAAATAAAGTACAACTTTGCAAAATAAAGTCATAAGTAGTTAATAAAAGTTGGAACGTAACCAATCATTCAAACAGGATGCCTAATGGTGTCCCTTGATTCAAACGTTGTGACGTGAAATGACTGAGGTTGCTGATGTGGCGCTTCACAACCCTTTATATCGATCGTTAGGTCGCAGAAGCTAGTTCACGATGGGATTTAGGAAATTCGGCAATAACAATAACATAAAGGGCTAATCCGCGGTGCAGAGAACGCCATACTTCGCACTCACCCCAGACGACATGTTGGGCGCGGCCAGTACCTGTCAGGTCAAACCGTACAGAGTTACTAAAGCGATCCAAACGCTGATTGCCAGGGGAGTATGGATGCAGCAGCGAGATGGTGTCGTCTTTGATCAGTTAGGAAAAGAGATAATGCGAGATGATTCTCGTTTTCCGTAGCCGATGGCTCAATAGGTTTGGATTGTGTTGCCTTATTCGCTACGACCTAACTCACCCCTCAACAGGGACACGGGGCGATAAAACCACCCCGGATATGTAGTTGTTTAATGACTTCTTTGGGCCTTGCAGCCAGTCACCCGCAGAGCAATTATCTGTAAACCTCCCTTAAAATAAATATATTCATGTAACAAATAATATTTGTCTTGACATAAATTCCACATTTTCATTAATATAGAAATATGGAAAAGAAATCTGTAGTCAATGCCCTAGCATCTTTAGCCCAAGAATCGCGCTTGGATATTTTTCGCATCCTTGTGCAAGCTGGTCCAGAAGGTCTGCCAGCTGGCAAAATAAGTGAAATGACGGGCATACCGCCATCCACAATGTCATTTCATCTTAAAGAGATGTCACATGCGGATATGGTGTACTCACGTCAGGAAAGTCGGTTTGTCATCTATTCAGCCAACTTCGAGACTATGAACTCGCTAATTGGATACTTGACCGAGAATTGCTGCGGAGGTAATCCCTGTTCAACAGTAGCTACTCCAGCCTGCACAACGCCTGAGACTTGTAAGACCAAAGAACACGTTTAAAACTCACTAAGCAGAAATCACAAATCTCCCACCAAGTAATATTTAATTAACCTCTACAAGAGTTAGAAGGAAAACGATATGGCTGACAAAATTTATAACATACTTGTACTCTGCACAGGCAATTCAGCCCGTAGCATTATGGCTGAAGCCCTATTCAATAAATTGGGCAAAGGACGCTTTAAGGCTTATAGCGCAGGTAGTCACCCTACAGGTAAGGTGCATCCAATGGCTATTGAAGTTGTTAACTCACTGGGTTACCCAAGCAGTGAATTAAGAAGCAAGAGCTGGGATGAGTTTGCACTACCAGATGCACCTCAAATGGACTTTATATTTACCGTTTGCGATAAAGCAGCTGGTGAAGCATGTCCAGTCTGGTTAGGTAAACCTATTACAGCGCATTGGGGATTTGACGATCCAGCCGCATTCCAAGGAACTGATGAAGAAAAGCGTCAAGAATTCCAAAAAATTCTTCGCTTTATGTCCAACCGTGTCAATTTGTTTACTAACTTGCCGCTGGCAAGCTTAGATAACTTTACGATTAAAAATGAATTAGACAACATCGGTAAAATCAAGGACCAATAATGAGTAATGAATGCAAAAAGCCGACAAGCAACATGAGCCTATTTGAGCGTTATCTATCGCTTTGGGTAGCACTTTGCATTGTGGTTGGTATTGCACTTGGTCAATTACTACCTAGCGTATTCCAAATGATTGGGCATATGGAAGTGGCTCAAGTAAATCTTCCTGTTGGGCTATTAATTTGGGTCATGATTATCCCAATGCTAGTCAAAGTTGATTTTAGTGCCTTGCATGAGGTCAAAGCACACTGGAAAGGTATTGGTGTCACGTTATTCATCAACTGGGCGGTTAAGCCATTTTCTATGGCTTTTCTTGGCTGGTTATTCATTCGTCATGTGTTTGCAGGATATTTACCAGCAGACCAATTAGATAGTTATATTGCAGGCTTAATATTATTGGCTGCGGCACCTTGCACGGCCATGGTATTTGTCTGGAGTCGTCTGACTGATGGAGACCCTTTGTTCACGTTGTCACAAGTTGCCCTCAATGACACGATTATGATTTTTGCGTTTGCGCCTATTGTCGGATTGCTTCTAGGTATCTCATCAATTACCGTACCTTGGGCTACGTTAATCACTTCAGTGATTCTTTACATTGTTATCCCAGTGATCTTGGCACAGCTTCTTCGCAAGGCGCTACTCAGAGGTGGTCAATCTAGCTTTGATACAGCAATGCACAAGATAGCCCCATGGTCAATTTCTGCATTATTAGTGACTTTAATCCTATTATTCGCTTTCCAAGGCGAAGCGATTTTAAAGCAGCCAATGGTAATCGTCATGTTGTCGGTGCCGATTCTAATTCAGGTGTTCTTCAACTCTAGTCTTGCCTACTGGTTAAATCGCAAAGTCGGTGAAAAACACAATATCGCCTGTCCCTCAGCACTAATCGGCGCTAGCAATTTCTTTGAACTGGCTGTGGCTGCTGCTATCAGTATCTTTGGGTTTAATTCAGGCGCGGCTTTAGCAACAGTTGTTGGCGTACTTATTGAAGTGCCTGTGATGCTACTGGTCGTTCAAGTGGTTAATAATAGTAAGGGCTGGTATTCCCAGACATAATTCTTAACGTAATTTTTAAATTTAATATCGATAAATAAATCATGAACATTTTATTTCTATGCACTGGCAATTCATGCCGCTCTATTTTGGGCGAAGCTACTTTTAATCATTTAGCTCCAGCTGGTTGGAAAGCTATGAGTGCTGGTAGTAAACCAGCTGGCTACGTTCACCCACGTTCACTTGCATTACTTGCACGTGAAGGCATTTCAACCGAAGGCTACCATAGTAAGTCTTGGGATAATCTACCAGCTACGCCAGATATTGTAATCTCAGTATGCGGTAATGCTGCAGGCGAAACCTGTCCAGCTTATCTTGGCCCAGTCTTAAGAAGTCACTGGGGTGTTGAAGACCCCGCCCATGCAACAGGCACGGATGAAGAAATAGACGCGGCATTCATAAAGGCTTACAGCATATTACGTGCACGAATTGAAGCCTTTTTAGCCTTGCCACTAGAAACATTAAAACATGACAAGCCAGCACTCAAGCTTGCAATGGATAAGATTGCCACCATAGTTGTATAAGGAGACATGATGATGAAAACGATACAAGTATTTGACCCAGCCATGTGTTGTAGCAGTGGTGTATGTGGTGTGGATGTAGACCAGCAATTAATTGGTTTTAGCGCAGACGTAGATTGGGCTAAGCAGAATGGGGCGAAGATTGAGCGTTTTAATCTCGCACAACAGCCTATGGATTTTGCGAATAACAAAGTAGTTAGGGACTTTCTTGAGCGTTCAGGGCAAGAGGCATTACCGCTGATATTACTTGATGGTGAGTTTGCTTTGGCTGGTCGCTATCCTAATCGCACAGAGTTATCGCGCTGGGCTGGCATCGTAGCCATAACAGAAGTTGCACCAGCTGGCGGATGTTGTAGTGGCGGTAAATGTTGTTAATTAAAATGAAGGCAATCTAATGAAATTTCTTGACCAACCGCCACGCTTTCTATTTTTTACTGGCAAAGGCGGCGTTGGCAAGACTTCTATTGCCTGTGCAACGGCCATTCAGTTAGCTGAAGCTGGTAAACGCGTATTACTGGTAAGCACCGATCCCGCATCAAATGTAGGACAAGTGTTTGGAGTCACTATAGGCAACAATATTACGCCAGTACCAGCAGTTCAGAATCTTGCCGCACTTGAAATCGACCCACAAGCCGCCGCGCAATTATATAGAGATCGCATCGTTGGCCCAGTGCGCGGCATACTACCTGATGCAGTAGTCAAAGGAATTGAAGAGCAGCTATCTGGTGCATGTACAACCGAGATTGCTGCATTTGATGAATTCACTTCTTTGCTAATTGATTCACCATTAACTGCAGGCTATGACCATATCATCTTTGACACTGCCCCAACTGGACATACCATACGCTTATTGCAATTGCCTGGCGCATGGAGTGGCTTTCTAGAAGAAGGTAAAGGCGATGCATCTTGTTTAGGTCCATTAGCTGGTCTTGAAAAGCAACGCGAGCAATACAAAGCGGCAGTCGATGCGCTTGCTGATGGTAAACGTACACGATTAATACTGGTGGCACGTGCGCAGCAATCCACATTACGTGAAGTAGCACGTACCCATGAAGAACTTGCTGGCATTGGTTTGAATCAACAGTATTTGGTAATCAATGGCATTTTGCCAAAAGTAGAGGCTGATAATGATGACTTAGCGGCTGCAATTTATAAACGTGAGCAGGCTGCTCTTCATGCCATTCCAGAAGTCTTAAAATCACTCCCACAAGATAATGTCATCCTTAAACCATTCGATTTGGTCGGATTGGATGCCTTACGTCAATTGCTTGTAGATACGGCATATCATGCACAAGTGAAGAAAAGCTCACCTATAGAATTAGACAAACCTAGCTTATCAAAACTAGTAGATGGAATTGCCGAGGATGGTCACGGACTGGTCATGACCATGGGTAAAGGTGGAGTAGGTAAAACTACAATAGCTGCTGCTGTGGCTGTTGAATTAGCACATCGTGGATTACCAGTGCTTCTCACAACCTCTGACCCAGCTGCACATTTATCTGACACGCTCAATGGTGCGCTAGACAATTTGACAGTAAGCCGCATTGATCCACATGAAGAAACCGAACGCTATCGTCAGCATGTATTGGAAACCAAAGGTTCAAAATTAGACGCTCACGGCCGAGCGTTGTTAGAAGAGGATTTGCGTTCACCCTGTACGGAGGAGATAGCCGTGTTTCAGGCGTTCTCCCGCATTATTCGTGAAGCTGGGAAGAAGTTTGTTGTGATGGACACCGCGCCGACTGGACATACCTTACTATTATTAGATGCGACAGGTGCCTATCACCGTGAAGTCACGCGTCAAATGGGTAAAACTAATCTGCATTTCACAACCCCCATGATGCAATTGCAAGACCCTAAGCAAACCAAAATTCTGATCGTCACGCTTGCAGAGAAAACACCTGTATTGGAAGCGGCAAACCTTCAATCTGACTTACGACGTGCTGGGATTGAGCCTTGGGCATGGGTGATTAACAACAGTGTTGCAGCAACTGTTACTAACTCGCCATTACTTCATCAAAGAGCGCTTAACGAGTTAGTTGAGATTAATGCAGTGGAGCAAGATTATTCAAAACGATATGCCGTTGTAGCAATGCTTAAAGATGAGCCAGTTGGTGTGGCTCGATTACTAGAGTTAGCTGGAAGCAATAATTAAAAGTGCTTCTGAAATGGTAGAGTAACATTCCATCTTTTAATCATCGCAATAGAATTTTTGGGTATTCGTAAAGTTCTGTGTATTGACAAAATTTAAGGTAATGCTACAAAGTAGTTAAATCTCGTAAAATAATGTCGATTTTAGTTTCTAATAGTCCGCTTTATGGCAATCTAATTGATAAGTTATGGGGCAAAAATCGGCCGAGCCTGTGTCAAAACGCCAATAAATTCAATCTGAAATTAACACTTTAATCTAGATATTGTATAATGTAACCATCTGATTACATTGTTTTTATTTAAATATGAAACGATTTATACAAGGTCAAGATAGGACACAAAGTACACTTCTTCCAGAGTTGCTGGATGAATACATCGCAGAAGATAATCCGGTACGCGTGATTGATGTCTTTGTAGATCAGTTAGCGTTATCTGAGTTAGGGTTTGAAGGCGTGAATCCAGCGCAGACGGGTCGGCCGTCTTATCATCCTGCGGCCATGCTCAAACTCTACATCTACGGCTACCTCAATCGTATTCAATCAAGTAGACGCCTAGAAGCAGAAGCGAATCGTAATGTTGAACTCATGTGGTTGATCGCAAGACTCAATCCTGATTTTAAAACCATTGCCAGATTCAGAAATGAGAACGGTCCTGCCATACGCAAAGTGTGTAGCCAGTTTGTTGAGTTGTGCCGCCGCTTGAATTTGTTTGCTGATTCCATGATTGCCATTGATGGCAGCAAGTTCAAAGCCGTCAACAGCTCTGATAATAACTACACGCAGGCCAAGATTAAAAGCCGCATGCAAGAAGTGGAGAAAAACATCCAACAATATCTGGATGATTTAGAGGCGGCAGATATTCGCTCACCTAAACAATCCACACCCCATCAAGTACGATTGACTGAGCGTATTGCAATGTTCCAAGCGCAAATGAAAGCACTGGAAACCATTGAAGCTGAAGTACAGTCATCTCCAGACAAGCAACTCTCACAAACTGACCCTGATGCACGTTCCATGCAACATCGTGGCGGTGGCATTGTCGGTTATAACGTACAGGCGGCGGTGGATACTCAGCATCATCTCATCGTCGCACATGAGGTCACCACCGCTGGTCATGATAGAACGCAATTAGCGAACATGGGTAAGCAGGCCAAGGACGCATTGCAAAAAGAGGCACTGACGGTGGTGGCGGATAAAGGCTACTACAAAGGTGAAGAAGTAGTGGCCTGTATTGAGAACGGCGTTACGCCCATCATGCCGAAGTGTTTAACTTCAGCAAACAAAGCCAATGGTTTATTTGATAAACGCCACTTTGTGTACGACCCTAAGAGTAATACTTATCAGTGTCCAGCAGGTGACGTATTGATTGAGCGTTTCCGCTCACTTGAGAAAGGTCGGCCACACACCACCTACTGGAGTTCTAACTGCAAGCATTGCACGCTAAAGTCCAGTTGCACCACTAGTAATCAAAGACGAATTAAGCGTTGGGAGAATGAAGCAGTCCTAGATCAAATGCAATCGAACCTAGAAAGCATGCCTGACGCCATGAAGATTAGGCGATGTACGATTGAGCACACGTTTGGTACGTTGAAACACTGGATGGGTGCTACGCACTTCTTGATGAAAACCAAAGCGCATGTCAGCACGGAAATTAGTTTACACATTCTGGCATACAACATGAAACGCGTGATGAAAATCATGGGAAGTGTGGCATTGACGAAGGCGATGGCTGCATAAGGCCTTTGGCCTTACTTTGTATAAGAAAACTGCATAACAAAGTTTGATCTAAAAAGTTGCTACTTGTGTTGTGGAACAAAATTGCAATTCATTGATTCTGGCGTTTTGACACAGGCTCGGCCAAAACCTGTCGTTCAAGTCTAGCATATCAACTTCAGAGCTTGTGCAATGAAGGCGGATAAAGCTACATAAAAGGTTGATTAGCAGTTAGGAAAAGTAATTTTAAAACGAGTAGTACCTTTTGATGAAAATACCTGAATATTTCCTCGGTGGGCTTCAATAATCGATTTTGTTATGGCAAGCCCAAGTCCAGCGCCATCACTGGTTTTATGACGGGAAGGATCAACTCTATAAAAGCGATCAAATAACCTAGATAGATGCTCCATCGCTATAGTTTCACCAGAATTTTCAATGGCAAGATTCGTTTCTTCAGGATTGGAATGATCGATGAATACATTAATCGATCCGCCGTTTGGGGTGTGTCTAATGGCATTTGAAAGTAAGTTGCTTATAGCCCTGCGAAGCATTAGCCGGTCACCACTAACAGTACCTTGTCCGGTAAGAATCAGACTTACGCCTTGTTCATCTGCAATCGCTTCGTAGAAACCAAATAGCTCTCGCACTTCTTGAGCTAAGTCTACTATTTCGCTACTTGGTATGATTAACCCATTATCAGCTTTTGCCAGAAAAAGCATATCGGCAATCATACGTGCCAGTCGCTCGTATTCTTCCAAGTTTGAATATAGTACCTCTCGATATTCCTCTGCCGACCTGCCCTTGGATAAAGCCACCTGCGTCTGAGTCATCAAATTGCTGATTGGTGTTCTTAACTCATGAGCTAGGTCAGATGAGAAATCTGATAAGCGATGGAATGAACCCTCAAGGCGCGTCAGCATTTCATTAAAGGCAATCGCAAGATTAGCTAATTCGGGAGGGACAGAGTTTGATGATAAACGATCACTCAAGTGACTTGCCGAAATTCCTTTTGCTACATCTGCCATTTGACGCACTGGAGCCAATCCTCGGCGAGCAGCAACCCAACCTAGCACTATGGTTAATAGAATACCCGCGGTGATTGCCTTCCACAAATTATTATGAAATGCTTTCATGAAGGTCTGATGATGCTCAATATTAATTGCCAGTGCGACTTTGGTCGAGGACTGCCCAGTAATTCCAGTTTCTGCAAATGCAGAAATACCGCGATATATTTTTCCTTCTTGTTCCCACATCACGGGACTGGATTCACTTTCACCAGATAAATCTTTACTTCTAGGTTTCTCAAGAAGGAAGGTGGCAAATGCTGCGTTTGGCGTAGTGAACAATATACGCTGGTCTGGCCCAAGGATTGCTACTGAAAGGTCTGGATGCCCAATTAGCGCGTCAGAAAGAATCTGAGGAACGTTAGTGAGTTCGGATGAAGTTTTGACCTTAGCCAGTGCATGACGGACAAGTTCTAGCTTACCATGAAGCTCCATCAGGTCTTGTTCCTCAAAGTGTGATTCCACCAGAGAACCAACTAGCAGTCCTACTACAAGCAATATTAAAGTCGATGCTGTTGAAAAAAATAACGTTAGACGTGAAGTAATTGATTTAGGATTCATCATGATTCTGGGATTTCCAATACGTATCCCATGCCCCTGATAGTCTGGATGAGCTTAGGCTCGAATTCATCATCAATTTTTGCACGAAGTCGACGCATTGCAACTTCAATCACATTGGTGTCACTGTCGAAGTTCATGTCCCATACTTGTGATGCAATCAGAGAACGAGGTAGTACCTCACCTTGGCGCCGAATTAGCAATTCAAGAAGGGTAAATTCCTTGGCACTAAGGTCGATACGTTTACCTGCTCGTGTGACTCTGCGTCGCAAAATGTCCAATTCCAAGTCAGCAACATGTAGAAGCTCCGGCTCCTTACCTTTACCACGGCGCAACAACGTACGTACTCTTGCAAGCAGCTCAGAAAATGCAAACGGTTTGATGAGGTAATCGTCGGCACCAAGCTCCAGTCCCTTTACTCTATCTTCAATCTGGTCGCGAGCTGAAAGAAATAGCACTGGCATATGCTTACCCCCTTGCCTGACCCGATGAAGAACCTGCCAGCCGTCTAACTTAGGTAGCATGACATCAAGTACAACAAGATCGTAATCGTCAGTTAATGCTTGATGCACGCCATCGAGGCCGTCACGCACAAGGTCTACTACAAATCCCGCTTCGGTCAAGCCTTGCTTCAGGTAATCGCCAGTTTTCTGTTCATCTTCGACTATTAAGATTTTCATCTTTTTCTCTTTAGCAATTTATCAATATGCTAATTGTTGCATGCATTGAAGCCAATTATCCAACATTACAAAATTGTAATGTTGCCGTAAGCAATCAGTAATACGTCTACCTTGATAATGGTATTCGTCAAAACGGTGTAAGCAAGAATCAAACATTACCTTTTGGCTGACATCTGTCAATTTTAGTTTTTTAATTTCGTTAGGAGTTTTTATTATGAGCAAACACACCATTCAAAAGATGATCGCCGTTGTCGCATTTAGTTGTATTGGCTTGATCTCTGCATCAGCCATTGCTGGTCAAGATAGTTTTCAACTAGACATGACACAACGTATTCAGCAAGGTAAGTTGAAACTACAGCAGGCTCAAGCGGCTAAGGGTGCTGAACACAAAAAGCTTATGGCTGAGCATATGCAGATGATGAAGGAAGATATGGATAAATGCCGAACAATGAAACCGAAGGAAGGGTTGTCGGAGAAGGAGCGTGAAGAGTGGTATATCGAGCATCAAAAGATTATGCAAGAGATTATGGATCAGATGATGCAAGAGAATCAAATGATGCAGAAGATGGAAGATATGCCTATGGACTCGGGTGACGCGCACAAGCATTAATTAAGTACAGGGCGGATTAACTTTCGCCCAGCTTATAGCTATATTTAATATGTGGCTAATAATTTGCAAGCAATGTAAATATGACAATTTGTTTAATAATGAGTCGCATGCAGATAGCGCGACACTCTTTTAGCACGTTTGGTATAAAAATATGAGGGAAATATGTCATTTTTACGATTAATAGCCGTTGCCGTTATGGCAACAGTGCTATTTCCGATTATAGTGCAGGCAGAAACGCTTCACGAAGCATTAGAGTCTGCTTGGAACAGACAGCCAGCACAACGTGCTGAAACTGCACGCCTAGGTGAGCTTGAAGCCAAACGACAAGCCACGACCAATTTAACGCCATTACCTAGCTCTATCTCATTGGGACAGCGTACCGACCAAATTGGCAGTAATGTAGGTCAACGCCAAACCGACATTGAATTCTCTGCACCATTATGGTTACCAGGTCAGCGCGATAGCCAACGTGCCTTGGTAGAGGCTGAAACCAGTCGTTTTAGTGCCACACAAACCTTCACCAAATGGCGTCTTGCAGGTGAAGTGCGTGATTTATGGTGGGCAACGCGTCTCGCACAATCTGAAAAAGACCTCGCCAACCAACGTGTATCAAGTGCTCAAAAATTACTCTCCGATGTCGAGCGAAGGGTAAAAGCCGGTGACTTAGCCAGAGTAGATGCTAATCGAGTCAATGTAGAGTTACAGACGGCTAACATCGCCTTAAAAGATGCTGAAGCGCAAGCTTTCAGAGCAATGCAACAATTTACAGCGCTAACAGGTTTAACGACTATACCGCAAGAAACTGAATCAGTTAATCTGCAGCCATCCGAAAATCATCCGCAAAAACTGGCAGCACAATCTTTAGTCCTGGCACAGAAGCGTTTGGATTTGATACGTTCAACATCAAGAGATGCACCTGAATTGTCCCTTGGCCTTACTCATCAAAAAGACATTTCAAATGACCCTTATAACAATAGTGTGTCACTGAAATTCAAGATTCCATTTGCCAGTGATGCAATCAACCAGCAACGATTAGCCGCAGTTCAAGCTGAACAGGCCGAAGCAGACGCTGAACAAGGTTTGGAATCCGCACGGATTGAGGCTGAAATTGCCAGCGCAAACTTTGAGCTTGAACAGGCAAAAGCTACTGCAGCCATTGCTGAGTTACGCTTTAATACTGCATTGGATACCCAGCAGTTACTAGATCGTTCATTCAACCTAGGTGAATCAGATCTGCCTACACGGCTATTGGCTGAAGCTACTCGTTTTGAGGCTGAACGTAATTTAATCAAAGCGCGCTTAGAAACTGGTCGCGCCATCTCAAAAGCTAATCAAGCATTAGGAGTGTTGCCATGAAGGTAGTTTCAACCATAATAGCCGTGATGTCGTTGTACCTTTTTAGTATACTAGCGCAAGCACATGGTGATGAAGATCATGGTGCAGCCCCTGCCACCGTTGCAGTTGGAGGTGCGCCACGCATTGCTGTGTATTCAGACTTATTTGAATTAGTCGGAATTGTCGAAAATGGTGCAATGACCTTATACCTTGATCGTTATATAGATAACGCTCCAGTCGCTGATGCCAATATCGAAGTAGAAACTGGTTCAGAAAAACTTATCGCCACCGCCAATCCAGATGGTACTTACCGCGTAGTAGCTAAAGCCTTTGCTAAACCATCTGAGATTCCTGTCGCCTTTACTATTACTGCTGGTAGCGATAATGATTTGTTAGCAGGCGATTTAGTCGTCGCTGATGCACATGCCGATGATTCCCATAACGCTGCGTCACCATTGGCTAACAAGTGGCTGATTGGTGGTTTAACCCTGTCAGCCATTCTAGTGCTGATAGCAAGATTCGCCATTCGTCAACGCCGCCGCCAAAAAGTAGGAATGTTCAAATGAAACAAAATATTAAACACTTATTACTTGGCGCTTACTTAGCCGTATTACCTAGCCTAGCGTTTGCACATGGCGACGAAAACCATGATGCAGCAGAACCTTCTGTAGCTGTCGGGAATAGTCCACAACGATTACCTAATGGCAGTGTTTTGCTACCAAAACCATCACAAAGACAACTCGCAATTCGTACGATTGTTGCTGAGCAAAATGACTCACCGCAAACAGTAGCGTTATCAGGCAAAGTGATTGCAGACCCTAACGCCAGTGGCCGTGTACAGCCTACACTGTCAGGCCGTTTAGAAGCTGGGCCAAAAGGCTTGCCATCATTAGGTCAAAAGGTACAAAAAGGTGAGTTATTGGCATATGTGAAGCCTGCCACCAACCCAATCGATCGTGCCAATCAATCAGCTCAAGCTTCTGAGTTGCGTGCCAATAAGGCTTTGGCTGAGAAGCGTCTAGCCCGTTTACAACTGCTCGAAGGTACGATTCCACAAAAAGACATTGAATCTGCACGATATGAATTGCAAAGCCTTACGGAGCGACTCTCGACAGTTGGTGCGAGTTTATCTTCGACAGAATCGCTTTTCGCACCTGCTTCTGGAGTAATCGCAAGTGTTAATGCTATACCTGGTCAAGTGGTGGACGCGCGTGAAGTGTTATTTGAAATTGTGGATACAAGTAAATTACGAGTTGAAGCCTTAGCCTATGACAATCAATTGGTCAGCAATATTGCATCAGCAAATGCCAGCACCAACGCTGGTAATGCGATCAGCTTAGAATTCATCGGAGCGGGCGGTTTATTGCGTGAACAAGCGATACCTATCCAATTCAAGATAAAGCCCAGTGACAAGCCAACCTTCTTATCCGTAGGTCAGCCAGTCAAAGTATTAGTGCAAACGAATACTAAAATCAATGGAATACCGATTCCAGCCTTAGCTGTCGTTAAAAATGCCAGTAATCAGGATATTGTTTGGGTGCATGGTGAACCTGAAAACTTTATTGCCAAAGTGGTGCATTTTGTCGCGCTAGATGGTGCCAATGTTACTGTCACTGACGGCCTGAAAGTTGGCGATCGCATCGTGGTGCAAGGCGCATCCTTGTTGAATCAGGTGAGATAAGACATGTTCAATTTCCTTGTCAATGCTAGCTTACGCAATCGCCTGATCATTCTGTCGATTGCGGTAGTCATGATGGTAATTGGTGGGTTCTCACTCACCAAATTACCCGTAGATGTATTTCCTAACCTCAACCGTCCCACGGTCACCATCATTACTGAGGCAGGTGGCATGGCACCTGAAGAAGTTGAGCAACTCATTACCTACCCGCTAGAAACCACCATGAATGGCGTGCCAGGCGTTTTAAATGTGCGTTCGGTATCAAGTGCAGGCCTGTCGTTTATTTACGTCACCTTCGATTGGGATGTCGACATTTATCGTGCCCGTCAAGTCGTAAGTGAGCGATTAGTATTGGTGAAAGAGCAATTGCCACCCAATGCCTCTGCCACTATGGGGCCAGTAACCTCGATTATGGGCGAGATAATGTTACTTGCTTTACCCATCGACGCATCTAAAATCACACCGATGCAAGTGCGAGAGTATGCCGATTGGGTATTACGACCACGCTTACTTGCTATTCCTGGGATTGCACAAGTTATTCCTATCGGTGGCGAAGTTAGACAGTTCCAAGTGCAACCGAATACTGCACAAATGGCGCAATTAGGCATTACGTTAGACCAGTTAGAAAAGGTATTAAAGAACTTTTCATCTAACACCAGCGGCGGTTTCATGGAGCTGAATGGCCGCGAATATCTTATCCGTAATATTGGCCGTACTTCAAGATTAGAGGATTTAAAAGGATTGGCGATTGCCACTAAAAATGGCCAGCCCATCTTGCTAAAACAAGTTGCAGAAGTTACCTTTGCTTCCGCGATAAAGCGTGGTGATGGGGGCTATAACGGTGGGCCAGCCGTTATTTTAAGCATACAAAAACAGCCAGATGCCGATACGGTAAAGCTCACAAAATCTATTGAATCCGCATTGATTGATTTACAAAAATCGCTTCCAGTAGGCATGCAGAAACCGGAAATTACCATGCGTCAGGCAACGTTTATTGAATCTTCTATCAACACGCTACAAGGTAAGTTGATGGCTGCATCAGTAGTTGTTATGGTGATTTTGTATCTATTCCTTGCGAATTGGCGTACGACTTTAATCTCTATCACAGCTATTCCAGTGTCGCTGCTGACGACAATTCTAGTATTTAAGTACTTTGGTATGTCCATCAACACCATGACGCTAGGCGGTCTTACGATCGCTATTGGCGAACTAGTCGACGATGCCGTAGTTGGTGTCGAGAACGTATTAAGGCGGTTGAAATTAGACCACGGCGAAGGTACACGTATCAATCCAATTACCTTGATTGCCAAAGCCACTTTAGAAGTCAGATCGGCCATTCTTTACGCCACCATGATTGTGGTGCTGGTTTTATTACCAATATTCTTCTTGCCAGGCATGGAAGGTCGGCTGATGTTGCCATTGGCGATAGGTTACATTGTAGCCTTACTGGTTAGTATGATTGTTTCTGTGACGCTTACCCCAGTGATGGCGCTTTATTTACTGCCTAATATGAAACAACTTGGTCATGGCGATACCAAGTTGTTACAGCGTATTAAAGCAGGTTACAGCCGCAGCCTAAGTTGGGTGCTAAATCATCCTAAACCATTCTTGGCTGCAGGTGTGATGGCAGTGGCACTGGCAATTGCTTCTGTGCCATTTTTTCCGAAAACATTTTTGCCCCCCTTCAATGAAGGTAGTGCAGTGGTTGGGTTGCGTTTAAATCCTGGTACCACCTTGGCAGAGTCGGTGCGATTAGTGAAGCAGGCAGAATTGTTGCTGCTCAAAATCCCAGAAGTTGAAAATATTGGCAGACGCTCTGGTCGTGCAGAACTGGATGAACATGCAGAAGGCGTGCATGCCAGTGAACTAGACGTGAAGCTAAAACGCTCAAACCGTGCGACTTCTGAAATTTATGCTGATATGCGCAAATTACTCGCGCCTTTGCCAGTTTCTCTCAGTATTGGCCAGCCAATCTCTCATCGTATAGATCACATTCTTTCTGGAGTAAGAGCGCAAATCGCCATTAAGATATTTGGTGATGACTTAGATACACTACGTGGTCAAGCCGCCATATTAAAAGCCAGCCTGGCCACAATTCCTGGCTTGGCAGATCTTGATATTGAAAAACAGGTACTCACGCCACAAGTCAAGATTCGGATTGATTACGACAAAGCAGCTCAATACGGCATGTCGCCATCTGAGTTGTTGCAAACACTGCAAAGCTTGATAGATGGTGAACAAGTCACCCAGGTTGTTGAAGGTAATCGACGCTTTAACCTAGTGTTACGTTTACCTGAAACAGCGCGTACAGTAGATGGCTTACGAAATATTATGATTGATACGCCTACAGGACGTGTACCACTGTCATTGCTGGCAAGCGTTGATGAATCAGACGGACCTAATCAGATTAGTCGTGATGACGGTAAACGCCGTATCGTTTTATCGGCTAATACTCAAGGACGCGCACTGTCTGATGTCGTCAAAGACATTCGCAAAGTAGTGGCTGAGGCTAAATTACCACAAGGCTATTACATCACCATGGGTGGCCAATTTGAGGCGCAGGAAGAAGCCAGCCGCACTATAGGTCTACTGTCTATTGGTTCGTTAGCACTAATCTTTATGATTCTGTTTAGCCGTTATCAATCTTCTGTATTGGCATTGATGATTATGGCCAACATTCCATTGGCGTTAGTGGGTAGTGTGATTGGTTTATGGTTATCAGGTCAGCCACTTTCTGTGGCTGCGATTGTCGGCTTTATCACACTGGCAGGCATCAGTATTCGTAATGGCATTTTGAAAGTCAGCCATTACATCAACTTATGCGCGTCTGAAGGTGAAACCTTTAATCAGACAATGATTATTCGAGGATCATTAGAACGACTCACACCTGTACTCATGACCGCATTGGTAGCTGCATTTGCGCTTGCTCCTTTGTTGTTTGAAGCTGAGATGCCAGGCACTGAGATATTGCATCCTGTAGCTGTGGTGATTTTCTCAGGGTTAATTAGCTCGACTTTGCTGGACACTTATCTAACGCCAGCGATGTTTTGGTTAGTGGGTAAAAAACCGCTGGAAGCACTGATTAAATCTGGTGAGAAAGAACTGTTTTAAGTAACAGATGTAAATTGAGTTTAATTGGCTGTTATGCATTGCGAACATTTAATTGCCACTTTTTTAGTTCGTTATTGAAAGGAAATATTATGAAACAAGCATTAAGTATTTTAGTGTTAATAAGTATTTTAGGACTACCAGCATTAGTGCTGGCACATGGTGATGTAGAACCTAAACATGGTGGTGTAGTAGCCATAGTCAAAGACATTGATTATGAGTTGGTTGCAAAGCCTGACACTGTCACTATCTATGTAGAAGACCACGGAAAAGCAGTTGATACTAAATCTGTCACAGCCAAAGTCACCATGCTGACAGGCAGCAATAAAACCGAGGCTAATCTTGCTCCTGCTGGCGAAAATAAGCTGGAAGCCAAAGGTAAATTCGATGCTAAAAATGGAACCAAAGTGATTGCTATAGTCACCTTTGCAGGCAAGCCTGCTAGTAATGTACGGTTTGAAATTAAACCTGAAGCGCATGAACAACATAGTCATGCTGATAAAGAGCAAACTGCCTATGGTATGGCTGGCGACCCTGCTAAAGTGACTCGTACCATTAAACTTAGCATGACAGACAATATGCGATTTACACCAGATAATTTAACCATCAAACAAGGCGAAACGGTGAAATTTATCATTACCAATCAAGGAAAAATATTGCATGAAATGGTGATAGGAACACTAAAAGACCTTCAAGAACATGCTGAGATGATGAGAAAAATGCCTGACATGCAGCATGATGATCCTAATATGGTTCGCATTAAGCCAAGCAATTCTGGTGAAATTTTATGGACATTTAATAAGTCAGGTCACTTCGACTTTGCTTGTTTGCAACCAGGCCATTCTGAAGCGGGAATGCTAGGTAAATTGAACGTCGTTTCAAGCGGTTCTTAATTAGTTATTGGTAAAAAAGCTCTAGTAAACATAAAAATTATCGTACTAAATAGGAGGTTATTATGACTACTGAACACGAAGAAAAACATCTTTCCAGAGGTAAATGGGTGTTTTATGGGTTTCTTGCAATTGCTGGTCTACTATTGTTTACCGAGCACCGCGCTCACGTACTTGGGTTATTGCCATTTCTAATCTTGCTGGCATGCCCTTTGATGCATATTTTCATGCACCATGGTCATGGCAACCATAATCCAAAAGATGAAAAGTCCGAGGATAATACAAAATGAATGCTCCATCCACATCTTACGGACTTTGGTCGCTAGTTATCATCAATTCAGTAGTATTCATCATCTTTGCTTTTAGTTTCGCTAAACCGCAAAGCAACCGTGATTGGCGCTCGTTTGGCGCCTTCTCTGCCTTCATTGTCGCATTGTTTACAGAAATGTATGGATTTCCACTAACAATTTATCTCTTGCTACCATGGTTGTCAAAGCAGTTCCCTGGTATTGATTTCTTATCTCACGATTCAGGGCATCTACTTGAAGTTATATTCGGTTGGCGCTCAAATCCACATTTTGGACCTTTCCATATGCTTAGTTTCCTGTTCATTGGAGGCGGATTCTGGTTGCTGTCAGAAGCATGGGCAGTTTTGTATAAAAATCAGAGACGAGGCACACTTGCTACCACTGGTTATTATGCTCGGATGCGTCATCCTCAATATGTGGGATTCATAATGATCATGTTTGGCTTCCTTTTACAATGGCCAACCATATTGACCATAGTGATGTTTCCAATTTTAGTATACATGTATGTTCGGTTGGCGCGAACTGAAGAGAAAGAGGCTTATGCTGAATTTGGGCAGGAGTATTCAAAATATGCTGAGCAAACACCTGCATTCTTTCCCCGACTTAATTAATGTTAATTACGAAGTGAAAGTAAAAATGTAAGACGGATTTATAGGATAGAAATAATCATACTGCAACGGGTAATCATCTATATACAACAATGTGTCCAAGCAAACAGACTGATGGTTCCAAGAAGGTAATACTTAAATAGTAAAAATGTTAGTAAATTTAGGACAATCAAATTCTTAATCAGACAGAAATGGAGTTTCATCATGCAAAATGAACTTTTAAAAATAACTGGAATGACCTGTGGAGGTTGCACCAACAACGTAACACAGGCCTTAAGTGCCGTTAATGGCGTAAAAGATGTAAAAGTGTCACTTTCAGCTCACGAAGCTACGGTGCAGTTCGACGAAAAATTAACCACACTTGATCAATTGAAATCAGCTGTAATTACTGCTGGTTATGGTATAGCAGATGCCAATTCACCTCAGAAACCTGAGGGCAAAGGATGCGGATCTGGATGCGGTTGCGGTTAATTTCAGAAAGTAATATAGCAGAACGAAAAAACAAGAACCCCGTGGTGTAGAAAATACTTTGAATTGTTTGATTGTGAGTCAGTGCAATTCAAAGAAGGAGATTTAAATGTTAAAAGACCCTGTTTGTGGAATGAATGTGACAGTTCAGTCACCGAATGTGTTGCAGCACGAAGGTCATTCAATTTACTTTTGCAGTGCTGGTTGCAAGGCTAAGTTCTCTGCTGATCCAAATAAATATTTGGTTAAAGATTCAAGCTCGAATATCAAGGTCTTAGAAACAAAGCCCACTATGACCGACCCTGTGCCAACCGGTACGATTTACACCTGCCCGATGCACCCAGAGGTTCGACAAGACCATGCTGGCGCTTGTCCAAAATGCGGGATGGCATTAGAACCAGAAATGCCTAGTTTAGAAGATGGCGAGAGTCCTGAATTAGTAGACTTTAAGCGGCGCTTTATTTGGACGTTGCCTCTGACCATAGTTGTTACCATCTTAGCCATGGTTGGCCACCGTTTGCAATGGTTTGAGATGGCAACCCAAAGCTGGATTGAGCTTGTGCTTTCACTACCTATAGTTTTATGGGCAGGTTGGCCATTCTTTGAGCGTGGCTTTCAATCTGTTGTGAATCGCAGCCCGAATATGTGGACATTGATAGGGCTGGGTACTTCTGCCGCATTTATTTATAGCGTTGTCGCCACAGTTGTACCAAATGTATTCCCTGCCTCGTTTATGGCGATGGGTCGTGTATCTGTGTATTTTGAAGCTGCAGCGGTAATTATTTCATTAACGCTACTAGGTCAAATATTAGAACTAAAAGCACGTTCACAAACCTCTGCCGCGATTAAGTCATTGCTTGGTTTATCACCTAAAACGGCTCGTCGAATCAATGCAGACGGTAAAGAAGAGGACGTTCCACTCACGCATGTTCATGTTGGTGACCTGCTACGCATACGTCCAGGCGAAAAAGTGCCCGTCGATGGTGTCGTAACTGAGGGTGGTAGCGCAGTAGATGAGTCCATGCTAACTGGAGAACCGATGCCCGTTACTAAAGGCATTGGCGACAAGCTGATTGGAGCTACACTTAATACTAATGGTGCATTAGTCATGCGCTCAGAAAAAGTAGGTTCCCAAACAGTATTAGCCAGCATTGTACAAATGGTCATCCAAGCCCAGCGATCAAGGGCACCAATGCAACGTATGGCCGATCAAGTAGCTGGCTATTTTGTGGTGACGGTTGTTAGCATTGCGCTCATTACTTTCTTTGTTTGGGGCTTCTTTGGGCCAGAACCTAGCTGGGTATTTGGTCTGATCAATGCTGTAGCAGTACTCATCATTGCCTGTCCTTGTGCACTTGGTTTGGCAACGCCAATGTCTATCATGGTCGCTACTGGTAAAGCTGCAACACAAGGTGTGCTATTCCGTGATGCAGCTGCTATCGAAAACTTCCGTAAAGTTGACACCTTAATCATAGACAAGACAGGTACGTTGACAGAAGGTAAACCACGCTTTAATAAAGCCGTCTCCTCTGCCGGCTATACCGAAGATGAAGTATTACGCCTAGCAGCAAGCCTTGACCAAGGCAGTGAACATCCATTAGCTGATGCTATTGTGAAAGCTGCCCGCGCTAAGGCTTTGGTTATTGATAAAGTAGAAAACTTTGAGTCAAGTACAGGTATTGGGGTGCGAGGAAATTTGAACAGCAAAGAATTGGCGCTAGGTAATACTGCGCTAATGGAACAGCTAAATATCAAAATTGAATCACTAAAAGTACAAGCGGATGAATTACGTGCAACAGGCGCAAGCGTGATGTATCTAGCAGTCGATAGTCAGCTTGCGGGTTTGCTGTCTGTTTCCGACCCAATCAAAGAAAATACAGCAGAAGCCTTAGACAATTTAAAAGCATCAGGCATGCGCGTGATTATGGCAACTGGAGATGGCTTGCTGACAGCAAAATCTGTGGCAGAAAAACTTGGAATCGAGGAGTTTTATGGAGAAGTTAAACCCGCAGACAAATTAGCGCTGGTGGATAAGTTACAAAAAGAAGGCCGCATTGTGGCTATGGCAGGTGACGGCATCAATGATGCGCCTGCATTAGCCAAAGCAAATGTGGGTGTAGCTATGGGTACTGGTACTGACGTAGCCATGAATAGTGCGCAGGTAACGCTCGTTAAAGGTGATTTGCGAGGCATTGCCCAAGCCAGAGAGATTTCAGAGCAGACAATCGCGAATATGAAACAAAACCTAGGCTTTGCTTTCGTTTACAACTCACTCGGAGTGCCGTTGGCTGCTGGATTGTTATATCCATTCACTGGATGGTTACTTTCACCAATGATTGCAGCCCTAGCGATGAGTTTGAGTTCGGTGTCAGTGATTACTAATGCATTACGTTTGAGAAAATCATGACTGTGGACTTTAATACGCTTTAGTAAACGTTTATTGGACGACCATTTAACCCTTTTATGCTATTTTATTTTGAGCTAACCCATCCAGAATAGGACAATCAGGACGTGCATCACCATGACAGCAACTCACTAAGCGTGCCAGTTCAGATTTCATCATACTCAGTTCCTGTATTTTGCGGTCTAGCATTGTAATATGTTCGATCGCCATCGATTTTACTTTGCGACTTGGACGGTTTTGATCACGCCATAGGCTCAGTAAATCACCAATTTGTTTAATCGAAAACCCTAAGTCACGCGAATGCCTGATAAATCTCAGCATGTGCACGTCACGATGGTTATAAGTTCTATACCCAGAGAATGTTCTTGATGCGGGCGGAACGAGTCCGACATCTTCATAATGACGAATCATTTTGGCAGAGATTCCAGAAGCCTCTGCAGCCTGACCAATATTCAATATTTCAGCACTCATTTAGCTATCTTCTCCATGACTACCTAAAGGTTTCCAACGTTTTAACATTAATGCATTCGTCACCACGCTCACTGAGCTAAATGCCATGGCAGCACCTGCAATGACTGGGCTCATTAATCCTAATGCGGCTAAGGGTATGCCCACTAAATTGTATATAAAAGCCCAAAATAGATTTTGTTTGATTTTACGGTAAGTCCTGCGTGAAATATCGATGGTATCTGCCACCAAGCTAGGGTCTGAGCGCATTAAGGTAATGTCTGCTGTATGCATGGCCACATCGGTGCCTGTTGACATGGCAAAGCTTACATCGGCTGCTGCAAGTGCTGGAGCATCATTAATGCCGTCACCTACCATGGCAATGACGGTATTTTTTTGACGTAATGATGCAACAGTTATAGCTTTAGATTCTGGTGTTTGTTCAGCTAATACTTTATCCATGCCCAAGGCTTCTGCAACACGTGCTGCACTCTTGCTGTTATCGCCTGTAAGTAACAAGGTTTGTATGTTGCGTTTATGAAGATTCGATATTGACGCTCTTGATGTAGCTTTAATTTCATCGCCAAATGCCAGCATACCCAGTAAAGACGGCTGCTCAGCCACATCATTCACCGCCACCCATGAAACAGTCTTCCCACTATTCATAAACTCCAACGCAACAGTGGTTAACGCATCTGTAGAAACACCTAACTCCACCATCCAGCGCTGATTACCAACATAAACAGTTTTGTTGCCCACTTGACCTTTCAGGCCACTCCCAGCTAAATCTTGTACGGCTGTGGCTAGTATTTGCACTTTGCCTGTTAGCTTAAATCGCTCAATAACCGCTTTGGCAAGTGGATGCAAACTATTCTGTTCGATGCTTGCAGCCAGCTCCAGCAATGTTTGATCATCGCCATCTGTTGCTTTAAAAGCTAATAGCACAGGCTTACCTTCAGTGAGCGTTCCAGTTTTATCGAACACTACTTGCGTAATGCTATGCGCAAGCTCTAATGCCTTCGCGTCTTTGATTAAAATGCCGTGACGAGCGGCTACGCCAGTGCCAGCCATAATTGCGGTAGGTGTAGCCAGTCCTAGCGCACATGGACAAGCAATCACCAATACAGCGACTGCATTCAAAATCGCCTGTTCCCAGTTCGCCAAATAAAGCCCCCAAGCCAACAACGTGACTAATGCAATCACAATCACTACTGGTACAAACACGGCACTTACTTTGTCTACTAGCCGTTGAATTTCAGGTTTTGCAGTTTGTGCATCCTCCACTAAACGTATGATGCGTGATAATGTAGTTTCGGTTCCAATCGCAGTAGTCTTAACCAACAGTAAACCATCGATATTGACAGCACCACCAATCACTTTATCACCAACAGTTTTATTGATAGCTTCACTTTCGCCTGTCATCAGTGACTCGTCCACATGGCTGCTACCTTCGAGGATGATGGCATCCACAGGAATGCGCTCTCCTGGACGTATAATCACAAGATCGTCAATCACTACTTGAGACAGTTGAACCTCTGACTCTTCACCCTGCCGTCTGACTCGCGCCGTTTCAGGACGTAGTTGTTGTAATGCGCGTATTGCTTCGGTTGTTTGCCGTTTAGCACGTTTTTCTAGCCACTTACCCAGCAACACAAGCGTGATCACGACACTAGATGCTTCGAAATAAAGATGCTGATGCCCTTGGAGCAACATATACACCGACAATGCGTAAGCTGCTGTGGTGCCGATAGCGACCAGTAAATCCATGTTACCTAATTTATTTAAAATCGCTTTCCAAGCCGACTTATAAAACCCCGCACCCAAATAAAACTGTACTGGGGTAGCAAGTAACCATTGCATCCACACAGGCAGATTCCAATCAATACCAATCAGGTTGAGCAACATTGGCACTATTAATGGAAAGCTTATTATTGCCGCTAATACGATTTTTCTGCCATCAGTTGAGGCATCATCAGCGTGATGATGGGCATGCTCTAGAGAAATAACTTCAGCGCCATAACCAGCATCAGACAAAGCTTTTACAATCGCTTCATGCGAAAAGTCTTTGTTTAATTTAATATGCGCACGCTCGGTGGCTAAGTTAACACTTGCAGATTCAACGGCTGGTATTTTGCGCAAAGCATTTTCAACGCTAGAGACGCAAGAGGCACAGCTCATACCAGTGATGGCAATATCAATAGAATGATTAGTAGATGACATTTTTTACCTTATATTTCAATAATTATGCTCATCTTGTAGATTCCCATCATTGGAAGGTCAAGTGTTAATTTAATTTATTATTTCAGCTTGACCTTCCAATGATTGTAAACTTTAACATGTAATTTCTTTCGCAATTATTTAAAAGGAAACTTTACTATGTTTACATTTCATATCCCTAAAATGAGCTGTGGTGGTTGTGTCAACAGCATCAAAAATGCCATTAAAAAAGTTGATGATGAAGCTAATGTTGAAGCTGACTTAACTACAAGAATTGTAAAAATTGAAACTGCAATTTCTGAAGTTGAAATTGTCAAAGCCTTGACAGATGCTGGTTACCAACCGATGTTATAACTTCACTTTTCAATGTCTGCAAAGGGTCTGTATTTCCAGCACTTAGTGGCGGCTTTGAAGAAATGAGATTAATAGGCCTATTAGCAGACAGTAATAATTTCACTCAGGATCCAATGCGGTCATCCAACAACAACTTGTTGAAACTAATTTCTAGTGATAAAGTCATTGGAATATGAAATTCTTTCGTTCAATAGCTATGGTTTTGATTCTAGCGCTGGCTACAAGCCCTGCGCTAGCGGCTGTTTGCGCGACTTCATGTGCTTCTCAAGCAATTATGTCTTCCATGCATCCGGACAATATGTCTGGTATGAAGAATTGCCATGAAGCCTCGAAGAACAAAGATAAAAACAAAACCCATACTGAGCACAAGTCATGTGCGATGGGCGCAGGTTGTAATTTCACACAAGTAACACCGCCAGTTGATTTATCAAATAAGGAAGTTTTTGCAATTTCAACTGCAATTTCATTCCCAAGATTTGTTCCATCAGAAAAATCCATAGATCTATCCCCACCGCTAAAACCTCCTGCTTGAATTGATGTTATAGGGCGTCATTACGCCCTAAATCGTCATATTTAAGTTTTAGGAGAACTCTCATGAACACCCAAAGATTGGCTTATAAACCAATAGTGATGTGCGTATGGTTTGGCATGATGCTGGCTTTTACATTTCCTGTAAAAGCAGAAGAACCGCTGTCATTAGCAGAAACCATTCAATTAGCCACACAAAATCAGCCCTTACTGCAATCTCTTGATGATGCCGCAGCTTCGTCACGTCAAGCTGCGATTGCAGAAGGTCAGCTACCAGACCCCAAAGTAAAGTTTGGCGTCATTAATCTGCCAGCTACCACGGGCAATGCTTTTCGCTATGACCGCGACGATCAAACCATGGTGAATGTCGGCATTTCACAAGACGTTATTCCTCTCAAGAAGCGTGAGGTGGCTGCAAACCGAATGCTTGCTGAAGCCGACCAATTCCACACAGAGCAAATTGCGACCGCCAGAACCATTGAACGAGATGTTGCTTTGGCATGGCTGGATGTGTTTGAAGCGCAGAGGAAGTCAGAACTTTATCAAAGCATGATTGATAACATGACAGCCGAACGCAAAGTACAGGCCGCTAGTTTGAGTTCAGGCAACGCTAAAACGAGTGATGTCCTGCGTATGGATACCCAAATATCCACGACCAATGAAAAGTTGATTTTTGCAAAGCGTGATGAACGTAAAGCACGTGCTGCATTAGCACGATGGATAGGTAAGGCGGCATCTCGTTCAATGTCAGCAGAACTGCCAATCATGACTAATGGTTTAAGTCACGACGCAGCCCAAGCAGAAATTGAAAAGCATCCATTACTACAAAATGCTTTGCAATCTGAGAAAGTCGCTCAATACGATGTAGACAGTGCACAAGCCAACTTGGAGCGTAACTGGGGTTGGGAAGTTGGCTATGGCAAACGCTTTGCTGGACGTAGCGATATGCTGAGCTTTCAAGTGTCTATGGATTTGCAACTAGATCGTGCAAATCGACAAGATAGACGTACATCAGAAAAGCTCGTATTAATCGAAAAAGCACGTAAGCAGACTGAGGATAGACGCCGCGAACTCTCCTCTGAACTAGAAAGTGCCATGGCAGATGCTGACGCAGCTGAAGCCCGTGAAAATGAACACCTCACAAAACTTATCCCCAATGCTGAAGCTAAGTTAAGTATTGCCCAAGCGGCTTATCAGACTGGAAAACAACCCCTTAGTGACGTTTGGCAAGCACGTAGAGACGTCATTGATATTGAGCTAGACCATTGGACTATTTTGACCGACAGGCAACGTGCCGCAGTCAAAATTGGCTATTTGTTAAATGACAATCGACTGTTCAAAACAAATTAAAAAGGAATACATCATGAAAACTACACACTTTATAGCTATCTCACTATTTTTAGCCGCTCTAATTGGCTGCACTAAAAAAGAAAATCAGGAAGCCACTAATACTCAAGCAGGCAATACACCCGCGTCAGAAAAGATGATGGAAACAATGCCATCAGGTACTGAGGTAAAACCTAGCTCGATGCTACCCAATGAAATTAAAGCAGATGATACAACGACAGTGATTGAACAAAATGATAGTGGCAAAAAAGTTATGTTTTGGTATGACCCAATGTTGCCAGACAGACATTTCAGTAAATCTGGGCAGTCGCCTTTTATGGACATGAAATTAGCCCCACAATATGCAGTAGATGCTAATAAAGGTAGCACCCCATGAAACGCCTTCATATCGTCATTATTGCTGCGTCATTAATCTTAGCTCTTGCATTAGGCTGGTTTCTTGGACAAAAACATTCAGACCCTAAGTCAGAAAACGCAAGTAAAGCTGTGTCTGGCAAGCGGTCAATGGAAGCTGTTAATGGCGTTGTCCAAGATAGCAGCGGTAAAACTGTTAAATATTGGTACGACCCTATGGTGCCTGATCAAAAGTTTGATAAGCCTGGCAAGTCGCCATTCATGGACATGCAGCTAGAACCTAAATACGCCAATACAAGTAATGGTGGTGAAGGCGTTGGAGAAGATAGCGGCGTAGCTATTTCATCGCAAACAGCACAGAACTTGGGTATCAGGCTAGAGAAAGTAGCTAGCAAGAGTTTTGGTGAGTCATTTTCTGCCGTAGGCCGTATCGAACCTGACGAACGCCGTTTTTACGCTGTGCAAACGCGCATCCCAGGATTTGTCGAACGACTGTCAGTACGTGCTGTTGGTGACCCCGTAGCTAAGGGGCAGAAAATCGCTGAAATTTATGCACCTGAACTATTAGCCGCGCAGCAAGAGTATCTAGCACTGCTGGAATTAAACAGTGTAGATAGTGATAACGCCCTTAAGGATGCTGCACGTAGTCGACTGAAGTTACTCGGTATGACTGAAGGTGAGATTTCAGCGATTACTAAAACAGGGAAATCCAGTCCACGCTTTGGGGTATATGCGCCAGCTTCAGGAATACTCACTGAGCTAGGTGTGCGTGAAGGTGGGCAACTAATGGCTGGAAGTTCATTGATACAAATCTCCGACCTCTCTCAAGTGTGGGTGATTGCAGAAGTCCCCGAGCGCGATGCGGCTAGGCTAAAACTAGGTATTACTGCGGATGTGCAATTGCAGAGTCTGCCTGGCGAAGTATTCAAAGGCAAAGTTGGCTATCTCTACCCCATGTTGAATGATAGTTCTAGAACCTTGCAAGTTCGGATCGAGTTGCCCAATAAAGGCAATCGATTACGCCCTGGCATGTATGCAAACGTAGCATTCACAGGGCAAACACATGAGGCGTTATCTGTCGCGACTGAAAGCATCATCGCCACCGGTAAGCGCAAACTAGTGATTGTGAAGGAAGCAAATGGTTATCGCCCTGTAGAGGTTACAACAGGCCAAGAGCGTGACAATGCTACTGAAATCCTAAACGGATTAACTGAAGGTGAAGAGGTCGTGGTGTCAGGGCAATTCTTAATTGATTCTGAAGCATCATTATCAGGGGTATTAGCAAGGCTATCTCAGCAAGATAAAGCCATGGATAAAGATATGCAACTGAGTAAAGACAAATCCATGTCAGCTGAAAAAATGCCTAAAGGTCGAGGCAAAGTGGTCAATGTCGATGTTAAGTCAAACCATGTAACCCTGGATCATGAACCAATTGCAGAGCTAGGTTGGCCTGCCATGACCATGGGTTTTAAGGTCAAAGATAGCCAACAGCTTAGTAAGCTCAAAGTAGGCGATGATGTTGACTTTGATTTGAAAGCGGAAGCATCAGAAAAGCCCGATATGCCAGCGCAGTACATGATTGATCGTGTTGAAAAATCATCAGCCATGAAAGGTAGCGGAATGAAAGATGGCATGAAGGGAGCTAAACCGTGATTGCTCAACTTATCCGTTGGTCAGCTAATAATCGATTGCTGGTATTGCTAGCCACCTTGATGGTGGTAGCTTGGGGTGTGTTTGCCATGTTAAGGACGCCATTAGATGCGATTCCTGACTTATCAGATACGCAAGTCATCATTCGAACCCAATGGGCGGGTCAAGCCCCTCAGATTGTAGAAAATCAACTCACTTATCCACTCACAACCACAATGCTTTCAGTACCAGGCGTCAAAACTGTACGTGGCTATTCTTTCTTTGGTGACTCATTTGTTTACATCTTATTTAACGATGGTACTGACCAATACTGGGCACGTTCCCGTGTCCTGGAATACCTTAGCCAAATATCCTCAAAACTGCCTAAGGGTGCAAATCCAAGCTTGGGGCCAGATGCGACAGGTGTGGGTTGGGTATATGAATATGCGCTAGTAGATAAAAGTGGTAAACATGACTTAGGCGAATTACGTGCGCTGCAAGACTGGTTCTTAAAGTTTGAGCTTAAAACCATTCCAGGTGTTGCTGAAGTTGCCACTTTGGGTGGTATGGTGCGCCAGTATCAAGTACAAGTTGATCCTGATAAGTTACGTAATTACGGTATTCCCTTATCAAAGGTCGTCTCAGCGATTCAATCCGCCAATCAGGAAACTGGAGGTGCTGTAGTAGAAACCGCGGAAGCTGAGTATATGGTGCGTGCGCATGGCTATCTAGAGTCCTTTGATGATTTCCGCAATATCCCGTTAATGGTGAGTAGCAGTGGTACGCCTATACTTTTATCGGATGTTGCACGTATACAAGTTGGACCAGAGCTACGTCGAGGCATCGCTGAATTAAATGGGGAAGGTGAAGTAACAGGTGGTGTGATTGTGATGCGTGCAGGTCAAAATGCACTAGAAGCGATTGATGCGGTCAAAGCCAAGCTGGCTATACTCAAAAAAAGCTTGCCCGAAGGTGTAGAAATTGTTACAACCTACGATAGGTCACAACTAATCAAACGTGCAGTAGATAATCTAACGCACAAACTCATTGAAGAGTTCATCGTTGTGGCATTGGTATGCGCTATTTTCTTATGGCACTTTAGATCTGCTTTAGTCGCTATTGTCGCCTTGCCAGTGGGCGTATTAGTGAGTTTCATCGTTATGTATTATCAAGGGGTCAATGCCAATATTATGTCGCTAGGCGGCATTGCGATTGCCATCGGCGCGATGGTGGATGCAGCGATTGTGATGATAGAAAACGCGCATCGACAGTTGGAAACCTTTAAAACTGAACATGGTGAGCCCAATAATACTCAGCGCATTAAAGTGATTATTGATGCCGCAAGCGAGGTTGGACCAGCGCTATTCTTCTCATTGCTGATTATAACGTTGTCGTTTATCCCTGTATTCACACTAGAAGCGCAAGAAGGCAAGTTATTCGCACCATTAGCTTTTACCAAAACTTATGCAATGGCTGCAGCCGCAGGTTTATCCGTAACGTTAATTCCTGTGTTAATGACGATATTTATTCGCGGTCACATTCGCCCTGAACATGACAATCCGCTTAACCGCTGGTTGATTGCAATTTATAAACCTCTTCTTGGTAAAGTTTTACATTATCCAAAAGTTACCCTAGGTGTAGCGCTTATTTTAGTGCTAATTACTTTCTATCCTTTAAGTAAGTTGGGTAGTGAGTTCATGCCGCCATTGGATGAGGGTGATTTGCTTTACATGCCGACTGCACTACCTGGGTTATCCGTCTCCAAAGCCTCAGAGATATTGCAATTGAGTGACAGGCTTATCAAAACTGTACCTGAAGTTAAGTCCGTGTTTGGCAAGACCGGTCGAGCTGAAACAGCAACTGATCCAGCACCTTTGGAAATGCTAGAAACTACCATTCAATTCAAACCACGTGATGAATGGCGTGCAGGCATGACACCTGAAAAACTTGTGAAAGAGCTTGATGCACGATTGAAAATCCCGGGTATGGCGAATGTTTGGGTACAGCCAATACGTAATCGTATTGATATGCTATCTACTGGTATCAAAAGCCCTGTTGGTATCAAAATTGGTGGTGCTGATTTAGCCACACTGGAAAAACTGGGCGAAGAAGTCGAACGGTTAATGAAGAAAGTACCTGGCGCAAGTTCGGTCATTGCTGAACGTGTGACTGGTGGGCGCTATATTGATGTCAAGATTGATAGGCTCAAAATAGCACGTTATGGCCTAAATATTGATGATGTGCAAATGCTAGTCTCTACTGCAATCGGTGGTGACAATATTGGTGAGAAAATTGATGGTTTGGCACGATTCCCAATCAATGTGAGATTTCCTAGAGAGCTACGTGACTCTGTAGAAAAGCTTAAATCTTTGCCTATCATCACAGAAAAAGGCGCGACGGTTCCTCTTGGTGAAGTTGCAGAAGTCAAAGTGACCGATGGTCCACCCATGATCAAAAGTGAAAATGCACGTCCAAATGTCTGGGTGTATGTGGATATTCAAGATCGTGATTTAGGCGGTTTTGTGAAAGATGCGAAAGCGATGCTGGATAAAGAATTGCAGTTGCCAGCAGGATACTCACTTACTTGGTCTGGTCAGTTTGAATATTTTGAGCGTGCCTCTAAGCGACTAAGCTATGTGGTGCCGATGACCTTGGGTATTATTTTTATCCTGTTATTCCTGGCCTTTAAGCGCATTACACCTGCGATTCTGATATTAGGCAGCTTACCCTTTGCTTTGGTTGGTGCAGTGTGGTTTTTATACTTCTTAGGCTTTCATTTTTCTATTGCCAGTGGGGTGGGAATGATTGCTTTATCAGGATTAGCCGCTGAATTTGGTATCATCATGCTGGTGTATTTAGATGATGCTATTGAACGTTATCGGGTGGCTGGTAAGCTTAATAATAAAGAAGATTTATATGCGGCATTGATTGAAGGGGCTGCTTTACGGGTTCGTCCAAAGGCGATGACAGTCGCAGTGATACTGGCAGGTTTAATCCCTATTTTAATTGGTACTGGCACAGGTTCAGAGGCGATGAGTCGTATTGCTGCGCCTATGGTTGGCGGCATGCTCACTGCGCCGCTATTATCTCTATTTGTGCTGCCTGCGGCATATATGTTGTTAAGAAGAAGTTATGTGAAGACATAATGTTTATAGAGGAAGTTGAAAGTTCTCATTCATTTTGAATGTCCTTTGAACTTCCATTAACGGGAAGCTTGATACCGATTTCTGTGGCAGAGTAATTGTATGAGAAGTGTGATCGCAATTACTAAGTAAACATACTGACAAGGTTAATTACTAACATTTACATATTAAAAATTCATTTAAACGTAAGGTTCGCCTATTTCCATCTTAAATTATTGAACTTAGTAAGCTAGCAAACATCATAAGATTTATGAGATAATGAGAATGAATATCATTTATATATTTACTTTAAACTATTAAATACTACGCAAAGGTTTAGTTATGTTTGAAACGCTGATGATTTCTTTTAGAGAAGGGCTTGAAGCATTTCTGATAGTGGCAATAGTGCTCGCCTATTTGGCTAAAACTGGTGGTGAAAAACTAATACCATCTGTTCATCGTGCCTGTATTGTAGCCATTTTGGCATGTACAGGCTTGGGATTTGTCTTTGCTAAAATAGGCGCTTTAACGCCGTTTTGGGAGGGTACATTAGCCTTAACTGCCGCATTACTTGTCATTAGCTGTACGGTTCATATGCTAAAAATGGGTAAGCATATGAAATCTGAGATTACTGGTGCCATTGACCGTGCAGTACAGAACCCAAGTGGTGGTGCAAAGCTCGCTATTTTCATGTTCGTGTTGCTGATGATAGGTCGCGAAGGATTAGAAGCGGCGACCATGATTGCCTCATTGGCGCAAAGCAATGATAGCCTGCATCTCGCTTTAGGTGGTGTAATGGGTATAGGAATTGCTGGATTAGTGGCTGCAGCTTGGAGTAAGTATGGGCATCGCATCAATCTGGGGCTATTTTTTAAGGTAACCGCAGCATTCATGGTGATATTTTCTATTCAATTAGTCATATATGCATTCCATGAATATACCGAATCTATTGAAATTGCCAATTTAGGTATCTTTGACAATGCCTATTGGCATACAGTAACTGAAGCTTATGGCCCACAAGGAAGAATAGGTGCATGGATTTCCTACAGTCTTGTACTAGTTCCTTTGGCTTTTCTTGTATACAGTTTTATTAAAAGTCCGCAGTCTGTAAAAATGCAGACAACAAATAATTAATTTTTAACGTTTAGTGTTTCCATTATTGCAATTAATCAAAATGAGATACTATTCTACTCATGTATCAGTTTAAAAGACTATTTTCTCTATTTGTTGCCTTTAACATAGCGTTCGCTTCGCTATGGGCAATGAGTCCAGATGCTATCGCTGATGCTATTAAAGAAGACACTGCTGTCTACTATAATCAACATGACCAACAACAAGTAGCTCAAAATCAGAATGATCATGAGCATGTTACGCAAGGTCAAACATGCAACCATGGCTGTCATATCGCATTTCATTTGCTGGGTTTTGCTCCAGCCAGCTCAACCAATGTTTTTGCATTTAACGAATCACAAACCGTATTCTCACACGCAAATCAACTTTTAGACAGTCCTCACCTGCAAG
This sequence comes from Methylophilaceae bacterium, assembly GCA_965234545.1. Lineage (GTDB taxonomy): Bacteria > Pseudomonadota > Gammaproteobacteria > Burkholderiales > Methylophilaceae > Methylotenera. Next base: position 854,010 of record OZ248348.1, on the reverse strand, counting down.
GGCCATACCGCCCACCCCTCACACGCTCACTAGTTTAGTTTTTAAGGTTTCCCTATCTGGCTTTTTGCTGGATAGGGAAATGTACAAACGAATGAGAGAGGGTTTATCGTGTTATACACATCACATTTGGTTAAGCATAGCCGCAGTCCGTGGCTACTTCTTAGCTTTGCATTTTTTGGCTTCATTATTACACCAACCTATAGTTATGCTGAGTCATTGACGATTGAGTCAGCTTTAGCATTAGCACAACGCAACAACCCTGATATTCAAAGAGCCACAGCAGGCCTTACTGCGGTTAATGGTGAGCTAGCAGATGCTAACACACCATTATTCAATAACCCCACCCTGAATGTAGAGGGTGGTCGTCGCAAACTCTACGATCCTAGTAACTCCGATTCAAGGCGGAGTGAATGGAATACTGGCATTGCACAAACATTTGAATTAGGTGGTCAGCAAGGGTTTAGACGCCAAACTGCCAATGCAAAACTCACAGCACTCCAGCAAGAGGTGGATGAAGTGCGCCATCGCGTGAATGCCGAAGTTGAAGAGCGCTTTGTGCAAGTGTTGGCATTGCAAAAGCGTATTGAAACTGAGCAACGTACATTGGAACTAACTGAGCGCAATACAGGCTTGGTCAGTAAACGTGTTGAGGCTGGTGAAGATAGCAAACTTGAGGGTAATTTAGCAGTTGTTGATACTGAGCGTGCCAGAAACCAGATTAGTGTGTTGCAAGAGCAACTAACAAAAGCACGCGCCCAGCTATCTTCGATGCTGCAATTACCAGAGCAACAAATACCAGAAGTTCAGGGAGAGCTGCAAGCACCAGCTAAGCCCTATACTTTGGACGACTTGTTAGCTTCAGTCGCTAATCGGCCGGCCATAAAAGCTCTATCATCACGTGAGCAATCCGCACATAGTAATTTAGATTTTGAACGTGCCTCACAGTTGCCAGACCTGACAATTAGCTTGAATTATGGTCGTGATGCGGTGGTTGGTGGGCAAGATAGCGTCACCACGCTGGGTTTATCTTTACCACTACCCTTATTCCGTAAAAACGCCACTGGTATTGGTCGTGCAACAAGTGAGCTTAATCAAGTTGAAATTGATAAAAACACTATATCGCGCGATGCTAGATCTACAGTCATTGCCTCTTGGCAGCGTCGCTTAAGTTTACAAGACCGTGTTCAAAGGCTGACTACAGCCGTTTATCCCAAGTTGGCGGAAAACCTCAAGCTTTCACAGATTGCTTTTAAGAGTGGTGAAATAGCTTTGCCAGAGTTACTCATTGTGCAGCGTCAAGTTATCGATGCACAGCGTGATCTCATCGAAGCGCAACTTGATTTACGCCTCACACAAATTGAACTTGAATATGCAGCAGGTTGGCCACCAGCAGCAACGCTTGCCAACCCACAATAAGGATAATGCCATGCAACTATCAAATCGTTACAAAATACAATTATTGACTCTAATAGTCAGTTTTTTATTGATGAGCTGTGGTGTTTCTAAATCACCAGAGGCCACACAAAAAAACGCCACTGAACAACCAGATAAGATATCGCCTGATGCCAAATCAACATCTGAAAAAAGCTCATCAGAGAACAGAAAAGGCGAAATTCAATTGTCTGCCGAAGAAATACATCAGTCTGGTGTAAAGGTCACTGCCATCCAACTCGAAAAAGTGTCTGACCAGTTAACACTTAGTGCCAACATCACGGCCAATCAAGACCGAATTGCCTTCGTCGCTCCACGTGTGGAAGGTAAATTGATTAAGGTCACTGCGAATCTCGGAGATCAAGTCAAGGCTGGACAATCGCTTGCTGTAGTAGATAGCATTCAGATGGGGGAAGCCCGTGCAGAATATCGCCATGCCCAAAGCGAACTTAAACTCGCTGAGGCTAATTTCCAACGGATTGATAAACTATACAAAGAAGACGTAGTGCCACAGCGTCATTGGCTAGAGTCCAAAAATGCATTTGAACGTGCGCAAACCTCTGCAAAAGAAGGCGCAGATCATTTGCATATTTTAGTCGGCTCATCTGATACTGGTATTTCTACATTTGTTATTACAGCGCCATTCTCTGGTGTTGTGATTGAAAAAGATGCAGTGATGGGCGAGTTGGCCAAGCCAGAAGGCAAGCTTTTTACTATTGCTGATTTAAGCACTGTCTGGATTGAAGCAGACGTTTCAGAAAAAGACTTGGGCAAACTGGCGATTGGATCAGCTGCTACCGTTACGGTCTCTTCGTTTCCAGATGAGTCGTTCAAAGGTAAAGTAAGTTATGTTTCCAGCATCTTTGATAAAGAGACACGTACGATCAAAGCGCGAATTGAATTGCCCAATCCCGACAGAAAACTCCGCATCGATATGTTTGCGCGTGCTGTGATTGATTTAACCAGTGCACGTGAGGCGATAATATTGCCGCAAGAGGCTGTATTGTTAGTGCAAGGTCAATCAACTGTGTATGTACAAACCGAGAATGGTTTTGAAGCTCGTGCTGTTGAAGTTGGAGAGCAACTTAACAAAGGCGTTGTCATTACTTCGGGACTGAATGCAAGTGAGCAGGTTGTCACTGGTGGTGCGTATGCACTTAAGTCACGTCAATTGAAGTCGCAAATTGGCGATGCGGACTAAGGGAATAACATCATGCTAAATTCAATCATAGACGCTTCATTGCGTTACAAATTACTCGTCATTATTTTATTTGTTGTCGTCGCTGGTTTAGGCATTCGAGCTTGGCATAAAGTGCCTGTCGATGCCTTCCCTGACGTCACACCAGTACAAGTCAATATTTATACTGAGTCACCTGGACTAGCCTCGGAAGATGTTGAGCAGTTACTTTCGTTCCCTATTGAGTCGGCACTTGCTGGCTTACCTAAAGTGCAGGAAATTCGGTCGGTCAGCTTATTTGGCTTGTCTTATGTCGCGGTGTATTTTGAAGATGACATGGACATCTACTTTGCCAGACGTCTTGTAGCAGAGCGATTACAGGAGGTCGCAGGCCGTTTGCCAGCAGGCTATGGTGTGCCTGAAATGGGCCCTAATACTTCTGGCTTGGGTCAGGTATTTTGGTACACAGTGGAACGTGCTGAGGAGAAGCTAGAAGCCGTAAAAACGAAAGCCGATACACTTAAATCTGCACCATCTGATATGGAGTTGCGTACCATACAAGACTGGTCAATCCGTCTGATTCTGCGTACGGCGCCAGGCGTAGATGATGTGATGTCATGGGGTGGTCAAGAGCGTCAATATCAAATCGTACTAGACCCACAAGCCTTTGCTAAATATGGCCTCACTTTCAAAGAAGTGCTAGAGACGGTGGGTGTGAATAATCGCCAAGTTGGTGGTCAGTATGTCGATATTGGCCAAGAACAGTTTCTAGTGCGTGGTTTAGGTTTGGTCAAAAATGAAACTGAGCTCGGTCAAATTGTGGTTAAAACCGTCAATGGCACTCCCGTTTATTTACGTGATATCGCTAAGATTCAGCAAGGTGGCGCATTACGTACTGGTGCAGTTACACGTGATGGTAAAGAAGTTGTACTCGGCATGGCACTATCCCGTGTTGGTGAGAATGCTAAGAGTGTGGTGGATGCAGTCAAAGCAAAACTCACTACTGCCAAACAAGCGTTACCAGAAGGTGCAACCATCAGAACGGTGTATGAACGTACTGACTTGGTCAATAAGGCGATAGATACAGCTATCCGTGCTTTGATAGAAGGTTCAATATTGGTTGCCATCATTTTGTTCTTATTCTTAGGTGAAGTGCGTTCAGCATTAGTGGTGGTCGCGGCTTTACCATTGGCGATGTTAGCTGCTTTCATTTGTATGGATCAGGCTGGACTCTCGGCTAACTTGATGTCGCTTGCGGGTCTTGCGATCGGCATCGGTATGATGGTGGACGGCGCTGTGGTGATGGTTGAAAACTCTTTCCGTATCATGGCAGAGCGGCTTGAGCATGGTGGCAAAGTTAACCGAACTGAAGCTGTCTTAACAGCAGCAAAAGAAGTGGCTAACCCAATGGCATTCGCTATTCTCATTATTATCGTCGTGTTCTTACCACTCTTCAGCTTACAAGGACTGGAAGGCAAGATGTTTAAGCCGATGGCTTTTAGTATCAGCTTTGCGATGGCTGGTTCGTTGATACTTGCATTAACGCTAATACCCGTGCTTGCTGCATTATTCCTGAAGCCAAAAGCAGAACGGGATACGCTGTTAATGCGCGTCATCAAACGTCGTTACCTACCACTTTTGGATTGGGTGCTGTCACATAAAAAAGCTGTCGGCATTATTTCCGGAGTGTTGCTGGTAGCTAGTCTTGCCTTGTTCCCATTTCTGGGTAAAGAGTTTATGCCACAACTGCAAGAAGGCTCGATCATGTGGCGCGTGACTTCTATTCCGTCTACTTCGCTGGATGAGTCAATCGCCATTTCCAAACGCATTGAAAAATCACTCAAAGAGTTCCCTGAAGTGAATACCGCTATCGCCATGATCGGTCGCGCTGAAAAAGGTGAAACAGCCGATGTCAATTACATGGAAATCTACACCGAGCTCAAGCCAAAGGAGGCATGGACGAATGGTCGGTCGATTGAACAGTTGGCTGATGGTATGCGAGAGAAATTAGAAAAAGTCGCCCCCAACTCAGTCATTGCCTTTACGCAGCCGATTCAAATGCGCGTAGAAGAATTGATTTCTGGTGTTCGTGCAACGCTGGCTTTGAAAGTTTATGGTGGCGATCTTGCTACTTTAGATAGGCTATCTGGGCAATTAAAAGAAGTGGTTGATAAAGTGCCAGGCGCTACCGATGTGTCACTAGAGGCCAATATCGGTAAACCGCAAATTCGTATTACTGTTGATCGTGAAAAACTTGCGCGTTATGGCATGAACGCAGATGATGTACTACAAGTGGTGCGCTCAGGTATTGGCCAAGAACCTATCTCTACATTGATTGACGGTGTCCGTCGTTACGATATTGCGTTCAAGCTGGAAGATAGCGCAAAAGCGAGCCCCGCTGCGATTGGCGCCATTCCACTACGCACACCTACAGGCGGCATGATTCCGCTAGCAGAAGTCGCAAAAGTGGATGTGGCAGAAGGCTATTCATTTATTCGTCGTGAACAGTTACAGCGGTATGCAGTCATTCAATTGGATGTGAAAGGTCGTGATGTGGACGGCTTTGTAAAAGAAGCCGAAGCCAATATACGAAGCCAAGTCAAACTACCAACTGGTTACTGGATTGAATGGGGTGGTGCTTTCGAGAATCAGCAACGTGCACTCACAAGACTTTCCATCATCGTGCCGCTGACGATTTTCTTTATCTTTATACTGCTTTATACCGCATTCAATTCGTTCAAGTATGCAGCGATGATTTTGGCGAATGTACCTTTTGCAGCGGTGGGTGGCATCTTGGCACTCTTCGTCACTGGGCAATATCTATCAGTACCATCAGCCATTGGTTTTATTGCCGTGTTCGGTGTGGCGATGTTGAATGGTATCGTTTTAGTAAGCTTCTTTAATGAGTTACAGGATAAAGGTTTATCGGTTGCAGAGGCAGTTAAACAAGGTGCGATGTTGCGGCTAAGACCAGTACTGATGACTGCCAGCGTCGCCATTTTAGGATTGGTGCCGATGTTGCTATCAAGCGGAGTCGGTGCTGAAACACAACGGCCACTTGCGACAGTGGTGGTAGGTGGTTTAATCACCTCAACCTTGCTTACTTTGCTGTTGCTGCCGGTTGTGTATGAGTGGGTCGAAACAAGGGCTGCTCGCAAAACCAACACAGCCTCATCCACTATAGAATCTAATTAAGGGCAAAATCATGAGAGAAATTAAAGCGTTTATCCATGCTCACCGTGTTTCCGATGTGTTGCAAGCTCTTAAGGAAGTAGAGGTGCAAGGCTCACAAATCAGCAATTTTGCTGTTTTTCCCGTTCAAGCGCTACTTCATGACACAGAATTGAAAGAAGCCAGATACTCAGTAAATTTCGGTGAAACGGTTATTAATGAATTTAAAATCGAAATATTGTGCCATGAAGAAGCAGTGGCAAACTTGGTCGAAGTCATACAGCGCGTCGGACATACTGGTGATCACGAGGAAGGCTGGATTATCGTTACCGACGTTTTGTCTGCTGTACCTGTTGGCAAGGTTCACAACTAAAGGATGGTTATGCAAACTGCTCAAAGTGTAATAGTTTTTGCATTCTATCCTGCTGTGGCTGTCATGGCAGGTGGAGCCATTGCACTTTGGCGCACCATGCAGCCCAGACTTATCAGCGCAGTGCAGCATTTTGCAGCTGGTGTGCTGTTCTGTGCGCTTTCTACTGAGTTATTGCCTGACCTAGTGCATCGCAAAATGCCGTGGGTCACGTTATTGGGTTTTACTCTAGGTGTCATCGTGATGCTAATGGTTAAACACTTCGCAGAAAAGTTTGGGCAAAAGGGAATTATTCCTTCTCAACAGCAGCCAACCAGTCTTATTGTGATACTAGGTTTAGACATTGCACTGGATGGCTTGCTCATTGGGTTGGGTTTTGCCGCTGGTCAAAAACAAGGGCTATTGCTGACGATTGCATTAACGTTGGAAGTGTTATTTTTAGGCTTGTCTGGTGGTGCTGCACTCCAAAGTTCAGGTGCCAGCCGTAAACGTGTGCTCCTTATCACGTTAGGGTTTGCCTTTACACTAATCGCTGGAGCTTGGGCAGGAGTCATATTGCTCGCTGGTGCCTCAGATATGCTGCTTGATGCAGTTCTCGCCTTTGGTTTAGCGGCGCTGCTCTATCTAGTGACTGAGGAGCTGTTGGTAGAAGCGCATGAAGTGCCTGAAACAAGTGCGCAGACAGCCATGTTTTTTGTAGGGTTCATTTTGCTCTTAACGATTGAAATGTTTATCTAATGTTATTAATAAAAAGGTGAAACTCATGAGTAAAGAACATAATCATATTACCGCTTCGACTATAAAAGCCGAGTCATCTACAAAAGAACTTTTTGATACACTAATACTTCGTATTGAAAAAATGGATTGTCCAACAGAAGAGTCCTTGATACGCCACAAACTTGAGGAGATGCAGGGTGTTGAAAGTCTTGAGTTCAATCTAATACAACGAAAACTGACTGTACGACATTATTTGCAAGACCCTGAACCAATTATTGCTGCAGTCGCGGCACTCGATATGCAGCCAGTCGTTGAAAATGCCTTTAAGCCTTCATCAGGTAGTTCGCAAGCCATTTTTATCATCGACAATATGGACTGCCCAACCGAAGAAGCATTGATTCGTAATAAGTTATCAACGATGAAAGGTATTACAGATTTAGATTTCAACTTGATGCAACGTAAGCTGACGGTGACTCATACCTTAGGTAAATCGAATGCTATCAAACAAGCATTAATTGCTATAGATATGCATGCTGTATCCATGGTGGCAACAGCAGTAAGAGAGCGATCAAATGACATAGCTCTGCCAAATTCACATAAAAAGTGGTGGTTATTAGGCCTTGGTGGTATTGCAGCCATCTTAGCTGAAGTGATTGCTTGGTCTGGCGGTTCGGATAAGTCTTGGCCTGTAGTTGTGCTCGCACTTTTTGCAATTACAGTCAGCGGTACAGGTACCTACAAAAAGGGCTGGATTGCCCTCAAAAACCTTAACCTCAATATCAACGCCTTGATGGCGATTGCTGTAACAGGTGCAGTTTTAATTGAGCAGTGGCCAGAGGCAGCTATGGTCATGGTGCTGTTTACCCTGGCTGAAATGATTGAAGCCATGTCGCTGGATCGTGCACGTAATGCTATTCGTGGCTTGATGGAAATGACGCCTGATAAGGCAAACGTTTTACAGGCTGACGGCACGTGGAAAGAATTAGAAGCTGCAACAATTACCATTGATATGATTGCTCGTGTAGCACCAGGCGAGCGCATTCCATTAGATGGGGAATTGACTAAAGGGCAGTCTGCAGTGAATCAGGCACCAATTACTGGTGAAAGCATACCGGTCGCCAAAGCTAAAGGTGACAAAGTTTTTGCGGGCACCATTAATGAAACCGGCTCGTTTGAATATCGTATCACTGCAGTACAAACTGATTCAACATTGTCTCGCATCATACGCGCAGTAGAGGATGCGCAAGGTAGTCGCGCGCCTACACAACGTTTTGTAGATAGCTTCGCCAAAATATATACACCTATCGTGTTCATTGTGGCTTTGGGGATTGCAGTTCTTCCGCCACTTTTGTTTGGATTGGCATGGATGCCATGGATTTACAAGGCACTGGTGTTATTAGTCATTGCTTGCCCGTGTGCACTGGTTGTATCGACACCAGTCACAGTAGTGAGTGGTCTTGCAGCTGCTGCAAAAGCTGGGATTCTGATCAAGGGTGGTGTCTATTTAGAAGAGGGGCGAAAGCTTAAATCATTAGCGTTGGATAAAACAGGAACGATTACACAAGGTAAGCCGGTTGTAACCGACGTAGTGTCTTTGAGTGGCGAAGAAAGTCAGGCAATGAGATTAGCGGCTACGTTAGCTGGCCGCTCAGATCACCCCGTGTCAGCTGCACTCAGTAATCATTTTAAGTTGCAATCTACATTGGTTCTAGAAGATGTTACTGACTTTGAAGCTATCACTGGACGTGGCGTTAAAGGACGCATAGGCAATCAGTGGTATTACTTAGGCAATCATCGTTTGGTTGAAGAATTGGGCATATGCAATGGGGCTACAGAAGCTGCATTGAATAAGCTGGAGGCGGAAGGTAAAACAGCTGTCATTATAAGCAATGAAACTACACCGCTCGCTGTGATTGCTGTAGCAGACACTGTTCGAGAGTCTAGTCGTCAAGCGATTGTTGAATTACATGCCCTAGGAATTCGCACCTTAATGCTTACCGGAGATAATGACCTCACAGCGAAAGCAATTGCTAAAAGCGTTTGCATTGATGATGCAAGAGGTAATTTATTACCTGAAGATAAGCTATCTGCCATTAATGAAGAGTTAAGCAAATATGGCACGGTAGGCATGGTAGGTGACGGTATCAACGATGCGCCTGCGCTAGCTAAATCCAGTATTGGTTTTGCGATGGGAGCTGCGGGTACTGATACTGCGTTAGAAACAGCAGATGTCGCTTTAATGGATGATGATTTACGAAAAATTCCACATTTCATTCGATTAAGTATTAAAGCAGCTGGTATTTTGAAACAAAATATTATCATTGCCTTAAGTATCAAGGCGGTGTTTTTGGTACTCGCTTTTATGGGCGTTGCGACACTATGGATGGCGGTATTCGCCGATATGGGTGCAAGTCTGATTGTAGTATTTAATGGTTTACGCCTGTTGAGACGAGGCTAAATAATAGTGCCTAATTTACACAAAAAACGTTAAATTTTTTTAAAAGGAATTAAAAATGTCAGGTTCACATTCACATGGCGCAGGCATATCCAGTAATAAAATGTGGTTCGCTACCGCAATCACATTTGCCTTTTGTTTGGGCGAAGCTTTAGTGGGTTACAAGTCCAATAGCTTGGCATTAATGGCTGACGCTGGTCACAACTTTGCCGATGCTTTGGCGTTGGCGCTATCGGCTTTTGCACTATGGATTGCGACTAAACCCGCAGATAACAAGCGTACATTTGGCTATCACAGAGTGGGTATTCTTGCTGCGTTAGTCAATGCGGTTGGGTTAGCCGTAATGGCCATCGTAATTTTCTGGGAAGCAATTCAACGACTACAAACGCCTGAGCATGTGCAAAGTACGCCGATGATCTGGGTAGCTTTGTTGGCAATTATTTTGAATTCGGGTATTGCATGGTGGCTTGCATCTGCGGCAAAAGAAGACTTAAATATCCGGAGCGCCTATTTACATATGATGGGCGATGCAGCCGCTTCTTTAGGAGTTGTCATTGCAGGCATTATCATCGCTTTTACAAGCTGGTTTATTGCTGATCCTATCGTATCAATCATCTTTGCATTACTGGTCTTATGGAGTTCTTGGAGTATCTTCACAGAGTCAATTCAGATGCTTTTAGAGGGCACTCCTGCTGGCATGGAGTTGGCTGAGGTAGAGCGGACTATTCGTGCGGTAAATGGAGTTCTAGATGTACATGATTTGCATGTATGGACTGTTTCATCAGGCCTGATTGCTTGTAATTGTCACATCTTGGTTTCGGAACAGAGTGTAAGTTCTGCACAGAAGATTCAAGCAGAAGTAGCACATGAGTTAGAACATGACTTCAAGATAAGCCATTCAACGATTCAAATTGAAGTAGAGGATTGTGGTGGTCATGATCATGCTGTGCTTAGTGTTCAAGAGCATGGGCATCGACATGCACATTGATTGAATCGAATGAAGGCTTGATTGAGTGATTTTCGTCACTGTATGATGGAATAAATATAACTAATTGAGTGACTCAAATGAACATGGAGTTTTACAGATTCAGACGTATTGCTAATTTGATAGGGGAGTTTAAGGAGCTGGAAAATCAAAGTATTTTCTTTGCCGGGCCCGATTTATTAAATGACCCAATGGAAGGGTTTCGCGATATATATTGGAGTGGTGATTTTGTAGTCTGGAAAAACCTGTTTAGACATTATCTGCTATGCTTAGAAAGACTTTGCTCACTGTTATTACTGTCGGGCGAAGACTACCCCATATCCAAAGAAAATATGCCGGTGTTTCATGGTGAAGAAGATTTTCCAACGCCAATGTACAAGGCACTCTTCTACGATATAACAAAAAGGTTCTTTGAAAACTCAAATCTGGTCACGCTTATTAAATCTATTTCTGAACGATCTACCCCTGTTAGAAGAGATGAGCTTTTTTTCTATTTAAGCAATATACATGCATTTGCACTGGAAACAATTTACGCTGAATATGAAAAAAAAGGATTTATTCCAGATAGATCTCATAAAGACATCACTGCAACCAAACCTATACAGGACCTAATTGATCAAAATTTTATTAACGTTCTTGAAACAGCATTAAAAGAAAAAGGCTCCGATGAAGCTTTATCCAGCGCGATATTTGCTGCTCACAAACATACCCGTTCTCAGATGGATTTAATTTATCGTCACAATGGAGTGATCGATAGAGACAAAAAGAATAGAAATTTAGTAATCAATGAGTTTTCAGAGGAGTATATCTCTCAGCTTGAAAAGCTTGTTTTTCCAGAATGGTACACCGCTTGTTTTATGACGGATTATAAAAGCTCTTCAGTCTGGGGGCATTATGGAGAAAATCATACTGGTGTTTGCCTTATTTTTAACGCCGATGTCGTTGATGAAAAGTTTTTCTTAAAATTAAAAGGAAGGAGTGGCGATACCTCATCCGGGCCTATGTATGACTTCAGTGATCACATGTTTTACCCAATAAATTATGTTGAAGGTTATGGTCAAATTGATTTCTTTAGGATGCTGGGACGACTGCCAATTCCCAAACTGAATTCAACTTGGTATTCAATTGATGGTGTTATGAGTCGCTGTGCGGACCACATCACCAGCAACGAAGAAACATGGAGAAAACAATACTGGAAAAATTTCTACAGGGATATAACAGTCAAGTCTAAAGACTGGGCCTATGAAAATGAACACAGGTTAATTCTATCTAGTTCTTTCGATAGTTTTGCCGATTCAAAAGACAGATCTCTAACTTATGAATTTAAGTCATTAAAAGGTATCATCTTTGGTATTAAAACAAAAACTGAAGATAAGCTTAAAATTATAAAAATAATTGAAGGTAAATGTAGGGAAAATAATAGAGATGATTTTAAATTTTATCAGGCTCGTTATTCAACTCAAGATAAGTGCATTCTGTATTCTGAGTTGACACTAATTGATTTAGCTAAATTGGGGTTTTAAAAGTTATTGATTTATTAGCGATATATTGTTCTTTACACTTCTATACATGATTGAATTAAGAAAACCCAGAAGCAGGGTGGCTGTTGATATAAGAAAATCGTAGTTTTACATAACAATTAGATAACCCGGAGAAACTTTGTGGATCAAAAAATACCATTTACTTCGTATGACTTTTGGGCATATTTATCCGCAGGTTTTTTACTTTTGTTTGTGATTGATTATGTGGCAGACTTGAGCTTATTGAACCGAGATAAATGGACGATAATTCAGTCAATCATAGCGTTATCCAGTGCTTATACCGTGGGACAGCTTGTAGCGAGTGCGTCGTCATTTTTTTTAGAAAAAATACTAGTAGGTTCAGTTCTTGGCTATCCAAGAAATACCCTGTTTGGTCAGCATGAGGCATGTCGGCTAATTAGATTTTTTCTTCCTGGCTATTTTAAAGCTCTACCTGATGAAGTAAAAAAATTAATATTAGAAAAAGCTAGCACTAAGGGTATCAATGCATCAGGAGAGGCATTATTTGTTCTAGCATTTACAGAGGTGAAATCTATTCCTTCTGTCGCTAGTAGGCTTGATAACTTCCTTAATTTATATGGTTTTTGTAGAAATGTATCCCTCGTAGCATTTCTAGATAGCGGATTATTGTATTGGTCCTATCGTTATGGAGACGGTCCTCTCGAAAACCTTAACTGGGCTATAGCAGCTTTAACATTAGGATTCGGATTAACATTACGATACCTTAAATTTTTTCGTCAATATGCATGGGAAGTTTTTACCTCATATTCATATAACATAGTCAAATAAGGATAAAAAAATGGCTACTACCATCACATTTTTCCCAGTAGATAACGGAGATATGACATTGATTCGTTTCGGGGATCCCGAAGAAACAACGTTGCTAATTGACGTAAATATACGTGCAGACGCGGATAATCCTGATATAGATGTTCGAGATGTAGCAAAAGATTTACGTGAAAAATTAAACACGGATGAACATGGGAGACCTTATGTTGACGCATTTCTTTTAAGCCACCCAGATGCGGACCATTGCCGGGGCCTAGTAAAGCACTTTTATATGGGTCAAATAGCAGATTACCCAGACGATGATAAAGAGGATAAAGACAAACGAATTCTTATCAAGGAAATGTGGTCATCACCCATCGTTTTCCGAAGAGCCAGTAAAAATCATGTTTTATCCGATGATGCCTCAGCATGGGCAACAGAAGCTAGAAGAAGAGTTAAAGCTAATCGGGATAAAGGTTTTGTTGTTTCCGATGGCGATAGAATTCAGATAATGGGAAAAGATATAGAGGGAAAAACAGATGATCTCGGACCCATTTTACAGTTCAGGGACAGTCATTTTAATTGTATTGCAGGAAAAACCTCTCTTTACTTTTCTGCACATTTAATTGCACCACTTGATCCAGAAGATACGGAAGAAGAGGAGGAATGCTTAGCTAAAAATCAGTCCAGTGTAATTATAAACTTTACATTAGCCGCAGATATTAGGAATCAAGTAGGCGCTAACTTTTTGACTGGTGGAGATGCCGAAGTATTTATATGGAACTGTTTATGGAGCCGCCATAAACATGAACCTCAAGTATTTGAATACGATTTATTACAAACACCACATCATTGTTCGTGGCACTCTTTATCATATGATAGTTGGTCTGAAATGAAAGAAAAGGCTCAAGTTGATGAAGACGCAAGAAATGCCTTATCTCAGACTAAAAATGGCGCCGTGATAGTAGCGAGTAGCAAACCAATTAAAGACGATGACACTGATCCACCATGCATACGGGCTAAAACAGAATATGTGAGCATTACCCAAAAAGCTAAGGGCGACTTTTATTGTACTGGTGAATATCCCAATTCTAATGCCGTTGAACCTTTAGTTTTTACTGTCACTACGGAGGGAGTTTCTCCTCCCCCCAAAAAAGAAACGACAAAAAAAGCGGTGATCATCACCACATCGACTCAGACTCCTCGACCTCATGGTTAAAATGACACGAGTAATTTCTGATGCATACAATCAACTGTGTCAACATATGGGATTGGCAAACGTCAAAATCTCAGAAGTTACAAATGATGCTACGACTTTCGAAATTACGGTCAAAGTGGATTTGCCAAGTAGAGCAAAAAGTAAAGGGATATCAATTACGGGGGTATATTCTGAAGAAAACTGCCTGTTAGTTTTTGGCAAAGATTATCCAGTTAGATCACCAATAGTTTTACTTAGGAAAGATTTTCCTTTAAATCTACCTCACATCAATCCTTATCAACCAGAGGGCTTTGTACTTCCTTGCTTGGTAGAAGGTTCACTTGATGAGGCTTTTCATCAAGGCGGGTTAGATCATGTCATTGACCAACTTATATTATGGTTACACAGAGCTGCGTCCAATACATTAATTGATGCAAATCAAGGATGGGAGCCAACTCGAAGAGACTCATCTCCATCAACAATTATCTTTAGTGCAGAAGAAGTTCAAAAAAACATACCAATCGACGGTAGGATACTCAGCGCGCCGACTCAATACATTGCCATGCCTGTGGGAATCGTAGGCTCTTTGTATCCCTCTGTTCAGAATAATGATGACCTAGTATTTAACCAAAAACAATTTTCCAATAACGGTGAAATTCAACAAGGTGATACGTTAACTTTTTTCGGTTGTGCAACACAAAAGAATAGTGAGTTTCAGGTTTACTCACAGTATGAGCCTGAAACGGTTTTCGATTATGACTCACTGCTAACGAAAGCAGAATCGTTTGGGATTGACCGCAATGCTCTCGACAAAAAAATACAAGATTTCTACTTAAGAAGTATTTTACAAAACCCATCTAACCCAGCGAGCTGGAAATATGGAGTATGTGCAATCGTAGTGCTAGGCGTATACAGGCCACAACCATTGATAGGTAGTGGTGGTAGAAATATAGAATTATTACCATATGTCGTACATTTTACGTTCTCAGCTGATAAACCTTTGGAGAAGAAAATCACTGTTGAGCCTGCATTTCATGCTCATGATTTAAGCCCCCAATTACTTGCATTAACATCTGGCTACGAAAAAAATGATCTTTCACAGCAAATAATCATGCTTGGCTGCGGGAGTTTGGGATCTAAAATTGCTCTTCACTTAGGGCGAGCTGGATTCGGCAATATGAGCTTCGTGGACAATGAGTTCATTTATCCACATAATCTTGCACGACATGCTTTGATTGACCCATTGTCCGGATGGTTTAATCCTTACAAAGTATCGTTAATGCGCACAGCATTTACTACGTTATCACATATAAAAACTAAAGATTTTGTCGAGGATGGAGTAGAGGTCATGCTCAACCCCGAAAAGTTTAAAGAAGTCATTCCAGATACAGCAGCATTAATAGTTGACACTACAGCTTCATTAAAAGTACTTACATCTGAGACTGCTTCTACTGCTTTAAATGATTCGAATGCTCGGTTATCAAGAGCAATGATGTTTGGTCAAGGTAATGCAGCCATAGTGCTATTGGAGGGGGTAAATAGATCTAGTAGAGTTGATGACTTAACTGCTTATCTATTTGACTCCTGTCGGTTTCACCCTCAACTTAGAAAGGCTATAGCCAACGATGGCAACGACTTGTCGAGGGTATTCACAGGAGTAAATTGCAGCTCAATAACTTCTCAAATGTCTGATGCCGTAGTATCTAGATCTGCCGCAATAACTGCCATGCAGATTCAAAAATGGCTCACTGAAGGGTTTCCCAAGAATGGATGTCTAGCTTACGGCGTTGCAGATGGCTTGAGCATGCTATGGAGAACAAATGAGTTAGGAAATACCACAGTATTAAATGTTACAGAGGACGATGGTTGGGAGATACGCATTCTTGATCATGTAGCTGCTGCAATTTATGCAGATGTACAACAATGGGGTAAAAATGAAACCGGCGGTGCATTAGTTGGGAAAATTTCTTTTCAAACTAGGACCATTTTAATTGCAGGATTGGTAGATGCGCCTGCTGACAGTATTAGACAGCCTACTAAATTTATACTGGGTATAGAGGGTTTACAAGAGAACCTATTATTAGCCAATCAAAATTCACTTTCATATCTACAATTTATTGGAACTTGGCATAGTCATCCTATGGGAGGAGCTCATTCTCAGATTGATCGAAATACGCTAAAAAACATAGCTGAGTTTTCTGGAGGACTTCCCTGTGTTTCTCTTGTATGGACCCCAGATGGCCTAATTTGCGCAGTCTCTAAATGAGCAAAATCTATCTTTACCAATTTAATCTATGGTGTTCTTCAGTGTCCTGGTGACGTTTATCATCTTCTGAATGTAGATAATTATTCGTTGTGGCGATAGACTCATGCCCCAGGTTGTCTCGGACGTGTCTGATATCCATATCACCAGATGTCATATTCGAACCTGCAGTATGTCGCATCCAATGAGCTGAAGCGGCTTCTAGTCTAGCGACTTGAGTTATAAAATCAGCTCCTCGCTCTTGTAAACGCATGGCTGTTATATTAAAAATTTGCTTAAGTATCAAATGTATTGCACTTCTAGTCATTGCACGTTGCTTACCGCCAATAGGCAACAATAGGGGCGTTGCTTCTCCTTCTATCGGACTTAAACTGAGCCCCATCTCACGACGGTAACGACTCAGTTCAAGCATCAGCTCATTCGTAGCCGGTACGATGCGAGTTTTATCACCTTTCCCCGTAATCTCCAGCCACCACCTTGACTCACTACTTTTGTCTTTTCGACTAAAAAATCCACCCATGGTATTTTGCGTGACTTCAGAAACGCGCATGCCGGTGATATATAACAACGAGAATAACCACCGCACCCGATAATAATGTTCCCGTTCCCTGTTAGTTTCTCGCGGCATGCTGTCAATCGTCAACTTAACTTCCTTCCATAGATCCTCATCTAAAAACCGTGTAACTCTAGGTTTGGCCTTGCGTTGACGATTTCTGGATAAAGATAATGGATTGCCAGCTAGGTATCCCGCATTCACCAACCAAGAAAACATCCCATTCAGTATAACGATGGCTTGTCGCTGACTGGTAGGGGAGAGGGGACCTGCAAACGGTCGCCATTGGGGATCATCTCTAGCAACTTTGCGATGGGCCATAATCCATCGCTCAGCTGGCTGTGGATCAGCTAAAAAGTGTTGATATACTAAGAAATCCTCATGGCTTAATGAAGACAATGGTTTGCCGAGTTCCAGTACTGACCACAACAATAGTCGTTCGGCTTCTTTACGATAACTGTCAAAAGTAGTCTTTGTATCAAGATACCGAGCTAGCCATACCTTAATCGCATCGGCATCAGTATTGGCTGTAATTTGAGGGCGATTGCCCATCGCTCGATTGCAACCATTACTTCCATCTAATTCCAACGAAAGTTGCAACGAATCAATCGTTGTGATTGTTGGCACTACGGATAATTTATTCTGCGTATTCAATTCAGGTCTCAATACTTTTGAAATAATGATTCTAATCATTATTTGACATTAGAGTAATAATGTCAAAAGTTAATCATAAATTATTGTATTCACAATATAATACGTTGTATTATTTATTAATAATATTTGAGTTAAACCCATGAATACAGTTATAGTTAACGAACAACAGCTTCAAATTGAAATCGATGCTTTAAAAGCAGATTTCCCAGAAACCAAAGATATTTACCGTGAAGCCTGTGTATTGTTATTTTTTAGATACGGAATAACGCCAACGGCCAACAAGCTGTATCAGTACGTGCGTCGAGGTAGCATGTCAGCACCGGCTGATGCGCTCAATAAATTTTGGCTAGAATTACGTGAGAAAAGTCGTGTGCGAATTGAACGTCCGGACATACCGGAAAATATTGCTGCAGTAGCTGGCGACCTCGTTGCTAATTTATGGAATGAAGCACAAAAAGCGGCTCAGGCTGGATTTTCACAATTGGTAGATAATGCAACCGCTGAAATACTTAAATATAAATTGCAATCTGAAGTGGCTGAACAAAAAGCCGCAAAAACTGAACATGTACTAACTGAAATACAAGTTGAGCTGAAGAATGCCTTAAAACGCCTTTCTGAGACCGAAAATTTACGTATGGTTGATATGCTAGCCTTGGCTGACAAAGAAAAGTTGCTTAAAACGCTTGAAAATGAATCTGAGTACTTAAAAGCCTCATTAATCAGTGCCAGAGAAGGATTCGGTGCCGAAATCACTAAAATTAGCAATCTAATGGATAAGTCAGAAGAGCGCTTCAAGTTACATGAGTCTAAGTATTTACTTGAAATAGATCGCTTCCGTCAAAAAGCATTATCTCTACAAAAGGACCTTAATAAAACGAGTGTTTTATTTAAATCTGAGCAATCTGCACACAGCAAGGAAGTTGCCAATCTTAATAAGGAAAATTCTTTATTAAATAAAGGTATTGGGTTACAGGAGGGCCAAATTGAAAGCCTCAAACTTGATAGAACTGCACTCTCTAAGCAATTAAAATCTGCTGAAAAGAAATTGCTAAAAGCCCTTCAGAAAAACTAATTTAGTTTGTTGGTTTAGACTAAAACGATACTTTTTGCAAGTTAGCCTTTTCGCGTAGTTTTGTATATCTAAGCCAATGCGAGGTAGCATATTGGAGCTGCAATGCTTTTTCCGTATTAGTTCTGGCAATACTTTCTGAAGTTGCTACAATTAATTCACGTAACAATTGGGTTAATCTTCTTGGGCGTAAGCCTCCACGATAATATAAAGGTGTACAGTATTTATTTACAGGGGGCAGTAGGGGCAACGTATCACTCCTGTCAGGTAGCTCAGAAAGATGTAAATGAAGCCTCCATCGTTTTAAGTTATTTAGCATTTCTTCATTCAGCATCATGCTATCTACGTTGGATTTTTTCCTTTCAACTATCCAATACCATTTTCCACCTACTTCTATGAAGTTGGACATTTTGGCGCTTGAAATTTCCGCAGTTTTAGCATTTAAGTTATAAATCAACGAAAGTAGTATTTTCTTAACCTCGTATTCGTGAATATCCCAAATAGACTCTCTTGGCATTGCATCTAAAGTCTGCTTTAAGCTAACGAAGCTCTCATTATCGAAATAATTGGAATTTCTATCAACATCTCGAGTAGTAGGAGGGGTTTTATTAATGAATTCTGCCTTAATAATACTTAGTGGATTGCCAATTAAATAGCCACCTTTGCATAGCCAATCTATAAATGAACTGATTGATCTTACTGCAGTCATTAGTGAAGATATTGGAGGTATTACTAGCTTATGATTCGCATCATATTTCTTTGGTTGGAATGGCCGCCAATCTTGCGTACCGATGGTAGCGCGCGGACCACACCAATCATCGTCAGGATCGCTCATGAACTTTATATAATTGCGATAATGATCAAGCGACATCGATGATAAAGCAATCCCAGCCTTCATAACTGCCCACATATGTAGCCTAGTTAATTCTTTCTCATACCCTCTATGAGTATGAGCGCTATGGGAATGCATCTGCAAAAACGCAGCTACAGCCTCAAAATCGTTAGATGGCGTTATTAATTTGAACTTTTTTGGGGCACGGAACTTACCTGAACTTCCATCTAACTCTGGCGTTATGGAAGAAAGAAAAAATTCTTGGAGGCTATTTAGCTCAGTGGCTCTTATTGAATAAGGTTTCATTAGTTATCCTTTGTAATAGGATTCACCTGCTCTAATTTTGCGCTAAATATCTTTTAGAAACAAGCTTTCATATGAGTTAAACCTAAAAGTGATACATTTGGGCAAAACCTAATTAATTTTCATACTTATCGACAAGATGTCACTATTAACCTAATTTTTTCATTATTTGCGCATTTTTTTAGTTTCTTTTTATTTTGCAATATTTTTAAACTGGATTGATATAACTTTCTACTAGATTGAGTTTTGACAGGGCTTTGAGAAGACTACTAATTCTTGGACATTTTGGACAAGAGTTGAAGTAGCTTAATTAGTTACGAATTAGTCATAAAATTAGTTACGAGGACTTACATAAAGCCAAGCCTAGCGCTTGGCTTATTTTCAATACAATTAACTTCGCATAATGTATATTATGTAAAATTAATAATAGTATAATAAATGCATTTAGCTAGGCCTTCGTTGCTTTGCTAAAAATTTAAAATAAAGCCGTACAGCCAAAAGTAAAAATAAAACCATTGCGAATATTAATGGCTCGCGTATGTCTCGCTTCACCAGCATCCAAAAATGCGTTACAGCCAAAATGGCAATAAGGTAAACTAGGCTGTGTAATTTAACCCAGATCGCCCCCAACCTTTTTATGCTGGCATTATTAGATGTAGCGGCGAGTGGTATCAGTAATATAAAAGCGACGAACCCCACCAAAATACGTGGGTGCTTAATCACATCCTTGGCAATCTCATCATAATTAAAATCGTAATCCAGCCATAAGTATGTCAGCACATGCAAAAAGGCATAAAAGAAGACAAATAAGCCCAGCATACGCCTAAGGCGAATTTGCTTATTTAGTTTAAATATTTGCCGCATGGGCGTTAGTAATAGCAACACCAATAAAATAGTTAGCGCCCAAAATCCGGTGGAATGTTCAATGTATTCAATTGGATGTGCTGTAAGCTTGCCATTAAGCGCAAGGTAGAATAGTCTTAAAAATGGAAGAATAGCAATTGAAAAAACGAAAACTTTATTCGTTAAATAGCCATCTAGATTGAATGAATTAAGGCTAAATGCTCGCATAAGTTAATCAAGGGTCACTCAAAAATTTCTCTTAAGATCAAGCCCCGAATACATGTGCCCGACCTGGTCTGCATAGCCGTTAAACATTTGCGTTTTAATTCTGCTTGAAAAAAGGCCAGAGCCTATCCTACGTTCCGTTGATTGACTCCAGCGCGGGTGCTCTACATTAGGGTTAACGTTTGCATAAAAACCGTATTCTTTTGGCGAGATCTTCATCCAGCTTGAAACTGGCTGCTTTTCCGTAAACCTAATGCTGACGATTGATTTTGCGCCTTTAAATCCGTATTTCCATGGCACAACCAGTCGCAATGGCGCACCATTTTGATTAGGCAAGACTTCACCATAGAGCCCTACGGCCAAAATGGTTAGTGGATTCATAGCCTCGTCCATGCGTAATCCTTCGGTGTAGGGCCAGTCTATTAATGGAATGTTTTGGCCAGGCATCTGCTGCTTATCCTCTAGCGAGATGAATTCAACATATTTAGCATTTCCAGTAGGTTCAGCCCATTTAATTAGCTCAGAAAGTGGCAGCCCCACCCATGGGATTACCATAGACCAACCCTCAACACATCGCATGCGGTATATGCGCTCCTCTAATGGCGCCAGCTTCAATATATCTTCCATGGCGATGGTTTTGTTTTTTCTTACCTCGCCCTCTACTGTTAACGTCCATGGTTGCGTTTTAAAAAGCTTGGCGTTAATTGCAGGCTCACTTTTATCCGATCCAAATTCGTAGAAATTATTATAAGAGGTAACGTCTTCGTAGCTTGTAAGCTTCTCACCTCTGCCATGAGCCGTGCTGATGAGCTTTAATTTCCTTGACGGCATATTTGTATTTTTTGGCGTAGCTGCACTAATGGGGCAATTTAATAGCAAGGCTGTACTTGCTATCAAGCCAACACCTGCTTTCTTTATGAAATCCCTGCGACTTTCAAAAACCTCTCTTGGCGTGATGCCTGAAGGAGCGATGTCTTTTTTAGGATTCATAATGGTGGCTCGCTTAGATTTGACACGTTTAGTTTATTTATTTAGCAATTGCTATCAAAATAAGTCTTTAGTTTCATTTATGATTTCTTTTTCTAAGGCAGTATCTTGGGTTTTTTTTGCAATAAGCTTGGCGTTTTCTATTAATTTTGCTGCTTTTTCAGTGTCACCTCTGGCCAATTCAACTTTAGCTAATACATAGCTTGCTTTGGCTTCATAGTATTCACCGCCCTGCTCGTTAGCAAATTTGATAATTTTAGTGAGTGTTTTTTCAGCATTATCGTAATTCTTGACGATCGCGTAATATTGGCCCAATAAAATACTGGATTGCGCATATTGGTCTGGCGTACCGACCCTGTCGTGCATCAAATAAGCTTTTATTTGGTATTCAAGTGCTAGATCATCTTGTTTTAGCGCATGGTAAGCCCCGCCTACTTTCTCAGCACTCTCTCCTCGCTCATTGTCATTAGCCGCCAGCTTAAAACCTTGCAAATACCAATCCAGTGCAAGCTGATAGTCCTTATCATTGTTGCTTATGTCACCAATGGCGTTAAGAGCTAGGCGCTCCATGGCTTTGTTAGCTATCATTTGCGATTGTTTAAGGGCTTTTTTATAGCTTGCTAATGCTTGATCTTTTTGCTTCATGGCATAACTGGCATTGGCTTTTAGAAAAACAGCCACTATCTTATCCAGCTCATTACTGGAATTTTTTTCTGCTAACTCAAATGCAAGTAGCGCCTTATTGAAATCCTCCGCGGCATAATAGGCTCGACCTTGGCATAACAAGGCATCTTTATCACTGCCGTTAAACGATAACAAGGCTTTTGAGTAATCAATGGCTGCTGCTGTATTGCCTGCATTTAATAATTTATTGCATTCGCTAGCGCTATAATTTCTAGCTAACACATCGTTAAAGAACATTAAGATGAATGCTGTTATTAAAGTTTTTTCTAGTTTCATATCGTCTACTTACCTTTGAATTTAATGCACTGCGAGTAGTTGCAGCAAGCCAGCTTCATCTAAAATAGTTAATTCCAGCATTTTGGCCTGGTCTAATTTGCTGCCGGCCTCACTTCCAGCAACAACATAATCTGTTTTCTTGGACACGCTGCCACTCACTTTAGCTCCCCTAGCCTCAATTAATTCTTTAGCTTGCTCACGGGACAAATTAGCCAAAGTGCCGGTTAGCACAAAAGTCTTCCCTGCTAGGTGACTTAGCTCAGTACTATTGTTGTCGCTGTCTGGCCAACACACCCCTGCTTCTAACAATTGTTTTATAACCACCTGATTGTGTTCTTCGCCTAAAAAATTCACTATGCAATCCGCCACCACCGGGCCTACGTCATTCACCGCTAACAAATCATCGCGACTGGCCTGCATGAGGTTATTAAGGTTGGCAAAATGCCTAGCCAAATCCTTCGCCGTGGCCTCTCCGACGTTACGCATGCCTAGGGCATAAATAAAGCGTGCCAATGTGGTGGATTTACTTTTATGCAATGCTTGCAACAGATTTTCAGCTGACTTCGTGGCCATGCGCTCCAAGTTGCATAAGACAGATAAATTAAGCTGGTATATATCAGCCAGCGTGTTGACTAGCTGCGCCTCAACCAATTGATCGGCTAATTTATCGCCTAATCCCTCTATATCCATTGCCCGCCTCGAGGCAAAATGAATGATGGCTTGCTTGCGCTGCGCAGGGCAAAAAAGTCCTCCACTGCATCTAGCCACCGCTTCGTCCTCTGGCCTAACGATATGCGAGCCGCAGTCTGGGCAGACGGTCGGCATCACAAAACGCCTTGCATTAAGCGGGCGCTTTTCCATGACCACGCTTACCACTTCAGGAATGACGTCCCCTGCCCTGCGCACGCTCACCGTGTCACCGATATGCACGTCTTTTCGTCTAACCTCATCCTCGTTGTGCAAGGTAGCGTTGGTTACCGTCACCCCACCAACAAAAACTGGGGATAGCCTTGCTACCGGTGTGATTGCACCTGTCCTGCCCACTTGCACCGTGATGTCTTCAACGATGGTTAGCGCTTCTTGTGCTGGGAATTTATGAGCGATAGCCCATCTAGGCGCACGGGATACAAACCCGAGCTCATCTTGCAACTTAAATTGATTTACCTTGTAAACCACGCCATCTATATCGAAGGCCAGGCCATCACGTAAGCCTGCAATTTTTATGTAATAAGCTTGCAGGCCGGGCAAACCTAAAACCACGCCGCGCTCCTGACTCACCGGAAAATGCAGGCTGGCAAGGTAATCCATAGCCATACTATGGCTATGCATAGGCGGAATGCCTTGCGCCACACCCAAACCATAGGCAAAAAAGCTTAATGGTCTAGTTGCCGTTACTTTTGGGTCTAATTGACGTAGGCTACCAGCGGCTGCATTTCGCGGGTTAGCAAACGGCTTTTCACCCTTGGCTAACTGCATTTTATTTAGCTTTTCAAAGTCACGCTTAAACATCAACACTTCACCACGCACTTCCAGTAATGCAGGTGGATTTTGACAGTTCAAACGCATGGGGATGGCTCGTAAAGTCCGTAGATTGTGTGTTACATCCTCACCTGTATAGCCATCACCACGGGTTGCTCCTTGCTTGAATAGCCCGTTTTCATAGCTTAGGGTGATAGCTAATCCATCAAACTTTGGTTCTACTGCGTATTCAACTTGATTGCAAGCCAGCGTATCGCGTATGCGCTTGTCAAACGCTTCCAACTCCGGATCCTCAAAGGCATTGTT
The DNA here is from genome assembly GCA_965234545.1 of Methylophilaceae bacterium. GTDB lineage: Bacteria > Pseudomonadota > Gammaproteobacteria > Burkholderiales > Methylophilaceae > Methylotenera. Next base: position 829,723 of record OZ248348.1, on the reverse strand, counting down.
AAGCGACAGCATTGCTTGCTTATGCGTGATGTTAGCAAAGGCATTGCTTGGGCTGCCGCCGACTCGTTGGCTTGGTGAGTCTGCGGTGACTAACTCAGGATGCGACTGCTCTATGGCTTGCAGCGCCTTAAAAAGGCTATCGTACTCGCTATCAGGAACCGACGGCGCATCCAACACGTAGTACTCGTAATCGTATTGTTCTAGACTGCGCTTTAAATGCTGGTATTGCAGGTTTATGTCAATCGATAGCGGCTTTGAGTTCGGGGGGGCTTCAAACAATAAGCCTTGCTGTTCAGCTTGGCTCATTTATGAGAACAACCTAAGCGCCGCCTCGGAACCCGGCTCTATGCCGCGCAAGCGCATGGCGTCTTGAATGGAATCGACTTGTTGGAATATTTGCTCAATTTGCTGATCATTCAATATTCGATTATTGGCATCCAGTAAATTGGCGTTTAAATCGACCGCTAGCGACTTAGCCACCTTAACCATTTGCTTAAATGCCAGCGTACATTCATCAACACGGGGAATATCCAATTGAAAAATAACGCTTTTTATGAGTGCGTCACTTGCGGCATTAACAACAGTTAATTGATTTTCCGTATTGAAAATAATGAAAGAAGGTTTAGCGCTTTGTGGATTAAATGCTTGCAAGCAGCCCGCATCGTTAGCCGCCAAGCCTTGTGCCTCAGCCAATGCGGTCAATTTAGCAGCCGAAAACGCACCGTTTTCGCCATGACTTAAATGAAAACCCACGGTTTTATCCACGGCTATGCAAAACTCATCCAGTTCAGTTGCTTGCAGCTGAATGCTTTCTATGTCTTGCCACTCAAGATCTGCATTAATTTTTAGCGCAAGCTCGGTCACGGCAAGCTGGAAGCGGCTTAGTGTGCTACGGGTCACGGCGCCGCCTCTATCCGCTAATTGCAAACTGCAAGCCACCCTCAATACAGGCTGATACGTCTGCGTATTGCCATCATCGAGCACTTGCCAAGCCTGGTTTTTATCCAGTGCGTGGATCAAAAACGGTTTATCCAAGCCGTCAAATAAACCTTGCAAACTCTCTTTCAATGTCAGCATGGTCGATTCTTTAGCCAAGTACAACAATGCCATGGTGTCGATTTTACTGAGCACCATACTAGGCAAACCAGCGCTGACTTTTGGCTCAGTCGGCGCGGATGGCGCAACGTCTTCTATCGCCTTACTAAGCTGCGGCTCTTCGCTGTCGGCGCTGACGGTCAATGCATCGAATGCCGGAGCGTCTTCAGCGTCAAGTTTTACTGCTACGTTGATGGTAAAGTTATCCGCATCCTGCGCATCACCAGTGTTATAGACAGTATCATCAAGACCAGAGTGAGCGACATCTTTGACAGAAATTAAGCCATCTTCATGAGCTTCGCTGGCCAGTGAAGTATGTGGAGCCGATTCTGGCAGCAGAACATCGTTTTTTAAGTCGGCAAATTGACTTTGCACTTGCCGGTGAAAGCGCCTTTCCTGCCACCAATTAAGTATCAATACAGCCAATATTATCAATGCGCCTATGGCTATTAATGCTATTTGCAAATCACTCATATAAGCTTAACCTTCAGTTGGTTTTGTTTGAACAGTTGCAGTTGATACCTAGGCAGCCTCATAGGCCGACATCATCTGCACAGCCGCGTCCATGTCGACCTCGACAATACGTGATACACCGGATTCCTGCATGGTAACACCGATCAATTGCTGGGCCATTTCCATGGTTATTTTATTATGACTGACGTATAAAAACTGCGTTTTTTCCGACATTTTTTTCACCATCGCGCAAAAGCGCTCAGTGTTGCTGTCATCCAATGGCGCATCAACTTCATCCATTAAGCAAAATGGCGCCGGGTTGAGTCTAAATAAGGCAAACACCAAAGCCAGCGCCGTGAGGGCTTTTTCGCCACCGGAAAGCAGGTGTATGGTACTGTTCTTCTTCCCCGGCGGTTGAGCAAAAACTTGCAAGCCGGTGTCCAGTATTTCATCGCCCAGCAGCGCCAAGCCTGCTTGTCCACCACCAAATAGGGTGACGAAAAGCTCGTTAAAATGTTGGTTGGCCAAATCGAAGGTATCTTGCAATCGGCTTCGGGTATCTTTATCTATTTTACGTATGGCATCTTCCAAGGTGTCAATCGCCTCTTTTAAATCAGCCGATTGGCTGGCTAGGTATAAGCGACGCGTTTGCTCCGACTCCAGTTCTTGCATGGCGGCCAAATTAACAGCGCCCAAAGCCTCTATCTCGGCTTGGGTTTGCGCACAGCTTCTTTCCAAGTCAACTACTTTTATCGCTGCTTTGCCGGTCTGGCTCGCATCCAATCGCTCATTCAACTGTTGCTCTGACACACCAGATGAATGGAGCTCCGCTTGGCATTGCTCGAAGCTTAAACGCGCTTCCTGCTCATTTAAACGACTGATTTCTAATTTGTCGCGCAATGGGTGCAAGGCTTGCTCATTATGCATACGCTCACGTTCATGTTGCTGAAGATTAGCTTCACTTGCATTCATGGCATTTCTTGCTTCAAGTAGCGCACGCTCTTGGTTTTGTTTTTTTTCTAAGGCCTCTTGTAGGCTTAACTTGAAGCCATCGCCTTCAATCTTTGCGAGGGTCGCCAGCAAGCTATCTTGGTTCGATTTGATATTGCTATTTTCATCGAAAATTACATTCAGATTGCTCTCTAACGCTATAATTTCATTAGAAATAATTCGCGAGCTAAAATTTAATTCTTGGTGCGTTTTTTCTAGCAAATGCATTTCATCGCGCGCTTGATTGAAAATTAACTCCGTTTTTTGCTTCAGCGATTCGGCTTCGTATTTGGCCTGTTGCCTTAACGCCAATTTAGATGATTCGGTTTGCAACAATTGTTCTTTAGAGGCTATTTCAACAGACAATACCGACAGCTTACCTTCCAACTTGACGCGTTCCGCTTCCAAGTCGTTTTGTTTTTGCTGCATAGCCAGCAGCGCTTGCTGCTGCTGTTGAATGGCTAAATTTAATTGATGCGCTTGCTCAATGGTCTGCTTTAACTCCTGAGACTGCGACCGCTGCAGCACTTTTACCGAATGCAATTCAAGCTCCACTTGGCTTAACGCCTGCTCAGCTTCAGTCAATGCGAGCTGAGCAAAAGGACGTTTTTGTTGCAGGCTTTGCAATTGAGCTTGGCGTTCTAGCAGACCATGTAAAACAGATTGCTTGGCAAAATAGCTGACGCTGTATTGGCTGTATATATCACCTTGCTTGTTAACCAAATACTCGCCATTACGCAAGGATAAACTCGCCTGCGCCGCATCAATGTCGTCGTCTAACAAATAAAAGCCACTCAACCATTCTTGCAAGGCAGCATCTTGCTCGGGCGTGCCATTGTTAACGATGGAATAAAGAGAGGTCCGATTTTCGGCCTGCATGCTCTTGCTAGAAAAAGCCCCGCCTATGGCTAAAATTAAGGAGGCAGGTGGGCGATCAGCAGCTTGTAATCTGGGCGCTGAAATGGCATTTAACCTAGGCCCAAGCACCGCCTCCAGTGCTGTTTCCCAACCTTTTTTTACGCTTATTGTTTGCCATGCGCGAGGCTTATCTTGTAAGTCGAGCTCTTTTAGCCAGCGATTTAAACCTGCCTCATCGTTCGCATTTTTTAATGACTGCTGAATTTTTTCTAGCGATTTTATCTCAGCATCTAAGCCGCTTAAGTCACGCTGTGCAGATAATTGCGATTCATTATGGGTTTTTACTTGGTCGATCAATTGATTTTCTTTAGCCAAACTGGCTGCAACACACTCTTCCAAGTTAGCGATGTTGGCATGCATTTCTGCCATCGCAGTTTGCTGTGATTGCAATAAACTGCCATCACTCAATTTGTTGCCAGCAATAGCCAACTGGACTTTCTCAAGTTGAAGGTGAAGCTCGGATGCTTCACGCTTTGCATAGGACAGATGATTTTGCTCCGACTGCAGATGCTGATTTAACTCGATCAAGTTAGCCTGAGCGGCATCCAATTCATTTTGTGCGGCTTGAAATTGCTCAAATAAAACCGGCACAGCTTCGGCCGCTTGTTGATTGGCTTTTTCTGATAAAGCAACGCGACTCTGCTCATCGAGCAATTTAGCTTTAGCAGAGGCTAAGTCGAGCTGAGACTGATTAGCCAGGTCATTATTTTTATCTAACTGAGCGCTCAGTTGATTAAGCTGCGCCTGCGTTCGCTCCTGTGCATCCTTGCTGTTTTTTAGCTGATTCTCAACGTTAGCGAGCTCTGCATTGGCTTGGTAGTAAGCAGCCTGAGTTTGATTAACGGTTTCCGCGAAACGAAAGTTTTCCTGCCTAACTTGCTCTAAATCCCGCTCTTTATTCCGTAAGCCAGCCATTTGCGCTTCGAGCTCTTGGGCCAGTTGCTGCACCTGCCGCTGGGCTTTTTGCCAATGCAGGCTGGCATCGCGTTTCTTTAATGCCCAAACAAGGGCCGAACTTAATTTCAGTGCTTCATGTAAATTTTTATGTTTTTCCGCTAGTACGGCTTGAGATTGCAGGCGCGCAATCTGCTTATCCAACTCCTGCAGAATGTCTTCGACCCGAAGTAAATTCTCACGCGTGTCACGCAAACGCAGTTCGGTTTCTCTTCGTCTTTCCTTGTATTTACTGATACCGGCCGCTTCCTCAAGAAAGATGCGTAATTCTTCAGGCTTAGCCTCCACAATACGGTTGATGGTGTTTTGCCCAATAATGGCGTAAGCACGACCTCCCAGCCCGGTACCCAAAAACAAGTCCGCCACGTCGCGACGCCGCACCAAGGCATTGTTAATGTAATAAGCCGAACCCTTATCTCGCTCAATGACACGTTTAACGGAAATTTCTGCGTATTGACTCCATTCGCCTGCAGCGCCACCTAAACTGTTATCAAAAATCAATTCCACGCTGGCGCGAGATATAGGCTTGCGTGTAGCGGAGCCGTTGAAAATAACGGCATCCATGCTGTCGCCGCGCATCTCCTTGGCCGACGATTCGCCCAATACCCAACGCACCGATTCCATTACATTGGATTTTCCGCAACCGTTTGGGCCAACAATACCCATACGCTGGCCGTGTATGTGCAAGGTGGTTGGATCGACAAATGACTTAAAGCCGGCAAGTTTTAATTGGGTTAAACGCAAATCAATGGGCTTTATGATTAATTATTTGGTGGGAAATGGTGCTTATTTGAACTAATAAAATGTAGGCTAATTTTTTATAGTATTTTAGTTAGATAGTATAATAACTTTTTTTTAGTAAAAACACCTTATGAGCTCACAATCAATAGGCGCAAAACCAACCGTTTTGGCCTCCAAAAATTTAGAAACTTTCGAAAGCCCAAATACAAACCGCGATTTCCATATCCACATGGAAATCCCAGAGTTCACCTGTTTGTGCCCAAAAACTGGCCAGCCTGATTTTGCCGTTATTTATTTAGACTACATCCCAGATAAAACCTGCGTTGAACTCAAAAGTTTAAAGTTATACATGTGGTCATTCCGAGACGAAGGCTGTTTTCACGAAGCCGTTACCAATCGCATTTTAGACGACCTAGTTGAGGCAACTCAACCAAGGTTTATGCGCGTTACTGCTAAATTCTATGTGCGCGGCGGCATCTTTACCAATGTAGTGGCAGAGCACCGCAAACCAGGTTGGCAGGCAGCGACGCGCGTAGATCTCACTCAATTTGACGGGCAACTCAATACCCGCGGCTAATATACCCAACCGTGGCAATTGTTGGCAGGGCCAAAAGCCTGCCGAGCGCTAAAATTTAGCGTCAATCGAATGAAAAACATTGACAATCCATCGGCCCATCATTAATATGGCGCCTCGCTGATAGCTGATGTAAAAACAACAGCGAAAAATGTAGGTACAGGGGGTATAGCTCAGCTGGGAGAGCGCTTGCATGGCATGCAAGAGGTCAGCGGTTCGATCCCGCTTATCTCCACCAATAACACTGCTTTTAAATGGTTTTTTGTAGTAAAATGTTGCACTTGTAATGAGTGTAATTAATTCTTAGGTCCCCATCGTCTAGAGGCCTAGGACACCTCCCTTTCACGGAGGCGACCCGGGTTCGAATCCCGGTGGGGACGCCAAAAATTTCGATTATAAAATCGCTAAAATGGCCACGCACTACCTAGTATCTTGCCTGTACGCTATTCAGCCCTTGCCTTTCACCCTTTAGCAGTGGTTCGCAGTGGGTCCAGCAACCATGACAATCCGTTGTGATCTATTTCCTGCATCAATGCTAACAAACGACCTACCTCGCCTTTTGGAAAGCCTACTCGCGCATACCAATTTAAATAATGACCAGGCAAATCGGCTATGTAGCGACCTTGATACTTACCGTAGGGCATAGCCGTATTCAATAATCGCAGCAGATCATCCTGATTCATTGGGATTGCCAGCTAGTGGTTCTGTGAACTTGAAAGCGCATTATTCTTCCCTTAAAAGTCTAATATTACTGTAAAATTTACAACTTAAATGCATGAAACTAAAGCAGTCATGGTTTGCTAATTGCATTTTTAAAAAACCAAAGCCTGTCTTTCACAGGCTTTTTTCTTGGCGTGCGGCATATTCAATCACGGATATTTATTAAAAAGCCTTTTAAATCTAATGACAACTATAAATAAAGTCGATGTGCTGTTAGTTGGCAGTGGGGTAATGAGCGCCACCTTAGCCAGCTTGCTGTCTGAACTAGACAGCAAACTCAGCATGGTAATGGTAGAACGTCTTCCTACTATCGCAGCCGAAAGCACGGATGCCAGGAATAATGCCGGTACCGGTCACGCTGGCTATTGCGAGTTAAATTACACGCCTGTTGCCAGCGATGGCAGCCTTGATATTAAACGTGCTTTATCCATTAATGCTGCATTTGAAACCAGTTTGCAGTTTTGGTCACACCTTGTAGAAAACGGTCAATTACCCGCACCGGCTAAATTCATCAACCCCACACCGCACCTCAGTTTTGTTTGGGGGGAAGAGGACGTGGAGTTTTTGCGTAAACGCTACGATTTATTAAAAGCCCACCACTTATTTAAAGACATGGAGTACAGCGAGGATCCGGCCATTTTAAGCAAATGGATGCCCTTGGTCATGCAAAACAGGGACCCCAAACAAAAGGTCGCGGCTACTAGAATACCTTACGGTAGTGACGTGGACTTCGGTAGCCTAACTCGCAGCTTTGTCAGCAATCTGACCAGCAAAGCAAACTTTAAACTTAAATTAAACAGCGAAGTACGGCGTTTAAAACAACTGGAAAATGGTCGCTGGCAACTGACCATAGTCAATCTCAAGACCAAGAAAACCCAACAGATTGATGCAGGCTTTGTTTTCCTTGGTGCCGGTGGCGGCGCTCTAAAATTATTGCAAAAATCCGGCGTGCCAGAAAGCCATGGTTACGGCGGGTTCCCTGTTAGTGGTCAGTGGTTGGTCTGCGACAAACCGGAAATCATTGCTCAGCACAATTCAAAAGTTTATGGCAAAGCAGCACTAGGTGCACCACCGATGTCCGTACCCCATTTAGACATACGTATTATTGATGGCAAGCCGGCCTTATTATTTGGGCCTTACGCCGGCTTTACCACTAAATTTTTAAACGAAGGCTCCTATCTGGATTTAATTAAATCGGTTAAACCAAGCAACATTAAACCCATGCTTAATGTTGGTAAACAACACACCGATTTAACTCGCTACTTGATAGTGGAAGCAATGAAGACCCACACCTCAAAAATTTCTGTTTTGCGGCAGTTTTATCCAGACGCGCTAAAGGCAGATTGGCGCTTGGAAAATGCCGGCAAGCGCGTACAAATCATCAAAAAATGCGATGAAAAAGGCGGAAAATTGGAGTTTGGTACTGAAATAGTTGCGGCAAAAGACGGGACGATAGCCGCCTTACTGGGTGCATCCCCTGGCGCGTCGGTTGCCGTGCAAGCCATGCTAGATGTGATAGAGCGTTGCTTTAAACTGCCATTGCAACAGGCAGGCTGGCAAGAAAAAATTCGTCAGCTTATACCTAGTTACCAGCAATCATTGATTGACAACCCGACGCTACTGAATAGCGTCCGTCAACGTACTTTAAAAACGCTCAAATTGCAGGATTAGCCGCTATTTAGTTAGCACGCTACGCTGACGACGGGCTTCGTATAAGCATATACCACTAGCGACACTGACATTTAAGCTCTCAACCGAGCCAAACATGGGTATGGTCACCAAGGCATCGCAGGTTTCAGCCGTTAACCGACGTATGCCATCGCCTTCCGCTCCCAGCACTATGGCAAGTGGCCCATCAAGCTTGCAATTAAGCAGACTAGATGGCGCATCCATGGTTGTTCCAACCACAAACACCCCTGCTTCCTTTAATTCACGTATGGTTCTAGCTAGGTTGGTTACAGCAATAAAGGGAATGGTCTCAGCAGCGCCGCTGGCTACTTTACGCACTGTGGCATTCAATCCTACCGCCCTATCCTTGGGCGCAATCACCGCATGCACACCCATGGCATCGGCCACGCGCAGACATGCACCCAGATTATGAGGGTCTTCCACGCCGTCTAATATAAGGAAGAATGGAGGCTCATTTAGATCGGACTCTAAAATATCGTGTATGTCTTTATATGGAATAGGCGTATCTACCACGCGGGCAATCACACCTTGATGGCGGCCATTCATACCAGCCATGCCATCCAATCGGCTGCGTTCCACTTCCATTACTCGCACATTAAAGGACTCGGCCATCTTTAGCAGATCCTTCATGCGCGCATCCACTCGGTCTTTGTCTATCAATATTTCTTGAACGCTTGCGCTGTGTTGGCGCAAGCGGCTCAGCACAGCATGAAAACCAAATAAAATACGGGCATCGCTCATCGTTTCACCTTCTCTATCATTCCTAAAATTTAATGCTCAAGCATTATCGTTTGCTAGTTTTTTTATGGGCTTTTTTAGACTTAGTCGGTTTAGCTGGATTTTTAAATGCAGCACCACCATTAGCCTTGTTTTTAGCAACAGCATGCCTAGGCTTTTGCTGAGCGCGACTTGGCGGCAACGACAAGCCGCCGCCATCACTGTCAGTTGCACCGCCATCCAAGTCTTGATTTTTATTCACCAATGAGAAATCTATCTTGCTGGTTTCCAAATCCACGCGGGCCACTTTTATCGTTAACCTATCACCCAAACGGAAACGCACGCCGGTTCGTTCACCGGCCATTTCATGGCGGGCCTTATCGTAATGAAAATAATCATTGCCGAGCTCAGTGACATGCAACAAGCCTTCAACATACACCCCATCTAAAGCGACAAATAGACCGAAGGCGGTAACGCCCGCTACGCTGCCTTCAAACACTTCGCCAATTTTATCTTGCATATAGAAACACTTGAGCCAATTGGTCACATCACGCGTCGCATCGTCCGCTCGACGCTCTGTCATTGAGCACTGCATGCCCAATTCACTCCAATCACCCGGCTTATACTTATCGCCGTTCAAGACCGCTTTGATGGCCCGGTGTATTAATAGATCTGGGTAGCGTCGTATAGGAGAAGTAAAGTGCGCATAGGCTTCATAAGCTAAACCAAAATGCCCTAAATTGTCTGGGCTGTAGATAGCTTGCTGCATAGACCTGAGTAATACCGTTTGCAACAATTGCGCATCCGGTCTTGCTCTAATTTTATCCAACAACTTGCCATAATCTTTAGCATGCGGCTTATCGCCACCGCCGACACCAAATCCAAATTCCGCCATAAAGGTGCGCAATAGCTCTAACTTTTCCGGGGTAGGCCCTTCGTGCACTCGATACAATGCTGGGTGTTCATTGGCATGCAAAAATTCAGCGGCGCAAACGTTGGCTGCCAACATGCACTCTTCTATTAATTTGTGTGCTTCGTTTCTATGACTGGGTACGATGCTGTCAATTTTGCCATTATCATTGAACACCATAATGGTTTCAGAGGTTTCAAATTCTATGGCGCCGCGCTTTTCACGTTGCGCCAACATTAATTTATAAACGCTTTGCAAATGCGTCAAATGCGGCAGCAACCATGCATAATCCTGAGCCAACTGTGCATCTGGGTGTTGCAATATTTCATGCACTTGAGTGTAGGTCATGCGTGCTTTTGAGCGCATCACCGATGGGTAGAATTTATACTGTTTAACCACCCCTAGCCCATCGACCTGCATGTCACAAATCATACAAAGTCGCTCAACATCTGGGTTTAACGAACATAAGCCGTTTGATAAAGCTTCGGGTAACATGGGGATGACACGGCGTGGAAAATACACCGAATTGCCGCGATCAATCGCCCCTTTATCCAAGGCATCCTTAGGCTGAACATAAAAACTCACGTCCGCAATGGCCACCACCAAACGCCAACCTTTACCTTGCGGCTCGGCAAATACCGCGTCATCAAAATCCCTAGCCGTTTCACCGTCTATAGTGATTAATGGCAAGGCGCGGCAATCAATGCGATTTTGGTAATCTTTGGCTTGCACTTGCTTAGGATAAGACTCGGCCAAGGCAATCGCCTCAGCGCTAAATTCGTGGGGCAAATTATGCTTACGTAAAGCAATCTCTATTTCCATGCCACTGTCGGCATAATTGCCCAAAATTTCGACCACTTTACCCATGGGCTGCGCATTGGCAGAAGGTTGTTCAGTTAACTCGACCATGACCACTTGGCCAGCCTTGGCATTCATATCCAAATGGTAAGGGATTAATATGTCTAGATTGATGCGTTTGTCTTCAGCCGCGACTATGGTGACACCGGTCGTGTGAATCACCCTGCCTACCAAGCGTTGCGTTCGACGCTCTAACACCTCAACCAATTTCCCTTCTGGCCGACCCCTTCTGTCCAAGCCACTCATTCTAACCATTGCCCTGTCGCCATGCATAAGCTGGGCCATTTCTTTAGGGCTTAAAAACAAATCCTCGCCATTGCATTTGCTTTTATCATCAGGAATTAAGAAACCAAATCCATCTGGGTGACCTTGCACCACCCCAGAAATCAAATCCAGCTTATCGGCAATGCACAACGCGCCTTTTCTATTTTTAATGATTTGGCCTTCACGCTCCATGGCATTTAAGCGCCGATTAAAAATTTCGCGCTCGTCTTCTTCAATAGCAAGCAGCATGTATAGTTGCTCAATGCTTAATGGCGCACCTTGATCCGCCATCAAGCTAAGTATCATTTCCCGACTTGGCAATGGCGTCTCATAGCGACTGGCCTCTCTAGCCGCATGAGGGTCTTTTGGTCTTTTGCTGACTTGCATTTTTTTTGTCATTGACAAAGCTTACCTTTAATATAAAATCCGACGCCGTTATCAACCCATGTGGTTTTATTGATAGCTAAATAGGCTATTTTAATGTGGCTATTTATTAGCGCCACAACCCCTGCTTAATGCCCATTCTACCTCAATCAACGAGACACTTATGCCAGAAAACACGCAATTTGACTTAAGCTCAGAGTACATAGAGTTATGCAATCTATTAAAATTGGTAGGCCTGGCTGATAGCGGTGGCCGCGGCAAGACTATGGTAGCAGAAGGATTGGTCAAGGTAGACGGTTTAGTTGAGCACAGAAAAACCGCCAAAATTCGTACCGGTCAGATAGTTTCAGTGGGCACTTACAGCATCAAAGTTAATTAAAAGGCCGGTCGATTCCATTCCATCGATAAGAATAAGGGCTAAATTGCTTAGCCACCCGGTAGTAAAACTTAATAGGTACGCTTTCTTGGCGTGTAGGTGGCGCCACCAGATTCGATGTGCCTAAAGGTGATGCGACCATTGTTAATGTCGTAGGGGGACAATTCCAATGTGACTTTATCGCCAGCCAAAATACGAATGTGATTTTTCTTCATCTTGCCGCCAGTGTAGGCGATCAACTTATGACCGTTATCCAAGGTCACTCGGTAACGTGAATCCGGTAAGATCTCCATCACCACCCCATTCATTTCAATCAATTCTTCTTTAGCCAATACCCTGTCTCCATATTTAAGTGCAAGCTTGTTTTTGAACGCTTTGTTATAAGCACTTTAACTAGCAGGCTTGCGGTGTTGACAATAAAGTTTATCAACACCATGTATCGCGCGCATTATAGTCCCGCCCTGCCTGTTTGGCAATAAATCAACTTAACTAAATGATTTATAAAGGGCTAAATCTAACTTGGGCTGCATTCAAGTGAGTCTTTGTAAAATAACGCTTGACAGGATTAACGATTCCCCGTAAAAAGCAATTTAGGCGTTTGGTTGTTTAATTTGGTTACGTTCTCAAGACTAATTATTTGTTAATAACCCATTCATTTAGGGTGCCTCCCTTTTTTAAAGTATGGAATAAGATATGGCTACAGGTTTAGTTAAATGGTTTAATGATTCAAAAGGTTTTGGTTTCATTACTCCTGATGCAGGCGGCGACGATTTATTCGCGCATTTCTCAGCAATCGTTGATAGCGGTTACAAAAGCTTAAAAGAAAATGATCGCGTAAGCTTTGATGTAACAGACGGACCAAAAGGTAAACAAGCTTCTAACATTCAGAAAGTTTAGTAACCAAGAATCCAAAAAAATGGCCCTTAACTGGGTCATTTTTTTGCCTGAAATTTATACAACAGGTCATTGGGCAGCCACTATTCATGAGTATTACAGATGTAACCGGCTACCTAGCCGCTTTTTTAACCACCTTTGCCTTTGTGCCGCAAGCCCACCATTCATGGAAAACCCGGGATTTGTCTGGCGTTTCTTTGCCTATGTACAGCCTATTTAGCCTAGGCGTATTAGCCTGGTTGATTTATGGCATCCTGATTCACAGTTGGCCCATCATAGCGGCCAATAGCCTCACCCTATTGCTGGCTTGCATTGTGCTTTATTTAAAAATCAGTCAACAGCCAAACTAAGCACAAACGCATTATTTACCCAAGGCATACACCGCAATATTATCTCCGGCGGTATAGCCAAAAATAGCATTGCCACCGGCCACCACGGCTACGTATTGCACCCCGTCAATCTGGTAGGTGATGGCAGGCGCATTCACCCCAGCATCAAGCTTACTCTGCCATAACACTTCACCAGTACGGCTATCGTAGGCATTAAAGCGACCATCACCCTCACCCATAAATAGTAATCCGGATTGCGTGGCCAACAAGCCACCCATTAATGGTTGAGCCGTTTTGACTTGCCACAGCATTTTACCGCTAGATAAATTAATCGCCGACAATATTCCCCACCTAGCATCTTTGGTGGGCTCAGAGGATGCATAGCGTATTGCTGGGGTCCCATTTTTTGCAGGCTCCTCAACCAGGGTGTATTTAATTGGCGCATGTATGCCCGCTACGAAAGCAATTTGATTGTGTTCATCAAGGGCGCTTGGGCTCCAATTAGAGCCACCTAAGATACCCGGGTAAAGTACGGTGCCCTCTTTGCTGGCTTTCGCAAATAAATTCTTTTGCGGCACAAATGCATCCGACTTCATAAGCAGCTTGCCAGTAGCTCTATCATTAACGAAGTACCAACCGGTTTTACTTGCCTGGCCCACGGCAGGAATGCTCTGCCCATTGCGTTTATAATTAAATAAGACTGGTGGGCTGGCTAAATCGTAACCCCATACGTCATGCGGCACTTGTTGGTAATGCCATTTTAATTTTCCTGTTTCCGTGTCCAAGGCCACCAATGAAACGGTATACAAATTATCGCCGGGGCGAGAAATGTCGTTCATTTGCGGTGACGGGTTGCCCGTACCGAAGAACAGCGTGTGCGTTTTAAGGTCTATGGCGGGCGTGCTCCATGCTGAGCCACCACCATAACGCCACGCCTCTTTATTGTTTGTTAAATTGGCTCTTTCTGCTGCCACGTCACGGTTTAATGAAATGCCATCAGAGGTAGTTTCGACAAACGCGCCTTCCCAACCCTGACTTGGGATGGTGTCAAATTGCCAAATTCGCTTACCGTTATTTACGTCATACGCTGCTAAAAAACCCGGCCGGCCATAACGCCCGTCCACCCCCACCACAGCCCCAAGTGGCGCCGATTGCGTTGGCGCATCCAAATGCAATCCGTAGCCTACGCCGGTTATCCCAACGATAACCTTGCCATTAAACACCACTGGCGCCATGGCTATGCCTACGCCCGTTGCCCCGTATGCGTTTTTCCCGCTTTTAGCATCAGCCTTGCTCAATGAGTCGGTATTTTCCGTTAAGGCCGTGTCGTCTGCCACGTCCACGTCCCAAATTTTCAGCCCGGTTTTTGCATCCAAGGCAATCAAGCGCGCATCCACCGTTCCTATAAAAACTTTACCTTCACTTAGCGCCACCCCTCTATTTGCTGGGCCACAGCACATTTTCCAATTTGCCCTGCGCACGTGTTCATAGCGCCACAATTGCTTACCGGTTTTAGCATCAAGCGCCAACACATGGTTATAAGGCAAGGCAACGTACATCACCCCAGCTTTGACTATAGGCGTGGCTTGAAAACTAGCTAGAACGCCGCTTTTAACTTGCCACGCTAATTTAAGCCGATTGACATTTTGTCGGTTGATTTGCGTTAATGCAGACAAGCGTTGGTTACTGTAATCGCCGCCAAAACTAGGCCAATCTTGAGATGGGCTAAGCGCATGATTAAGTGGTGTCAGCTTGGCGCAAGCAAGCAAGGCCATACTAATGAGCATGACGCCCCATTTTCTGTTATCTTTAAAAATGTTAGCTATATTCATATGACCGACTTTATAAAGTAAGAATGACAGACATCAAAGTATACAGATTTGTATATCTCTAACAAGCGATAAATAGCCAGCTCATGGGATAAGGCCCATAAGGCAAGCTAATGCTAAAGGAACCCGCAATGAACGACCGCATTGAACGCTTACTGGAACAAATAACGGCATTAGAGGACGACTTGCGCGTGGCCTTAAGTGAACAACCGTCTGGCGTATTTTTTCAAATAAAAGGCAAACGCATAGAGTTTGAGCATTCCATTAAGCAAGCGCACAAGCGGCTAAAAAGAAATTTTTTTCATTGGCTGATTACCGATCGCCCGCAGAACTTAATCACCGGCCCTATTATTTACTCCATGATCCTGCCTTTGCTGCTAACCGATTTATTCGTCAGCTTTTACCAACTCACTTGTTTTCCTATATACGGCATCAAAAAAGTACGGCGCGCGGACTACATCGTCTTTGATAGGCAACATTTAAGTTACCTCAATTTTATAGAGAAGTTTCATTGTACTTACTGCGCTTACGGCAGCGGCATGATCTCCTATGTTAGCGAAATCATTGCCCGCACCGAACAGTATTTCTGCCCTATCAAACATGCACGAAAATTACTGGGGACGCATCAGCGCTATGCCCGTTTTTTAGATTACGGTGCAGCAGAACACTACCAGGAAAAACTGGAGACTTACCGCCGCGCCTTGTCTAATGCAGATTAACATTTAGCGGTATTTTTAGCTCAGGCGCTGCGCCTGACAACCCCTTATGCGGCTGCGCATGCTATGCTGTCAGGCCTTTTTATAAGAGCCTTTATCATGAGCGCGAGCGAAACCTTCATCCCTAGTAAAGATGCGTCATTGGAATCGTCCATACGCACCCTGCAAAGCAAATTAGTCGCATTAGGCATACACGTAGAAGAAAAATCTTGGCTCAATGAAATAGAGGGAATATGGTCAGTGCACGTCATAGACAAAGATTGCACACGGCTATTTACTAACGGCAAAGGCGCCACGCAATTAGCCGCTAGAGCCAGCGCCTTGGGTGAGTATTTCGAACGCTTAAGCACCAATTACTTTTGGACGCATTTTTACTTAGGCACGGCCATCGCCAACCAAGATTTTGTCCACTACCCCAATGAGCAATGGCTTAAACTTAACGGCGAGAATTGGCCGAAAGCCCTGCTGACCCCTGATTTACAAAAATTCTACAACCCGGAGGGCGGCGCCCTTGCTTCGCAATTAATTGATCTAAACTCCGGCAATGCTGAGCGTGGCATATGCGCCATTCCATACCAGCGCCTAAAGGATGGTCTAAGCGTTTTATTTCCAGTTAATTTAATAGGCAATTTATACGTCAGCAACGGCATGAGCGCCGGCAACACCTTGATGGAAGCGCGCACGCAAGCATTAGCGGAAATTTTTGAGCGTGACATCAAATTCCGCATCATACGCGAAGGCCTGTGCTTGCCTGATGTGCCGCAAGACGTCATCAACCGCTACCCGCGCATTGCTGCTGGCATCAAGGGCTTACGCGATGCCGGGTACGGCATATTGGTCAAAGACGCCTCATTGGGCGGTCAGTACCCAGTGATGAATGTCACCTTGCTGCACCCAGAAGACCAAGGCTGCTTCGCTAGCTTTGGTGCCCATCCTCGCTTTGAAGTGGCATTGGAGCGTGCTTTAACCGAGTTGCTGCAGGGTCGCGCCATCAACAATCTAAAAGGCTTTGTTTCACCTGGCTTTGACATGGAAGAAATTGCCGACTCGCAAAATCTAGAAATCCATTTTGTCGACTCCAGCGGCGTCATCAGCTGGGAATTTTTGCGCAGCACGCCAGACTTCGAATTCGTCGACTGGAACTTCGGCACTACCACCGAAGAAGATTACCACTGGTGCGTTGACACCATACATGGCAGCGGCCATGACATTTACATAGCCGACTTTACCCACCTAGGCGTTTACGCATGCCGCATCATCGTGCCTGGCATGAGTGAAATTTATCCGGTTGAAGAGCTGCAATGGGAAAACAACAGCGTAGGCAATTTAATACGTCCCTATGCCATTAAGTTGCAATCCTTAAGCCATGCCGAATCGGCTGAGCTGCTTTCGACTTTATTGGATTTGGATTTAGCGGACGAATTGCCTGTCACCACCCTCATAGGTTTGTGTGCTGACCCAAACAGCACTTGGGTAGACCTACGCGTAGGCGAACTCAAAACCTTGGCCGCCATAGCCTGCCAAAGCACCGATGACATCTTGGATGGCTGTGCCTGGATAGCGCAATTTAACGAGCTACCGACTGAACGTGCCAAAGTCTACCGCTGCCTATCTGACTTGGTGCAGATTAGCGTTGAATTGGCGCACCCTGATCCGGCATTATTTAAAGCCAACTTAAGCCTGATGTATGGCGCACAAACGCTGAACCAAGCAGAAAAACTGCTGAATCAAACGGAACAGTATTTTGGCCTGATTAACCTAGGTGAAAACATGCAAGGCAGTCGCATGCACCAACAATTACTGGCCGCCTACGGCAAGGTGTGGAAGCGTTAAGCATGCCGCCTGTAGTGCACGCAGCGGTTTCCTGGCAAAACGGCCTGGCCTTCTCCGAGCAATACCAAGACGTCTATTACAACAGCGACAACGGCTTGCTGGAAACCGATTACGTTTTCTTGCAGGCCAATCGCTTGGCCGAACGTTGGCTAGACTACCCAAATGCAAGCTTTACTATTGCTGAAACCGGCTTTGGCACGGGGCTTAATTTTTTATTGGCGGCAAAATTGTGGCTAGATACCGCACCCGTTAAAGCCATGCTGCATTTTATCAGCGCCGAGAAACACCCTTTGAGTCCACCTGATATGTCTAAAGCTTGGCAACAATGGCCCAGCCTGAAGCCATTTAGCGAGACGCTGATCGCCGACTACCCCAAGGCCATAACAGAGGGTGAGGTCAGTTTATTTAACCAGCGCGTGCGGCTCAGCTTGCTGCTAGGCGATGCCACCACTGCCTATCAAAGCCTTAGCCAACAGCAGCCCAATATCGCAGTCGACGCTTGGTTTCTAGATGGGTTTTCGCCAGCTAAAAATCCTGACATGTGGCAAGCCAGCTTGTTTAAGCAATTGGCCATGCTGTCTAACAGCCACACCAGCTTCGCCACCTTCACCAGCGCCAGCGCAGTGCGACGCCAGCTAATGGCCGCAGGCTTTAAGGTCAGCAAGCAAGCCGGTTACGCCAAAAAACGTGAAATGCTTTACGGGCAATATGTTGGGGCAAGCCATGCCGCCTAATAACGTCGTAGTGATTGGGGCTGGCATAGCCGGCTGCAGCAGCGCTTACGCCCTAGCAAGGCGTGGCGTCAAGGTTAGTCTCATTGAACGGCACGAGCGTATCGCCATGGAAGCCTCCGGTAACCCACAAGCCATGCTCTACCCACGCTTAAGCGGTGACGACAGCGCCAGTCACTTCGCCTTGGCTGGCTATTTATACAGCCTGGCGTTGATTAGCAAACTGCAACTGAAGGCTGAGGATTTTCATGCCTGCGGCATGCTGCAATTGGGCTTTAATGACCGAGAATTAGCCAGATTACAAAAAGTACTGTCATGGAAAGAAGCAGCCCAACACGTGCAATTACTTGATCCAGCGCAAGCCAGTCAGCAAGCTGGCTTGGCGCTGCCTCATCCGGCCTTGTACTTTGCCAACGCGGCTTGGCTAAATCCTGCAGCCCTATGCCGCGCATTAATCACGCATCCTAACATCAGTGTAAAAACATCAACCAATCCCAATAAGCTATTAAAAAATAATGGGCTATTTGAAATTTACGCAGGCGAACTATGCCTAGAAAAAGCCGACGCCGTCATCCTAGCTAATGCCAATCAGGCCGAAGACCTAGGCGTGGGCTGGTACCTAAAAACGCTAGCGGTTCGTGGGCAACTTAGCCTGGTCAAAGCCAGCGAAGTCAGCTTGGCATTGCGCAGCATAGTTTGCAGTGACGGCTACTTAAGCCCTGCCGAACAAGGCGTGCATACGCTGGGCGCCAGCTTTTCATCAGACCAGTCGCGCGCCATAGACGAATACGATCACCAGGCTAATTTAAACAAATTAAACAGCTATTCTCCCGCATTACACGACAGCTTAAAAAACAGCGTAGTCGGCGGTCGCGTGTCGTTTCGATGCACCAGCGCCGATTACTTCCCTTTAGTGGGGGAATTGTTAGATCATGCCGCCATAATGGCAGCCCCACCAAGGCCGAATGCCAACCCAACCTCCCTGCCCTGGACAAATGGACTGTTTGTCAATTTAGCCCACGGTAGCCGAGGGTTTACCAGCGCGCCCTATTGCGGCGAGATACTGGCCAGCTTAATTTGCCAAGAAAGCCCAGCAATTAACCCAACCATGCTGAGCCTAATCAACCCCAATCGTTTCTTATTGCGTAAATTGGGTTTAAAAAAACTGGCTCGCAGTTTGCCTGCTGTCGCCGCAAGTGGCATAAAAGCGACTTTAGGTTAAAATTAAAGCATGGCCAACACCCTTTACGACCAAGCCCTAACGCTTTATCAAGCCGGTCAGCCGCAAGCCGCCGAAGCTAAGTTGCAAGCTTTGCTAAACCAGCAAGCTGATCACCACGACGCATTGCAGTTGTTGGCCATCCTATGCTACCAAAGCCAGCGCATAGTCGATGCCGCAGCCTGCTACCGCCGGCTCTTGCACAGCCACGGGCCTAACGATCAAAGCCGCTTAGCACTGGGCCATTGCTTAATGCTAACTGGTAATCAGGCGCATGCAGAAGGCCAATACCGCCAAGCCGCAGCCTGTTTTAATGAAGCATTGAGCTTGCAGCCGCAAGACGCCATGGACAAGGCGGCCCTGCACTACAATTTAGCCAATGCCAAACGTGAACTTGGCCAAGCGCAGGACGCCGCCCAGCATTACCAAGCGGCACTGCAATTCGACCCCAATGATGCCGACACGCATAATAATCTAGGCAACGTGCAGCGTGAGTTAGGCCAACTTGATTTAGCCATAACCAGCTACCAACGCGCGCTAAGCCTTAACCCGCAGCTGCATCATGCCAAGGTGCACCTGGTGCATCAAAAACAGCATGTTTGCGATTGGCAAGGCTTAGCTGAGCAAATTGCAGCAATACGCCACGCTTTAGCCACCGACCCGCGCGCGCAAATATCGCCTTTCGCCTTCTTGGCCATGCCAGGCACCACGCCAGCGGAACAATTACGCTGCGCGGATTCATGGGTGGCACAGCGCTTTGGCCGCTTGTTGGCGCAAAACGCGCCGTCCTCGTTTAATTACCAACATGGTCATGACCGAGCAAGTAAACGCAAATTAAAAATAGGCTATTTGTCTGCCGACTTTAGATTGCATCCCTTAGCCTTTTTAATCACCGAGCTAATCGAGCAGCACGACCGATCAGCTTATGAAATTCACGCTTACTCGTACGGTAAAAACGATTTATCCCCGGCCAGATTAAGACTAGAAAAAGCCTTCGATCAGTTTCACGATATCCAAGCCTTATCCGAAACCGAGGCGGCTAAAAAAATTAACGAGCATGCCATAGACATACTGGTGGACTTAAGCGGCTACACACAAACCAGCCGCAGCGGCATCGTCGCCTTAAAGCCGGCGATCATCCACGTCAATTGGTTGGGTTTTCCCGGCAGCATGGGCCATGCCAGTTTTGCAAACGGCCATAAACGGCCCTTATTTGACTACATAATCAGCGACGCCTTCATCACCCCCGCCGCTAGCGCGCAAGATTACGCCGAAAAATTAGCCATACTGCCCTGTTACCAAGCCAACGATAGCCAACGCCCATTGGCCGCTGCGCCCACTAGAGCCAGTTGCCAGCTGCCAGAAGGCACTTTTGTTTACTGCTGCTTCAACCAAACTTTCAAGATCAGCGCCGAGGTATTTAGCGTGTGGGTGCGCTTATTAAAAACGCAAGCCCATAGCGTGCTGTGGTTGCTGGAATGCAACCCTTGGGCCAAACAAAACTTAATGAATGCGGCAATGGCGCAAGGTGTGTCGGCAGATAGATTGGTTTTTGCGCCTCGCTTGCCCATAGCCGAGCACCTGGCCAGGCATGTGCATGCCGATTTATTTTTAGATACCCTGCCCTATAACGCCCATACCACCTGCAGCGATGCCTTATGGATGGGTTTGCCGGTGTTAAGCTGCGCAGGCAATACCTTTTCTGCCCGAGTGGCCGGCAGTTTGTTGCACGCACTGGGCTTAAAAGAAATGGTCACGGAAAACTTGGCGGACTACGAAAGCCGCGCAAGCTATTACGCGAGCAACCCTGAGGCTTTATTGGCGATTAAACAGCGCCTGCAAAAACAGCGAACGGCGAGCGCATTATTTAATCCGGCTGACTTTGCTCGCGGGCTAGAGCAGCAATACCAAAATATGTGGCAGGATGGGCCAGCGAGCAATTAAGCCGATTTAGCCGCAAACAGCGCAGCCAGCACAATCAAACTGCCGCCCAGCCATTCATTGAGCGCCATGCTCTCGTTGGCCAAATAATAGGAGGCGATGGCGGCCACCACCAACTCAAACAAAAACACCACCGATGCACGGGTCGCCGGCAACCTAGTGACGCCGTATTGCACCAACACGGTCGCCGCCAAGAGCAACATGGCTATCAGCCCCATCACCAACCACTGACTGTTGCTAAAAAAGTATGGGCTAGGCCATGCTGTGGCGCTAAACGGGATAAACAGCAAACTGACCAGCAACACCCCCAACCACACTGCGAACGATTTCGCCGGCAAACTCAAGCCACGGGCCTGGCGCGTCAGCACATTGGTTAAGGAAAAGCCTATGCCGGATGACAAGGCTAACCATTCGGCTTGGTTTCTGGGCAATGGCCAGGGACTAAGCGCGGGATCATAGAGCATAATAAAAGCACCCAGCAAGGAGATGACGATGGCTAGGTAGCCGCTTTTAGGGGTCTTTTCTTTCAAATAAAAGTGCGCCAATATCAAGGTCCACAAAGGTGACAAATAAAACAGCAACATCACGCGCATGACCTCGCCATCTATGACCGCCAACACGTAAGCCAGATTGGTCCAACCGGCCACCAATGCCAGGTAAACGATGCTAAAAGGCTGCTTAAATAGACCGCGCCACTGTTTAGCAAAATACAGGCTGGCCAACAGCACGGTGATGGCATAGGTGTAAAAGCTGGAGGCCACGCCCGATACCCCCATGTCAGCCATGAGCCGGTACGGGTACCAGATAATGCCCCAGCACACGGCGCCAAAGAGCAAACCGGATACGGCTAGGTAATGGCTATCTTGGGCGGGCTGCTGGGTTTGTTGGTGCTTGGGCATGGCTTCTTTCTTCATAAGTTGCAGTGGCACGCGATGCTAACAGCAATGCGTGCTAAGGGCTATGGAATGTGTGCTACGTATATTACAATATCGGCCATGAATGCCAACCTAAACTTACTGCAAGCCTACCCTTTTCAGCGTCTACGCGATTTATTCAAGGGCACCACGGCCAATCCTGCCTACAGCCCGATTAACTTATCCATAGGCGAGCCCAAGCACGCTACGCCACCTTTGATTAAACAGGCTTTAGTGGACAATTTGGCCGGCTTGGCCACTTACCCGACGACACTGGGTAGCCCTGCCCTGCGGGAGGCCATAGCCAACTGGTTAAGTCGTCGTTACGGCATCCCCATGCTTAACCCTGAAACGCAGATACTGCCTGTTACCGGCAGCCGCGAAGCCTTGTTTGCTTTCGCGCAAGTCATCATAGACAGCAGCAGCGCCATCAAGCCGGTGGTGATTTCTCCCAATCCGTTTTATCAAATATACGAAGGCGCGGCCTTTTTAGCCGGTGCCGAACCCTACTTTTTAAACACTTTGCCGGAAAATCAGCATGCCATGGATTTTGCCAGCGTGCCCAAGGAAGTATTGAAACGCACGCAATTGGTCTACTTATGCAGCCCTGGCAACCCATCGGGCAAGGTGATGTCCTTGGCACAATGGCAAGCGGTGTTTGATTTATCCGATCAATACGGCTTTGTCATTGCCGCCGACGAATGCTATTCGGAGATCTATTTTGACGAAAGCAAACCGCCCTTAGGTGCCTTGCAAGCCGCACGATTGCTCAATCGTGATTACAAAAACCTAGTGGTGTTCAGCTCTTTGTCCAAGCGCTCGAATGTACCGGGCATGCGTTCCGGTTTTGTCGCGGGGGATGCCACTATCATAGAAAAATTTACGCTGTACCGCACCTACCACGGTTGCGCCATGAATCCTGCCGTGCAGGCTGCCAGCATGGCAGCATGGAACGACGAGCAGCACGTCATTGAAAATCGCCGCCTGTATGCTGAAAAGTTTGCGGCGGTGACGCCCTTGTTAAGCGAGGTCTTGGAGGCGAGTTTGCCCGATGCCGCCTTTTATTTGTGGTGCAAGATTAAACCGCAATCAGGCACAGCCATTAGCGATAGTGAATTTGCCTTAAGGCTATACCGTGATTTTAATGTGACGGTGTTGCCGGGCAGTTACCTAGCCAGGCAAGCGCACGGCATTAATCCAGGCGAGCACTTTGTCCGATTGGCTTTGGTGGCGAGTTTGGACGAATGCTTAGAAGCAGCCAAGCGCATCAAGCTGGCCTGCAAATAGTTAACAAACTACATTAATTATTATTTTTAATAAACTGATTAACCTCATTAAAAACAAGTTCATTTATATCGCTTTGTAGGCAATCCAAGGCCCGCACCTGCGGCATGCTACGCAACCAGGTTAGCTGCCTTTTAGCCAATTGACGGGTGGCAAAAACCCCGCGATCACGCAGTTCTTCCAAGCCAATTTCACCGGCTAAATAGTGCAAGACCTGGCGGTAACCAACGCAGCGCATGGCAGTCGATTCGGCCGTCAACACCGGGTATTTAATCAACAATGCCCGCACCTCATCCACTAAGCCGGCCGCCAGCATTTGTTCGAAACGCATGGCGATGCGCTCATGCAGCAGCTGACGATCACTGGGCAATAAGGCTATTTTCAAAACCTGGTATGGCAGTACCTGGCTGCTTTGCTCCGCAATCAGATCAGACAGGCGTCGGCCACTAATGGCGTGCACCTCCAATGCACGCTGTATGCGTTGACTGTCATTGGGCGCCAAGCGCGCAGCCGTTAAGGCGTCCACCTTAGCTAATTTTGCATGCATGGCCGGCCAGCCTATGGCCGCCGCTTCCGCATCCAAGCCCATGCGCACTTGCGCATCCGCCTCTGGCAAGCCACTCATGCCCTGCTCCAACGCCTTGAAATACAGCATGGTGCCGCCGACCAACAAAGGGATGCGACCGCGCGCGCTGATGTCTGCCATCAAATCCAAGGCGTCTTGACGAAAGTTAGCGGCCGAATAAGCCTCGGTAGGCGGAATCAGATCAATCAGATGGTGCGGCGCCTGCTGCAAAGTTGCTGCATCGGGCTTGGCCGTGCCTATGTCCATGTCACGGTAGACCAAGGCCGAATCAACACTGATGATCTCCACTGGCAAGGCAGCGGCTAAAGCGACCGCGGCACCGGTCTTGCCGCTAGCGGTTGGACCCATTAAGAATATGGCTGGGGCTGGCGTCATCTCGACCTATTTACCGCGCATGAACATTTTATCCAAATCGGCTATGCCAACTTGAAACCAGGTTGGTCTACCGTGATTGCATAAACCACTGCGTTCGGTCGCCTCCATGTCGCGTAACAAGGCATTCATTTCCGTTAGGCTTAGGCTGCGATTAGCCCGCACCGCTGCATGGCAGGCCATGGTGCCTAATAACTCATTGCGGCGTTCGGTTAAAGCACGGCTGGCGCCGAACTCGCGTAAGTCACGTAAGACATCCCTAGCCAGACTGACGGCATCGGCATTTTGCAGCATGCTTGGTACCGCGCGCACCACCAACGTGGTGGGCGACAGCACCGCTATATCAAAACCCAATTGCTGCAACTCGCCATTAAGGCTAGCCAGGGCTTCTTGCACGGTCGCCACCTCCAATTTATCGGCGCTAAAACTGACCGGGATCAGTAACGGCTGCATGGCCACGGCCTGCTGATCCAATGCGTTTTTTAGCCGCTCGTACATAATGCGCTCGTGCGCCGCGTGCATGTCCACCACCACCAAACCCAAGGTATTTTGCGCCAACACATAAATGCCGTGAATTTGCGCCACAGCAAACCCCAGTGGGTGCGCATCCTGGGCGCGCTCATCTGTGGCCGCATCGCCAGCATGCCCGTCCCTATTGGCTTGCAGGGCAGCACTTGCGCTGCTGATTGGCTGTTCTTTGGCGCCAAATAAACGCCCATAAAAATCCGGTGTTTGCTGCAGGCTTAAATCAATCTGCGTTTGCTCAATCGGATATGGCCTAGCGCTGCCAGCTGAAAATGGGTTGTATGCCGCTTGGGTAGCGCTGGCCGCATTGGACACCCCGGTTGGGCTAGCCAAGGCTTTGTGCAAGGCGTGAAAAATAAAACGGTGCAGCGCTTGGCTGTCTCTAAAACGCACTTCGGTTTTACTTGGGTGCACATTAACGTCAACCAAACTGGCATCCAACTCGATAAACAAAACAAATGCCGGGTGCCTATCGTGGTGCAACACGTCTTGGTAGGCTTGGCGTATGGCGTGACTTATCAGTTTATCGCGCACAAAGCGGCCGTTGACGTAAACGTATTGGCAATCGCTTTTGTGCCGATTAAACGTCGGTTTAGCCGTGACGCCCCATAGGCGCAGACCTGCCGCCGATTCTTCAATGGCAATCGATTCTGCACTAAAGGCGGCGCCTAAAATATCGCCAAAACGCTTAGTCGGTTCGCTTGCTGGATAACGGCATAAGGCCCTGCCGTTATGCTGCAACATAAAACTCACGTCCGGGCGCGACAGCGCAATGCGATTAAATGCGGCTTCACAATGGGCAAACTCGGTGCCTTCGGTTTTTAAAAACTTACGGCGCGCCGGCGTATTGAAATACAAATCGTTCACTTCTATCACCGTGCCAGTATCTAGGGCTGCCGGTGCAATCGATGAAATTTGGCTGCCATCCGATTGTATGCGCCAAGCATGAGCCGCATCGGCACGGCGGCTGACAATGTGCGTGCGTGAAACCGAGGCTATGCTGGCTAAGGCTTCGCCGCGAAAACCCAAACTGGCGACCGCTTCCAAATCGTCTAGACTGGCAATCTTGCTGGTGGCGTGACGTGTCAAGGCCATAGCCAAGTCGTCTTCGGCTATGCCCAAGCCGTTGTCCATGACGCGCATTTGCTTGACGCCACCCTCTAACAAGGCCACTTGTATATCGCTGCTGGCTGCATCCAAGCTGTTCTCTAGCAATTCCTTTAAAGCCGAGGCCGGCCGTTCCACCACTTCGCCAGCGGCGATTTGGCTAATCAATTGATCGGGTAACAGGCGAATGCGCATAGTGGTGGCTATTTTACCTGTTTTAAGCTAAATTCTTTAGCCTATGCACGCATTAAATCCAGCCCTAACGGAAAATTCTTACCTGGCCAGTTTCCCCCATGCCAGGCGCATTAAACGCCACCATCACTTCTATTTAGGGCCAACCAATTCAGGCAAAACACACCAAGCATTATTGGCGCTGCAGCAAGCCGAATCGGGTGTTTACCTCGCCCCTTTACGCTTATTGGCCATGGAAATTCGCGATCGACTGGTGGCCGCAGGCGTGCCCTGCAATTTAATCACCGGTGAAGAGCGCGTGCTCATGCCTGGTGCCAAGCACACTGCCTCCACCATAGAAATGATGAATCCCAACAAAAAAGTGGCGGTGGCGGTCATAGATGAAATTCAGATGCTGCAAGACCCGGATCGCGGCAGCGCCTGGACCGCCGCCTTAGTGGGGGTGCCGGCCGAGCAAGTTTATGTATGCGGCTCTACCGCGGTGACACAAGCCTGTCTAGGCGTTATCCAGGCCCTGCAGGAAAGCCATCAGATCAGCATCCTTGAGCGCAAGACGCCACTCGTATTGGAAGAAAATGGGCTGTGTGGGCCGCGCTACAAGAAACAAGCATTAAAAACCCGCCTAGAAAAAGGCGATGCCGTGATTGCTTTTAGCCGTAAAGACGTATTGACCTACAGCGCACGCTTTCGCCTATGGGGTTACCGCGTTGCCACCATTTATGGCGCCTTGTCACCGGAGGTGCGCCGGACCGAGGCCGAGCGCTTCTGCTCGGGTGCAGCCGATATTTTGGTCGCCACCGACGCCATAGGCATGGGGCTAAATCTACCCATACGCCGCATTATATTTAGCCACATCCATAAATTTGATGGCGTCGCATCGCGCCCCTTAAACGCCACCGAAGTGCGGCAAATAGCCGGTCGAGCTGGCCGCTATGGCATATACGAACACGGCTACGTCACCACCTTAGAAGACGACGAGCTGATACACATAGCACACATGCTGGGTGCCGATGACACCGTGCATTTGCACAAGCTGCCCATAGCCATCGCCTTTCAGGCCATTGAGCAAAGCGCCGCGCAGATCCCCACCCGCAGCATAGCCGAAGTCTTAACTTACCAACGTGACAGACTGCGCATCGATCAGCCTCTATTTGCCTTAGGCGGCATAGATCAGCAGCTCACGCAGGCGCAATTGGTGGACATGCATGCGCCCGACATGGCGCTGAAAGATAAATACCTGTTTGCCTGCGCCCCGATTGCACTGAACGTGCCCTTTGAAAAGGACTACTTCCTGCTGTGCTTAAAAAGCGTAGCGCAATCAAAACCACGGGCCTTACCGAGCGCGCCTAGCTGGCTCACAAACCAGCATGCCAAGCACCTGGCTGAGGCCGAATTGCTTAGCCACAACCTTAGCTTGTACGCTTGGCTGGGCTTTAAATTTCCGCAAATTTTTACCGAAGCACCGCTGGTCAGTAGCCTGCGCCAAGCTGTCAGCAGCTACATTGAGCAAGCCCTGCTATGCCAAACTGGCTACGGCGATACCAGTCGAGAAATGGATAGCTTGCCACTGAAAAGGCGCTAGCCTGGCCTGTTTTGGAGCACTTCAGTACCAGTGCTGCATACACCCTAGCTTAATCAGCCATTTCAATTAACCCAGCCAATTTACCCCTATATTGATGTATATCAAATGGCCTTAAAAAAATAAGGCGTAGCATGGGCAACAATTCAGCGCTAGGACGCAGATTAACGAGAACACAGCCATGACCAAAACCAATAGCAAACCGCTTGCCATCGCCCCTTTATTGGAAATGGACCAAGCCAAGCTGGTGCACATTTACAGCGCCAAATTAAGCCAACTCACCAAAAAACAAAGGCTGGTATTTGATTTATTAAGCCACGGCATGTTGGTAAAAGACATCGCTAAGCACTTAGGCTTAGCCGAAATTACCGTCAAAGTGGTCAAGGCCAGGGTCATGGTGATTTTAGGCGCCACCACCTTGCAAGAATTAGCCGTGATTGGCAAATGCAGTCAATGCGCCTACATCAAGCCCCATCTATAAGCCCAGCCGCTAATCCAGATCGACCGTCTCTAGGTAATCGGGCACGGTCACCTGCCAATGCAATTGCTCTTCTAAGTGCAAACGCATGGCATCGGCTGCAACGGGTTCGCCATGAGTGATAAAAGTCCGCTTAGGCGGCGCGCTAAATCCGCTTAACCAAGTCAAAATCTCCGCGTAATCGGCGTGTGCCGATAAATTACTCAGCAAGGCAACCTTGGCTAAAACGGGCACGTACTCGCCGTGTATTTTAATGCTCTGTGCCCCGTCCAGCATGGCCGCACCTCGCGTGCCAGCCGCCTGAAAGCCAACAAATAAAATGGTGTTATTAGCATGCGGTGCAAATGCTTTTAAATGGTGTACCACCCGCCCGCCGGTCGCCATGCCACTGGCTGACAATATAATCATGGGGCCGTGCATTAAGTTAAGGCGTTTGGACTCTTCCACCCCATTCACCATGTGCGCAACCCGGCATAAAGCATGACTTTGCTCAGCACTTAATCGATGTTCATCACTAAAGTGATTGAATATCGCCGTGGCATCGACCGCCATGGGGCTATTGAGATAAACCGGCAGGTCTTTAGGAATGGTACCGGCCGCTTTGAGCAAATGGATGTAATAAAGCAATTCTTGCGCGCGGCCAACGGCAAAAACCGGTATCAACACCACGCCTTTTTGCTTAACGGTTTGATTGATGATCTCAGCTAATTGAAGTTGCGGATCACTGCGCTCGTGCAAGCGATTACCGTAGGTCGACTCCAATACCAAATAATCCGCTTGCTTGATGGTCGCTGGCGCTTTCATCAGAATATCGTGCGGTCTACCGATGTCGCCCGAAAACAAAATAGAGGTTTTTTTACTGTGTATGCGCACGAAAGCCGAGCCCAAAATATGACCACTGGGCGCCAGACGTAGGGTTAAGCCAGCGCCCAAATCGAGGTCTTTGTCGTAGGCAATCGGCACCAACAAAGCCAAGGCATTTTGCGCGTCTTCGGTGCCATACAAAGGCAGCGCCGGATTGTGTTTTGAAAAACCGCTTTTGTTAGCGTAGCGTGCTTCTTCTTCCTGCAAATGCGCCGAATCCAACAACAAGACCTCGCACAAATCCCGCGTTGCAGGCGTGCAATATACCTTGCCCGAAAAGCCGTTTTTAACCAACAACGGCAAGTAACCGCTGTGGTCAATGTGGGCATGGGTCAACACCACCGCATCGATGCTTCTAGGGTCTATGGGCAAATCGGCCCAGTTCCTTAAACGCAATTGCTTGAGGCCTTGAAACAGGCCGCAATCTATCAAAATTCGCTTAGCGGAACCGTCTGCTGCTTGATGGCTGAGTAAGTATTTCGATCCGGTGACGGTGCCGGTTGCACCTAGAAATCTTAATTGCATGCTAGACCTCTTTTAATTACGATCCATGGCGCATGAGTCAGTGGGCATTATTCGTATGCCACTTTACTTTTTGCCAGGGCCGGGTTGGTGGAGAAATACTTCTTAATGCCGTTTAAAATCGACGCGCAAAGTTGCTCTTGGTAGGCTTCATCGTTCAAGCGGCGCTCTTCTTCCGGGTTACTAATAAAGGCAGTCTCAACCAGTATGGATGGAATGTCCGGTGATTTAAGCACCGCAAATGAAGCCTGCTCCACCCTTTTGGCGTGCAAGGTGTTGATTTCACCAATCTCAGACAACACCGCTTTACCCAATTTCAAGCTGTCGTTAATGGTCGCTGTTTGCGATAAATCCAACAAGGTTCTGGCTAATATGGGGTCTTTATCGTTCAAGCTCACCCCGCCTATTAAATCCGACTCGTTTTCTTTTTTCGCCAAGTACCTGGCACTGGCACTGGTGGCCCCACGTTCTGACAAGGCAAAAACCGATGACCCACGTGCCGATTGTTTGGTAAAGGCATCGGCATGGATAGACACAAACAAGTCGGCTTGCATGCCCCTGGCTTTAACCACGCGCCCATGCAAGGGGATGAAGTAGTCGCCATCGCGGGTTAACACCGCGCGCATATTCGGTTCCGCATCAATTTGCTGCTTGAGTTTCTTGGCTACCATGAGCGTGATGTCTTTTTCCCGACTGCCATTCGCGCCATTGGCACCAGGGTCTTCACCGCCATGGCCGGCATCAATCGCCACTATAATTTGCCTGCCTACTTTTTTCACTTCGGCAGGCATATTTTTAATCACCGGCCCTTCTGTTATGTCTGCCGGGTTTGCTGGTGCGGATTGACTAAGGGCATTGTTGGCCAGTGCTGCGGTTTCCACCACTACCGGTTCAGGCGCAGTCGTGGCTGGCGCCTGCGTATCTGCCGATACTGCCGCAGCGGGTGACGGTACGGGGTCGCGCTCAGCCACCATGGCCATTAAAGGATCCAAGGCCGGGTAGACATCCAACACCAAGCGGTATTTGTATGCGCCGGTGGGCGTTAAGGTAAAGGCATTGGGTTTGGCTGCGGCCTTTAAATCCACCACCAGGCGCACGCCTTGTTGAAAATTAGCGCTGCGAATTTGCTTGATGTAAGGGTCGTTAGCTTGCACTTTATCGGCAAGTGATTTGATGGCCGGGTTGAGTTCGACTTGATCTATATCCAACACCACCCGATCGGGATTTTGCATGTAGCTCATTTTATAAGTGAAGGCGGAGTTGGCCTCCAAAGTAATGCGCGTGTAATCCTGTGCCGGCCAAACCCGAACGGCACTGACCAAATTGGCGGCCAATGCAAACTGGTTTAAGTGCAATAACAGCAGCAGGCTCAATAGGCCTTGCACTAAGCATTTATTCATAGGCTGCTTGGTATCCCTTGCAAACATTCTTTTCCTAATGGGGTGAGCGCCACTATGCGCACACGACGGCCTAAGGCCTCGCCCAACATTTTAACGTCAAAAACAATTTCCAGGTCAGGCCTATTTAAACAATTTTTCGCCTTATCTGGCCACTCTATTAGGCACACAGTGTGCGCATTAAAGTATTCACGAAAGCCAGCCGACTCCCATTCCTCCTCGTCATTAAAACGGTATAAATCAAAATGGCATAACTGCACCGGGGTTTGATTGGCTAAAGAAACGGGATAGGTTTTAAGCAAGGTATAGGTTGGACTTTTAACTTTGCCGTTAAAGCCTAAGGCGCGCAATAAACCCCGCACCAATGTGGTCTTGCCGGCACCCAGATCACCTTGTAAATACACCGTCATATTGGCTCGCAAGGCTGGTGCCAACAATTGACCTAAGGCCAAGGTCGCTGCCTCATCTGGCAAATCAAGTGTAAAATCAACGCTCATGACAGACCAACCTACATTGCTAGCGCTCGCCCAAGACATCAAACGCTGGGGCATGGCGTTGGGGTTTAATCAAATCGGCATTACCGATACGAATTTGCAGGAGGCGGAAGCGCATCATCAAGCTTGGATTGCTAAAGGATTTCATGGTGAAATGGATTATATGGCAAAACACGGCCTCAAGCGCACCCGCCCTGAAGAATTGGTGCCACGGACCCTAAGGGTCATTTCGGCTCGCTTGGATTACCTACCGGCTAATGCCCTAGCCAGTGACGCGGTGCTCAACGATGCGTCCAGGGCATTTATTTCGCGTTACGCCCTGGCACGTGATTACCACAAAGTGATGCGCAAAAAACTGCAAACACTAAGTGAAAAAATAGCCACCACCTTAAAAGAATGCGAGCAACCCGACTTTAGTTACCGGGTGTTCACCGACAGCGCGCCGGTATTGGAAGTGGCTTTAGCAGAAAAAGCCGGCATGGGCTGGCGGGGCAAGCACACGCTTCTCATCAATAAAGACCACGGCTCTTGGTTTTTCTTAGGCGAGATTTACACCAACCTCCCCTTACCCGTTGATGCACCGGGCAGCAACCATTGCGGCACCTGCCAAAGTTGCATAGACGTGTGCCCAACCAGGGCCATCGTGGCGCCCTACCAAGTGGACGCCAGGCGCTGTATCTCCTACCTAACCATAGAGTTAAAAGGCAGCATACCTTTGGAATTCAGGCCCATGATAGGCAACCGCGTATACGGTTGCGATGACTGCCAATTGGCTTGCCCATGGAATAAATTTGCCGAAGTGAGCCACGAGCCGGATTTTGTCATCAAGCACGGCTTGGACGACCTCGGCTTAGCAGACTGCTTTGCTTGGACAGAGGCCGAATTTAACAGCAAGTTAGCCGGCAGCGCGATATACCGCATAGGCTACCAACAATGGTTGCGCAATATCGCCGTGGGCTTAGGAAACGCCAAAACCAGCCCAGAAATTATTTCAGCCTTGCAAGCGCGAGCCAATGATGAATCGGCCTTGTTGCGCGAACACGTGCTGTGGGCATTGACGCAACACCAACATTAACTCGCTTAATCGTCTGCGCTGGAGCCGATTTTGTGCACGCTTAAATCGGCACCATCAAATTCTTCTTCCTGACTCAAGCGTATGCCTACTAGCATTTTTAATACGCCGTAAACCAATGTGCCGCCGACCAAGGCAATCAATACGCCCAAGCCTGTGCCTAGCAGTTGCGCCATAAAACTAATGCCACCTAGGCCACCTAAGGCCGTCGTACCAAAAATACCGGCAGCTAAACCACCCCAAGCCCCACACAGGCCGTGCAATGGCCAAACACCTAATACGTCATCAATTTTTAAGCGGTTTTGCGTTAAATTAAAGGCCCAAACGAACAAGGCGCCAGCCACGACACCGGTAGCCAACGCGCCCAGTGGATGCATTACGTCAGAGCCAGCACAAACGGCAACCAAACCAGCCAATGGGCCATTGTGGACAAAGCCTGGGTCATTTTTGCCAACCACCAAAGCCGCCAAGGTGCCACCGACTAAGGCCATCAATGAGTTCACGGCCACTAAACCGGATATACCCTGTATAGCCTGCGCGGACATAACGTTAAAGCCAAACCAACCAACAGTCAGTATCCATGCGCCCAGCGCTAAAAACGGGATATTGGATGGCGGGTAGGCATGCAACCTGCCGTCTTTACTATAGCGGCCATTGCGCGCGCCCAATAACATGACCGCAGCCAAGGCAATCCAGCCACCCATGGCATGCACCACTACGGAGCCAGCAAAATCATGAAATTTAGCGCCATAGCTGGCGTTCAACCAATCTTGAAAGCCGTAATGGTTATTCCATGCGATGCCCTCAAAAAATGGGTAAACGAAACCAACCAAGGCAAAAGTGGCAGCCAATTGCGGATTAAATTTAGCGCGTTCGGCTATGCCGCCAGAAACAATGGCGGGAATGGCAGCGGCAAATGTCAGCAAGAAAAAGAACTTCACTAAATCGTAGCCATTTTTTGCGGCCAATACCTCGGCCCCGCTAAAAAAGTTTAGGCCATAAGCAATGCTGTAGCCTATAAAAAAATAAGCCACGGTGGACACCGAAAAATCCACCATGATTTTAACTAAGGCATTGACTTGGTTTTTCTTACGCACCGTACCCACCTCCAAAAAGGCAAAGCCGGCATGCATAGCAAGCACCATAATGGCGCCTAATAAAACAAATAACACATCGTTTGCTGAGACTAATGTTTCCATTTTTTGCTACTCCAAAATTTTCATGACGTATCTGTAAGCAAATAGCGCGCCAAAACTTAAGTAATTGTTTTTTCTATAACTATCCCATGACATCACCCCATTGAATGCACGAAATAAGTGCAAGGCACTTTGCGTTGCACCATAACAGTGCTTACTATTGCTCTTTACAAGCCAAGCCAGCCGCCACATACTGCGCTAACAATTAAATTAATGGTGCATAGACATGGAATTAATATTAATGCTGATTTTGTTTCTGGCTGCCGGGTTTTGGCTAGACAGCATGGGAAAACGCGAACAAGCCATACTGCTGGGTAGCGAATTAGCTGCACGCTACAACTTACAACTGCTGGATGAAAGCGTGGCTTGCACCAAGCTTAGCCTTGGTCGTAACGGACGTGGGCACGTGCAATTCTTACGCCGTTATGCATTTGATGTGAGTGCCCGTGGCGTGGACCGTTTACATTGCGAATTGATCCTATTAGGCGATCAATTGCAAACCTGGCACATTCCACCCTATCAGCAATAAGCAAGGCAAATCCTCCCTTGGGAATGCACTGGCGCAATGTTAAAATGTGCACATGGAAAATAATCAAGACACCCTACAACGCTTCATATTTGAAAGCAGCCCGGTACGAGGCAATCTAGTGCACCTAGGCCTCACCTTACAAATGGCTTTAAATAAGCAAAACTTGCCTAGCGGCTTACGGCAATCATTGGGCGAATTGATGGCAGCCAGTGCCTTATTGGCGGCCACACTAAAAATGAATGGCAGCATGGTCTTGCAGATTCAAAGTAAAGGTACACTCAAACTGTTGGTCGTGGAATGCACCTCCGACGACGATGCGCCGCTTAGAATGCGCGCCACGGCTAAATGGTCAGGCGAAATAGACGAGCAACAGCACTTGTTTGACCTCATCTCACAAGGTCAATTCATCATCACACTGGATCCAAAAGACGGCAATCAAGCCTACCAGGGTATCGTGCCACTAGAAGGCGACAGCATCGCCACCGTATTGGAAAATTACATGCTGCGCTCGGAGCAAATCGATACGCGCATTTGGCTGTGTTGTGACGGCAATACGGCTGCAGGCATGCTATTGCAAAAACTACCGGAAACCATGAACCAAACCACAGTGGAACATGACGCTGACATATGGAACCGAGTAGGACACCTAGCCAACACCATGCAGGACGAGGAGCTGCTGCACTTGCCAGCAGAAACCTTGCTGACCAGGCTGTTTCATGAGGAGCAAGTGCGCCTGTTCGCCGCCAGCAATACCCAGTTTTTCTGCAGTTGCAGCCGCGATAGCGTGTCCAGCATGTTGCGTATGCTAGGCGACGAGGAATTGCAGAGTATATTGGCCGAACAAGGCCAGATAGAAGTGAATTGCGATTTTTGCAACACCCATTACGCCTTTGACAAGGTGGATGCCACGCAGCTATTAATGACGCCGGTGGTGGCACCCAGCCAGCCTAACATTCATTAGTGGCTAAGCTGCTGCCGTCTGCGCTCAAATAAACATACTGCCGCTGCGGCGGCGGCATTGAGCGATTCTATTCGACCTAACTGCCCTTGCGCCATGGGAATGGTCACCCGCTTACTGGCTGCTGCCATGGTGTCTTTACGTAGCCCCGCCCCCTCATTGCCAAACACAAAGGCGCAAGCGCCTCGCAAGTCTTGGCTGTACAAAGACTCGCCATTCATGGCGGTGGCATAGCTGTCACCGTTAAATCGTTCTAGCTCAGCGACTATGTCAGCTCGCGTTTGCATGGCCAGCACGAATTGCGCACCCTGCCCACCACGTAAGGCTTTAGGTGACCAGGGGTCGGTGCAACTGCTGCTTAAATAGACCGCTTCCACCCCAGCAGCGGCGGCAGTGCGCAGCATGCTACCAAGATTACCTGGGTCCTGTATGTCTTCCAACATCAAGACAAAATTGGGTTGATCGGCTAAGGCTAACTGTTGAATCTTGACCATGGCCAGTATGCCGGTGGAGCTCACTACCGGACTGAGTTCAGCAAACATCAGCGTGGGCAGCATAATGGTATCCAGGTGCTCCAAGCTTTGCATTAAACCGGTGGCTTCCACGCTACTTTGCCCTTCTGGAATAATGACCAGCTCGGGCTCACCAAACGCCGCCAGGTAATCTTCAATAAGGTGCACCCCATCCAGCAAGGTCAGCCCTTCGCTGCGTCTTTCCCTGGCGTTATCGGCCAATCTTTTTAACTGCTTAAAAACCGGATTATCACGCGAAACGATGTGCTTAAAAGACATGCGGTGCTCACCTATGGTGTCTTAAGAAAAAGCGCCTGCTCCACGCCTAAGTTCGCAGAACAAGCGCCGGGTGCTTGATGATTACTTTTGCCTAAGTTTTAAATTGGCCGCTATGCGTAAGCGCAAGGCATTCAATTTAATAAAACCACCGGCGTCTTTTTGGTCGTAAGCGCCTTTGTCGTCTTCAAAAGTAGCAATAGTCGAATCAAATAAGGAGTTGGTTTTGCTATCACGGCCCGTGACGATCACATTGCCTTTATATAACTTAACGCGCACCCAGCCGTTCACCACGGCTTGTGTGTGGTCTATCAAGGTTTGCAAGGCAATGCGCTCTGGACTCCACCAATAGCCGTTATAAATCATGCTGGCATAGCGTGGCATTAAATCGTCTTTTAAGTGCGCCACTTCACGATCTAAAGTGATGGATTCAATGGCACGGTGCGCTTTTAATAATATGGTGCCGCCCGGTGTTTCATAACAACCACGAGACTTCATGCCGACGTAGCGATTTTCCACTAAATCCAAACGGCCTATGCCGTGCTTGCCGCCCATTTTATTAAGGTGGGCCAATATGGCATTAGGCTTCATGGCTTCGCCATTCAAGCTCACCGGGTCGCCATTCACGTACTCAATATCCAAATACTCGGCGGCATCCGGTGCTTTTTCTGGGCTCACGCTCCAACGCCACATCGACTCTTCTGCCTCGGCAGCCGGGTCTTCCAGGTGACGGCCTTCGTAGGAAATATGCAATAAATTGGCATCCATGCTGTATGGACTGCCACCTTGTTTGTGCTTCATGTCGACTGGAATGCCGTGCTTTTCCGCGTAGGCCATCAATTTTTCACGGCTCAATAAATCCCACTCACGCCATGGCGCAATGATTTGTATATTTGGATTTAAGGCGTAGGCACCCAACTCAAAGCGCACTTGGTCGTTACCCTTGCCGGTGGCGCCATGTGAGATGGCGTCCGCATTAGTTTCGGCAGCGATTTCAATGAGGCGCTTGGCGATCAATGGACGCGCAATGGAGGTGCCCAATAGGTATTCGCCTTCGTACACGGTATTGGCTCTGAACATAGGAAAGACAAAGTCACGCACAAATTCTTCACGGCAATCGTCTATGTAAATCTCTTTGACGCCTGCTGCCGTGGCCTTAGCCCTTGCTGGCTCCAGCTCTTCACCTTGCCCTAGGTCTGCGGTGAAGGTCACCACTTCGCATTGGTATTCGTCTTGCAACCACTTCAGAATAACCGAGGTATCCAAGCCGCCTGAATAGGCTAACACCACTTTTTTAATGTCTTTTTTAACTGTGCTCATTGCTTAAACTTTTCCTAATAATAAATATTCCATTAATGCTTTTTGCACGTGCAAGCGATTCTCTGCCTCGTCCCAAACCACCGATTGACGGCCGTCTATCACTTCAGCGGACACTTCCTCGCCGCGGTGCGCCGGTAGGCAATGCATAAACAAAGCGTCTTCAGCTGCCACTTGCATCATGTCGGCGTCGACCTGCCAATCCACAAAGTCACGCAAGCGCTCTTCGTTTTCTGCCTCAAAGCCCATGCTGGTCCAAACGTCAGTGGTAACCAAATGTGCGCCTCTGGCCGCATCCATAGGATCTGCAAAGACTTCGAAATGGTTGTTACCGTACAAATTGGCGCGCTCAGGCTCCACTTCGTAGCCCGGTGGCGTGGAAACATGCACATTAAAATCCAGTACCTCGGCGGCTTGCAGCCAGGTATTGCAAACGTTGTTGCTATCGCCTATCCAGGCCACGGTCTTACCTTGGATGGAACCGCGGTGTTCAATAAAGGTAAAAATGTCCGCCAAAATTTGGCAAGGATGGTATTCATTGGTTAAACCATTGACCACTGGCACACGAGAATTCGCCGCAAAACGCTCGATAATCTCTTGCTCAAAAGTCCGTATCATAACGATGTCGCTCATGCGCGAGATCACTTGCGCGGCGTCTTCGACTGGTTCCCCACGGCCCAATTGCGAATCACGGGTATTGAGGTAAATAGCTGAGCCACCTAACTGCTGCATACCGGCTTCAAAAGACAAGCGGGTACGGGTGCTGGCCTTTTCAAAGATCATGACCAAGGTGCGATCTTGCAAGGGCCAGTATTGTTGGTATGCCTTAAATTGACTTTTAATGATGCGGGTGCGCTCAAACACGTAGAGCAACTCTTCGCGAGATAAGTCATTGAATTGTAAAAAATGTTTTATTGACATATGTTTACCGCTTTGCTTCCAAATAACGCTTGCTATTTTTTAACCTAATTATTTAAGTTTTAATTACAACTTATTGTTTTAAAAATGCTTTTATAACGGCAGACAAACGCGCAACCAATTCTTGCGCCTCGTCATGCTTGATGACCAAAGGCGGCAACAATCGTACCACCTTGTCTGCCGTGACGTTGATTAACAATTTGGCTTCTAAGGCCATTTTAACCAATTCCCCACAAGGCCGATCCAGCTCTATCCCTATCATTAAGCCGGCATTACGCACCACTTTGACGGCCGGCGTGTCAGCAAATGCTGCCTGGAAACCCGATTTAATCAGCTCGCCCATTTTTTCCGCATGGGCACACAAGCCCTCATCTTCTATCGCCGCCAATGTCGCCAAGCCGGCCGCACAGGCTAAGGGGTTGCCACCAAAGGTTGATCCGTGTTTACCGTAAACAAACACCTCGGCCGCTTTTCCCCTGGCCAAGCATGCGCCTATCGGCACACCGGAACCCAGGCCTTTAGCTAAACTCATGACATCCGGCATAATCGCCGTGTGTTGGTAAGCAAACCAAGTGCCGGTCCGACCTATGCCCGTTTGCACTTCATCGACCATGAGCAGCCAGCCGTGGGCATCGCAAATTTGCCGCAAGGTTTCCAAATAGGCACTGCTGTCTTTAGGAATATTGATGCCGCCTTCGCCCTGCACCGGCTCAACCAATATGGCCACCACATTAGGGTTGCTACTGGCCACTTGCTTAACCGCATCGACGTCATCGTAAGGCACACGTATAAAACCGCTGACCAAGGGCTCAAAGCCAGCTTGCACCTTGCGATTGCCGGTTGCCGACAAAGTCGCCATGGTGCGTCCGTGAAAGGACTTGTCCATCACAATAATTTCTGGGCTGCTAATGCCTTTGTTGTGCCCATAAAGCCTAGCCAACTTGATACTGGCTTCATTGGCTTCGCAACCGGAATTGCAAAAAAACACCTTATCCATGCCCGAGATAGCGCACAACTTATCGGCCAAGGCGTCCTGTTCGGCAATCTGGTAGATATTCGATACGTGTATGAGCTTGGCGGCCTGCTCACTAATGGCCGCAACCAGTTTAGGGTGCGCATGGCCTAAGCCATTTACCGCAACCCCTGCCAAGGCGTCCAAGTATTTTTCTCCAGTCGTGTCCCACAGCCACACCCCCTCGCCTTTGGTAAAGGTGACCGGCTGACGCATATAGGTGTTCATTAAGTGATCTGACATAGCACTCTTTAATAAAAAATTAACCCAAAACAATAATGAAAAACGGCGACCAATGCCGCCGTTGGGACTGAAGTGTGTGGTTTGGGTATGGGCCACAACCTGAATTTATAATCACTAGCGATCGCTTTAAAGCAAGCACCATTGCATTCATAAATACACGTAAAATAATAAGTGTGAGATTATCTGAAAACCCCGTATTTGGCAAGCTGTAGTCTAGCTGGCTAGCATATTAAAAACAGTGGCTTAGCGCACAAAATCCATGCATAAAATCAAAGCTTTTCGATTACACCTCCATACCATGCCCAATCTAGGCAGTCTATGGATGCTGCTTGCTGCTCTTGGCTTTGCGCTAATGGGCGCATTGGTTAAGCTGGGAGCGACAAAATTCAGCAGCAGCGAACTGGTGTTTTACCGCTCTTTATTTGGCTTAATCACAATATACTTATACTTACGCAGTCAAAAAATAAGCTTAGCCACACCGGTACTTTTTAAGCAGATTGCACGCGCGCTGGTTGGCTTCGCCTCCTTGGTGTTATTTTTTTATGCCATCGTACACTTGCCGCTCGCGACCGCCATGACGCTTAATTACACCTCGCCTTTATTCCTCGCCTTATTGTCGCCTTTTTTATTGCAGGAACCACTCAAAAGAGCGCTGCTATTAGCGCTCATCATTGGCTTTATTGGCGTCAGCTTGCTGCTAAAACCCACTTTAAACAGCGGTAACGCCTTGGCCGGCAGCCTAGGCTTACTGTCTGGGCTAGGCGCTGCTTGGGCCTATGTGCACGTCAAACAATTGGGGCAACAAAAGGAACCGGACACCCGCACGGTGTTTTATTTCACCTTGGTGTCTACCGTATTGGCCGGATTGTGGATGCTGATGGCGCCGCAACTCCAACGCTTAGAGGGCATGAGCAGCGAGCTATTGGGTGGATTTCATCGCTTGAATTGGCAAGACGTGCCACTCTTAATCGGCTTGGGAGCCACGGCCACCGTTGCCCAATTAGCCATGACAAGGGCTTATCGCACTGGCGACACGCTGGTAGTGGCCAGCTTAGCTTACACCACGGTGGTGTTAGCGAGCCTATTTGGGGTGTTGTGGTGGGGAGAGCAGTTAAGCATTAGCGATTGCCTAGCCATAGCCCTGATAGTGTTAAGCGGACTCATCAGCCTACGCAACAAAGTCGCCTAACCCTTACTAGGCTTCCAATAAACCGCTACGCATGGCAATCAAGGCAATTTCCGCCGAGTTGTTTGCATTTAACTTCTGCTTGATGTTGTATAGATGGGTGCCTACCGTACGCGGGCTTAAAAATAAGGTTTCGGCAATCTCATTGGTGGTTTTACCTTTAGCCAAGGCCATGAACACCTCAAACTCTCTGGGAGACAACACGTCCACTGGATTTTGATCGCCAGACAATTGCTGTATGGCCATTTGCTGAGCCACGCCAGCCTCCAAGTACTTCTTGCCACTGGCCACCACCCGTATTGCTTTAATCATCTCCTCGGCTGCACTGCGTTTAGTTAAATAACCCATGGCACCGGCATTGAGCACGCGTTTGGGATGCACCGAATCCTCATGGGCAGATAGCACCAGTATTTTTGCCGCACTGTCTTTGGCTAAGATGCGCTCTATGGCTTCCAAGCCACCTATACCCGGCATGGTGATATCCATGACCACCACATGCGGCTTGCATTCTACGTAGCGCTGTATGGCTTGCTCGCCGCTTTCGGCTTCGCATACCACCTTAATGTCCGCATCGGTTTCCAGTAACATTTTGAAACCCATGCGCACTACCGCATGGTCGTCCACCAACATCACATTAATTACGCTCATTTTTTACCCGTTCACTAAAAGCGGCCTAACTGGCCCGCGGAATGTTGATATGGATTGCGGTGCCGCGATTCGGTTCAGATAGCAGACTAAAACTACCGTGAAAACCCTGCACGCGCTCGCGTATGCCTAGCAGTCCAAAATGTTGAGATTGATCGACTGACGCCAAGTTCATGCCTACGCCATCGTCCTTAATCAGCAACTGCAACTCGTTTTCAAGCAAGGTCAAACTGACTTCTATGCTCTTTGCTTGCGCGTGTTTTAAGGCATTGTTAATGGATTCTTGGACGATGCGGTAAACATTGATATTTAGGCTTTCGCCCAAATCGTCTAATTGCCCGTTTAACTTTAATTCGAAACGCACGTTGGCATGCAATGTTTGCCAATAATGCATTGCATCGCGCAAGGTTTCGGATAAACCTAAATTGTCTAAAGCACCGGGGCGCAACTGCCGTATGATGCTGTGCATGCCTTCGTAAATTTGGTTGGCTGCGCCCACTATGGTTTGCGCGTTAGCCGCTATGTCCGGCGAATTATCCTTGGCCTTGTTGGTTATTGCCACCGCAAAGGTTTTAATGGCCGTGACGTACTGACCAAGTTCATCATGCAATTCCCTGGCTAAACTGCGACGCTCATCTTCAATGTGGGTTTGAATCAATTGGGTAAGCTGACGGTTTTCTTCCAATTGGCGCTCCATGGCTAAAGACTCGGCCATGCGGTTCAAACTATGG
The DNA here is from genome assembly GCA_965234545.1 of Methylophilaceae bacterium. Classification (GTDB taxonomy): domain Bacteria; phylum Pseudomonadota; class Gammaproteobacteria; order Burkholderiales; family Methylophilaceae; genus Methylotenera. The sequence continues at coordinate 787,679 of OZ248348.1, read as the reverse complement.
CCTATGCGATTGAATTCCGGCAGCGTAAAGGTTGGCAAGCGCGTGCTTAAATCGCCCCGTTCCATGCGGTTAATCGAGGTCAATATAGGTTTAATCGGCTTCAAGGAATGGCTTAACAAAGCGTACACCATCAAATTAAGCAGCACGAAAAAAAACAACCCCACCCACATTAATTGCCTAAAACCCGACCAGGCTTCGCGTATGGATCCGGCCGCACTGGATGAAACCACCAGCGTGCCATAGCGTATTTTGCGCTCCACCGTCTCGACTGGCGGCTGAACCAATTTAGCAAACCAAGTTGGCACTTGAACATCGGTTTTGTAGCTTGAAGACGGCGATACGTACAGCAGATTACCACTGATGTCGTAAAGCTCTATGTGAGAGCTGCGTACGTAACCCAAGGATTGCAAAAAACTTTGCAGCACCTTATCGGTTTGACCGTATTCTGGATTTAGCGCGGAGCTCACGATCACCGTATCCAGCAATTGCACGGTGACGCGACTGGCGGCTTCGACTCGCTCGCGAATAGAGGTGCGCGTGTCATTGACCAATATGCTGCCCACCACCAATATGAATGCCAGTGATAGCAAGGTGATCAATAGATTTAATCGGAATTTTAAACTCATGGAGACGGCTAGTTTTGCATTAATGACGGCAGTTGAAATGACCACTTAACATGTGTAGAGTTTAACAAGTTTAAACCAATAGCAACATAGTAAAATTCACTAAAAACCATTGCAAATAGGCCTGTCATGAACACCGCATCAATTTTGCTAGCTGCAAAAGCCATAGAGCAAGCCATTTTAGACAATGAAGCCGGCTTGGAATCCCTAGACCGAGCCATAGGCGACGGTGACCACTACATCAACATGAAGCGTGGCGCGCAGGCCATCGTTGCCATGCAGGAAGAATTAGCGCCATTAACAGCGGCGCTGGCATTAAACAAAATAGGCTTAAAGCTGCTCAGTACCTTAGGTGGCGCGTCCGGACCATTAATGGCCAGCTTCTTTATCAGCATGGCCAAGCAATGGCCCCAGCCAGAAAATCAAACTCTGGCCAATACGGCGCTAGCTTTCGACGCCGGCGTACAAGCCATCATGCAGCGAGGCAAAGCAGGCTTAGGCGAAAAAACCATGTTAGACGTGCTCATTCCAGTCTCACAGCAATTTACCCTGATGGCAAGCCAACAGCGCGACACCCGTCAAATTTGCCTAGCCTTGATCAAAACCGCTGAAGACGGCTTACTGAGCACGCAAAACCTCATTGCCACCAAAGGACGGGCTGCCGGCTTAGGTGATCGCGCGATAGGCCACTTAGACCCCGGTGCAAAAAGTTGCCAATTAATGATTGTTGCCGTATGCCAGCAAGTATTAAGTGCTAAAGCAGCCCTTAATGCCACCATTTAAAACTACCATTAGCCACCTTAAAATTGGGAATCATAATGAAAAAATTCATAAACAAAGTGGACGGTATTTTAGTTGAAAGCTTAAGCGGCTTTGCCGAAGCACACGCCGACATCGTTAAGCTGGCTTTAAACCCGCATTTTTTATGCAGAAAAGACCAAGCCGTCAATAAAGTGGCGTTAATTTCTGGTGGCGGCTCTGGCCATGAGCCACTGCATGCTGGCTACATAGGCTACGGCATGCTGGATGCGGCATGCCCTGGGCATGTCTTTACCTCACCTACCCCAGACCAAATGTTAGCCGCCGCCGAGTCGGTGGCAACCGATCAAGGGGTGTTATTTATTGTAAAAAATTATGCCGGCGATGTCATGAATTTTGAAATGGCGGCGGAGATGCTTAGCGTGGAAAATGCCACGGTCTACACCAGTGATGATTGCGCTGTCGTTAACAGCACCTACACCACCGGTCGCCGCGGCGTAGCAGGCACGGTCATCGTGGAAAAGTGCGTAGGCAGCCTGGCTGAAACCGGCGCCAGCCTTGCGCAGTGCAAAGCCTTGGGTGACAAGGTAAACGAACACACGTCCAGCATAGGGGTAGCATTAACAAGCTGCACGGTGCCGGCCGCTGGTCGCCCTACGTTTTCCCTAGGCGAGGATGAAATCGAAATGGGCGTAGGCATACACGGCGAACCCGGTCGTCGTCGCGCAAGCATGCAAGAGGCTGACAGCATAGTCAAAGATTGCATAGACGCCATACTGGCAGACTGGCAACGAAAAAATTTAACGCTGACAGAAAACCATGAAACATTGCTGCTGATAAACGGTTTTGGCGCGACGCCATTAATGGAGTTGTATTTGATTTATCACAGTGCCGCCAAATTACTCAAGCAACATGGCGTGCGCATTTCACGCTCACTGGTAGGCAATTACACCACCGCCTTAGACATGGCCGGCGCCTCCATCAGTTTATGCCTACTGGACGATGAAATTAAACGGCATTGGGACAGCCCGGTTCATACGGCCTCGCTACGCTGGGGATGTTAAGCCATAAAGCGTGGCCGCAAATCGGTTAAATTTAAACGTTGCAATATCTCGTCCAACCGAGTTTGCGCATTCTTACGCGGCTGACCGGTGTATTTGGCGATGATTAATTCATTTTTCATGGAATGCTCCCAACCAACCAACTCGGTGACGGTGACTTGGTATCCGGCCGCCTCCAACTGCAGGCAGCGTAAGACATTGGTCAGCTGGCTACCAAATTCACGGGTGTGTATAGGGTGACGCCAAATTTCACTCAATGGTGTTAGTGAAAAACTTTCGTTTTTATGCAGACGCAGGGCTTCCGCCACTTCCGCCTGACAACATGGCACCAATACCATGTAACTGGCTTGCTTGCTTAAGCCAAAGCGGATGGCATCGTCGGTCGCCGTGTTGCAAGCATGCAAAGCGGTCACCATGTCCACTTTAGCCGGCAAGCTGGGTGAATTGATGGATTCGGCTACCGTTAAATGCTGAAAGTCCATGCGCGTAAATTGCAGATCTGCCGCCAATGCTTTGGATTGCGCCACCAACTCAGGTCGGCTTTCTATGCCTATCACTTGGCCAGCCGCATGCTGCTTTAATAACAAGTCATACAAGATAAAGCCCAAATAAGACTTGCCTGCCCCATGGTCAACAATAACAGGCTGCTCATTGCGCAACAGCGCCTCGTTAAACAAGGGTTCGATGAAGTTCACCAAATGGTACACCTGCTTAAGTTTGCGTCTACTGTCTTGGTTGAGCTTGCCGTCACGCGTGAGGATGTGCAAGGCTTTAAGCAAGTCTATGGATTGATTGGGGCGAATTTCTGCTGGCATGGTCATGCCGCTATTTTAAGGCAAAATCCGAACAAACTGCCCACTCGCAGATAAAAAGGAGAATTATCCTAGGCAATGTTAAAATGCGCGGGCACGGCAATTGAATGCCTCAAAAAATCCAAACAAGGCGAGGCGCCACAACAAAGCAAGCACGGAAGAAGGATGATATAGATGGCGATTCAGTGGTACCCAGGGCACATGACCCAAGCGCGCAAAAAAGCCGAAGAAACGATGGAGTTCACCGACATCGTCATCGAGGTGTTGGATGCCCGCGTGCCTGCTGCCAGCCACAACCCCATGATAGATGAAATGCGTTTATTCCGTCAGCGCCCGCAACTCAAAATTCTCAACAAAGCCGACCTGGCCGACCCCTTGGCCACCCAAGCTTGGCTTAATTATTTCAACAGCCAACCCAACACCAAAGCCGTCGCGCTGTCTTGCAAAAAGCCCGGTGATGCCAATAAAATTCCTAAGCACTGCCTAGCCTTGACGCCGCATCGCGGCACGCACTTAAAACCCTTACGCATGCTGATCATGGGCATCCCCAATGTGGGCAAGTCTACTTTAATGAACGCCCTACTGAATAGACGCGTGGCCAAGGTCGGCGACGAACCAGCTGTCACCAAAAGTCAGCAGCGTTTTGATTTGTCTGAAACCATGAGCATCACCGACACGCCAGGCATGATGTGGCCCAAGATACAATACGAATCCGATGGCTACATGCTGGCCGCCAGTCACGCCATAGGCCGCAACGCCGTCATAGACGAAGACGTAGCGCTATTTTTGGCCGACAACTTGCTTAAAACCTACCCCGCCCTACTTAATGCACGCTACAAATTGGATACCATGAAACACAATGGCGCCATGCTGGATGTGAGCAAGATGGACGGTGTGGATTTATTGGAAGCCATAGCCAAACGCCGCTCTTACAAGCGCCATGACGGTTTATGGGACACGGAAAAAACGGCCGTGGCATTTTTAACCGATTACCGAAGTGGCGCCATAGGCCGCATTAGCCTAGAAACGCCTAATAGTCGCGCCTTGATGACGCAAGCAAACCTAGTGTTGCCAGACAATGGCACAGACGAGACCGCAACGGCCCCAAGCTAAGTAGTTTTTTTCTGCAGCTGCTTACTAAACGCCACGTCCAACTTGCTCACGCGCTTGACTATTTGTGGGCCGTAGCCATTCACCCATGCAACAAATTCGTCCATGGCCATGGGCTCACATAAGCGCGTGCTGTTACCCAAGCCGTCGCCTAACTGCAAGCTAAACAGGCCGGCGCTGCTCATGCTCATGGAATAAAGCGGGTTGTCACTACGGCGCTTAAGTCTATCAATAGCGGCGCTGGCCTTAGTCGATCGCATGTTCATTCCTGTGCTTGTTAATTAAATGGGAATTATGGCACGCTTTACGCAAAGCACAGGCAGACGCAAGTTTAAGTAGCTAGTTAAACCGGTAAACGCTAAAATCTGAGCCTGCCCGATTACCTCAATTCCCATCACTCACTAGCGCATGTTAAATAGCCTTAATTCTCCCCAACGCGAAGCGGTCAAATACCTAGATGGCCCCTTGTTGGTTCTGGCTGGCGCCGGCAGCGGCAAGACCCGTGTCATCACGCAAAAAATCAGCTATTTGATCGACGAGGCCGGTTATTCCCCTAAGGAAATAGCGGCCATCACCTTCACTAATAAAGCCGCACGGGAAATGCAAGATCGGGTGGGCAAATTAATGCAAGGCAAAAGCACTAAAGGCCTCACCATAGCGACCTTCCATTCACTAGGCCTGCAAATGCTGCGTGCCGAAGCCGCCCTATTGGGTTACAAACCGCAGTTTTCCATACTGGATTCCTCGGACAGCTACAAAATTGTCGCGGACATATTGGCCACCACAGACAAGCAAATAATTCGCAAAACCCAATGGCAAATTTCGGCATGGAAAAATGCCTTTCTTAATGCCGATCAAGCCAAAGCCCAAGCCGATGAAGAGCTGACCGTGGCAGCCGCCAAAGTCTACCAACTCTACCAACAAACCCTAAAAGCTTACCAAGCGGTGGATTTCGATGATTTAATCAAATTGCCCGTAGAGCTTTTTCAGGCGCATGAAAGCGCCATAAATAAATGGCAGCGTAAATTACAGTATTTGCTTATCGACGAATACCAAGACACCAATGCTTGCCAATACAAATTGGTCAAAATGCTCACCGGTTTGCGTGGGCAATTCACTGCCGTGGGCGACGACGACCAAGCCATCTATGGTTGGCGCGGTGCCGATGTGGAAAATTTACGCCAACTCACCGATGACTTTAGTAAGCTAAAAGTCATCAAATTGGAACAAAATTACCGCTCCACGGTGCGCATATTGCGCGCAGCCAACCAGGTGATCAGCAACAACCCAAAGTTGTTTGAGAAGAAATTATGGAGCGATTTGGGCACCGGCGATTTGATACAAGTGTCGGCCGCCATGAGCGAGGAAGCCGAGGCGGAATCGGTCATCATGAAAATACAAGCGCATAAATTTGAGCACCGCACCAAATTTTTGGATTACGCGGTTTTATACCGAGGCAATCATCAAGCGCGCATTTTTGAGCAACAGTTGCGTAATCATAAAATCCCCTACACGGTGTCGGGTGGGCAATCTTTTTTTGACAAGGCGGAGATTAAAGACTTAGTCAGCTATTTGCGCTTGATTGCCAACGAAGACGACGACCCGGCCTTTATACGCGCGGCCACGACGCCGAAAAAAGGCATAGGCAACACCACCCTAGAGCGTTTGGGCGAGTATGCCAGCTTGCACAAAATATCCCTATTCGCTGCCGCCTTTGAGGCCGACTTTCAAAGTGACGTGGGTGCTAAACAATTGGACGATTTGCTTAACTTTTGTAGCTACATCAACAAGCTGCAACAAAGAGCGGTGCGCGACCCGGCCAACGAGGTCTTAGATGACCTGCTCACCAGCATACAATACGAGGCGTTCTTGTACGACAGCGAAGAGCCACGCGCGGCGGAAAGTAAATGGGCCAATGTTTTGGACTTCATAGGCTGGCTGAGTAAAAAAGGCGAAGCCAAGACCGAATACGGCAATGAAGCCGAGGCTAAGAACCTGCTAGAACTGACGCAAATGGTCTCCTTAATGAGCATGCTAGAAGGCCAGGAGGCTGGCGAAGTCGATGCGGTTAAGTTATCGACCTTGCATGCCGCCAAGGGTTTGGAGTTTGGCCACGTTTTTTTAATTGGCGTAGAAGAAGGCATACTGCCGCATCGCGAGAGCGTGGACCTAGGCGTCACCGACCCAACTAAAATCGAAGAAGAACGCCGCCTCATGTACGTAGGCATTACCCGGGCGCAAAAATCCTTAAACATATCCTGGTGCAAGAAACGCAAGCGCGCCGGTGAGATGGAGTTGTGCGAACCCAGCCGCTTCATTGCCGAATTGCCTAAGGACGACGTGCGCCATTTTGGCAACCCCTTTAATGACCCGGAAATTAGCAAGGATTTTGGCAAATCCAAGATGGCTAATATCAAAGCCATGCTGGCCAATAAGTAAGGCCGGCCTCAAATCGAGCCGAGCTCGGTTATAATCGCAGTTAAGCTGAACTTCTAGCACCAACCTATAGAAAACCATCAAAACCCATGCCTTTTATTACCTTAGATAATGCCTCCCTCGCTTTTGGTCATCACGCCCTACTTGATCATGCTGCCTTTCAACTGGACGCAGGCGAACGCGTGGGCTTAATTGGCCGCAACGGCGCTGGCAAATCCAGCTTATTAAAAGCCATAGCCGGCACCATCAAATTGGATGAAGGCAACGTTTGGCGCGCACCCAACGCCCGCGTGGTTTACGTGCCACAAGAACCGGAATTGAACACCGCGCACACGGTATTTGAAGCGGTGGCCGAAGGCTTGGGCGCCTTGCAACAAACCATCATAGACTACCACCAAGTGACCCACGACATGGGCATGGCCGATGCCGACATCGACGCCTTGATGACTAAGATGCAGCATTTGCAACACGAATTGGACATGCAAAACGGTTGGGCAGCGCAATCACGGGTAGAAACGGTATTAAGCCGTTTGAAGCTCGATGCCGACGCTTTAATTTCCACCTTATCCGGCGGTTGGCGCAAACGCGTGGCCCTGGGACGCGCACTGGTGGCCGAACCCGAAGTGCTGTTATTGGACGAACCGACCAACCATTTGGATTTAGAGGCCATACAGTGGTTAGAGGACTTGTTGTTAAGTTTTACCGGCAGCGTGTTATTCATCACCCACGATCGCCGCTTCCTAGATAGCTTGGCCACCCGCATTACCGAGCTAGATCGCGGCATTTTGACGGATTTTGTCGGCAACTTTAGCCAGTATCAACTTAAAAAAGAGGAATTGATTGCCGTGGAAGAAACCCACGCGGCTAAATTTGATAAATTCTTAGCTCAAGAAGAAGTCTGGATACGCCAAGGCATTAAAGCCAGACGCACACGCAATGAAGGCCGCGTGCGTAGATTGGAAGCGCTGCGCTTAGACCGTGCGGCTCGCCGCGAACGCCAAGGCAACGTTAAACTGAATTTGGATGCCGGTGAACGCAGCGGCAAATTGGTCGCTGAGCTAGACAATGTCAGCAAAGCCTACGGCGATAGAACCTTGATAAGCCACTTCAGCACACGGATTTTGCGTGGCGACAAGATAGGCTTACTTGGCCCTAACGGCATAGGCAAAACCACTCTTCTTAAATTAATACTAGGCGACCTTGAAGCCGACAGCGGCACGGTAGAACGCGGCACGAAAATCAATGTGGCGTATTTTGATCAAATGCGTGAGCAATTGGATGAAGACGCCACCTTGGCCGACACCATCAGTCCGGGGTCGGATTTTGTCGAGATAGGCAACGAGCGCAAGCACGTGATTAGCTATCTGGAAGATTTCTTATTTCCACCGCAACGCTCACGCTCCCCAGTTAAATCCTTATCCGGCGGCGAACGCAACCGCTTGTTATTGGCGCGATTGTTCGCGCGGCCAGCCAATGTGTTGGTATTGGACGAACCAACCAACGATTTAGACATCGACACCTTAGAACTATTAGAAAGCCTGTTGCAAGATTTTACTGGCACGCTATTCCTAGTCAGCCATGACCGTGCTTTTTTAGAAAACACCGTTACGCAGGTGATTGCCTTTGAAGGCCATGGTGTATTGACCGAATTTGGCGGTGGCTTTGATGACTGGCAGCGCTTTAGCCAGCAACGCGCGCTAGACGCGCGTGCCCAGGATAAGATTAACCAGGAAAAACGCAGTAGCGAATCGGCACAGGCCGCAAAAAATCAAAGCAAGCCTGCCGCGGAAAAAGCCTCTGTCAAACTGAGCTTTAAGGAAGAAAAAGAGTTGGCCGAGATTCCAGAAAAAATTGAGCATCTGGAAACGGAACAAGCCGACATCAATAGGCAATTGGCGGATGGCGAGATTTATAAAAGCCAAGCCGATTTAGTCAAAAGCTTGCAAGCGCGCTTAGTTGAAATTGAGGCCTTGATTGAAGCCTTGCTTACCCGCTGGGCCGCCTTGGATGCCAAGCAGGCTTAAGTCAACAGCAACTTTAAGCCGGCAATCAGCAAGACCACGGCCAACAGTTTTTTAATGGACTCAGGCGCTATGCGCCGACTGCCAAAATGCGCGCCTATCACACCGCCCAAGGCGGCTGCAAGCAGCAAGGGCATAATAAATTCAGGCAAGGCTTTGGTCGCGCTAAAATTGCCAGCCAAACCAGAAATGGAATTCAGTAAAACAAATAAAGCCGACACGGACGCTGCCCGTTTAGCATCGGCCCAGCCCATGAATAGCAATAAAGGGGTAAGAAAAATCCCGCCACCGGTGCCCGTCAGCCCGGATAAAAAACCTATGCCCGCCCCAGCCGCTAACGCCTGATAGCACGGAGGGGCTTTTATCTCCATGGTTTGCTTGGATTGCACAAAAAAGCGCAAGGCAGAGTACAGCAAGACCAAGCCCAAAAGCATCTTAAATAGGTGCGTGGGTAAATTAAGCTGCCCGCCAATAAAGGCACAAGGCACAGCAAGGGCCGCAAAAGGCCAAAATAGCGACCAAGAAAAATGCCCGGCTCTATAGAATTGCCAGGTGGCGATTGATCCCACCAAGATGTTCAAGGATAAGGCTGTCGGCTTAATCACCTCCGGCGCCAATGACAGCAAGGACATAACAGCAATGTAACCGGATGCGCCAGCGTGCCCCACAGAGGAGTACAGCATGGCGATAAGAAAAACAGCCAAGATAAGCAAGAATAAACATTCAACCGTCAATTTTTAAAGCTCCAATACTTAGTCAATTGAAATCATTGGAATACATGATTGGTGCCCCCGACACGAATCGAACGTGTGACCCTCCCCTTAGGAGGGGGATGCTCTATCCACTGAGCTACGGGGGCATGGCCTTAAGCTATGCGCATTGTAGAGAAGTCAAAATACGCGCACAAGGTAAATCATGTCATGACGCATAAACTTTATTTGATGCACACGGCGCGCACTTGATGCATGTCGGTTAAGCCTAGCAAGACCTTCTCTATGCCATCTTGTTTTAAGGTGCGCATGCCTTCATCTAGCGCGGTAGCGACAATGTCGGCCACCCTAGCGCGTTCTTGTATGTTCTTTTTAACCGCGTCGCTGCCCAACATCAACTCGTGCAAGCCCAATCTGCCCTTGTAGCCTGTGCCATTGCATTTATCGCAGCCACCAGGCCGGTATAAGGTAAATTGCCGCTGGCCGTCTGCGTAGGCTTGTTGCCAACCGTCTAATACAGCTTGCTCACTGGCCTGTGGATCCCGTTGCCATGCCGCTGTGTTTTTTAACTCTTCACTGTACTCTTGTACCAATAGCTGCATTTCATCCAGCGAGGCCTGGTAAGGCTGTTTGCACTCACACAAACGCTTAGCTAGACGTTGAGCCAATATGCCTAATAGCGCATCGGCAAAGTTGAACGGATCCATACCCATGTCGAGCAAGCGAACGACTGATTCGGGCGCGCTATTGGTGTGCAAGGTGGCAAACACCAAATGCCCTGTTAGGGAAGCCTCAATGCCGGTGGCGACTGTTTCTTTATCACGCATTTCACCTACCATGATGACATCCGGATCCGCACGTAAAAAAGCCCGCATGATGGTGGAAAAATCCAGCCCGGCTTTTTTATTAACCTGCACCTGGCGCAAGCCTTTTTGCGTGATCTCCACGGGGTCTTCGGCGGTCCAAATTTTGGTTTCCGGTGTGTTGATGTAGCCTAATGCAGAATGCAAGGTGGTGGTTTTACCTGAGCCGGTTGGGCCGCAAACAAAAAACAAGCCGTATGGTTTGCTTATCAAGCTTTTGAGCTGTTGATTATTCCAATCGGACAATCCCAACTCGTCCAGCGGGATGGGTTTACCCGCCGACAAAATACGCATGACGATGTCTTCCATGCCGCCTGCAGAGGGGATGGTGGCGACTCGCAGCTCGATGTCCAGTGGCCCGTATTTTTTAAATTTTATCTTGCCATCTTGTGGCCTGCGTTTTTCCGATATATCCAAGTCGCACATGATTTTTATGCGTGCACACAGGGCGTTACGGTAGCTGGCTGGCACCTCTATGTAATTGACCAATGTGCCGTCTTTACGAAAACGAATTTGCGTTTTGCCTTTTTCCGGATAGGGTTCTATATGAATATCGGACGCCCCTTGGTTGTATGCGTCGACCACGATCTTATTGACCAACTTAACCAATTCATTGTCCGCCGCCATGTTCACTTCATCGGCACTCAGGCTGCTTAGCTCTTCCTCATCGGCCATTTCCGACAACAAATCACCGACAAAGCCGCTAGTACCGTTGCTGCCATAAAATTGCTCAACCGTTTGCATAAACTCTTGCTGCAAGCAAACGCAGTAACGAATGTTGGGGTAACGTGGAAAAACGTGGCTGACAATGCCGCTGCTTTTAATTCTTTCTGGGTCCGGCGTCAGAATCACCAGGCTGTCTTGATCGCCTAGTGATATTGGCAGCCAAGCGTTTGCTTCAACGTATTCCTGTTTGAGCTGCTTGAGCAAATCAACCGGCTTAAGGCGATCGGCTTGGTATGGCTCATACGGCACATTAAAAAATTCGGATAAAGCCCCGCCTATGTGGCGGGCCTGCACTTGGTAATCAGCGATTAATACCGACTCCAAATTGCTGCCTTTGCTACGCGCCAAACGTTGGGCGCTGGCCAATTCCTCTTGGTTTAGGTGGCCGGCGGACAGCAAACCATCAAACTTACTTTTGATCAAGGGCATGGCTTGGCGTTGATCAAAAGCGATGGCTAGGGTCTTAGCCAACTCAGGCGCCCCCTCTTCTAATAAACGGGAGAATGGCAAGCCGGACAAACTGTTAATTAATTGCACCACGCCTATCAAGCGCCCGTCATCCGCCGCCAATATTGGAAACACCAACATTTGCTTAGCGTGAAAACCGGTTTTTAAATCGACTTCTTTTAGAAATTGGATGGACGGACTGATGGCCAATAGCTCGGCGTCATCGTATACATCGGCGATATTTAGCAAACATTTATTGAGCGCCACGTAACCGGCTATGCTGGTTTGCGTGATGGCCAATTTCAGTTCTTTGAATTGATTCAGACCGGTTTTTATTTTGGAGACGATGGCCTTACCGTCTTCGGTTTGCAGGTATAGCGTAATGCGCTGCGCCGCAAACAAATCGCATATCTCGCTGCTGACTTCGGTTAAAATCTCATCAATGCACTTGGCTGCGTGAATTTTATTGGTGGTGTTTTGCAGCTTTTTGCTAAACGCTAGCCGGTTGCCGATGTCGGCCATACCGACTGCTTGTTGGTCTAATGAAGTCATGCTCATGCGCATTTATCCTTAATGTTTTTATTTGGCTGTTTTGCAGCCAAGCCTTACACTGGTCATAATGAATCCCTGCCCAAGCAATCAAATCAACAACCCCCTGCATGGCATCACTCTAGCCACCATGCTAAGCCAGTTGATTGAACATTATGGTTACCCGGGTTTAGCGACCCGCATACCGGTGCGCTGCTTTAGTCACGAGCCCAGCCTGGCTTCCAGTCTAAAATTCCTGCGTAAAACCCCATGGGCCAGAGCTAAAGTCGAATCGCTCTATCTAGCCACACTTCCTACACAAGACCACTCTTAAACCTGGCTATAAGTCTTGGCCAACATGGCAGCCCCTAACATGCCAGCTTGATCGCCCAATTCAGACAAGTGTAGGCTAATTTTGCCACGTAGCACCGGTATCAAATCTTCATCCAATTGCTGAGTGAACGCGTCTGCCATCAATGGCCAAGCTGCTCGCATGCCCCCCCCTATCACCACTTGGCTGATGTCCACCACTTTCAGCACTTGCGCTAATGCTTGGGCCAAGCCGCTGCCAGCCATGGCATAAGCATACTTAGCGGCTTGATTGCCTGCCTGCGCCAATTCCGCAATGGTCAGCGCACTCTCATGCCGACCGCTGGACTCAAAAAACGTTAGGCTTACACCGCTCGCTGAGGCGTATTGCTCCATGCAGCCACGGTTACCGCATCCGCACAAACGGCCTTGCGGCTTAATAATGATGTGCCCCACTTCCATGGCCACCCCGTGTTGTCCAGCCACGGCGCGCTGATCCAGTATCATGCCGCCGCCTACCCCGGTACCTAGGCCCAGATAAATCAAGCTGCTCATTTGTTGCGCCCGCAAGGCATATTCGCCGTAGGCTGCGGCCAAGGCATCGTTTAGCGTCCACACTGGCAAGGCAATTAAGCGGCTTAAATCGGCACTCAAGTCCAATTGGTGCAAACCCGGCAAATTAGGCGAAGCCACTATTTTTTGACTATTTGGATCAATAAAACCGGGAAAGCCTATGCCCACGCCCACTACCGCTGGATAGTGTTTACGCACTGTGGCAATGGCATACGCCAGCGTGCTGACTATTTGCTGCCATGCTTGCTCGGGCGTGTCTTTGTGCGCCATGCAAAGTTTGCTGAAGTCAGCCTGAAAACGCATTTCTTCTAGCAACTTGGGCGAGCCTTCGCCGGCAAACACGCCTAATCGCAAGTTGGTGCCACCTATGTCCATGCCTATCCACATTGACATGTATTAAGCCCGGCCACTTTCTTTCACGACATGGGCAAATTGGGCCCGCATGCCATCCGTAAGTTGCGCCCAATTAAAACGCCAATGCCAATTGCCGCTGGCCGTGCCTGGCGTGTTCATCCTGTGCCGACCATCTAATTCAAGTACATCTTGCATGGGCACCACTGCCAACAAGGCCTTACAGTGCATGGCTATGCTAACCAAATCCATGGGCATGTTACGCTCATGCGCCTCGCCTAAATGGGCCACTAAGTACGCATGCAGATGCTGACGTTGCGCTTCATCCAATGCTTGATACCAGCCTAGACTGGTGTCGTTGTCGTGTGTACCGGTGTAGGCCACGCTGTTTTCTTCAATATTGGCCGGCAAATAGGGGTTGTCGCTGTCGCCACCAAAGGCAAAATGCAAAATCTTCATGCCAGGCAATTGAAAGTGCAGGCGCAAATGGTTCACTTCATCGGTAATGATGCCCAAATCCTCAGCGACCAAGCAAACAGTCGGCAAGGCCTGCTTGATAGCCGTAAGCAAGGCCACACCTGGCGCTAATTCCCAATGGCCATTGATGGCCGTGGCCTCATCCACCGGGATCTCCCATGCCGCTTGCAAGCCTCTAAAGTGGTCTATGCGCACCACGTCGAACAAGGCATGTTGCGTCGCCATGCGCGCTATCCACCAGGCATAGTGGTCGCTTGCCATGGCTTGCCAATCGTAATGCGGGTTGCCCCAACGCTGGCCGGTAGCCGAAAAATAATCCGGCGGCACACCCGCCACCACCGCCATGTTTTTATTGGCATCCAATTTAAACAAATGCGCTTTAGCCCAAACGTCTGCGCTATCGAATGCCACAAAAATTGGGATATCTCCAAACAAACAGACGTTTTTTGATGTGGCATAGCCCTTGAGCTTTTGCCACTGACTAAAGAACAAGTATTGGGCAAATGCTATCTCGGCTATTTCTTTAGCCAAATCCAGGCTTGCCTGTTTTAAGGTGGCCGCATCGCGGTTTTTATAAGGGGCTGGCCACTGATGCCAAGCCTGCTGTTGAAAGTGCTGCCGTAGTGCTAAAAATAGCGAAAAATCCGCTAACCAATAGGCTTGTTGTTGGCAAAACTCGGCGTAAGCCTGCTGCATACCAGCAAAATTAATGCGGGTGTAGGCTTGATAGGCTTTAGACAATAGGGCCGGTCTGCTCAAGCGCCCTTGCAGATCGGCTGCACTCAACAATTCATCAGCCACCAGCGCCGATAGGTCTATAAAATCGGTATTGCCCGCAAAGGCAGACAGGCACTGATAGGGTGAATTGTCGGCATGCGGCATATTGATAGGCAAGGTTTGCCAAACGCTGGCACCGACAGCCTGCAAGAAATCAACAAATCGGTAAGCGTCCTCACCCAAATTACCTACCGAATTGGTGCCAGGCAAGGAACTGATGTGCAGCAACACCCCGGCACGGCGTTTATTTAGTGGGGCCCTGTAGTGTCTATCTGCCATGAATGTCTATACCCAATCGCTATGCCGCAGGCGATTAGGCTTGACCTCTGCGCATGGTGCCGGCATTGTCCGCATGGCCCCCACCGCTACTGATGCTGGTATGCAAGGCTTTAGGAACGGGTTGCTGCAACAATGCGTATAAATTCATCAAATTGCGGCGATAAAGCTGATCAAAACTGGCGACACTGTCGGACGAGTTGTAATCCCCAAACCACCAAAACCAATCCGAACCTTCGCACACAGACAATTGCCGTTCACAGGCGGCGATTTGCTCCGCGTTAAGCTTGTTGGCCGCAAGCACGCTGTCGTAAGTTTTCTTGGCTTCGCACAACAAATCCCAAGCCAAGTTTTTGTCTTTACTGCCTATCCAGGTGCTAAACGTGCCGTATACCCAACTGCCTGCCGCTATGCGCGGCAGTGCTGGTGCATCGATATGGTCTGCTGTGCTAGCCTTGGCTTCAACCATGCTGACGATATCGCTGAAGGTAGTCATTTCGATATCGGGGTGCGCACTCAAGGCTTCGTATAACTCCGTTAAGAAATAGTAGCCGTTGTATGGGTAATATTCCCATGCATTTTCACCGTCTAAAATGACACTGACTACTTTAGCTTGATTGGGATCGCTACTTTCCGCTTGATGAATGCGCTCTAAGCTGGCAATGAAATCTTGCACGGCATCCGGCGTATGCATTTTTGCGTATTCAAAGCCTATCTTATCGGACAAGTTGTCGTCCCTAAAAAAACACAGCAAGCTCTGCTTGCCGTTGCTGACTCGATAGGGTTGATAGAGGTAATCGTTTTTATCAGCCACGCTTAAATGCGATTTTAATAAACTGTTGACCAACACCGATTGACCGGTCGCCGCCCATGCCACACCTTGTTCCGCCATCAACGATAAAGCGGCTTCAGACACGCCGCCTTCAGCTGGCCACATACCGCGCGGCGGTTCATTAAAAATAGTTTCGTGGTAAGCCTTGGCTGCCGTTACATGGGCAACCGCACGATTTAGACCGCCTGCATACTTGGCGTATTTGGGCAAAGGCGCGTAAGGCATGGCGTCCAGCGTGGTTTTAAAATCCAATAACAAGGGCAAGATTGGGTGGTAATAAGGTGTACTGGAAATCTCAATTTGCTTGCGCTGCAACAAGGCTTTGTAGCGAGGGATCAGTCCGGCTATGGTTTCGGCAATGAAGGCAAAAAGTTGCTGCCTATCGCTCAGGCTAAACAGCACGCCTTTGGCCATCAAGTCTTGGACGACTTTATTGTTCCTACGTAAGCTTTCACCGCACCAGGCTAAGTGATACCAAACCAATAAATCGGCTTTGTATTGACCGGATAAATAGCGAAATTGATCCTGGCAGCCGGTCTGCTCCACTTGTTGGTATATGCTCAATAAACGCTGGTAGTGCGGAAAGGGGCTGAGCATTTTTTCATGGTGGCTTTTGAAACAGCTTTCAACCACCAATTGGCATTCTGACTCACTCAAGCCAGACAAATCCTCATGCACCAGCAAAGCCAAGAGGGGATCACGCAGGCTGTTATTGCTAAATTGCTCGCTGTAATCTTGCAACTGCTCGAGCAGGATGGGCACAAAATTAAAGCTGACCCGCGCTTTCGGATTGGCTTCTAGATGATAAGCCATGTCACTGTAGTCTTTTATGGCGTGCAAATAGGTCCATGGCAATACGTATTCATTGCTAACGGTGTCGCGGTAATCCGGTTGATGCATGTGCCAATAAAGGTTGAGGTACAGCTTAGGGTGGGTTGACTTCAATTAAACACAACTTTCATTAAACATTAAAAATACTTTATAAGTACTTGATTTATAAATCAAACAACTCTGTATAAATCTTGCCCTAACATATCCGGCGTCACCAAGGTGATGCCTTTTTCAGACACATAAAAACGTTTTGCATCCAAGGCTAAATCCACGCCTATCTGCATGCCCTCAGGAATCACGCAACCCCGGTCTATCACGGCATTTTTTAATACCACGTGGCGATTCACCGTAACTTTGGGCAAAATAACCGTGCCTTCAATCTTGCAATAACTGTGCACGCGCACGTCCGAAAACAACACCGAACTGTCTACCGTAGAACCGCTGATTAAACAGCCACCGGAAACCAACGAATCGGTCGCGCAACCAGCACGCCCTTCGTCATTAAAGACGAATTTAGCCGGCGGCAAATGCTCTTGATAGGTCCAGATCGGCCAGTCCCTGTCGTATAGATTGAGCTCAGGAATCACCCGAGTTAATTCCATATTGGCTTCCCAATAGGCGTCTATGGTACCCACGTCGCGCCAGTAATAATTACCATTTTTAGCGCCTACGCAACTTTCAGTGAAGCGGTGTGCTTGGATTTTGTATTTTTGGATAATGTAAGGAATGATGTCGCCACCGAAATCGTGGCTGGATTTTGGGTCGCCAGCGTCACGCACCAATTGCTCGTATAAAAATTTGGCGTTAAATATGTAGATACCCATGCTGGCAAACGCCTTAGTCGGGTCACCTGGCATGTGTTTAGGCGATGCCGGCTTTTCAGCAAACTCCACCACCCTATCCGTATCGTCTACCGCCAATACGCCGAAACCCTTGGCGTCTTCCAATGGCACGTTAATGCAGGCGACCGTCATGTCGGCGTTATTTTTCACATGGGTGGCAAGCATTCTGCCGTAATCCATCTTGTAGATATGATCGCCGGCCAATATCAAGATGTAGTCGGCACCGCCTTCGCGCAATAAATCCATATTTTGGTAGACCGCGTCGGCCGTACCTTTATACCAGTCCTCCGATATGCGTTGCTGCGCTGGAATAATATTCACGTACTCATCGAACTCACCGCGCAAAAATCCCCAGCCGCGCTGCAAGTGTTGGATTAAACTTTGTGCCTTGTATTGCGTAGCCACATTGACGCGGCGTATGCCAGAATTAATGCAATTAGACAGAGGGAAGTCGATAATGCGGTATTTGCCACCGAATTGCACCGCCGGCTTAGCGCGCCAATCGGTTAAGTTTTTTAAGCGACTGCCGCGCCCACCCGCCAATATGATGGCTGCGGTGTGCTTGGTTAAGGTACTAATAAAACGGTCTGAATGTTGACTTATTTTTTGTGCATCCGTCATGCTACCCTCCTGAAGTTTGATGAACATCAACTAAACCCCATGTGCTATCTGGTTTAATTAAACATTCACGCATTCTGTTCTACATTATAATCAGCTTAAAGCACTATAATCTAGTTAAAACACGGCTAAGCAAGCAAATAAAGCCAAATAATCGCAATTAATTTTGCAATGGAATTTAGGGAGAGGCATCTTGGCAAAGACGACAGGCGTCACGGTTAAAAAACCCGTAAAAGTGGCGGCTAAATCCGCAGCCAAACCGATAGCTAAAACCAAAATGTCGCTGCAATCAGGCGCTAAGCTTACCCAAGATGGCTTGCGCATGATTTTAAAAGCCAAGCACCACGATCCATTTAGTTTTTTAGGCTTGCACCAAATCGATGGCGGCTACGCATACCGAGCCTTCCTTCCTCAAGCTAGCAGCGTCAGCGTCAAACACGGCAAGCTATGGCTAGCGCTAGAAAAAACCCACGCCGATGGCTTATTTGAAGTAACCAGCGAAACCGCCTTAAGTCTGCCCTGCTTACTTAAAATCACTATCGGTGATGCCGCTTACGAAACCCATGACCCCTACACCTTTGGCAGCAGCCTTAGTCAAGATGAACTGTATTTATTTGGCGAAGGCCGCTTGCTGCAAGCCTACAAAACCTTGGGTGCGCAATGGAAAGTCCAAGAAAACGTCAGCGGCGTGCGCTTTGCCGTGTGGGCACCGAATGCTGAACGTGTCAGCGTAACCGGTAGCTTTAATAATTGGGATGGCCGCGTGCATTCCATGCGCGCCCATGGTTCCAGCGGCGTTTGGGATATTTTCATTCCTGGTCTTAGCAGCAACGATAGCTATAAATTTGAACTGCGTAACCGCCACAGTGGCGCCGTTTTAGTCAAAACCGACCCTTACGGTTTCGAATTTGAAGCGCGCCCAGGCACGGCGGCTAAAATCAGCCTCAATCAACATCAATGGCAGGATGAAGCATGGTTGGCTGCACGTAAAAAAAATGACTGGTTGCACGCGCCGTTTAATTGCTACGAAGTGCATTTGGGATCCTGGCAGCGCAATGAACAAGGGCAGTTTTTAAGCTACCGTGAATTGGCTGCCACCTTAGTGCCCTACGTGGCCGAGATGGGCTACACCCACGTCGAATTGATGCCACTGTCTGAGCACCCGTTAACCGAATCTTGGGGCTACCAAACCACCGGCTATTTTGGTGTCACCAACCGGTTTGGTTCACCCGACGATTTACGCTTTTTAATTGATGCATTCCACCAAGCCAACATCGGCGTGGTATTGGATTGGGTGCCCGGCCATTTCCCTAAAGACGATTGGGCATTGGCACGCTTTGATGGCACCGCCTTATACGAGCACGAAGACCCGCGCTTAGGCGAGCACCAAGATTGGGGTACCTATATATTTAATTACGGCCGCAATGAAGTACGTAATTTTTTAATGGCTAACGCGCATTATTGGTTAACGGAATTTCACCTAGACGGCTTCCGCGTGGATGCCGTGGCATCCATGTTGTATTTGGACTATTCGCGCAAAGCCGGCGAATGGTTACCCAACAAATTTGGTGGCCGCGAAAACCTAGACGTGATCGATTTCTTCAAGCAATTTAATGTGATGGTCGGTGAGGAATTTCCTGGCGTCTTAACCATAGCCGAGGAATCGACCGCATGGCCTGGTGTATCGCGTCCCGTCTATTTGGGCGGACTGGGTTTTAGCATGAAGTGGAATATGGGCTGGATGAACGACACCCTCGCCTACATTGAGCACGATCCCGTGCACAGGCGCTACTACCACGACATGCTGACCTTTGGTCAACTCTACGCCTACTCGGAAAATTTTGTGCTGCCCTTCTCGCACGACGAAGTGGTGCACGGCAAGCATTCTTTATTGGATAAAATGCCTGGTGATGCTTGGCAAAAATTCGCCAACTTGCGTCTGCTGATGACCTACCAAATGACCACGCCGGGTAAAAAACTTAACTTCATGGGCAATGAATTCGGTCAAGGACGCGAGTGGAACGTCAACAGCAGCTTGGATTGGCATTTACTGGGTGACGATTACCAGGGCCACCAATGGCACCGCGGCATCAAACAAGTCAGTGGCGATTTAAATAAACTGTATAAACATCAGCATGCATTGCATGCCCTGGATTTTGAATCACAAGGCTTCGCTTGGATAGATTGCCACGATAGCGACCAATCAATTGTTAGCTACCTACGGCGCGGTTTGGACAATAGTTTTGTTATAATAGTGCTTAATTTCACACCGGTATTACGCAATAGCTACCGGATAGGCGTGCCACAAGCAGGCAGTTACCAAGAAATCTTTAACAGCGATGCGGCTTGCTATGGCGGCAGCAATCAAGGTAATGGACTAGGCTTACACACGGAAAACGTGGCATGGATGCAACACAATCAATCACTGGTCATAACCTTACCCCCATTGGCAGGTATCGTTTTACAGTTAAATTAACTTTAAATTAAAGCACGACTAAATAAATGGCTGCACTAACAACTTTACCGGTATGGCAAGCGCTATGCCGTCATCAGAAAACAATCGCGGCAAGCAATATGCGCGATTTATTTGCCCAAGATACAAATCGCTTCGATAAATTCAGCTTTCAGCTTGATGATATGTTGTTTGATTTCTCTAAACACCGCATCAACGATGAAACGCTGCCACTGCTAATGCAATTAGCCAGAGAAGCGCAGCTAGAAAATTGGCGTGACCGCATGTTCGCCGGTGAGAAAATCAATATCACGGAAAATCGAGCTGTGTTACACACGGCTTTACGCAACCGTAGCAATCGGCCGGTGTTGGTCGATGGCCTGGACGTCATGCCTGAGGTCAATGCAGTGTTAGCGCAAATGCGCGATTTTTCAGAAAAAGTCCGTTCAGGTGCATGGTTAGGTTACACCGGCAAACGCATTACCGATGTGGTTAACATAGGCATAGGCGGCTCAGACTTAGGTCCGGTCATGGTCTGTGACGCATTAAAGCCATACGCCAGTGCAGATTTGGCGGTGCATTTTGTTTCAAATATCGATGGCGCCCACTTGATGCGCGCTTTAGAAAAATGCCAGCCTGAAACCACCTTGTTTATTGTGGCATCTAAAACATTTACCACCCAAGAAACCATGACGAACGCCATTTCAGCGCGCACCTGGTTTTTAAACCAGGCGCAGGATAATGCCCACGTGGCCAAACACTTCGTCGCCCTTTCTACTAACGCCAAAGCGGTCACCGATTTTGGTATCGATCAGGCAAATATGTTTGCCTTTTGGGATTGGGTGGGCGGTCGTTATTCCTTGTGGTCGGCCATAGGCTTATCTATCGCCTTGTACGTAGGCATGGATCACTTCGAGGCCTTGCTAAGTGGTGCACATGAAATGGATCAGCATTTTCAAACTGCGCCTTTAGAAGAAAATATGCCGGTGATCATGGCGCTGATAGGGATTTGGTACAACAACTTCTTTGACGTCGCCACCCACGCGATATTGCCTTACGATCAAGGCATGTCACGCTTCCCAGCTTACTTGCAGCAAGCCGATATGGAAAGCAACGGTAAATTCATTTGCCGCGATGGCCAGCGCATACAATACAAAACCGGCCCAGTGATTTGGGGCGAAGCGGGCACCAATGGTCAGCACGCCTTTTATCAATTAATACACCAAGGCACGCAAGTCGTGCCCTGCGATTTCTTAATGCCTGTGCACAGCCACTACGCCATAGGCAAACACGGTTACGCCCACCACAAAATTTTACTGGCAAACTTCCTTGCGCAAACCCAGGCCTTAATGCTGGGCAAAACACCGGATGAAGCCCGCTTGGAATTGCAAGAGCAAGGCTTGACTGGTGCGGAATTAGAAAACCTATTGCCACATAAGGTGTTTGAAGGCAATCGCCCCAGCACTTCCATTTTGTTCGATAAACTTACACCCAATACGCTAGGCAAACTGATCGCCTTGTACGAGCATAAAATATTCGTCCAAGGCATGATTTGGGACATCAACAGCTACGACCAATGGGGCGTGGAATACGGCAAACAAATTGCCCAGGAAATCTTACCCTTATTAACCAGTGATGGCGTTGTCACAAGCTTTGACAGTTCCACCAATGGCTTAATTAACTACACCAAATCACACAAATAAGTTAATGCAATTTCAGTTCGCCGCTACTCGTTAGCTGACGGGCTATACCCTCGCCTAAGCTAGCACTAGCGCTTGCGCCTATGCGCTTAGCTAAGCGGCTAGCGAAGTCATCTTGGTAGGTGAAGTCGACTATGTCTTCTTGTTTAATTACCTCACGCGCCACGAAATCGGTGCTGCCTATGGCATCAGCCAAACCCAGCTTAACGCTTTGCTCACCGCTCCAAAATAAGCCACTAAAAGTTTCCGGTGTTTCTTTCAAACGCTGACCACGGCCTTCGCGCACCACGGTTTTAAATTGCTCGTGGATTTCATTGAGCATGGTTTGCGCGTAGGCTTGGTGTTTAGGATTGATGGGCGAGAACGGGTCTAACATGGCCTTGTTTTCGCCGGCCGTCATCAAACGACGCTCCACCCCTACTTTTTTCATTAGCTCGGTAAAGCCGTAGCCATCCATCAACACCCCTATGGATCCAACTATGCTGGCTTTATCCACGTATATTCTATCTGCCGCCGCGGCGATGTAATAACCACCCGAAGCGCAAATGTCTTCCACCACCGCATACACCGGTATGGTCGGGTGCAAACGTTTTTGCCGCTCAATTTCATCATTAATAATCCCTGCTTGCACCGGACTGCCACCTGGGCTATTGATGCGCAAGATAATGCCCTTGGTGTGTTTGTCTTCGTAGGCATCGTGCAAGCTACCAATAAAACTGTCGGCATTAACTTCGCCATCGGCTTCAATGACACCTGCCACTTCAATCAAAGCCGTGTGATCGCTAAGTGTTTTCTTGCTCTCACCTAGCCAGCCCATGGCTAAAAACAGCAAGAAAAACAAATACGAGTACATTAATATTTTAAAAAACACCCCCCAGCGTCTAGCCGATTTTTGCTCGTTTAATGAGGCACTAGCCAATTTTTCTATGGCATCACGTTGCCAATTATGCTCTTCTGACATGGTATTTTTCTCTAAAATTAGGGTTATGAAATAGCACTAATATCTATGCTAATGATTTGATTTTGTTCAGTAAGCGGTATGGCGCGCAAACGCTTACCCTTACAAGGTCCCATCACACAATAACCGTTATCGGGTCGATAATGGGCACCGTGTGTGGCGCAAATTAAATGCTCTTTTTCAGCAGTAAAAAACTCGCCTTCGTTCCAATCTAGTTCCACGGCCACATGCGCACATTGATTAACATAAGCATAAGCTTGGCCGTGATAACGAACAACAAAGCCGCCGGCAAACTCCCCCAGCGCGGGCAGTGCAAAACGCAGGCCTTTACCCTGCTCTTGCACATCTTCACTTTTAAACACCACGCACGGGCTAGGGTCACTCATCTTATCCCTCCAACAACCATGCACTTAAACTGTTGAAGTTGTTAAATTGGCGAAGAGGCTCAAGGTGTTGCCATTGCTCGGCCTTTTGTGCACCGTAAGTTACCCCAACCGCGCTCACACCAGCGTTTTTAGCCATTTGCAAATCGTAGCTGGTGTCCCCTATCATCAATGTGCGCTCAGGCAACACAACTAAGGCCTCCATCAATTCGTGCAACATTTGCGGATGGGGTTTAGAAAAACACTCGTCAACGGTACGAGTGGCGTGAAAATAATGCGTCAAGCCACAGTGCTGCAAAGCCAAATTCAATCCTCGCCTACCCTTGCCAGTAGCGACGGCTAATTTAAAGCCGCGTTTATTAAGCGTCTTAATGGTATCAACCGCGCCTGCGAACAATGGGATGCGGCTTTCTCCGGCGTAATAATTATTGCTGTATTGCGTGGCCAAGGCCTGTGCCTGTGGAGCCGGTATGTCGCCGTATAAGGCATGAATGGCTTCACGCAAACCCAAACCTATGATGCTGCTGGCCTCACTGCTGCTTAATGTCGGCAAGCCTACCTGCGCCGCTGCATTGAGCAAGGCCTCGGTAATCATGCCAGTGGAGTCAGCTAAAGTGCCATCCCAATCCCAAACGATTAAATCAAATTGCTTTTGCATGCCTTACGGTACTTTCTTAACTCTTGGTTTCTAATTTGCTGGTTTCTAAACTAATGGCTTCTAATTTTTGTAAAAATTGATGCAATTCGACCGGCAAAGGCGCAATCAATTCCAGCTTAGCTTGCGTCAAGGGGTGATTAATTTTAGTGATAGCGGAATGCAAAAACATACGCTTCAAACCATGCTTTTGCAGGGCTTTATTGGCAGCAAAATCGCCGTATTTATCGTCCCCAACAATCACAAAGCCCAAATGGGCCAATTGCACGCGCAGCTGATGCGTGCGCCCAGTCACCAACTGCGCTTCCAACAAACTATACGGCCCCAATTGCGGATGGTTAAAGTTTTTAACTAACTTAAAGAGCGTTTCCGAGCTTAAGCGTTCATTGTATTTATCTTTGCTCACGTCCGTCACTACGTTGACGCGGCGCTCCCCATTGGGTAATAAGTAGCGCTGCAAGTCCAACACCACACGTTTCTTTTTCTCCAACCACGTCCCTTGCACCAACATTAAGTAGCGCTTGTCCGTTTGGTTGTGGCGTATGGCTTCGTGCAACGCAACCAGCGCACTGCGTTTTTTTGCCAACATCAACACGCCCGACGTTTCCCTATCCAAGCGGTGCACTAATTCCAAAAACTTGGCTTTCGGCCGCTCTAATCGCATTTGCTCTATGACACCACGGCTGATACCGCTACCACCATGCACCGCAAAGCCTGCCGGTTTATCAATGACCAAGAGCGCATCGTCTTCAAACAAAATGGCATCAGCAAACTTCGACACGCCGGGCGCCTTTATCTCAGGCTTATCAATCTGCTTGGCGCGCGTGGGTGGTATACGCACCACGTCGCCTAGACTTAGGCGAAAATCCGCATCGATTCGTTTTTTATTTACTC
This sequence comes from Methylophilaceae bacterium, assembly GCA_965234545.1. Taxonomy (GTDB): domain Bacteria; phylum Pseudomonadota; class Gammaproteobacteria; order Burkholderiales; family Methylophilaceae; genus Methylotenera. The sequence continues at coordinate 762,655 of OZ248348.1, read as the reverse complement.
GCACTTCGCCACTGCGCAAGATACGATAAACATGGCTCTTAGGCACCCCTTTTAAGGTTTTAGCCAGAAAGTTATCCACTCGCTGCCCCTCGCTTGCCTCGTCAACCGTGAGAAAAGCCGCTGCCAATGCACTGACATGCTCCGAACTGGATGGCTGATTTTGTGTACTGATAGTGTTCATTCTTTGCTTAAATGTTAGTAGTAGCCTATACTTACGCCATTATCAATTAATTAAAGATTAATTGATGTAGAAAATACACTTAAATGGCAATAAGTTAGCCTGCACCGCACGCTGACCTGGCTTTTTAAAGTGGAAACAGATACTTGGTTAACGCCGCTCGCCATATTATAAAGTAGCAGCAAGTAAAAATTAGCGCTCAAGCCGCCGCAGACAAATAAACATAAAGCGCGACTTAACGTGGTAGTCCGATTTGGCGTATCGCTAAATTGGCATTTACTGAAGATAGAATTTTAACGAATTTACGCCACTACGGCATAAATTTTAATGATTAGTTTAATTTAACGACAGGCAGAAACATTGTAAGTTACTGCCTACAATTGAAACACATGAAGCAGAAACCGGTTTAATTACAGCCCTTGCATTTGCCAATGCGGCTCTATAACTTGTTGATTATTCATACTTTAGAACAGAGCGACTTTTTCGCGGCTAGTCTTTATAATTCAAAATCGTTAGATTTTACCTACGCGCATACTCAACGCGCCTTCAGTAGCTTGGCCAATCCCATTGGCGCCACCACCTTAATCTGCCTTCAACACTCAGTCTGCGCCTTAAGCCCTACAGGAGCAAACAATGAAACGCATGTTATTTAATGCAACGCAATCGGAAGAATTACGCGTTGCCATCGTAGACGGTCAAAAACTGATCGATTTAGACATAGAACACGCTGGTAAAGAACAGCGCAAAAGCAATATTTATAAAGGTGTCATCACCCGCATAGAACCATCACTGGAAGCGGCATTTGTCGACTACGGCATGGACAGGCACGGATTTTTACCTTTCAAAGAAGTCGCACGTAGCTACTTCAAAGAAGGCGCAGACAGCAAAGCACGCATACAAGACGCCTTAAAAGAAGGTCAAGAAATCATCGTGCAGGTGGACAAAGACGAGCGTGGCAACAAAGGCGCAGCCCTCACTACGTTCATCTCACTGGCCGGTCGTTATTTAGTGCTTATGCCGAACAACCCTCGTGGTGGCGGTGTATCTCGCCGCATTGAAGGCGAAGACAGAGACGAGTTGCGCGATGTATTAGCGCAATTGGAAGTACCAAAGGGCATGAGCATCATTGCTCGCACCGCGGGTATTGGCCGTAACGCCGAAGAATTGCAATGGGATTTAAATTACTTAACGCAGTTATGGGCAGCCATCGATGGCGCCTCCACCATGCAAAGTGGCGCTTACCTAATTTACCAAGAAGGCAGCTTAGTGATACGCGCCATTCGCGATTACTTTAGCGCCGATATCGGTGAAATATTAATCGACACACCGGACATACACGAACAAGCCTTGCAATTCATGAGCCACGTCATGCCCGGCAATGTCGGCCGCGTAAAATTGTACCAAGATGAAATCCCCCTATTCACGCGCTTCCAAATTGAACACCAAATTGAATCGGCTTTCTCGCGCGAAGTACGCTTACCCTCAGGCGGCGCGATTGTTATCGACCACACCGAGGCCTTGGTTTCAGTAGACGTCAACTCTGGCCGCGCCACGCGCGGTAGCGATATCGAACACACCGCCTTCAACACCAATATGGAAGCCGCCGAAGAAGTGGCACGCCAATTACGCTTGCGCGATCTTGGTGGCTTGGTGGTCATAGACTTTATTGACATGGAAAGCCAACGCAATCAACGTGAAGTTGAAAATGCGCTTCGTGACGCCTTGCATCACGATCGTGCACGCGTGCAAACCGGTAAAATTTCCCGCTTCGGCTTGCTTGAATTGTCACGCCAACGCTTGCGCCCAAGCTTAGGTGAAACCAATCACATCCCATGCCCACGATGCAATGGTACCGGTCACATCCGGGGCATTGAATCCACCGCCTTGCACATATTGCGCATTACGCAAGAAGATGCCATGAAAGACAACAGTGCGATCATCCAGGTGCAATTGCCAGTTGAAGTGGCAACCTTCTTGTTGAACGAAAAACGTGCTGACATTCATGCCATCGAACAACGCATGGGCGTTGAGGTGGTGTTAATACCTAACATTCACCTGGAAACACCAAATTACAACATTGTGCGAGTCAAACACGATGACGTCACCGAAGAAACCAGTCGCGCCAGCTACAAATTAGTGGAGTTGCCAACTGAAACGTCTTACATCCCTACCGCAGAAGAAACGGCCAAGGAAGTCAGACCAGTGGCCGCAGTGAGAGGCATTACCCCAGCAGCACCGGCACCTATTGTGGCGGAAAAATCTGCAGCGGCACCGATCTTATCTTTGCTAGGCCGCATTAAAAACTTATTCAGCAGCGCATCGGCCAGCAGCAAACAAAAAACCGAAGCGGAGAAAAACGAAGAATTCAACCGCGATCGCAACCGCAACAACCGGAATCGCAACCGTAATCGTAATGACCGCAACAAAAACGCGCCGCAAGATAGGCAAAATCGACCTAATGACGGCAAGCCACAAGAAGCCAGAACGCAGGAACAACGTCCAGCCAAGCCGCAACAGCCACGTCAACCTCAACATCAACAGGCTAATGGCAACGCGGAAATCAACCCTGGCGAGACCACACCCAATAGCGAAAGAAGCGGTGGTCGTCGTAACCGCAATAACCGTCGCGGACGTCGCGATCGTGGCGAAGGCGCGCAAGCCGATGTTAACCGTCCTTTTGTCGCCAATGAGTCTGTAGAAGCCGTGGCCACAACTGAGATGCCGGTAGCCAACACGGTAGAAAACGTGGTGGTGAACACACCGACTGCGGTACCTGCAACGGTTAGCGAGGCAACAAAACCGGCTAAAAAAGCCAGACCAGAAAAAGCCGCCAAAATCGACGCCGAGCTAGTGCTTGTCGACACGGCAGCGCCTGCAACAACAGCGACGAGCGAGCCAGTTGTCAGCGACAAAGCCGTTGCGGCCAGCACTAAAGCCGACAACAAACGTCCTGCCCGTGCTCGCAAAGCTGCTGCTAAGCCAGTTGATTTAGCTGCTGCTGGCTTGCAATTGGTGGAAACCAAAGCGGATGCGCCCAAAGCCATCCCGCTGGTGAATGAACCTAAAGCGCGTGCGCCAAGGAAGCCAGCCGCATGGCAAAAAGATGCAAAAACAGAAAGCATCAATGAGCCTATGGTAATGGTGGAAACGCAGAACAAATAAGCGTTCTGCTTTAGCAATCTGCTGAAGCAAAATGAAAAAAGGCCATGATTCATCATGGCCTTTTTCTTGTCTGCGCTAAATCAATTGCGCATCAGAAAGTTTTAGCTTCTAAGCATGTGTACCGTTAATAAACCCAGACCCGTCATCGCTAAAGAGCCAAGCACATGCAAGGCTATATGGGTACCTGCCCATGCATACTGACCTTTAGTCAGTAAGGTCATGGCTTCACCAGAAAAACTAGAAAAAGTCGTTAAGCCACCCAATATGCCGGTAATAAGAAAAAGACGGGTCTCGGCACTGATGGATGGGTTAAAGGTAAACAATGCCATGAGTAAACCCATGAAATAGCTGCCTATTAAATTAGCCAGCAAGGTGCCTATCGGCAAAGCCAGTAAACTGCTATTGAACATTAGGGCTAACAACCACCTAAACCAAGCACCGATTGCGGCACCTAAGCCGACCATTACAAAACCATGCAAACTCATGCCCACTCCCTAAAATCAATATTAGCCAGCCGAACTTTATACAATATAATAATGCATCCCTACCACAATCAAGAAAGGTTATTTTGCGGGTATTGTTTAGCACTTCTGAAGCGTTTCCCCTGATCAAAACCGGCGGTTTAGCTGACGTAAGCGGCTCCCTGCCGCAGGCATTGCAAAAACTAGGCGTGGACATCCGCCTCCTTATCCCCGGTTACCCCGCAGTATTAAATCAGCTTAGCAATCTAACAGTGATCGCTAAGTTAGATAAGCTACCCATGATCATGCACGCTGATTTGATGATGGGCGAATTGGCCGACAGCAAGCTCAAAGTGATGGTCATCAAAGCCGCTAATCTGTATGAGCGAGATGGCGGTCCGTATGCCGATGCAAACGGTCTGGAGTGGCTTGATAACGCCTTGCGCTTTGGCATACTGTCCAAAGTAGCGGCCATTTTAAGCAGCAGTCAATCGCCTTTACCCGACTGGCAACCAGACATCGTGCATTGCAACGACTGGCAAACCGGACTCACCCCGGCCTACATGAAGTTGCTCGAACACAGCACAGCAAAATCCATCATCAGTCTACACAACATGGCTTTCCAAGGCTGCTTTGCTCCCGCCTGGCTGACCACCCTCGCCCTGCCGCCCAGCCATTTTGCCATTGATGGCTTTGAATACCATGGCCAGTTGTCTTTTCTAAAAGCCGGTATTTTCTACGCCGATGGCGTCACCACGGTAAGCCCAAGCTACGCCAAAGAAATACAAACAGCGGAATTTGGTTTTGGCCTAGAAGGCTTACTAAGCTTACGTGGCAGTGAAATTAAGGGAATTCTAAACGGCATAGAAACAGAGCAATGGAACCCTAAAACCGATCCGCATTTAATTAAAAATTACAGCGCCAAGGCCTTAGCCGGTAAAAAGCAGGTTAAATTAGCCTTGCAAAAAAAATTAGGGCTACAAATTGATGCAAGCGCACCATTATTAGGCGTAGTCAGTCGACTCACCCACCAAAAAGGCTTGGACATGCTGCTGCCCATCAGTCAGCAATTAATCGATGCAGGCTGCCAATTAGTCGTACTGGGTAGCGGCGATCCGGCCCTAGAAACAGCCTTTAGCAAGCTGGCTAAAAACAATCCCAAACAAGTCAGCGTGACCATATCGTATAACGAAGCCCTGTCGCATCAAATCATGGCAGGATGCGATCTATTCATCATGCCTTCACGTTTTGAACCTTGTGGTCTAAACCAAATGTATGGCCTAGCTTATGGCACCCCGCCGGTGGTCAACGCTACGGGGGGCTTGGCTGACACGGTGGTGGACACCAATCTAATTAGCTTTAAAAACAAAACCGCCAATGGCTTTGTCATGAGTGAGGCCAGCTCTACCAGCTTACTCAACGCCATCAAACAAGCCCTAAATGTATACAAAAACGACGCAACCGCGTGGAAACAAATTCAACTTAATGGCATGAACCTAGACCTAACTTGGGACAAAAGTGCTTTGGCGTATTTGACTGCATATAAAGCCTTGCTCATGCCTAACGCCTAGCAAAATGGCTCATTTCTAACGGAACAGTAAACTTGGCACGCTAAATGCTTTAGTAATAACAAGCTTCTCCAAAGCTGTTATTCTCCTCCTTCGGGGCGCCTTAATGGGCGCCCTCTTTTTTTCTCGTTTATTTAACGATGAAATGTTCGCGGTAGTATTTTAATTCGTCTATGGATTCGTAGATGTCGGCCAAGGCTTCATGTTTGCTGGCTTTTTTAAAGCCCGAGTATATTTCCGGCTTCCATCGGCGCGCTAACTCTTTAAACACACTGACATCCAGATTGCGGTAGTGAAAATACTTTTCCAAATCAGGCATAAAGCGCGCCATGAAGCGGCGGTCCTGGCATATTGAATTGCCACACATGGGCGATTTCCCGGCTGGCACCCAATTTTTCAAAAATGCCAGCATTTGCAAACTGGCTTGTTCCTCATCCAAGGTCGAGTCTTTTACTTTTTGGATCAAGCCTGAGCGGCCGTGTGTGCCTTTATTCCAGGCATCCATGCCCTCTAGAACGGCGTCACTTTGGTGTATAACCAAGACCGGCGATTCGGCTAGGACGTTTAATTCGGCATCGGTGATCACGGCCGCCAATTCCAATATGCGGTCTGAATCGGGCAGCAGACCGCTCATTTCCATGTCCAGCCAAATTAAATTATTCTGATTGGTGCTAGTTGTTATTTCCGCCATCATGATTTCCATTAAAATATGTGTTTTATACCAATAACAGTGAACCATACGCCTGCTTATGCTTCACAATGGCAACATATTAACCGAACTTAACTTAAACCATGACCATTACCCTTACATTTATTAGCATAGTGATTGCATCAACGATGATACGGCTTTGGCTTGCCGGCAGGCACATCCGCCACGTGCAACAACATCGAGATCATGTGCCAGCAGCTTTTAGCGCCACCATCACACTGGACGCGCACCAAAAAGCGGCTGACTACACTGCGGCCAAATCCAAATTAGGGTTAAGCGAGGGCTTGGTGCAGACTTTGCTGTTATTAGCTTTAACCTTAGGTGGGGGCTTACAAAGCATAGATAACTTCTGGCAGCAGTTGTTTGCGGATCAAGCCATATTACGAGGTGTAGCGGTGATTTGTAGCGCCATGGTATTGACCAGCTTAATGGATTTGCCTTTTGATTATTACAAAACATTTGTCATAGACGAAAAATTTGGCTTTAACAAAATGACGGTTACCATGTTCATTGGTGACCTAATCAAACACGGCCTATTAGGGCTGGCTTTAGGCGGCCCTATCTTATTGCTAGCACTTTGGTTAATGCAAGGAGCCGGCGCCTATTGGTGGCTGTATTTATGGTTTGCCTGGAGTGCCTTTAACCTCATCATGCTAGCGGTTTACCCCAGCTTCATTGCGCCATTATTTAATAAATTTAGCCCTTTGCATGACGAGCAATTAAAAACACGTATTGAATCGCTATTGACTAAATGTGGCTTTAAATCGCAAGGCCTGTTTGTCATGGACGGCTCAACTCGCAGCAGTCATGGCAACGCCTATTTCACCGGCTTTGGTGCATCAAAACGGGTGGTGTTCTTTGACACCTTGTTGGCACGCTTAAACACCGATGAAATTGAGTCGGTTTTGGCCCACGAATTAGGCCACTTTAAACACCATCACGTTATCAAACGTATAGTTATGCTGTTCTCCGTCAGCTTTTTGGGCCTAGCATTATTGGGCTGGCTCATGCAGCAACCCTGGTTTTATACTGGCCTAGGCGTGCAGAACGCTAGCAATTACATGGCGCTAATGCTGTTCTTGTTGGTTTCACCGGTATTTTTATTTTTATTGCGCCCGGCCATGGCCAGCTATTCACGTAAAAATGAATTTGAGGCCGACGCGTATGCGGCTAAACAAGCCAGCGCTAAAGATTTGGTGAGTGCCTTAGTTAAACTTTACCGTGACAATGCCGCCACCTTGACACCAGATCCCTTGCATTCTGCGTTTTATGACTCGCATCCGCCAGCCAGTCTAAGGATAGCCAAGCTGGCAGCGTACAGCAGCTAATTTTTAGCGCATAATGCCAGCACTTAAATTTAATTTGTACAGCCTTTAATCTGACGCTAGCCTTTTGACCAACACCACCTCTATCCAGACTAGCTTTATCGCGCCATTACAAGGTACCGTGGTCGCAGCATACGGCAAACGCTACCAAATTGAATTGCCAGATAAAAAACGCATCAGTTGCGTGACGCGAGGCAAAAAAACCGATCTAGCCTGTGGCGACAGAGTCAATCTGCAACTCACCGACAAGCACGAAGGCGTGATCGATAGCACCCTGCCGCGCCAAACCTTGCTGTACCGCAGCAATGCCTACAAAAGCAAAATGCTGGCGGCCAACGTAACGCAAATCATTATTGTGTTAGCCACGCAGCCTAGCTTTTACGAAGCCTTGTTAAACCGCTGCTTGATTGCGGCCGAAGCGGCGCATATTAAAGCGCTCATAGTGCTTAATAAATGCGACTTGGACGACAGCTCGCAAGCCAAGCAAAAACTTGGCTTGTACAGCGCGTTAGGTTATCGGGTGCTGACACTGTCAGCCAAAGAGGACATTTCCAGCCTAAGGCCCTATTTACAAATGGAAGCCAGCATTTTAGTAGGCCAATCTGGCATGGGCAAATCCACTATAATTAATGCCTTGTTACCCGAAGAAGCGGTGCGAACCAGAGAAGTCAGCATGAGTCTAGACAGCGGCAAACACACCACCACCGCCGCCCATTTATACCATTTGGACGCACACAGCCAGCTGATAGATTCACCCGGCTTACAAGAGTTTGGCTTACACCACCTCAGCACAGACGAATTAGAACACGCGTTTATTGAATTTAGGCCGCATTTAGGCTTATGCCGATTTAGCAACTGCAAACACACGCAAGAACCAGACTGCGCGATTAAGCAAGCTATGCTAGATTGCAAGATCAGCCAAGAAAGATTAGCCATTTACCAGTTATTGCGCGCTGAAATCGAGCATTAAGCCAGCAGGGTCGCAGGCTAAAAAAATAGCTGCAGATGGCGTATAATCGCTCTATTCTTTTTCCAAGCAGCAAATCATGCAAATTACCACCCGCCTAGAATTCGATGCCGGCCACCGCATTCCCAGCCATAAAAGCCAATGTAAGAATTTACATGGCCACCGCTACGCCATTGAAATAACCTTGTCTGGCGACATCATTAGTCAGGCAGATGCATCCGAGAATGGCATGGTGATGGATTTTTCAGAGGTAAAAGCGATCGCCAAATCTGCCGTGGTGGATGTTTGGGATCATGCTTTTCTAGTCTATCAAGACGATACTGAAGTGCTTAATTTTTTAAACGGCCTGACTAACCATAAAACCGTGGTTTTCCCTACCGTACCAACGGCTGAAAACATGGCCAATGAAGCATTTAAAATTTTGAAGAATCGCTACTTAGACAGCTATGGCACGCACTTAAAATTAGAAAAAGTGCGCTTGTACGAAACCCCCAACAATTGGGCCGATGCCTTAGGCTAGCTCTTCACCGCGCTCGGCGTAATGCTTGGCTACCCAATGACGGTAATCGCCACTGGTGACATTGTTCACCCAGGCCTGGTTTGCCAAATACCAGTCTACCGTTTTTTCTATCCCCGTATCAAAACTTTCTGCCGGCTTCCAGCCTAATTCTTGGTGCAGCTTGCTGGCATCAATGGCGTAGCGTTGATCGTGACCCAACCTGTCCTCCACAAAGCTAATTTGCTCGGCATACGATTTGCCATCTGATCGCGGTTTTTTGGCATCCAATATACGGCATAAGGTTTTGACCACGTCTATATTGGCCATCTCGTTCCAACCACCGACGTTGTATACTTCGCCCACTTTACCGGCCTCTAAGACCCTGCGTATTGCCGCACAGTGATCGGTTACATAAAGCCAATCGCGTATCTGTAGACCGCTACCGTAAATTGGCAAGGCTTTTCCAGTTAAGGCATTGTGTATCACCAAAGGAATTAATTTTTCCGGGAAATGGTGTGGCCCATAATTATTGGAACAATTGGTCGTGAGCGTAGGCATGCCATAGGTGTGATGGTAAGCGCGGACTAGGTGATCGGATGCCGCCTTGGAGGCAGAATAAGGGCTATTCGGAGCATAGGCATGCTGCTCAGTAAAAGCCGCGGCATCGGGCGTTAAAGAGCCGTACACCTCATCGGTGGAGACATGCAAAAAACGCCAAGCCTGACGGTCTGCTGGGCTCAATTGTGTCCAATAAGCCCGCACGGCTTCCAATAAATGAAAGGTGCCCACCACATTGGTTTGAATGAAATCTTCAGGGCCGTGTATGGACCTGTCTACATGGCTTTCGGCGGCAAAATTTACGATGGCAGTAGGCTGATACTCATGCAATAATTTACTCAGCAGCGCCTGATCACCTATGTCGCCATGCACGAAAACATGCTGTGGATCATGTTGCACCGCCGTTAAATTTTCCAAATTCCCGGCATAAGTCAACTTGTCCAAATTCACCACGCGGCCCAATCCCAAGCGCAACCATTCAAGCACGAAATTAGCGCCAATAAAGCCTGCCCCACCGGTTACCAAAATTGTTTTATTCATGCAGATTACTTTCTTATTTTTCAATTGTTGCTGATTCCAAGGCGGCCCATAAGCAATCCCCGGATTTATCCAATGCCGCCAAATAAGCAGCATGCGCTTCTAGCTCAGTAGCATTCGCTAATTTAACCATGCCCGCTTGATTAAACGCAGCCTTAGGTTCTACCGCAAGCGTTGTTTGAGGCTGGTCCATGCTGATCATCAGACTGTCTTGCCCACGCGTCATGGCCATGTACACATCGGCCAACAATTCCGCATCCAATAAGGCGCCGTGCAAGGTACGTTTAGTGTTGTCTATGCCAAAATGTCGACACAAAGCATCCAAACTATTACGCTGACCTGGGCGCATTTCTTTGGCTATTTTAAGCGTATCGGTCACCCTAGCGACGATGCTTTCCAAGGGCTTTTGCTCGATCAAACCCAGCTCGCAATTTAAAAAGCCCACGTCAAAGGGTGCGTTATGCATAATCAGCTCGGCATCGGCAATGAAATCCAACAACTCATTAACGATGTCAGGAAAGCGCGGCTTGTCCTGCAAAAATTCCAAAGAAATACCGTGCACCTCTTGTGCGCCTTGGTCTATTTCACGATCGGGATTGAGGTAATAATGAAAATGCTGTTTGGTTAATCGGCGGTTGACCACCTCAACCGCGGCAATCTCTATCACCCTATGGCCTTGTGCATGGTACAAACCGGTGGTTTCCGTATCCAAAAAGATTTGCCTCATGTTGATAATGCCTCCTGTAAAACCTGCTCCACGCCCTTATTAGCCAAACTGTCAGCCCGCTCATTACCAACATTGCCGGCGTGCCCTTTAACCCATATCCATTGCACCGTATGCTGCTGGGCTAGGCCATCTAAAATGCGCCATAAATCATCGTTTTTCACCGGTTTTTTATCTGCCGTCCGCCAATTCCTGGCTTTCCAGCCGACTATCCATTCGGAAATGCCTTTCTGCACGTACACCGAATCCGTGTAAACCTTTGCATGGCAGCTGCGATTTAGCGCCTCAAGGGCGCGTATCACCGCAGTTAACTCCATGCGGTTATTGGTGGTGAGCAACTCGCCACCAAACAGTTCTTTTTCTTGGCCAGCGTAACTAATCCAAGCGCCCCAGCCCCCAGGACCTGGGTTGCCTTTGCATGCCCCATCGGCGTAAATTTCCACTGCTTTAGTCGTGCTCATGGTGTTTTTTCTAATGTCTTTCTGGATAAACGGTTTAATTTGTCTCGCGACTTAGTTGGCCTGCCAATGGATTTGGGTCTAGCCGTCAGTAAATTGGTGGCGCCCGATTGTTTCCAATTCGGTTTAATGGGCGTCATGCCGGGCACGCGTTTTTTGGCCACGATAAAATAGACGCCGGCCAATCTCGAAAAGGCATGCTGGCCTAGCTTATCCATAAATAACAGGCGCTTATGCCAAGCAACATTTTCAAACGGCGGGACATGGCAACAGCTGCGCACGGCGACAACCTCAAAACCCAGCAAAGCTAACCAATCTTTTAAGCGATTCAAGCCTATCAAGCGAGCATGCCATGGGTAATTTAACTGCTTACAAAATAGTTTTTTTACAAACGCACACGCGCCCCAGGCGCTGATGGGATTAAAGCCGGAAATAATCAAATGTCCATCCGGCATCATTACGCGAGTAGCCTCACGCAAGGTTTGGTGTGGCCTATTACTGAACTCCAGCCTATGCGGCAAAAGCAATAAGTCCAAACTCATTTCAGCAAAGGGTAAAAAATCATCGCTGCACACCACGTTAGCCGGGTGTTCGCCATTCAACATGCCACCGGCTTCAGTAGCTAAAGCTTTATAGCGATTGGGCATGCGTGAGTTAGCCAACAAATCTAGCGGCATAGGCCCCACCTGCAGCGCATTAAAGCCAAATAGATCGGATACTGCTTGGTCAAATAAGGGTTTTTCGCTGGCTTGCAAATACTGGCCTGCTGTGGATTTGAACCAATCTTGTATGGACGCCGCTGCTATTGACATTTAACCGTATAGAACAAATGATAGTGGGTATGCATCATAATGTTCAAATTATACCCATTCCAGCATTTAAGGATAATTATATCTGGCTCATACACAACGGCCTGCAAGCTGTAGCCGTTGATCCAGGTGACGCCCAGCCAGTCATACAAACGCTCAAGCAACTCAATCTTAGCCTAAGCGGCATACTCATCACCCACCACCATCAAGACCACATTGCCGGGGTAAGCGCATTAATTAAAGCGTATCCTGATGTAGGCATTTATGCGCCAAAACTTGAGACTTACTCGTTTGCGCACACCCAAGTCGATGACCAACAGGCGGTAGAGCTGATCGACCTGGGGCTGAATTTTAACGTCATGCACTTGCCAGGCCACACCTTAGGCCACGTGGCCTACTACACTGAAAACAAGCTAGGCGAGCCATGCCTGTTTTGTGGGGACACCCTATTTGGCGCCGGCTGCGGCCGTTTATTTGAAGGCACGCCAGAGCAAATGCACCACTCGCTAAAACGCTTAGCCGCCTTAGCCGGCAGCACTCAAGTCTATTGCACTCACGAATACACATTGCGCAACATTGACTTTGCCTTGAGCCTGGAGCCAAGCAACCCAGCGTTGCAAAAACGTAAGCTAGACACGCAAGCGCTGCGCGACAAAGGCATGGCCAGCTTGCCATCTAACATCGAACTGGAACGCGCGACCAATCCTTTTTTACGTTGCCATATCGCTAGCATTCAAGTCGCCAGCGGATTAAATTCAGCAGATGAGGTAGCTGTTTTCAGCAGAATAAGGGAGTTAAGAAATGTATATTAATCATATATTTAAATTAAATACTTAAAGTAATTATTAAATATTTACACCTTGACTTTAAGGCCATTGTTTTTTACTATACGGTCTTATTTAACCAGGGCAAGCAGCCGCAGTTGCTACGCCCACTCACACCTTAAGCCATCATTGACGAATTCTTCTAGCCATATTATCGCCCGCCTTCTTATAGCAAGCAGCTTACTGCTCCCGGTCACGGCAAGTTATGCTGAATCGAATGTAATCGGGGAAGAAATCACCATCAGCGGTGAAGAAGCATCCAAATTCAGCAATAAAGAGCCCAGCTCGGCAGATGCCCTAACCAATAAAAAAACGCCAGCTAACTCACAAGGCGTCAACATAGATTCCTCCCTACGCAATCTAAGCGACGAAGCCACTCCTGTTATCGTGATCAGCAGCGATGACCTGTGGCAAAGAATAAAAGACGGTTATGCCATGCCGGACTCCACCTCTAACTTAGTTGCAAATCACGAGAAATGGTATAGCACTAGGCCAGACTACATTAGGCGCATGGTAGAACGCAGTCAAAAATACTTGTTTCACATAGTAGAAGAAGTGGAAAAACGCGGTATGCCAACAGAAATCGCTTTGCTCCCCATGATAGAAAGCGCCTACAACCCCCAAGCCTATTCGAGAAGTCAGGCATCCGGCATTTGGCAGTTCATCCCGTCCACCGGCAAGCATTTTGGCTTGCAACAAAATTGGTGGATAGACAACCGACGCAACGTGATCGTGGCGACCGATGCGGCGCTGACCTATTTGCAAAAACTGCATGGCATGTTTGGCTCATGGGATTTAGCCCTGGCGGCCTACAATGCCGGCGAAGGTACCGTAGGCCGGGCGATAGAGCGAAATCGCAGATTAGGCCTAGGCACGGACTATGAAAGTTTGAACTTACCGCCGGAAACCCGAAATTACGTACCTAAATTGCAAGCCGTTAAAAACATCATGACCAACCCGGGCAAGTACGGCTTAAAAATTCAAACCATAGCCAATACGGCATACTTCACCCGCGTTTCTGCCCCTGCTCAGATTGACGCGCACTTGGCTGCTAAATTAGCCGAAATCAGTGATGAGGAATTTTTAGCCCTTAATCCAAGCAACAACAGGCCGCTCATAGGCAATAACGATGAAAAACACGAACTGCTGCTGCCCATTCTTGCTGCTCAGACTTTTAGGGATAATTTAGCCAATTACAATAAACCCTTGGTCAGTTGGAAAACCTATTTAGCAAAACGCGGTGAACGCATGGAGAAAATAGCCGCCAAATTTGGCATACAACTGTCCAAACTTCGCAATGTCAACAACCTACCCAATCAAAATAAAATAAAAAATGCTTCAACCATCTTGGTACCGAACGGTAACAAAACAGACTTTACGCCCAACAGCAACCCGCTCAAGACTGCCGATGCCAACAGCAATGCTTACCCATTAGACCCAAGCCTGACGCACAGTACGGATGCTAATCTGGTAGAAAAAAATTCGCTCAATAACACCGACGAAACGGAACCTAGCAAGGCCAATAACGTCACACACCTAGTTAAAAAAGGCGAGACCATTTTTGCCATTGCCAAGCTCTACCAAGTTAGCATAGACGATATCGTGAACGCCAATAGTCTAGCGAACCAAGACATAAAAATTGGTCAAACTTTGAGCATTAACAATGCGGCCACACCCAGCACGCAAACTGAATCGGCTAAGCTGGAAAGCAATGCGAGTGAAAAAAAATTGCCTGAGAAAAACAAAGCAAAAGTTAAAAAAAGCAAAGCAAATAAAAGCAAGTTAAAAAAAACCAAGACCAGTAAATCTCAGCATAAAAAACTTAAAAAAAGCGTAGCCCAAACTCGAAAAAATAATTGATTAATGCCATGTTAATGCCCACACAGATCACACGACACATACAACTATGGCTAATAGTGTTTGGCATTTGCCTCATGAGTGCTTGCAGCAATGGTGAAGACGCTGCTAAAAAATTAAAGTTAAACTACGACGTGCCTCACCCGACTAGCCCAGGTGGTACCATGATTGATGCCATGACGGGTGAGCCCAGCGGCTTAATTGCCATGATAGCCGGCGAATCAGCGGCATCGGCTATTGCTGGAAATATCTTTAACAGCCTGCTTAAATACGACAAAAATTTAGATCTGACCGGCGAACTTGCCCAGTCTTGGGAAGTATCGGCTGACCAACGTACCATTACCTTTCACTTAAAGCCCAACCTCAAATGGGCGGACCAGCAACCATTAAGCAGTGCAGACGTTTTGTTTACTTGGCAAAAAGTAACGGATGACAACACGCGCACGCCTTATGGCTCGGATTTTAAATTAGTTAGCAAAGCCGAAGCGCCTGATGCGCAGACATTTAGAGTAACCTACGCTGTACCCTACGCGCCTGCTTTAGATACTTGGGCAGGCTTACACATCCTGCCTAAGCACTTATTGCAAGACCAAGACATTAACAACACGGCTTTTGCACGCCATCCGGTAGGCAGTCACTATTACAAACTGTCGGATTGGAAAAATGGCCAATACCTAGAATTAAGCCGCAACCCTTACGCCAGCCAAGGTCAAGCCAATATAGAGCACTTGCTTTCTCGCATTATTCCGGACAAAGCCGCTCAATTTTTGGAACTCAGCGCAGACAACATAGACTCCATGGCCTTAAACCCTATCCAATACGCTAGGATATTCCCATCCAGACCTGACCTTAGCAAAAACATAGGTTTGTACAAAGAATTGGGTAACAGCTACTCCTATATGGGATTTAATTTAAAACGCAAACCGTTTGATGATGTACGCGTTCGCCAAGCGATCAACTACGCCATCGACAAACAAGAAATTATCGATGGGGTATTACTAGGACTGGGTGAACCGGTGGCGTCACCTTACAAACCAGGCACACGCTGGAGCAACCCTAAACTTATGCCCTACCCTTACGATCCCAACAAAGCCCGTGCATTGCTGCGTGAGGCTGGCTTTGTCGACACAAATGGCGATGGCATACTGGAAAAAGACGGCAAGCCCTTTAGCTTTGAAATACTGACCAATCAAAACAAAGAACGTGAGATGACGGCAGTCTTAATTCAACGCCGACTTAAAGAAGTGGGCATAGAGGTCAATATACGCGTGCTGGAGTGGGCAAGCTTTTTAGGCCGCTTCATCAAACCCAAGCAATTCGACGCCGTGGTATTAGGCTGGAGCTTGTCCTTAGACCCCGATCAGTACGGGATTTGGCATTCAAGTCAACAAGCACCCGGCCAATTCAACTTTATCAGTTACAGCAACCCGCAAGCTGACAAGCTACTGGAAGCAGGCCGTATAGAATTAGATCCCGACAAACGCATGAAAATTTACCATGCTTTTTCAAAAATCCTACTTGAAGACAGCCCGGTCATTTACTTGTCAGCTGGCTATGGCTTATCGGCCATCCACAAACGCGTTAAGGGCATTAGCAGCCCTGCCCCAGCGGCCGGCATAGGTCATAACACATACGAGTGGTTTATTCCTAAAGCCTATTACCGCAACGAAATGAATGATCAATAAAAGGCAACCATGGCTAGCTACTTATTAAAACGCATTTTATGGATGGTGCCGCTGTTACTTGGCATCAGTCTGATTTCATTTTTCATCATGCACCTCGCACCCGGTGACATCACCACCAGCGAGGCCAGTTTCAATCCCAAAGCCAGCGAAGAGTCCAGACAGAAATTACGCGCCTTGTACAATTTAGACAAGCCGGTCATCGTGCAATACGGCTTATGGGTTAAACGCTTAGCCAAGTTAGACTTTGGCACGTCCTTCGCCTCCCACCAAAGGCCGGTTTTTTGGCAAACTACCGATAAAGACGGTAACGTCACGCTGGGCATGATACAAGAAGCCTTGCCCATTACTTTATTAATCAATGTATTGAGCTTGCTTCTCATCATAGGCATCGCCTTACCGCTGGGCGTCATCTCAGCATTGAAGCAAAATCAATGGCCTGACCGTGGCATTACCATGTTTGTTTTTCTAGGGTTTGCCATACCGGGCTTTTGGCTGGCATTGATGCTTATGTACTGGACGGGCGTGCAGCATAGCTGGCTGCCTATTTCTGGCTTGGAGAGCATGGGCCACGAAAACCTCACATGGCCAGCACAAATCTGGGACACATTGCAGCACCTGGTGTTGCCGGTATTTATATCGGCTATCACCGGTTTAGCCGGCATATCGCTGTTTGTTAGAAACGGCATGCTTGATGTATTGCACCAAGACTACATCACCACCGCTCGCGCCAAAGGCCTAAATGAAAATAAAATTATCTATGGCCATGCCTTACGCAACGCCTTACTGCCGCTCATCACTATTTTTGGCTTAAGTATCCCCGGCTTAATAGGCGGATCGGTCATAGCGGAAAGTATTTTTGCGATACCAGGCATGGGCAAGCTTTTTTACGATGCGGTTTTAATGCGGGATTTTCCGGTCATCATGGGTATTTTAACCATAGGCGCCATACTAACCATGCTAGGCAACCTGCTAGCAGACATCTCTTACGCATGGGCAGACCCGCGCGTCAGAAGAGGGGTGATGTAATGAAACTGGTCTGGCAAAATCCGCTTACCTTAATCGGCTTTATTATTATTAGCAGCATACTGTTGTTAGCTGCAATAGCCCCACTTATTGCGCCATACGATCCGAACGCCATCGATGTCAAAGCCATATTGCTGGCCCCTTCCCAATTGCACCTAATGGGCACCGACGGCCTGGGGCGCGACGTCTTTTCCCGCATGCTTTACGGTGCACGCATCTCACTCATGGTCGGTTTTGTTGCCGTCGGCATTGCCACTCTAATCGGCATCGTGCTGGGCGCCATAGCCGGCTTTTACCGCGGTTGGGTGGACACAGCAATCATGCGTACGGTGGACGTGATGCTGTCGATTCCCACCTTCTTCTTAATCTTGGCCGTGATTGCCTTTCTGAGCCCTTCCATCTGGAACATCATGATAGTCATAGGCTTGACCTCATGGATGGGGGTGACGCGATTAGTTAGGGCGGAGTTTTTAAGCCTGCGAAACCGCGAATTTGTATTGGCCGCCCAAGCCCTCGGGGCAAAAGACTTGAGGCTGATTTTTGGGCATTTATTGCCTAACAGCCTAACGCCTATTATTGTTAGCTCAATACTGGGCATAGCCAGTGCGGTATTAGTGGAATCAGGCCTAAGCTTCTTAGGCTTAGGGGTGCAAGCGCCACAAGCATCCTGGGGCAACATCTTGACCGATGGCAAGGAGTACATCCAGTTTGCCTGGTGGCTGTCCTTGTTCCCTGGCCTCGCCATATTGTTGACCGTGTTAGGCTATAATTTGCTTGGGGATGGTTTACGCGATGCGTATAATCCAAGAAGCAACCAACATTAGCTAGTCGATTTGCAGACATAAAATAGGGAAAACGTTATGGGATTTTTAGCAGGTAAAAAAATATTAATTGCCGGATTACTGAGCAATCGTTCAATTGCTTACGGTATCGCTGAAGCAATGAAACGCGAAGGTGCAGAGCTTGCCTTTACCTACCAAATGGAGAAACACCAAGACCGCGTGGCAAAATTGGCAGCAGATTTTGGCTCTACTTTGCTTTTTCATTGCGACGTGGCTGAAGACAGTCAAATTGATGCCTTATTTCCTGCCATTGCCAAACACTGGGATGGCATAGACTGCATCGTGCATTCGGTAGCCTTCGTGCCTAAAGACGCATTAGATGGCGATTACCTAGAAAAAGTCACCAGGGAAAATTTCCGCATCGCCCATGACATCAGCTCATACAGCTTTGCCGCTATGGCAAAAGCCGCCTACCCAATGATGGCAGGAAGAAACGGCAGTTTATTAACCATTAGTTACCTTGGCGCAGAGCGCACCATGCCCAACTACAATGTCATGGGTTTAGCCAAAGCCAGTCTGGAAGCCAACGTACGCTACATGGCACAAAGCTTAGGTCCTAAAGGCATACGCGTTAATGCAGTATCTGCTGGTCCAATCAAAACATTAGCCGCGTCCGGCATTGCCGATTTTGACAAGATGATAGGCTTCAATGAAAAACACGCCGCTTTGCGCCGCAATGTCACCATAGAAGAGGTAGGTAATGCGTCCGCCTTCCTTTGCAGCGACTTGGCATCCGGCATCACCGGTGAGATCACTTACGTTGATGGCGGCATGAACATCACCGCTGCCGGCTCTATTGATTAAAAAGTATGGCTTAAGCAAACAAAAAAGGCACCTAGGTGCCTTTTTTGTTTGCTAGCTATTAGATAAATTTACTATTGCTTAGAAAGCAACAAGCTTTCATTAACCGTAACCTTGGCTTTTAAGCGTAAAGCTTGTTTGTAAGCGGCCAAATACTCGCTGCTCAAGGCTTCTCTAAGCTCATTTTTGGCCAACTGCTCGGCATCCGCATCACCAGCTAAACCGGCATCCACTTTAAGCACCTTAAGCAATAGGAAGCCTTGCTTACTGTCTGCCACGCCAGAATAGGCCGGTAGTGTAGCCGCGTTAGTTTTAAATGCTAAATTCATGGCCAAATCCGTTAATCCTTGGGCATTTTTTCTATCCACCGTCACTTCTGGTATCCACTCTACCCCAGTCACAGTCTTACCGGCTTTTAAATCTTTCAAAGCCGCCTCACCTTTAGCTTTAGCTAGCTTGGCTGCCGCTTCCAATTTAAGCAAAGACTCAATGCCCGCTTTCACCTCATCAAAGCTTCTTGGTGCAGCCGGTTTGTATTCTATTAAACGCGCCGCCACTAAATTATTTGGCGACACTTCCACCGCTTCTGTATTACGGTGATCCTTAAGCACTTCATCAGAGAAAATCAAAGCCATAATTTTTTGGTTGTTCTTAAAAAATTTAGCACCGGTTTCACGGTTCAACCAATTTGACTGCTGCACCTGACCACCAAAAGCCTTAGCCGCAGGTTGCAAACTACCGGATTGCTCATACACTAAATTACTGAACACCTCAGCTTGCTTAACAAATTCTGCTTGGGCTTTTTGGTACATTAAATCGCCTTTAATTTGCGGCTTCAAACTGTTGAAATCACTGCTGGCGCCAGTAATTTCAGTCACTTTTATAATGTGGTAACCAAACTCTGATTCCACCAAGCCACTGACTTGATTAAGCTTCATGCTAAAAGCGGCATCCTCGAAAGGCTTAACCATTGCGCCACGAGCAAAACTGCCTAAATCGCCACCTTTAACAGCAGAACCTGGGTCTTGTGAGTGCTTAATGGCTAACGATTCAAATGATTTTGGGTCCTTTTTAATGGCAGCCAAGATTTCTTGGGCTTTGGCTTTAGCTTGCGTTTTTTGTGCATCTGACGCGCTCACACCAAAACCAATCAAAATATGGCTCGCCCGTCTTTGCTCATTGCCGGAAAACTTACCTGCATTCTCATCGTAAAACTTCTTAATCTCCGCATCATCAACGTTCACTTGACGCATAAAATCCACAGCCGACATGGATAAGAATTCCACTCGCACTTGCTCAGGCACTAATAATTTGTTTTTGTGCAGTTCGTAATAGGCTTTAACTTGATCGGGCGACACCTTAACTTGATCAACAAAATCCTTGGTTTTAATTTCCGCCACGCTTACCACGCGTTGCTGATTGCTTAACTGAATAGCATGTTGCAAACGTGACTCGGTTGAAAAGGCCAGTTTACCAATGCCATCTAAGGCTTGCTGCGTCAACATGTCAGCACGCATTCCTGCCTCAAAGCGAGTAGGCGTTAACTGATTTTGCGTTAAGGTTTGGTCGTACAATTCTTGTGAAAAATTGCCGTCTCTTTGAAATTCAGGCATGCCAGTAATGTAGGTAGCTAACTGCACATCGCTGATGGCAAAGTTGGCACGACGTATTTCATCGTTTATCAATTGCTTATTGATCAATTGGTTGAGCACCAATGATTTAACTTCCGGACTGTCTAATTGCGCCTGATCAAACTTGCCGTCTGACTGCAAGCGATTACGGGTATTTTTTAATGCATTATCGTACTCTTGTAAGGATATGTTATTGCCAGCTACTTTAGCCACAGCGACATTACTACCGGCACTGCTTAAATAAGAGTCAATGCCAAACAAGGCAAACGGAATGGTAATTAAAGCCAGTAAGGCTTTACCAACCCAACCTTGGGCAACCGTACGAATTCTATCTAACATAAAAAATATCCACCTTGAGCTTGCGTTTAACGTTTAAATTTAAGCTGGCTTAGCCAGCTAATAATCAATGTGACAATATACCACAAGAGCCGTCTATGTAGGGCTTTGGCTTATCTCTTGCAAACCGCAATGGGACTATACAAGCCTGCTTTTAGTTCGTCTTAATAAGGCCAATTAACGCCAGATTAAAATGCGGATTTACAAATAAAAATAGCGAGTCCTAAGACTCGCTATTTTTATTTGGCGGAGCGGACGGGACTCGAACCCGCGACCACCTGCGTGACAGGCAGGTATTCTAACCAACTGAACTACCGCTCCATAAACTTATAAAATTTTATTAAAAAAAATAAAATCCGTATAATTTTTTGCGTTCAAATTTTTAGCAAAATAAAAGAGTGCTTAACTTACCAGCACTCTCAAATTTTACAATTAGGAACGACTTAGTCACTTTTTTGTGGTTTGAAATAATGGTGGGTGCTAACGGGGTCGAACCGCTGACATTCGCCTTGTAAGGGCGACGCTCTACCAACTGAGCTAAGCACCCTGCTTAACCAACAAAAACGCTAGTTTACAGCATCTTTAAGTGATTTACCAGCTCTAAATTTAGGAGAATTCGCTGCTTTAATCTTAATTGTTGCGCCAGTACGTGGGTTACGACCATTGCGGGCAGCACGCTTACCCAGATAAAAAGTACCAAATCCTATGAGTGTGACCAAGTCGCCTTTTTTCAAGGCAGCCGTAACAGCAGCAGTAGTGGCATCCAGTGCACGACCAGCAGCAGCTTTTGAAATGCCAGCTGTGCTGGCGATACGAGCTATCAAATCTGATTTATTCACGAGTAATCCCCTCTTAAATTTTAGTTAATTAAAGACCTTACTGTAACCTGGGTAGCAAGCTCCCGTTTGCCTTTATATCAAGGTCACAAAGCTCATGTCAAGCCTTGGAATTAAGCATGTCTAAGCCTCAGTGCTTTAACTCATCATTTAGTACTATTGCCTTGTCTACCGTTTTATCCGCCAACACCACATCAGTGGCAAGCTTAGCATCGGATTCCTGCAGTGGGACAGGTTGCGAGGCCAACGCCAAGGTCAGCACCTCATCTATCCATTGCACAGGGTGTATGTCTAAATGATTTTTAATATTTTCTGGTATATCCGCTAAATCTTTGACATTTTGCTGGGGGATCAATACCGTTTTAATGCCGCCCCTATGCGCCGCCAATAATTTTTCTTTAAGGCCACCAATCGGCAGAACCTCACCACGCAATGTAATTTCCCCTGTCATGGCTACGTCTGCTCTAACAGGAATGCCTGTCAGTATGGAAACCAAGGCAGTGGTAATGGCTATACCAGCGCTTGGTCCATCTTTTGGCGTGGCACCCTCAGGGAAATGGATATGGATGTCATTTTTTTCATAAAAATCGTCATTAATACCCAAGCGTTTGGCGCGACTGCGCACCACGCTCATGGCGGCTTGAGTCGACTCTTTCATCACGTCACCCAGTTTTCCTGTGGTGGTGGTTTTACCCTTGCCGGCCAGCAATACCGCCTCTATCGTTAACAGTTCACCGCCAACAGAAGTCCATGCCAAACCGGTGACTTGACCCACTTGATTTTCTTTTGCGGCCACACCGAAATCGTAACGCTGCACCCCCAAATACGTTTCAAGTGTAGCTGGTGTGACGTCAATTTTCTTGATGGACTGGCCGCCACTATCTGCTTTTGCGGTCAACAAGGCTTTAACCACCTTGCGGCAGACTTTGGACACCTCTTGTTCTAACTTACGCACGCCCGCTTCACGCGTGTAGTAACGGACGATATCGCGCAGCGTGTCTTCCGTTATGCTGACCTCGGCCTCTTTTAGACCGTGTGACTTCAACTGCTTGGGCAATAAATATCGCATTGCAATGTTTACTTTTTCATCTTCAGTGTAGCCAGACAGATGTATGATTTCCATGCGATCCAATAGCGCAGCAGGAATGTTCATGGAATTAGCTGTGGCGACAAACATCACATCAGACAAGTCGTATTCAACCTCAACGTAGTGGTCTGCAAAGGTATGATTTTGCTCTGGATCCAACACTTCCAACAGCGCTGATGATGGATCACCACGCATGTCTTGACCCATTTTATCCACTTCATCTAACAAGAATAATGGGTTTTTAACGCCAACCTTAGCCATACCCTGTAAGATTTTACCTGGCATGGAGCCAATGTATGTCCGCCTGTGGCCACGAAT
This sequence comes from Methylophilaceae bacterium, assembly GCA_965234545.1. Taxonomy (GTDB): domain Bacteria; phylum Pseudomonadota; class Gammaproteobacteria; order Burkholderiales; family Methylophilaceae; genus Methylotenera. The sequence goes on along the minus strand of OZ248348.1, from coordinate 739,460 downwards.
TTCAGATTCATCTCGCACCCCACCTAAGGCCATGCGTATGAATTTTCTGTTCACCGCTTTGGCTATGCTTTGACCCAAAGAAGTCTTACCAACACCAGGCGGCCCGACTAGGCAAAGTATAGGTGCTTTGATTTTATCCACGCGTTGTTGCACGGCTAAATACTCAACAATCCGTTCTTTAACCTTCTCTAGGCCAAAATGGTCGTCGTCCAGCACCTTCTCAGCAGCCAATAAATTTTTGCTGATTTTGGTTTTTTTCTTCCAAGGCAGATTAATCAGTGTGTCTATGTAGTTGCGCACCACTGAGGCTTCTGCTGACATAGGCGACATGAGTTTGAGTTTTTTCAGTTCACTGGACACTTTAGCCAAGGCGTCCTTAGGCATACGTGCTTCTTCTATGCGTTTTTCTAGCTCTTCCATTTCCGCATTTTCGTCTTGCTCACCCAACTCTTTTTGAATCGCCTTAACCTGCTCATTCAAATAGTATTCGCGCTGAGTTTTTTCCATTTGGCGCTTAACGCGGCCACGGATGCGTTTTTCCACCTGAAGAATGTCAATTTCAGCTTCCATTAAACGCAGCAAATGCTCCAAACGCTCAGCCACGCTGAACATTTCCAATACTTTTTGTTTTTCATCCAACTTCAAGGTCAAATGGGCAGCAATCGTATCCGCCAAACGACCGGCCTCGTCTATACCGGCTAAAGAAGTCAGAATTTCTGGTGGGATTTTTTTGTTTAGCTTGACGTATTGATCGAATTGAGCAAAAACCGTACGCATCAAAGCCTGTATTTCTATGTCGCTGTCTGATTCAGGAATGAGCTCTGCTCTTGCAGCAAAGCACTCCTCCATCTCAATAAAACCGCTGACTTTGGCACGCTGCACACCTTCTACCAGGACTTTTACCGTGCCGTCAGGCAATTTAAGCATCTGCAAGACGGTCGCGACCGTACCCACTTCATACAAATCCTCTGCATCCGGTTCATCTTTATTAGCGGATTTTTGCGCAACCAATAAAATTTGTTTGTTGCCATCGGATGCAATTTCTAAGGCTTTAACCGATTTCGTGCGTCCCACAAACAATGGAATAACCAGATGCGGGTAAACCACTACATCCCGTAACGGCAAGACCGGCAATAAGCCCTCATCGGGGGAGTAGGAAGGTAAAGATGTGATCATGGAGGGTCCCAAATTAAACTAAGTCATTAAACACAAATCGCTAAGCGTTATTTATGGGGGCAAATAACGGCGATTCAAGTCTAATGGTTACGCATTACTAAACGGGCAGAAATGAGCCGTTTAGTATTTATCCAACGGCTTCTTCCGCAGGAGTATCAGCAAAAATCAGTATGGCAGGCGTGTCGCCACGAATCACGCCTTCATCAATCACTACCTTGCTAAGGTTTTTAAGTGAGGGCAATTCATACATAATCTCGAGCAAAGCATGCTCTAAAATGGATCGCAGACCGCGGGCGCCGGTTTTACGCTCCAAGGCTTTCTTAGCGATGAGGAGTAAAGCTGCATCCCTAAACTCCAATTCCACGCCTTCCATTTTGAATAATTTAATGTATTGCTTAGTTAGGGCATTTTTTGGTTCGGTCAAGATGGTCATCAAGGCGGCCTCGTCCAAGGACTCCAAAGTGGCCACCACCGGTAAACGACCGATAAACTCGGGTATCAGGCCAAATTTAATTAAATCTTCTGGCTCGACATCTCTTAATACAGCACCTACCTGACGCTCATCGTCTTTGCTTTTTACTTCAGCACCAAACCCTATGCCACCCTTTTCAGAACGCAAACGGATGACTTTCTCTAGACCATCGAATGCCCCACCACAAATAAACAAGATATTAGTGGTATCCAATTGCACGAATTCTTGATTCGGGTGTTTGCGTCCGCCTTGCGGTGGAATCGATGCCACGGTGCCTTCAATTAATTTTAACAAGGCTTGTTGCACGCCCTCCCCTGATACATCGCGGGTAATGGATGCGTTTTCAGACTTACGCGAAATCTTATCCACCTCATCGATATAAACAATGCCGCGCTTGGCTTTTTCCACGTCGTAGTCGCATTTTTGCAATAATTTTTGCATGATGTTTTCCACGTCTTCACCCACGTAACCGGCTTCGGTTAGTGTGGTGGCATCCGCCATCACAAAGGGAACATCCAGCAGGCGGGCGAGCGTTTGGGCCAACAAGGTTTTACCTGAGCCGGTTGGGCCGATAAGCAAAATGTTACTTTTGGAAATTTCGACTTCGTCTTTTTGACCGCCATCGGATAAATTATTATGGCCAAGGCGTTTGTAATGATTGTAAACCGCAACGGCTAAATTCTTTTTCGCGTGGGTTTGACCAATGACGTATTGGTCTAAAATTTTACAAATTTCTTGTGGGGTAGGCAGACTTTGATCGGTGGATTTAAGGCCATCCGTGGTCTTTACTTCCTCACGAATGATGTCATTGCATAAGTCCACGCATTCATTGCAGACAAAAACAGATGGGCCGGCAATGAGTTTTTTGACTTCGTGTTGGCTTTTGCCACAGAATGAACAGTAAAGTAATTTATCGCCGTCAGCTTTAGTAGCCATGTATATTCCCTATTAAAAAAACACTTAGGCCAGTATTTATGATGCCAGCAAAATGACTATGCCGCTTCAGATCGACTGGTAATCACCTTATCTATCATGCCGTACGCCAGAGACTGTTCCGCGCTCATGAAGTTGTCGCGCTCGGTATCCAAATCTATCTCTGCCGCTGTTTTTCCAGTGTGATGAGCCAATATGGCATTTAACTTTTCACGCAAGTACATGATTTCTTTAGCATGTATGGCTATGTCGGTAGATTGACCCTGAAAGCCGCCAGATGGCTGATGGATCATCACGCGGGAATTAGGCAGGCTAAATCGCTTACCTTTAGCCCCCGCCGCTAAAAGAAATGCGCCCATGCTGGCTGCTTGGCCTATGCATAGCGTGCTGACGTCCGCCTTAATAAATTGCATGGTGTCGTAGATGGACATGCCCGCTGTCACTGAACCACCCGGGGAATTAATGTACAGTGAAATGTCTTTGTCTGGATTTTCCGCTTCTAGGAATAGCAACTGCGCCACCACTAAATTAGCCGACATATCATTGACTGGGCCTACCAAGAACACCACCCGCTCTTTAAGTAAGCGCGAATAGATATCGTAGGAACGTTCGCCACGGCCGCTTTGCTCCACCACCATGGGGATATAGCCCAAACCTTGTGGACTTAAATCTTGTTGCAACGGCGACCCTGGCAAAGTATTCATTAAGCATTTCCCATTAAATCATCAAATTTAACTTTTTTATCGCTGACTTTAGCTTTAGCTAAGACCCAAGCCACTGCATTTTCTTCGGTGGCTAAGGCTGCCGGCTCATCCAAACGTTTAGGATCAGCATAATACCAAGTGACCACATCAGCCGGACGCTCAAAGCTTTGTGAAAACACATCCACCATGGCACGCACCTGGTCTGCATTAGCATGCAAACCGTTTTTATTGATTAATTCACCAAGAATTAAGCGTAATTTAGTGCTGCGTTTAGCTTGCTCTTCAAACATAGAAGGCTCAAGTTTGATGGTGCTAAGGTCAGCACCACGCTGCTTAAGATTTTGCGCGGTAGTTTCCATCATGCGGTTGATTTCGGTGCCCAACAATACGCGTGGTATCTCGAAATCGGCTTGATCAACTAAAGCTTGAAACACTTGCTCTTTAACCTTAGCGCTGACACGTTTTTCTACTTCTTGTTTTAAGCTTTCGGTGATTTCCGCTTTCATCTTCGCCACGTCACCGTCTTCTATGCCTAAACTCTTAGCAAAATCGGCATCCAATTCAGGGTAACTTGGTTCTGACACGCTAATGTAATTAACTTCATAAGCAACGGTCTTGCCTGCAAGTTGAGCCGGATTGTGATCCGCTGGGTAGGCTATTTCAAATTTTTTGGAAGCGCCTGCTTTACCACCGGTCAATTGCTCATCAAAGCTAGCCACACGTCCTGCATCGCCCAATACTAAATCAATGCCGGTATCGCCAGTGGATTCAACCTCTTTGCCATCTACCGATGCCGTTAAGGTCACATTAATACGATCGCCTTTTTTGGCCGCCCGTTTTACAGGCACGTAACTCACACGTTGTTTAACTAGCACATCCAAGGTGTTTTTAACATCGGCATCGCCGACTTCCAATGCTGGACGTTCGATTTTGATTTTTGCTAAGTCACCTATCGTGACTTCAGGAAACACTTCAAATGTAGCCGTGTATTCCAAATTGACCGAGGCCGCCTCAAAAGGCTTGTGCTCAATATTAGGGTAGCCGGCAACGCGTAATTTAGCTTCCTCTACGGCATCGCCGAAGCTTTTTTCAACGGCGCTGGAATATACCTCATCGCGCACTTGATCGCCATAATGCTGATTCACCAAACCCATGGGGGCTTTACCTGGACGGAAGCCGGCAAATTTTGCCGTGCGTGACATCTGAGTTAGGCGCTGACGAATTTGCGCTTCCAGTGGTTGAAGTGGAACCGTAATGGTAATACGGCGCTCAAGTTTGCTAATAGTTTCAACATTCAATGCCATGCGGTTTATTCCTAAGGTCAAGTTTCTAAATTATTCCACGCTTGAAAATGAACAAACGTTTTTAGGAAAATCGTTTGTAAAATCAGGTCGTTATTCACTAAATTGGAACGAATTATGGGCAACAAAAAAAATCATGCTGGTGGCATTGGACGGTGTTTTATTAAACAATTTCACCGACTTTAGACACGCCATTGAAACACGCGTTTATAAGGCTCACTGCTTCGCTTAAATTAAGCGGCAAACTATAGCATATTAGGCTTTTGTAAACAAATCACGCCAGACAATTTTTTCAATGAGGGAGATTGCGACAGGCACAAAAAAGGCCTTCCGATTAAGGAAAGCCTCTAAGTATTTGGTGCGAAAGGAGAGACTCGAACTCTCACGCCTTACGGCGCTGGAACCTAAATCCAGTGCGTCTACCAATTCCGCCACTCTCGCATTTAAGTAAACAGCATTATAGCGCTGTTTAAAAACAAGCCGGCATTATAGCGCAAGTCACGCTGCTAGCAACAGCTAAAAAGAGAAAATTGGCATATATTTATGCACTGAACTTGCAGGCAAATACTAGGCTAAGGCTTATTCACTCCTCACTAGCAAAATATCGGATGATTGTGCGAGAATGTCAAAAGATGCGCTATGCCATCCACAACCAATTAAGAGTACAGCCATGCAAACCAATATCAATGAAAATGAAATTAATATGCTGCGCACGGAGCTAGAACTGCTTATGCGTGAGCGTCTTTCTTTACTAAAAGTAACGGGGGCGGCAGCCGGGTTGATTGCAGAAATGGATAGCCATGATTTGCCGATTAGCACAGTGGAGGCAGCGGACCTACTGGCCACCAGTATAAACGGCTTAACTGAAGAAACCTTGCAAGATGCCTTGAGCGCTGTTCATGCAGAAATCATTGAATAACTTCAGCCGGTAAATCAACCAATAACGTAAACCGAACTAGTCAAAGCATTATTTTGCAAAAGCCAACCGCCTCATTATTCAGCTTGCGTTTCAAACTCAACACCTTGCGCTTCATGCTCGTTCCATTAATGATAACTGCTTGCAGCTTTCAGCAATATCAAGCTAAACCCATAGATTCCCAAGCTAATTTAGCTAAGTTAGCCGAAAAAGACCCCAATAGCCCAGCCTTTCAAGCATTTCTCATTGCGCATGGCTATAAATCCGATCAATTGCCAATGCAGGCTTGGGGGCTAGAAGACCTTAGCTACTGCGCTTTATTTTTTCACCCTAGCTTAGACCTGGCCAAAGCCAAATCCCAGGCTGCCGCTTTAGCCGTGGCCACCACTGCCGGATCAGCCATTCCAAGCTTGAATGCCAACCTTGCCCGTAGCAACGATCCGGATCCGGTTAAAAAACCATACGCATTAGGACTAAGCATAGACCTGCCCTTGGACATAGCTAACAAAAAAGGCATACGCGTCGACAACGCTAAGCACTTAGCCGAAATAGCCCAATTGCAAACAGCAAAAACGGCTTGGGAGTTGCGCAGCAAACTGGCGCAAACTTGGCTAGACTACCAAGCAAAATTAGATCAAATTCGCTTATTGACTAAGGAGCAAACTGCCTACCAAGCCATCGTTGCTATTTATAAAAAACGCGTGGCATTGGGTGCAGCCTCAAATGTAGAGCTGAGTGTAGCCGGCTTGCAAATGCAATCTAATGCAGCCATGCTAAATCAAGCTCAACAACAGTCGCAAACACTACACAATCAGCTAGCAAGTCAGGCTGGCTTGCCGCTGACGCAGTTTAATAAATTAACTTTGAAAAGCGACCCTAGCCTGCAATCAAATCAAGATTGGCCATTAGCCGAGCTGCAAAAAAATGCATTATTAAATCGTTTAGATTTAAGAATCGCCCTATTACGCTACGCCAGCATGGAATCCAAATTGAAGCTGGAAATAGCCAATCAATACCCCGATCTAATTATTAGTCCGGGTTACGCGTATGAATTTGGTGACAGCGTTTGGTCCTTAGGTTTATCCGGTTTGCTAAGCCTGTTGCATAAAAATAAATTAGCCATTGCAGAAGCCACCCAATTACGTGAAGTGGAAGCGGCTCAATTCGAAGTACTGCAAAACCAAATCCTAGCTGACACAGTGGTCGCTCACGGTGAGCTAAGTGAGGCGCGTACGGCTTTAATTAAACAAAAGTCGCTGCTAAATGAGCAGCAGTTACAGGAAAAACGCATGGCTAGTTTATTGGCCGCCGGTCAAATTGACCGACTCGCTTTCACCTTAGCAAAATTAGAAACCGTGCTGGCAGAAAAAAACTTAGCGACAGCCCAGTATCAATATAATGACGCGGTCAGAAAGCTGGAAAACTTAATGGAAAAACCGCTGACTAGCGCAGGAGTTAACTATGAATCGTAAAGCAACCATGGTTATTGCCATCCAGGCCATACTGATTATTCTATTATTTTGGTTCATGGTTTATTTTGCTAAAGATGAATTTGAGACGGCCTCCAGCAACGGTGCTGAAGACGGCATCAACAGCACCAGCTTGCTTAGCAGCAATAGTGCTGAGGATAAAGGTGCAGCCACTTTACTGCTTAGTAAAGCCTCACAACAACAAAGTGGCATCAAAACGATAGCATTAAGTAGCACGCAACACCAAGCCTCCACTGCCTCGTTTGCCAGCGTTGAAGCGGTGGACAGCTTATTGGAAATGCGTACACGCTACCTGACTGCCATGGCCGATAGCAATGTAATACGCAGCAGCATGGCCAACAAACAACAAAATGCACAGCGCATGCAATTGCTTAATCAAGATGATAAAAATATCTCTGACAGTGCTGTGCAGGAAGCCTGGGCTAGCTTGCATGCCGAACAAGCGAAACTAACTGCCAGCCAAACCTTAGCCAAAGGCATACGCGACAGCATGCATCAGCAGTGGGGCAGCGTCCTGACTGATTGGGCTACACAAGCCAACCCAAAGCAGGACTTGCTATCACTTTTGCATTTTCAAGCCGTATTAATAAAAGTCAGCCTGCCTTACGATGCTAGCCCTAATGCAACAAGCGTAATACAGATCAGTCAAATAGGCGGCCAAGCTATCGCCAAGGCTACTTTTGTCTCAGTTGCGCCCCAAGCTGACACTGCTTTTCAAGGCAAAACCTATTTTTACCTAGCCCCCGCCAAAAATTTACGTGCAGGCATGCGCATCAGCGCCCGCTTGGACAGTCAGAAACAATCCAGCAAAGGCGTTATAGTGCCTCACGAGGCGGTAGTGTGGTTCGCCAACCAAGCATGGGTATACCAAAAACTGGCTGCCGACAAACCGGGTTCTGACAAATTTGTTCGTCGCTTAATTAGCACTGAAGTGGAAATCGAAAGCGAAACGATTAGCGGTTGGTTTAATACTGCAGGCTTTGTGGCCGGCAATGAATTGGTTAGCAGCGGTGCACAACTGCTGTTATCTGAAGAACTAAAATACCAAATCACCAATGAAAATGACGATTAAATTTAAACACTTCAATTGGCAGTTTGTTTCAGATAGAGATGGGTAATTAAGCCATGATGTCTGCATTAGTTCGATTCGCCATTCGATTCCATGGCGTAGTCATAGGCCTAGCTTGCCTAGTTGTTATTTATGGGCTGTACGGCCTATCCAGAGCCAATTTAGACGTTTTTCCTGAATTCTCCCCCACCCAAGTGGTCATTCAAACCGAGTCACCCGGCTTATCTTCCAAGCTGGTTGAGCAACTGGTCACGCAACCCATAGAAAGCACTTTATCCGGCACAGTAGGCGTGGAATCAATGCGCTCTCAATCCATTCCAGGCTTGTCCATCGTTACCATTATCTTCAACGAAAAAACCGACATTTATAAAAATAGGCAGGCCGTTGCCGAACGCCTGGCTACCCTAAACAACCAATTACCAAAAAACATCGTTCCTAACATCACCCCTCTGGCATCCAGCGCCAGCACCGTTCTTGGCATGGGCATTAGCTCAAACAAACGCAGCCTAATGGAACTCCGAAGCATGGTGGATTGGACCATCAAACCGCACATTATGGCGGTACCAGGCGTGGCCGATGTCAACGTGTTGGGCGGTGACGTGCGGCAATGGCAAATATTAGTCGACCCCAACAAACTCATACGCTACCACCTATCCATACAAGAGGTCCTAGCCGCAACGGCAAGAGTCAGCGGCGTACGCGGTGCGGGCTACATAGAAAACAACAACCAACGCATTTTGATCAACACTGAGGGGCAAGCTAAGAATGCCAAACAACTGGCGCAAATGCCCATTTACCACAGGGATGGCCAAACTGTTCGGCTAATGGACATCGCTCAAGTCGTTGAAGGGGCTGCCCCAGCGATCAGTGCTGCTGCCATCAATGGCAAAGAAGGCGTTTATTTTTCTGTGCAAAGTCAGCTTGGGGCCAATACCAAAGCAGTAACTGAAGCCGTTGAGAAAGCCATGTTAGAGCTTGCGCCGGAATTCAAGGCACAACAAATCGACTTTTACCCCAGCTTATTTCGTCCGGCCAATTTTATCGAAACGGCCATCGATGGGGTTAAGGCTGACATACTAATTGGCTCGGTACTGGTCATCGCGGTCTTGTTCTTATTTTTATTCAACGTCCGAACGGCGTTCATTTCCGCTACCGCCATCCCCCTATCCCTGCTGACCGCTACCATAGTGCTGTCATACTTTGGCATGGGCCTGAACATCATGGTGCTGGGTGGCCTAGCTATCGCCCTGGGTGAGGTGGTGGACGATGCCATCATAGACACGGAAAACATCTTTAGGCGCTTACGTGAAAACCGCTTGCTAGCCCAACCGTTACCGGCTTACCAAGTGGTGTATCACGCCTCGATGGAAGTGCGCAGTTCGGTGGTGTATGCCACCATAATCGTGGTTATGGTGTTTTTACCCCTATTAACCCTCTCCGGCGTTGCCGGTAAATTGTTTGCCCCTTTAGGCTACGCTTATATCAGCGCCATCATTGCCTCGCTAGTGGTAGCCCTAACCCTAACCCCCGCACTTTGCTACCTATTGTTCTCTAAAGGTGAATTAGAGAGCCAAGACCCCCCCTTAATCGTATGGATAAAAAAACATTACGTAGCGGCCTTAAAAAATATAGAACAGCATTACATGTTAGTCATCAGCATGGTGGCTTTGGTCATTGCCCTAGGTTTAGGCGTGCTACCCCTGTTTAAAAGTCAATTTATACCAAGCTTGCATGAAGGCCACTTCATCATGCACATGACGGCCGTCCCTGGTACCTCAGCGCAAGAATCTTTGCGCATAGGTAAAAATGTCGCCAAGGTGGTCAGTGCCATTGATGGCGTTAAATCGGTAACACAATGGGTAGGCCGCGCACCCAATGCGGCGGACACCTTTGGCACCCATTACAGTGAGTTTGAAGTGGAATTGATGCCCAGCAGCGGACCAGAACAAGAGCGCATTTTAGCCCGCATCCGCGAAGAACTGGCTGGTGAAGCCGTTGATGACGATGGTGATGGCATAGCTGAAACCGGCTTCATCGGTGTTAACTTTGCCATCAATACCTTTTTGACTGAGCGCATAGAAGAGACCATATCCGGGTACACTGCCGCCATGGTCATCAATGTTCATGGCCACGATTTAGACACCTTAGACCACGATGCCAGGAAAATTGCCGGCGTATTAAGCGGCATCAAGGGGGCTAGCGAAGTTCAAATTCAATCGCCCCCGGGCACACCGGAATTAGCCATACGTTTAAGGCCGGAACGTTTAGCGGCATACGGCCTGCAATCACTGGATGCATTAGAAAACATACAAGCGGCTTACGAGGGGGTGCAAGCCACGCAAATCTATCAAAACAATCAAATAATCAGCGTTAACGTTATGTTTAATCAGGTGGTGCGCGACGATTTGCGAGAAATTGGTGGCCTACCGCTAAAAAACCCAGATGGAAAAATCGTTTACTTACGTGACGTGGCCGACATCAGCCAAGAAAATGGCCGTTCAAAAATATTGCACGCCGGGGCTAAACGCATACAAACCATCACCTGCAACATTGAAGACAGAGACCTAAACAGCTTTGCCAAGGAAATGAAGCAACGCATGAATGCCGACATAAGTTTATCCAGCGGCAACTTTGTCACCTACACAGGCGAAGCCGAAGCCAATGCACAATCGCGCGAAGATTTAATCGTGCATTCCATGCTAGCTGGGGTGGGTATTTTCTTAATGCTCTACATTGCTTTTGGACGTTTACGCAACCTATTGCTCACTTTTGCCAACCTGCCATTTGCCCTGATAGGCGGCGTGGTGGCCGCCATGTTTACTGGCGGGTGGATATCATTGGGCTCCTTGGTGGGCTTCGTTACCCTGTTTGGCATCACCCTGCGCAACTCCATCATGATGGTCTCGCACTACCAATACTTAATTGATGAAGAAAATTGTATTTGGGGTTTAGAGACCTGCATACGTGGCGCCTCGGAACGCCTGCCCTCTATATTGATGACCGCGTTGGTGACGGCGTTAGGCTTGTTACCGCTAGCCTTAGGCAGCGATCAACCTGGTAGGGAAATTGAAGGGCCGATGGCTACCATCATCGTCGGCGGACTGATCACTTCCACCCTACTCAACCTACTTATCTTGCCTACCATTATGTTGCACTTTGGCCGCTTTGAAAAAGAACGCATTAGCTAATGGGTTTTTAAAGTAGTTTGGCCTTTTCCTGTAAACCTTGAGTGCACAAACCCTGCTTAAATAAGGCGTAATCGTTTCTGTTAAGTAAGCGGGTTTGATAGCGCTGACCGGCTATACCATCCAAGAAACAGGCGTCGACCACCCCGTCATCAAGCAAGGCTTTGGCAAGCGCAGCCTGACTTTGTTGGTAAGAACTTAAGTCCACCGACTTGATTAACAGCAACTGATCTGCCGCCAATTTTTGGGCTAGCCACGCACTCAAACTGTCCGATGTCACCCGCCAGCTTTGCTCAACCGTGGCATCGGCTAACACCATCCGGCTAGGCAACCACACCACGGCCCTATGCTGCCAACCACGTTCGGCTATTTCCAATTCGCTGGTCGCCGTCACCAGGTCAGGCTGCATACCCGCCAACAACAAGCCGAATTGGTCCATGGCCAGCAAAGCCAATTCATGAGCCAAACCATCGCTCACTCCTGTCAAGCTTTGTGCTTGCCTAACCGCATCGGCAAAGACGCTGCCGCCAGGCACAATCACCACTTTGCCATTTCCGTGCTTAGCCAGCAGTGAAAGCCAATGCGGCAAGGCCGCCGACCCTAACAAGCTGCCTCCCAGTTTAATGACCCACAATGGATTGTTCTGCATGACGGTCTGCCTAGCTTAAATTAGGGTGTCGCGTGCTTGTCGCTGAAGAAGTGTTGCATGGTTTTTAATAAGCTGGATGCCTTATCTTGAATTTCAGCGTATTCCTGCTCCAGCAAGGAATCACTGACTATGCCACCGCCCGCATAAAAACTCATTTCACCGTTGCCTTGATCGGCTTCACGGTATACAGCGGTGCGAATGGCAATATTGCTGTCCATATTGCCATCAAAGCCGATGTAGGCTATGGCACCACAATACACACCACGTCTATCTGGTTCCAATTCTTCGATGATTTGCATCGCACGCAATTTAGGCGCACCGGTAATCGAGCCGCCGGGGAAACAAGCTCGCAATAAGTCAATCGCGCTCTTACCCTGTGCCAAACGGCCGCGCACTATGCTGACCAAATGGTGTACGTTGGCAAAACTTTGTAAGTGAAATAACTGATCGGCTTGAACCGAACCGATTTCACAGCTTTTGCCTAGGTCGTTACGCAACAAATCCACTATCATTAGATTTTCTGCTTGGTCTTTAGTGCTGCCTTGCAAATCCGCAGCCAAGGCCGCATCCTCAATGGCATTTAGGGCGCGCGGCCTGGTGCCTTTTATCGGACGCGTTTCAACATGCCGATTTCGCACCTGCAAAAAACGCTCAGGCGAACCAGACAATATTTGCCAGCTTGGAAACTTCATGTAAGCCATGAATGGTGCCGGGCTTAACTCGCGCAACTTTTTATAGACCAACCAACTGTTGCCTGCGGCCGGCGCATCGAACCTTAACGCAAGGTTGACCTGGTAGCAGTCACCGCCTTTGATGTAGGCTTTAATTTTGTTAAAAGCCAGGCTGTATTGGCTAAACGTCATGTTGCTATTGGGCATGGCCTTCAGTTGGAAAGTCGGCTCAACTGCTTGATGCTGGTCGGATGAATGCGCCTCGAACAAGCGGCATAAATCTGGCCAGTTGTCATGCGTGCTTGCGGACAAACCGTATGAAACCAGTGCGGCGGTCTTTTCCTGATGGTCCACCACCACGGCCCAATCGTATAAACCAACTTGCATATGCGGGCCAGCCTTATCGGCAGCCGACCGCCTGGGCATGGTTTCCAATTGCCTAGCCAAATCATAGGAAAAGTAGCCTAGCGCACCGCCAGCAAAGGGCCCTTCACTGCTGTCATTGACTGGATAGGCGGCCAATAGGCGCTTTAATACGCTAAAGGCGTCCTCCTCAGTCACCGTCACTTCACCCTGCTGGCTGACCTCGGTTTTGATGACTGCTCGGCCACTGACTAGCACTTCATCGCTGGTGACGGTAACAAAGGGTTGCGCTACCAATATGTCAAAACGACCGTACTCACTCTTGGGTTGGCCGCTGTCTAGAAACATAGGCCAAGGCAAGTGGGCAATCCGTTCAAATAGACGGCTGCTATCAACGCAATAAGGAATAGCGTGCTTAAGCATGCCCTCTCCCCAAACTGGCCACAGCGTAGGCAGGAAAGCACACGGCAGCCATGCGCTGTGCGGATTCACTCCCTTGCTGTGCTAGCGGCATAAAATCGTTCACTGATGAGTAAGCCGCGTTTAATTGCTTAGCCAAACCGGCTAATAAGAAGTCGCCCACCCCTGCGCCAATCAATACGCATTGCGATTTGTCAGTTAATGCAGCGAGATGCTGTTCCATGGCTAACTGCAGCTGCTGCAATTGCAGCCGCTTAAAGGCCTGCGCTAAGGCTTGCCAATCCGCCAAGGGCGCATCGTCGGCGTCGCGCCCTATCATGCGCGCTAGACGGCGCGCACAGGCGTCCAGGCCTTTGTCTGCCCCATCAGCCGTTTCTGCACTGTATTCGCTCTCTAGCAAATCGCCCGTTAGGCTGTAGACATCCGCCGTGGTCGCAAAATGCTCGGCAGCCAGATTAATTGATTGACCCTGAAACTCGATTTTTTGTGCCAAGGCCATTAAGGGCGTGCGTACCACCCCAGTGTAAATTAATTCGTTTGTTTGCATGCGCGTGGCGTCGCTAAAGCCCATGATTTTTGGCTCGCCATTGCAGATTAAAGCCAAATCGGTAGTGGTGCTGCCTATATCGATAAACAAGGCATGGCTGACATGGCTGGCTAAGTATTCTATGCTGGCCATCCAATTCATAGAAGCGATACGATGCGTTTGGCTTGCCACTTCAGGCAGGCTTAGCCAATGTTGGTAGCCCGCATAGAACAGCATGGGCTCGGCTAATTTCTCACTTAACAAGCCGGCAATTTGCCGGACGCCGGCAGCGCGATTGGGGAAAATATCCGCCAACTCCCCGGTCATGGTGACGCAATGCGCATGCCCCATCGCAGACACAGAAAATTCCGTCAAGACCTGATCGATAGCTTTACTCAAGGCATCTAAACCACGCCACAATGGGCAATACACCTGCATGATGGCAAGCTTACCCTCGGCATTGATGCGCACTGCTTTAAGGTGCGCACCACCCACATCCCAACCTATAACAGGCAGCAAGGCGTGCTCTACTGAAGTAGGGTCAAGCGTCGTTTTCATGCAAGCTAATGTCCACTCGGTTTTTTTCTATTAAGGGTAATTTAAAGCGCGCAGACAACACGCAAGACAAAATAAGCTCGGCTGGATTGCAAGCCATGGCCTCACGTAAGCCAACGTAACTGCTGGTTAAACGCGGATTAATGTCTATTACATAGAGAGCGTCATTCTGCTTATCCATAATGACATCCACCCCGACATAAGCCAAGGCATCCGGTAACATTTTAGCCATTTTGCGAGCCAGCGTCTCAAAACGAGACCAATATTGGCTCAGGCCATTGATGCTAATGCCATGTAAAACAAATCCATCATCCCGCATGCTCACGTGTTGCTGATTGACACTGAGCAACCAAGCCTGACCGTCACGACAGAGCATGCAAAAACTAGCGGCAATTCCAGGCTGGTATGCTTGCGCAAAAAAATGCTGGCTGCGATCCGCTTGTTGCATCCAATCGCGCATGGCCATGATGCTAGCAAAATACTGTATGCCCTCACAACCGGCACCATCTTCTGGCTTAACTAGCCAGGCTTCCTTGGATTGCGCCAATTGGGCAAAATAATCATCGCGAATGACGTCTTCTCCCGCATGCACTGGCAACGTGTGTATGCCGGCAGCCTGCATGGCTTCAGAACTTAAGGTTTTACTGGTGCCAATTAAGCTGGCATCGTAGCCACAGCCTATCAATATGGGCCCATCCTGTTTGTTTTCCGCTTCCAAGCACAGCTCAGTTAACCTAAGCAAGTGGCCGTCTGACTCCGGTGCAATCAGCCAAACCAAATCCACCTGCATGAGTAATGCTTCAAACACCTTAATAAATTCGCCGGCGGCCACTGCCGTACTACTTGACACCATGCACGATGGTTCTAGCCTAACATCGTGCAGACTAATCAATTGATAGGCATTGAGTTCACTTAGGTCTCTTAACAGCGCATCACGCATCAGCGCCCCTTCCTTAGCCAGGGTGCAAGGCAATGCGGCATCACTAAAGCCGCCAGCAGTGATAAACTCGCATACTAATATTTTTTGACGCTGTTCGATGATGCGAGTAATCCCGGTAATTGATTTATTGAATGGCGAAGTGGTGCATGCTAAAAAAGGCCTTAGGCATACCTACCAGCCCATGCAGTCGCCACTTTGTTCGTCTAGCGATCCATTGACTGTCGTCGCTGCGCTACTGGCCCTCCACCCATTTAAGCAATTATATATCGCCGATTTAAATGCCATTCAAAAACTACCGAATAAGACCCACTCAAATTACACCAGCATCGCACAGATAAGCCTCGCTTACCCTGAACTGGAACTTTGGCTGGACGCCGGCTTTAAGCATTCAGCGGATCTGCTTGAATGGCAGGCACTTAATCTACGGATTATTTTAGCCAGCGAAAACTTCCATGACATGCAGGATTACCTGGCGCTTAGTCAGCAGCATGAGTTTATCCTGTCACTGGATTTTTTTAGTGATGGCTTTCATGGTCCGAAAGCATTATTTAAGCAAACGGAAGATTGGCCGGAGCGGGTCATTATTATGTCGCTGTCCGACGTGGGAGCCAATCAAGGCTTTAATAAAGCCAGGCTGCTAGAAATCATACAGTCCAACAAAGGCAGTCGGCTGTATGTGGCTGGCGGTGTAAGGGATGAACAAGACTTGCTTAGCTTAAAAGCATTGGGCGTGCACGGCGCACTGGTGGCCAGCGCATTGCACAATCTACAAATCAGCGGGGCCAGCTTAACCAAGCTTAGTTTGTAAAAAAAGCTCGCCTAGGCGAGCTTTTTTATTCGTACGACTTAGTACTTGTTTGCTTATTCCAAATTAGCATGAATGGCGCGCATGCCCTCTTCGGTCAAACCTTTAGCAAAAATCAAATCAGCAATAGCCGCTTCCAAGAACAACAAGGTTGAAAGCTCAAACTGCGAGCCCATAGGCATACCTTGGGTTAATGGGAAGCTGTTGTCGTTACCAATTTGTATGGTTAGATCAGCGGCATCGGCCATAGGTGAAGATTTTTTCATGGAAATCACCACCAATTTCGCGCCCACTGATTTGGCTTTTTTAACAAATGGCAACAAGGTTTCCGTACCACCAGAACCCGAGACCAATAACAACAAATCACCGGACTTAATGGCTGGGGTCACTACTTCGCCTATCATGCTAACGTTATAGCCAGCGTGCACTAAGCGCATAGCAAAGAAGCGCGATACCAATAACGAACGACCGGCACCACCAATGAATGTGCGACCAGCACCTTGAACCAATTTTAAAAGTTCGGCTGATTTTGAGTTATCTGTTTCAGACAATATGCTGCTTAATTTGTCTAAAATTAATTTTTGACTGCTGCTCATAATTTTTTCCTTATATATTTAATAACAGTGCATTTAATAGACCATTAAAAAAAAACCCGACTCGGTAAAGAGTCGGGATTTCTAATTACTCATTTCAATAATTGCTTATTGAAATCGCTTAAATTAAGCGTGAGCAATAGCTGTGATTTCAGCAGCAGAAGCAGCTGGATCAGTAGCGCCGTAGATTGCAGCACCAGCAACAATGATAGTTGCGCCAGCGTCACGTACTTGTGCAGTAGTTGCAGCTTTAACACCACCAGCAACTGAGATTTCAACGCCTAAATTCAAACCAGCTACTAAAGCTAGATCGGTAAATGGTGTTTGACCAGCAGCTTGTTGATCCAAACCAGTGTGAACGCCAATGATGTGCGCACCTAATTTAGCCACTTCTTTAGTTTTAGCTGCTTTATCAGCAACGTTGATCAAGTCAACTTGTGCTTTTTTACCGTATTTGTTAGCTACATCGATTACACCTTTGATGGTACCGATATCAGCACAACCTAAAACTGTACAGATGTCTGCACCAGCTTTGTAGAATGGCTCAGCTTCGTAGAAACCAGCATCCATTGTTTTCAAATCAACTAAGATTAGGTTTTTTGGGAATTTAGCGCGCAATGTTTCTAGTAATTTGATACCGTTGTGCTTGATGCATGGTGTACCGATTTCAAGAATGTCAACGTGCGGTGCTACTAATGCAGCTAAAGCAACGGTGCCGTCAAAGTCTAATGAATCTAAAGCCATTTGGGTTAATGCCATGGTGTTTCTCCGTTTAATAATTTTTTTAAATGATACAAATTTATTGCTATTTTAGTAATAAAAGCCGTTCAAAATGGCTTAAGCCCAGATGGTGCTAGAGGCCGTCATAAAGACTTTTACACTGCAATTCTTGCCTTACAAAAAACTGGACACTTATAGTAAATGCCCAGTAATCATATGTCAATTCTAAACTTAGTGGATTACGCTTTTATTACAAAATACTTACACTAAGCCCAGACTTAAACTAGGGTTTATAGTTTTTCGCTTAACGCTGCTTCCAGTTTGTTTTGATCGGCCACAAAACCGCGTATGCCTTCTGCTAATTTCTCAGTGGCCATGGCATCTTGGTTCAACTCAAAACGGAACTCTTCTTCAGTTAATTTGGCAGCCGGTTTTTTAGTTGCGCCACTGTCTTTCAACACTTGCACTAAATTGCCTTCGGTTGCCGCTAGATCTTGCAATAAGTTAGGTGACACGGTTAAGCGATCGCAACCTGCCAAGGCAATCAATTCACCGGTGTTACGGAATGAAGCACCCATTACCACGGTTTTGTAACCGTGCTCTTTGTAATATTGGTAAATAGCGCGAACTGAAACCACGCCTGGATCGGTTTCTTGTGTGTACTCTGTACCTGGGTTTTTAGCTTTATACCAATCTAAGATACGGCCAACAAAAGGTGAGATTAAGAATACGCCCGCTTCTGCACAAGCACGTGCTTGACCAAAACCGAATAACAAGGTTAGGTTACATTGGATGCCTTCTTTTTCTAAGATTTCACCGGCTTTAATGCCTTCCCATGTTGAAGCCAATTTGATCAACACGCGGTCTTTGCTCACGCCTGAGTCTTGGTACAACTTGATCAATTTACGGCCTTTAGCCACCATCGCATCCAAGTTGAATGATAAGCGCGCATCCACTTCAGTAGAAATACGACCCGGTACCACTTTGGTGATTTCAGTACCGATTAACACGGCTAATTTGTCCGCCGCATTATCAATTTGCTCGGCTTTGGATCCGCCTTGCGCTTTAGCGTAGGCAATGGCCGTTTCAATAAGTGGGGCGTATTGTGGCAATTGGCTTGCTTTTAATACTAATGATGGGTTAGTTGTTGCATCCACAGGCTTAACTGATTTGATTGCTTCAACATCACCGGTGTCTGCCACGATGGTGGTCATAGCCTTTAATTGGTCTAATAAATTTGCCATTACTTGCCTCCTGAAAAATTAACTTGAAATCAGCTGATGCTGCAGTCTTATATAAAATCTAGTGCAATATTATATCTGAAATTTGCCCGCAGGCGTTAGCTTGGCGCATTTTACTTGGCTGTTTTAGCCACACGCAGTTTATGCTTAGGCCGCGCCTAACTGTTGCAATTGATAAGCCAGCAGCGTGACCACCGTTAGATCGGCGCTGGTGCCAGGATTAATATCACGCCGCTTTAATGACGCATCCCATTCCAGCAATGGCGATTGCATTAACTTCGGATTGTCGGTCTTTGCGTAATCCGCTTCGATGGCTTGCGCTTCCAAACAGACTGCTTGCGCTATGTCTATGCCGTGTTTTCGAACAATATGGCTATCCAGGTGCCGTGCTAGAAATGCTAGGTAGACTGCCGTCGCAGCCCATACTTCACTATTCATTTTAGCCTGATCTTGCCAGGCTTGTTTGGCCGTCAAAAATCGCGGCAAGGCATCACAAAAAATAGCGTCGTAATTGTTTGTGTATTGCCATGCAATGAAATCCCTATCGGCTGCGGCCGCCATCAGTTGCTTAAGGTTAACCCCTATCTCAGCCTGCACATCGTGCTTAGACGCACTGCCCAAACCCGCCGGCTTAGCCAGCAAAATGGCTTGCGCCGCCAATGCGCCGTCTTCCACAGACAATTCTTCCAATACCCGCGCTAGATTTTGTGCCAAATCCAATTCCGTAATTGGCGACAAGGCCGCATGTATGAGTGGCGCACACAATAAAATCAATCCTAGATTGGTATTCATGCCCACCGCTGACTGAGTCGCCTTGACCGCTTGCAATATGCGCTCACCCACAGTCAAGCCCGCTTGCGAAATGAGCTCAGCGGTGGCGTCGGCGCTCTTGATGAAATCCTGCACCGTCATGCCATGGCCGTCGGCAAACACATGCACGTTACCGGGCTTAATGGCCTGCAATTCAGCCATGCAGGCATTCCGATAGGCCTGTGCAACGATAGCAGGACTTAGCGGTTTGTAGCGCACGGCAATTTGGCCAAAAAGTCATCCACCAACAACTGGGCAATATTTTGCTCAGTCACGCTTTGCAAGCCCTTCCACGCCGGCATGCTGTTCACTTCCAACACATAGTACTCACCGCTTTGCGCTTGCATGATGTCTACCCCACAGTAATCCATATTCAGCGCCGAAGCCGCGGCTAAGGCTAAATCGGTCATGGCTTGATTGGCGACATAAGCCTTGGCTAAACCGCCGGAGGCCAGATTATTCAACCAAGCCGCACCGCTACGCTTCATGCTGGCCACCACCTGGCCTGCAATCACAAATACCCGGTAATCGTGGCTGGCGCTGCCATCGGCATCGGTTGGCGGCGTAATCAATTGCTGAAAATAATAGACCCCATCGACAAACTGTTGCATGGGCACCGGCAGCGCCTCTGCAAAAGGCAGCTTACGCACGCCCAAGCCTTGCGATCCGAACAAGGGTTTGATCACCAATTGCACTTGATTAGCCTGCGCCTCTTGCCGAATTTGTTGTGCCTGCTGCCTGGATTCGCTCACCCAAGTAGCCGGTGTCTTAACGCCATGCATACCGAGTAAGAAGCTGGTCATGGCCTTGTCCACCGCCCGCTCTATGGCCTTGCCGTCGTTGTATACCAGTACGCCCTGCATGGCCAGCATGTGCATCACATTTAAGCGTGTCACCACTTGCTGCAAGCTGCCGCCAGCCACCCCGCGAACAAATACCGCTTGCGGCAATGCCGTGTGGCCAGGAATGCTTATCGCCGAACCTTGACCCGACATATTGATCAGGCACGCGTGCAAAGGCACACAATGCGCATCCACGCCGCGCGCCTTGAAAGCCTGAATTAATTGCGCGCCGTGCCAACCGGCCTCATCAGTAAATATGGGGATTTGCATTTAGTCGGGGATTTGCATTCAATTTAGGTCGCCTCAGTCGGAAAAAGACTGCGTCAGCAAACCGGCGTTTAACTGCCCTGCTTCAAAAACAGCGCCCGTTTGAAGGTTGCTGATGACCACCTGCGCTGGCGAAAAAAGCATGGGGTCTATTTTATAAAAGTCCATATTGGCCGCTTTAAACACCTCTGAAAAAGTTAGGCCGTAATCATTGGAGGCACAACTGGGCAAACGACTGGCCAATGACTGAGCAGCCGCATCATCGCAATCGACCAGCAAATTGACCGTGCCGCCGAAAAGAATGGCATCATTGGTACGCCCCATGGCGGTCATAAAATCCTTGGCCACTGGCGGCAATACTGCCACGCCAGTGCCACTGACGATGTTGCTCAAAGGAAAATGCAGGGTATGGGCTTTGTGCAAGGCCACTTCCAATACCCGCGCGACAATTTGCACCACGCCGGCAATGCTGGTGGTCGGGGTTAAGATGATGGTCAAGTTGGCGGCCGGCACCTGCGTATCTTGCAGCACCTTGGCTATCACTTGCTCAGGTGGCATGCGATCGGTTTCCAAGACCAAGCAAGTGGACGTGGCCGTATCTTTATAAGCCAGTTCGGCGAACAAATCTTCTCGCTGCGCCAAGGCGCGAGCCGGTCCTGAGCCCAAGGCATAAAAACCCTCGTGACTCAAAGCCCAGCCTGCGTATTGACTGGCCAAACAGGCCAGTACTGGCTGCTCGGATGTCACGCTGATCGCCGTCGGCCAATTAAGAGACGGCTTAAATCGCTGATCCGTTTGAAAGTCCACGCGGCCTAAGCCACCTAGGCATACTTCCGCAATTAAACGCCCTGCTTCCAAACTACCTGCATGGACTATGCCCGCATCGACTATGCGGCAACCGAGCTGGTGCTGCGTCACGCCTATGTTTAAAGCCGAGGCATTAGCCAGCAGCGTAGCCAACAAAGGCGCGCTTAACTGGTTCACACTCACATGCACGGACGCGCTAGAAGGGGCTTGCATCTTCATCTTCTTTCAAACAATTAACCAATAAATTCTTGAGCATTTTAACTCGAATTGCCAGCAACTGCTTTGCCGAGTCCGCCTTCTCGGCTGAGGCCAAGACCGTGCATATGGGCTCACCCGCTTGCATCTGGGTCGATGACTGAGGGGATGGGCAGTCTTGCACCCAATCTGGCCAAGCAAAGTTGGCCGGAATGCTCAAGGGTAATTCACTGTAAATAACCGCTTGCGCTACACTGCCGGATTTCACGGCGACGAATGATGGCATGGCATAGGCTTGGGCTTGCTTGCAGGCGGCGACGTGCATGGCCAATAAATTCATCTCGCCATCAACCGTTTCATACAAGCCCACGCTGGCACTTAAACGCGGATTGATCTCCAACACATAGGCGATGCCATCTTGCAGCACCGCATCCAAACTGTTTAGACCCAATAAGGAAAATTCGGCCGTCAATTGCTGCGCCGCTTTCAAGAGTTGATCTTGCTCACTCACGGTTAAATCAATTTGACTGACCGCCCCACCGTAGCGGTAGGGCAAGGCTTCGGTCGGCGCCAGCATCAATTCATTAAAACCCACCAGTGCAGCCTGCTGACCATAGGCTAGAAACAACACCGACACCGGCAAGCCATGCAGTTTCTGCTGCGCATAGCGTTGCTTATCCAGCGACACTTTTGCATTGCTGTAGGGTTGAACATGGCCACCCCCGCTGGCCCCTACAGCCTTAACTAAGCCATCTAACGGTATGTTTGCATTAACCTGCGTCCAGGTTTGCGGGTGAGCCACACCTAATCGTGCACAAGCGGAGAAAAAAATCCGCGGGGATTTAACGCTAGCCAGCGTCGCCGGGAGGTTCCCCAGCAAGGGCATGCGTTTGGCGATCTCAGCCAACAAAGCTGGTTGTGCTTCAAAGCCACTGCCGTAAATAAAACCGATATAGCGACCGGTATCCAGCGTATCGACAATAGCGAGCAAGGCCTCGGCTTGAAAGCCATCATTATCAAAAGCCGCCACCGCTGTCATGCTGGCCATTGCCTGCGTTTGGCTATCGGCAAAACCATCGATGGCGCTGACCTTAAAGCCGGCCTGCACTGCCGCAGCCACAAAAGGCCGAGCAGAAAGCGCGATAATCAATATGGCTGGGCTGACCAAATGGGGAGTTGAAACAGCTTAATGCGCGTGCAGGATGTCGCGGGCAAGCTTAAATGCCGCATTAAATTCCAAGTACACAGGCTGGTCGGCCGTGGTCATTTGCTTTAACAGTTGCATTTGCGTTTGATACTTAAGCTGGCCTACGGCTAAGGCACCTACTGCGAACGCCCTACCGTTTAATATAAGTTGCCCATCCATCTCGGAACTGACGCCATCCACCGCCGAGGGAGGCACGGCATTCACATCCACCAAACCTGTTAAGTTTTTTGCTAGTTGCAATTGCGATTGACTAATCAGCCTTACGCCAGCGGCCGCAGCGCACACCAGTAATTGCGCCTGCTCTAAGGCCTGCTCTTTAGCCTGCTCCGTTGTACCGTCCATCACTTGCATGGACAATTGGTATTGGCTATTCCAACGTGCCACTTTTTCCGTCAAGGTCGACAGCGATTTGTGCGACACCAATTGCACCTGCATGCCTAATTGCGCAGCGATAATCGCCACACAACCACCAACCGGTCCATTGGCACCGAAAATGCACAGCGTCTTACCCGCCAACGCCTGATCGAATTGCTGCTTTAAATGCCATTCCAATTTGGCCACGATAGCCGCAGCGGTAGTAAACGCGCCAGACGGGTCTGCAAATATGGAACAAGCAAAAGGATGAAACATGGTGTTTTTAGCGGCCGCCATCATGGCCATGGCCAGATCAATATCGCGCCCGCCTATGAATAAGGCTTCACGCTTAACGCCTGAGGGACTGCGGGAAAAAATCGCGTCTTGCGCCAAGCCTGCCACCTCAGCGAGCTCCAGATTGGTATACGGCATGACAATGTCAAAGCCGGCATCAACAGCCATGTTTACGTCAAATGGGCTGGCGTTTTTAGCCGTGGTCAATAAATGCAAAATACTGGGTTTTATGGTCTGCATGGTCTGCCGTTTCTTTGTAGTATAGCTTGCTTTAATAACACGTTAATCGACTGTATCGGACAATTGGGCACCGCGATTATAGCCGCTGCAGATTATCCAACTAAGCCCACTTTGCGCAAACTTGGTTTTCAACTGGCTCAGGTGCGCTTCGGCCGATGCCGCATCGGCAAAAACCGCAAAGCCGGTCGGCCCCCATGAGCTCTGGCCAAAACAAGCGACGCCAGACGCCGATAAATGCTGCAACACTGCCGCCACCTTAACACTGGCATAGCGACCACCTTGCACGGGAGCAAAATAATCCCCGACGTGTGATTGCAACACTTGTATGGCCTGGCCAAAAGCATACAGATCCCGCTCCAGTAAGGCCGGCATCGCTTGCATTAGGACATGCCGGCACAAATGCGCCGCCAAGCTTTCTGAAAATGGCGGCAATTGCGCAAAGGCAGCACGCTCATGTTCACCGTGCACGCCGGCTATGCTGTTGTCCAGCACCAACAAAATGCGCCAATCTTCAGGGAAGTCATAGCGCGCCAATAAGGGTGGGATGCCTGTACTGCCAGCCTCCATGCGGCGGCCACCGTCTATCAACAGCCCGCCATGGTCAAATGCCGCAATACCTATGCCCGACCGCTGACCTCTGCCGCTTAACACTGCCAGCTCTTTAGTGCTTAAATTTAATTGAAATAAATGGCTAATGGCTGCCCCTATAGCCAATGCCAGCTGCGTGCCCGAACCCAATCCGGCATGCTCGGGCAAGCCTTGTGTAAGGTCAAGCTTAAGGGCGGAATTTAGCTTTAATTTAGCCATCAGCGATTGGGTTATGGCTAAAGCACGGCCGCTGTCCGCGGATTCGGCTTGCCAAGTCTGGGCTAAGCTTAAGGTTAGGGTTTGCACCGGTGCCGACAAGCTTAACCCTATGCCACCGTATAGGCGGCCCAAGCCCCCATGCAAATCAAAGAAACCCATGTGCAAACGCGCACGGCTGGTCACTTTAACTTGCTTGGCTTGGGTTAATTGCATAGGTATTAATCGCTGTTTTTGTATGCTGTTGTGTCTAGAGTGTGCTGGGGTCATGGGTGTCACGAACCATGGTCTGATGCATTTTAGACTAGCGGATTAATTTTTGATAGGTTTATGCTTTTGCAGCCTTAATTTTCAACCCTAGTATGCTATTTCAGGTGACAGCACCTGACAATTTAGGCAAAATGTTAATTAATCATAATTTACCCGTAGTTAGAACACCTAAGGAACTCACATGTCTGCCCACGTTATTCCATTTGAAAAATTAAGAAACGTCGATGTACCTTCTGTAGGCGGCAAAAACGCCTCCTTAGGTGAGATGATTTCTCAGCTGTCGGCAAAGGGCGTGCGTGTTCCAACCGGCTTTGCCACCACAGCCGACGCCTTTCGCGAATTTTTAAAGGTGAATGGCTTAGACGTTAAAATCAATGCTGCCTTAGAAACACTCAACGTAGATGACACACAAGCCTTGGCGGTATGCGGTAAACAAGTTCGCGAATGGATTATGGCCGCACCGTTCCCAGCCGCTTTAGATAAAGCCATCGCTGAACACTACGAGAACCTTATTGCTAAATCCGGTAAAGGCGCGACCTTCGCCGTACGCTCCTCAGCCACCGCAGAGGATTTACCCGATGCCTCGTTTGCCGGTCAACAAGAATCCTTCTTAAACATACACGGCCTAGACAACATCTTGCACGCCATCAAAGAAGTGTTTGCCTCTTTGTACAACGACAGAGCCATCTCCTACCGCGTGCACAAAGGCTTTGTGCACGCTGACGTCGCCCTATCCGCTGGCGTTCAACAAATGGTACGCAGCGACATCGGCTGCGCCGGTGTCATGTTTACCATAGACACCGAGTCCGGTTTCAAAGACGTGGTCTTCATCACTTCGTCCTATGGCTTAGGCGAAACCGTGGTGCAAGGCGCCGTCAACCCGGACGAATTTTACGTACACAAGCCTACCTTGGCGCAAGGAAAAGCTTCCATCGTGCGCCGCACCATGGGTTCAAAATTGATCAAAATGGTGTTCTCGGATGCTACCCAAGCCGGCAAAAGCACCCACACCGTAGACGTGGATGCGGCTGACAGCGACCGTTACTCATTAAGCAATGACGATGTTTTAGAATTAGCACGCTACGCCATGACCATAGAGGCGCACTATGGCTGCCCAATGGACATAGAATGGGGTAAAAACGGCATAGACAACAAACTCTACATCTTGCAAGCACGCCCTGAAACGGTGAAATCGCAAGAATCCCTAAACAACGTGACGGAAACCTTCAAGCTTAACAAGCACCAAGCCACGCCATTGGTAGTGGGCCGCGCGGTGACACAAAAAGTGGGCGTGGGTCCGGTACGCATTGTGCTCGATCCAGCTGACATGCACTTGGTCCAACCGGGTGACGTGCTGGTGGCGGACATGACAGACCCTAACTGGGAACCGGTGATGAAACGTGCCAGCGCACTGGTCACCAACCGTGGCGGACGCACTTGCCATGCGGCGATTATCGCTCGTGAATTGGGCATACCTGCCATCGTGGGCTCAGTCAATGCGACCGACATCTTGCGTGAAGGCGAAGTGGTCACCGTATCTTGCGCCGAAGGCGAATCAGGCTTTGTTTACCATGGCGCATTGGATTACGAAGTCAGCACACAAGCGGCGGCGGCCCTAACTAAAGCCCCGTGCAAAATCATGATGAACGTGGGTAACCCAGACATGGCTTTTGGTTTTGCTAAAACGCCTAACGACGGTGTTGGTCTAGCCCGCTTGGAATTCGTAATTAACAACATGGTGGGCATACACCCTAAAGCCATATTAAACGTGGACGCCATGCCTACCGCAGTCAAGGCCACCATTAAAAACCGCACACGCGGCTACGCTAATCCTAAGCAGTTTTACATAGATAAAGTAGCGGAAGGTGTCGCCACCATTGCCGCTGCGTTTTACCCAAAACCGGTCATTGTGCGTACCTCGGATTTTAAATCCAATGAATACAAAAAATTAGTAGGTGGCGACATCTACGAACCGGACGAAGAAAACCCAATGATAGGTTTCCGTGGTGCGGCACGCTACATGGCCGAAGACTTTAAAGAATGCTTTGCCATGGAATGCACGGCCATGAAAAAAGTCCGCGATGAAATGGGTTTAACCAACGTGGAACTGATGATTCCATTCGTCCGCACTTTAGACGAGGCCAAAGCCGTTATCGATATCATGGCGGCCAATGGCCTTAAACGCGGCGAAAATGGCCTACGCATCATCATGATGTGCGAGATCCCATCCAACGCCTTGTTGGCTGAGCAATTTTTAGCGCATTTTGATGGCTTCTCTATCGGCTCTAACGATTTAACCCAGTTAACACTGGGCATGGACCGCGATTCCGGCATCTTAGCCGACGGCTTTGACGAGCGTAATGACGCGGTCAAAGTCTTAATCAAAATGGCCATACAAACCTGCAATCGCTTAGGCAAATACGTAGGCATATGCGGTCAGGGCCCATCTGACCACCCAGACTTTGCCGAGTGGTTATTGGCCGAAGGCATCCAATCCATGTCGCTCAACCCCGATACCGTGGTCAGTACTTGGCAACGCCTCACCAAAAAATAAGCGTGCACAGCAAGCTTATTAGGCAACCATGATAAACCGGACCGTTTTTTTTATCTCAGACGGTACCGGTATCACCGCCGGCGCCTTGGGTAAATTACTGGAGCATTTTCCTAGCACCAGCTTTAGCCAAGTGCGCATGCCGTTTACCGACACCCTAGATAAAATCATGCTGGCGCAAGAGGCCATTCTGCAAGCAGCGGAAGTCAATGGTGGTCGCCCCGTGGTCATCATGTCAATTGGTAGCATAGAACTGCGCAATGCCTTGAAGGAATCCAACGCCTATTTTATCGATTTGTTCAGCGCCTTTATCGATCCACTGGGGGTGGAATTAGCCCAGCAACCGCTCACAGGCGCGGGCATTGCCCATAGCATCATGGGTAGCAAATACAATGACCGCATGGAAGCGGTAAACTTCACCCTAAACCACGATGACGGCATGACCAATTCCGGCTTAGAGGAAGCGCAAGTCATCTTGGTCGGCGTATCCCGTTGCGGCAAAACCCCTACCAGCGTTTACTTGGCCATGCAGTTTGGCATCAAAGCCGCCAACTACCCCTTGATTCCCGAAGACTTTGAACGCGGCACCCTGCCGGCAATTTTACACAAGCATTTAGATAAAATTTTTGGTTTAACCATCAAGCCAGAACGTTTGCATGCCGTGCGAAGCGAGCGCCGATTTGGTAGCTTCTACGCCTCGCTTGAGAACTGCCGTAAGGAAATTGCCACCGCAGAAAATCTAATGCGTAATGCCGGTATCACGTGGGCGGACTCAACCAGCCGCTCAGTAGAAGAGCTGTCTGCCATCATCATGGAAAAGACCCACAACCTGACGCAGGGCTAAATGCCTAAAACAAAAAAGGCGCTTAGTAGCGCCTTTTTTTATTGCCGCTCACTTACTTCAAGTTAGCTTTAATTTTATTTAAAATTTCAGCCGAATCCGGTTGCGTCATGCTGCCGTAAGCATACACCTGCTTGCCACCTGGCAAAATCAAGTATTTGTAGAAATTCCATTGCGGCGCCTCGCCGGTTTTAGCCAACAACTGTTTGTATAAAGGGTTGGCATTCGCGCCCGTCACTGAGCTCTTGCTCATCATAGGGAATTTAACCGCGTAGGTTAATTTGCAAAAATCGCCTATTTGCTTGTCATTACCAGGCTCTTGCCTAAAATCGTTGGATGGAAAACCCAAAACCAATAAGCCCTTGTCCTTGTACTTGCTGTACAAGCCTTCCAATGCATCAAATTGTGGCGTAAAACCGCATTTGCTAGCCGTATTCACCACCAAAATAACCTTATCTTGGTGATCGCACAGCTTAATTTTTTCACCTTGCAAGGTGGTCAGATCATGGTTGTAAAGTTCATTACAGGCGGCATTGGCCATGCTGGTGGCTCCTAGTAATAATACGAATAAAAGCAGTTTTTTCATTATGTCACCCTTATAAAATTTAGGCTTGATCAAGTAATGCACTAAGGTGTTAAAATTAAATGCAATGTAACAGACTAGGCACCGTGTATATGGTTCACTCAGTCCATCCATTGTGCTTATCAGCGCATACGCTAAGGCATTAACAACAAAGGTTTACTGCACGCTTAATCATGTCCCTAACAATTAAAAACTCCATCAAGATTGGCCTTGGGCTAATCGTCTTACCCGCCCTGCTATTTAGTTTATACACCTGGGCTAGCCTAAACTGGGTCTACTCTTCAGGCGAGCGAGCCGGCTACGTGCAAAAATTTTCGCTGAAAGGCTACCTATGCAAAACCTGGGAAGGCGAGATTGTATTGGTGTCCATGCCTGGCACCCAGGCAGAAAAGTTTTTCTTCACGGTTCATGATGACGCAGTAGCCAAAAAAGTAAACGAATCAATGGGCCTAAGGGTGAAAATTCACTACCAAGAACACCAAGGCATCCCCTCTTCTTGCTTTGGCGAAACAGCATATTTTGTCGACGAGCTGGTCGTATTAGAAAAGTAAGCAAGCCGCATAGCCATGGCTGAAGAAAAAAATTACATTACCCCACAAGGGCATGCCGCGCTTGAAGCAGAATTTCAGGCCCTGCTCAAGGTAGAACGGCCGGCCTTGGTCAAGGTGGTGTCATGGGCAGCCAGCAATGGCGACCGCAGTGAAAACGGCGATTACATTTATGGCAAACGCCGCTTACGGCAAATCGACAGCCGCTTACGTTTCTTGATGCAGCGCATGGACGCCGCCGTCATTGTCGATCCGGCCACCCAAC
Source organism: Methylophilaceae bacterium (assembly GCA_965234545.1). Lineage (GTDB taxonomy): Bacteria > Pseudomonadota > Gammaproteobacteria > Burkholderiales > Methylophilaceae > Methylotenera. Next base: position 709,853 of record OZ248348.1, on the reverse strand, counting down.
AAGGCTTAGAAAAAGTATTTTTTGGTGCTTGGGTCAGCTTGTTCGCTCTCAAAAACGACAGCGAACATCGCTACCGCATCGTCGGCAAGGACGAATTAAATCCCTCCACAGGCTACATTAGCTGGGTCTCACCACTGGCTAAGGCCATGCTAGGCAAGCAAGTAGGCGATGTTATCAAGGTCAGCACGCCAGCCGGAGACGAGCAATACGAGATCGTCGAAGTGAGCTACCAAGCAGCAGATCAAGATGGCAGCAAGCCCGCTTAAATCGTGATCAAATCCGCCTTACAAACTTGGGATGTATTTTGCAAAATTGTCGACAACCATGGCGACATTGGAGTGTGCTGGCGCTTATGCCAGCAATTGGCAAATGAACAAGCATTAAGGGTGCGCCTATTCATAGACGACATGCCGGCCGCCGCCCACATTGTGCCGCAATTAAACCTTAAGCTAGCGCAACAAGACATTGCCGGCGTGAAGGTCTGCACTTGGCCAAACGAAGCGGTCATGCCTGCCGCTACCGTGCTAGAGACTTTTTCATGCGGCTTACCCCTGGCTTATTTGGAAAAAATGGTGGTGCAGCAATCGCGTTGGATTAACCTGGACTACCTGTCCGCCGAGGACTGGGTGGCCGACTTTCATGGCAAACCTTCCCCGCAAGCGCAATTGCCCATCACCAAGCATTTTTTCTTTCCTGGCTTTGAAATACACACCGGTGGCTTACTACGCGAGCGCGACCTTATCGCTAAGCGCATCGCTTACAGCAAGGATGCCCAGGCACAAAGCCAATTTTGGCAAGCGCTAGGCTGTGAGCAGGGCATGGCAGCCATAGAAAACAGCCTGAAGATTTCATTATTTTGCTACCCGCAAGCCAACGTTCCTTCCTTGCTAGCCGGCTTGCATAGCGTGGATCAAGCCGTCACCCTATTCTTTCCAGCCAGCCTGCTACACAGTACAGCTGAGCTCTTCCCGGATTTTGCACGGGGTGCTGGGCTAGACTTGAAAAAGCGCAACATCACCGTGCAGCCCATCCCCTTCTTAAGCCAAGACAATTACGATCGCTTACTTTGGTCATGCGACTGCAATTTTGTGCGCGGTGAAGACAGTTGGGTGCGTGCCATATGGGCAGGCCAAGCCTTTATTTGGCAGCCCTATATACAAGAGGAGGGCACGCATTTGAAGAAAATGCAGGCTTTTTTAGATCGTTACAGCAAGCAGGCCAGCCCAGAATTAAGCGCCCTATTAACTGCAGCCCATTTTGCATGGTCGGATGCCAAAATGCACGACAGCAAGATTTTCACTGAGCTTATGCAGGCCTTAAGCCTAGCTAAGGAGCATGCGCTAGCGGAAGCGAATAGGCTGACCAAGCAGCCGGATTTGCTCAGCAAATTGCTGAGTTTTAATGAAAAATTAACAGAAAATAAGGTATAATTCGCGCCTTTGATGCTTAGCACACGTTCTTTTTAAAGCCATTTTAAATGGCTTTTTCTTAACATAAGCGCAGCACTTAACTATTTACTAACCCCTTATTTTGGCAGGGCAAATTTATGAAAACAGCACAAGAACTTCGCGCCGGTAATGTGATTATGGTCGGCAGTGACCCATTGGTCGTGGTTAAAGCCGAATACACCAAATCTGGTCGTAGCACGGCTGTAGTAAAAATGAAATTTAAAAACTTGTTAACCGACACGCCTAGCGAAACCATTTACGGTGCCGGCGACAAGTTTGAAGTCGTTATTTTAGAGAAAAAAGAAGCGACCTATTCTTACTTTGCCGATCCAAGCTATGTGTTCATGGATGCCGATTACAACCAATACGACGTGGATGCGGAATTCATGGAAGACGTGCTTCCCTACCTAGAAGACGGCATGCCAGTAGACATCCGTTTTTACAACGAAAAAGCCATCTCTGTTGAGTTGCCAACCACCGTAGTCCGTGAAATCACCTACACCGAACCAGCGGTAAAAGGCGACACCTCAGGTAAAGTAATGAAACCGGCTAAATTGGCTTCAGGCTTTGAATTGCCAGTACCTTTATTCTGCGCACAGGGTGACAAGATTGAAATCGACACCCGTACCGGCGAATACAGAAACCGCGTTTTAAAATAAATGTAGGCTTCATAAAGACATTGCAATGAAGATAAAAAGGGAGCGAACAAGCTCCCTTTTTTAATGCCTAAATTAGCCTAATCGCGTTATCATAACGCTAACTAAAAAGCCTTTAGCTTGGAGATAAAGCGACGTGAACGATAAACAATCCGTTGCCCTAGCGGCAGCAAAACACGTTAAAAACGGCATGCTGGTGGGCTTAGGCACTGGCTCCACAGCCAATTACTTCATCGCCGAATTGGCTAGACGCCAACGCGAAGAGGCATTAAAAATCACCACCGTGGCCAGCTCGGTGACCAGCGCCATTTATGCCCACTCCTTGCAATTGCCTAGCATCGCCATTGAGCAATTAAGCAGCATAGACTTATACGTAGACGGTGCCGATGAATACACCCCCGACAGATGCCTACTGAAAGGCCGCGGCAGCGATTTGGTTAAAGAGAAATTGCTAGCGCAAGCCGCCAAAACGTTTATCGCCGTAGCCGAAGCCAGCAAACGGGTGGATTACCTAGGTCAAAAATTTGCCATTCCCATAGAGGTCATGCCCAATGCTTGGCAATTAGCCAAGCGTAGCTTAGAAGCCTTAGGTGGCGTGGGCGACCTACGCCCCAACACCAACAAAGATGGGTTATGGGTCACGTCACACGGTAGCTTGGTATTGGACATGCAATTTGCGAGCAGGCAAGATGCCGTCGCCTTAAACCAAGCGATCAACAACGTCCCTGGCGTCGTCGAGCACGGCATTTTTTGTGGCCTGTGTGACGCCTTATTGATTGCTGAAAACGGCAAGGTTAGCGAGCATTGGGCTTAGGTAACTTTTTCAGCAAACCACGTAACCTGGCTTTTTTATGCCTGTTGCTGGCTTTTGCCTTGCTATTGGCCTACCTGCCACGCAATGCCGTGGATATCGCGCCGCGCATCGATCCGAATAAACAAGAATTGGTCTTTGTTACACACAATGGCCCCACAACCTATTACCTAGGCAACGACAACTTACCGGCTGGCATAGAATACGATTTAGCCTTGATGTTTGTTCGCGACTACTACCCAGACCATGAGATACGCTTTGTGTTAGCCAACAGCATCAGCGAAGTCATCCCCAGCTTATTAAAAAATAAAGCCCACATTGCGGCGGCTAACCTAAGCGTTACGCCATTACGCAAGCACCAAGTGCAGTTTTCCATCCCCTACCAAGAAACCCAGCAACAACTTATTTTCAATAATGAATTAAATAAAAAACCGCAGAATCTCGACGCGCTATCGGGTAAAAAAATCAGTGTGCCCAAAGGCACCAGCTACGCAGAACGCTTAACGCAATTGCAAAAAAGCCACCCTGGGCTTAAATGGACAGAAGTGAATCAAACCAATACCGAATCACTACTAGAAGAAGTGGGGGATGGTTTATTGGACTTCACCTTAGCTGACAGCCATTTAGCCGCCTTAATGCAAAACCATTACCCCAACCTAGACGTGGCCATGAACATAGGTCCTAGTGACCACATCGCTTGGGCCATGTCGAAAAATGCCGACCCACGCTTGGTGCGCAATGTGCAGGCATTTTTTGCCAAGATTAAAGCCGACGGCAGCTTACGCAATTTATTGGACCGCTATTACGGTCACAATGAGCGACTCAACACCCTGGACGTCAGCACTTTCCTCAAGGATTGCAACAGCTTGCTACCCAAATACCAACGCTTATTTAAACAAGCGGAAAACATCACCGGCATAGATTGGCGTTTGCTGGCCGCCTTGAGCTACCGCGAATCGCATTGGGACACCTACAACACCTCGCCCACTAACGTGCGTGGCTTGATGATGCTAACCGAAGAAACGGCGGATTTAATGGGCGTGACCGATAGGCTGGATCCAAAACAAAGCATCCCGGCTGGCGCTAAATATTTGCTCAAACTGATAGACACCGTGCCTGATAGGATACCCGAGCCGGATCGCACTTACATGGCCTTGGCAGCCTACAACATAGGTTATGCCCACGTTGAAGATGCCAGGGTGCTGGCTGCTCGGCTAAACCTTAACCCTGACAGTTGGGCAGACGTTAAAAAGACCTTGGTTTTATTAAAGCATCCGGAATACTACAACACCGTGAAATACGGCTATGCCAGTGGCGGTGCGCCTGTGGTGTTTGTTGAATCGGTGCGCAGCTACCAGCGTATATTGGAACGCCAGCAACCTAAAAATGGCATCGATTTAAACCTGTTTAAATTGGCCTTTGCCGCTTAAGAAAAGGGCTAATTTAAGCCGCTTGAATCGCCGCCAGATTATTCATGTAAGGGCGTAATACTTCCGGCACGGTCACGCTGCCATCGGCATTTTGGTAGTTTTCCAAGACTGCCACCAAGGTGCGGCCCACCGCTAAACCTGAACCGTTCAAGGTATGCACTAATTCCGGTTTGCCCGCCTCGTTTCTGAAGCGCGCTTGCAAACGGCGCGCTTGAAACGCTTCACAATTCGATACCGAGGAAATTTCACGGTAAGTATTTTGTGCCGGCAACCACACCTCCAAATCGTAGGTTTTAGCTGCACCAAAGCCCATGTCACCGACGCATAAGGACACCACGCGATACGGCAGACCTAAGTCTTGCAATATGCGCTCGGCGTGCCCTACCATCTCTTCTAAAGCCTCATAGCTCTTACTAGGATGGACTATCTGCACCATTTCAACTTTATCAAATTGATGCTGACGTATCATGCCTTTGGTATCGCGACCGTAGGAACCGGCTTCAGAGCGGAAACACGGCGTGTGCGCAGTGAGTTTGATAGGCAAGGCTTCCAAGGCGACGATCTCATCGCGCACCGTATTGGTTAAGGTGACTTCCGATGTGGGAATTAAATACAACTTGCTGTCGTTGTGATTTAGGCTAAATAAATCGGCCTCAAACTTAGGCAGTTGGCCGGTACCGATCAAGCTATCGGCATTCACCATGTACGGCGTGTAGCATTCTGTGTAACCGTGCTGCTCGGTCTGGGTGTCGAGCATGAATTGCGCTAAAGCGCGGTGCAATTTAGCAATCGCGCCACGCATAAAGGTAAAGCGCGCACCGGACAGTTTGATGCCGGTATCAAAGTCCAAGCCCAGCGGCGTGCCAACATCGGTATGGTCCTTAACGGCAAAATCGAATTGGCGCGGCACCCCGACTTTACGCACTTCCACGTTGTCGGCTTCGGATAAACCAGCCGGTACGCTGCCGTGCGGCAAGTTAGGCACGTTCAATAACAAGGCTTGCAACTGCGCTTGTAATTCAGTCAATTGCGCCTCATCGGCTTTTAACTGATCGCCCAAGCCGGCCACTTCAGCCATGATGGCGGACACGTCTTCGCCTTTGGCTTTGGCCATGCCGATTAATTTAGAGGCATTATTGCGTTTGGCTTGCAAGTCTTGGGTGCGGGTTTGCACGGTTTTTCGCGTTTGCTCCAAGGCCAAAAAGCCGGCAGCATCAAAATCAAAACCGCGTTTTTTTAAGGCGCTCACCACCCCATCTAAATCGTTGCGTAAAGCTTGTATGTCTAACATAGTCTGATCCTAAAACTGGTATAACTTGCCTCTAAGCGGCCAATTGAGCTATTTTTTGGCTTTTTTGTCCAAGTCGCGCAAATGCGCTAATTTTTCCGTAATTTTACCTTCTAAGCCGCGCGGCGTGGGGATATAAAATGGCGGCGGCGTCAATCCGTCCGGGAAATAATCCACCCCAGCGGCATACGCTTCCGGTTCATTGTGGGCATAACGGTAGGCTTTGCCGTAGTCCAAGTCTTTCATGAGTTTGGTGGGCGCGTTTCTTAGGTGCAAAGGCACGGGGCTGGAATCGCCGTTGGCGACAAAAGCCTTGGCTTGATTGTAAGCTTGATAAGCCGCGTTGCTTTTCGGTGCCACCGCCAAATAAATAACCGCGTTAGCCAAGGCCAACTCGCCTTCAGGCGTGCCCAGGCGCTCAAAAATCTGACAAGCTTCCAAGCACATGCTTTGCGCTCGCGGATCGGCCAAACCGATGTCTTCTATGGCCATGCGCACTATGCGTCGCCCTAAATACAAGGGATCGGCACCGCCATCTAGCATGCGTAAAAACCAATACAAGGCGGCATCCGGATTGGAGCCGCGCACCGATTTATGCAAGGCTGAAATCTGATCGTAGAATGCCTCGCCGCCCTTATCAAAGCGACGCATTTTGCTGGCCATGGTGGTTTGCAAAAAGGCCAAATCGATGGCCGTTATGCCGGCACTGTCCGCCGCATTAAACAAGCCTTCTAAAAAGTTCAGCAATCGGCGCGCGTCGCCATCGGCATACGAGATGATCTGCTCGCGCGCATCCGCACTGACATCCACTTTAGCCGCCACCAAAGCTTGTGCCCTATCTAGCAAAATACCTAACTCCTCATTAGATAAGGCGTTCAAGACGAACACTTGCGAGCGGCTTAATAGCGCACTGTTGACTTCAAACGAGGGGTTCTCGGTGGTGGCACCGATAAAGGTAATCAGGCCACTTTCCACATAAGGCAAAAAGGCATCTTGCTGACCCTTATTAAAGCGGTGCACCTCGTCCACAAACAAGATGGTTTTGCGGCCGGATTGTTGCAAGGCGTGCTCGGCCCGTTCCACGGCCTCACGGATGTCTTTAATGCCGGATAAAACCGCCGAAATAGGAATAAAGTCGGCATCAGCGGTGTTGGCTATCAATCTAGCCAAGGTGGTTTTACCCACGCCCGGCGGCCCCCACAGTATCATGGAAGGCAGTTTGCCGGATTGAAAAGCCAAGCGCAGCGGCTTGTTGGCTGCCAATAAATGCGATTGCCCCACCACCTCGTCTAGGGTAGTGGGTCGTAACTGCTCAGCCAGCGGTGCAACTGGGCTAGGGGCTGCAAATAAATCAACAGACATGTTGTATTTTCACCCTATACTGAATCTTATTGTAGCCCTGATTTAAATACTGCATTCTAGCGCCCCATCATCCTCACCATCCAAACCGGCTGGCAACATAAAACTCACGCCTGGGTCACGCGTTAGAACTACCGGCGGTAAATTCGGTGGCGCAAAACCAAATTGGCCGGCCATTAAATCCACGTAACCCAGCTCATTCGTCACCACGATGGCGCCAACCATCACGGCCAAATAGGCCCCTTCCGCCAGGCCATCGCAATCGTTTTTTTTATCCGGCCGCGGTTCGCAAACGCGTAGGTCGTATTCCGTGCCGCGTATGCCTATGGTCGCCGTGTGCGTATTGGCTTGGTAGGCATCGCGCTTACCGCGCTTGCTGATTAAGCCAGTGATGGCCCGCAAGCCACCTTTCAATGCAGAAAAAACAAAACGATCTTGATCGGGTTGCTCTTGCTCAAAATGGTAAGCGTCAATTTTAATCTCGGTGTTTGATCGCAGTACCATTTGCCCACCATCGCTCATCAACACCCGCACGTAACCGTCGTCGCCAGTAATTAAGCTATCGCCCTGCTGCAAGGCCATGCCCTTCTTTGCGTCGAGCAAACTGCCAATGGCTTTTTGCACCCGCACTTTGCCCGTTAACTGGGTCAATTGCCCATCGGCCAGCGCAGGGCTTGTCAGCAACAAGGCCAGCAAGCCGGCCAGCAGGTATTTTTGCCAGACCAACAGCTACTTATCCCCCACCACATCGATGCCCTTAGGCACCTTAAAGACAAAGGCGCGCGGGTCCATTTTAGGATTGACTTTAACCTGGCTAAAGACGATGCGGGTTTGATGGCCAAAGCTGTCCAGCATATCCATGGCTTGCAGGCTGTCGTCCTTGAAGCCCAATGAAATTTTACTAAAGCCGGCATCGCTGTCTTTGGGCTGACTGCTCACCCAATCGAGTTTGTCTTTACGGTAGGCATTAACCAACTTAAAGCTGCTCTCTATGCCACGCTCACCGGCCAATAATGCCGCCGGACTGGACCCTAAGGCATTGCTTAAGGCGCGCACCGTGACTTGCGCCAACTCAGTGTCGTATAGCCATACCTGTTTGCCGTCACTGATGATTTGCTGCTCAAAAGGCCGGTCGTAATCCCAACGAAATTTATTTGGGCGTTGCAACTGCATGTGACCGTATACTTCCTGAATCTTATTGCCTCTTTTGTCCGTCACCACTTGGTAAAAATCGGCTTGCATGGCTTGCGTGTCTTGGTAAAACTTAGTCAAGCTGCTGATGCCATCTGCCAGCCCCATTAATGGCAAGAGCATCAGGCTTAAGAATAAGCTGGCGTTTAATTTGTGCATGGCTGGAAACTCAATTTAACTATGGTCGGGAATCGCAAGCCTAGGCTTCGTGATGAGGCGCAATGACTTCGCGGTTGCCGTTGCTTTGCATGCTGGACACCAAGCCAGCCCGCTCCATGTCTTCAATCAGACGAGCGGCGCGGTTATAGCCTATGCGCAATTGACGCTGCACGCCGGAAATACTGGCGCGACGGGTTTTGAGCACGATGGCCACGGCTTCGTCGTACAGCGGATCCACTTCGTTAGAGCCAGCGCTGTCGCCAAAATCGGCCCCCCCTTCTTCCGCTTCATTGGTTAAAATGCCGTCCACGTAATTTGGTCCGCCTTGCGCTTTAAGGTAATTCACCACCTTATGCACTTCTTGATCGGAGACAAAAGCCCCATGGATACGCACTGGGTAACCGGTACCCGGTGGCATATAGAGCATATCGCCTTGGCCTAGCAAAGCTTCTGCGCCCATTTGATCTAGGATAGTGCGTGAATCGATTTTGCTGGAAACCTGGAATGAAATACGGGTAGGCACGTTGGCTTTAATTAAACCGGTGATCACGTCTACCGATGGGCGTTGAGTAGCCAACACCAAGTGTATGCCGGAAGCACGGGCTTTTTGCGCTAAGCGCGCAATCAGCTCTTCCACTTTCTTACCCACCACCATCATCAAATCGGCCAGTTCATCAATCACCACCACAATCAAAGGCAGTTCAGTTAAGGGCTCTGGTTCATCCGGGGTTAGGCTAAATGGGTGGGGAATTTTCTCACCGGCTTTTTCGGCATCGCGTATTTTTTGGTTGTAGCCGGCCAAGTTGCGCACACCCAGCATGGACATCAATTTATAGCGGCGCTCCATTTCCGCCACACACCAATTTAAGGCGCTACCGGCTTGGCGCATGTCGGTCACGACCGGTGCCAATAAATGCGGGATGCCTTCATAGACCGATAACTCCAACATTTTTGGATCAATCAATATCAAACGCACTTGGCTGGCATCGGCCTTGTATAGCCAACTTAGAATCAAGGCGTTGATGGCCACCGATTTACCCGAACCAGTGGTACCGGCCACCAAAACATGCGGCATTTTGGCTAAATCGGCTACCGCGGGGTTGCCGGCAATGTCTTTACCCAGACAGATAGCCAAGGGCGACTTAACGTCCGCATAAGCCTGGCTGCCCATGATCTCGGACAGGTAAACAATTTGCCGCTTAGGATTGGGTATCTCTAAACCCATGCAGGTTTTACCTGGTATGGTTTCCACCACACGCACACTCACCACCGACAAGGCCCGTGCTAAATCTTTAATCAGATTGGTAATTTGGCTGCCTTTTACCCCGGCTGCCGGCTCCAATTCAAAACGGGTAATCACCGGTCCGGGTTGAGCGGTCAAGACTTTAACCTCTATGCCAAAGTCCATCAGCTTGCGCTCAATCAATCGCGAGGTGAAATCCAAGGTTTCAGCAGCGGGCAACTCGACGCTGCCAGTGGGCTCGTCCAACAAATGAATAGGTGGCAAGGCGGAATCGGGCAAGGCTTCAAATAACGGCGCTTGCTTCTCTTTCTGCGCACGGGCGCTTTGGGCAATCTCAATCACCGGCGGCTCAATAAACACCGGCTCGCGGGTTTCCACACGCTTGCGCTCGGTTTCAACGAATTCAGCACGCTCCAATTCCACCGCTTTACCGGCTTTACGGTCTTGCCAGTCTTGCCATTTATACATAGCCCATTCGTAGCTATTGATTAAGCCGGCACCGAATTTTTCGGTCAGCATGATCCAAGACCAGCCGGTAAATAAACTAAAACCGACCACCAACATGGCCAACAACATCATGGTAGAGCCGGTATAGCCAAATAGGCTGCGCAACAAGCCATCCACGGCCACACCCAACATGCCACCGACCTCGTCCGGCACAGACGCAGGCAAGCTAACTAAATGGCCCGCCTCCAAGGCGCTAGAGGCCGTCAACAATATGGCAAAGCCAATAAAATTAAACAGTAAAAAGGGTTTGTTGCTGCCCTCGACCACTTCCAGTTTTAAATAGACCAACCACATGGCATAAAAGGCCAACACTGCCCACCACCATGCGGAAAAACCAAACAGATACAGCATCATGTCCGATACCCAAGCACCCACGTAGCCACCGCCGTTTTGTACGATGGCATTTTCGGCTGCCATGTGTGACCAAGATGGGTCTTCCCGGTGGTAAGTGGCCAATATGACCACTATGTAAAGGCCAGCCAAGACCAAGCCTAGCCACCATGCTTCTTTTACTAATTTATTACTGATGGTTGGAGGAGCAGCGACTTCACCGGCGCGACGCGCATTCACTGGAGTGGATTTTTTTTTGAAAAACAAGATAGTAAAACCTTACAAATTAGTCGTTAAATTTAATTATAGCAGTATCAAAGTCGCTTAGTAGCTAATACAATATCTATCTATCATTAACTGCGTTTTACTGACTTTTTAGGTGAATTTTCTTCGGCTTTTTGCCTCTATTGCAGCATTAACGCAAGCCAATTTTTTATACGCTATTTAGTAAAGGTTTTAACCCATGGCAACACGTCACGCGAAATTACTCATTTTAGGTTCTGGCCCTGCCGGCTACTCCGCTGCCGTTTACGCAGCACGCGCCAACCTCAACCCCGTTTTAATCACCGGTATCGCGCAAGGTGGTCAATTAATGACCACCACCGAAGTAGACAATTGGCCTGCCGATGCCGATGGCGTGCAAGGCCCTGAATTGATGGCGCGCTTTCAAAAGCATGCCGAGCGCTTCAATACGGAAATGGTGTTTGATCACATCCACACCACGCATTTAAATGAAAAACCCATACGCCTAGTCGGCGACAGTGGCGAATACACATGCGATGCCTTAATCATTGCAACCGGCGCCTCAGCCAAATACCTGGGCCTGCCTAGCGAAGAAAAATTCAGCGGCAAAGGCGTGTCTGCCTGCGCCACTTGCGACGGCTTCTTTTACCGTAATCAACCGGTTGCGGTGATTGGTGGCGGCAACACCGCCGTCGAAGAAGCCTTGTATTTATCCAACATCGCTAGCAAGGTCACCTTGGTGCACAGACGCGATAAATTTAAAGCCGAAGCCATCTTGATCGACAAATTACACGAGCGCGTGGCCGAAGGTAAAATTGTCTTAGAAACCCACCAAACGCTTGATGAAGTGTTGGGTGACGACAGCGGCGTAACCGCTATGCGTCTAAAAAATGTCAACGATGGCAGCACCAAAGACATCGCCTTAATGGGCGTGTTCATTGCCATCGGCCATAAACCCAACACCGATATTTTTGCTGGCCAACTGGACATGGAAGGCGGTTACATCGTCACGCAAATGGGTCGCGCCGGCAATGCCACGGCCACCAGCGTGCCTGGCGTGTTTGCTGCGGGCGACGTGCAAGACCACATCTACCGCCAAGCCATCACCAGCGCGGGCAGCGGCTGCATGGCAGCCTTGGATGCAGAGCGCTATTTAGACCACTTAAAGTAAGTGCCTATGGGCGATTTCACTATCGTCAATAAATCAAGTATATGGGTAGTGCAGTGGCGCAATCAGACGACGACTCAGCGGAATTATTTTCACTTGCGGTGCAAGACGTTAGACCGCTGAGCGTGCCTGTGCGAGCCGTGCACCAGGCCAAAAAACCCAAACCCATTCCTAAGCAATTCCTGCGCGACGAACAACAAGCCTTGGTGGACTCCCTGTCTGACCATTACATCCCCGCCTACGAATTGGAGACGGGTGAAGAACTGCTGTATTTACGTGATGGCCACACCCCAGACATCTTAAGAAAACTGCGCAAAGGCAAATGGGTGGTGCAAGCCCACGTTGACTTGCATGGCTTAATCAGTGACGAGGCAAGGTTGTTGGTCTCTAACTTCATCAGCGATTGTAAAAAACGCGGCATACGCTGCGTGCGCATCGTGCACGGTAAGGGCTTGGGGTCACGCAATCGCGAACCCATACTCAAGCATAAATTGCGTGGCTGGTTGATGCAAAAAGACGAGGTGATCGCGTACGCGGAAGCCAAAAAACAAGACGGCGGCAGCGGCGCCGTGATTGTGTTGCTCAAAGCCTAAATAAGCAGAAAGGATCAAACAAACCCACCACAGAGAAACGGAGACACAGAGCAGACCTAAATCAATTTGATGTTTATCAGAAAAAGCCAAATTCCAACCTACTCAAGGTTTATATGCTTTTGACTTTCTCTGTGTCTCCGCGTCTCTGTGGTAAATGGATTTAAATCTTTGGTGAAGAGATTTAAATAAACATAATCTTATTCACCCAAGAAACCACCGCTTTGGTGGGCCCACAAGCTGGCATACAAACCCTTATTGGCCAGCAAACTGCGGTGCGTGCCCTCTTCTACTATGCGTCCCTGATCCAACACAATCAACCTATCCATGGCGGCGATGGTGGACAAGCGATGGGCAATGGCCACCACGGTTTTTCCTTGCATGAGGGTATACAAGCTGGCTTGTATGGCCTGCTCCACTTCTGAATCCAAGGCACTGGTGGCTTCATCTAGCAACAATATGGGGGCGTCTTTGAGCATCACACGGGCAATGGCAATGCGCTGACGCTGACCACCGGACAACTTAACACCACGCTCGCCGACGTGCGCATCGTAAGCCTTGCGCCCTTTGGCATCGACCAGACCCAAAATAAAATCGTGCGCCTCGGCACGCTTGGCCGCCGTCACCATGTCGGCTTCGGTGGCATTGGGCCTGCCGTATAAAATGTTGTCACGCACACTGCGATGCAGCAAGGAGGTGTCTTGCGTGACCATGCCTATCTGACTGCGCAAGCTGTTTTGCGTGACCTGTTTAATGTCTTGGCCATCAATTAAAATTTGGCCATGTTCCACGTCATAAAACCGCAGCAATAAATTAACCACGGTGGATTTGCCCGCCCCGGAACGGCCTACCAAACCAACCTTCTCGCCGGGTTGGATGTTGACATTCAAGCCCTGCAGCACCGGCTTAGGGCCGCCATAAGAAAAATCCAGATTTTCTAAATCAATGCGGCCGGCACTGACCCGCAAATCTTGCGCACCTTCGCTATCGCTAATCTGCTGGCTAATCGACAAGGTGTTAACGCCGTCTTGCGCGGTGCCAATCTGCTCATACAAGCTGGTCATCTCCCACATCACCCAATGCGAAATACCGTTTAAACGCAGCGCCATGGCGGTGACTGCCGCCACCCCACCGACACTCACTTCGCCGCGGGTCCAAAGCAACAAAGCCACGCCACTGGTGGCAATGATTAATAGCACGTTCAGCACATGGTTCATTAATTCCACACCAGACACGTAGCGCATTTGCGCGTGCACGGTATGCAAAAATTCCTGCATGGCCGATTTGGCGTAAGCGGCCTCACGGCCAGCATGGGAGAACAGTTTAACGGTGCTGATATTGGTGTAGGCATCGGTAATGCGCCCCGTCATCAAAGAGCGCGCGTCGGCTTGCGTTTGCGACACCTTGGCCAAGCGCGGCACAAAATAACTTAAGGAGCCTAAATAACACACCACCCACACTAAAAATGGCAGCATCACCGTGCTATTAAAATGGCCGACGACCGCCACCATGGTGACAAAGTAAATGGTCACGAAGACCAAGATATCGGCCACGATAAAGCAAATATCCCGCACGGCCAATGCGGTTTGCATCACCTTGGCTGACACCCGTCCGGCAAATTCGTCTTGGTAGAAATGCATGCTCTGGCTGAGCATCAGCCTATGGAAATGCCAACGCAAACGCATGGGGAAGTTACCGGCTAAGGTTTGATGCTTAATCAAGGTTTGCATGGCAATCAGCAAAGGGCTAAGCAACAACAGAGTGAGTAAGAGTAAAAGGTGTTCGTGCTGGGTGCTCCAGAAGCTCTCTGGCGAACTCTTACCCAGCCAATCCACCACCTTCCCCATAGCCGCAAACAACAAGGCCTCAAAGCCGCCTATTAGCGCGGTAAACAAGGTCATACCCAATATAAACAGCCGCGAGCCACTGGTGCAGGCCCAGACAAAAGGCCACAGCGCTTTGGGTGGCGAGTCTATTTCTTTATCAGGAAACGGATTTAATTGTTTTTCGAACCAAGCGAGCATGGTGAGGTGACTTAATTGAATGCGAACGGGTAAAAAAGAGGGTGGGCGCAGTCAGAGCAAGCTTAGGCTTGCGCGATCAAGCATACCGCTTCCGCTGCGATGCCTTCACCGCGACCGGCAAAGCCTAGCTTCTCGGTGGTGGTGGCTTTAACATTAATCGCATCCAAGCTAACTTGGCAGTCCTCGGCTATCAAAGCACGCATTTGCGCCGTATGCGGCGACAACTTAGGCAGCTCGCAAATCACCGTGCTGTCTATGTTCACCACTTTATAGCCACGGTCATGCAGCAAGGCCACCACGTGGCGCAGCAATTGCCTGGAATCGATGCCCTTATAGCGCGCATCCGTAGGCGGAAAATGCTGACCGATGTCGCCCAGTGCAGCGGCACCCAACAAGGCATCGCATATGGCATGCAGCAACACATCGGCATCGGAATGCCCATCCAAACCTTTGGCATAAGGCACGTTCACCCCGCCTATGATGCAAGGGCGCCCTACCACCAAGGCATGCACATCAAAACCGTGTCCTATACGCATCGTTTTATCCTCAATTGGCCGTTTATGGTTTGCTATTTAATAAAGCACTGAGCACCGCTAAATCCTGCGGGTAGGTCACCTTCAGGTTGCGCAATTCGCCGTTTACCAGCTTGGGTTTTAAGCCCAAAGCCTCAATCGCTTCCGCCTCATCGGTGGCGGCGCCTTTAAAATTCGTTAAGGCGGTTTTAAGCCTGCCGTACCTAAACATTTGTGGGGTTTGTGCTTGCCATAGATCCGTGCGAGGCAGCGTGGCAGCCACGCATTGCTCGCTGTCGGCGCGCTTTAAGGTGTCGGCTAAGGGCAACGCCAACAAGCCGCCCACGGCGTCGTTTTCTAAGCTGTTTATCAACTGACTCAGCAAGACATTGCTCAAGCCCGGTCTAGCCGCATCGTGCACCAAGATCCAATCGTCTTCATCGACTTGGCTGGCAATCGCATGCAAGCCATTTAGCACACTCATGGCGCGGGTTTCGCCACCGCAATGGTGCACTTGCGCCTTGCTGCTTAAATTCAAATAGGTGCTACGCCAATGCGTGTCACCTTCACTCAAGACGATGTGTATGCTGTTAATTTTAGTGGCTTGATCAAACACCTTAATCACGTGCTGAATAAGCGACTTGCCGTTTAAGCGCAAGTATTGCTTGGGCGCTTCAGTGCCCATGCGACTGCCGCTACCGGCAGCGGGGATGATGACGTGAAAACGCGGCATCGTTTAATTTAAGACCAGTCTAGACATGGCTGAATTTTAACATAGGCCAGCGGCTAATTTAGCGCGTAAATGGCCGGCAAATTGCGCCACCAGCCATAGGCATCCATGCCGCAACCGAACACGTAGCGATTGGGCACCGTGAGCCCAACAAAATCAGCCTGCATGGGCTTGGCATGCGGCAAGCTCTTTTCCACTAAGACCGCCGTCAACACGGTTTTAGCCCCTAAGGCCAAGCAGCGTTCTTTAATGGCCAATAAGGTAATGCCTTCGTCCAAGATGTCATCCAGCAGCAAGACCGTGCGGCCGCTTAAATCCATTTTAGCTTGAGCCTGCCAGCTTAATTGCGTTCCAGCGGTGTTGTTTTGATAACGGCTGGCATGCACGTAATCCAAGTGCAAGGGAAAGGCCAAGCGTCCCAACAATTGCCCTGAGAAAAACAAGCCACCGGTCATGACGCACATAACCACCGGCTCGGCATCGGCCAAGGCAGCCGTCAATTCCCGGGCGATACGGCTAATGGCTGCATCGACGGTATCGGCACTGTGTAAGCAATCGGCTTGGGCTAATAAGGCAGATGGGGAGTGGGGAGTGGTCATCAGAAGTCGTTATTGGTTACGCATGAAATCGGCCACGCCATAGAGCTGCTCGGCCAATTTAGTCATTAAGGCATCGTCCATACCCTGCAGGTGCATGGCCCGTATCATGCAATACATCCATTGATCGCGCGCCGATTCATCGATGGCAAAGGGTAAATGGCGTTTACGCAACATGGGATGACCGTAGCGCTCTATGTAGAGTTGCGGGCCACCGGTCCAGCCGACCAAAAACATAAACAATTTTTCACGGGCAGAGCTTAGGTCGGCGGCGTGCATGGCACGTATCGGTGCTGCTTTAGGGTCCGTGTCCATGACATCATAAAAGGATTCCACCAAGGCACGGATTTTGATTGCCCCATCCATCTCGCCACCTAACAACTCGAAAAATGTGGCTTTCGCGCTACCCGCTTCTTCTATCTTATTTAACATGGCTTGTTTACATAATCATGGGTTTATTCAACATGGCTTTAATTCAAATTGGCTTTGTTCTAATTTTTGCTTTTGTAGGAGCGGTCTGCGACCGCGAAGGAACCTGGCAATTCGCGGTCGCAGACCGCTCCTACAAATTCTTTAAAAGCCATTAACCACAAATAAGTGATTCAGGCAAAAAACCAATGTCTAGATCAAAATTTATCCCGACTAGTTTTTTTGGATTTTCTCTGCGACTCTGTGTCTCTGTGGTGAAGTGTTTGCTCTTATTACTCAAACACTGGCGCTAGGCCGCTACTGGCTTAACCAAGCTAGCCGACAATTTAGCCCGTTCTCTCGCTTCAGCAACATCGCGCCCGGTGGCTAGCGCCACGCCCATGCGGCGCTTCACAAAGGATTCCGGTTTACCAAACAAGCGTAGGTCGCTATTAGGCACAGCCAAGGCGGCATCCACCCCGGTAAACAGCAAATTCTTGCTGGCATGGCCGCCGTAAATCACGGCACTGGCGCCCGGATTGCTTAAGCTCACGTCTACCGGCAAGCCTAATATGGCACGCGCATGCAAATCAAATTCACTAAAGCGTTGGCTGCACATGGTCACCATGCCGGTATCGTGCGGACGCGGGCTCACTTCACTGAACCAAACGTTGTCGCCTTTAATAAACAACTCCACGCCGAATAAACCCAAGCCGCCTAGGCTATCGGTCACCGCTTTAGCGATGCGTTTAGATTCCGCCAAGGCACCCGTTGTCATGGCTTGCGGTTGCCAGCTTTCCACGTAATCGCCCTTCTCTTGCAGGTGGCCTATCGGCTCACAGAAATAGGTAGCGATCTCACCTGCGGCATTTTTAGCGCGCACGGTCAGCAAGGTAATTTCGTAATCGAAGGCAATCTGCCCTTCCACAATCACCACGCCTTGGTTAACGCGGCCGCCGCTAGCGGCATAGTCCCAAGCGGTTTTTACTTCCGAGGCTTGGGTAATGCGCGATTGGCCTTTGCCAGAAGACGACATGGTGGGTTTAATAAAGCACGGGTAGCCTATGCCCGCATCAATGGCGGCCTGCAATTCGGCTTCGCTGTGCGCAAAGGCATAAGGCGAGGTGGGCAAGCCCAATTCTTCGGCAGCCAAACGGCGTATGCCCTCGCGGTTCATGGTCAGTTGCACAGCTTTAACCGTAGGGATCACGGTGGCCATGCCGGCCGCTTCTATGTCGGCCAAGGTGGCGGTATTCAGCGCCTCGATTTCCGGCACGATAAGGTGCGGTTTTTCTTTGGCGATCAAGGCTCGCAGCGCGGCATCGTCGGTCATGTCTATGGTGTAGGAACGGTGTGCCACTTGCTGGCCAGGCGCATTTTCGTAACGATCAACGGCAATCACTTCCACCCCTAATCGCTGCAAGGCAATGATGACTTCCTTACCAAGTTCGCCGCTACCAAGCAGCATGACGCGGGTGGCATTAGGGCTTAATGGGGTACCAATTTGCATGGGATGCATTCCGTTTTGAATTGATGCCATCATACCATGCGAGGGCCATACCGTCATTGCCGATGCAAGCCTCTTACTGATGATCGCGCATTAAACCCACTCACCACAGAGACACAGAGGCACGGAGAAAAGCAAAATTTTGTAGGAGCCCATCCAGACTTTATTATCGTTAATGCTTAGTCAAGATAGGCACGAACTAGCTTAGGCTAAATGTTTTAGTATTCCTCTGCGCCTCGGTGTCTCTGTGGTTAGGATTTAAAATACTTATTCAAAAATTTTGGCGCTGATTTGGTATTTATCCATGCGATAGCGCATGGTCATGCGGGTGATGCCTAGCTTGCGCGCGGCTTCGGAAACATTGTTGCGGCTGTCTGATAGCACCTTGAGTAAGATGGCTTTTTCGGTTTCGTACAAAGTCGCATGCCCCGCCACCTGCGCTAAGGCCTCACTGTTAGATGGGCCACCCACCACTAAATCAGCACTGCTAATCAGGCTATTCTGGCAAAGCAACATGGCCCGACTGACTTGGTGTTTGAGCTCACGCACGTTTCCCGGCCAAGCATAATCACTCAGCGTCGCAATGGCATCGGCAGAAAATGTGGGCGCGGCCAAGCCATAGCGTTTTGCTGTTTGATTGGCAAAGTGCCGCGCCAATAACAAGGCATCACCAGCGCGCTCACGCAAGGGCGGCATGCTGATGCTCATGACATTCAAACGGTAATACAAATCTTGCCTAAAGTGCCCTTGCAGCGACATCTCGTGCAAATCGCGGTTGGTGGCGGCGATGAATCGCGCTGGCACTGGGCGTTCTTTGGTTGAACCCAAGCGTCGCACCATGCGGCGCTCCAGCACATTCAGCAACTTGGCTTGCAAGCTTAAGGGCAGTTCACCGATTTCATCCAAAAACAAAGTGCCCTCTTCGGCGGCTTCGATTAAGCCAGGGCGACTGGAAACGGCGCCAGTAAAAGCACCTTTCTCGTGGCCAAACAACTCGCTTTCCATGAGCTCGGCCGGCAAGGACGCGCAATCAATGTGCACAAAAGGCTTGTCTTTATTTGGGCAAGAGGCATGCAGCCACCTAGCCGCCACATCCTTACCGGTGCCTGTCTCGCCACCGATTAACACGGTGGGCGGCACCACATCATCGGCCACAAATTGAGCGATGCGCTTAATTTGGCCTTTGATGTTTTCCATGGCCAGGCTTTCACCCAGCATTTCCACGCCTTCCACCGCATGCGCATTGCGTTGCCGCGAATAATCCAAGCTGTTGCTTTGCACGGTGGCCGCTTCCACTTTTTGCACGGACAACAGCAATTCTTCCAAGTCTATGGGCTTTTTAAGGTAATCCACCGCGCCCTGCTTAATCGCGTGCACGGCATCGCTGATGTCACCAAAAGCCGTCATGACAATCACGGACGCATTTTTTGCAATTAGTTCGGCCAGTATCTCTAAGCCATTGCCATCGGGTAAACGCATGTCCAGTAGCACCAAATCGGCGGCAAATTGCTTACTGATTGCCCGCGCGTCTTGCAAGGTTTCCACGTGCTCGCAATCGTAACCGGCTTTTTGCAATTTACGCATCACCGCGCGCGCAAACAACACCTCGTCTTCCACAATCAAGACTTTAGCGGTTTGCTTAAGGGCGTTGGCTTTGCCGTATGAGTTTTGTGCTAATTGCAATCCTGTTTTCCTGTTTTAATTATGTTGCTATCAATAAATCCACTATAAACAAAAATGCCGACTAAGTCGGCATTTTTGTTTCAGTCTACAACTTAATCTGCATCCACAGCGGCGGCGATGCCTTTAGGCTTGCCGAAGTCGTAACGCAAACCTACCCATGCCGCACGCGGTGCGCCTGGGGCTAGGAACATTTCTTTCTTAGATCCGGCATTAGTTGAGTATTCACTACCTACACCATCACCAGCTGTTCCATTAAATGCATTTTCACCCAACAAGCCGCTACTGTAATACTTGCGATCAAACACGTTATTCACTTTAGCAAATAACTGCCAACCGCTGGCATTGAAGTTATAACGGCTATCAAGATTAAAAATGGCATACCCCTTCAACTTGCCTGAACCATTATAAGCATTAGTATCAACACCCCCAGTTGCTGCAGATTGCTCAACCGATGTCATCGCGACATGCTGGTTATTTTCGTTACCACGGGCATATTGATCAGAGAATGCCACGCCTGTGGTACCTATGCTCCAGTTTGGTGTGGCTTGCCACTGCGTGCGCAATTTAAATTGATGCTTAGCAATGCCTGTCATTTTGTCGCCTTTAGTTACAGTTATTTCTCCATTACGCCTTGAAGAGTTTGCCTGCGACACAAGATTGAAGGTGTCTTGATAGGTAGCATCAACCAAGCTGTACCCAGCTGCCCAACTGAAGTTGCCAGTCCTGCCATTCAGGGCTAAATCCAAACCTTGTCGACGGGTTTTACCCACGTTGTCAAAGTATCCCGCCCCGGTGCTGCTTGATGCTATAAATTGCAAGTCGTTGTGGTTAACGGCACGGTAAGCACCTAAAGACCAACGCGTATCGGCACCTAATTTACCGCGGAAGCCACTTTCGAAGGTTTTGGTTACCACTTGTTGTAAGGGTGGGTCACCAGCCATAGCGTTCGGTAACAAGCACGGGTGCAATGGATCAGCACAACCGGTTTCAATTGGGCTAGGTGCGCGACTGCCTTCGTTATAGCCCGCATAAGTATTAAGTTCAGGGGTGAAAGCATACGCCACACCTACGGCTGGGTTGAAGCGTTTAAATGTATGATTGCCACCGGCGTTACCGCCCGCTGTACTGACCAAAGTTTGCCCTGCACCAGCAGTTAAACCGCCTGTTCCGCCGCAATCCACAACACTTCCATCGGTATTTTGAATACAAGTCGCCTCTTTATGCCCCCCTAAATACCAGTTATCCACCAGATTAACATTAGTGTAGTTATAGCGACCAGATGCCGTGAATGCCAATTTTGGTGTCAGATTAAAGGTGTCTGTGCCAAACAGGCTGTATGTTTTACTGCGGCCGTTTAAATCATTCTCGGTACCAATGGTTGAATCTAAATTAATTAAGCCGCGTGCTGCATCAAACTGTGTCATACCGGCAGTTGTTGCTTGTTCGGTTTGCGTGAAATGCGTGCGGCCGTAATCGACACTGGCACCGGTAATTAGCAAGTTTTTATCCGTCACCCAACTTAATTGCAACGTACCACCGTAACCCTTGTTTGAGGTGTTGCTGCGATTATTAACACCTTGTGAGTATAAGTTATTACACGATAAACCAAGACCATCGCAGGCATCCCACAATGCTTCGTACTCATCGTTGGTATCGCCATTCAAGGTTTTGGTTTTATTGTGGCGGTAATACGCATTGGTCGTCAGCAAAAACTCATCGGATAACCAATGACTCACCTTGCTGTTAACAAAAGCCAATTGGTTTTGCGTGTTGTCCGGCTTGGTATAAATAGAATCGTAACCAAAAGTGTTCATTAGGGTTTGTGCTTGGTAGCCGTTACCAGTTAAATCGGTGTCGGCCCCTGAAAAGCTAATGTCCACATCGGTTTTTTCATTGCTCCAACCCAATTTAGCGAAGCCTTGTAATACATCGGACGGAGACGCATCGCGCCAGCCGTTCTCTTCAAACTTGTTACCGGCAAAGAAGTAGCTAACGCCATCGGCGGTTTTACCGCCGTACTCGCCTTCCACTGCCCAACGGCCAAATGAACCGCCCAAGACTTGCAAACCGCCACCTGGGTAATGCTCGCCACTTTTAGTTTGCACGGACAAAGCGCCGCCCAAGGTATTCAAACCAAACAATGGATTGGATCCCGGCATTAAGGTCATGCTAGAAATGGCATTTTGTGGAATCAAGTCCCAGTTAACCGTGTCACCGAATGGCTCGTTAATGCGCACGCCATCTTGATAAACAGACAAACCCTGTGGGGTGCCGACTAACGGTGAGGCCGTGAAACCACGGAAATTCACATCCGGTTGGTATGGGTTGTTTTGCGCTTCATTGATGTTCACACCGGATAAATTCTGGTTCATAAAATCAGCAACGCCTAAGCTTTGTTGATTTTGGATGTCGCTGCCTTTAACCACTTGCACATTGGATGGCACCTGTTCAACGGGCACACCCATGCCAGCCAGTGGCGTGGTGCTGACCACTTCAACTTTACCCAGCTCCAAGGCTTCGGCTTTATTGGCTGCCCATGCGGCATGCGGCATGGCGTAAGCGGCTAAAATCGCCACTACGATTAATTTTGGTTGCAATGCTTTTTTCATGAAAGGTCCTAGGTTTTAATGTGTAACGTGCCAATAAAAGCAATAAGCGTTCCAAAACCTAAAAATAATTAAAATTAACAATAAAATCAATTAACTAAAAAATTTAGTTAATTTTATAAATTTTTTAAAATATAAGAAAGTGTAAAAATTGGTTAAATATAGCCAATTTATTGGTTGTTTACAACCAATATTTGGTTGTAAACAACCAAAACAATTCGGAAATAAAAAACACCTCACCACAGAGACACGGAGTCACTGAGAACCCCTCTACTACTCTGGCGCGGGTTAGGCGCCATGAAAAAACTAAGATTAAACTAGGTTTTTGATCTTCTCTGCGCCTCTGTGTCTCTGTGGTGAAGATTTACATGTGAATAGGCTTGTCTCTAGGGCTGCCAATCTATCTGCAGGCCGTCTTCGTGCGGTGCGGCTTGCAACTCATGACTGATGCCTATGCCGGGGACGTAAGCCAGCGTATCTTGCCAGTAAACCAAGGGTAGGTTTTCGCGTTGCCATGGCGGCATATTGGCTTCTTGTAATAAGTGCTTGAGGGTGCGGGTTGGCCTAAGCACATTAGGCTTAAAGCTTTCCCCACCATTGCGCTGGCTGATGCGCAATTTGCTCATGCCCAATTTGAGCGCCAAGCCGCTGCCCTGCACTTGGCTAAACAGCAGCTTACCGCCGTTAGGTAAATCTAACTGCGCTTCTCCGTTCCAAACCAAATCAAAGCTGGCGGTCACGGCCGGCTTAACCAAGTAAGCACGCTGTTGATAGCGCTTGAGCTTAATCGCCTGCTGGTTTTTAAGTTGCAGCGTGATGTCTATATTGGCATCGGCTTTAGCCGTCATTAACTGCTGATGCATCTCACTCAAGGCATCGGCGCTGGGCATGCTGACCTCTTGCTTAGCTAACCACCAACGCATGGCATTTTTTGCCCTAGCCGCATCCAACGCCGCCAAGCCTTGTGTGCATAAACCGTTGTTTGCCAACAAGTGCGCCGCATCCAACGCCGCTAAATCATTAAGCAAATCACTCGCCTCAGCCGCGTGCGCTGCCGTTCTTGCCAAGGCTTGTTTAACAGCCGGATTGCGGGCGCTTAAGAGCGGCAAGACATCATGACGAATAAAGTTGCGCTCGTATTGGGTATTGCTGTTGCTCTCGTCTTCACACCAACTTAAACCATGCTGCTTGGCATAGGCTTCCAGACTGCTGCGCGGGACATTTAATAGCGGCCGTAATAAGCGCCTACGCTCATCGGCTGCTGCCATGCTGGCCAAGCCCTTTAAGCCTGCGCCGCGAAACAGCTGCAGCAATAAGGTTTCAGCTTGATCGTCTTGGTGGTGGGCACTGAGCACAAAATTCGCCTGCAGCGCATTATTAAATAAGGCATCGTAGCGCAACTGCCGAGCTTGGCCTTCTAGGCCTAATTTACTTTGCTCATCCAATTGCACCTTAACGATGGTCAAAGGCACATTTAAGGCGGCGCATTGCGCTTGGCAAAAAGCGGCCCAACTGTCGGCATTGGGACTGATGCCGTGGTGCACGTGCATGGCCTGCAAATCAAATGGCATGGCGGCTCTCGCCTGCGCCAATAGGTGCAACAAGACGCAGGAATCCAAGCCGCCACTTAAACCCAATAACAGGCGTTGATTGGGCTTGGTGTGCTGGCTTAAAAATTGCTGCAGATTGGTTTGCATGGAGGTGGCAGAAACGCCATCAATATGGGATGAAGCGCAGTGCTTAGATGACTGACGTTCGGCCGCTTACAGCTTGACGCTGATGCGGGGTTTACGCTCAGCCACTTCTTTGTATTGACCGTAGCTCATCAGGCGCTCGTAACGTCTAACCAACAAAGCCTTAATGGATTTGGTTTTTAGCTTAGTCAATTCTTCTTTAAGTGCCACGCGTAGGTTTTCCATCACTACTTCTGGTGCGCGGTGCGAGCCACCTAAAGGTTCAGGGATGATGCGGTCTATTAGGCCCAAGCCTTGCAAGCGTTCAGCGGTAATGGCCAAGGACTCAGCTGCCACCGGCGCTTTGTCTGCACTTTTGTATAAGATGGAGGCGCAGCCTTCCGGGGAAATCACCGAGTAGACGCCGTATTGCAACATGAGCAATTGATCAACCACGCCCAATGCCAGCGCACCACCCGAACCGCCCTCGCCTATGATGACGCCTATGATGGGCGTTTCCAATTCGGCCATGACGTATAAATTGCGTGCAATGGCTTCGGATTGACCGCGCTCTTCCGCGCCTATGCCAGGGTATGCGCCCGGGGTATCGATCAGGGTAATGATTGGGATGCCAAATTTTTCGGCTAAACGGAATAAGCGCAAGGCTTTGCGGTAGCCTTCAGGACGCGGCATACCGAAGTTGCGGTATTGACGCTCTTTCACGTCACGGCCTTTTTGGTGGCCGATGACCATCACCGGTTGGCCATCTAACCTAGCGATACCGCCAACAATAGCCGGATCATCGGCAAAGGCGCGGTCACCGTGCAGCTCCTCAAAATCGGTAAAGATGGCTTGTATGTAATCCAGGGTGTAAGGGCGTTGCGAATGACGAGCCAACTGCGAAATTTGCCAAGCATTTAAATTACCGTAGATGTCTTCCGACAGCTTTTTATTCTTCTTTTCCAGTGCGGTTAATTCTTTAGAGATATCCAATGCATCGTTGGCATCATGCGCGGCTTGCAAGCCTTCAATCTGGCTTTCTAACTCAGCAATCGGTTGTTCAAAATCCAAGTAACTAATTTTCATGTGCTTGACTCTACAATTTAAAGGTTTAAACCCTGCTTGGCAGCAGCGGGCTAATTATATAGGATTTTTACATTATCACGGCTTAACCACAAGCTTAAATCGGCAATCAAACTCTCCGCTAAGTCCACCCGCCAATCATTGCCCAGCATCAGTTCCACCTGGCCAGTATGGTTGTGGTAAGCCACTTTAACCGCGCAACCGCGCTGCTCGTCCGAGGCATTTTTGCGATACGGCTGCAACAGGGCTTTGAGTTTTTCCGCATCGGCTTGACCGTTACAAGAAATCTTTAAAAAGCTGGCGCGGCTGTTACGCAAGCCGGACAAATCGTGCAGCTTTCTGGCGTTCACGCGCAAGCCACCGGAAAACTCATCGTGGCTAACGCGCCCTTCGACGATAATCAATTGGTCGTCTTTCAATAAGCCCTGATGCTGGGCTAACAGCTCGCTGCCCACCACCACTTCAATCCGCGTCGTACCATCGTCCAAACCAACGATGGCCATTTTGCCTCTACCGGTCATGCGCACGCGTATGCCAGAGACTATGCCAGCCAACAATTGCGGCTGCTCTTTCGGGCTTAAATTGGCCAAGCTGCTGCTAATAAATTGCCCCAAGTCTTTTTGATAGGCTGCATACGGGTGGCCGCTGAAATAAAAACCCAAAGCGGCTTTTTCTTCCAATAAGCGCTGCTGCTCAGACCAGGCCGGCACATTGGGCAAGACATTGACCTCGTTATCGGCCGCTTCCCCAAACAAGCTATTTTGTTGACGGTTAGCGCTGTTTTGTTCGGCGGCGGCCATGGCCGTGGCCACTCCTGCCAGCAAGGCGTTGCGATTAGGCTGGGCTGGATCCGGGCTCAAACTATCAAACGCGCCCGCGCGTATTAGCGATTCCACCACGCGGCGATTGACCTTACGCAAATCCAAGCGATTGCAAAAATCAAACAAATCCTTAAATGGGCCGTCTGATTCACGCGCTTGCATGATCACTTCTATGGCCGCCAAGCCCGTGCCCTTAACTGCGCCCAAGCCATATAAAATTTGCTGTTTGTCTATGGGGGTGAATTTAAAATCACTGCGATTGACATCGGGCGGCAACACCTCAATTTGATTGGGCCCGCAATCGTCGTAAAAGGTGTGCACGCTGTCGGTGTTGTTCATGTCGGCCGACAAGGTCGAGGCCAAAAAGGCCGCCGGGTAATGCGCTTTTAAATAGGCCGTTTGGTAGGCCACCAAAGCGTAGGCCGCGGCATGCGATTTATTAAAGCCATAGCCAGCAAATTTTTCCAGCAAATCGAATAACTCGGTCGCTTGGCGCTCGGTCATGTTGTTTTTGACCGCGCCTTCAACAAAGGTTTTACGCTGCGCGTCCATTTCCTCTTGTTTCTTTTTACCCATGGCGCGACGTAATAAATCGGCGCCACCTAAGCTGTAGCCGGCCACTACCTGGGCGATTTGCATCACCTGCTCTTGGTAAACGGCAATGCCGTAAGTCTCCTTCAAAATCGACTCGGTCAATGGGTGCGGGTATTCCACGCGCTGCTTACCGTGCTTACGCCGGCAATAATCTGGGATCAAATCCATAGGCCCCGGCCTATACAAGGCCACCAAGGCGATGATGTCCTCAAAGCAATCCGGCATGGCTTGCTTGAGCATGTCTTTCATGCCGCGCGACTCAAGCTGAAACACCGCCGTGGTGTTGGCGGTTTTTAATAAATGGAAGGTGGCTTTATCGTCTATAGGCAAAGTGGCAAAAGACAGTGGCGGCAAGCCTTCTAAGGCGCGCTGCTTATTGGCATTAAGCAGGGCCAATTCCAATATGGTTAAGGTGCGCAAACCCAAGAAGTCGAACTTAACTAAGCCCACCGCTTCCACGTCGTCTTTGTCGTATTGGCTGACCAAACTGCCGCCATCGGCTTGGCAATAAATAGGCGAGAAATCGGAAATTTTGCCCGGTGAAATCAACACGCCACCGGCATGCATGCCGACATTGCGCACCAGGCCTTCTAAGCGCAAGGCCAATTCCAGCAGTTCCTGCAATTCCTCTTCTTTTTCACGGCGCTCGGCCAGCTGCGGTTCTTTTTCCAGGGCGTCGGATAAGGTGATACCCAATTCCAGAGGGATCAGCTTGCTGATGCCATCGACAAAACCGAAGGGCAAGTCCAACACCCGACCCACGTCACGCACCACGGCTTTGGCAGCCATGGTACCGAAGGTGGCAATTTGCGACACGGCATCCAGCCCGTATTTTTGCTTCACGTAATCAATGACCCTGTCGCGACCCTCTTGGCAAAAATCGATATCGAAGTCGGGCATGGACACCCGGTCCGGATTCAAGAAACGCTCAAACAGCAGCTTGTATTCCAATGGATCCAAATCGGTAATGCCTAAGCTGTAGGCTACCACCGAGCCCGCACCCGAGCCCCGACCCGGGCCCACCGGCACGCCGTTGTTTTTGGCCCAATTGATAAAGTCGGCAACAATGAGAAAGTAGCCGGCAAACCCCATCTGGTTAATCACCTGGGTTTCAAAATCCAAACGCGCTTCGTATTCTGGGGCTTTAGCCTGACGTAAGGCTTCATCTGGGTACAGCACTTGCAGCCTGGTGACTAAGCCTCGTTGCGCCTCGGACACCAAGTAATCGGTGAGGCTTTCGTTATTGGGCGTGGGGAAATTAGGCAAGTAGTTTTTGCCCAGGGTTAAACTCAAGTTGCAGCGCTTGGCGATTTCGACCGTGTTTTGCAAGGCATCCGGCATGTCTGCAAATAAATCGGCCAGTTGTTGCTGCGTTTTAAAATACTGCTCTTGCGTGAAGTGCTTGGGTCTACGCGTGTCGGCTAAAACATAGCCCTCGGAAATGCAGGTGCGCGCTTCGTGCGCCCTAAAGTCGTCTGGGCTAATAAATTGAATCGGTTGGGTGGCCACCATCGGCAAACTCAAACTACTGGCAATAGCACGCATCTGCGCTATGTAAGCTTCTTGTTGCGCGCTGGCATCCGTGGCCACACGCTGAACTTCCAAGTAATAGCGATCCGGGAACAAGTCATGCCACTCTTGGGCTAGTTTTTTCGCCAAGTCTAGATTGCCTTGCACGCAAGCTTGCCCCACTTCACCTTGCATGGCGCCAGAGAGCAAAATCAAACCCTCGGTGCCGCATTCTTCAAACCAAGCGCGCTTAAATTCCGCCCGACCTCGGTGCTGATTGCTTAGGTAAGCACGGCTTAATAATTGGCATAACAACAAATAGCCAGCATGCGATTGGCAAAGCAGCAACAAGCGTGAAGGCTGATCGCGATTAAGCGGGTTTTCCAACCAAATGTCGCAGCCTAAGATGGGCTTTAAGCCCTTAGCGCGAGCGGCTTTGTAAAACTTGATGGCGCCGAATAGATTGTTTAAATCGGTTAAGGCCAAGGCCGGCATGTTGTCCGCACGCGCTTGCTGCACGTAGTCGTCTATACGCACAATGCCATCAACGATGGAGTACTCGCTGTGGCAACGCAGGTGCACAAAAGACAGGCTATTTTTGGCTGGAATTGAACTGGGCAACATAAGGCAAATTTTACCTTAATCGGCATCGATTTCAGAAACTATTATGCAAAAATTAAAGCGGAAATATGCGCTTTACCAACGCTAAGTTTCGATTGTCTGCGCGCTAGAAAACCCTCATACTTCAGTATAGTTTTTTTCAAGCAAGCATTTATCTAACACGTCATTAAAAGGAAATAATCATGGCTAATCCCGTTACACTTAAAGGCGGCCCGGTGAAAATCGGCGGCAACTTCCCAGAAAAAGGCCAATCGGCACCAAACTTCAATCTTGCAGACAAAGCGCGTGCCGACGTGGGCCTAGAAAACTTTGCTGGCTTACGCAAAGTGCTCAACATTTTTCCCAGTATAGACACGCCGACTTGCGCGACCTCGGTTAGAACCTTTAATCAATCGGCCGCCAAACTAAATAACACCGTGGTGCTTTGCATTTCAGCCGATTTACCGTTTGCGCAAAACCGTTTTTGTGCCGCTGAAGGCATAGAAAATGTCAGCACTTTGTCGGCCTTTAGGCACTTGAACGAATTTGCTAACAGCTATGGCGTGGCGATATTGGACAGCAGCCTGGCCGGCCTAACTGCCCGCGCAGTGCTTGTTTTAGACGAAAACAACAAGGTATTGCACAGTGAATTGGTGTCGGAAATCACCAGCGAACCCAATTACCAAGCTGCATTGGCTGCGTTGGCATAAATCTGGATTGTCGGGCTTAAGCCCGCTTATAAATACTCGGTGTATTTAGCTCGGCTACCGCGGGCTTGCTCCACCGGGTATTTTTTTGCATTAAGGGCTATCTTTTGATTGGCCACTTCCAGCAAATCGATGTTCAAAACTTGCGCGATGCGTATCAAATAAACCAAGGTGTCGGCTAACTCGTGGCCGACTTGCTCGCGTTTTTCTGCAGACAATTGCTGGCTTTCAGCCGGCGTATCCCATTGAAAGTGCTCAAGCAATTCTGCCGCCTCCACCATCATGGCCATGCTTAGATTTTTTGGCGTGTGAAATTGCGACCAATCGCGCTCGTCGACAAAATGCTGAATTTTTTGCTTTAACGCCTCTAATGAATCCGCCATGATTTATTTCCTATTGCTGCCTGCCACCATTTTAATTTCAAATAAGCGGCATTCCAATGAGCCATTAAACAAGGGCGTGCGCTTGCTAGGCGTGAGGCGCATGAGCTTGGGCATGCTTAAGTCGTTGGTTAAAAAGTAGGTGTGCCAACCGGCAAATTTGCGCTTGAGCGCCTCGGCCATTTTTGGGTAGAGTAAAGCCAAATCCTCGCCCTCGCCTATGCGCACACCATACGGCGGATTGGCCACCAAGACACCCTGACCGTCCGGTGCCGGCACATCAACGATGTCAAACTGAGACAGTTGCACGGCGGCCAACAAGCCGGCTTCCTCCAAATTGCGCTTGGCAATGCGCACCGCACGTAAATCGATGTCCGAACCGTATATCTTTTGAAACGACACCGCTTTCACTTTAGCCGCGGCTTGGCTTTTTAGTTTTTGCCAAATAGCCGGCTCAAAATTATTGAGCTTTTCAAATGCAAAGCTGCGTTTATGGCCGGGTGCGATGTCCAGCGCCACCATGGCGGCTTCCAACAAAAATGTGCCACTGCCGCACATGGGGTCCAGCAAAGGTTGGCCGACTTGCCAGCCAGACAACTTCAATATGCCCGCAGCTAAGTTTTCGCGTAAGGGCGCCTCTATGCTCGCCCCACGGTTACCGCGCTGGTACAAGGCCGCGCCGGATGTGTCTAAATAAAATTGGTATTCGTCTACGGCTAAATAAGCGTGTATGCGCACGGCCGGATTTTTGGTGTCTATGTAAGGGCGACTGCCCACGGCCAGGCGGAATTTATCGCAGACCGCGTCCTTGATTTTTAAGGTGGCGAATTCCAAGCTTTTTAGTGGGCATTTCACCCCAGTCACTTTGACCATGAAATCGTTTTTGACATTAAACCAAGCTGACCAATCCAATTTGTAGGCCGCCTCAAACAAATCCTCTTCGTTGAGGTACTTGCCACGCGCCACTTGCCACAAAATACGCGTGGCGATGCGGGAGTGCAAATTGGCCGCGTAGCACACCGCCCAATCGCCATCAAAACTCACGCCGCCATCGGTCAACTTAATGGACTTGGCTTTAACCACCGCCAACTCATCGGCCAACAGTTGTTCTAAGCCACGTGGGCAGGTTGCAAAATATCGATTAGGGATCATGGTGATTGGGCTCTGTGTTATCAGGATATGGCAGCCGCATTCGACATAAACAGTCGGTTGCTGCTACTGGGATTGTGTTCGGCTAATTTTTCGACGAACTGTAAAAATTCAATTTTGTGCGTGCGTTCCAATTCCTTGGCGCGCGTGCGCAAACTGGCTAAACGCAAATCGGCCGGTTCGCGCTTAAAGGCAAACACGGCCGTGTTGCCTGGCTTGCCGGTAGGCAATATCAAGACTTTAGCGGCAAAGCTTTGCTCTATGCGCTGCAAATACACGTCAAACTTTTTATCGCTGCCCCACAGGTTAATCACCATGAGGCCATCGGCATTTAAGCTGTTAGCGCAGGCGTCAAAAAAATCCGGACTGCAAAAGTCAGGCGGAATGCCGTTGCCATCAAAGGCGTCTATAAACAGCACGTCGGCCACCTCGCTGTGATCAGCCAAGTAACGCAGGCCGTCGCCTTCTATGACGTCTAAGCGCGCATCGTTATCCGGTAAATAGAACTGACTGCGGGCTATTTGTATGATTTTAGCGTTAATCTCTATTACCGTCTGATGCAAATCGGGGCAATAAGCATGCACGTATTTAGCCAAGGAAGCGCCGCCTAAGCCTATGGCTAAAATTTTCTGCAGCTTGCCGCCAAATAGAAGAAAGCACATCATGGCGCGGGTGTAGGTCAACTCCAAGGCAAAAGGGTCTTTGATGCGCATGGCGCTTTGTATGGTCACCGAGCCTAAGTGTAAAGCGCGCACGCCATTCGATTCACTGACGTCCACGGCTTCGTCCGCCGTCACTTTATGCCTAGCAAAACGTAGCATTAAGGCGCCACCTGCTCAGGCTGATGGTCGCTGGCCGCTTGGGCTGATTCAGTCGGTTCGATGACCTCGGCTTCTTCAAGGAAATCGGGCTCGAGGCTCAAGGTGTCTTCTGACAACGGCGCTTCGGGCAAGACGGCAATGAATTTGCAACGCAACTCCATCAACAAAGGGTCCACTTCCTGCACGTGCAAACCGATGCGCGTGCCCGGCTTCATTTCCGGCAAACCGTACACTTTAGTCATGTACGGCGGCGTATCCAAGCGCACTAAATTCTCACGCCAAACCGTGGCGTGCACCTCTTGGCTGTTTTCTTGGATCAAATACTGCAA
Source organism: Methylophilaceae bacterium (assembly GCA_965234545.1). Classification (GTDB taxonomy): domain Bacteria; phylum Pseudomonadota; class Gammaproteobacteria; order Burkholderiales; family Methylophilaceae; genus Methylotenera. The sequence continues at coordinate 677,698 of OZ248348.1, read as the reverse complement.
GCACCAAAACCGTTCCATGCGCTGTTGAAATTCGCTGTAGGCCTGGTAGGCCAACTCAAAATGGCGCATGTGGCTGTTTAATGCATCGCTGTTGGGCGCGTAACTGGGCGGGGTATTTTGCACCACACTGATAATTTGCCGTTGATTGATTAAATCCACTGCACGGCGCAGAGGTGAGGTGCTCCACGCGTATTGCGCCACGCCCAAACCCTGGTGCGGCTCGGCCTTGGTGGTCATGTAGACCTTGCCACCCGATTGCGCGCGGTACAAACCCGGCACTTGATGGGCGGCCAATAATGCGCCCCATTGGTTATTGGCCTCTATCATCAACTCGGCGACCAATTTATCCATGGGCGCGCCGCGTTGGCGACCGACGATGCTAACAATGCCGTCGACCACGTAAAAGTTGTAGTCTATTTGTTGCGGCTTGGTCGGGTCGTATTTGCCCCTGGCCTTTTCCAAAGACTCGGCTAAGTTAAATAAATACAATAACTTAGACCAATAGGGATGGCCGCTGTCTGCGCTTAACGTGGTCTCGTTAAAAAACGGCTCCAAGGCATCGTGGCGCAAATTGTCGGCTATTTTAATGCGCTCCAATTTGCTGTCGCGCTGCACAATTTCACCGGCCGCGTTGACGTGCAAATACAGCGACAACACCGGCTTGATCTCGCCGGCATCCAAACTAAACGGCCGTATGGCCGCTTCCGGTAACATGGTGATTTTATTGCCCGGAATATAAACCGTGGACAAACGCTGCATGGCAGCTTGGTCTAAGGCGCTACCAACGGCAATGCCCAAAGCCGGCGCGGCAATGTGTATGCCCACGCGCGTGATGCCGTCGTTTAAATAGGAAATGGAGAACGCATCGTCTATTTCCGTCGTGCTGCTGTCGTCTATGCTAAAGGCTTCGGCCTCGGCCAAGCTTAAATCCGACCAACTTAAATCGGGCGTATCCAACACCGATGCATCGGCAGAAAAATCCGTGCCGGAGGGAAAGTGCTCCCTTAGAAAAGCGCCCAAATGGTAATCGTGCGAGGAAGGAATCGCGCCACAAGCCTGCAGCAATTTAATCTGGCTTAGGTGGCATTCGTTGGCGGCCGTGTCTAGGGTTTTGTACTCGAATGAATTTTTATCGGGCTCGTACAGCAGGCTATCGAGCTTGAGCCTTAACTCTTCAGGCAATTGGTGGGCCTTGAGTTCCGTTACCAGGGCGGCCATTTTTTCGGCCAACAGGCGTTTCTTTTCCAAGCCGGCCAATGCTGCTTTTAATATCTCGGCTGGCGCCGCTTTGTAGCGGCCTTTGCCCTTGCGATTAAAGTAAATAGGAGCACTGTGTAGCTTAAGCGCCACGGCAGCCGCTTCTATAGGATTAGGCGTGCGGCCGTAATACTCCTCGGCAAATTCAGCAAAACCAAACTCGCCACCGGCCTCGCCGCTAAAACTGAATTCGCTGCAGCATTCCCAAAGAAAATCCACGTCCAATTTAGCCGCCTCGGCCTGGGCGCTGTCCATAAAGCCGGCTAATGGCAGCTCAAAGCGCATCAAGACATGATTGGTTTTGACTTTGCTGCGTTTGCCGCTGGCCGACTCGATTTGCATGGAGCCTTGCGCTTCGGTCATGATGGACGCCACTTTAAAGTTGCCATCCTCTTCAAAAAATACGTTCATGCTGGGCTTTCTATACGTGGCTTGCTGCCGATTTGGCTAGATGGCCACCATTTTACCTTGGAATAGCAGAATCGGGATTAGCAGAATCGCTTTGATGCACGATAAAATACCAGGCAATTAACTCAAGCCCTATCGCACGCTATGGACCAACGCATACCCGTCACCCTGCTCACCGGCTTTTTAGGCAGCGGCAAAACCACCTTACTTAATCATTTGCTCCACCACAGCGGCATGCGCGACACCGCCGTCATCATCAACGAGTTGGGTGACACCGGCTTGGATCAAATTTTTGCCCAAAGTAATTTGGCTTTAAGCGTGGAAAGCGAGCACATCGCCGACAACACCGTGTTGTTGAGCTCAGGCTGTTTATGTTGCTCCTTAAAAAACGAGTTGGCCGACACCCTGCGCGATTTGTTTTTCAAGCGTGCGCTGGCCGCCATTCCGCAATTCAATCGATTGATCATAGAAACCACCGGCCTGGCCGACCCTGGTCCTATCCTGGCTAACCTAATGAACGAGCCGGTAATTGAATCGGTGTACCGTTTAGACGCGGTGGTGGTCACCGTAGACAGCGTCTACGGTTTGCAGCAGTTGGCTGAAAACCAAGAGGCCCTTAAGCAAGCCGCGGTAGCCGATGTCTTGGTCTTAAGCAAAACCGATTTGGCTGACGCGCAAAGCCTTGCTAGCTTAGAGGAAAAACTAAGCCAAATTAACCCTGGCGCCACCTTGCATCGCATTAGCCACGGGCAATTGGACCCGGCCTACGTGGTCGATGTGGGGCTGTTTGATGCAGACAAAAAACAGGCTCAGCCACAGCGCTGGTTGCGTAGCCCCAGCACACAGCCAAACAGGCTAGGCCAGTTGCCGCAAAAAGCCCATCACGACGGCATCATCAGCTTTACCGTGACTCTGCCTAGCCCAATTAATTGGTCGCAATTAAAACCGCATTTATTGAAGTTTTGCCAGACTTACGGCAAGCATTTATTACGACTTAAAGGCATCATCCATGCCGCCGACCAAGCAACGCCACTGGCGATACATGCGGTGCATTTCACGCCCTACCCACCGACCTTATTGGAGGGTTGGAGCGAGCCAGAAAAACTGTCCAGGGTGGTGATCATTGCCAAAGACATCGATGAGCTCACGCTAAGGCAAGCTTTTATGAAAATTTAACAACCGTTGTTTTAAATTACAAAAAGTGCATAATCCCTAACGTGACTTGTTAACTTTGAGGGGCCCTCATAGTGCCCCATACAGAAATTTTAGCAGCACACCATTGGGATTTTTTATAATAAAATTAGGAGAAGAGAATGAAAAAACTAGTAATGTTAGCTTTTGCTGTATTCGCCTTAAATGCATTGCCTATGGCCTATGCCGACGAGCCATCTGCCGATACTGCAGCATCGGATCCTCTTCCAGAGGGCGTTGCACCCTTACCTGATTTTGTGCCAGCCGAGTAACACTGCTCTCGGTTTCATAAAAAAGGCAAAGTCGTAGGACTTTGCCTTTTTTATGGTTAAGCCGCTGCAGCCTGATACTAAAACCACCCCCGGAAAGCCATGGCGCTAAAGCTCGCTCAAGCTTTTGACATGGGTCATGACGCTGCGACCCAAGGCATGCAAGGCATAGCCGCCCTCTAATACCGACACGATACGATTCTGCGCGTGCCGCTTGGCCACCGCTTTGAGCGCCTCCGTTAACCACAGGTAATCGGCCTCACGCAAGGCCAAGCCGCCCATGTCGTCTTCCCGGTGCGCATCAAATCCAGCGGACACCAAGAGCATTTGCGGGGCAAAGTTCTCTAAGGCTGGCAGCCAATGCTCGCTTACCGCGGCCCTAAACGCCTCGCCATCGCTGCCGGCGGGCAAAGGCACGTTAATGATGTGGGCGTTGCCGCTGTCGGCCCCGCAATGCGGGTAAAAAGGGTGTTGGAAGGTAGAACAGAACAGCACGCGCCCGTCGTCTTGAAAAATGTCTTGCGTGCCATCGCCGTGGTGCACGTCAAAATCCACGATGGCGACGCGCTCCAAACCGTATTGATCCAAGGCATGCGCCGCACCCACCGCCACATTATTGAATATGCAAAAGCCCGATGCGCCTTGGCGCTTAGCATGATGACCGGGTGGGCGCACATTGCAAAAAGCATTATCCACTTGGCCGGCCATGAGCAAATCCACCGCCGCCACCACCGCACCGGCTGCGTATAAAGAAGCGTCCAGCGTGTAGGCGTTCATCAAGGTGTCGCCATCCAAATCGACCAAGCCGCTTTTTGGCGCTTTTTCAAACACCCAATTGATGTAATCCTCACTGTGCACCCTAGCCAATTGCGCGCGAGTGGCTTTAATTGCCTGCTGCTGATTTAGAAAATCAAACAAGCCGGAGGCAATCAACTGGTCTTTTACTGCATAAATGCGGGCCGGGCATTCCGGGTGATCCGGCCCCATGTCGTGTTTTAAAAACTCGTCGTGACTGATGTAAGCGGTGCGCATAATGGAATCAATTACAAGGTTTTATACACCAGCTTGATGCTGGCATCGTCAGGATGGGCGACGGCATCAAAGCCCAAGCGCTTCATTAACTTCAACATATTGGCGTTATTTTTTAACACCTCCCCTTCTATGCGCGCCAAGCCTTTGTCTCTGGCAATGTCCATGAGGGCGGTCATGAGCTTTTGCGCCAAGCCAGTACCGTGCATGCTGTCGGCTACCACCAAGGAAAATTCGCAACTGTCGCCGTCCGGGTTGATGGCATAACGGGTGACGCCCAATTCAATTTCCTTATCGTCGACTGTCTTCGTGGCGATCAAGGCCATTTCGCGGCTGTAATCAATTTGCGTGAAACGCACCAACAAGGATTCACTTAATTGCTGCACGCTTTTCATAAAACGGAAATAGCGCGATTCTTCCGATAGGTTTTTCACAAAGTCTTGCACCAACCAGACGTCTTCTGGGCGTATAGGTCGTATCACCACATCGGTGCCGTCGGCTAACTGCCAATGGCTTAGCAAATGAGTCGGGTATGGGTAGATGGCCATGTGCGCGTAACGATCGGCACTGGGTGGGCGCACCCCAACCACGATACGGGCATCGGCCGCCAAGGCGCCGTGTTCGTCAAGTATTAAGGGGTTGATGTCCATTTCCATGAGCATGGGCAGCTCGCAGACCATTTCCGAAACGCGCAGCAAAATGCTTTCTAAGGCATCGATGTTGACCGCCGGCATGTTGCGGAACGGGCCTAACATTTTGGCCACGTGCGTGCGCTCGATGAGGTCTTTAACCAAATAGGCATTCAAGGGCGGCAGGGCCACCGAGCGGTCGGCGACAATTTCCACGGTGGTGCCACCGGCGCCAAAGGTAATAATCGGACCAAACACCGGATCATTGGTGACGCCAACCATCAGTTCACGGCCATTCTCCTTCACTACCATGGGTTGAATGGAGATGCCATTGATGTGGGCCGTTGGCCGCAGGCGTTTCACATTTTCTATGATTTCATGGTAAGCCGCCCGCACCGCCGGCGCATTGGTCAAGTTCAACACTACCCCACCGACATCGGACTTGTGGGTGATGTCCGGCGAGTTGATTTTCATGGCCACCGGGAAACCCAATTGCTGCGCAATCAACAAGGCCTCATTGGGCGAACGCGCCACCATGGTCTGCGCAATAGGGATATGAAAGGCCGACAACAAGGCTTTGGATTCCATTTCGCCCAATACCTTGCGCTTCTCTTGCAGCGCGCCTTCTATGATCATGCGGCCGCTTTCCACGTCCGGCTCTATGTGGTGCGAGATAGGCCCCGGCATTTGCATGAGCAGGCGTTGGTTGTTGTGGTAGGCCGATAGAAATGAAAACACGTCCACCGCCGATTCCGGGTTGCGGAAACTGGGTTTTCTGGCCGCATTAAAAGCCGAGCGCGAGGCCTGCACTTGCGCCTCCCCCATCCACGAACTGAGCAAAGGTTTTTTATACTGGTCGCTCAGCGCTATCATCGCTTGCGCCACTTCCAATGGTTTGGTCATGGCTTGCGGGGTCAAGATGGCTAACACACCATCGACATTCGGGTCCTCTAGGCAGGCTTTGACGGCGTCTTGGTAACGTTCTACTTGCGCATCGCCTATGATGTCCACCGGGTTGCCATGCGACCACGTGCTGGGCAAAGCCTGATTAAGTTTAGCCATGGTGGCCTCACTCAATTGGGCCATGACTAGGCCTAAATCCAAGGCGTAATCGGTGGCCATGACGCCAGGGCCGCCGCCATTGGTGACGATGGCCAAGCGGTTACCAGTCGGATCAAAACCACACGACAAAGCTTTGGCAGCAGCAAACAATTGACTGATGGTTTGCACCCTGACCACGCCGGCACGGCGTATGGCGGCATCGAAGGCATCGTCGGCACCGACGATGGAAGCCGTGTGTGAAATGGCCGCTTTGGAAGCGGCAGCATGGCGCCCTACTTTAACCAAGATCACCGGCTTAATGCGTGCCGCCGCGCGTATGGAACTCATGAAGCTGCGCGCGTCGTGTATGCCCTCTATGTAGAGCAAGATGCTGTGGGTTAAGCTGTCGGAAATTAAGTAATCGAGTATTTCGCCAAAGTCCACGTCGGCCGACGCGCCCATGGACACCACGCTGGAAAAGCCGACATCGTTCGCACTGGCCCAATCCAAAATAGCCGTGCACAAGGCGCCGGACTGGGAGACAAAAGCAATGTTACCGGCCATGGCACTGCCGGAATTGAAGGTGGCGTTTAGGCCTATATCCGGTCGCATCACCCCTAGGCAGTTTGGCCCTATCAAACGCACGCCATAGTGCTTGGCCAATGCCAACACCTCAAGCTCAAGCGCACGCCCTGCTTCACCGGTTTCGGCAAAGCCGGCACTGATGATGATCGCCGCCTTGACCTGATGCTGACCGCATTGCTCAATAATAGCCGGCACCGTGGCAGCCGGCGTGGCTATCACTGCCAAATCCACAGGCTGCTTAAGCTGAGCCAGATTAGCAAAGGCTGTGGCACCTTGCACGCTTTGGTGCTTGGGATTGATCGGGTAAAGCCCGCCTTTAAAGCCACTTTGCCGCATGTTGTGCATGACGATCTGCCCTATGGAATCGGGCTTGTCGCTGGCACCAAAAATGGCCACCGACTTAGGGGCAAACAAAGGCTTTAAATGATGCTGACTCATGGTGGCTGGGCTTAATTGAACTGAATTTATATGTTAGCGCATTGCGCCTTATTAAAGTTTACGTTTAATCAAATGAAGGTGCATTAGCCCTTGTTTTTATAATAGGTGCCAAAAAATTCCATCATCATAAAATCTTCTAAACCGGCGTTGTCTTCTGGGCGCGCCGATTGGATGACTACCCGACCTAAGCGCTGCGATTCCCAATTAAAATCGCCTTGGTAATGCTGGCGTATCAAGACTATCATTTTTTTTACCACCAGCAAGCGTATGTCTTGACCCACGCCCGCCTCGACTTCAAAGGCTTCGCGTCTGGCGTTGCTGTAATCGCTGGTCCAGCCCCTAAAACTAAATCCGGCGTGGCGTGCATTTAAGCTGGTGATTTCAAAAATGCCATTGGTGCCTACTTTCAAATTGTCTTTGATGCGTTGCTCGCGCACTTGCTCAGCACTGGGGCCTTGCTCCTTGGCCACGGCCTCGGCATTTTGTTTAGCGGCATCGTTCTCCATGGCCAATCGCTGTTGCCGCTTGGCGTTGACGTAGGCCATCATGTCAACAGGCTGGTCTTTAGCTGGCGTAACAGGCACACTGGGCGCCGAGTTGGGGGCGGCTTCCGGCAGATTAAAGTCGGACGGCTGGCTGCTGGGCTTTTGTGTCATGACCTTAGGGCGGCTGATGGGCTTGGGCTTTTTAGGCGGTTTTGGCAACTCAACCGGGGGTGGCGGTGATTCAGCCGGCGGCGGCGCCAAACTTACTTGTATGGTGGTGGGGGCTAAGGCAGCGCTGTCTAAATCCAACTGAGGCATGGCCAAAAAGAGAATAAGGCCATGCACCAACAAGGAAAACACAATGGCCAACAGCGTATTACGCTCCACCTGAATGCGCAGCCATACCCTAGGCAATAACGCGCGATTAAGCGGCGTTTGGTAAAAATCGCTTTGATCTGTGCGTGCGTTTGCCTGCATGTTGATTATTGGTAACCCATGTCTGCCCAGGTTTTTTCTAAGCGCTTGATGGAAATCGGAAACGGCGTCTTTAGTTCTTGCGCAAACAAGGATACGCGCAGCTCTTCTAGCAACCAGCGGAAATGGGCCAAATCGTCTGAGATAGGCAGGTGCGCTTGCTGCAATTGGCTTATTTTATCTTGCCACTTTTGCCAAAGCAAACCAACACTGGCGGCATTTTTGCCGTCCCTATCCGGGTTGGCCGGCTGTTTCTCTATGCGTAAACGCAAGGCCTTAAGGTAGCGCGGCACATGCTGCAACTGCTCCCAGGGCGTGCGGCTAAAACAACCTTTGTACAACAGACAGGGCAGTTGCTGCTCGACATCGCGCTTTAAACGGTTCACGGTGCTTGGCATTTTGGCCATGGTCGCCGTGAGCAATTGGTATTCACTGGCGATTGTTTGCGCTTGGCGGGTTAAGCCTTGACTGACCGCGGGCAAGCGCGTCCTAGCACGGGCTTTTAAATGCATGAAATCGGCATTGCTGCGTGGCAAGTCATCGTCCGCAACAAAGGCGCGGTCAGCAATGGCCAACAACAAATCGTCACGTAAGTCGTCTACGCTGACCACGTTGCGCAGCAGCAAGGCGTATTGATTAAAATTGGGTAAGCTTTTCTCCAACTGCTTCATTTGCTCTTTTAACTCAAAGCGCATTAATCGGCACACGCCCTGTCTGTGGTTGCTGCTGGCCTCCAACTCGGTATCGAATAACTTAACCGCCACGCTGTCGCCGTTGTCTTCCAAGGCCGGGTAGCCGGTGGCTTGCAAACCGTCGCGCTCAAAGCTCAAGGTGGCCGGTAAATCGCCGAAATCCCATTGTTTTAGCCCGGTTTTTTCTAAGTCCTTGAGGTGATCCGCCGAACTGTTTCTAAAGGTCAGTTGCGCGGCCGAGCCCAATTGTTTTTTCAGCGCCTGCCAATCCCGACCCATGCCTAATTCGCGACCGGCATCGTCCACCACACTGAAGTTCATCAGCAAGTGATCCGGCAAAGGGTCGGTCCAATCCTCTACGGCGATTTTCAAGCTGGTAACACGTTGTATGTATTCGGCCAACAGGGGTTTGATGGGCATGGCACCGACAGTCGTGCTGATTAAAAACTGCGTGACAAACTCCGGCACCGGCACGCAGACCCGGCGGTAGGTTTTAGGCAGGACTTTGATTAAATGGGTTAGCTTTTCGCGCAGCATGCCCGGCACCAGCCAATCGGTTTGCGCGGGATTAAGTTGATTCAATAATGCCAAAGGCACGGTGGCGGTGACGCCGTCTAACAAATGACCAGGTTCAAAGCGGTATTTGAGTGGAATCTCCACCCCATCTAAACGCATTTTTTCCGGGAACTGCACGGCGGTGATGGCATCCGCACCATGGCGCATTAGGTCTTCCCGACTCAAATAGAGCAGCCTAGGCTGCGCTTTTTCGGCTTGTTCACGCCAGGTTTCAAAGGTGGCGGCCTGATGAATGTCGGCCGGAATTTTGCTGTCGTAAAAGTCAAACAATTGCTGGTCATCGACCAACACGTCTTGCCGGCGCGCCTTGTGCTCCAACTCCTCGACTTCGGCGATCAAACGTTCGTTGGCGCTAAAAAACGCTGCGCGGCTATCGAACTCGCCATGCGCCAAGGCCTCGCGTATGAAAATCTCACGCGATTCTTTGCCGTTGATGGGGCCGTAATGCACCCGGCGTTTAGGAATAATGGTTAGGCCGTATAAAGCCACCCGCTCCCACGCGTGCACCATGCCCATTTTCCTGTCCCAGCGTGGATCGGAGTATTGGCTGTCGGTTAAGCCCCTGGCCAAAGGCTCTATCCAATCCGGTTCGATTTTAGCCACACAGCGTGCATACAATTTGCTGGTATCGACTAATTCCGCCGCCATCACCCACTTCGGTTTGGCTTTCTTCAAGGCCGAGCCGGGAGCCAAATAAAAGCGTATGCCACGGGCGCCAGAATAGGCTTCGTTGTCGCCGTCTTTAAAGCCTATGTTGCCTAGCAAACCGGCCAATAAGGCGCGATGGATTTGTTCGTAACTGGCGGCCTTGTCGTTGGCTTTAAATTCCATTTCGTCGGTAATTTGCTTGATTTGCCCGTGCAACTCACGCCATTCTTTTAAGCGTAAAAAAGACAAGAAATGGCTGTGGCACTGATTCAATAAGTCTTTATTGGATTTTTTGTTTTTTAAGGCGGCGTCAAAAAAATCCCACAGCTTCAAATAGCTCATGAAGTCTGAGCCTTCACCGGCAAACTTAGCATGGGCATTATCGGCCGCTTCTCGCTTGTCCATGGGGCGCTCGCGCGGGTCTTGTATGCTCAAGACGCTGGCGATAATGAGGATTTCGTTTAAACAAGCCTCGCGTTTAGCCGCCAATATCATGCGACCCACACGCGGGTCCAAGGGCAGTTTAGCTAACTGCAAGCCGATATCGGTAATCTGCCGCTGGCTATCCACCGCACCCAACTCTTGCAACAGTTGGTAGCCATCGGTGATCAAGCGACTGCTGGGCGCTTCTATGAATGGAAAGTCGTTGATGTCGCCTAAACGCAATGCCGCCATGCGCAGAATCACGCTGGCCAAGGAACTGCGCAAGATTTCCGGTTCGGTAAATTCGGCACGCCCCGCAAAATCCTGCTCGGAATAGAGGCGCACGCACACGCCATTGGAAACGCGACCGCAACGACCGGCCCGTTGCTTGGCGGCCGCTTGGCTGATTTTTTCGATTTGCAACTGCTCGACTTTAGCGCGCGTGCTGTAGCGATTGACCCGGGCCAAGCCGGCGTCAATTACGTACTTAATGCCGGGCACGGTTAAGGAGGTTTCTGCCACATTGGTGGCCAAAACGATGCGGCGACTGCTGTGGCTTTTGAAGATTTTTTGCTGGTCTTCTATGCTCAGACGGGCGAACAAGGGCAACACTTCGATGTGCTTAAGCTTGGCGGAACGGCCTTGGTATTTACGCAAGTGCTCGGCGGTATCGCGTATCTCGCGCTCGCCCGGTAAAAACACCAGTATGTCGCCGTCGCCTAAGCGCAATAAATCGTCGGCGGCATCCAATATGGCCTCTTCTATGGCCTCTTCCTCGTCGTCCTCTTCCAGCCAACGGGCTTCGGTTTGCGGTTTGCGACTGATGCCCAGCAAGCTTGCGTCTTCCGCATCAATGTCGCCTAGCTCGGCATCCTGCGCCTGCTTTTCCGCAAACGCATCTTTGGCCCTAAAGCCGGATTTACCTAGAGGGCGATAACGCACTTCCACTGGGTAGGTGCGACCGGATACTTCTATCACCGGCGCGCCATTAAAATGCTTGGAAAAGCGATCGGCATCGATGGTGGCCGAGGTGACGATGACTTTTAAATCGGGGCGCTTAACCAGCAACTGCTTTAAATAACCCAAGAGAAAATCGATGTTCAGACTGCGCTCGTGCGCCTCATCGATGATGATGGTGTCGTAAGCGTTGAGAAATTTATCCCCTTGGGTTTCCGCCAGCAAAATGCCGTCCGTCATCAATTTAACGTAGCTGGATTCACTTAACTTATCGTTAAAGCGCACCTTGTAGCCTACTGCCTCGCCCAGCGGGCTTTGCAATTCTTGGGCAATGCGACTGGCGACCGACCTAGCGGCGATGCGCCGCGGCTGGGTGTGCCCTATCAGGCCAGCCACGCCCCTACCCAATTCCAAACAAATTTTAGGCAGTTGGGTGGTTTTACCGGAACCGGTTTCGCCGCAGACGATGACCACTTGGTGCTGCAAGATGGCAGCAGCAATCTGTTCTTTTTTGCCACTGACCGGCAATTCCATTGGGTAGTTGGGCTTGGGCAGATTGGCTAATCTGGCTCTATATTTCTGTTGCGATGACCCTATTTTTTGCTTGATTTCAGCCAACAAGCGTTGCGCTTTAGCCTTGCCCCCAGCATCCGCTGGGTTCTTAGCCAAGGCCATGGCCTCGCGAAACTTCCTACGCAGGGCATGCCTATCTTGCAGCATGCAAGTGGACATGGCCACCTCAAAAGGGGCATGGCTTAAATCAGCGGGGATGGCACTGGCCGGGGAATTTGCACTCATAAGCGACCATTTTAACATGCCTGCATGCTGCGCTGGCTTATGTTCAGCCAGCTAGTTTATCCGCCGACAGGGCGGCGCAAGCAAAGTTATGGGCTGAAGAACACTTGCTGCCAGAGCGCGCTCACGGACGATGCCAGTTCACTGACCGAGCTTAATGGCACGTGCAGAGCCTGCAAACCTTGCAGTTTCATTAGGTGTTGGCTGTGGCGGTAATCACGGTAAGCCAACACCACTTTTTCTGCGGCTGCGATTTCTATGATGCCCAGCAAAGCCAGCAGCTTGAGCAATGCAATGTTGCCACTATTTTGGCTTAATGCCGGGTGCTCCTTGGTGTGCGCCAGCAGCAGATACTGCACCAAAAACTCCGCATCGATAATGCCACCTGGGCTGTGTTTCAAGTCGAACAGATCGGGCGCGAGGTGCTGCGTGGCACGCATTTTTTCGCGCATGGCCAGCACCGCTTGCTTTAATGCCTCGCGTTCACGGGGCATGCTCATCACCGCTAAGCGGGTAGCTTCAAAATGCGCAGCCAGCGCCTTGTCGCCTGCCACAAAACGGGCACGGGTAATGGCTTGGTGTTCCCAGACCCAGGCCTTGTTCAATTGGTAATCATGGAATGCAGCCACGCTGCTGACCAGTAAACCGCTGTTGCCGTCAGGCCGCAATTGCAAATCGGTCTCGTACAAAAGCCCAGCCGAGGTCAGGCTGTTAAACCAATTGTTGATGCGTTGGGCCAAGCGCGCATACACTTCACCGGCCTCAGGCGCGTCGTCATCGTAGAGAAAAATAATGTCCAAATCCGAGGCATAGCCGAGCTCTTTACTGCCCAATTTGCCGTAGCCTATGACGGCAAATTTCGCATCCTGCCTATGACGCGTTTTGATCTGAGCCCAAATAAAGGGCAAGCTGACGTCCAGTATCAAATCGGCTAAAGCGCTTAAGTAATCGGACACCACTTCTGGGCTCAATTCGCCGTTGATGTCCTGCACGGCAAACCTAAACACATGGCCATGCTTGAAATGACGCAAGCTGTCCATTTGCTGTTCCACGTCGCCGTCCAGCTCAGTCAAGCGTTGCTGCAATTGCTTACGCATGCTGGCGAAATCCGGCGGCGCATACAGGGTGCGGGTGTCCAGCAACTCATCCAATAAAATGGGGTGTTGCAACAAGTAATTGCTTAGCCACGGGCTGCTGCTGCACAGTTTAACGACCAATTGCATGGCCTGCGGGTGCTCGGCCAACAGCGCCAAATAGCTGGCACGGCGGCAAATGCTTTCCAACAAATCACTGACGCGCAGCAAGGTCGTGTCTGGGTTGGGCATGCTGGCCGACAACTGAATGGCCAGCGGCATCAAACCATCAAAACGCAAACGGCTGGATTCAGGCAATTGCACATAGCGACTGCTGTGGCGCATGGCCTGCAACCTGCTGCGACTTAGCGACGCTTCTTGGTAACGTAATTTTTGCAAAGCCGCTAGCGCCTCTTGTTCGCCTAAGCCGTCTTGCCACAAGGCGATTTCATTTGCCAATGCAGTGCTGTCGGCGCTGGCATCGCTAAAAGTGGCATCAAAATGCTGTTGCACCCGCGCACGGTAGCCGTTCAATACTGCTAAAAAGCTAGGCCAATCGCTAAAATTCATAGACTTAGCAATGCGCGCTTGTGCCTCATCGTTATTCGGCAGGGCCTGCGTTTGTGCGTCTTCCACGTACATTAAGCGGTGCTCTAAGTTTCGTAAAAAAACATAGGCTGATTTCAATTCCGCCACGCTCTCGCTAGGCAGCAAGCTTTTTTCAGCCAACAGATCGAGCACCTGCAAAGTGGGTTTAATTTGCAAACTGGGGTCTTGCCCACCGCGTATCAACTGAAACACTTGGGCAATGAACTCAATTTCCCGTATGCCGCCGCGGCCCAATTTAATGTTGTCTTGCATGCCCTTGCTATTGACGTCGCGTTGTATCTGCTGCTTTAAATCGCGCATGCTGGCGAAGGCGCCAAAATCCAAGTATTTTCTAAAAACAAAGGGTTTCAATAAGCGCGCCACTTGTTGGCCACCGGTCACTTCACGGCCTTTAATCCAGGCATAACGCTCCCATTCTCGGCCGTTATTCTGGTAGTAATCTTCTAAGGCATCTAAATTGGATACCAAGGCGCCTTCGCTACCAAACGGCCGCAAGCGCATGTCTACCCTAAACACAAAGCCGTCTTCGGTGATGTCGTCTATGGCGGCGATTAATTGCTTGGCCAAGCGGGTAAAGAATTGTTGGTGACTGATAGGATTAGCACCAGTGGTTTCGCCGTCGCTTGCATAGGCAAAGATTAAATCGATGTCGGATGAGACATTTAGCTCGCCGCCGCCTAGCTTACCCATGCCAATTACCACCAAGTGTTGCGCTTGCCCGTGGGCGTCCACGGGTTGGCCATGCACGGCCACCAAGGCCGGGTGTAAAAACGCCAGGGCGCTGTTGATGGTGCATTCGGCCAAGTGCGTGGTGGTTTGCATGACCTCCGCCACATCGGCTAAAGCGTTTAAATCGCGGACCATTATTCTGGCCATGACCGCTTGGCGCAGTGCGCGCAAGGCTTTTTTTAAACTACCTTCATCAAAAATAGTTTGCCCAGCCAAAAAATGTTGCATGTCGGCTAATTGATAGGCCAGCTTATGATTTTCTAGCAAATCCTGCACTAAGCCGGCATGTTTTGTGCAGAGTCTGGTTAAAAATGGACTGCACGAAATAGCATGCCGCAATTTATCCTCATCGCTAGACTTGGCGGGGCTTGCAGATAATAAATTATCGAGTGTTAGCATAAGTTTTTTGTTGTAATATGATGCTTAACAATTGCGTTACAAAGTGTTTTTCATAACAAAAAATATAAAATTAGCATCATCTCAAGGAGATTTTTAGCATGTCCATCAATTCAGTGCTTCATGAAAACCGCGTTTTTGAACCGAGTGCCGAGTTTGTTAAATCGGCCACCGTGTCCGGTATGTCAGCCTACAATGCTTTGTGTCAGCAAGCAACCGACGATTACGAGGGTTTTTGGGCAAAGTTAGCACGCGAGTTATTGGTTTGGCACAAACCGTTTAGCAAAACACTGAATCAAGACAATGCGCCCTTCTACAAATGGTTTGAAGACGGTGAACTGAATGTTTCCGCCAACTGCTTAGACAAGCACCTAAACACCATCCCGAATAAAGTGGCCATCATTTTTGAGGCCGACGACGGCAGCAGCTCGCAAGTCACCTTTAAAGAATTGCACCAGCGCGTTTGCCAATTCGCCAATGGCTTAAAAAAATTACACATCGTTGCCGGCGACCGCGTGCTGATTTATTTGCCCATGGGCATAGAAGCCGTGGTGGCCATGCAAGCTTGCGCCCGCTTAGGCGTGACCCACTCGGTGGTGTTTGGTGGCTTTTCAGCCAAAAGCATCAACGAACGCATTATTGATGCCGGGGCGGTTGCCATCATCACCGCAGACGGCCAGTTCCGTGGTGGCAAATCCATGCCACTTAAAAATGCCGTGGACGAAGCCATTGCCATGGGCGGTTGCGAATCGATCAAAAACATCGTGGTCTACAAAAAAACCGGCAGCCCCATCGAGGCACAAGCCAATGAAATTTGGTGGCACGATTTGATTGCTGACGTCAGCGACGATTGCCCACCGGTGATGATGGGTGCCGAGCACCCGCTGTTTTTACTCTACACCTCAGGCAGTACTGGTAAACCCAAGGGCGTGCAGCATTCTTCAGCCGGCTATTTATTGCACGCCATGAACAGCATGCGCTGGACCTTTGACATCAAAGACAATGACATTTTTTGGTGTACCGCTGACGTGGGCTGGATTACCGGTCACAGCTACGTGGCTTACGGCCCGTTGGCCATGGGCGTCACCCAAGTGGTGTTTGAAGGCATCCCCACTTACCCAGATGCCAGCCGCTTCTGGCGCATGATAGAAAAACACAAGGTAACGATTTTCTACACCGCGCCTACCGCTATACGCTCGCTCATCAAAGCGGCCGACACGGTGGAAAGCACCCATCCTAAACACTTTGACTTAAGCAGCCTACGCCTATTGGGCTCGGTCGGCGAACCGATTAACCCGGAAGCCTGGATGTGGTATTACGAGAACGTAGGCGGCAGCCGTTGCCCTATCGTTGATACCTTTTGGCAAACTGAAACCGGCGGCCATGCCATCACGCCATTACCTGGCGCCACCTCTTTGGTGCCTGGCTCCTGCACGCTACCTTTCCCTGGCATAGACATCGCCGTGGTGGATGAAACGGGTAAAGACGTGCCGTGGGGCACAGGCGGCTTATTGGTCATTAAAAAACCGTGGCCGTCCATGATACGCACGATTTACAACGACCCAGAGCGTTATAAATCCAGCTACTACCCGATAGACCTAGGCGGTACCACTTACTTAGCTGGCGATGGCGCCATACGCGATGCCAAAACCGGTTTCTTTACCATCATGGGTCGCATAGACGACGTGTTAAACGTGTCCGGCCACCGCCTAGGCACCATGGAAATTGAATCGGCCTTGGTATCCAATCCACTGGTGGCAGAAGCTGCTGTGGTGGGTAAACCGCACGACATCAAAGGGGAATCGGTGGTGGCTTACGTGGTGCTAAAAGGCGCCCGACCCGAGGGCGAAGCGGCTAAACAAATCGTGGCGCAATTGCGTGATTGGGTGGGTAAAGAAATTGGCCCGATTGCCAAGCCCGATGAAATTCGCTTTGGTGACAATTTACCTAAGACCCGCTCCGGTAAAATCATGCGTCGATTGTTACGCAACTTGGCTAAGGGTGAAGAGATCACCTCCGATTTGTCCACCCTAGAAAACCCAGCCATTTTGGAACAACTCAAAGAAGTCATTCGTTAATCCATTTAAGTCTGGCCGCCATGCACTGGTGGCCAGACCCTTTAAAGCTTTAATCCCAGTTAGCGTAGCCTTTAAATTGCGCGTAAACCGCTTGCATTTCACTAGCGCTCAACAAAGTCGGCTCGCCTATTTGCAAGGCACGGGCATACTGCTCGGCTAAATTCTCCACTTCCAAGGCCACCGACACGGCATGCGGCAAATCCCGGCCAACTGCAATCATGCCATGGTTAGCCAGCAAACAGGCTTTGCGTTTAACTAAGGCCAGCAGCGCCTGATCAGAAAGCGCTTGGCTGCCAAATAAAGCATAATCCGCGCACTCTATGCTGTCGCCGCCGGCAATCGCAATCATGTAATGGAAAGCCGGTATGCGCTTACGCAAGCAGGCCAAGGTGGTGGCAAACGTGCTGTGGGTATGCACGACCGCGTTGACATCCGCTTTGGCCTGCAAGATGTCTCGATGAAAGCGCCATTCACTACTGGGTCGCTTGCCAGCCTCACAGGAGCCATCAAACTGCATGTGCACCATGCTCATGGCATCCATGGCCTCCACAGGCATGCCCGACGGGGTCACTAAAAAGCCAAAATCGGTGCGCACACTGAGATTGCCGGAGGTGCCTTTATTAAGGCCTAAGGCGGCTAATTGTTGGC
This sequence comes from Methylophilaceae bacterium, assembly GCA_965234545.1. Lineage (GTDB taxonomy): Bacteria > Pseudomonadota > Gammaproteobacteria > Burkholderiales > Methylophilaceae > Methylotenera. The sequence goes on along the minus strand of OZ248348.1, from coordinate 660,268 downwards.
TGCTGGCCAATAGCTGTTCACGCCAGGCCATTTCCCTTGCTATTGTCATGACGAAGCCCCCATGGATGCTTTGCTGAGTCGCATGCCGACTAAGTCGGCCGGACTATACACACCGCGTTCAGTAATGATGCCGGTCACCAATCTGGCCGGGGTGACATCAAATGCCGGGTTAGCGGTATTAGACCCAGCGGGAATCAAACGCACGCTGTGCATGTCACCATTTGCAGCCCGTCCATGCATGTAAGCCACTTCGTCACCGTGACGTTGCTCAATTTCAATTTCAAGCAGGGCATGCTTAATCGACCAATCTATGGTCGGGCTAGGCACGGCGGCATAAAAAGGCACGCCGTTATCAAAAGCCGCTAAGGCTTTTAAATAGGTGCCTATCTTATTGCACACGTCGCCGGCACTACTGACACGATCTGCACCGACCAAGACCATGTCCACCAAGCCTTGTTGCATAAGATGGCCACCGGCATTATCGCTGATGACGGTATGGTCTATGCCATGCTGGCCTAATTCCCAGGCGGTCAAACTGGCGCCTTGATTGCGCGGCCTAGTTTCATCCACCCAAACATGCAGTTTTATGCCGGCCTCGTGCGCGGCGTATATGGGTGCCAGCGCCGTGCCGACATCGACGGTCGCCAACCAACCCGCATTGCAATGGGTAAGCACATGGTAGATTTGGGCATTTTTTGGCGTAGTCTGCTGCATGAGAGCCAATCCGTGCTGGCCTATGGCTTGATTTTGCAAAACGTCTTCATCACAAATCTTTTCCGCCTCGGCCCAGGCAATCTGCGCACGCGCAGCTTGTGGCTGCGGCAACATTAAGTCCAGCATGCGACTCACTGCCCAATTCAAATTCACCGCGGTGGGCCGACTTAGGCGTAAGGAGGTTGCTGCGGCTTGCAAAGCGCCGTCTGTGGCGTCTTCTTGCGCAGCCAAAGCCATGCCATAGGCGGCAGCCGCCCCTATCAATGGCGCACCACGCACTTGCATGGTTTTGATGGCATGCACCATTTGCGGCAAATTGCTCAGGCTTAACACCTCAAAGGCATGCGGCAATTTAGTTTGATCAACGATGCCGACAGAGGCAGGACCATCAGTCAAAATGCGCTGCGGCCAAATGGTTCGATAATGCTGATTATTGACTAACATAAAACCCACGTTTTCCTAGAAAAAGACCGGCTAAATTGCGCTAAAAATAAATAATAAAAAAATTGACTTTTAAAAAGTTCAACGCTTTTAAAAATACTCTCCACATTATCTGTGGATAACTTTGTGAATAACTGTGACTTGAAAATGTAACATGCCAATTTATAAGGCTTTTTTCAAATCGCTTACTTTTTATACTATTATTTTATCTATAAAAATCAATGGCTTAAAATAGACCCCTTGATTGCTAAGGGTTTTTCGCCCAAGTTAATGTAGCACTTTAGGTGATGTGCATAAGTTGGCCAATTTTGGCAAAATTTGCCGCGCATTGGTGCTAGTAATATCAAGCACTTGCGACAGCTTTACTTGCTTCAAATCGGCCAAAACTTGGGCTATTTTTGCTAACTCCTTGGGGCTGTTTTTCTGCCCTGCCACTAACCACGACGGCGGCATATCCGGCGCATCGGTTTCCAGTACGATGCACTCCAAGGGCAAGTGCTTGGCTAAGTCGCGTAACTTGGTCGCCCGCTGGTAGGTCATGGCACCGCCAAAGCCCAATTTAAAGCCCATGGCGATGAATTGCTCGGCTTGCTGCTTGCTACCATTAAAGGCATGGGCAATCCCGCCAGGCACAGTATGACGGCGCAAATGCATTAACACCTCATCAATGGCTTGGCGCACATGCAATATCACCGGCAAATCAAATTGCTTGGCCAACTTCAATTGCTCGCTAAAAAAAAGGCTTTGCCGCTGACGGTTGGCCAGTGGATCGGCATGACCAACAAAATAATCCAAACCAATTTCCCCAACGGCCACCACGGCTGGATGCCGTAGCTTTTCTTGCAAGGCATCCAAGTCAGCCAAAGACGCGCCATCCACGTACATAGGATGCACGCCTAGCGCGCAGGCACAGTGTTTATGCTGTTGGCAAAGGTCCAACACAGCCGAGAAGTTTTCGCGAGCCACAGCGGGAATAACGATATTAGTCACGCCGGCCGCTAAGGCGAGCGCTACTTGCTGTTGCCTGTCTGTGGAAAATTCAGCGGCGTCCAGATGGCAATGGGTATCGATCAAGCCAGCCAACTGCATGATTAGTTATGCGGGCACCGGCTTGGCGCGCAAGCGCAAATCCGCACCCAATTGCCTGACGTCTATAATCTGCATGGCTTGCGCTTGTGACATGGCCTCATAGGCCGGCATAGCAAACATGGGTTGAGCGTTGCCACCCATCAGTTTGGCGGCGTAGTAAAAAATGCATTCATCGATTAATTGCGCTTGCAAGAAAGCGCCATTTAAAGCCGAACCGGCCTCCAGTAAAACCTCATTCACCCCTAGCGTAGCCAAGTGGGTCATCAGGGCCGGCAAATCAACTTGCCCGTGCTCATTGGGCATGGCTAGCAAGCTTAAACCAGGGCGTTGCATTGCTTGCAGCTGTGCGGCATCGGCTTTTGCGTAGGCAATCAACACCGGGCCTATTTGCAGGCTGGCTGCAGAAAGCATTTGGCAATCATGCGGCGTGCGCAATCGGCTGTCTACAATCACGCGCAGCGGTTGACGCGACAAGGCCGCATTGACAATCTCAGGCGCGCGCACGGTCATACTGGGGTTGTCTTGCAAGACCGTGCCTATGCCGGTCACGATGGCACAAGACAAACCACGCCAATGTTGCACATCGGCCCTGGCTGCCTCCGTTGTGATCCATTGACTCAATCCGTTGGCTAAAGCCGTGCGGCCATCTAAACTGGCGGCCAGTTTGGTGCGCAAATACGGTCTATGTCGGGTCATGCGCGAGACAAAACCGGGGTTTAAAGCTTGCGCTTGCGCCTCTAACAATCCCAGCTCAACTTGTATGCCGGCAGCCTGTAAACGCTGCATGCCCTGCCCGGCCACCAAAGGATTGGGGTCTTGCATGGCCACCACCACACGTTTTACCCCGGCTTTTAGCAACGCGTCCACGCAGGGTGGCGTTCGACCAACGTGGTTGCATGGTTCCAAGGTGACGTAGACATCGGCGCCGGCGGCGGCCGCGCCAGCTTGATTTAATGCCAGCACTTCAGCGTGCGCTTGACCGGCTTTAAGGTGGGCCGCTTGACCCAGTATTTGATTGTTTTTCACCACCACGCAAGCGACCCTGGGATTGGGTGCGGTGCTGTAATTACCCTGCTCTGCTAACTGCAGCGCGAGGGCCATGTAGGTGTGGTCAGCGATGGAAAACACGGTGCAAAGCTAGCGTGATTGGCTGGGTTTAATGAGAGGATATGCGGCTGTTGATTAGGTTGTTGTTTTCATCAAAATAAACCAACAAGCCGTGGTAAACATGCATGCACTTACCCAAATCGTATTCCACGTGCCTATCGGCATCGTAGCTGGGCCTACCAAGCAATATGGCCACCGCTTCTTTAGGCGTACCTTTGACTAAAATATTTTGCTGCAAATCGTAAGCCATGTCGCCGCGCTTGCATTCATTTTGCACAGTGGCTTCGGCCTGCATCCATTTAACTTGGTCGAATTTCTCGCTGCCAAACATCAGGCTGTCTTTCATGGCCCACCAGGCAAAGAACACCAAGGTCAAGACCAAGGTAAACACGCTTAAGGCTATTGAGGCCCATTTAATGAATCGCATAATCAGTCTCCAATGTTATAGCTCACGGATGGCATCGTTAAAGTCATCCACGTCTGAAAAGCTACGGTAAACCGAAGCAAAACGGATGTAAGCCACTTTATCCATCAATTTCAATTCATGCATCACGCTTTCACCCAACTCCCTAGCGGGGATTTCACGCTCACCCAAACTGAGCAATTTTTGCGTGATTCTGTCTAGGGCGCGGTCCACGTATTCGGTAGGCACCGGGCGCTTGTGCAAGGCACGAGTGAAGGACAGACGCAGCTTTTCTCTATCAAACGCCACCCGCGTACCGTTGGTTTTAACCACTTGCGGCATAATCAATTCCGCGGTTTCGTAAGTGGTAAAACGCTTATCGCAAACGCCGCATTTGCGGCGACGGCGTATGGAATTGCCCTCGTCGTTGACGCGAGAATCGATTACCTGGGTATCGGCATCACCGCAAAAAGGGCATTTCATAGTGAGCGCATTGGGCCTGAGACTGACTAGCCTTGGTAGACTGGAAAGCGCGCGGTCAAGGCGTGCACTTTGGCTTTGGTGGCAGCAATGACGCTCTCATCCGCTGGGTTATCCAACACATCAGCAATCAAATTCGCTACCTGTTTGGCTTCTTCTTCTTTAAAACCACGCGTGGTGATGGCCGGCGCGCCTATGCGTATGCCTGACGTCACGAACGGGCTTTCTGGGTCATTCGGGATGGCATTCTTATTAACAGTAATGTGCGCCAAACCCAATGCTGCATCCGCCGCTTTACCGGTTAAGCCTTTAGGACGCAAATCAACTAAAAACATGTGCGACTCGGTGCGGCCAGAAATAATACGCAAGCCTCTAGCGGCTAAAGCTTCAGCCATGGCTTGGGCATTTTTTACCACTTGGGCTTGATAGGTTTTAAAAGCCGGTTGCGACGCTTCTAAGAAGGCCGTGGCTTTTGCTGCAATCACGTGCATCAAAGGGCCGCCTTGTAAACCTGGGAAGACGCTGGAGTTCAAAGACTTTTCAAATTCGGCTTTAGCCAAAATAATGCCGCCGCGTGGGCCACGCAAAGTTTTATGCGTGGTAGAGGTGACGAAATCAGCATGCGGCACCGGATTAGGGTAAACGCCCGCCGCGATCAAGCCAGAGTAATGCGCCATGTCCACCATGAAATACGCCCCTACTTTTTTGGCTATCTCGGCCATGCGCGCCCAATCAAAACGCAAGGCATAAGCCGAGGCGCCGCCTATCAACAACTTAGGCTTGCACTCCACGGCGATGCGCTCCATCTCGTCGTAATCGATTTCTTCTTTATCGTTTAAACCATATGGCACGATGTTAAATAATTTGCCGGACAAATTGGCGGGCGAACCGTGGGTGAGATGGCCACCGTGACCTAAGTTCATGCCCATGACCGTGTCACCTGGCTTTAAGATAGAAAAATACACGGCTTGGTTGGCTTGCGAACCTGAATGCGGCTGCACGTTGGCGTACTCTGCGCCGTACAGGGCTTTCAAACGGTCTATGGCTAACTGCTCAATTTCATCCACGTACTCACAGCCGCCGTAGAAACGTCTGCCTGGGTAGCCTTCGGCGTACTTATTGGTTAACTGCGAACCTTGCGCTTGCATCACCGCTGGACTGGTGTAATTTTCCGACGCAATCAGCTCAATGTGCTCATGCTGACGCACCACTTCGTGCGACATCATGCCCCACAAAGCCGCGTCTGCTTTATCCAAAGTAAGATCGTAAGTAAAGGGCGCCTGATTAGTTGGGGCTAGTGACATAGTATTTCGCTTTCCAATTACGGTTTAAATTTGAGTGAATAATGAAGCGCTATTTTAACACGGCCTAGGCTGAAGGTTAAAACCTTAATATGCATGCTAGGCGGTCTTTGTATTTAAGTTTAGGCTTTTTTGTCGCCCGCTTGAGACCACGCTATAATCGACTTAGTTTAAGATCCGTTAACTTTATTATGAGTGAGAGCAGCGCCATGAAATGGACAGACAGTTTACGCATCGCTGAAGCCTTATGCGATCAACACCCAGAGACCGACCCCAGCACGGTGCGCTACACCGATTTAATGACATGGGTCATGGCGCTAGACGGGTTCGATGACGATCCGAATAAATGCGGTGAACGCATCTTGGAAGCCATCCAACTGGCTTGGATAGACGAGGCCGACTGAATTAAGTAATCACGGTCGGTGTGCGGCGACCGGTTTTTTCTGGCAACTGCGACAGGCTAAGTGCCAAGCTGATCATTTCCGCCAAGGCCTGCTGCGCATCCACCGACTGCTTAGTCACATCGGCTTCAAACGATTCCAAATAAATCCGCAAAGTGGCACCCTCGGTCCCCGTCCCAGACAAACGAAAGACCATGCGCGAGCCGTCTACAAACAAAATACGCAAGCCCTGATGGTGGCTAACTGAACCATCAATGGCATCGTGGTAACTAAAATCATCGCAGGTTTTGACTGTGTAACGACCTAGGCGCTGACCGGGCAAATTGGCAAATTGCGCTTCTAGGTGCTGCATCACGCCGTTGGCCGCGTCACTGGCTATGGCCTCGTAATCGTGCCTAGAATAGACATTGCGACCGAACTCCGCCCAATGCGCTTGCAATACCCGCTCAACCGACACAGGCTGACCGGCTGCAAATTTACTTGCCAGTATGTTTAGCCAAAACAGCACCGCCCATAAACCGTCTTTTTCCCTCACGTGACTGGAACTGGTGCCAAAGCTTTCTTCGCCGCACAGGGTCACTTTTCCGGCATCCATTAAGTTGCCAAAAAACTTCCAACCGGTTGGCGTTTCAAAGCACGGAATACCTAATTTTGCAGCCACCCTATCCACCGCCCCACTGGTCGGCATGGATCTGGCCACACCGGCAATGCCGTCGGCGTAAGCTGGCACCAAGGTGGCGTTTGCCGCCAACACCGCCAAGCTGTCCGATGGAGTGACGAAGAAATTTTTGCCCAAAATCATGTTGCGATCGCCGTCGCCGTCCGAGGCCGCACCAAAGTCTGGCGCGCTGGCACCGGCATACATTATTTTCACCAAATCCTCGGCATAGGTTAAATTGGGATCAGGGTGCCCGCCATTGAAGTCCTCACTGGGCTGGCAGTTCATTAAGCTGCTTGGCGGCGCGCCCAAGCGACGCACAAATAACTCTTGCGCGTAGGGGCCGGTGACCGCGTGCATGGCATCAAACTGCATGCTAAAACCGCTTTTTAATAAAGCCCGTATGGCAGCAAAATCAAACAAGGACTCCATTAAGTCGGCGTAATCTTGCACCGCATCAATCACCTCGACGCAAAACTGCCCGCCAGCCAAATGCGTGATGCCTAAGTGGTCGATGTCCACATCGGCAAAATCGGCGATTTTATACTGGCTAATGGTTTTGCTTTTGGCATAGACCGCGTCGGTGATTTTTTCCGTTGCCGGGCCGCCATTGCCGACGTTGTACTTGATGCCAAAATCCCCCTGCGGCCCGCCTTGATTGTGGCTGGCAGACAACACCATGCCGCCAAAAGTCTGGTATTTACGTATGACGTGCGAGGACGCTGGGGTGGATAAGATACCGGCTTGTCCGACTAAGACACGAGCAAAGCCATTGGCTGCTGCCATTTTAATAATGGTTTGTATCGCCGTTCTATTGTAATAACGGCCGTCCCCACCCAGCGCCAAGGTGGCGCCGGCTGGCACGGTCAACGTGTCAAAAATACTTTGCACAAAGTTTTCCAAATAAGCCGTTTGCTGAAAGACTGTTACCTTTTTACGCAGGCCCGAGGTGCCGGGTTTTTGATCATCGTAAGGGCGGGTGGATGGGCTAATAATGTTCATGTTCTTCTCTATGACTTATTCAAGATGGGCGGACCGTTATGGCTAATATCATACACGACGATTGCAGACTGTTTGCTGGTTTAAGCTGCTAAAAAATACGGCGCCCATGTTAGAATTATTTCGAAAAACACCGCCCAGTCGGTGTTGCTTACTTTTTCCATTGATTGCATTTTAGAAAGGCCGACATGCGTGCGCCATCCAAGCCCAGCTTAACTCACAGCTTATTCCTTAGCTGTCTAGGCTTTATGCTACTCAGCCTTAGCGCCAGCACCAGCGCCGCCGTGAGTGAAGAAAAAGTACTGAACATTTACAACTGGTCGGACTACCTTGCGCCTGACACCATCCCGAATTTTGAAAAAGAAACCGGCATCAAAGTGCGCTACGATATTTTTGATAGCAACGAAATATTGCACGCCAAATTAATTGCCAGAAAAACCGGCTACGACATCGTGGTGCCGTCCTCAAACTGGGCAAAATTGCAGATTGAAGGCGGTTTGTACCAAAAACTAGACAAAGCCAAGCTGACAAATTGGAAAAATCTCGACCCCACCATATTGAAACAAATGCAGGCGTTTGACCCAGGAAACGCCTACTTGGTCGATTGGCTATGGAGCTACACCACGGTCGGCATCAATGTCGACAAGGTCAAGCAGGCTTTAGGCGAAACGCCCTTGCCAGACAATGCCTGGGATTTGGTGTTCAATCCCATTTACACCAACAAATTAAAGTCTTGCGGCATCACCTTATTGGACACCTCGTCCGAAGTCTTCCCGATCGCCTTGCATTACCTAGGCCGTGACCCCTACAGCAAAAACGCCGCCGATTACCAAGCCGCTTTCACCATGCTGAAAAAAGTACGGCCCGACATCAAGCGCTTTAATTCTGGCGGCCAAATTGAAGACTTAGCCAGCGGCCAAGTCTGCGTGGCACTGGGCTGGGCCGGCGATTTCAACTTGGCTAGAAAACGCGCCAAGGAAAATAATTTGGCGCAAAACATCGTGGCCCTGCTGCCTAAAACCGGCGGCCTGATGTTCATGGACACCATGGCCATTCCGGCCGATGCGCCCCACCCAAACAACGCCCACCTGTTCATCAATTACATACTACGCGCGCAAGTGCATGCCAGCTTGACCAATGCCTTGTCCTTTGCCAATCCCAATCAAGCCGCCAGCGCGTTTGTTGACCCCTCCATTAAGCGTAACCCCAGCATTTTTTTAGCGCCCAGCGACGTCGCTAGGCTTATCCCACCCGGCACGGTGGACAATGGCAGCAGGCGCATCATGACCCGTTTATTCACTCGCTTTAAAACAGGATTGTAAGGATGGAAAACGCTAGCAAATCCCCATTAGCCAACGAGCCTTTATTGCGCATAGAAGGCGTCAGTAAAATTTACGACGGTCACATCAAGGCGGTGGATCAAGTCACGCTGAACGTGGCCAGCGGGGAAATTTTTGCCTTATTGGGTGGCTCAGGTTGCGGCAAATCCACCTTATTGCGCATGCTGGCAGGCTTTGAAACGCCAAGCCAAGGTCGAATTTACTTAGGTGGGACAGACATCACGGAATTGCCCGCTTACCAACGGCCCATTAACATGATGTTTCAATCGTATGCCCTGTTCCCGCATTTAAGCGTCAGCGATAACATCGCTTTTGGCTTGCGGCGAGACGGCATGGCTAAAGAGGCCATTGCTGAACGGGTGGAGGCCATGTTGAAACTGGTGCAACTAAGCCAGTATGCCAAACGCAAACCGCATCAGCTATCTGGCGGCCAGCAACAACGGGTGGCCCTAGCACGCAGCATCGCCAAACAACCCAAGCTGTTATTACTGGATGAACCCTTAGGCGCCTTAGATAAAAAATTGCGTGTCAGCACGCAAATAGAATTAGTCAACATCATAGAAGAAGTGGGCGTGACCTGCGTGTTGGTGACCCACGATCAAGAAGAAGCCATGACCATGGCGACGCGCATGGCCGTCATGAGCGCAGGGTCGTTTTTACAAGTAGGCTCGCCCAAGGCCATTTACCAACAGCCTAACAGCCGACAAGTAGCAGATTTTATAGGTAGCGTTAACATTTTTGACGGTCCAGTCAAAGAAAACCACACTAATTACCTCCTAGTGCAATGCGCCGATGCTTTGCTGCGCGTCCCATCTAATCAAGCCTGTCATTTAGGCATGGCGGTGGGCGCGGCCATACGGCCAGAAAAAATGGCACTCAGCCGCAAAAAACCCACGGCTAAAATCAACCATGTTAGCGGCGTGATAACAGAGATGGCCTACTTTGGTGCGCACACCAACTACCATGTAAAACTGGCCAGTGGCAAAGTGTTGCAAGTGCAAGTGCAAAGTCACGCCGATGAAGCCAGTGCTGATTTAAGCTGGGGCGACCAGGTTTACGTCAACTGGGATGACAGTGCGATGGTGCTGTTGACGCAATAATGGCCAGCCTCATGCAATCATTGCAGCGTAGCATGCCCGCCTGGCTAACTGGGCGTCGCTTGGTCATAGGCCTGCCTTATGCTTGGTTCTTAATTTTGGCCTTCTTGCCCGTATTAATCGTGCTTAAAATCAGCCTATCGGAAATGCAAACGACCGCGGTATCGGGCATGGTTAGCTGGCAAGGGGCTTGGCCCAGCATCAAATTAGACTTCAGCAGCTATTTGTTTCTGGCCTCAGACGAACTGTATCTGGCTACCTACCTATCTTCCATAAGCTACGCCTTTTACACCACGGTCATTTGCTTAGGTCTGGGCTACCCGTTTGCTTACTTCATGGCGCGCGCGCCCAAACGCTGGCAAGCCTTATTGGTCATGCTGATTATGTTGCCGTTTTGGACCTCATTTTTACTGCGTATTTACGCCTGGAAAACCCTGTTGGTTAACAACGGTTTAATCAACAACGCCTTGCTGGCACTAGGTTGGATAGACAGCCCGATCGAGATGCTCAATACGCCCTTCTCCTTGATGATAGGCATGGTCTACTCTTACCTGCCCTTTATGATATTGCCGCTGTATGCCAACCTGTCCAAACTGGATGGTCGCTATTTAGAAGCGGCAGCGGATTTAGGTTGCCACCCGTTTAAAACTTTTTGGCTGATTACCGTGCCGCTATCCAAAGCCGGCATAGTGGCCGGTTGCATGCTGGTGTTCATCCCGGCGGTCGGCGAATACGTGATCCCCGAACTACTTGGCGGCCCCAACACCTTAATGATAGGCCGCGTATTGTGGGACGAGTTTTTTAGCAACAACGATTGGCCCATGGCGGGCGCCGTGACCATCGTCATGCTGCTACTCATCATGCTGCCTTTGGCTATTTACAACAAGCTGCAATCCGAGGGGCGCGCATAAAACATGAACAGCACCGCGCTTAAATGGTTTGGCCGCAGTTGGATGCTAGTGGTCTATGCATTTTTATTTCTGCCCATATTCACCCTGGTCGCCTACTCGTTTAATGACTCGCAGTTGGTCACGGTATGGAGCCACGCCAGCTTGCGTTGGTATGAAGCCTTAATGCACGACAGCGACTTGATCGCCGCCGTCATGTTATCCCTTAAAATTGCTTTCTTATCGGCCTTGGTCTCGGTGTTTTTTGGGCTGTTCAGCGCGTTTGCCTTACACCGTTACCGGCGCTTCACTGGCCGTGGTTTGCTGTCATCCTTGGCCAGCACGCCCTTGGTGATGCCAGACGTGATTGTTGGCCTATCCTTATTGCTGATGCTGGTGTCCGTGCAACAAGCCCTAGGCTACCCTGAACGCGGCTTGTTTACCATATTGCTAGGCCACGCCTTACTTGGCACGGCTTACGCCACCGTGGTGGTGCGTTCGCGCTTAACGGAAATGGACGGCAAACTGGAGGAAGCCGCCATGGATTTAGGCTGCCGACCATGGCAAGTCTTTAGCTTGGTGACCTTGCCATTGCTCATGCCGGCCTTGCTATCGGCCTTCTTGCTCACCTTCACCTTGTCTTTTGATGACGTGGTCTTATCGTCCTTCTTGTCTGGGCCAGGCTACTCGACCATGCCCATGGTTATTTTTTCCCGTGCGCGCTTAGGCTTGAACCCCAGCATCAATGCCTTGGCCACCGTCACCATCGTCGTCGTCTCCGTGGTTGTTATCGCCTCCACACTTTACAGCCTGCGCCAAGAACGCCAGCGTAAACGCGACATAGCCCTAGCCTATAAGGATTAGGCTCCCGTCCTAAGTCCAAACCAAATTTTTATACATTTGCGCCTGCATACAAATAAATCAAACATACAAATTGTCAGCTTGCCGTAAGCTTAGCTATCTATGATGTTCTCTATGGTAAGCAACTAGCCATTCAAATAGGCCGCTTGCCCCATTAATTTTTTTATTCCTATTTTTTTTGGAGATTTAAATGAACAAAATTTTAGCCTCATTGTTAGCAGGGACATTTGCATTAAGCATGGGCACAGCCGCATTCGCAGCAGATGCCGCTAAACCAGTTGAAGCAGCTAAAGCTGAAACAGCTGCCCCAGCAAAAGCTGACCCAGTGAAAACTGAAAAAAAGAAATCTAGCAAAAAAGCTAAAGACGAAGCAAAACCATTAGATTCAGCACCTGCGGCTAAATAAGCATCATCCTTAACGTTTAATTGGGTTAATTAAACAAAACGCCAGCAGATTAAACTGCTGGCGTTTCTTTTTAAATGATCGGCATCCAGATGGCTCCTTATACTAGAATAGTTACTGTCCTCCATCTCAATATTCAAAGGGCATCTAGCTCAAGCTGATTACATGCGATTATTATTAATCGAAGATGATTTAATTCTACAAGACGGTCTAGAGCGAAGCTTTAGCAAAGCCGGCTATGCAGTCGATGTCATTGCCGATGGCGAACGTGCCAACCAATTATTAGCTTACCAAGAATACGATGTCATTATCCTGGATTTAGGTTTACCCAAATTAGGTGGTTTTGAAGTATTAAAACAACTACGCAGACGAGGAAGTCAGACGCCAGTATTAATCTTAACTGCACTTGAGGATACGCTGAATCGGGTCAAAGGATTAGATTTGGGCGCAGACGATTACCTCACTAAGCCGTTTGAGTTAGCAGAATTAGAAGCGCGCGTACGTGTGCTAATACGTCGTGGCATTTCTGGTGGCGGTGCGAAAATATTTTTCGGCGACCTGGTCTTCGACACCAGCAGTCGCCAATGCAGTCACCAAGAAACCCCCTTAAGCCTTACATCTCGGGAATTGGCCTTATTAGAACTATTGATGCTCAAAGCCACAAAAGTGGTCAGCAAAGTCAATATACTTGAGCATTTATGCAACTGGGACAATGAAATTACTGACAATGCCATCGAAGTAAATGTGTCGCGACTACGAAAAAAATTAAACGTCTTTTCCATTGAAATACGGACCATACGTGGATTGGGTTACTTATTAACCGATTTAAACAAATCGCATGCTACGCATTAGAAACAATTCAATTCGTCAAAGGCTATTAAATTGGCTGCTTATTTTACTTTTGCCCTCGTTTCTCCTTGGAACAGTGACGGCCTACTATACTGCCACCTACTTTGCTAACTTAGCCTATGACAGAGCCTTATTCAGAGTTGCATTAGCGCTAGCCGAACAGGTGGAGGTAAAGGATGGCACATTGCTGGTCGACCTTCCAGAGAGCACACTCAAACTATTGGAATACGACACCGATGATTGGATTTACTATCAAATTCAAGATGCCAATCATAGCCTTATCGTTGGCGACAGGGGTCTAAGCCTGCCCAAAGTAATGCCAAAAGCCAACAAAGCTGTTTACTATGAAATACGCTTTAAGCAAAAAAGTTTGCATATGGTTGCCTTCAACTTACCCTTAGCCGACCTTGGCGCCCATGGCAATGTCACAATATTAATCGGGGAAACCACCACTAAACGGGACAAGATGGCCAATGAAATTATTGCCATCATGTTAGTGCCGCAAATTTTGTTGATATTTTTGATTATATTTGCCATCAATTTAGGCATAAAACGCGGGCTTATTTCACTTGAAAAACTAAAGCAACTCATATTGAAAAGGCAACCTGGCGACATACAAGCAATCGAACAGCATGATGCACCAGAAGAACTGAAACCGCTGCTACACGCCATGAACGAATTGTTGGCTAAAGAAAAAAGTGCCGTCGATAAACGCCGCCACTTCCTAGCCAATGCAGCTCATCAACTAAAAACACCGCTGGCTGGCCTTAAGGTACAAGCCGAAGCGGCACTCAGAGAAAAGAATTTGTCCCATGTCCAACATGCGCTTAGGCAAATCAGCAACGGCAGTGAAAACCTGGCCAGGCTAGCCAATCAATTATTAAGCTTAGCTAGGGCTGAACCTGAAAGTGGTCTAGCTGATTTGTTTGAAAAGCTCGATTTAGTGGCCCTCGTGCGTAAAGTCAGCATGGATTGGGTGCCTAAGGCATTAGAAAAAAACATTGATTTAGGCGTCAATTGCCAATTAAACGAGCTGATCATTAACGGCAACCCTTTGCTGCTACAAGAACTTCTAAACAACTTGATAGACAATGCCATACGCTACAACTCAGCCGGAGCCAGCATTACAGTCGGGCTGGATTTTCAAGCAGGCATTGCTGTTCTATCTGTCCAAGACGACGGTGTTGGCATAGCAATTACGGATCAAGAAAAAGTCTTTGACCGCTTCTACCGCGTATTAGGTAACCGTGAAAATGGTTGCGGCTTAGGACTGGCAATAGTGCGTGAAATTGCCAACCAACACCAAGCAAAAGTTAAGTTAGCTTACAGCGACATTAAACATAAGCGAGGCACATTGGTCAGTGTTACCTTCAAAGCTGCCAATCAACACGCTTGATTAGGCCGCTAGTTAGCCATGATTTTCTAAACGCCAATTTAAGGTAAAATGGCGCCCTTGTCTTAAATCAAAGATCCGCTTAACCCATGTCCACACTCGCGCCTACTGCCTTACAAGGTGAAATAAAACGCCGCCGCACCTTTGCCATCATTTCGCACCCGGATGCGGGTAAGACCACCTTGACTGAAAAGTTACTGTGGTTTGGTGGCGCCATACAGGTGGCCGGCGAAGTGCGTGGCCGTAAGGCTTCACGCCATGCCACGTCGGACTGGATGGAATTGGAAAAGCAACGCGGCATTTCCGTGACCTCATCGGTCATGCAGTTCCCCTACCGCGAACACATGATCAACCTACTGGACACCCCAGGCCACGACGACTTTTCTGAAGACACTTACCGCACCCTAACCGCGGTGGATTCCGCGGTCATGGTGATTGATGCGGTGAATGGCGTGGAAGCGCAAACCATCAAGTTGCTCAATGTCTGCCGCATGCGCGACACCCCTATCGTCACTTTCATCAACAAACTGGACCGCGAAAGCCGTGAACCCATAGAGTTGCTGGACGAGATAGAAACCACACTGGGCATGGAATGCGCGCCCATGACTTGGCCTATAGGCATGGGCAAAAGCTTTAGGGGCGTTTACAACCTCTATACCGACAGCATCGCTTTCTTTGACCCGCGCGCCGAGAAAGGCACCTCGGAAATCATCCAAGGCCTGGACAACCCTCGCTTGGATGAAGTATTGGGCGCCGTGGCGGAGGAATTGCGCATCAACGTGGAATTGGTCCGCGGCGCATCGCACAGCTTTGATGCCGAACGCTATTTAAGCGGCAAGCAAACACCGGTTTATTTTGGTTCAGCCATCAACAACTTTGGCGTGCAATCGCTATTGGATGCGGTGGTTGATTTATCGCCTGCGCCACTGGCACGCAATGCGGCCAGTCGCAGCGTGGCGCCGGATGAGAATAAATTCTCTGGCTTTGTTTTTAAAATACAAGCCAACATGGACCCCAAGCACCGCGATCGCATTGCCTTCTTAAGGGTGTGTTCCGGTCGCTTTGAGCGTGGCATGAAAATCAAACAAGTCAGCACCGGCAAGTTGATGGCGGTAAACAATGCCATCACCTTTATGGCACAAGACCGCACCACCATGGATGAAGCCTACTCCGGCGACATCATAGGCATACCCAACCACGGCACCATCAAAGTGGGCGATACTTTTAGTGAAAATGAAAACCTAAAATTCACTGGCTTGCCCTCTTTCGCCCCGGAATTTTTCCGTAAAGCAAGATTAAAAAATCCATTAAAAATGAAGCAGTTGCAAAAGGGTCTTCAACAACTAGCTGAAGAAGGGGCGTCGCAATTATTCAGGCCTATACTCAGCAATGATTTGATTTTGGGTGCGGTCGGCATGCTGCAATTTGAAGTGGTGGCGCACCGCTTAGAGCACGAATACGGCGTGGACATCGTGTTTGAAAATTACGATTGTTACACCGCGCGTTGGCTGCGCGGTAAAGACAGCGACTTAAGCGCGATTGCCGATAAATACGGGTTTAATGTGGCAATGGACGGGGCGAATGAATACGTCTACTTAGCGCCAAACCGCGTGAACTTACAAATGGCCCAAGAGCGCTACCCAGACATCGAATTTTTAGAAACGCGTGAGCTCACCTAAGCCCTTAAGCAAACAAAAGGCCTTAGCAGTCTGCCCCTGCGACAGTGGCTTAAACTATTACGATTGCTGTCAGCCCTACCATCAAGGCCGGCCTGCACCTAATGCGCTGGCTTTGATGCGCTCTCGTTACAGCGCTTACGCCTTAGCATTGCCTGAGTATTTATTGGCGACCTGGCACCCCGACAGCAGGCCAAGCAAACTAGATTTCAGCGAGGACGCCGCCATAAAATGGCTAGGCCTTGCCATCAAGCCAACCACGCCAGAGCAAGACAACAAGGCCACAGTGGAATTTGTCGCGCGATACAAAGTGGCAGGCAAAGCCTACCGCCTGCATGAGCTCAGTGACTTCATCAAACTAAACCAGCGCTGGTATTACCTATCTGGCAACCAGCCGGACGGGCATTAAGCGTTATTAAACGCCTCGCACAACTGGCTTAATAACTGACCAAATAGTGGCGTGATTTCAGCCACGCTGTGCGGGCTTTCGTCATCGGTACCGGCAATCACAAAGGCCACCGTTAGCTTATCTAAATTTTCTCTGAATTCAGACCAATGCGCCGCTTCGGCATCGCCTATCAACTGGAATTTATGAAATCCCGACTCAATGATTTCGATCAACTCGGCATCCGGCAAGCCGGCAAACAAGGTTTTAGCAATGGTGATCTGTGCCACGCCTAAATTGGGCGCAATGTCTTCTTGCGCCAATGGCGTGGTAAAAAACGCGTAGGCTAGCAAGGCGTAGGCTTGGTAAACACTGAGCATGTCAAAGTTTTCACTGCGTTCGGCTAAAGGCAAGCGCTCCGCCGCTTGTATGGCTTTAAAGGTGACGTAGCAACTTAAATAATCGGCGGCGGCCAACGCATCGTAATCGTTTAAATCGGCATTCGGCTTTTGCTCATCGTCACGCACGGTTTCCGCCAAACATAGGGCGTGCATGAGTTTAATGCGTTTTGAATATTGAATTTCCATAGTATGTCCTTGTCCGTCTTCATGGTTTTTTTATAACGCCCTTGCAGGCAACTTCATTTATGTGGCCTAATCCAGCGCCGGCAGTTCCTCTAAGCGCTCATGCAAATCCAACCAACGCTCTTCGGCTTGCTCAATCTGTTTAATGAGCTCGGCCTGCTTTTTCAGCAAATCTTGCAAGGCGGTTTTATCCGCGGCGCTGTATAAGTCGTTGTCGTTTAATCGCGCATCGCATGCCAGCTTTTCTTCCTGCCAGGTCGCGATACGACCATCCAATTCGGCCACCTCTTTGAGTAAAGGCCGGCGCTCGGCAATTCTGGCTTGGCGCTCGGCCTTGTTCATGGCCCGATCTTGCTTAGCCGGTTTGACTTCCAGCGTCGCTTGCACGTTTTGCTTTTCTTTTAAGCGTTGCTCATTTAACCACAGGCTATAGGCTTCCAAGTCGCCATCAAAAGGAATGGCTTGTCCGTCGGCCACCAACACAAACTCATCGCAACTGGCACGCAGCAACGCCCTATCATGCGAGACCAACACCACCCCGCCTTGGTAGTCTTGCAAGGCCATGGTCAAGGCATGACGCATTTCCAAATCCAAATGGTTGGTGGGCTCATCGAGCAGCAACAAATTCGGCCGCGTCCAAATCAGTAAAGCCAAAGCCAAGCGTGACTTCTCACCACCGGAGAAATTCAAGCACGGCGATCTTGCCATGTCGCCTTTAAAGTCAAAGCCGCCTAAAAAATTCAAATGCTCTTGCTCGCGAGTCAACGGGTCCAGCTTCATCATGTGCTGCAAAGGCGACTCATCCAGGCGCAGTTGCTCCAATTGGTGCTGAGCAAAGTAACCTATGTTCAAATCCTTGCCTTCCACGCGCTTGCCACATAATGGCGCCAATTCTTTAGCCAATAACTTTATTAAGGTAGTCTTACCGGCGCCGTTACGGCCCAATAAGCCTATACGCTCGCCCGGCCTGATGGCTAAAACGATGTCCTTAATCAATGCTACACTTTGATAACCCACCGCCATTTCATCTAATACCAAGAGCGGATCGGGCGCGGCCAAGGGCACTCTAAATTCAAAATTGAATTGGCTGTCCACGTGCGCAGCTGAAATCATTTCCATGCGCTCCAAGGCCTTGATGCGGCTCTGCGCTTGCCGCGCCTTAGTCGCCTGCACCCGGAAGCGATCAATGTAACTTTGCAAATGGCTGACTTTTCGCTGCTGCTTCTCGAACAAGGCTTGTTGCAAGGCCAGTTTTTCCGCACGTTGCCGCTCAAAATCTGAGTAGCCGCCACGGTACAAAGTCAGGGTTTGCTGTTCGATATGCGCGATGTGATTGACGATGGCGTCTAAAAAATCCCTATCATGCGAAATCAATATCAAGGTGCCGCGGTAAGATTGCAGCCAGCCTTCTAACCAAATCACCGCATCCAAATCCAAATGGTTAGTCGGCTCATCGAGCAACAATAAATCAGAGCGGCACATTAAGGCCCGCGCCAGATTCAAACGCACCCGCCAACCACCAGAAAAAGTAGCCACCGCTTGTTGCAAATTGGCTTGGCTAAAGCCCAAGCCGCTTAGCAGTTCCGCCGCCCGCGCTTTAGCAGCGTAACCATCTATATCGAGTAAGCGGTGATGCAATTCGGCGATCAATTCGCCTTGCTGGGACGCTTCAGCGGCGACCAAGGCTGCTTCAATTTGGCGTAACTCGGCATCGCCGTCCAAGACAAACTCTATCGCAGGCATGGCCAGCGCGGGCGTCTCTTGGGCAACGTGAGATACCACCCAACTGGCAGGCATGTCCAAATCGCCCGCTTCCAATTGCATTTCCCCGCGTAGCAAGGCAAATAAAGAAGATTTGCCGGCCCCATTGGCGCCGGTTAAGCCCACTTTATGGCCAGGGTGCAGTTGCAATGTCGCCCCTTGAATCAGGGTTTTTAAACCACGAACTAAAGTGAGTTGTTTGAATTGAATCAAGAGATCAGCGCTTAAATTATGTGGGCGTCAGGGTATCCGAGCCAGGCGACATTCTAAAGGACAAAGCCGCTATTTTAAAATAATTTCACTTCGCAGCCGACGGCCATTAAACACCCGGCAATTTGTTTGTTATGATGGCTATTGCAGTAGAATGCATGCTGTAACCTAATTCAATTAAAGCCCAAGCTAGCTTATATGGTCAAAAAGTCCCTGCTGTTGATTTACCGCCTAGCCTTTTGGCTGATCAGCAGCATTGCCGTCGTTTTAATTGCCGCCGCCTTGAGCATCGAGTTTTGGCTTTTTCCCAACATCAACCTCTACAAAAATGACATCGCGCAATTCGCCAGCAAGCTGGCTCAGCAAAAAATAGTCATAGGCCAAATTCAAGTCGGCTGGCAAGGCGTTAAC
This sequence comes from Methylophilaceae bacterium, assembly GCA_965234545.1. Classification (GTDB taxonomy): domain Bacteria; phylum Pseudomonadota; class Gammaproteobacteria; order Burkholderiales; family Methylophilaceae; genus Methylotenera. The sequence goes on along the minus strand of OZ248348.1, from coordinate 640,818 downwards.
CCGCACTTTGTTGTATCAGACATTGATTTATACGACGCGCAAAATCGCCCTGCCCTGCAACTTAAAAATACCGACTTAAGCTTATCCTGGCTCAGCCTGCCCTTGCTTGAACCCCGCTTAGCCAGCCTGAACTTGCGCTCACCCGAACTCACCATTAGGCGCAATGCCCAAGGTGAGCTTTTTGTGGCGGGCATCAGCATGCAGGGACCCGCCAAACCGGAATTAGCCAATTGGCTACTGCGCCAAAGCGCGTTAAATGTCAGTGACGCCAAGGTGGTCTGGATAGACGAGCTGCGCGGCGCCCCGGCTTTGAGTTTAGATAAGCTCAACTTATCGGTGCAAAGTCCGCCATGGAAGCGCCTGCTTAAGAGCCATCAAATCAGCCTCAGCGCCCTGCCTTCTAGCGGCACCAGCTCGCCTATTCAATTGCACGCTAGGCTTTATGGCAACGACGTCAGTCAGCTTGCCAATTGGTATGGTCAACTGGAGTTAAGCATTAAAAATGTAGACTTAATGGCATACCAAGCTTGGGTCGATTACCGCTTACTCAGCCCTAGCGTGGCGCTAAAAAATGGCCGCGGTGACATTAAGCTGGCCATGGCGTTTGAAAACCAACAATGGCATAGCATCAACAGCACACTGGCCTTAAGCGACCTGCAATTGGATTTACCCGCCCAAGATACTGGCTTAATCATGCGCAGCTTAAGCGGTGAACTGGCCTGGGCTAAAACCAACACCGATGAAAGCTATAGCGCCAAGCGTTTAAGTGTACAAAGTGACTTGGGCTTAAGTTTGCAAGATGCCACCGTGCATTACCTTAAAAGCAAATCGACGCACGACACGCTTAAAGTGCAATTGGCTAAATTGGATTTGGCCATGCTACAGGCCCACGCAGCCCAACTACCCATCCCGCAGGCGTGGCAAGACAAGATTAAGCAGCTCAACCCCAGCGGGCAGCTCAGTGAGCTAAACTTAAACTGGCAAACCAGCCTAGGCAAAACCAATGGCTACCAAGTGCAGGCCCAGTTTCAAAATTTGAATCTGGCTGCACAGGAAAACCTCCCAGGCTTTAGCAACTTAAGCGGCAGCATCAGCGCTAATCAAAATACCGGCAAACTGCAATTAAGCACCACCAATGCCAAGTTGGATCTGATGTCCATATTGCGCTACCCAACCACGGTGGACAGCCTCAACGGCAGCATCAGTTGGAGCCACAAGGAACTGGCCACACAGGTCCACGTCGACCAATTAAGCTTAAGCAACCCGCATTTGTCTGCGACAGTCAACGCAGACTACGTGATGGACAGCGCTAAAGGCGACTATTTGGATTTAAAAGCCCACCTAGCCAAAGCCGATGCCAAATACGCATTGCACTATTACCCTAAAGCGCTGGGTGAAACCACCCTGCACTGGTTGGACACGTCCATACTGAGCGGTCAAATAGAAGACGTCAACGTGGTCATCAAAGGCCGCTTGGCGGACTTTCCTTTTGTCGACAAACAAAATAAAGCCTTGCCCCATCTGGGCCAATTTCGCGTTACCGGCAAATTGAGCCACTCCCTTATGGAATACGGCACGGGCTGGCCTGTCATAGAAGACCTAGGCCTAGACATGCTGTTTGAGGGTAAACGCATGGAATTGAATGCCTTTTCTGGCCACTTATTTGGCAATCAAATCGTCAAAAGCAAAGTGGTCATACCGCAGTTGGATGCCGCCGAACCCATGTTATACATAGACAGCACTTACAAAGGACCGGTCGCCGAAAGCGTCAAATTCGTCAACAAAAGCCCAGTGCTGGAATCCACTCAAGGCTTTACCGAAGACCTCGTCACCAGCGGTCAGGGAAAACTAGACCTCAAGCTGATGATCCCCATGAACGATTTAGACGCAGCCAAATACCAAGGTAGCTACCTCATTAGCAATGGCAGTATGGACGAGGTGAGCATACCTAAACTCACCGCCATCAATGGCGTGCTCGACTTTACCGAAAGCAGCTTAACGGCAAAGAACATCAACGCCAACGCATTTGGTACACCGCTTAGCTTTAACTTAAGCTCGGGTAAAGACAAAATCATACGCATCAATGCCAAAGGTAAAATGAATGACGCGGCGATACGGCAAGTGCTCCTTAATCAAAACCCCAAAGGCAATTTGGCCAAAGCGGTCGGCTATTTGTCTGGCAGCGCCAATTGGCAAAGCGACATCACCATCCAAAAACCGCTGGTGAACATCGCCATACGCAGCGATCTAGTCGGCTTAAGTTCACGCCTACCGGCTCCCTTCAATAAAGCCAGCAACGAGCGCTTAATGTTAAGGGTAGATAAAAACCAAGCTTTAAACAACGATGCATTGAGCGTGGCATTGGGCCGCAAATTATTTGCTCAAGTGGTGCGCACTAAAGAAAACGGCCGACTCAAATTTGACCGGGCTAACGTGCGCTTTAATAACGGACCGGCCAACAACGACGAGCTCAATCCAAAATACGATTTAATCAAAGTCAAAGGGCTGCAATTAAGTGGCAGCTTGGACTATTTAGACGCCGACGCCTGGCGCCGCGTTATGCAAGAATTCAGTGGTGAATTAGACTCAGGCAGCGCCCCGCCCATCCAAAAAATAGCACTTAAAATTAATACCTTGGACATCTTTGAGCGGCGCATTCACCAACTCAAAGTCATCAACAACCCGACTAAAGCCGGCTTGAGCATCACCGTGCAAAGCCGTGAACTCAGCGGCGACCTTAATTATTCAAACGACAACAAGCTAAGCGCGCGCTTAAGCCATTTATCCATTCCCGAGGCCAGCCCGAATAAGAGCAAAACGGCCGGCAAGGACGTGGGCTTAAGCACCTACCCTGCTTTAGACATCGCCGCCGATAGCTTTGAATGGGATAACAAAAACCTAGGCGCCATGGAATTGATTGCCTACCCACAAAATAACAATTGGGCCATCCAGAAACTCAAACTCAGCAACCCTGAGAGCACCATCAGTGCAGACGGGCAATGGAACAATTGGCAAAAAAACCCCAGCACCTATTTAAACGTCACATGGGACATTCGAAATTTAGGCGAAACACTCAAGAACATTGGCCACCCCAATACCGTCAAAAGAGGCGAAGGCAGCCTAAATGGCCAATTGCAATGGGCAGGCAACCCCTACGACTTTAACCCCGTCGAAATCAATGGCAATTTGCAGTTGGAAATGAAGAAAGGTCAAATCCTGCAGGTGCAACCGGGGGTAGGCCGTCTATTAGGCTTGCTCAGCTTACAAAGCTTACCGCGACGCTTGTCCCTGGATTTCAGAGACCTGTTTAGCAATGGCTTCGCCTTTGATAAAATCAAAGCCACTGCAAAAATTAATGCCGGCGTGATTTACAGCGATGACTTTGTCATGTCAGGGCCAGCGGCAGACGTGTCAATTAAAGGTGAAACCAATTTACAAAAAGAAACGCAGCACTTATACGTAAAAGTATTGCCTCACATCAGCGACAGCTTATCGCTCGCTGCGCTTGCCGGTGGACCATTGGTCGGTGCTGTGGCATTCTTAGCACAGAAAATATTAAAAGACCCCTTGAATAAGATTTCATCGACTGAATACGAGATCATAGGGACTTGGGACAACCCACAAGAAGTAAAAAACAACAAAGAAGAAACTGAAGCACCTGCAAACTGATTAAAACACTAACCATTATTTGGATTTAACATGGCCATCACCTCACGCTTAAAAACCACCAAAGCCACCCTCAGTCAAAAAAACTCTTCAGACATCATTAAAATAGCCGCCATACAAATGGCTTCTGGCCCCTATGTGACGGCCAACTTAAGCGAAGCCGAACGCTTAATTGAGGTGGCGGCCAATCAAGGCGCAAAACTGGTGGCCTTGCCCGAGTATTTTGCATTAATGGGCTTTAAAGAAACCGACAAGGTAGCCGCGCGCGAAGAAGAAGGCAAAGGACCGATACAGCAATTCTTAAAAAGCATGGCCAAAAAACATAAAATTTGGCTCATAGGCGGCTCGGTGCCCTTGGTCAGCAACTTTCCCAATAAAGTACGCAACAGTTGCTTGGTCTACGATGACCAAGGCCAGCAAGTGGCGCGTTACGACAAGATCCATTTGTTTGGGCTCAATCTAGGTAACGAGCAATACCACGAAGAAAAAACCATAGAATCCGGTGACGTGATTAAAGTGGTCGACACGCCTTTCGGCAAGATAGGCCTGTCCATCTGTTACGACTTGCGTTTTCCTGAACTCTATCGGGCCATGAAAGACGTCAACATCATCGTCGTGCCATCGGCCTTCACCGACACCACCGGTAAAGCCCATTGGGAAACCTTAGTCCGCGCGCGCGCCATAGAAAACTTGAGCTACGTCATGGCTCCTGCGCAAGGTGGCTACCACTTATCTGGCCGTGAAACGCACGGCAACAGCATGATAGTCGACCCTTGGGGCGTGGTACTAGATAGGCTGCCGCGCGGATCAGGCGTGGTCATTGCCGCCATGAACCCAAAATACCAAGCCAGCCTGCGAGCCAGCTTGCCTGCCCTTAAACACCGCACCATTACTGAAATTTAAATGAAATCCACCACCAAGCCGACTAACGGCAAGCAGCAACTGGGCAGCCACTTTGACCTAGCTAAAGACCACCTACTGGCACCGGCTAATCTAGATCTAGCCCAACTGCAAAGCGTATTGGGCGACATGATGTCGCACAAAATAGACTATGCCGACTTGTACTTTCAATACAGCCGAAGCGAAAGCTGGGGCTTAGAAGAAGGCCAGGTTAAATCCGGCAATTTTTCTATAGACCAAGGCGTGGGCGTGCGTGCGGTGAGTGGTGAAAAAACCGCTTTTGCTTACTCCGACGACATCAGCTTAAGCGCCTTGCAAGCGGCGGCCAAAGCCAGTAAAGCCATTGCCAACCAAGGCGGCGAGCAGTCGGCCAGCAGCTTAATCGCCCGTGCCAACGCCCCGCTCTACCTAGGCCACGACCCTATCGCTTCTTTGTCTGCCGACAAAAAAGTAAACCTACTAGAAAGGCTGGAGGCCTACGCCAGGCAAATCGATTCGCGCGTGAAACAAGTCACCGCCTCCATCGCCGGCGAATACGAAGTGGTCATGGTGGCGCGTCACGATGGCGTGATGGCGGCCGACGTGCGCCCCTTGGTGCGCTTATCCATCAATGTCATAGCCGAGCACAATGGCCGCCGCGAGCAAGGTTCCAGCGGTGGCGGTGGACGCTTTGATTACAGCTACTTCACGGACGATGTCTTGCAAGATTACGCGCAAAAAGCCGTGCACCAAGCCTTGGTGAATTTGGATGCGCGACCCGCTCCTGCCGGCAGCATGACCGTGGTGTTGGGCGCCGGCTGGCCTGGCATTTTATTGCACGAAGCCATTGGCCATGGTTTAGAAGGCGACTTCAATCGCAAAGGCAGCTCGGCATTTAGCAATAAAATTGGTCAGCAAGTGGCAGCGCGCGGCATCACCATCGTCGATGACGGCACCTTGGCGAACCGACGCGGTTCATTAAGCATGGACGATGAAGGCAACCCAAGCAACCGCACCGTGCTGATCGAAGACGGCATATTGCGTGGCTACATCCAAGACACCTTAAACGCCCGCCTAATGAAAATGCCGATTACCGGCAACGCCAGACGCGAAAGTTATGCGCACATTCCCATGCCGCGTATGACCAACACTTACATGTTAAATGGCACGGCGGCGCCCGAAGAAATCATCAAATCGGTGAAACGCGGTTTGTATGCCGCCAACTTCGCCGGCGGTCAAGTGGACATCACCAGCGGCAAATTTGTTTTCAGCGCCGCCGAAGCCTACATGATAGAAGACGGCAAAATCACTTACCCGGTTAAAGGCGCCACTTTGATAGGCAATGGCCCGGACGTATTAAAACGGGTATCCATGATAGGCAACGACATGGCCTTAGACAGCGGCGTCGGCACCTGCGGCAAAGAAGGCCAAAGCGTGCCTGTAGGGGTGGGGCAACCCACCTTGAAAATTGATGCGCTGACCGTGGGTGGCACAGCCTAGCTGGCCCCTCAACCCCAACCCATACCTAACGAAATCCCTACATGAGCCCTAGCGCATTACCCATCCCCAAACTCGGCCAAGCCACACGCGTGTCCTTGAGTCATCTAGGTCAAGACGGCCACGCCTTGGCCGAACTGGCGCAGCAACTTAAACGGGCAGCGACGCCACAAACCTTGGTCATCATCAGCGCCAATGGCTTTGATGCGCAGCGCTTGCTTGAAGAACTGCCCTACTTTGCGCCTGACTTAACGGTCAATTTATTGCCCGATTGGGAAACCCTGCCTTACGATCAGTTTTCGCCGCACCCGGATTTGATCTCCGAACGCTTAACCACGCTATACCAAATCACGCAAAATGCCTGCGACGTCATCATTGTGCCGCTATCCACGGCCTTGATCCGCATTAGCCCGAAAGCCTATTTGAGCGCCAACACCTTTATGCTGAAAAAAGGCCAAAGGCTGGATACCGATGCGCTGCGTTTGCAATGCGCCGAAGCCGGTTACCACCACGTCAGCCAAGTCATCAGCCATGGCGAATTCAGCGTACGCGGTGGCTTGGTGGATTTATTCCCCATGGGTTCAGCTCTGCCTTACCGTATAGACCTGTTTGACGATGAAATAGAAAGCATACGCACCTTTGATGTGGACACCCAGCGCAGCCTTTACCCGGTGCCAGAAATACGCTTACTGCCAGCTAGGGAATTTCCGCTAGACGAAGCCGGCATCGCCATATTCCGTGGCCAGTTCCGCGAAACCTTTGAGGGCGATCCGCAACGCGCCAAAATCTACAAAGACGTCAGCAAAGGCATCGCTAGCGGCGGCATAGAATGGTATTTGCCCTTATTTTTTGAGCACACCGCCTGCCTATTGGATTACCTCAATAGCCAGAGCGTGCTCTGCCTGCACGGCGACTTGGATAACAGCGCGCAACAATTTTGGCGCGAGGCGCAAGCCCGCTACAAAACATTGGCACACGATGCCGAGCGACCCTTATTGCCACCAGAAAGCTTGCTATTCAAAGCCGAAGACTTCTTTGCTAGCACCCATGCTTTTGCCCGCATTGCATTGAGCATAGACAGCCCATCCAATGGCTTACCAGCCTTAGACATAGAACGCCGCGCCGAGCAGCCATTGCACAAACTGCAAGCCTACCTCGCCGACTTTGCTGGGCGCGTATTAATCACCGCCGAAAGCTTAGGCCGACGTGAAACCATAGACCAATTGTTTAAGGAACAGGGCTTAAATCCCGCCTTGATAACAAGCTTTGGTGAATTTAGCGCTTCTAAAGAAAAATTCATGTTGGGCGTCAGCCCGCTGCATCATGGCATGGTTTTAAGCGCGGATGGAACAGCAAAAACTAAACCCGATGCCATGCCCGCAGGGGGCATGTCCGACCGAATGGCTGCCCAAGCAGCTCAGTCGGTCGCCATAACCGCAGGGGGCATGTCCGACCGAATGGCTGCCCAAGCAGCTCAGTCGGTCGCCATCATTACCGAAGCAGAGCTGTATGCCGCCACCGTGCGCCAACAGCGGCGACGCGAAAAAGAAAAAGCGCGCAGCACCGAGGGCATGCTTAAAGATCTGTCGGAACTGCGCATGGACGACCCGGTGGTGCACGAGCAACACGGCGTCGGCCGCTACAAAGGTTTGGTGAACATCGACTTTGGTGAAGGCGAAACCGAACTCTTGCTATTGGAATACTTTGGTGACGACAAATTGTACGTACCGGTCTCGCAATTATTCTTAATCTCGCGCTATTCAGGTGGGCCACCGGAATCGGCACCACTGCATCGATTAGGCAGCGGCAATTGGGAAAAAGCCAAGAAAAAAGCCCTCAAGCAAATACGCGACACCGCCGCCGAATTGCTCAATCTGTATGCACAACGCGCGGCCCGACGAGGCCATGCCTTTACCTTAAGCTTGCAGGACTACGAATCGTTCTGCGAGGGCTTTCCGTTTGAAGAAACCCCGGATCAATTGGAAGCGATTGAAAATGTCATCAAAGACATGCAATCCGGTCGCCCTATGGACCGCTTGGTCTGCGGTGACGTAGGCTTTGGTAAAACCGAAGTGGCCCTGCGCGCAGCCTTTGTCGCCGTCATGGGCGGTCGCCAAGTGGCGGTATTGGTGCCCACCACCTTGCTGGCCGAACAGCATTTTAATAACTTCAAAGACCGCTTCAGCGCATGGCCCATCAAGATAGCCGAGATTTCCCGCTTTAGAACGGCCAAAGAACAAAAAGAAGCCTTAGCAGGCTTAGAGGCTGGTGGCATAGACATTATTATCGGCACCCACCGTTTGATACAAAAAGACGTTAAGTTTAAAAACCTAGGCCTGGTGATCCTGGACGAAGAACACCGCTTTGGCGTGCGGCAAAAAGAACAACTCAAGGCCCTGCGTGCCGAGGTAGATGTCTTAACCCTGACGGCCACGCCCATACCACGTACCTTAAGCATGGCCATGGAAGGCTTGCGTGAGTTTTCCATTATCAGCACGCCGCCGCAAAAACGCTTGAGCATCAAGACCTTCCACACCGATTATTCAGAAGGCATCATACGCGAAGCCGCCACACGGGAATTTAAACGCGGCGGCCAGGTGTATTTTCTGCACAACGAAGTGGACACCATCCATTCCATGCGTGAAAAACTCGAGCGCATCCTGCCGGATGCCCGCATTGCGGTGGCGCACGGTCAACTGCGCGAGCGCGAGCTGGAACACGTCATGCGTGACTTTTATAACCAGCGCTACAATTTATTGCTGTGCACCACCATCATAGAAACCGGCATAGACGTGCCCACCGCTAACACCATCATATTGAATAAAGCCGACATGTTTGGCCTAGCGCAAATGCACCAATTGCGTGGTCGCGTCGGCAGATCGCACCACCAGGCTTACGCTTATTTACTGACCGATCCCGATAGAAAGATTACCAGCCAAGCGCAAAAACGCTTGGACGCCATCCAATTGATGGAAGATTTGGGCGCCGGCTTCCATTTAGCCATGCACGATCTGGAAATTCGCGGGGCCGGTGAATTGTTAGGCGACAGCCAAAGTGGTGAAATGCAAGAGATCGGTTTCCACCTGTATTCGGACATGTTGAATCACGCCGTCAAGCAACTTAAAGCCGGCAAAGAGCCGGATTTAAATGCGCCCTTAGGCGTCACCACGGAAATTAACCTGCACACCCCGGCCCTGCTGACCAACCAATACTGCCCAGACGTGCACGAGCGCTTGGTGATCTATAAGCGTTTAGCCAATTGCGAAAACGACGACGATTTGGATAGCATGCAAGAAGAACTGATAGACCGCTTTGGTTTGCTGCCTGAACAAGGCGAAGCATTGATCGCTTGCCACCGCTTGCGCATTGCGGCTAAAGCCATAGGCATCATTAAAATCGACGCCAGCAGCGAAACCATACAACTGCAATTCAACCCCAAGGCCGACATCGACCCGACTAAGCTCATAGACTTGTTGCAAAGAGACAGGCGCTGCCGCATGAATGGGCCGGATAAATTGCGCGTGACATTGGCCTTGGCTGACATTAACCTACGCACTGATTTTATAAAAACCCTCTTAAAGACCTTTAGATAGGACAGACCGTGTTAGCCAAACTGATTACCTTAGTCGCTGCCTGGATCATGGGCGTCATCTCCTCCATGGGCTATGCCGGCATCGTGTTGTTGATGGCCATAGAATCGGCCTGCATCCCCCTGCCCTCGGAAATCATCATGCCGTTCGCCGGCTTCTTGGTATTTAAGGGTGAGATGACCTTGCTCATGGTTGCCTTAGCTGGTGCCATAGGCTGCGTAGTCGGCTCCATTCCGGCTTATTACGTGGGCATATTCGGTGGACGCCCTTTGGCAGAAAAATACGGCAAGTACATCTTGCTGTCCAAAAAGGATTTGGATTTGGCCGATCACTTGTTTGAAAAACACGGCGAAATCATCATATTTATCGCTCGCATGCTACCGGCCGTGCGTACCTTTATCGCCTTCCCGGCTGGGGTGGTGCGCATGAACATGAGTGTGTTTATCGTCTACACCTTCATAGGCTCATTCATCTGGTGCTGGCTGTTGGCCTATGCCGGCATGAAATTTGGTGAGAACTGGGCTAGCTTGGAAGTGTATTTCCACCAATTCCATTATTTGATCGTGGCCGCAGGCTTGGTCTTTGTGTTTTGGTACGTGCGTCGCCACCTAAAACACTAAGATTTACAGTTCGACCAGGCGCCCTGTGCTCAAAAACAAAACCGCGGTTTTAATTGGCAAGCCGGCATCGGCAAACAAACTGGCGTAACGTGCTAATTGCGGCCGGTGGGCTTCGGCCGCCGCCGCACTGTTTTCTGCTTCATCGCCTAAGCCCAGCTTGTAATCGATAATCCAACGCGTGCCTTGTGCAATAAAGGTACGGTCTATCACGTGGTTTTTAGCGCCGCTGTCGCCTGCTTGCATCAGGCTTAACTCACTGGCCGCTTGATCGTGATCTTGCAATACCCACAGCCCAGCTTGGCTGGCTAAGGTGATTTGCAAAGCTGCCATAACAATATCTGCGCCTTGCTTAGCTGCATTCTCACCGTGACCCAAGCGCATTAACCAACGCCGCATAGGCTTATGCCATGCCGCCACCGCCGAACTGGCCAACCCGGCGCGTTGCGCCAACAGCTCCATGTAAGCGTGCGCCAGCGTGCCGCAATCTTTGTATAAATCCTTTTGGCCAATCGGGCTGCTTTGCGTGGCCGCTACGTTGCCGGCATCAAGCTGGATCGCAGTCAATGTTGTCTGCAGCGGGCTTAAGCCTACACTGGCCTGCGCATACGCCGCACTGGGTAGGCGTTGCAATTGTGCTTTAAATTGACGCGGGTCTAAGCCTTTGCTCGTCGAGGCTAGCGGCGCCTGCTCTGGTGTCTCTGTAAACGCTTTAGCCACGGCGGGCCACAAGGCCGCCAACAAACTGTTGGCCACCGGTTTTAATTCGCCGTCATTGTTTTTTTGCATGCTAGCAATCAAGTGCAATTGGCGCTGACTGCGGGTCGCCGCCACGTAAAGCAAGCGCACCACCTCATTGTTGCTGCGTATTTTTTCTAGGTTCTTAATGTAATCGTAGAGATTGGGTAGCCCTTTGTTTTTGCTGCCTTTGCTGTGCACAGGCGCTGCAATCAAATGCCTTTCATGCTCCAACTCAACCTCTTCCCAGAGCAGCAAGTCGTTGTCGTCGGCACGGGATTTGCGGTTTAAAGCCGGCAAGATGACGCTATCAAACTCCAAACCCTTGGCCTTATGTATGGTTAAAAACTGCACGCTGCCATCGGCCTGGCTATCCGGTTTAGCGTAGAGTTTTTTCATGGCGGCTTCCAAGCTAGCCAAATCTAGCTGGCCACTGCGGTCGTGTTTTTCCAGCAAATCAAAGAACACCTGCACATCCCGGTTATCGCCGGCTTCCACCAAACACTGCGCGCCACCCAATTGCAACCACGTGCGCTCCAACCATCGGCGCAAGGGCAATCGACCCTGGCAATCAAAGGCGGCAGCTAGCACCCCTCTGGCATGCTGCAAACGCATGCGGCCATCATCACTTAATGGCCTTAAGCGCGCCTCGTCGTGCATGGCCGCCCAAATGCTATCGCGTTGCCCGTTACCGGCCAAAGCATGCATATCAGCCAAATTCAAACCACACCAAGGCGCACGCAACACATTCAACCAATGGCTGCGGTCGGCCCGGTGCATTAAAGCACACAACAATGACCAAGCGTCCTGAACGGTTTGCCGCTCGTTTAAGGGCTCTATCTCCAGCGCCTGGAAGTGCAAGTCTTTATGATGGCGGCGTATCTCCGTCACCAAGGCTTGCAGGTGATTGCGACTGCGCACCAACACCGCTATCTTTTGTGGTGGATTAAGTTGGGTTTTTAGCTGCTCGATTAACTTGGCCACGTAAGCCGCTTCCAACTGATAGAGGTCAGGGTTGCCGTCATCGTCACCCTCCGTCTCTTCAGCGGCATTGGATGCAGGCCATATCAAGGGGTGCAAATTCACGCCTTCGCCATCTACACTGCCTAGGCTTGCGGTAAACGGGCTGTAGCGTATGGCGCCATGATTCTTTGCATCCTCATTTGGAAACACCTGCGTAAACGCGTCATTAATCCAATCAATCACTTTAGGATGCGAACGGTAGTTTAATGCCAACTGCAAGGGCGCTAATTTAAAGCCGTTGATGCCTTCGTTTTGCGCCTCTAAAAATAAGCTGACGTCGGCTTTACGAAAGCGGTAAATGGACTGCATGGGGTCGCCCACGCAAAACAGCGTGCGTTCCTCGTGCGCCTGCCAACCGGCAATCAATTGCTCGATTAATTTCATCTGCACCGGGCTGGTGTCTTGAAATTCGTCTATCAATAAATGGCTGATCTTGTAATCCAGCTTCAATGCCAACTCGGTGGCGCCGTGCTCATCCTCCAAGGCCCAACTGGCCTGTTGGGCGATGGCAACAAAATCCACCTCGCCGGCTTTTTGAAAGACCACCCATAAATGCGCATTGGCTTGCTGCAATAAGCGCGATAAGGCACGTATCACCGGCTGGCTATCTTGCAAGGTGGACAAGGGCGGCAAGCTTAAAATATTGGCCACCAAATCGGCTTGACTTAACTGAGCCAAAATAGCCAAGCATTGCTCTTTTTTCGGCTTGTGTTCAGCGTCGTTAGGAAAGCCGTTGGTTTTAGTGAGCGTTTTACGGTAGGCCTTATCTTTGGTCAGCAAAAAGCTGGCCATTGCGCGCCACAACGGCAAGTCTTCTAGGCAGGGCCTTAAGCTGGCCTGTCTATCCAACAAGGGCGCAATCTCTGAATCCGCCTGCAAATGGCTGGCAGCAAAGCGTATCAAGGGCAACAAAGCCTGCTGCACCTGGTCGGTCAACACGCTGCTGACCAGCGTTAATTCCTCGACGATTAAATGCTGCAACACCCACTCCATGCTAGCCAGCGATTCGGTGTCTGACTGTCCATGCAATTCATGGGCTTTTTTAATCCACTGATCGCGCTTGGCCAGCATATTGGCTAACAAAGCCGTCAATTTCTCTGCGTCGTTGTCCATGTAAGTTAAGGCCAAGCTCACCGTGTCGTCAGCTTGGCTTTCATCCACAATATCGGCCAAGGTCAGGCGCGCGGCTTCCAAGTAATGGCGATCGGCATCGTCGCTGACTGCCGGCTGACCTCCAAAACGACTGAGCAAAGGCATTTGCCGCGTTAGACTGCTGCACAAGGCATCCATGGTGAGGATGCGCAAGTGACTAGGCTGCTTAATCAGTTGCCAATCTTTTCGGGCCGATTGCTGTAAGGCTAGCTCAGCAAGTTGCCTGGTTTTTAGTTTGTGCGGCGCCGTTTCGGGCTGGGCTTGCTCGGCCTGCTCCAAACTTAAGAGTATGCGGTTACGCATTTCCGTGGCGGCTTTATTGGTAAAGGTCAGGGCAATGATTTCTTCCGGCTCGTCCACCGTTGCCAGTAAACTTAAATAGCGCTGGGTGAGCAATTCGGTTTTGCCGGCACCGGCAGGCGCCTGCACAATAAATGAACGTGGCTGTAAAGCTTGTTCGCGAGCAGCGGCATCCGAGGCCATTAGCGCTTCACTCATGCGCTCGCCTCCGTCATGGCTGCTTGCGCCCGTTCAAACTGCACGCTGCGTTCAGCTAAGCGCAGCAAAGGCAACACATCGCAATAGACAAAATCGCTTTCTTTATTGACCAGCACGCTGGCCTCGCCGGCTTTAATTTCGGCAGCGATGGCTTTTAAGCTGGCCTGCCAATGGTCTAACAGCGCGGCCCAATCAGCGAAATCATTAAAGACTTTATTGCTGCGCTTCTCTGTGATGTCCCATACCTTAGGCAACAACCCGGCTTCGGCCGCCAACCCGGCAAACCTGGTCTCGTCACTGCGCACTTTAGCAAAACACACCGCAGCCACGTCCTGCCCTTGCAAGGCCAGCACCGCATAAATAGGCAATTGCGGCTCAGTAATGCGCGCGTCAGCCCAGCTTTTGTAATCAAGCCGGTTGCCGGTTTTGTAATCAATTACCACCAAGCGGCCATCGGCTAAACGGTCTATGCGATCCACGCTGATATTCAAGGGCAAGCCCTCTAGGTTTAGATTGAATTTTTTCTCGCAATCTTGCACGCTAAAATCGGCGCGTTGGCACTCCAAATCCAAGCTATCCTTAAGCAGTTGCTGTAAGCGCTTATGCTCTATCTGTAGCACTTGAGGCGGCAGGTATAAATGCCCGTCGAGGCGACTGGCCTCAATCGCCTTGCCAATAGCGCTATCTATCGCTTGACAGCGCTGCTCTGTCGTCATGGCCATTAAACGGCTTAAGCTTTGGCATTCTTGCCAAAAAAACTGCAAGACTTGATGCAACAAACTGCCGCGCGTCATGCTGTCCAAGCCATCCACTGGCGTTTGCAATTTGCCAGCACCCAAGCGGTATTGATAAAAAGCCCAAGCTGGGCAAACGGCTTGCGTCGCCAACAGTTTGACCCCGCCGCTTATTTTTTCATCCATGCTTAAAGGCGGCGCCATGTTGTCGTCCAAGTATTCCATGCTTACCGGCACGGCCAAGCGTTCCGCCAGCGTGGTCATGCTGGCTAGGGGTGCCAAACCATGTGGCAAGCCGGCCAACAAGGGTGAAGGACGCAACTCCCTGTCGTCTTCTTTTAAGGCATAGGAAAACACTAGCTTGGCCGCACTGTGCAGCAAGCGCTGCTGCACCAACCCGGCAAACTGACTCTGCACTGCCGCACTGGCATTGGGTGTCCCTGCATCACGCTGCACTTGTGCCGGTAACAATGGATTAAGCTTAACCGGGGCCGGGCTATGCTGGTCGTTCATGTTCATGACCCAAATCGCATCCAATTGCAAAGCCGGCGTTTCCAGCAAGCCCAATAATTGGATGCGCGTGTCGCCTCGCGCCTCGGGTTGAAACACCGTGTTGCGCATCAACACGCTGACTTTTTGTAAGGCGGTTTGTGCACTGACTTTGCCCATTAGGCCATCCAAACTGGCCAACTCTTGCATGCTCTTGTAAAAAGCCTGTTGCGTTTGGTATTCATGGCTGGATAATGGCCGTGTCTGCGCCCACGCCAAGTCATTCAACAAGCCGGTAAAATCCGCCAGCCAAGCAGAAGGCCATTGCTTGGGCTTGGCTTGAAAGGCGGCAATCTGTTTTAGCTGAGCCAATAAGCCGGATAAAGCCCAACCGTCATTTTCACAGCGCGCCACTTGTTTGATTAAGCCATCCAAACGGTAGCTGGCATTCAAGTGTTTGCGTAAGTGCGCATCCAAGCGGGCGCGGGCATCGCGCTCTGCAGGCAGGCCCCAATAGTGATCCAGCAACAAGGCGGTCACCTGCTCAAACTGCAAACTGGCTTTGTGGCTGGCTAGGCTTAATAGCTGCAAGGCACTGGCGACTAAGGGGTATTCCGCCAGCGCCAAACCTAGAGAAAAATCGTAACAGCGAGGCAATTCGAGCAAACTGCCGTGCAAGGTTTGCGGGTGAAAAGCGTCGTCCAACAAATCGGTCAACAAGCGCCTGACATGGCTCAAGGCTGGGCTGACGATGGCCAATTGCGCTTGAGGATGGGCGGCCAATTGCTGCTGCGCCCAAGCTACCACCGCCCGGCATTCTGCATTGAGATCAGTCAAACCATGGCATGCCACTTCGGCCGGTTTAGGGTACTTGTAAGCAGCTCGCTCAACGCGGATGCCGTAAGCGCTTAAACAATCAAACAAGCGTTGCTCTAATGGCGTGATGCGATCAAAGCCGGCCAATTCGATGCGCTTTGGTAGTTTAATGCTGGCTTGAATGGCCGCTTGGTATTGGCCTAACAGGCTGATTTGCAATGCCATTAATTTGCTGGCCGGCATGGCCTGTTGGCTATGGCACAGACCTGCAAACACGCTGCGCCAACGCAAAAACTGACGCGTTTCTTGGCTCATGAAATCGTGATTGATGTCGGCATCGCTGATTTGCCATTTGAGCATTAAGTCGTGGGCTTCAATGGCGGTCTGCGCCATCGCGCGCACGTCAAACAATTCACGCGCCTCATGCTTAGCCAAGCAATCGTTGATGGCCTGCTCCCACAAATGGGCTTCAGCCAAGGCGCTTAATTGCGACAGGGGCAATACCTCATCCGGCAATAATCCTAGGAGGTTGGCCTGCTCAATCACGCCATCCAACCACATGGGCAAGGTGGTCGCCTGTGCCGCAGACCACTGCGCCCTATTTTCAGACTCTGCTTGCTGTTGCTCACGCAAAGCCATGCCGCGCACCAAGCGTGCGGTAGCGCAAATAATCAGGGAATCAGAGGAAAAAGCCATGGTGTAATTGTAGCGTTTACATGGCTCATATAACGAGCGTGCGGAGGATAAATTTATGGCGAAAGAGGCACGTTAAAAGATTTATATACATTCGCTATATAGCGGCAGCTTCCGACCCATTGCAGACATTGGCTTAATTTTACTAAATGACGGCAATAATCCACAGTGCCGCCCTTCAGCTACTAAATTTTATCTTTTAACTTGATTGAACGCCTAAGTAAGCGTTTATCAAAGCGATATGAGAGCAAATCAGGCGTATAAGTTGCTAGCACTAGCATTGCGGCAATCATTAAAAATATCCATCTTACAGAATAGTCCGTGACAAATTTTGCCGCGGGGGTTTGGGATTGCACAAATCTGTAAAAATCCGGGTTGTCTAAACCTTCAATATATTGCCCTTTTATTTCGCTCGCCATATCTTTCAAATGACTAACATCTTGCTTCGATAAATAGCGGTCAAACTCAGCATAGGCTACAGGAGGATCAGGATCATCTTTACTTGCATCGTTATACATAATACCGCCACCTGCGCTTTCGGCCGCTGCATCAGTGCCCCAGTAGCCAACAAATTTATTATTGGAATTAAAGCGTTTAACTGGTGCTGGTTCATAACCGCCGACACCAACTAATATTACATTCTTGCCAATGCGCACGTTGCTAATATCCAGCTTGTTAATACCGTTAGCTTTAGGGGATTCGTCCCCATCGGTAAAAAAGAGCATTTGCGCGGGGATATTTAGATACTCGAAAGTTGCTTCTGCCGCTTTTATACCAAACGTCATGCGACTGTTGCCACTCCACGCCATGCGCCATTCCAAGTGGTCAATAATATCATTGATAACGTCATAGTTTTTACACACTTCTAATGGCATAGATAATAAGGCCACGTTTTCTGCGGCAAAGATGCCGAGGCCTATATAAGTGCCACAGGGGGAGGTTTTTACTACTTCTTTCATCATATGTTGCGTGTAAGCCAGTCTGCTCACAGGTTGGTTGTTTAATTTCATGTCTTCAGCATTCATGCTTTGTGACACATCGGCAACAAGTAAGTAGTTATGCACTTCTTGCTTAAGTTGAATTTGCGGTTTAATTAACGCAAGCAACAAGAGCAGTGAGGCCAATGTTAGCAACACAGTTTCATAATGCTCTTTTAAGAGAGTTAAGATTTTATTCATGGCAAACCCTGTGGCAAATTACTGATTTCCATACCTGATGGGTCTTGCGGCACGGTTTTGATATTGCCAGGAATCACTCCTAACAATAAACTCAGATTAAATTTGGCTGCGCGTGAAGAGGGATCCAGCTTCAATGCTTGCTCGTAAGAAGCTTTGGCTTGCAGGTAGTCAAATTTTGCCTCCTCTTGAATTTCACCTTCTGCAGTGACTAAGCGCTGTAACCCTGAACGGAATAAATTGTTACCCATATTGTAGTGAATGTTTGATTTAAGCACATTGCTCACCTCAAAAACTTGCTCACTTTTTTTATTTGCCAGTTCTAAAGTTTGCCCAAAGCCTTGTACAGCATGCTTGAAATTACCCGTTTTCCCTTGTTGATAGGCATCAGAAAACTTTTTATGAAAGGGGTAACTTTCACCATTAAACACTTCACCTGTGCGCAACGCATGATTGACCTTGCTAATCTTGTTCAATTGATAGCCTTCGTAGGCAGCGCCTATCGAGCCCCCTAGCAGTAATAAAATGAGCAATTGGTTTTTACGGTTTATGGCATGTTTCTTCATTCTTGTGCCTCTTAATCATGAATTCTTAAATTTTTAATCGCCAATAGCAGTAAGCCCAATATTAAGGCGATGATAATAAACACTCGGGAATAGTCATACCCAGCAATGGTTTCAAAGTACTTAATGGCTTTTTTCTCGCGGGCATTAATGTCGCTGATGGCGGATTGCAAGGTTTCAGGATTATCTGCTTCATAAGCTTTATAGGTTAAGCCTAGTGCCTGAAAATATTTGTGTAGCACGATTGAATTTGGCACGCGATCTTCTTCATACTCTTCCGTTGAAAAAATACTTGGCTCACCAGGTTCACGCAACATAATCCAGTAAATACTCAGTTTTCGTTCTTTTAAACGATTGCTTAAAAGATATTTCACACGTGGACTGAGTTTACCTGCCCCATCTGAAAGTAAAATAATGGTGCGCGAACCCGAATTCTCAATTTTGTCGAATAAACCCACCCCCTCAGTTAAACCTGCACCTATATTGGTTTGATTCAACGAAGGACTTGTCGCTGCCAATATCGCTGAGTGTATCGCATCACGATTAGTTGTGATTTTTACGCCATATAAAGCAGAGTTGGTAAAACCTACCACACCCATCATGTCATCTGGGCGCGAATCAATAAATTGAGTGATTATGCGCCGCGCCGTAACAGATTTAATCTCCGCCACGTGACCTGAGTTGTCACCTGCAAAAGGATGATCCATACTCACGCTTCGGTCTATCACCATGACGGTTTGTGCGCCTTTACCGATGCGTTGTATCTTTTCATCATGCCCGTGTGGGCTGGTCAAAGCCAATACAATGCTTACCAACAACAAGGATGTAGTGACTTTAATTGCTAAATTGAGCCTATCCGAAAGCTTATCTTCGGGCATCAACTCCAACCAA
The DNA here is from genome assembly GCA_965234545.1 of Methylophilaceae bacterium. GTDB lineage: Bacteria > Pseudomonadota > Gammaproteobacteria > Burkholderiales > Methylophilaceae > Methylotenera. Next base: position 621,797 of record OZ248348.1, on the reverse strand, counting down.
GTATAAACTTTACCCTGATGACCTTTAAGCCAAAAGGGTAGTAATGCGAGGGGCAATAACAATAATGCCCAGGGAGTCAGAAGATTCATTAAACCCCCCGCTCACAAGCGCGTAACTCCTTGCTGAGTTGCACTAGGTCAGCAATAATTTTTGGGCTATTTCGTAGTTCAACCGCGTATAAAGATTGGTTAGATTCGTCAAAAAATTGTGCAATTTCGGCTTGCATTTTTTTAAAACTAGAGCGCTTAGCCACAAACGGTTCAATGTCACTAGCAAACATATTCGCCCCGAAATGCTGATTAAACGCTTGATGGATATAAACTAAGGCTTGCTTTTCTTCCACCGCCGTTTTTGCGCCGCTTAATTTAGTAAGGCGTTTTAATTGTCGATGCGCTTTAGCAAATGCCCCTCCCATAAACGGCAACCAATTGCCATCTGCATTCAGATACAACAGAGCGAGTAAGCTGACGGCGAGCAAACTAACAAATACTGCAAACCGCGTTTTATGCACACTAACATCCACCAATGGGGGGGTGGCTTCGGGATGAATGTTTTTTTGTGCTGCATCTATGCCGCCAGTGACAATAGGGGAAAACCAAAAACTCCAAGCAGGGATTTGTAGTGCCTCCGATTTTGCGCCACCCGTGAGGCTTAATTTTTCTACTGGCAATTGCATCACTGTAGGGTTGCTTGAGCTAGTGAATATTTGGTAAGTTAAATTTATGGTATAGCGCGTATTTTCTTTTTGTTGATCTGTAATGACACCCACTTCAACCAATTCAATTTCATTATTCTTGCTGCCTTTTTTGGGAAAGGCACTATCTGAAATTTTGAAAGGCGCAGGCACATCTAATACGAGTTTTCGGCTTAACTTATCACCAATCCTCACGCCGTATGTTTGGGTAGGGTTAATGAGCGAAACGAGTTTTGCAGTTCTCGCTTCTTCGGCAGCATTTAACATGAAACTGGTTAACAATAAACCCGCCAACAATGCTGTTACGCCTAGTTTTAAAATTAGTTTCGTCATCTTTATAGGCTCATATTATGTTCAAAATAATGCGTGACTGTTTCAGGCTTGTAATCAGCGTGCATAAACAATGCCGGACTTTCAAATTTTAAAAATAAGGCTTCAAGCGCATGTCTACGTTCATTAAACGCGGTGATAAACTTCGCTCTGACTTCATAACGAAAAAACAGGGTTTTATTCAAGCCTGTTTCAGGATCTATCATGGTGCCAAAACCAAATTTAGGTAGTTTTTTGTATTCTTCGTCATCCCACAACACGATGGGAATCACTTGATGCGCCGACATGGCGGTGAGCGTTTGCTCAATCACATCAAGCGGCATGTGGAAGTCTGAAAGCCAAAACAGCAAGCCACGACTTTGGCCTAAAAAATTAGGCACATCGGTGATACCTTCTGCACCTACGCGCATTTTTTGATAATCGTGTAGCTGAGCGATAGCTTCTTTAGATTGATGTAAATTGCGGCTTAAAGGCAAGGTGAAATCTTCCAGCACATGGTCGTTGTAGCCGATAAAACTAAATACATCACCCGCTTGGTAGGCGGAATTTGCCACCGCAGTGGCGATTTCAATGGCTTTATCTAATTTGCGCTGTTTGCCTTTAAACTGCATAGAGCTCGACAAATCGCACACAGCATAAATGGGTGTAGTGCTTTCTTGGTTAAACTGTCGCACCTGCACTTGCTCAAACGGATCGCGCATGGTTTGGCGAATATCCATGCGTCTTGCATCTGGGTAATCCACAAAATTAACATTACCGCGATAATCCAACCCCATACCGCGCTGCGTACCGCGATGCTCGCCTAATTGCAGGCTGGCAGACTTCCACGAAACAATGTACTCAAAAGGTTTGGCGTACGAAGCATCCGATGCGTTGCGTATAGCTAAACTCATGAATTTAGGCCGCTTTACTAAAGGTCGGGCTAGGCACAGCCACTGTACTCATAATATTAGTCGTAAGTTCACGTGCCAGTGCGGTTCTGCGGTTTTCATACATACTATTAAATACCAAACGATGAGAGATGACTTCATGAAACACCGCATGAATATCTTCAGGAAACATGCTATCGCGATTATTGAGCCACGCATTCACACGCGCCGCTTTCATTAACATGCCCATCCCGCGTGGACTCGCGCCTGCTTGCACTACGCGAGCGACATCAACACTTTCCATTTTTACACCAAATTTTTCTGGGTGCTGTGTGGCATCCCATAAATCTAGTGCATATTCCTCCAGAACATCGCTTGATTTAATATGCTTTTGCAAAGCTTCAGAAAACGCATTGAGTTGGTCAAAATGTAAAATTCCACTTTCCACTTGCTGGGTAAGTTTTTCTGCATTTTGAAACTTAGTGTTAAATACCAGCGATTTTTTCATGTCTCGGTCTGTCGGAATCTCAATTGGAATTTCCATCATAAAACGATCACGCGCAGCAGACGGGATTTCAAACGTTTCATTCTTTTCGACTTGGTTACGGTCAGCAAACACAATCATGTGTGGCAAGCGATATTCTTTTTTAAATGCACTCACATGACGCTCTGCCATCACACGCAACATTAAGGCGTGTACTTGTGGACGTGCACGGTTGATTTCGTTAAAAAAGAACACAGATAAATTTTCGCCTGCACGCAATAACGGACCTTCATCAATTTTTGGACGACCATCATCACCTAGATATGTGTGATAAATTAAATCATTTGGCATTAGGTCTACTGTACCTTCGATACGCTCATAAGCCCCGCCAATACCCCGTGCAATGGATTGCAACAGAGTAGTTTTACCTACGCCCACCCCGCCATCTAATAAAACATGCCCACGCGCAAAAATAGCCGTATTCATCAAGCGAATGGCCTTGCTTTGCCCGACAATCACTTTATTCACTTCATCTTCAAGTTTTAATGCGTGTGCACGCACGTCGGTAAGTTGAGCGTCTAATGGTGGTGACATAAAAATTCCTTTGTTTATCTTCAACAGTTTTAAGGATGAATCAAGATGATGTGTGAGCAGCATCACTCATTTATGGGCAACGTCTTACTGCTTGTAACAAATCGTTACAGCAATGTAACAGAGCGCAATTACATCTCAGGCGTCCAGATTTAACTATTTCACTGGTCCAGTGAATTTAAGTGAGATAATGATGCTCAGTAATCCAGAAATTATGGGGAATAATATAAATGTTACGTTCTTGGGATCTCAACTTACATATCACCAAATCCTCTGGGGTGGTGGTCTACTTGCAAATTGCACAACAAATTATTAATGAAATCCAACGCGGACGATTAGTGCCGTCTGCCGTCATGCCAGGTAGTCGAGAGCTTGCCGATAGCTTGAAAGTGAATAGAAAAACTATAGTGCTTGCATACGATGAATTGATTGCTCAAGGATGGCTTACTTCAGAAAGTCGGCGCGGCACGTTTGTTTCAGCTAAGCTTCCGTATTTTTCACCACCCAACCAAAGCAATGAAGATTTAAAGCAACGTGTAACGGAGATTCCTACTCCAATACTTGCAAAATATGCTTCAACCATTGAGGCGGAAAATATTGCCCATATTATTGACTTTAATGATGGCATTCCAGATACACGACTCATTCCATTTGGGACAATTTCTAAAGCTTTTCGACGCGCCCTAATAGAACCAATAAGAAATAATAAACTCGGCTATGGCGATCCTAAGGGAATGCTGAACTTGCGCCATGCCATTGTTGAAATGCTGAATATGGAGCGGGGATTAAATGTAGATATAGATAATATTTGTATTGCTCGTGGCAGCCAAATGGGGATATTTCTAGCCGCACGCGTTTTAGCCAAAACAAATGAATATGTGGTTGTTGAAAATCTTAGCTATCCGCCAGCACGTGAAGCATTTAGATCATGCGGTGCAAAAATCCTTACTGTAGGTTTAGATCAAAATGGCATTAACATCAATGAACTTGAAGTGTTATGCAAAAAATATCCGATTAGTGCGATATATGTTACGCCGCACCATCAGTTCCCGACCACGGTCATGATGACTGCAGAGCGAAGATTGAAGCTATTAATGCTGGCGGAGCAATATGATTTTGTAATTGTTGAAGATGATTATGACCACGAATTCCATTTTCACCACCACCCAGTATTTCCACTTGCAAGCACAAACCATGCGGGCAGGGTAATTTATGTAGGCTCGCTCTCTAAAGTGTTAGCACCCGGCCTCCGCGTGGGCTACCTAGTGGCATCTAAAGCAATTATTAATCAATGTGCATCAGAAGTGATGTTGATAGATAGACAAGGAAACTCTGTAACTGAGCTCGCCGTTGCCGCGCTATTAAAGTCAGGTGAGATTAAGCGTCACATTCGGAGAACCTTAAAAGTTTACAACGAGCGCCGCAATGTTTTAATCGATTTACTACAAAAAGAGCTGGGTGAATTTGTAAGTTTTGATTCGCCTAATGGTGGCTTGGCTATTTGGCTTCGTTTGAATGACGATATTGATGTAAACAAGTTAGTTCAAAAAGCATTATTTGAAAAAGTAAGAATCCTTCCAGCGCCATTGTTTTCTGAATCTCCTATCGTAATTAATGCAATCAGGCTTGGTTTCGGCAGCCTTAATACTGCCGAGCTTACGACTGGTATACAACGGTTGAAACGTGCTTTTAATGCCTAGAAATTTAATTTTAAATTTATATATTATTGCTCTGTCCTAGTTTCTAAATTAATTGCCCAAAACTAAATGGCGGCTTTGTGCAGATAGTTGCCGTTTAGTTTTAATTGTTAGACTTCCGCTGTTGGCCCTTAGTGGCCTTTCAATGCCCAGTAGGATCAGGCAACAAAAAACCACCCTAAGGTGGTTTTAGCTGAAGCTTACTGCATCAATGAATTGATTGGCGGAAGAGGCGGGATTCGAACCCGCGACAGAGTTGCCCCTGTGCCACCTTTCCAGGGTGGTGCCTTCAACCGCTCAGCCACTCTTCCGAATTGGATATGTTTTAAAACGCAGGCATTATAGTGCATAACTGCCGGCCTGTGCGATTTGCCGGCATCTTAGTCACTAGCGTCTGGCGTCGCCCCAACGCAATGGGCAGCTGTCATCGCCTAAGTAGTATGTGACGCCAGCCCTATCCACACAATAACTGGCTGAGACTATCATCTCGTCGGCAACAGCTTGGTCACTGATGCCGGTGTATTCGAACAAAATCGAGCGGATGACTTTGGCATTTTTACCTATGCGCGAGCCGTGTGAAATCCAACACGGGCCAACGATCTCGGCGCCCGCTTCTATCTGCGTGCCAGAATCGATGTAGACCGGGCCGGTGATGTTGACCTTGTCCCAATCTATGCGAGTATTAAGGCCCACCCATATACCTGGCCGCACTTCGATGCCAGGCATTTTCATGTAGGAAATCTCGCCGCGCAACACGCGCTGCAACACTTCCCAGTAGTCGGAAATACGGCCTATGTCTATCCAGTTATAGTGGCGATTTTGCGCGTAAAAAGGCAGATTTTTTTCTACCAATAAGGGAAACAATTGGCTACCAATATCGAAGTTTTGATTGGCCGGAATTAAATTGAGCGCGGCCGGTTCAAAAAAGTAAATGCCGGTGCTGGCTAAATTAGACCGCGCTGCCGATGGTTGCGGTTTTTCTTGAAACGACACCACCCTGCCGTCTTCATCGGTTTCGACGATGCCGTAATTGGCCACCTCGGCCTGCGGCACTTGCATGGTGACCACGCTGACCAATGCACGTTTTTTCTTGTGCTCCAACAAAGCCGCCGTGATATCTAAATCGATCAGCGCATCGCCACATAGCACGATGGTGGTTTGATCAAAAAACCCGCCAAAGTCTTGTATACGGCGCATGCCGCCGGCTGAGCCTACCGGACTGGCGGTGAGCTCGCCGTGTTGAAACTGACCCTCGTAAGAATAACCAATTTGCACGCCCCAACGCTGGCCATTGGAAAAATACTGTTCTATCTTTCTATTCAAATGCGCCACATTGACCATGATTTCTTTTACGCCATGGCGCGCCAAATGCTCTATCAGGTATTCCATGACCGGTTTACCTAAGATAGGTATCATGGGTTTGGGCATATCCTTAGTCAGGGGACGCACGCGCGTGCCTTGGCCGGCGGCTAAAATCATGCCTTTAAGTGAGTGGGTCATGGGGTGCTTCCTAAGCGATGTGCGCATTCATGGTGGCTAAATTATCGCACGAAGCCGCCACACTAGGATTAACTCCAAGCGAAAAATGCGAGGCCGGACTAACGCTTAGGCAAAACAAGGGAGGATTTGGAGGCGCGAACCAGAGTCGAACTGGTCTAAACGGCTTTGCAGTCTGTTGTCACACCAGTATTAATAGGGATTGTAGAGGGGTAGCGGTAATTAATTTATCGCACTAATTTCGTTGACACAACTGATAAATTTCTAAAGCTACTCTAGTTTGATAACACAAGACATTGATTTAGACATACGTTCGAGTTGGGGCAAACGGCAATGAAAAATTTGATGGGCTTAGCTAGGTTATTTTAAGACCGCCATTTACACACTTCCCTTTAATTTTCTAAGATGCTGCAATAAGTTTTAGACAAGTCATCAAATCAAAACGATGTAAAACCACTCAAGGTTTTATTCACGGCCACAGCATCATGGGGAATTAATAAGTACTTCCAAGGTTTTCCACCATGCTTTTGAGAGTAATCTGAAGCATGCTTGCACCACTCCCTAGCGGCCGTAGCTTTGGTGGTCACTTCAGTCGATTCAATATCACTGGCTTTCTTTGTTTCAATCATAAAGTTAAAGTCATTGGTTGTCGCAACAAAGTCTGGTACGTATTCAGGCTGATTCACGCCGTCTCGATAGTAAATATTAAATTGGCCAGATAATGGTCTAAACCATAACAGTGAATCACGTTCAAGAATCGACGCAAAAACGCGCTCAGTATCTGAATGAAATTTTTGGTAATTGTATGCGCATTTATCAAAGCCGCCATACACCACTTGTGCTATTTTTCTTTTTTCTGGGGGCGCTTGATGTAGCGTGAGCACTTCGCCTTCAGTGGTAATTGCACTTGGTTTTAATGGCGTAAATCCTTGGCTGATCACAACCTCAGATTCTGAAGCATCTTCAAAGTAGTGCTGAAACATTTGCAGGTGAATGTTATCGGCAATCGCCTTGCATTGATTCGCTAATACGTTATGCAACTCATCAGCTGTTTTAAGATAAGACTTAAAGTGATTTACAGCTTGGCCAGCTAGATTGTAAATAAGATCCGCATGCTCATCGTAAGAGACATCATCAAAATTGATTAACTCCCGCACAATATAATCTTCCAGCTTAGACTCGGTAACGCTTGAAGCTTGGCCGTACAGTATATCTTTACCTGTTTGCAGACCACGTCCAACTAATTGTTGGTCTTGCGGCTGAAAATGCATCTTAGATACATCTAAGGCAAAAGATTTATACCCACTTTTAACCGCACCTTTGGGTACAACTGAAATTCTAGGAATATCAATCGTATGTTTTGTGACTAACTCAACGGTCTTTCTAACAATATCGGCAATGCTTGGACCGTTACTAGGTAGTAACTCAGCTTGTTGAGGTGTCACCATCGCTTCAACGCGCTTAATAATTTCTTGCTGTACTTCTTGGGTCGATAATGATGCACTGGTCGGCGCAAAACTCTGCACTCTACTCATTTCGTTAATTACATCCATTGCTACATACGCCACTTTGGACTGTTCAGCCGTGTAAAGACGAATGGCCGGCGCCGCAGGAATGTAAACGCCTGCAGCGGCAGTAAGCGGATGGGTATTTGCAGCATCTAAACCCAACAAAGTGTCGATGGTGGAGTTTACTAATACGGTACGCATCGTATTAGCTGTGCCTCCTTCAGGGTCTAGCTTCAATTGGCGCATACGGATTGGCGAGTCACCACGGCCAGCCTCATCAATCACCTCCTGAAAGCGGTCATGCGCAATAATATTTAATCGATCTACCGCTTCATCTCCAGTTTTACGCCCATAAGGTAAACGTAAGCCACGGCCAATGGATTGCTCAATCAATGTGCGCGCATTGGCAGCGCGCAACGGCACAATGGTGTAAAGGTTAGTTACATCCCAGCCTTCTTTAAGCATATTCACATGAATCACGATTTCGGTAGGCTCATCGTAGCTTTCTACAGCCAGCAATTTTTGAATAACCTCGTCACCTTCAGCGCCGCTTGTTGTGCCGCTATCCACTTGGATGACTTTGCCAGCATAACGTCCACCAAAGAAATCATTTGATTGCATTAAAGCCATTAGCTGACTGGCATGGGTGGTGTCTCGCGCAATCACTAACATAAAAGGCTTTACCAGCTTTTCGCCTTTTTGTTGTGAATACGTTAAGAGATGCACTTTTGTTTCTTCATGCACGCGCACGCCATCCATTAACTTAATGCGCTCAAGTTGTTCTGCGCTATGGTCAGCAGGGTTAAAGTTTTGCTGTGTCACCACTGCGGGCTCTTTCACAAAACCATCTTCAATAGCACGTGCTAATGGGTAATCCATCACTACATTTTTAAATGGCACGGTTTTACCACTGCCAGCTTCAACAAAGGGCGTAGCAGTCAACTCCAAACCCATTAGCGGTTTGAGATCATTTAGTGCCTTGACACCTGCACTGGCGCGGTATCTGTGAGACTCATCCATCAACAACACCAGCTCAGGTAAACTCGCTAGATACTCAAAATAGCTTTGCCCTAAGTATTCTGAAAGTCGTTTAATGCGTGGCGATTTACCACCGCGCACTTCGGAGTTAATTTTTGAGATATTGAAAATATTAATCTCAATACCGCCTAACAAACTTTTGGTACCACGTTGCTCATAGTTGTCGCCCGTAATCACTTCAGGTGGCGTAACTGCAAATTCAGCAATGCCCTTGAACACATACTTAGGTGTATTAGGCGTAAAGTCAGCAATCAACTTGTTATAAATAGTGAGGTTAGGTGCAAGAACAAAAAAGTGCCTATAACCATAAGCTGCATGCAAATAACTGATAAATGCACCCATCAAGCGCGTTTTACCCACACCTGTTGCCAACGCAAAACAAAATGATGGAAAGTCACGCTCAAAGTCAGTAAGCGTATCAAATTGCGCTTTTAGTGCCTCAATCATCGCAGCCAATTCTTCAGGTGAACGTGCATTGTGATCTCGTAAGCCAGGCACGGCCTCTATTGCAGCAGCCAGTTTCTGCAAACTTTCAATTTGCGGCTCGCGTAAACTTAAACGCCCAGAGATAGAACGGACAATATTATCTAAGCTCATTCTTCAGACTCCGTATTATTTTTTGTTTTCGCTATTTTTCTTGTTGTTTCAATAGCCTTAAGTGGTTTTGCAATGGCTTGCTCAAAATCGCGCTCCACTTGATTAGGATCACCAGATTGTTGTTTTCGATAAAGCTCGAACTCGGCCTCCGCCTTGACTTGCGCAATATGTGCCGTTATTTTGCCAGCATGTGTCAGTAACTCACGCTCCGTCATGCGCAAAAAGTCGTCTAGCCTCGTCATCCAATCTGCCATGGTCATTGCTCTACGTGCCTGTGCCTGTAATTCGGCAATTTCAATATAGGCATTCACGATACGGTTCAGTGTTCCTAACTCTTCTTCATTCAGATAATTTTTGGCGATACTCACATCCGATTTACGAATAGCGCCGCCTTTAGTCGCACCTGCCCATGAAGTTAGTCCCATGTTGGGTGTGCTGGCATCAACGCGCAGCGTAATCAGCTCGGCAGCAGTATGCCCATGCGCAGCCCAATGCATCTTGTTTTGCACTGTAGCAAAAAACTGCTGTGCAAGATCAGTGGTAGCGTCGTAATCCACACTGGTTGCATAAATATCCAGCACTTTTTTCCAGAAGATTTTTTCTGTCGAGCGAATGTCACGTATGCGCGCCAACAACTCTTCAAAATAAGCATCGTCTTTTCCACTCTTAAAACGTTCGTCATCCAGTACAAAACCTTTCACCAGATAACTATTGAGTTGCTCAGTTGCCCAGCGACGGAACTGTGCGCCGCGATGTGAACGTACCCGATAACCTACATGCAGAATCACTTCAAGGTTGTAATGATCACTCAATCTTTCTACATCCCGCGCGCCTTCTAGGGCAACTATTCGGAGTTTCCGAATAGTTCGTTCGGCATCCAACTCACGGTCAGCATAAATATTGCGCAAATGCTCATTAATAGTGGAAACACTCACCTGATAAAGCTCTGCAAGCTGCTTTTGCGTCAACCATAACGTTTCGTTAATCAACCTAACCTGAATACGCGTCTGAGCATCTTCGGTTTGATAAAGCAGAAACTCACCTGCTGGTGCTGGCTCGCTCATACATCCTCCGTATCAAACAAACCGCTTTGTGGTGTACTTCGCCCGCTGGCGGGAGAGGGGGCAGGGGTGAGGGTTTCCTGCTTAGGCGCTTGAGGTAGATTCTCAACATTCAAGCTGTAATCGTCATGCCCCCATTCGCATTTTTGTAACACCATCTTGGGGATTTTTTTAACTGTAAGATTAGGAAAGCGGCTAGTATCAGCACGAAAAGCGGCGCAGCACACCAACAATGTACGATCATGCCCAACTTCATCAGATAGAGCTTGCAACTGCTCGGCTGATAAGCTTTGCGTAGTCACATAAATAAAATCATTTTCCGTACTGTAGCCATGCTGCCAGTAATGGTCAGCACTTGGCGCATAGCTGAAGCCTTCCAGCTTGCAAATTGCAGCTGCAAGCATTTCCGCGTTGTAATCTTTGTTTATGACCCACTGCCCATAAGCATCTTGCAATAATAAGCTCGGAGCAAGACGGTAATAGCGGAAGCCACCACCGCCCTGCCAATTCACTGATCGGCTAATGCCGCCTTGGTCTTCGCCGTCTACGACTTTCTGCAGACGGGGGATAATGTCAGTATAGCAATGCTCGCCTAGCTCAACCATAATCCAGCGGAGTCCCATTTTGTGAGCAACTGCACCAGTAGTGCCTGAACCTGCAAAGGAGTCGAGTACTATATCACCTGAGTTAGTTGCAATATGTAAAATCCTTTCCAATAACTCTTCTGGTTTAGGATTCTCAAAAACTTTTTCTCCTCGAAGTAGACTTAGTAAATTCTTCTTTGCGCTATCATTTGTTCCAACTTCATCCGCTTTCCAGATTGTAAACGGTACCATTCCAGTATCACCTCGATCAGTAAGAAACTTCTTCAATCTAGGTACACCATCACCTCCTTTTGGAAAGTAAATATTACCTTTCGACACTTCAGACTTATATTTATCCTCTGTATAAATCCAACATAGGCCTGATGGTGGTGAGTGTCTTTTACCAGTTGGCGTTATTGCTTCATAGAATTGTGACGGAGTTGCATGGCCAGCTTGCGCTGTCATTGCAACAGATTGCCACAAACCCCTTGGGTCGTTATCTGGGTTTTTGTATCTATCTAAAACGTCTTGAGAAGTTTGAAGTAAATTTCTGTTGGCAGTAAATAAATCCAACTTTTTAGCATAGACAAAAACATGGTCGTGATTTGTAGAAAATGCTTTTCTTGCATCACGTGCTGTTCTTTTTTCCCAAATCAAATTAGCCGAAAAATTTTTACGTCCAAAGACTTCATCACATAAAACTTTTAAATAATGGGCTTCGTTATCATCAATCGTAATCCAAAGCGAACCATCATCCGACAATAAACGCCGAATAATCTCTAATCGATCCCGCATTAGCGAGAGCCAAATGGAATGTTCCACCCCATCGTCATAATGCGTAAACGCACTGCCAGTGTTGTACGGTGGGTCAATATAAACGCACTTCACCTTACCCGTAAACTCTTGCTCCAAGGCTTTTAAAGCCAACAAATTGTCGCCAAAAATCAAACGGTTATCAAAAATATCGTTTTCACTTACCCGATGCTTCGCGTGATAACTTCTGGTAGGATCTTCCAATAAAATACGCGGCTCCAACTTCGGCCGCACATCTTTACCTATCCACGTTAATTCTAGTTTTTGTTTTTTTGTCATTAGCTAAACATCTTTTCTGATTTCAATAGGTGTAAACGAAGCGTATCACTTGGCCCATTTTTTCTTTAGTTGCACTTTCAAGCTAGAGCTAAAACATCTTCGTAGAGTTTTCTCAAATGTTCGTCGGACATATCGAGAATCGGCTCGTACATAAACGAGTTCAAATGAATGTTTTCCGGTGTCATCAGAATCACTCTCTGAATGGTCTTGATGGTGTCCACTTGAGTACTGAAAACCTCCTTAAACTTATCCAAAAGTTGTGGAGTTTGATGGGACTCTATCTGGGCAACAAATGTGGAATCGTTGATTTTATCAACCATGAATTTCTCGGCAGCAAGTCTTATCGCAATCGACAGAACAATCTTGTTCTCGAAATTAATACCTTCAGCTACTTTTAGACAGTCACTTGCCTGTTGATGAATAAAATTAACCACTGGCACCTGAACATCAGTCGAATTTCCAGTTACTGTAAACAATTTATTGTAGATGCTATCAAGCTCACCGCTGGTAATTGAGTCCGAGTCTGCTTTCCAATGGAGCAAGGACGTCAGCTTGAGGAACTCAGGGTCTTTGTCGCCCTTGGTAAACTCGATAAGGTTTCGTATAAACGGGATTGAGGCAATCTTCTTCTTAGGGTCGGTGTAGAACTTTAACTTCCAATCATTAATGAAAATATTCTGTATACCAGCAGCCTTATTTAGAGTGAGTCCCGTGCTGCTTTTGGAAGCCATAAAACAGTTCGTGTATTTTACAAACCTGCTGTTTATCGTGCGAAAGAAGTCGAAGTTGTGTGTAAGAATAATCTGATTGAAATGCGGTTTGAATCGTGGCTCCTCAGCAATATCTTTTAAATATTGAATGATGGCGTATTTGTTTTTATAGTCAAAAGAATCAGCGATGTCATCGACAATTAGAATGGTTTTCTGGGCTGCCTTTTTTCGAGCTTCAATCTCGAATATTATGTTCAACACGTAAAGTGCTTTTTTCTCACCCGTACTTAAAACTTCCATCAAATCCGACTTATCTACTGGTGCCGTATCTGCACCGTCTTCAAAAATAAACTCAAGGCTAAGTAGAGGTTCTTGACCAAGTATCACTGAAATCCGATTCTTTGCCTCTAATTTGAATGGGACAAAGAAGCGGCTATTGAATATTTCAATTACATCCTCCCATTGCGTGCGTTCCTTCGCTGCCTGCTCTTCTATTTGTTTTTTTCTGTCCTCAGCAGCTTGATATTTTTCTAACAAATCCTTGTAGCTATCAAAGTGCGCCTTAAGGTAGGATTTCCATATCTCTTCTTTAAAACTTTCTATGTTTGTTAGCTTTGGCAGTAACTCCTCATGATTCGCCAAGTAACCCTCAAATTCACGAAGACTCGCATTTTTCTGTATTAACTTATCAATCTCAGAAAACTTCTTTCTGAGATCCTGATCGTTTGAGATGTTTTCCTTTTCTTTAGCTATTAACGCTTCAAGCTCTTTCTGGCTTGTAATCTCCAACTTCGTATCTGCATTCAAACTTATAGAATGTTTCGCGTTGAAGAATCCATTGTCGGCAAGATTCTTTGCAATGGTGGAAGCGTTGTAGTAGTTGAATGTTCCCTTCTTGAAATAGGTGGAAACAGCTAAGATTTCGTTGTACTTCCTGATGTAATTCTCAATCGCTGCCTTGACATCCTTAGTTTCAAGAAAGCCCAATACCTTCTCGTCGAAAATCATGTCATAACGAATATCTGCGAATGGCGCATCTTTTTGTTCTGACAATTCGCTTTTGATACGAAACAAGGCGCGGAACAACTGGTCATCACTTTTTGTGAACGTAGAGGAAATTTCTTTTTCCAAATCCTTCTTGGATCCAGACTGCTCCTTTAGAGCCTTCAGGAATACTTCTTTTGACGCATCAATTTCCAAGTGCAGCAGCTCATATTCCTTTCTGAGCACAGCATTGACGAGTAGTGTCGAAGTTTTTTTAGAGTGCCCAAGCTCCTCGTCATACGGCCTAACAACGAGAATGCTTTCGCTGGGCAGATCAATGCCATTTTCGTCTGTGATGGTTCTTTTGTTTGCTCGATCTGGGAAAATTCTATCTTTGGATTTGATACCATCTGCAATATCCTGAAACGTCCGTGCAAGTGAAGATTTCATCGCACCATTTGGGGCATAAATCGCGCAGGCCGTGTACTTGGAAAAATCGAACGAGGTTTTTAGTTTTTTGATGCCATGGCAGTTTTCAATATCAACATTCAGTTGTTTCATAAAAACACACCCCCAATATACAAGTCAATCATAACCCCAGTGCCTTTAATTCCAGACCATCAATCTCCTGCAACGACTTACCCGCTATCCCCTGCAAGTCTCCATACATTCCCACCGTCGCTCCCATTACACGCTCTATCTGCTCTTCACGCTTAGCCCACTGCTTCATGATAACTTTACGCTCTCGGTCTAAGTCTTCTTGCATGGTAGAAAATGCCTCTACAATAGCCTCAACACGCTGACGAAACCTTGGGCCAGTCAGATACTGGTAGACCATTTCCGTCTTGGTTTGCTGACCATCTGAAACCTGCCTAGCCATATTAACCTGAAGAAGCGTATGACGCAGTATGCTTGCCACTGGGATAAGGGCTCGTGGGTGGGTCACCCAAACACCGTCTACCATATCAAAAGCTTCTACGCCTTTAGGCAACACTTGGCTAACAATAACAGCGACTTCGGCCTTTGCCGTTCTCTGATCTTCGCGCAGCTTAACCAACCAGCTATCGCTCCAGTTTTTGGTACGTTTGGCTTCCCAGAGGATAGTTCCACTAGCTTGTCCACCTTGGCTAACAACCTTTTGCAATAAATCTCCGCCAAACTCTCCTTTAGCAACGGCCTCAATTGCATCAAATGGGAACTTTGCACGCAGCAAGTTTTCAAGTTCTAGCTCTTGTACTTCACCTTGTAATTGTTGAGAGCCTTGCTCCGCTCTACGTTTGAGGTCTTCAATCTGTTTTTGCATTGCGGCAATGGTCTGTTCTTTTTCCATCACCTTAAATTTTTGCTCTTCTTCAGCTTGGTTTTTTGCTTGCATGCGAACCTCATTCAACCCATCTTGCACACGTTTTTCTACTGTGAGTTCAAGCTCACGCTTAGCGTCGTCTAATTCACGCTGTTTTTTGATGAGTTCAGCTTGTGCCTTTTGAGCTTCGGCAAGCTTTTCATCGCGGCTTTTAAGGACTTCTTGCATCTCAGACAATTCGCGCGCTTTGGCATCTAATTCAGCAGCGCTTGCAAGCTTGGCTTTTTTGGACTCTTCGGCAATTACCTGAACACGTTCAGCTTTTAGCTGCGCAGTTACTTGATCGGCGACTTGTACATCAAGATTCCGTTTAGCTTCTAGAATTTGTTTTTCTTTTTCACGAACACCTTCTTCACGCTTGGCTACTTCAGCATCTTTTTGTGATAGTTGCTCTTCAAATTGCTTGTGCGTAGCAGCTATTAATGGCGCAGCTAATGATTCTGTAAGCCGAATTTCGGTTTTACAGTTGGGGCATGTAATTGTTGGCTCAGTCATAGCGCTACCTTTTTTTGAGAAAATACGGTTTTATCCTTGGCTGTATACCTATATTGAACTGCATCAACTCAGGTCTTATCTTAGTCATGCAACATTCCTTTAACATATTCATGGGGTTGCTGGAGGCCAATCATGAGGTACAAGTTTTAATCCACCGCGCCACTTTTCACAAATAGCAGCTTGAAACCGAGCATCGTCGTTGAAATCAGGATGGTCGGTAATGATAACTTGGAACTCACCAGATAGTGACTCTACTACATCAAAAATAAGGTCGTATAAGCGTTTAACAGCCATATGGTCAGCATCTGCATTTGAAGGTTGTGGCTCAGTGGGTCGCTCCACATCTGGTGGAAAGTGCGCTTGTGAAAGCTGGTCAAGAATCAGGAATCGAGGCACAGGCCGATTTAGCTTTGTGAACCAAGTATGCAGCGCAAGGTGCGCCACTATGTGATAGCCAACATGGTTTTCGCCACTGCCCATTTGGCTCATTGGAACAGCTCGTGTCAGCATATCAGCAACGACGGTCAAATTCTTCACATCAAGCCGCAATGGACTATCTGAATATTCCAAGTCGATCTTCTTTGCATACTCAGACAAATAGTGCGCTACGTTCGACAAGCGAGAATCCAATTGCTGTTGAATCGTATCTGTACTCAGAGCCGCAATAAGCTGCTCTTCTTCACTCCTTAGCTTGACCAATTGTCGTTCTTGAGCCGCTAGGTTGGGAACATCAGGAACATTCTCCACATATAGACTGATTCGCCCCAAAACCAATGCACGACGCGAATCCATATCTGCTGCAAGTTGAAGTCGCTGACTTGATTGCTTTATTGCTCCCAAGCGCTCTCGGTTCGCTGACAACTGTTGCTGGATTCCATCGAGTTTTTCCTGAATCTCCTGCATTGCGAATTCGATACGTGGCGTCGCCGAGTCAACAGCCCCAGATCTCTCACCAATATAGGCCTGCGCTGTCCTTAAGTCACTCACAGATGGGATTGAGGATTCTTCAGGAATTGCTTGCTGACAAAGTGGACACGCTTGCACGTGAGCATCCTGCTCAAAGACCGAAACAGCAGCAAGCCTAGCTTGATGCTCTCTGGCTTCATCGCAGAAGCCTTTCGAGTTTCCTTCAAAGATTCTTGCTCTATCAAGAGTCGATGTGAGGGAGCGCTGTTCTTTAACCAATTCGCTACGTTCAGTAATTAGTCTGTTGTACTCGCTGTCTTCGGATGTTTCTGAAGAGCTAGTTGGGAGTGGCGACGACTGAATTACACGGAGGGTTTCAATCTTTTTCTCCCATGGGGCTCCATCAACCAAGTCCGTGAGTCCTGCAGCTTTGGCTTCTGAAAGTAAGGTGTCAGCGCGACCGATGCCATCCCCTCTGATCGATGAAGCTTCTCCAATCCGCCGTTCGATTTGTCGAATCTCTCCACGAATACGTTTCAACTCTTGTCTTTGGGCAACATATTCTTCAGGAACTGCACCCAAAAAATATGGCAGCGTGTCCTTGAGGGCTTGCTTAAAGAAATTATCGTTTGTGTCATGAAATAAATATTCCCGTTGAGCTATCTCACCTTGAGTCTGCAGGCAGAGAGCAACGGCATGACGAATGTTAGGACTAAGCGGGTCTCTTGTTTGCCCAGGTGGCGGTTCATGCAGGTAGTCCGAAATTCCTGCCCACGAACTCAATAGTTGCCTTAATCCATCCAGATTGGTAATCTGCCGCAACTGCTCAAAGGTAGGGGGCTCAACTTCGACACCAGTTTTGACGAAAACACTCTCACTTGATTTGGCATCACCCTCAGGAACCATACGCGCTACAAATGCTTGACCTTTCGCAGTTTGGAGAATCAATCCAAACCACGATACATTTCGTCGAACAACACCTTCTGGCACATGACAAGTCTTTGATCCAAAGCAGTAGTCAATGATATCAGTAACTGCTGTCTTTCCCGCTTTAGATTGTCCTGTGATGATGTTAACTTTTCCAAGCTCGAGCGGAATTAGCCGCATTCGTCCATCGTGGCTATATAACACTATCGTGCGTATTTGAATCATGGTTGCATCCCCAATAAAGACAATACGGTTGACGGAGTTCCACACTTCATCAACCACCGTCCAACAAATTCCGCACGACTAGCACACTCCCGTACTTCAGATGTTGATTGCCGTAGATATTTGTTGATTCGCTTTTGTGCTTTTATATTCGCACTCACCTCGGTTCCAACAATATTCAACAAACCCTGTTGCGCTCCCAACATAATTGCTTCGCGCACAAAGGGGCGTAAAACCCCCACTCCTTTCGCTACGGCAGAGCGATGCAAGGGATATTCATTCACCCAGCTTGGCAGCGAAGTTCTGACCGTGGTGGGAAGTGAGCGTCTTGTTTGTCCACGCAAGACAAAACTCGAACCAACAAAGGCCAAGGATAACGGCAATTGATTTTGTGGCTCGTCCAGTGCATTGGCCTCGATGTGATAGCCCTTAGCTAGAAACCATAGTATAACAGCGCAAAAAGCTGGGTTAAGTAAGTTCCGCTCTTCAATAGTTCGATCATGCCATGCTATCATGGCATTCCACCCGTTGAAAAATCGAGTGTGGTATCAGGAGAAAGCGCTGCTTCCAATCTCGCTTGAAAGTCAGGGTGCCAGCCAACTTTCAAGTCTTCTGCAAGCATGTGAAACGACCCTCTACAAACCCAAGGGGTAGAAACGCCAGATCGAATCTGAATCGGGGCATCTTCAGCCCATTTAAGAATTGCCCTACCAGCCTTTGCAAGTTCAGTCTCTCCAGGTTCATCACCCAATTCGTCACAAACTTGTTCTCGAAGCAACGCCCATTCCTCAACTAAACGGTGATCATAACTACGTAAGTCGGTTTCGAACAGGAGGTCGTCGCGTGCCCATGCAGACCTTTGTCGAAACGCCTGTAGGTAGCTTGTAATGGCATTACGAATTCGCCGAGACCCAGCCCCAACCAGCTCTACTTGTTTATAAAAGGGGCGATTGGCATATTCTGGTAACTCAGACAGAGCGACCATAAGGCTGTCAATCTCACCATCAATAGGCAAGGAATCGCGCTTCAATGATTCTTGAATCTCAGAAATTTGACTATCAAACTCAAGCCTTGTTATGCCTTGCCCATTATTCAATAGCTCGTAAACGACGCGCTTGAACCACCATCCTTCAAGCATTTGTAATGCCACATCAACATGCTGAATGGAAACATAATGAATCGCCTCTTTGAGAGCCTTCTCAATATCCACTGCATTAGGCTCGCCCCCAACGATGTAGATCGTGCTCAGTAGTTTGATCTGCTGATCTATCGGTAATGCGAGAAATGTATCGTAAGCATCTTTAAGCGTGGTATTAGTTGAGGTTGTTGCGGCATGTTTTAAAAGATTTGCCGCCGATTCAACGTTCCGTTCGCGCTCATTTGCTACCAAGGCTGCACAGGCAGTACCTGCTGATATGTTGGCTGTAGTGATCAAAAAGCGTGCAGCATCTTGCGACACTTCACCGCTGGAGTATCCGTCCATCCAGACACGCAATGTTTTCCAAAGCTCCGTGCTTAGATCAGACAGCGTGGCTTGAGCGTTTATTGAGTGTTTAGTTTGCAGGACAACAGTCGCGTCTTTATCATTAGTAAAACTGACGTCATCTAGCGTTTCTAAGCTTAGAGAAAAATCCCCTAACGTACTTTGCTTCGCAGCCCAGAGCAGCGCAATCCGTACCTGATAAAGGTATCCAAGCATTGAGCCACTAGCGCTATATTTCGATATCGAAGGATTAGCCTGACTAGAAGCATCTTGCAATCCATTCATAGCAACTCCCATTCCGAAGTAAAAAGTTGGATCAAAGTAATTTTTTGCATAAGTTGTATTTCCAACTCATCAATCAAACTGTCTCGCCTTACTTGAATTTCATCCTGTCGGTCAAACAGCTCTCTACGCTTTTTATCGCGGCTTACTTCTAACGTGCGCTGTTCCTTTTGATACCCCAGTTTTTCAGCCAACGTGGCGGCACCTTTGCCTTTGGTTCGGCTCTCCTTAATTGAGCGATCTAATTCTTTAATCTCACGTTCCAACCCTACCTTCAGGTCATCAGCCCAAGCATCAAGCTTTTCACTTTCTTGAGTAAAAAGAACCAAATTTCTTTGCTCAATATTACCAATGATCAGAGCTTTTTGCCGCGTAATTTCTTCTTTAATATTTACTGGCACTGGTATGTGCGCCGCTGAAAAATCTAATGTATTTTGCTCCAAAGCTGAAAATTCATTAGATAAAGAGGTTTGTTGAGGAGTTGCAGCAATGCCTTCTATATTCTGTGCATAGCCAGGCAGCGTGAATAGTTTTTCTACAACATCTGCATCTAATAACTCAGCACTGCCTGAGTGTTGACCAACTAAGCCTGCTGCCAATAAATACTCTTCTGTTGATCCAAGAGACTGCACAGTAAGTAATTCCACAGTTGCTAAACCTGATTTACCTTTTAAAGGTTCTAAAACAGAAACTTTAGAGCCATACGCTTCGTAGTCTAAATGCAGTTTAGCAGGCGCTAGTTGCATTTTTTGAGCCGTATTTAATAGGCTTTGTGCAAGTGGGTGTTGTATGCGGTAGATATGCGCTTCTTCACTGCGGCGTGGAAGCTCATAGCGGCCTAAAGGAATGTTTGTGCGATCCGACTCAATGACGGATTGTGGTAGCGATTGCAGGTTGAAGCCAAAATCGTTCTCATCAAATGCCGCATGCCCATCTAGCATAGAGCGAGTAAATCTCGCTAAAAGCTTTTCTAAGCGACCTAAGCTATTTTCTGCGTCTCGCTTGGCCAGCTTTAAGCGCTCCTGCACTTCTTCATCAAAGTTTTCTAATAATGTTTTACGGGCATTAAGCATGGCATCGCTGATTTCACCGGCGAGGTCTAGTTGCAGTAGCTCAAACGCTTTGTGTATTTCTTCTGGGTGACGGCAATTCTGGTAAATGTCTGCAATACGTCGCTCAAAATCTACGCCTGATTCAACCGCACCGAGCACTTCATCACTGGCACCAAATACGCCATTAAATAACTGAAATTTTTGATCAAGTAATTGATAAACACGTCGGTCAGCGTCATTATCTCGATTTAAGAAATTCACCACCACTACATCGTGTTTTTGGCCATAGCGATGTGAACGGCCTATGCGTTGCTCAATACGTTGTGGGTTCCATGGTAAATCATAGTTAATGACTAAAGAGCAGAACTGAAGATTGATACCTTCAGCGCCAGCCTCCGTTGCAATTAAAATAGTGCCTGCAGGATCTTGGTTGGTACGAAAATGATCGACTAAAGCAGCACGTGTGTCTGCGGTTCTTGAACCACTGATGCGATCAGAGCCTTTATGTTGCGCTATCCAGTCTGTGTAGATTTTTTTTGCATTGGGGTCGTTATTGGTGCCATTAAATAGCACTACACCATTGGCGTATTCCGTGGTGGCTAACAGTGACATCAAATAATCTTGGGTGCGCCTTGATTCGGTGAAGATAATTGCTTTTTTTTCTGCGCCTAGTTCTTGTAGTCTTTCAAAGGCAACCTTCAATGCCTGCAATAAAGCGACACCTTTAGCATTTTGTGTAATTGAGATTGCTAAGGTTCTAAAACTTTCAAGGTCGGCAATTTCAGCACGAATGGCTTTAATTTCATTTTCAGTTTTGCTGCGATTATCATCTACAACATCAGAAGCCATTTCGTCAGCAATTTCGTCTAAAGCTTCAAAGTCTTGGTCTAGTTCTTCTGAAAGATCTATTGCAGGCAATTTCTCATCTAGTGCTTGATTTTGGCGACGTATAAGAGAATCTAACGCGCCGGCAATTGCAAAAGTACTTGATGCTAGTAGCTTACGTAGCACAAGGGTAATTAGTTGGCGTTGACTGTTCGGCAGCGCGAACAAGTGGTCACGCTGCAAGTATTCTGAAACCATATTGTAGAGACGGTTTTCATCATCACTTGGCACGAATTCACGCAACAGAGGAATTCGCTTTGTGTACTTAACATAGGCTTCAACTTGACGGCGCAGAGTGCGTTTGCAAATTGGGCTAATACGGCGCTTGAGCTCATCAAAGCTATCTGCATCGCGTAGCTGGGAAAATTGGGTGCGGAAGCTATCTAAATCGCCAAAGACGCGATCATCAATAAAACTTACTAAGCCGTATAGTTCTAATAGCGAATTCTGCAAAGGTGTTGCAGTAAGAAAAATCTTTCTGGCATGCGCTAAAGCATCACGCAGAATGCGAGCGGTTTTATTGTCGGTTTTGTATACGTTACGAAGTCGATGAGCCTCATCAACTACAACTAAATCCCAAGCGACATTTTGTACGCTATCCGCCTTTGATGCGGCAAACTGGTATGAGCAGATTACAATTTTGTTAGATTCAAAGGGATTAACTTCACCATCTTTAATAGCTTGCTTAAACGACTTTGCTTCAAGAATGGTCGCTGATAAGCCAAATTTATCAGCTAACTCTTGATGCCATTGTTTGCGCAAATTGGCAGGTGCAATAATCAGCAGCTTTCTTTTGCGTTCGGCCCATCGTTGAGCCAATAGCAGGCCAGCTTCAATGGTTTTTCCTAGGCCCACTTCATCCGCAAGAATTACCCCTTTAGATAGTGGGTTGCTTGAAGCAAAAAGAGCTGCATCGATCTGGTGTGGATTCAAATCCACTTGTGCATCCAGCAACGCGCCAGCCATTCTATCCATAGAATCGGCAGCATCGCGACGAGTAAGTTGATGCGCAAAATATGCTAGTTGATGGGGGCTATATTGCATTTATTTAACATCACTTTGAATTGCCCCGTCTAGACTAGACACTTTTTGGACTACCTTCGCTATGTTTAATTAAACTATAACGGTGTCTACCATAGTGTGGGTAGTCCATTGGGCAGAGCCTTGCTTACTACCGTGTAATAGTATCTACCGTTACGAACTCGCTTACTTGCCATAAAACTCCCCTATACGGCCAACAAGACTGAATTATGCGCGTCTTTGACGCGAATTTAGTGGTTGGAAGTGGGATTTTATAGCGTTTTGTGGGGTTTGTGCAACTTATTACGAAGGGTATTTTTGCTAAAAAGTGACGTAAGTCATTGATTTTATTGGAGGCGCGAACCAGAGTCGAACTGGTCTAAACGGCTTTGCAGGCCGCGGCATAACCGCTTTGCTATCGCGCCATGTGGGTCAGAATAAGCTAGAACGCTGATTCTTTGTACCGGCTGAAACTAAAACGGCGAAAGCATGGTTGCATTCGCCGTAATACGCCAATTTACTAAATTCGTGGAGCGGGAAACGAGACTCGAACTCGCGACCTATACCTTGGCAAGGTATCGCTCTACCAGCTGAGCTATTCCCGCGTCGTTAAGACAGGCGCCATTATAGCGATTTTATCTATAGCGTCAAGACATAACACGAGGCTAGCGCTTATTTATTTGCCTTTTAATTTAGGCCAAGCGGCTTTTAGATAATAAGCCATTGATAGCAATGTCAAAATCGCAGCCGCAACAATGAGCACGTGACCCCAATCTTTGGTGGAGAAAATACCAAGCGGGCCTAAGTCCAAGTCATCCCAATACAGCAAGAATAAAATGGCGGCCATTTGCACAAAGGTTTTCACTTTGCCTATCATGGCCACGCCCACGCTGCTGCGCTGACCTTCACCGGCCATCCACTCGCGCAAGGCGCTGATGGCTATCTCACGACCTATGATGATTAAAGAAACGATGGCGCCGACCCGACCAAATTCCACCAAGACGATCAAGGCGGCGGCCACCATTAACTTATCCGCCACCGGGTCCAAGAAAGCGCCAAATGACGAGGTTTGATTAAGCCGACGGGCCAGATAGCCATCCAACCAATCGGTGATGGCGGCAATGGCGAACACACTGGTGGCAAACACGTTTACCCAATGCGAGGGCATGGCGCTTAATTTGTGTAAATTTTCCGGCCAGTAAAACGCACCGACAAAAACCGGAATCAACAGGATGCGCAACCAAGTCAACATGGTAGGAATATTGGGCTTCATTTACTGCCTCGCTCTATTCAATGTGCTGCTCATTAATGCAATTCTCCGTAGATTTTTTCGGCCAAGCTCGGGCTAATGCCTTCCACTTGCGCCAACTCGTCCATACTAGCATTTTTTATTGCATCCAAGCCACCAAAGCGGGTCAACAAGGCTTTGCGGCGTTTGGCGCCTATGCCTTCTATGTCTTCCAAGCTGGAATGCATGCGGGCTTTTGCCCGCTTCGCCCTGTGGCCAGTGATGGCAAAACGGTGGGCTTCGTCGCGAATTTGTTGCAGCAAATGCAGGCCTTTGTTGTCTTTTTCCAAATTAAGCATTTCACCGGTGTCCGAGAATATCATGGTCTCCAAACCGGGCTTACGCGCTTCGCCTTTGGCGATACCCACTAGCAAAATGTCGGACAAACCGACCTCGGCCATCACCTCAACCGCCACTGACAATTGGCCTTTACCGCCGTCGATGAATATAAGATCCGGTCGCACGCCTTCGCCGGCCGCCACTTTTTTATAGCGGCGCGTCAGCACGTCACGCATGGCGGCGTAATCGTCGCCCGGGGTAATGCCGGTGACGTTATAGCGACGGTACTCGCTGTTTTGCATGTCACCCCTATCGAACACCACGCAACTGCCTATGGTGGCCTCGCCCATGGTATGGCTGATATCAAAACATTCTATGCGCTGGGTGCTATCGGGCAGATTTAAGGCCTCGTGCAGTGCCAGCAACTTCGCACTTTGATTGGCCGCACTGGCAGCACGCTGGCTTAAGGCTAACTCGGCGTTGGTCTGTGCCATTTTTAACCAAACGCGTTTGTCGCCTATGGCATTGCTGTTGATCTTGACCTTGCGACCGGCTTGCTCGCTTAACACCTGTTCCAACAAACTGCCGTCCACCTTGATGCCCAGCACGATTAAAGGCGGGGTATTTTGCGCCACGTAATGCTGCGCTAAAAAAGCCAGCACGGTGGTTTCTAAACTCTCGCCATCGGTGTTTTTTGGCATGTAACTGCGGTCACCCAAATGCCGACCACCTCGCACCATGACCAAATTGATGCAATGCTGGCCTTGCAGCTCGGCGCAGGCAATGACGTCGGCATCGGCCACGTTAAAGTCACTGACAAACTGCTTGGCTTGCACCTGACGCAAGGCCTGCATGCGATCGCGAATCAGCGCGGCTTGTTCATAGGCTAAATTGCTGGCGGCTACATTCATCTGCTCGGCCAGCGTATCGATCACTTCATTGGTTTTACCTTGCAAAAACAACGCAGCCTGTTCCACGTCATTGCGGTAGTCGGCATCGCTAATCAAGCCCACGCAAGGTGCCGTGCAACGCTCAATTTGATGTTGCAAACAAGGACGACTGCGATTGCTAAACACGCTGTTTTCACAGGTGCGCAATTTAAAGACTTTTTGCAGCAACTGTATGCTCTCGCGCACGGCCACCGCGTTGGGGAAAGGCCCAAAATACTGCGCGCCCTTGCGTTGCGTGCCGCGATGAAAAGCCAAACGCGGTTTCGGGTCAGCGCTTAGCGCGATGTAGGGGTAGGTTTTGTCGTCCCTAAATAAGACGTTGTAGCGCGGCATCAAGCTTTTGATTAAATTGTTTTCCAGCAACAAGGCTTCCGCTTCATTGTGGGTCACGGTGGTGACGATATTGGCGATATGGCTCACCATCAAGCGCGTGCGTGGGCTGGGCAGGTTTTTATTAAAGTAAGACGACACGCGTTTTTTTAGGTCTTTGGCTTTGCCTACGTAAATCACCTCGTCGCTGGCGTTAAGCATGCGGTAGACGCCGGGCAGATTCGGTAAAGTTTTTAAAATAGGTTTAGCGTCAAACATAAGGGATGGCCGATCTTATAGCAGCGGATCGGCTTTCGCTTCAGCCAGACGGATTAGGCGGGCGGCTTCGGCTTTTTTCGTGTCCTCAATTTCGCGCATCACGCCTTTTAAATCCACCGCCTTATGGCTGACATGAAAACGTCCGGTCAGGGCCGTATCCGGCTTTAGGTCGCCGCGGGCGTATAAGGCCCACATCTCCTTGGCGTATTCGCTGCTGAGCAAGTCTGGGGCAAAATGCCCAAAGTAATCTTTTAAATTATTCACGTCGCGTTCCAACATCTCGCGGGCGTTGTTGTTGGCTGCCGCATCCACTGCTTGCGGCAAATCGATAATAACCGGCCCACGCTCGCTCATTAAAATATTGAATTCAGACAGATCGCCGTGCACGATACCGGCACAAAGCATGCGCACCACCTCTTGGATTAAGCCTTGATGATGCAAGCGCGCTTGCTCGGCAGTCAAGCAAATGTCATTCAACCTGGGCGCAGCATGGCCATCGGCGTCCACCACCAACTCCATGAGCAACACGCCCTCATAAAAGTTATACGGCACCGGCACACTGACCCCGGCATCAGCCAATTGGTATAAAGCATCCACTTCGGCACTCTGCCAAGCGGCTTCTTGCGACTCGCGACCAAATTTCGAGCCCTTGGCCATGGCGCGGCCTTGCCGGCTATTTTTAACCCGGCGGCCTTCGGTGTAATCCACGCTTTGCCTAAAGCTGCGCTTATTGGCTTCTTTGTAAACTTTGGCGCAGCGCACCTCCTCGCCACAACGCACCACGTAAACGGTGGCTTCCTTACCGCTCATTAATTGGCGCAAGACCTCATCTATCAGGCCGTCTTCTAAAAGGGATGCTAAGCGCGCGGGTGTTTTCATGGATGCATTCTACCACCCGACCTAGCCGGCTTTTGCAAACGAGATTCAAGCATCGGCTAGCAAAGTGCCGGCAATGGCCCAATCTTCATAGCTCACTTCTTCAAAAGTGATGTAGGTGTAAGAAGCAGGCTTGTGCGCTACCCGCTCCAATGTTTCGGTAAACTCCTTGGCAATCTGCGCTTTTTGTTCACGCGTCACGCTACCGGCTAATTTAATGTTGACGTAGGGCATGGTGTTTCTCCTTAAGGGATGGCGAAGGGTTCTGGGGTCTTAGCATAGCCTATGTAAAGCGGGTGTTGTGGGCTGCCGTCTTTGTTTAATTGCAAACACATTACCTTGTGTTGCAAACCGGCGGCTTTGACTAAGGCCAGCACATGCTGTGCCCTAGGTGCGGCTAAGGCATGCTTACCCCAACCGCAGACCGTGACGTCGGCCAAGGCAACCGCGCGCAGGATGCAGTCATCGGCCTCTACGCTGTCGCCCAACAAATTATCGGCGGTATGCAACAAGGTGGAATCGGTTAAGCGAAACGGAAATAAGTTAACGATGATCATGCTGCCGTAGCCCATGGCGATGGCGCGGCGCTGGCAGCGCTCTATGGTGGGATCGTTAACCACTTCATCGGCCGTGCTGGGATTGAGCATTAAAAATGCGATGGCCGGCAGCGACACATCCCAATCGCGGCGCAGCCAATAACGGTATTGCTCGCAGTCGGAAAAATGCGCCAGCGATTGCTGAAATAAACTCTGGTGCTGTTTAGTGATCATGCCCGTGATCATGCTCGTGCTCAGCATGCCCCCAAGCCTGGGGCGCACGGCCGCCGAATAAGGTACGCGCAAGGTCACGCAACAAATTGAAGGTGAACAGCAAGAGCAAAACCGAAATAAACAAAGATAAGATCGGGTCTATAGGCGTCCAACCGGTGAAATACACCACTAAGCCGGCCACCACAGCCGCGATAGAGCCAAGCAAATCACCCATCACGTGCAAAAATGCCGCACGGTTATTTAAACTTTCGCCGTGCTGCAGGCTTTGCTGATGCAGTTGCTTAGCCACAATTAAATTAACGATTAAACCCAAGCTGGCGATCAGGGTTAAGCCCAAACCTTCAACCGCATGCGGATGTTTAAATCGCGCAATGGCCTCAATAATGACCCAGCTTATGACCAGCAACATGGTAAGCGCATTAATCATGGCCACGGCCAATTCGGCATAGCTGACGCCGGAGGCATGGCGTGCCACCTTGGGTTTACTGGCGAGTATTGCCGCCAACCAGGCTAGGCCCAATGCCGCGACATCCGAGAACATATGGCCGGCATCGCTTATCAAGGCCAGCGAACCGGTATACCAGCCACCTACCGCCTCAATGATGGCAAACAAAAAAATCAGTGCAAACGGCACTAGGTTATGGTGGTGACCGTGGTGACCGCCGTGGTGACCGCCGTGGTCGTGCGTATGTGGGGGATGCGTCATAAATGAAATGCTAACCGAAATTCATTTTATTGCGCATTTTTATCGTGAAAAATGCATGGTCACAAGCGTATCGATTGCAGCTTAATTTATAATGCTGCATCTTATGGAAACCTTTTATGCTTAGCTACCGACACGCGTTTCACGCAGGCAACCACGCTGACGTTCTTAAACATTACGTGCTCAGCTTGGTGCTGGCTTACATGAAGCAAAAAGACAAACCGTATTGGTATATAGACACCCATGCGGGTGCCGGCTTGTACCAACTCAAGGACGGCTACGCCAGTCAAAATGCCGAGTTTGAGCAAGGCATAGCCAAGCTCATGGCGGCCGAGCAATTAGCGCCAGCCTTAGTCGATTTTGTGGCATTGATTAAAAGCTTTAACCACGGCGAACTGGATTTCTACCCAGGCTCCCCGCTGTTGGCCCAGGCCTTATTGCGTGCCGATGACAAAATGCGCTTGTTTGAGCTGCACCCCAGCGACCACACCTTGCTCACGGCCAATTTCAATGGGCAGGCTAGACAAGTGCAGATCGCGCAACAAGATGGCTTTGCTGGCATCAAAGCCTGCTTGCCACCGCCACCCCGTCGCGCGGTGGCATTGATAGACCCACCCTACGAAGACAAGCAAGATTACCAACGCGTGGTCGCCTTAGTTAAAGACAGCCTTAAGCGCTTTGCTAGTGGCACTTACCTTATTTGGTACCCGATACTGCAACGGCCAGAACCGGGCCAAATGATCCAGGAATTGATGGACTTGCAAGCACCTAACTGGCTGCACGTGAGTCTGTCTATCCACGCGCCTAATACTGATGGCTACGGCATGCATGGCAGCGGCTTATTTATTCTTAATCCGCCTTGGACTTTGGCCAAGGATTTAGCAGCGACACTACCCAGTCTTTGCCAGTTATTGGCCCTGGATGACAGCGCGCATTTCACGCTTGATCATGAAATGGCTTAACGCATTTTTGCTGATACAATTAAACCTCTTTTTAACCTGAGCAATCGAGCACTCTATGCAAACTAAAAAACCCGTATCGACCGTGCAATACAAACAAAAAAGCATGATGACCAATATTTTATTTGGCAGCCGCTGGTTGCAATTACCGTTGTATCTAGGCTTGATCGTTGCGCAGGCGGTTTACGTGTTTTTCTTTGGCGTGGAATTGGTGCACTTGGTGGCCACCGCCAACGCCTTGGAAGAAGCGCACATCATGTTGATAGTGCTAGGCTTAATTGACGTGGTGATGATTTCAAACTTGCTGATCATGGTGATCGTGGGCGGCTACGAAACCTTTGTTTCGCGCTTAAATCTTGAAGGTCACCCGGACGAACCGGATTGGTTATCGCACGTGAATGCCAATCTATTAAAAGTAAAATTGGCGACAGCCATCATCGGCATTTCATCCATACACTTGCTCAAAACGTTTATCAATGCCGAAAATTTAACCGACAAAGTGTTGCTATGGCAAACCATCATACACATGACTTTTGTCGTGTCGGCCGTGTCGATTGCTTACATAGACAAACTCATGAGCCACTCAGACCAACAACATTAGTAGGCTATCTTGATCGGCGTGGCCGGTGTTTGCACCTGCGCCACGCTGAATTCATGCACCGCCACGGTTTTATTGTTTTCCGTTTCCACACTCACCCGCCAATCGCCAGCCTGTAAACCCTGTTTGTAGGTGTAGCCTCGAAAGCCGTTTTCACGGCCACCGGCCAAGCTGTAGCCTATGCGAGATTGGGTTTGCCAGCCGCGTTTTTCATCGTGCCATTGCCAGCGATGGTAAAGTCGGGTGTTAAGGCCGCCGGGCGCAAACACCGACGAAAAGAAATACACGCGCTGCCCTGCCGTCACCTCCAAATCATTGCTGGTTTTACGCCAAAACACCCACCAAGACGATGGTTGCTGACTCAATTGGTATTCCCCGCCCACTTTCGTTAAGGCATACGCCACCGCTAAATCACGCTTAACCAAGGGCACAGGCGGAATCACATCAAAGCGGTAGGCCAACATTAATAGCAATGCAATCAGCCAAACCGGCTTGATATTGCCGTTGTGTTTGCGCGTTTTTTTATATAAACCGTAGGCTAAGCTTGCCCCCAACAGGGTGCTTAAATAAAACCACGCGGCATGGATGCTGCCCAACAAAAACGGTAAGGCAAAATTTAGCAAGAGCATGGCGCAAAAACCAAACAGCGACCAGCTGATGGTGAATTGCCGGTATTTACTCTCCATGTACTCATTGCCTACCAACAAAGCGCCTAAGAGTAAGGTCATGACCCAGGCTAAACCATGGCTAGCACTCTGAAAATACAGGATGAATAAAGGGCTGAGCATGCTGCCAAATAAAAACTGCAGCAGGAAATAAGGCAAGTTAGCCCAAGTTGCCATGGCTGCGCGCAAACGCTGATACAGCTTGCCTAGCCAGCGTGGCCAGGTGCTGGGCCAAGCTACTGCAGGCTGACCCAAGCCATACAATATGGCGGCAGCGGCCGACAAATAAGCAGACAGTATGATTAAATCGAAGGCGGCGACATGCTGCCCTATGGTCAGCGCATCCCAGACAAAGCCGCCAAAAAAGAACAAGGCCGGCATAAAATCCCGCAGCTTCACTAGGTGGTGGTAAGCGCGCGTTTGTTTTATTTTGGCTAGCATAGGATAAGGGCTAAACCAGATTAGCTAAGACAAAGCCTATGACTATGCCGGTAATGAGGGCGATGGTAACCCCGCGGTAGCTGATGACGTCTTTTGAATAGCCGCGCTTAATGGCGATATAGGACACCAAATAGCCTATGGCATTGAGCAGCCAGATGATGGACAAGCTTAAGACTTTAACCAGCAAGGGGCCGACAATGGGCACCATGGTAATCAGGGCCAACAACCAGGCAAAGACATGCGAGGCCAGCGCCACCAGCAACACGCCAGTGGTCACGGCTTTGGCATGCCAGCCAAAACGCCAAGCGGCATAGACGGCCAAGGCCAACAACAAAGTCAAAGGCAACATCCACTTCCAGGCACCGCGCTTGGGTGTCTCGGCTAGGCTAGCCTCGCTAAAAATATGGGCATCGGGATTGTCGACTGCGGATTGGGGCTTAACGCTGACCATAAGTCACTCTAGGGTTAAATAACAGCGCCAAATATAGCCCCATGTGCGGCCTTTTACAAGCAAAGGCCGCACATAGGCAGAGGTATTATAGGATGTTTACTAAATCTTAAACTGCGGAGATGGGAATGATTTTCTTCGCGTTAGCCTTGCTCAGCGCGTAGTCTGGCATTTGATCAAAACTCAAATACTTGTAAATTTCCGCGCTGTTTTTTAATTTATTGCCCACGGTTTCCAAGTACTCGGCATGGCTAGGAATGCGGCCCAATTTGGCACACACCGCCGCCAACTCAGCTGAACCCAAATACACACGCGCGTCCATGCCCATGCGGTTATCGAAGTTACGTGTGCTGGTGGAGAACACCGTGGCTTTATCGGCCACCCGAGCTTGATTACCCATGCACAATGAGCAACCCGGAATTTCCGTACGCGCACCGGCGATACCGAATACCGAGTAGACGCCTTCGTCGCGCAACTGCGCTTCGTCCATGCGCGTTGGTGGCGCTATCCATAAGCGGGTAGGAATGTTACCCGAGCCTTCCAACACCTTGGCTGCAGCACGGTAATGACCGATGTTGGTCATGCAACTACCGATGAAGACCTCGTCTATCTTGTCGCCTACCACCGCAGACAAGGGCTTGATGTCATCTGGGTCATTCGGGCAAGCCAACAGCGGCTCGGTGATGCTGTTTAAATCAATTTCAATGACGTGCGCATACTCGGCATTGGCATCCGGTTCTAGCAATTCCGGCTTAGCCAACCAAGCTTGCATACTGGCAATGCGGCGTTGTAGAGAACGTGCATCTTGGTAGCCGTTTTCTATCATATTTTGCATGAGCACGATGTTGGAGTTTAAAAACTCGATCACCGGCTCTTTGTTCAACCTAACGGTACAACCGTTGGCCGAGCGTTCAGCGGAGGCGTCGGCAAACTCAAAAGCTTGCTCTACTTTTAAATCAGGCAAGCCTTCAATTTCTAAGATGCGGCCGTTAAACACGTTCTTTTTACCTTGCTTGCCCACCGTTAAATCGCCGGCTTTAATGGCTGCATACGGAATGGCGTTGACCAAATCGCGCAAGGTGATACCAGGCTGCATGGTGCCTTTAAAACGCACCAAGACCGATTCTGGCATGTCCAGCGGCATGGCGCCCATGGCCGCGGCAAACGCCACCAAACCTGAGCCGGCTGGGAACGAAATACCAATCGGGAAACGCGTGTGCGAGTCACCGCCGGTGCCCACGGTGTCTGGCAACACCATGCGGTTTAACCAAGAGTGGATCACACCGTCGCCTGGGCGCAAGCTGACGCCGCCACGACTGCTCATGAACTCCGGCAGGCTGTGTTGCAATTTGATGTCCACCGGTTTCGGGTAGGCTGCCGTGTGGCAAAAGCTTTGCATGACCAAGTCGGCACTAAAGCCCAAGCAGGCCAATTCTTTTAACTCGTCGCGGGTCATGCCGCCCGTGGTGTCTTGCGAGCCAACGGTGGTGGCCTTAGGTTCACAGTAGGCACCGGGGCGCACGCCCTGACCTTCAGCTAAGCCACACGCTCTGCCTACCATTTTTTGCGCCAAGGTATAACCCTTGCCGCTGTCTTTTGGCGCCACGGCAGTAATAAATTGCGTGGTGGCTGGCAAACCTAAAGCGGCTCGCGCATTAGTAGTTAAGCCGCGGCCTATGATCAAAGCAATGCGGCCGCCGGCCCGCACTTCGTCTGGCAAAGTCACGGGCGACAAATCAAAACTTGCGATTTCTTGGCCGGCTTCGTTTAACACTTTGCCCGCGTAGGGTTGCAAGGTGATGACGTCACCGGTGGCCATTTTGGATACGTCGCACTGTATGGGCAAGGCACCAGAATCTTCGGCGGTATTAAAGAAGATGGGCGCAATTTTATTGCCCAAGATCACGCCGCCGGTGCGTTTATTTGGAATGTTAGGAATGTCGTTGCCCATAAACCATTGCAAGGAATTGATGGCCGACTTGCGTGATGAACCGGTGCCAACCACATCGCCAACATAAGCTAAAGGCAAGCCTTTTTTCTGCAAATTGGCTATGGTGTTCAAGCCTTCTGGCATTTTATTGATTAACATGGCCTTGGCGTGCAAAGGAATGTCTGGGCGGCTCCAAGCATCTTGTGCTGGGCTCAAATCATCGGTATTGGTCTCGCCATCAACTTTGAACACCACCAGTTTAATCTCTGCGGCCAAAGCCGGCGCTTGGGTAAACCACTCGGCATTGGCCCATGAAGTGATGAGTTTTTTTGCGTGCGGGTTACCGGCCTGCATTTTTTCAGCCACGTCGTGGAAGGCATCAAACATCAATATGGTTTTGCTTAAAGCCGCCACGGCCGCTTCGGCCATAGGCGTATCCAGCAAGGACACCAAGGCTTGCACGTTATAGCCGCCCAACATGGTGGACAACAATTGCACCGCGTGCGCCGGGTTAATTAACGGTGACTTGGCCACGCCATTGGCAAGGTCAGACAAAAATGCGGCTTTGACGTATGCGGCTTGGTCCACACCGGCAGGTGTGCGATTGGTAATTAAATCCAGCAAGGTGTCGGCTTGATCGGCCGCCGGATTTTTTAGCAATTCAACCACTTGCGCGACTTGTTCGGCGTTGAGTGGCAAAGGTGGCAGTTGCAGTGCGGCGCGTTCTTGAACGTGAATTTGATAAGCTTTTAACATGGTGTTTGCAATCTTTAGTTTGGTTAATAGTTAAGGGTTGATTATAGCAATTTGCAAGCCAGACTTGGTTTTAGCTGCGTTAATTTTCCCGGGGGTGCTAGGCCCGGTTAACCTAGGCCGGCGCACTACTGGTAAATACTATTAGCAAAAGGCGTGCCACAACTTTGGCCTTTGGCTGAGGCTTCCATTTTATCCATCAGCTCTTTTTCATAGCCCTTGCCGTGCTTTAATTCTAAAAACGCCCGCACTTCAAATACATCGACAAAGCCATTTTTATCGGTGTCCATCAAAGCAATGTTGTCGGCGACCGATGGACCAATATAGCGACCGTCTTGATCGGTCAAATAGCCCAATAAGTCGGTAGCGTGGGCCATGCACGGCAACAGCAATAAACACAATGTAAGCTTGCGGCCTAACTTAAGTGCTGGCATAGCGTGTTCTCCCACGTCATTTTTTAACATTGCTTGATCGGCGAACGGGCCAGCTTACGTCTAGCTTGGTCCGCGCAATCCTGCGCTGCCCATTACTTTACATGCAATTGTATGGCTTGCTGTGCGATTTTTTCTTTCCACAATGCCGGTCCAGTTTGGTGCACTGATTCCCCATGGCTGTCCACGGCGACCGTAACCGGCATGTCTTCTACGGTAAATTCGTAAATGGCTTCCATGCCCAAATCGGCAAAAGCCAACACTTCGGCTTTCTTAATGGCTTTGCTGACCAAATAGGCCGCCCCGCCCACCGCGGTTAAATACACCGAACGGTGCTTGGCGATCAGCGCTATGGTTTCATCGCCCCGCTCGGCTTTACCGACCATGCCCAACAAGCCCACAGGACCCAACATCATCTCGGTGAAACCGTCCATGCGCGTGGCCGTGGTCGGGCCAGCCGGCCCTACCGCCTCGTCGGCAACCGCATCCACCGGGCCCACGTAATAAATAAATCGATTGGTAAAATCCACCGGCAAGGGCTCGCCCTTGGCCATCATGGTGGCAATGCGTTTATGCGCGGCATCGCGACCGGTTAATAATTTACCGCTTAACAGCAGGGTTTGGCCTGGCTGCCAGGCCTGTATGCTGTCTTTCGTTACACTATCCAAGTCCACCCTCAAGGCGGCACTGCTGGGTGCCCAT
Organism: Methylophilaceae bacterium; assembly: GCA_965234545.1. Classification (GTDB taxonomy): domain Bacteria; phylum Pseudomonadota; class Gammaproteobacteria; order Burkholderiales; family Methylophilaceae; genus Methylotenera. The sequence goes on along the minus strand of OZ248348.1, from coordinate 587,045 downwards.
TGCACTTGCGGCCAATCGTTTAAGTTAGGCGGCGTTAATTGGGCCGGGCCATTGCCATCCAATGCAAAATGCACATGGCGCGTTGCGGCACAGTTAGGAATAATCGCCACCGGCAATGAGGCGGCATGGGTCGGGTAATCCAATATTTTCACGTCCAACACCGTGGCCAGCCCGCCTAAACCTTGGGCGCCTATGCCTAGCGCATTCACTTTTTCAAAAATTTCCAAACGCAATTCTTCTATGCGATTGTTGGCGCCCCGCGCTTGCAATTCGTGTATGTCTATGGGCGCCATCAAGGATTCTTTGGCCAGCAACATGGCTTTTTCGGCGCTACCGCCTATGCCTATGCCTAGCATGCCAGGTGGGCACCAGCCCGCACCCATTTTAGGCACCACCTCCAGTATCCAATCGACTATGCTGTCGTTGGGATTGAGCATGGCCAGTTTGGCTTTGTTTTCTGAACCGCCCCCTTTGGCGGCGATGCTTATTTCAACCTTATCGCCCGCTACCATGGACACGTGCACCACGGCCGGGGTGTTGTCTTTGGTGTTACCGCGCTTACCCGCTGGGTCACTGACAATAGAGGCCCTGAGCTTATTTTCAGGCAAGGTGTAGGCGCGACGCACGCCCTCGTTGACCATTTGCTCTACCGTTAACTGGGCGTCCCACTTTACTTGCATGCCAATTTGCACAAAAGCCACGACGATGCCGGTGTCTTGGCATAGCGGCCGTTTGCCCTCGGCGCACAGCCGTGAGTTGCTTAAGATTTGTGCAATTGCGTCCTTGGCTGGCAGCGACTGCTCGGCTTCATAAGCACGGCCCAAAGCTTGGATGTAATCCAGCGGATGGTAATAGGAGATGTACTGCAAGGCATCGGCTACGCTGTCTATAAAATCGTTTTGTTTGATGGTGGTCATATTCGCTTTAGCGTTAACTTGGCTTACCTGGCTGATTTGGCGTAGGCAATTTGGTTGTTGATGTCCTTGCGTAGGATTTTACCATTTTTGGTACGGGGAAAATCCTTGGTCAAATACACGGTTTTTGGGGTTTTGTAGGCCGCCAAATGCTGTTTACCAAAGGCCAATAATTCATCGGCGGTGACAGTGGCATCGGGCTGCAAGATCACGTAGGTAACCACCAGTAATTTGTCTTTTTCCAATTCTTCGCCCACCGCTGCGCAATCCGCCACCGCTGGGTGCGATTTATACACGCGTTCGATTTCATAGGGTGACACGCGGTAGCCAAAGCTCTTAATGATGTCGTCCTTACGGCCCAAGAACCAGATGTAACCGTCGGCATCGTAACGCGCGTAATCGCCAGTAAAGAACCAGCCATCGTGCTTGTACTTGGCCGTTTCTTCGTCCAGATTCCAGTAGCGCAAGAACAAACCGGGGTCGCTATCGGGCACGCATATCATGCCCTCTTCCCCTGGCGGCACGGCTTCTAAGGTGTCGGGGTTGAGTAACTGTATGGCATGGCCGGGTTGCGGGAAGCCGGCGGAACCAGGGCGTATCGGTCTAAACACACTTTGACTTAAGTAATAGGAGAACTCACTCATGCCGACGGCTTCAAAAATATCGCGTCCGAAACGGCCACGCCATTGCTGCAACACTTCGTCGGACAAATGCTCACCGGCACTCATGCAGTGACGCAAGCTAGGCACATCGGCCTGAGCAGCAGTCGATTTTTGAATGATTTGACGGTATATGGTGGGCACCCCAACAAAAATAGTGGCGGCGTGTTTAGCGATCAATCGCGTCCACAAATCGGCATCGTTTTTGCCTTCATGCACGATCACGGTTTTACCCAAATACAAAGGATCCATCAAGCCGGTACCCAATACATAGGTCCAGTTAAATTTACCCGAGTGCATGATGCGATCTTGTTGGTCTTGGGCAAAATTAAACCAATACTTAGCAGCGGGCTCACGGCCAATCAAGGCGCGGTGGGCGTGCAACACGCCTTTGGGGTAACCGGTGGTGCCCGAGGTGTAAACCAAGTAGGCAGGGTCATCGGCAGCCGTGGCATGGTTGCCTTCGCAATGGCTGATGGCGGCCAATTGTTGGCTTAAATCGCTGACCTGCAAGCTGGCATGCGGCTGAATCTCGCCGACACCGGATAGAAACACTTGCTTTAAATTTGGCAAATTGGATAAATGGTCTTGCAAAGCCGGCCACGCTGCCTTGTCTGTCACCAATACCGTGGCAGTCGAATCTTTAGCCAAGTAGGCCACTTCTTCGGCGGTCAGCAAGGTGGAAGTAGGCACGGAAATAGCGCCGCGCTTCATGGTGCCCAAAAAGGCAATCGGGTAATCCAGGCTGTTAGGCAAACGGATCAGCACTCGGTCGCCTGCTGCCACGCCACTGTTGCGCAACAACTGGGCAAACTGATCGGTGCGGCTAGCCAATTCGGCAAAAGTCATTTGCGAGGTGCCCAGCGCGTCGTCTTCCACTATCATGGCCACCGTCTGCGCGATCGGCGTGTGCAAATGCTTATCGGTGCAAGCCGCGCCAATATTAAATTGTTTAGGCACGGCCCACTGCCAGACTGGAAATTCTTCAAATTTTTGCATGGTCTATCCTCTATCCGTTTTAGCGTTTTTTGTGCAAGCAGCCGAATCAGGCTGCTGCGTCTACCTACAATATGGCTCCGTATGGCCAGTTTTGGCGTATTACTTGAGCCGGCAATAATTCCAGCACGTGTAAGGCAAAGTTTTTGTCTTCCGGGGTGATCGCTTGTAAGGCATGCGCACGCAACAAGGTTTGCAAGGCTTTACCAAACATAGGTGGATCCAACATCTCCCCTTCAAATTTAATCGCCCCACCGTGTAAGGCATCGGCTTCGATGGCCGCTTTGAGGATGCGCACTTTTTGGTTCACTTCGGTAGGCGATGGCGTGTAAGCGGTTTTGCATAAATGAATGTGACCGGGGTGGATCACTTGCTTACCGGTTAAGCCCATGGCCGCTTCTTGGCATGCGTGCTTGTAGACGATGCGCGACTCGTTATCGCCGTGCAAATCCAACCAACGGCGCACGTCATGCGGTTCCAGGAATTTTTCCGGCATGATGTTGCTGCCGATTAAGGTTTCCACGCCCCCTATCACGCCCTTACCGGCAATACGTGCGTCAAACATCAAGTGGTTCATGTAGAACTGCAATTCTTCTATCCAGTTTTCTGGGGTGATGTGTATGCCCATGGCTTTAGAAAAGTCATGGATACCAAATACCACGTGCTTAACCGTGTTGTATTGCAACAATTCTGGGGCAATTTTGAGCGATTTAGGGTGCTCAATAATCGGCTGTATGGTGATGTTAGGGTTAATCTCAATTAAGAAATTAGACAGATCACGCACTTCAGCCGCGCCGTATGCCTCGCCGGCTTTGGCCAACATCACCACGTCTATGTATTCCGACATGTCCTTGACCAACTGCATGTCTTGCTCGTATTCATCGGTACGGAAAGAGTTAGCCCGGATGGCGATGGTCACCTTTTGGTTAACCTTACGCAACAAGGGCAGCTCTTGACGCAATAAATCGCGGCTCATTTCTTTTTGGCGGCAACCGTCTTCCAAGTCAAAAATCAAGGTGTGCGCTTGCGTGTTGTGCGCGTGCTTGCGCATGCGGGCCGCAGCTTGCGTCAAATCTTCGTATATGCCCAGTGCTGGCGAGTATTTAACCGGTGGGTAATACAGCTGAATGCCGGGCCAGCTTTCGCCTAACATGGCGCTGTTGCTATAGCATTTGATTTTGCTTGAATTGGTCATAATCGCTCTTTCACTAATGTAATGATGGCTAAATTAGCCTTCGTTTTGGTCACGCGCACTTAATTTAGCCAGCACGCTTTGCAGCGCCTGGTCGTTCGAGTTTTTTGCTTGCAAGGCCGGGACCTTGGCAGTTGGCAGCCTTAGGGTCACCACGTCTAAAAATTCGTTATCGGGCAAATCCAACAAGCCGTCCAAGGCCACCAATTCAGCTTGCGTCAAGTCGGCTAGGTAATGGGCGGCGAAACGCTGCAAGACGATGTCCAATTCCAATAGCCCGCGACGGCAACGCCAGCTTAAGCGGCGTACTTCTTCGTCTGTCATGTTTGGGCTATTCGTCATGGGCTTATCTTCTGTTATGGCGCGGCTTATACCGCTTTAATTTCTATGTGCTTCTTCGCTTTGTTTTTATGCTCGCGCGCTTGCTCAAATTTCAAATCTTTAATGTTGGCGATGGCCGCATTTGGATTCAATTTTTTAGGGCACACTTCCACGCAATTCATGATGTTGTGGCAACGGTATAAGCGGTCTGGCTCTTCCAAATTATCCAAACGCTCGTCCAAGGCCTGATCACGGCTATCCACCATAAAACGGTAGGCTTGCATCAAGCCGGCTGGGCCGACAAATTTATCCGGGTTCCACCAGAATGATGGGCAAGATGTGGTGCACGCACCGCACAATATGCATTCGTAGAGGCCATCCAGCTTAGCCCTATCGGCCGGCGATTGCAGGCGCTCGGTGGCAGGCGGGGCATCGTTGTTAACTAAATACGGCTTAACCGAATTGTAGTTTTCAAAGAACTGCGTCATGTCCACCACCAGGTCGCGTATCACCGGCAAACCTGGCATAGGCCTTAACACCACCGGCTCTTCTAGGTCAGACAATTTGGTGATGCAGGCCAGGCCATTCTTACCGTTAATGTTCATGCTGTCGGAACCGCACACGCCTTCACGGCAAGATTTGCGCAGGCTTAAACTGTCGTCCAAATCTTTAATACGCAACAAGGCATCCAGCAACATTTGATCGCTGTCTTCCAAGACCACGTCGTAGTCTTGCATGTACGGTTTTTTATCCACGTCTGGGTTGAATCGGTAAATTGAAAATTTCATTTTTTATCGTCTCTGTAAGCTTAACTTGATGTCATGCCGCTATTAATAAACGCGCGCTTTAGGCTCAAAGCTGTCCACGGTTTGCGGTTTCAAGCGCACCGGTTTGTAACTTAAACGGTGGCCCTCACGGTAGTACAAGGAATGCGTCAACCACTTCTCATCGTCGCGCTGCATAAAGTCTTCACGCGCATGCGCGCCACGGCTTTCGGTTCTAGCTTCCGCCGCGTGCATGGTGGCCAAGGCCACTTCCACTAAATTATCCAGCTCCAAGGCATCCACCCTGGCGGTATTGAACACCTGACTCTTGTCTGTGATCACGGTGTTTTTAGCCCGCTCGGCGACTTTGTCTATCTCCACCACACCGGATTGCAACAAATCGGGGAAACGGAATACGCCGCAATGGGTTTGCATGGTCTCGCGTAGCGCTGCACCCACGTCTTTAACCGATTCGCCTTGGGTTTGCGTGTCCAAGCGATTCAGTCTAGCCAAGGTCTTATCAAAGGCATCGGCGGCCAAGGGTTTATGGCTGTTGTCTTTTTTCACTTCTTCCACCATCTTGTCGCCGGCGGCGCGACCGAACACCACTAAATCCAATAGCGAGTTAGAACCCAAACGGTTGGCGCCATGCACCGATACGCAAGCGCACTCGCCTACTGCGTACAAGCCATTGACCACCGCTTGTCCACCACTGGCGTCGGGGGCGATCACTTGGCCTTGTAAATTAGTAGGGATGCCGCCCATCATGTAATGCACGGTCGGCACGATGGGGATGGGGTCTTTGACCGGATCGACGTTAGCAAAGGTTTTGGCAATCTCGCGTATGCCGGGCAATTTATCGTTAATTAAAGCCTCACCCAAATGGTCTAGTTTTAAATACACCGCGTCTTTGTTTTTACCCACGCCGCGGCCGGCTTTAATTTCGGTAGCAATGGCACGCGACACCACGTCACGGCTGGCCAAGTCTTTGGCATGCGGTGCATAACGCTCCATGAAACGCTCGCCTTCGCTGTTCAATAAATAACCGCCTTCACCACGCACGCCCTCGGTAATCAACACGCCGGCATTGAGCACGCCGGTTGGGTGGAATTGCCAAAACTCCATGTCTTGCAAAGGAATGCCGGCGCGCGCTGCCATGCCCAAGCCATCACCGGTGTTGATGAAGGCATTGGTGCTGGCCTTGAAAATACGACCGGCGCCGCCGGTGGCCAACAAGGTGGCCTTAGCGCGTATGCAATGCACTTCGCCGGTTTCTATTTCTAAGGCCAAGACGCCGAGCACGTCGCCGTCTTTGTCGCGTAATAAATCCAAAGCCAACCACTCGACAAAAAACTGGGTATTGGATTGGATGTTGCGTTGGTACAGGGTGTGCAACATGGCGTGACCGGTTCTATCGGCCACCGCACAGGTGCGAGAAATCGCGCTTTCACCAAAATTTTGCGTCATGCCGCCAAACGGCCGTTGGAATATTTTGCCGTTTTCCAAGCGGTCAAACGGCATACCAAAATGCTCCAATTCGTATATGGCCGCGGCAGCGTTTTTACACATAAACTCGATGGCATCTTGGTCACCCAAGTAATCCGAACCCTTGATGGTGTCGTACATATGCCACAACCATTTATCATCAGCGACGTTGCCTAGCGCAGCGGCAATGCCACCTTGCGCCGCCACGGTATGCGAACGGGTAGGAAACACCTTGGACAACACCGCTACTTTTAAACCGGATTGCGCTAACTGCAATGAGGCACGTAAACCGGCGCCACCGCCGCCTACTACCAATGCATCAAATACTTGCGTTGCAACTGCCATAAGCCATAAACCTTAAATAAAAATTAAATTAAGCCAACAAATTAAGCAAACAGTAGGTAAGCTGCCCAAGCCAAATACAGCCATAGCAAGATCACCAAGCCCTTCAATAAGACACTGCGCAAGGTGTCATTGGGCACGTAATCCTTGAACACATCGCGTATGCCCAGCCATGCGTGCAGCGTTAAGGCCAACCAGAACAACATGGTCAGCACACGCCACCAAAGTGGCTGAAAAAAATCGACCCATGCTGCGTAGTCGCTAGGGGCCAGATAGAAAAATCGTCCCACTGCTAGCACGCTGTAGAGCGCCATGGCCAAGCCGGTTAGGCGCTGCGATAGCCATGCGCGCATGCCAGGATAACGTTTGGTTAAGAGTTCAATCCACATAATTTATAGCCACAATGTAATGCTCACCACTAGCGTGGCAAGTAAGCCCAGCACCATCACCACCTTGCTGGTGTAACGGGCTTTCATGAGCGTAGTCATCCAATGCACGTCCATCGCCAAATGACGGATGCCGGCAAAGAAATGGTGAAAAAATGCCCAAGCCAAGCCCATCAATACCAGCTTGATAAAAGGCGAATGCAGAAAAGCCAAGACCAACTGCAACTCCTCGGCCGAGCGCAAAGACCATTGCAACAGCAATAAAATGACTGGCAATATCACAAACAAGGCGCAACCGGTGGCCCTATGCAAGATAGACACCAAGGCGTTGATGGGTAAACGTATGGTGAACAAATTCAGGTTTTTAGGCCGATTTTTTTTAGCGAGTTTTTGGTTCATGGTCAGTACTATTTAGCCTGTTGTGCTCTGGCGGCATCCGCCACCGCGCCGGACACGCGGGCTAATAAACGTTTATCAAACGGTTTAGGAATAATGTAATCCTTACCGAAACTCAAACTTGTTAGGTTATAGGCTTGCAAGACATCCGCCGGCACCGGTTCGCGTGCCAAGGCCGCCAAGGCATGCGCCGCGGCGATTTGCATTTCATCGGTAATTTGCTTGGCTTTAGCATCCAAAGCGCCGCGGAATAAATACGGAAAGCACAAGGCATTGTTCACTTGATTCGGGAAGTCCGAACGACCGGTCGCCATCAAAATGTCATCGCGCACGGCATGGGCGATGCTAGGCAGTATTTCCGGATCGGGATTGGCCAAGGCAAACACCACCGGCTTGGCTGCCATGAGTTTTAGCAGATCAGCCGATAAGGCATTGGCCGCAGACACGCCGATAAACACATCGGCACCCGGCATCACATCGGCTAAGGTCTTAGCCGCGCTTGGGGCCACGGCTAAATGACGGTTGTTATCGTGCAAATCAGCGCGAGCCGTATCCAGCACGCCAGACTTATCCACCATGGTGATGTTGGTCGCCCCCATTAATTTAAGCAAGCGCGCACAAGAACAGCCCGCTGCACCGGCGCCTAAAAATACAATTTTAGCGCCGCTTAATGTTTTGCCTTGCAATTCCAAGGCATTGGATAAGGCCGCGGCCACTATCACCGCCGTGCCATGTTGGTCGTCATGAAACACCGGGATGTCCAAACGCGCACGCAATTCATTTTCAATGCGGAAACAGTGCGGGGCGGCAATGTCTTCTAAATTAATGCCGCCAAAAGTGGGCGCAATGTTCACCACGGTTTCGATGAAGGCTTCCACGCTGGGGGCGTTGACCTCTATGTCAAACACGTCTATGCCAGCGAAATGTTTAAACAACACAGCTTTGCCCTCCATCACTGGCTTACTCGCCAGCGGCCCCATGTTACCCAGGCCCAATACGGCCGTGCCATCGGTAATCACCGCCACTAAATTGCCTTTGTTGGTGTAACGGTAGGCGTTATCTGGGTCGCGGTTAATTTCACGCACTGGCACTGCCACGCCTGGCGTATAAGCTAAGGACAAATCGTCTTGGCTGGCGCAAGGCTTGGATGACTCAACGGACAATTTTCCCGGTTTAGGAAACTCGTGGTAATCCAGCGCACGTTTTTTTAAATCATCCATCGTCTTTTACCTTTATTTAATATTGCACTCATAGCCAAGTAAGGCTTAGCATCCATTCAATCGTTATTCCAATTCGTTCATGTAGTGGTGGTTATCCGTCACGCACATACCCAAACGCCATTCCATGGGCTTGTCGCCGTAAGTAAAGGACACGCGCTCTATGCTCAAAATAGGCTCGTTCTCTTTTAAGCCTAAGGCATGGGCGACTTCGCCTTTAGCCCCAACGGCTTTTAAGCGTTCTTCAGCCCGCACCATGCGCACCCCGAATTCGGATTCGTACATGCTGTACATGGAACCGTTGTTCTCTTCCACGCGGTTGCCGTTCAAGCCTTTAAAAGGCGCTGCCGGCACGATGATGTGATCAAAGATTAAAGGGCGACCAGAAAACGTTAACAAGCGTTTGATCTCTATGGTGGAGGCGCCGGCTTTTAAATCCAGCACTTGCCCCATGCGCACATCGGCCTTGCCTTTAACGCAGGATATGAATTCGTTTTTTAATAATTCTTTCTGCCCATCTATGGAGGTCAAACGCAAAAAGCGCAACTTCATGTTGTCGGCACTGTGGGTGGCAACAAAAGTGCCTTTACCCTGACGGCGAATTAAAATATTTTCCGTGGCCAAAACATCGATGGCTTTTCTGACCGTGCCTTGACTGACTTTATAACGGCCCGCTAGATCAATCTCACTGGGGATCATGTCCCCAGGACGCCATTCCCCACCAATTAAACTTTGCGTTAACAAGACTTTAATCTGGTCGTAAAGCGGCTTGTAGCTTGGCGAATTGTAATGTTTGTCTATCATGATCGTTGATCTCATCAAAATTGAATGGCCTAAAAAAACCGGCTATTCATTTAGCGCTAATTTGCAATGGCTTATTTATATCATGCTATTTTTTAATAGTCTAGCATTTTATATCTTATATAAGACATAAGATATAGATTGACATTTTTAAATGACTCTCTATATAATCGATTCAGCTTAAAAAAATACCCTTACTTATAGGCCAGATAAAGGTAATCGAATGACTCAATATTTTCGCCCACGCCGCTCCATGCTTTATGTGCCTGGCTGCAACACGCATTACTTAGAGCGCGCTAGAACCCTACACGCCGACTCCGTGATACTCGATCTTGGTGATCCAGTATTAGTTGAGTGCAAAGAAGAATCGCGCGATAACGTCGTGCGCTTTGTCAACGAAGGCGGCTACGGCTCACGCGAAGTGGTGGTGCGGGTCAACGACTTAATCTCACAATGGGGGCCAGACGACATCAAAGCCGTGGCCAAAACCAAAGTCGACGCGGTGTTGTTTCCCAATATAGAAAGTAAAGAAGACGTGCTAACGGCACTATCCTTATTGGATGCCGCCGGCGGCAGTCACTTGCCTATCATGGTCATGATAGAGAGCCCAATTGCCGTGCTGAACGCTAAAGAAATTGCCAGCGCATCCGATCGCATCGTTTGCATGGTGATGGCGACCTCAGACTTGATATCGCAATTGCACGCACGCGTGACGCACGAGCGCTCTGCCATCCTCACCTCTTTATCTTTGGTGATATTGGCGGCCCGCGCTTACGGTCATGCGGTAGTGGACGGCATCACCAGCGATTTTAAAAACATGCATTCCTTTGAATACGCTTGCCGCTTGGGCCGCGACATGGGCTTTGATGGCAAATCCTTGGTGCACCCTGCGCAATTGGCTTACAGCAACGACGCTTACACGCCGCAAGCCAGCGAAGTGAAAAACGCCAGAGAAATCATCGCCGCTTTAAAAGCCGCCAATGAAATGGGCAAAGGCACGGTCGTGGTCAACGACAAATTAGTCGAACGCCACCATGTGCGCGCCGCCGAACGCTTACTTAAATTAAGTGAAATGATCAGCACCTTGGAAGAAAGCCATGTCTAATACGCCACACAGCAACAAAATCCGTGCGGGTAACTTTTTTGAGGATTTCAAACTCAATCAAGTGATCACGCACGCCACGCCACGCACCGTAGGCGAAGGCGAAGTGGCCTTATACATGGCGCTTACCGGCGCTCGCCAAGCCTTGCATTCAGCGGACACGCTGGCGCAATCTCTAGGCTACAACGCGCGGCCGGTAGACGATTTATTGGCTTTTCACATCGCCTTTGGTAAAACCGTGCCGGACATATCGGTCAATGCGGTAGCCAACTTGGGTTATGCCGAAGTGCGCTTTTTACAACCGGTGTATGCCGGTGACACGCTGAGCACCAGCTCCACCGTCATAGGCTTAAAACAAAACTCCAATGGTCAATCCGGCGTGGTCTACGTGCGCTCGGTGTCAACCAACCAATTGCAGCAACCGGTATTTTCATGGGTGCGCTGGGTAATGGTGCACAAAAAAGACCACAACGCCCCCGCCCCTGCTACCGTTATCCCTAGCTTAGCCGACGCGGTAGCCAGTGCGGATTTGGCTGTGCCGGCCTTTTTGGATGCCAGAAAATTCAACACCGCCCAGACCGGTGGCCCGTTCCTATGGGACAACTACCATGTGGGCGAACGCATCAATCACCCAGCCGGCATGACCATCAGCGACACCGACCACACCTTGGCCACGAAACTGTATCAAAACAACGCCCGCTTGCATTTTGATGAGCTGATGATGAAACCCACTGCTTTTGGCCGACGCCTCATGTACGGTGGCCACATCATTTCCGTATGCCGCGCCCTGTCGCACGATGGCTTGGAAAATGCCTTATCCATCCTCGCCATCAACGCCGGCACGCACTGCAACCCAAGCTTTGGTGATGACACCATCTACACTTGGACCGAGGTGTTGGCCAAAGAAACCTTGCCTAACCGTGAGGACGTAGGGGCACTTAGATTGCGTATGGTGGGAGTAAAAAACACACCAGCCCATACTTTGAGCAGCCGCCACGTGACGCAGGGCGAAAAAACCACTTACCACCCTAACGTGGTATTAGACCTCGATTACACCGTGCTGATGCCACGTAAACAAGCTTAACTTTGCCTTAGGATTAAAACCATGTCTACGACCAACCTAGTTCACCCAAACGACGCATTATTTAGCGGGGAAAAATCCTTTCCCATCATTCCGTCTTGCGAGCATTTTGCCGGCAGTGAGAAATTAATCCTTAAGGCCTTGGCCATGCAAGACAGCATAGGCCCGGTGTTTGACATCACCTGCGATTGCGAAGACGGCGCGCAAGCCGGCCAAGAACGCGATCACGCCGCCATGATAGTGCGCGTTTTAACCAGCGCCGATAACAAACACAAAATGGCCGGCGCACGCATACACGATTACACGCACCCGGCTTGGAAACAAGACATCGACATCTTGGTGGCCGGCGCAGGGCAAGTGTTGAGCTACATCACCATTCCTAAATGCACCAGCCACGCGCAAGCCAAAGAAATGATCGCCTACATCCAAAAAGTAGCGACCTTTAATGGCATCACCCGCGAGATACCGGTGCACATCTTGGTGGAAACGCACGGCGCCTTAAAAGCCGTGCACGACATCGCTACCTTGCCTTGGCTACAAGTGCTGGACTTTGGCTTAATGGATTTCGTCAGTGGCCACCACGGCGCTATCCCGGCTTCCGCCATGCGCAGCCCAGGCCAATTTGACCACCGCTTATTAGCCCGTGCCAAAGCCGAATTGGTCGCTGCCGCATTGGCTAACGGCGTGGTGCCAGCACACAACGTCACCTTGGATTTGAAAAACGTGGAAACCACCCACAGCGACGCCTCACGCGCCCGCAATGAGTTTGGCTTTTTACGCATGTGGAGCATTTACCCCACGCAAATTGAAGCCATCGTCAGCGCCATGAAACCGAATTTTGATGAAGTGCAAGACGGCGCCAACATTTTATTGGCCGCACAAAAAGCCGATTGGGGCCCGATTCAATACGATGGCGAATTGCACGACAGAGCCACTTACCGCTATTTCTGGGAAATCCTGCAAAAAGCCAAGCTCACCAAAGTGGCGATACCGGCTGAAGCCCAAGCCGCATTTTTCAGTTAATTTTATTTAACCTTAGACCATTAGGTAAACACCATGACACAAGCCGCAACCGCAGGCGCACGCTTTCGTGCCGCCCTTAAAGCCGAAAAACCCTTACAAATCATAGGCGCCATCAATGCCTACCACGCCATGCTGGCCACCCAAAGTGGCTTCAAGGCTTTGTATTTGTCGGGTGGTGGCGTGGCAGCCGGCTCGCTAGGTTTGCCTGATTTGGGCATCTCCACGCTAGAAGACGTATTGATAGACGTGCGCCGCATCACCGACGCGGTGGACACGCCATTGTTGGTGGACATCGATACCGGCTGGGGCGGTGCATTTAACATCGCACGCAGCGTCAAAAGCATCGCCAAGGCTGGCGCCGCCGCGGTGCACATCGAAGACCAAGTCAGCGCCAAACGCTGCGGTCACCGCCCGAATAAAGCCATTGTCAGCCTAGAAGAAATGGTCGACCGGGTTAAAGCCGCGGTTGACGCTAAACCCTATGACGATTTTGTCGTCATGGCCAGAACCGACGCCCTGGCAGTGGAAGGCTTGCAATCGGCTATTGATCGCGCTTGTGCCTGCGCAGAAGCCGGCGCTGACATGATCTTCCCAGAAGCCATCACCGAATTGGCCATGTATAAACAATTTGCCGCCGCGGTGAAAGTGCCGGTATTGGCCAACATCACCGAATTTGGCAGCACGCCCTTATTCACCGTAGACGAATTGCGTGGCGCCGATGTGAGCATGGTGCTCTACCCCTTATCGGCTTTCCGCGCCATGAACCAAGCCGCCCTAAGCGTTTACCAAGCGACGCGCCGTGACGGCACACAAAAGAACGTTGTTGATCTAATGCAAACGCGCGCCGACCTTTATGAGCATTTGGGTTACCACGCCTTTGAACAAAAATTGGATGCCCTTTTTAAAGGAGAAAAGTAGTCATGCAAACCACGGCTCAAACCCCAGCAGCAGAAGCGCCTAAAAAGAAAAAAGGCGTGGCCTTAGCCGGCGTGACCGCTGGCAGCACAGCAATTTGCACAGTAGGCCACACCGGTAACGATTTGCACTACCGCGGCTACGACATCATAGAGTTAGCCAAGCACGCCAGCTTTGAAGAAGTGGCTTATTTATTGATACACGGCGAACTGCCTAACAAAAGCCAATTGGCGGCTTACCATGCCAAACTAAAAAAATTACGCGAATTGCCAGCCGCGCTTAAAACCGTGCTCGAGCAAATCCCTAAAGACACCCACCCTATGGACGTGATGCGCACCGGTTGCGCCATGCTAGGCACCTTGGAGCCAGAAGTGGCCGACCGCAACACCGTTGCCGCCCAAGATTTGGGTGACCGCTTAATCGCCTGCTTTGGTTCGATTCTGCTGTATTGGTACCACTTTAGCCACAACGGCAAACGCGTGGACGTTAACACCAACGACGACAGCATCGCCGCGCATTTCTTGCACGTCTTGCACGGCAAAGTGCCTAGCCAATTGCACATCGACGCCATGAACACCTCATTGGTGTTGTACGCCGAGCACGAATTCAACGCTTCGACCTTCACCGGTCGTGTGATTGCTGGCACCTTGTCCGATATGTATTCTTGCATCACCGGTGCCATCGGCGCCCTGCGTGGCGCTAAACACGGCGGCGCTAATGAAGCGGCGATGGAGATCATCGAGCGTTACAAAACGGCGGACGAAGCCGAAGCCGACATCTTGGCGCGCATGTCACGTAAAGAAATCATCATAGGCTTTGGCCATCCGGTTTACACCATCGCCGACCCTCGCAATGAATCAATCAAAGCGGTTAGCCGCAAACTGTGCGCGGATGCTGGCGACATGACGCTGTTTGATATTTCCGACCGCATAGAAAGCGTGATGTGGCGTGAGAAAAAAATGTTCCCCAACTTAGATTGGTACAGCGCATCCAGCTACCACATGATGGGCATCCCAACCGGCATGTTCACGCCTATATTCGTTATCTCACGCACCAGCGGCTGGGTAGCGCATGTGATTGAACAGCGCATAGACAACAAAATTATCCGCCCCAATGCCGAATACGTCGGGCCGGATAACCGGGATTACCTGCCACTGGAAAAAAGGTAAGCCCCTCATTTTTGTTTTGGGCCTTGGCGCGACAGCCTTAGCATGGCGCGCAAGGCACAGGACACAACGATTTGTTTAAAAATTAATAAATAAAGGTAATAAATCATGTCAGCTCACATTTCAAATGTACGCCCCGCTCCCGACCAAGTCATCGTCGACATCGCTAATTACGTGGCCGATTATAAAATCGAATCCACCGAAGCCTACGACACCGCTCGCAATTGCTTAATGGACACATTGGGTTGCGGTTTTGAAGCCTTGGAATACCCAGCTTGCACCAAATTATTAGGCCCAGTGATTGCCGGCACCGTGGTGCCAAATGGCGCCAAAGTGCCAGGCACCAGCTTTCAATTGGATCCAATTTTAGCCGCCTTCAACATAGGCGCCATGATACGTTGGTTGGATTTTAACGACACTTGGTTAGCAGCAGAATGGGGTCACCCATCGGACAACCTAGGCGGCATTTTAGCCAGCGCGGATTACTTGTCGCGTAAAAACGTGGCCGAAGGCAAAGCGCCCCTCACCATCAAAGACGTGCTCACGGCCATGATTAAAGCGCATGAAATTCAAGGCGTGTTGGCATTAGAAAACAGCTTTAACCGCGTCGGCCTAGACCACGTCATCTTGGTTAAAATCGCCTCAACCGCGGTCGTCACAAAATTGCTAGGTGGCAACAAAGAAGACATCATTAACGCCGTTTCCAACGCTTTTGTGGACGGCCAGAGCTTACGTACCTATCGCCATTCGCCTAATACCGGCTCACGCAAATCTTGGGCAGCAGGCGATGCCACTAGCCGTGCGGTACGCTTGGCTTGGATGACGCTGCAAGGCGAGATGGGTTACCCATCCGCCTTAACGGCCAAAACCTGGGGCTTTTACGACGTGCTGTTCAAAGGCAATGCCTTTAAATTCCAACGCAGCTACGGCTCTTATGTAATGGAACAAGTGCTGTTCAAAATCTCCTTCCCGGCCGAGTTCCACGCACAAACAGCGGTGGAATGCGCCATACAATTGCACGCCGAAGTAGGCAGCAAAGTGCAAACCATGGAGCAAATTGCGCAAATCGATAAAATCGTCATCACCACGCACGAATCCGCCATCCGCATTATTGATAAAACCGGCCCATTGGATAACCCAGCTGACCGTGACCACTGTATCCAATACATGGCGACCATAGGCTTATTAAAAGGCAACTTAACCGCCCAAGATTACGAAGACGCGGCAGCAAGCGACCCAAGAATAGACGCCATACGCGCCAAAATGACTTGCGTGGAAAAAGCCCAGTACACCACTGACTACCACGACCCAGAAAAACGCTCTATCGCCAACGCCATACAAGTGTTTTTCAAAGACGGCAGCAGCTCAGAAAACATCGCCGTTGAATACCCTATCGGCCACCGACGTCGTCGTGGCCAAGGCATCCCAGAATTGGTGAAAAAATTCAAAGTGAATTTAGCCCGTCGCTTCGATGCCAAAAAACAAGCCGACATCTTGGCCTTGTGCTTGGATCAGGCCAAACTAGAAGCCACCCCAGTCAACCAGTTTGTTGACATGCTGGCTGGCTAGTAAACCAAAGAAAGTGAAAAGGCCTGCTTGTTGCAGGCCTTTTTTATTGTCTATTGCTGCCTTTGGATATTGGCACTTTAGACCCATAGCAGTCAGCTTTACCCAGCAAACACAAGGCACCCCAAGGTGCCCACCATGTCAGCCATACTTTAAATAAGTAGCTAGTTCGCATTTAATCACCAAAATAACTGGTGAAAAGTAGGCCAGTAAAATCTAAATCAAATATAGAACTTCAAAAATCAAGGCTCTAGTGAACACACGTCACGAAAAGGTTGGAGCCGTCGAAGAAATCGCCGACGCTGCCCTTGCTCAGGTGGACGCCGTAGCATCACCTGGTGAGGGAACCATACTCGTGTTGTTTGTCCAGGTGAGCCCACCACTGGTCACAGTGCCGGCAGGCATGTCCGCCGCAAAAGCCGACGGTAACAACAGTGAAGCCAGCAATACAGTCGCAGTGAGGGAAAGGGTTAATTTTTTCATTTTATTTCTCCTGATAACTTTTATCATAAACTTCATTTTTTAAAACCTTGCTCGCACTATTGCGAGTAGCGTTTATTTACAAGTCAAAGGGGCTAGTGAACACACGACCCGTAGCTGCCGTTGCCGTTGCCGAAGTTCACGATGCCACTAAACAGGTCGACGACGTAGTAATTGCCCTCATCATTACGAGTAGATGACCAGGTGGTTCCTAACGTCCAGCCTGCGCTAGTAAGCACGCTTCTGCTGGCGGCAAACAGCGCAGATAATTCCTGTTTCGTAGGCAAGCGCCAATTGTCAATCCCCCCTACGCTTAAAGCATTACAGGTGCTGTGGGTTGCATTCCAATTGGCAGTACCTGATGACGCAACCGTGCTGTTGTTGCGTGTCCAGGTGAGTCCACCACTGACCACAGTGCCGGCAGGCATGTCCGCCGCAAAAGCCGACGGTAAAATCAGTGAGCTCAGCAATAAGCCCACAGTGATTGAAAGTGTTAATCTTTTTGTAGATTTTTTCATATTACGGCTCCAGTTTGTTTACTGCATTTTAAATCCTAGTTAATGGATTAACTCAACCTTTAGATTGATAGACAGCATCAAAAAAATGGTTAACTCGTCTGACAATTAATTTTCATCCAACCAAGTTTAGATAGGATTTCCAGAGCCCTCATCGACTTAAGTACATGAATTTACATGTTAAAATATTAAATCTTCTAAAATGTGTTGTCTGTACCTAGAACTGGGGACAAGGTATTTAATCTTTTAGGCTTTCTATGATTTAGCAGGCGTTGATAAATGACTGCTTATGGCTCATATCTGCCGCAAAATATATAGATTGATTTGATTAAAAGCAGACAGGCACACGGTGAATTGCTGCGCATCTTAGCCCAAGCGATTTCGCGGTGATTTTTAAGGTAAAATAACGCTTTATTTACGCTGCTTTATAAGGCTTTACCATGTCTCTGACCACGCTCAATGCCCTATCCCCTCTGGATGGGCGCTATCAAACAAAATTAGACGCACTGCGCCCTTACTTTAGCGAATACGCGCTGATTAAACACCGCGCATGGGTGGAAGTGGAATGGCTCAAAGCCCTGGCGGCAGCCAGCGAATTGAGCGAAATTGCCACGTTTAGTCCAGCTACCATCAAGGAGCTGGATGCGGCCATTGCTAACTTCAGCGAGAGCGATGCAGCACAAGTCAAAGCCATTGAAGCCCGCACCAATCACGATGTAAAAGCATTGGAATATTGGCTAAAAGACAAATTTGAGGCCAATCCAGAAATCAATAAAGCCAGCGAATTCATCCACTTCGCTTGCACCTCAGAAGACATCAACAACCTATCGCACGGCCTGATGTTAAAAACCGCACGCGATGAAGTGATGTTGCCCTTCCTTGCCAACTTAATGGCACGCTTGAGAGAGCTTGCTACGCAACTGTCTGATCAGCCCATGTTGTCACGCACGCACGGCCAAACCGCTTCGCCTAGCACCATGGGTAAAGAATTAGCCAACGTGCTGTATCGTTTGCAACGCCAAGAAAAACAATTAAAAAACAATGAGATACTCGGTAAAATCAACGGCGCCGTGGGTAACTTCAATGCCCATTTAGCCGCCTACCCAGACTTTGATTGGGAGCAATTTGCCGAGCGCTTTGTGCGCTCATTGGGCTTGACTTATAACCCTATGACCATACAAATTGAGCCACACGATTACATGGCCGAGTTGTACGACAGCTTTGCCCGCATTAACACCATATTGATCGACCTTAACCGCGACATTTGGGGTTATATCTCCGTGGGCTACTTCAAACAAAAAGTAAAAGCCGGTGAAATCGGTTCGTCCACCATGCCACACAAAGTCAACCCTATTGACTTTGAAAACTCCGAAGGCAATTTAGGCCTGGCGAATGCCCTGCTGCGCCACATGGCAGAAAAGTTGCCCATCTCACGCTGGCAACGCGATTTGACCGATTCCACGGTATTACGCAATATGGGCGTGGCTTTTGGCTACACGCTATTGGCTTACGATGCCTGTTTGCGCGGGCTGAACAAATTGGAAATTAACCCAGAAAAACTGGCGCAAGATTTGGACGCCAGTTGGGAAGTGTTAGCCGAACCCATACAAACCGTGATGCGCCGTTACGGCATCGCCAACCCATACGAACAACTCAAAGAATTAACCCGCGGCAAAGGTGGCATCAACCAAGCCTCCTTGCATGCCTTCATTGAAGATTTGGCCATTCCAGCTCAGGCCAAACAAGACTTATTGGCCATGACCCCTGCTAGCTACATAGGCAAAGCGGTGACATTGGCAAAACGCGGCTAACATGGCCGAGGTTTTAGTCCTTTACTATTCCCAAGGCGGCGCCGTTAGAGAGATGGCGCAGTTAATCGCCCGTGGCATAGAAAGCCAAGCAGGCATCAAAGCGCGCATACGCAGCGTGCCTAAGGTATCGAGCAATTGCGAAGCGACCGAGCCAGACATTCCAGCCAGCGGCGACCCTTACGTTGAATTAAGCGATTTGCAGGAATGCATAGGCTTAGCGTTAGGCAGCCCTACGCGCTTTGGTAACATGGCCGCCGCCATGAAGTACTTTCTAGACAGCACGGTTAGCACATGGTTAAAAGGCGATTTAATCGGTAAGCCGGCCGCGGTTTTCACCAGCAGCGGCTCCATGCACGGCGGCAATGAAGCGACCTTACTCAGCATGATGCTGCCCTTGCTGCACCACGGCATGGTAATGGTCGGCATCCCTTATTCCGAGGCCGAGTTATCCGCCACCAAAACCGGCGGCACGCCCTACGGCGCTAGCCATGTGGCCGGCGCCAATGATGATCTGGCGATTAGCGCGGATGAACGTAAACTTTGCCTGGCCCTGGGCAAGCGTTTAGGCCAAATCGCTTTAAAACTGAGTGCTTGAAGAACCCATGACACGTGCGCTAAGACTGGGGGCCAGCACTAGTTTGATCGCCCTGATAGCCTTATGCCTGGCATGGGAAACGGTCTTGGCGCCATTTAAACCGCATGGCTCGTTGTTGATACTTAAAACCCTGCCCTTGCTCTTGCCTTTGTTTGGCATATTGCATGGCAAGCGTTACACCTACCAATGGACCAGCTTGTTCATCTTGTTTTACTTCATGGAAGGCTCGGTAAGGGCTTGGTCAGACGTGGGCCTATCCGCGCAACTGGCGTTAGCGGAAGTGGCTTTGAGTGTGGTGTTTTTTATCTGCGCCATCTACTACGCCAAACTGACGCGCAGCCAATAACAAGCGGGCTTGCTTAAGGAAAGAGCTTACCCGGATTGAGTATATTGGCCGGGTCAAAAGTCAGCTTCAGCGCCTTCATCAAATTCATGGTGGTGGCATCAATCTCACGCGGCACAAAAGCCCGTTTAGCAATGCCCACACCGTGCTCACCCGACAAGGTCCCTTGCAGTGACAAGACCAAACTAAACACCTCATCCAAACAAGCATAAGCGCGTTTTAACTCATCGCCGTTATCAGGGTTGACTAATAGATTGACGTGGATATTGCCGTTGCCGGCATGGCCAAAATTGACGTTAGCGATTTGGTATTGGGCGGCTAATTTCTCTAAGCCCGTTAGCAGTTCCGGTAAATGCGATACCGGCACGGCAATGTCTTCATTGATTTTCTTAGGGGCGATGTCTTTGAGTAAAGGCGACAGCGCTTTACGAGCGGCCCACAAGGCTTTGGTGTCTTGCGCGACCTTGGCTTCTATTAAGCCGTCAACCTGACACGCTGCGAGTATGGCTTGCGTGGCCTCAGCAATTTCTTGCTCGGCCCCGTCCACTTCTATCATCAAATAAGCACGGGCATTGTCAGGCAATAGATTTTTATGGCGGCCACGAATCAGGGTTAATGCTCCGTTATCTAAAAACTCCAAGGCACTCGGGGTATAAGGCTGGGCCATGATAGCGGCGATCGCTTTGGCACAACTGTAGGTGTCGGCAAATTCAGCGGTGATGCCGCCCGTGTGTTTAGGCAAGGGTGTCAGTTTTAGCGTGGCTTCAACGATGACCGCCAGTGTGCCTTCGGAGCCGACTAACAAGCGGGTTAAATCGTAGCCAACCACGCCTTTGCTGGTGTAACAGCCGGTTTTAATGATGTCGCCGTTGCCGGTCACTGCTTTTAAACCCAATACGTGGTCACGCGCCACACCGTATTTAACCGCATGCGGCCCGGCCGCACAGGTGGCTAAATTGCCGCCCACGCTGCAATAGGCCGCACTGGACGGATCAGGTGGCCAAAAGAAGCCGACGTCTTTAATGGCTTCTTGCAACTCTTGGTTGAGCACGCCAGGCTCGACGATGGCCATGCGGTTATCTGGGTCGACGCTGAGGATGCGGTTCATGCGTTCTAAAGACAGCGCAACGCCACCGACTTCTGGCACGCTGCCACCGGCGGTGCCTGTGCCGCGTCCGCGTGGCACCACGGGGACGTTCTCGGTATTGCAAAGCCTAATGACGGCTTGCACTTCTTCGGCATGGATAGGGAAAGCCACCGCCAATGGCGAGTGGAAAATGCGGGAATTGTCGTAGGCGTAAGCGTAACAATCCACCGGGTCGGTGTAGAGCCTGTCTTTAGGTAATAATTGGGCTAATTTGGCTAAGAAATCGGTGGCGGCCATTAAACAAGCTTATCTTTTTTTGATGTAGAGGTCGGTAATGGTACCCTCTTTCATCTCAGCCGCGAAGCAGACTGTTTCAGACAAGGTTGGATGCGGGTGTATGGTTAGGCCCAGATCATGCGCATCGGCACCCATTTCTATGGCCAGCACGGTTTCGGCTAGTAATTCACCGGCATTCACACCAACGATACCGGCACCGATTAAGCGGTGGCTGGTTTTATCAAAGATAAGTTTAGTCGTCCCTTCCGTGCGGCCAACAGAAAGTGCACGACCGCTGGCAGCCCATGGGAACGAGGCTTTTTCGTAATCTATTCCCTGCGCTTTGGCTTCGATCTCGGTCACGCCTGCCCAAGCAATTTCTGGGTCGGTGTAAGCCACCGATGGTATGGTCATGGCTTGGAATTGCACTTTGTGGCCGGCAATCACTTCTGCCGCCACTTTGCCTTCGTGCGTGGCTTTGTGTGCCAACATAGGCTGACCAACGATGTCGCCTATGGCAAAAATATGCGGCACGTTGGTGCGCATTTGTTTGTCCACTGGGATAAAGCCCCAGTCATTAATGTTGACGCCGGCCAATTCGGCGCCGATGTTTTTGCCGTTAGGCTTGCGGCCGATAGAGACCAACACGCGGTCGTAAACTTGCACGTCTTTGGGTGCGGCTTCGCCTTCGAAACTCACGTGTATGCCGTCGGCTTTAGCATCCATGCTCACGACTTTAGTCGATAGCATGATGCTCTCGAAGCGCTTCTCCATGCGTTTTTGCAAGGGGCGCACTAGATCACGGTCGCAACCTTGCACCAAGCCGTCGGTGAATTCTACCACACTGACTTTAGAGCCCAGGGCATCGTATACCGTACCCATTTCCAAACCGATGATGCCACCGCCTATTACCAACAAACGTTTAGGAATGTCGGCCAAGGCCAAGGCGCCGGTGGAATCCATGATGCGCTCGTCTGCCGGTGCACCAGGAAATTTAGTGGCTTGCGAGCCTGCGGCTATGATGGCGTAATCAAAGCTCACCGTGGTCAACTTACCGTCGGCTGCCCTTACTGCGATTTGATTGGGACCGGTAAATTTACCCAACCCTTGCACCACCGTCACGTCGCGTTGCTTGGCCATGGCGGCCAAGCCACCGGTTAACTTACCCACCACGTCGTTGGCTTTCCAATGACGCAATTGCTCAAGGTCTATATTGGGCGAAGAAAAACTCACGCCATGCTGCGCCGTCTCTTCGGCTTCGGTAATCACTTTAGCCGTATGCAACAAGGCTTTTGATGGGATACAGCCTACATTAAGGCAAACGCCGCCCAAGGTGGCGTAGCGCTCAATCAACACTACTTTTTTACCTAAATCGGCGGCACGGAATGCGGCGGTATAACCGCCAGGGCCGGAACCCAAGACCACCACTTCGGCATGCACATCGGAGGCCGGCACGGCATTGGTGCTGGCAAGCGGCGCGGCACTGACCGGGGCTGCGGCTTGCGGCGCGGCAGCAGGTGCAGGTGCAGGTGCAGGTTCTGATTTTACTGGCGCTTCTGCTTTAGCTGGGGCAGCGGCAGCGGGCGCTGAGTTAGCGGCCTGGGCTTGGCTTTCAACTTGCATCAGCAAACTGTCTTTAGCAACTTTATCGCCTACCTTCACTGTCACGGACTTGACTATGCCCGCCACTGGGGAAGGAATGTCCATGGAGGCCTTGTCTGACTCGACGGTAATCAAGGAATCCTCTAAAGCCAGCTCATCGCCAACTTTTACCAAGACCTCGATGACGTCCACGCTATCAAAGTTACCGATGTCCGGTACCAACACGTCCACTAAATTGCTCATGCTTACCCTTAGATAAATCTTAAATTCAGATAAAACTTCAATTAACCGCTGTTTTTAAAGCCCTTGCCTAGAGCAACAAGCGACGCACGTCGCTCAACATCATGCGCATGTGGCTAGTGAAGCGTGCGCCATCGGCGCCGTCCACCACACGGTGATCGTAAGACAAGGACATAGGCAACATCAACCTCGCCTCAAATGCCTTGGTCTTGGGGTCGTAGACCGGTTGCATACTGGAGCGTGACACGCCCAATATGGCCACTTCCGGGCAATTAATAATGGGCGTAAACATGGTGCCGCCTATGCCGCCTAAGCTGGAGATAGTGAAGCAACCGCCTTGCATTTCCTCAACCTTCAATTTGCGTTCACGCGCTTTGGTCGACAAATCGGCTAAATCACGGGCAATGTCCAACACGTCTTTTTGTTGCACGTCTTTTACCACCGGTACCACCAAGCCATCCGGCGTGTCGCAGGCAAAACCGATATTGAAATAGTTTTTCAATATCAAGCTGTCGCCGTCAGGCGAAAGCGAGGCATTGAAGTTTGGGTAGGTTTTAAGGGCATTCACCGAAGCCTTGATCAAGAAAGCCAACATGGTGAGTTTCACGCCACGTTTTTCCGCATCGGCTTGCATGGATTTTCTGAAGTCTTCCAAATCGGTGATGTCGGCTTCATCAAATTGCGTGACATGCGGCGCCGTCACCCAATTGCGGTGTAAATTTGCACCGGATAGTTTTTTGATGCGCGACAATGGCTTGGTTTCAATCTCACCAAACTTACTGAAATCAATTACCGGCATGGCCAATGTGGCTAGGCTACCGATACCGGCACCCATGTTTTCCGTCCGCGGTTTAGCCAATTCGGCTTTCACGTAGGCTTGCACGTCTTCTTGCAAAATGCGGTTTTTAGCGGCCGTGCCTTTAACCAATGCCAAGTTAACGCCTAATTCACGGGCAAATTTGCGTACCGATGGGCTGGCATGCGACAAGGTGCCGGCATCCACGACTATGCTCTCGCCAACTGGCACAGGCTGATGCGCTGGCGCTATGGTTTTAGGCGGCTCGGGCGCGGGGCGGCTCGGTTCAGGAATGGCTACTTCCAACTTCACTGGCGCAGCGCTTGGCTGCTCTTTAACTGCTGGCACCTCGGCGATAGTCGCGTCAGCGGCTATATCCAAGCTAATGATTAAATCGCCTTGCGCGACTTTGTCGCCGACTTTCATTTTAACGGCTGTAACCACCCCGGCGTGTGGCGAGGGAATGTCCATGGACGCTTTATCCGACTCCACTGTAATCAGCGAGTCTTCTTTTGCCACGGTATCACCGACTTTAACTAAAACGTCGATGACATCAACGCTCTCAAAATTACCAATATCGGGGACGAGTATGTCTTGTATGGCCATGGTTGTGTCCTTAAACTGTCGTTGGGTTAGGCTTGTTAGCGTCTAACTTGTATTTTTTAATGGCCTCACTGACTTTGCTAGCCGGCAATTTACCTTCGTCAGCCAAGGCTTTCAGTGCCGCCACAACAACGTAATACTTATCCACTTCAAAGAAGCTGCGCAAGGCTTCGCGACTATCCGAACGACCGTAACCGTCTGTACCTAAGGCAACAAACTTACCAGGAACAAAAGCGGCAATTTGTTCAGCAAAGGACTTCATGTAATCGGTAGAAGCGATGGTCGGGCCTTGGGCGCCTTTCATGACTTCAGCCACGTAACTTAAGCGCTGCGGTTTTTCTGGATTAAGCATATTCCAACGCTCGGCATCCAAGCCGTCACGACGCAATTCGTTGAAGCTGGTAACGCTCCATACGTCGGCTGACACGCCCCAATCTTTTTCCAACATATCAGCGGCCGCAATCACTTCACGCAATATCACGCCACTGCCCATCAACTGGACTTTTTCACCTTTGGCTTTTGATTTACTGAAATTATAAATGCCTTTTAGAATGCCGGCTTCTGCGCCTTTAGGCATATCCGGATGGGTGTAATTTTCATTCATCAAGGTGATGTAGTAATACACGTCCTCTTGATTTTGCACCATGCGACGCATGCCTTCTTGAATAATCACGGCCAACTCGTAAGCAAAGGTTGGGTCGTAAGACAAGCAATTAGGGATGGTGGCAGACATTAAATGGCTGTGTCCGTCCTCGTGCTGCAAGCCTTCGCCATTAAGCGTAGTGCGGCCGGCAGTCGCGCCCAACAAGAAGCCGCGCGCGCGTGAATCGCCCGCAGCCCAAGCTAAATCACCTATGCGTTGGAAACCAAACATGGAATAAAAGATGTAGAACGGAATCATTTGCACGCCAGACACACTGTAAGACGTGGCCGCGGCTATCCAGCTAGAGAATGAACCGGCTTCGTTGATGCCCTCTTCCAAAATTTGACCGTCTTTGGATTCTTTGTAAAACATCACTTGATCGGAATCCATAGGCTCGTACAACTGGCCTTGGCTGGCATAAATACCCAATTGACGGAACATGCCCTCCATACCAAAAGTGCGCGCCTCATCAGGCACGATAGGCACTATGTATTTACCCAATTGTTTATCACGCACCAAAGTAGATAAGATGCGGACAAAAGCCATGGTGGTGGAGATTTCACGCTCACCGGTGGAGACCAACATGTTTTCAAATGCAGACAACTCAGGCACCACCAGATCGTTGCCTTTACGACGACGAGCTGGCACAGAACCGCCCATGGCAGCACGGCGCTCAGCCATGTAGACCATTTCTGGACTGTCAGCGGCAGGTTTGTAAAAACTCAAACTCTCGACTTGCTCGTCGGTGATAGGCAGATCAAAACGGTCCCTAAAGGCTTTCAACGAAGTCAAATCCATGCTTTTTTGCTGGTGAGTGATGTTCTGACCTTCGCCGGCTTCGCCCATGCCATAGCCTTTAACGGTTTTAGCTAAAATAACCGTAGGTTGACCTTTATGGTTCACGGCAGAATGGTAGGCTGCGTATACTTTGTGTGGATCATGGCCACCACGATTTAAGCGCCAAATGTCTTGGTCGCTCATGGCCGCCACCATTTCTTTTAGCTCAGGGTATTTACCAAAGAAATGCTCACGCGTGTACGCGCCGCCCTTGGCCTTGAAGTTTTGGTATTCGCCATCCACGCACTCTTCCATGCGTTTTTTCAACAAACCGTCTTTGTCCATGGCCAACAATGGGTCCCAATACGAACCCCAAATAACTTTCAATACATTCCAACCTGAACCGCGGAAATCCGATTCCAATTCTTGGATGATTTTGCCGTTGCCTCGCACTGGGCCATCCAAGCGTTGCAAGTTGCAGTTAATAACGAAAATTAGATTGTCTAATTTTTCACGGCTGGCCAAAGATATCGCACCCAAGGATTCAGGCTCATCCATTTCACCGTCACCACAGAACACCCAAACCTTACGATCGCTGGTATCCGCGATGCCACGGTCGTGCAAATACTTAAGGAAACGTGCTTGATAAATACCGGTGATCGGGCCTAAGCCCATGGACACGGTTGGGAATTGCCAGAAATCCGGCATCAACCATGGATGCGGGTAACTGGGTAAACCGTTGCCACCGACTTCTTGACGGAAGTTAGTCAACTGCTCTTCAGTAATACGTCCTTCTAGAAAAGCGCGGGCGTAAACACCTGGCGAAGAGTGACCTTGGAAATAGACGCAATCGCCGCCAAAATTCTCATTGGCTGCGCGGAAGAAATAGTTAAAGGCGGTGTCGTAAAGCGTCGCGGCCGATTGGAAACTGGCAATGTGCCCACCCACACCCGGGGATTTTTCATTGGCACGCAACACGGTCATGATGGCATTCCAACGAACCAAGGCACGAATGCGGCGTTCCATTTCCGGGTTACCTGGCAAGCGTTGTTGCAAGTGCGTAGGAATGGTATTCACGTATGCGGTAGTGGCGTTATAAGGCAAGTTACTACCAGAACGGCGGGCCTTATCTATCATCGCTTCGAGTAAGAAATGGGCACGCTCGGTGCCTTCATTATCGATAACAGCAGTCAGCGCATCCAACCACTCCTGCGTTTCCTGTGAATCCGTTTCAGTCAAACCCTTAGCTTGTTGATTTGTTGCCATGCGTGAGATATCTCCGTGTTGTGGTTGCTACGCGTATAATTTAAATCATACGAACGCAACTAAACGTGAATTAGAATGTTCTATTAAAAGAGCAATCATGAATGTTCGTTTAATCTAGGTGTTAGTGTGGCTTTTTTAGCCATTTTGGTCAAGTTAAACCGTAGTTTGCAAGCGCTCATTTTGCGAGATTTGCTAGATTTGTAATACATCTTATATAAGAGTTAGGAAATTAAAAATGTCGGTAAAGTTAATTCAAAATGCAGAGATATGCAGTGAAAGAACGCTAAATTCTGAAAAACACATACTTTTCATTATGTCAGAAGAGGTGCCAACGAACCTGCCTTTTGTCGACAACTTGCAAGCAAAGCTAAAACGCATGGGCAGCGAATACCAAGACTTAAATAAGACGCCTGTAGCGGTGGATTTACCCAACAATAGCCTAGCGTGTTTTGTGCTATTAAAAGAAAATCTAACGGTTTTTCAACGGCATAGCCTATTAAGAAAAGCCATGAAACCTTTGCTAGATGAGCATGCTACTGAACTGGCTATTTGCGTATTTGGTGACGAAGAAAACAAAGAGGCCAATGCCTGCGCAGCCTATTACGTGGCGACCGCCAACAGCGTGGCACTGCCTAGCAAAAAGGCTAAAAATGAGCATAAGCCCTTAACTAAAGTTAGCCTACATGGTTATCAAGCTACGCATAATTACGATTACGTGAATGCGCGCGTAGCCGGCAATGCACTGTGCCGGCAATTAACAGTGACTCCACCTAACGAACTTACGCCTAGCCTATACCGGCAGAAGATTGCCTTGTTAGCAAAAGAAATGGGCTGGTCACATCAAGAGTTCGACATGGCCTCCCTTAAAAAAATGGGCGCCGGCGCGTTTTATGCTGTTGGTCAAGGCAGCGACCCCCAGGATGCGGCGATCGTGCGTTTGAGCTACCAGCCAAGCAATGCATCCAAGCACATAGCATTAGTGGGTAAAGGCATTTGCTTTGATACCGGTGGCCACAACCTTAAACCGGCCAAATACATGCAAGGCATGCACGAAGACATGAATGGATCAGCCGTTGCGCTAGGCATACTTTTAGCGGCCAGCCAACAGCAGATACCGGCCCGAATTGATTGTTGGTTAGCCATCGCGCAAAACCACATCGGCCCATTAGCCTATAAACAAAATGACGTGGTCACCTCACTCAATGGCACCAGCATAGAGATAGTCCACACGGATGCTGAGGGCCGCATGGTGCTAGCCGACACGCTGACGCTAGCTAGCCGTGAAAAACCAGAATTTATGATGGATTTTGCAACCTTAACCGGCAGCATGATTTCAGCCCTAGGCGATAGAATGAGCGGGGTAATCAGCAACCGTCCCGAATTGGCATGCAAGGCAGTGGGCGCAGGCAACAAGGCAGGCGAACGTGTGCACGCCTTCCCATTTGACGAGGATTACGAAGCAGATCTAGACAGCGACATCGCCGACATTAAGCAATGCACATTGGACGGTGGCGCAGACCACATTCATGCTGCTCGATTCCTGGGACGATTCATAGAGAACGATGTGCCATGGCTGCACGTAGACCTATCTTCAGCCAACCGCAAAGGCGGCTTAGGCGCCATTATGGCTGACACTAATGGCTTTGGCGTTGGATTTGGCTTAGAGATGTTACACAGCGTAATCAACGCGTCCTAAACCCACCCATCCGTAAAACTAAAAACCCCCGCTATTTTCATAGAGGGGGTTTAGCCGACTGCACTAGGGCAGTCTGTATAAATAGCTTGGCAGTGACCTACTTTCGCATGCAAGAAGCATACTATCATTGGCGCTGGTTCGTTTCACGGCCCTGTTCGAGATGGGAAGGGGTGGGTCCAAACCGCTATGGCCGCCAAGCATAACCGGTAACACTCATGACCCTTAGCTTTTCACAAAGGCTCACAAGCAGATATGCTGTGCGCTCAATCCCATTTGCATGGAATCAGCGTCTTAAACTTGCATTCATTCACTTTCTAAAAAGGAATCAATGCAGCTTTTAACAAACAGAAGAAGTAAAGAGTAATGGCGTTCTTTGATTACAATGTCTTAACCTAAGTCACTTTTAAAACACCCACCACTGTCACCTAAATCACACTTATCGTGCACTCAGGTTCAAGTTTTAAGGTTATAGGATCAAGCCTCACGAGCAATTAGTAACGGTCAGCTTAATGCATTACTGCACTTCCACATCCGTCCTATCAACGTCCTGGTCTCGAACGACTCTTTAGGGGGGTTAAACCCCCAGGGAAATCTCATCTCAAGGCGAGTTTCACGCTTAGATGCTTTCAGCGTTTATCTCTTCCGTATTTAGCTACCCGGCTATACCATTGGCATGATAACCGGTCCACCAGAGATACGTCCACTCCGGTCCTCTCGTACTAGGAGCAGGTCCCTTCAAATTTCCAGCGCCCACGGCAGATAGGGACCAAACTGTCTCACGACGTTTTAAACCCAGCTCACGTACCACTTTAAATGGCGAACAGCCATACCCTTGGGACCGGCTACAGCCCCAGGATGTGATGAGCCGACATCGAGGTGCCAAACTCCCCCGTCGATATGAACTCTTGGGAGGAATCAGCCTGTTATCCCCAGAGTACCTTTTATCCGTTGAGCGATGGCCCTTCCATACAGAACCACCGGATCACTATGACCTGCTTTCGCACCTGCTCGACCTGTCCGTCTCGCAGTCAAGCAACCTTATGCCATTGCACTATCAGTACGATTTCCGACCGTACCTAGGTTACCTTCGCACTCCTCCGTTACTCTTTGGGAGGAGACCGCCCCAGTCAAACTGCCCACCATACACGGTCCCCAGTCCGGATTACGGACCTAGGTTAGAACCTCAACAACATCAGGGTGGTATTTCAAGGTTGACTCCACGACATCTAGCGACGCCGCTTCATAGTCTCCCACCTATCCTACACAAATCTTGTCAAAGTCCAATGTAAAGCTACAGTAAAGGTTCATGGGGTCTTTCCGTCTAGCCGCGGGTAGATTGCATCTTCACAAACATTTCAACTTCGCTGAGTCCCGAGAGGAGACAGTGTGGCCATCGTTACGCCATTCGTGCGGGTCGGAACTTACCCGACAAGGAATTTCGCTACCTTAGGACCGTTATAGTTACGGCCGCCGTTTACTGGGACTTCAATCAAGAGCTTGCACCCCATCATTTAATCTTCCAGCACCGGGCAGGCGTCACACCCTATACGTCCACTTTCGTGTTTGCAGAGTGCTGTGTTTTTATTAAACAGTCGCAGCCACCTTTTCACTGCAACCCTCTTCAGCTCCACGAGCAAGTCGCTTCACCTACAAAGGGCGCACCTTCTCCCGAAGTTACGGTGCTAATTTGCCGAGTTCCTTCTCCCGGGTTCTCTCAAGCGCCTTAGAATTCTCATCCTGCCCACCTGTGTCGGTTTGCGGTACGGTTCTAATATAACTGAAGCTTAGTGGCTTTTCTTGGAAGCTTGGTATCAATCACTTCAGCACCGAAGTGCCTCGTTATCACGCCTCAGAATTGACCTCCCGGATTTGCCTAAGAGATCTTCCTACACGCTTGAACCACCTATTCCAACAGATGGCTGACCTAACCTTCTCCGTCCCCACATCGCATTATATTAAAGTACAGGAATATTAACCTGTTTCCCATCAGCTACGCATCTCTGCCTCACCTTAGGGGCCGACTCACCCTGCGCCGATGAACGTTGCGCAGGAAACCTTGGGCTTTCGGCGAGGGAGCTTTTCACTCCCTTTATCGCTACTCATGTCAGCATTCGCACTTCTGATACCTCCAGCAACCCTCACAGATTGCCTTCGCAGGCCTACAGAACGCTCTCCTACCATGCATACACTATAAATAGTGCAGCATCCGAAGCTTCGGTTACGTGCTTAGCCCCGTTACATCTTCCGCGCAGGACGACTCGACCAGTGAGCTATTACGCTTTCTTTAAATGATGGCTGCTTCTAAGCCAACATCCTGGCTGTCTATGCCTTCCCACTTCGTTTTCCACTTAGCACGTCATTTGGGACCTTAGCTGTCGGTCTGGGTTGTTTCCCTCTTGACCACGGACGTTAGCACCCATGGTCTGTCTCCCGTAATTGCATTTCTCAGTATTCGGAGTTTGCAATGAGTTGGTAAGATCTTATGATCCCCCTAGTCATAACAGTGCTCTACCCCCGAGAATGATATACGAGGCACTACCTAAATAGTTTTCGGAGAGAACCAGCTATTTCCAAGTTTGTTTAGCCTTTCACCCCTATCCACAGCTCATCCCCAAATTTTTCAACATTTGTGGGTTCGGACCTCCAGTACCTGTTACGGCACCTTCATCCTGGCCATGGATAGATCACTTGGTTTCGGGTCTACACCCAGCAACTAGACGCCCTATTCGGACTCGCTTTCGCTACGCCTCCCCTATCGGTTAAGCTTGCTACTGAATGTAAGTCGCTGACCCATTATACAAAAGGTACGCAGTCACGGAACAAGTCCGCTCCCACTGTTTGTATGCATACGGTTTCAGGATCTATTTCACTCCCCTCCCGGGGTTCTTTTCGCCTTTCCCTCACGGTACTAGTTCACTATCGGTCGATTACGAGTATTTAGCCTTGGAGGATGGTCCCCCCATGTTCAGACAAGGTTTCTCGTGCCCCGCCCTACTTGTCGTTATCCTAGTTCCACACACGGGATTTCGTATAAGGGGCTATCACCCTCTATGGCCGGACTTTCCATTCCGTTCTACTATCGCATGTGCTAAAAATAACAGGCTATTCCATGTTCGCTCGCCACTACTTACGGAATCTCGGTTGATTTCTTTTCCTCGAGCTACTTAGATGTTTCAGTTCACTCGGTTCGCCACCATGTCCCTATATATTCAGGACCGGTTACCCTTGCGGGTGGGTTTCCCCATTCGGACACTTCCGGATCAAAGCTTGTTTGCCAGCTCCCCGAAATTTTACGCAGGCTACCACGTCCTTCATCGCCTGTAATCGCCAAGGCATCCACCATATGCACTTATTCGCTTGATCCTATAACTTTAAAACCTGAACCCTTTTTAGCCGCATCAGTCAGCGTAAGCTGGCTAGATGAGCCTTATATTCAGATCCCACAACGCATGAGTACGTCAGCTATAGGTGTTTCTAAAGCAACTTTTCTCAACCTGCAAGGTTGTACAGATTGAGATGGTTTTTTTGTTTCATTTATTTCTAGGTTATTTCGTGTGTAAACGTTATCGCTAACATTCACTACACTATCTAACCGGAACTAAACAAAGCAAAATGTTTCGATTTTGCAATCAATTACTACCCATTTGAACACACACCCTCATCACAAAGGCATGTGCTCACTTTACTTCTTCCATTTTGTTAAAGAACAGTCTAGTTAAAAACTAGAAGCAAACACTCATTTCTAAGCTCTTGCTTCTAACTTCTGACTATCGTCACAACATCAAAGTAATTGGTGGAGAATGTCGGGATCGAACCGACGACCCCCTGCTTGCAAAGCAGGTGCTCTCCCAGCTGAGCTAATCCCCCATTTGTCTAACAGGTTTACTATGGAATCTGGTGGGTCTGGATGGACTCGAACCATCGACCCCCGCCTTATCAAGACGGTGCTCTAACCAGCTGAGCTACAGACCCGCTTTCTTTGATGTTGCTTTGGTCTAACAACTGATAAGTGTGAATGCTTGCAGAATCGGTCTATCTCTAGAAAGGAGGTGATCCAGCCGCACCTTCCGATACGGCTACCTTGTTACGACTTCACCCCAGTCATGAATACTACCGTGGTAAGCGTCCTCCCGAAGGTTAGACTACCTACTTCTGGTAAAACCCACTCCCATGGTGTGACGGGCGGTGTGTACAAGGCCCGGGAACGTATTCACCGCGACATGCTGATCCGCGATTACTAGCGATTCCGACTTCATGTAGTCGAGTTGCAGACTACAATCCGGACTACGATCGGCTTTCTGGGATTGGCTCCACCTCGCGGCTTGGCAACCCTCTGTACCGACCATTGTATTACGTGTGAAGCCCTGGCCATAAGGGCCATGAGGACTTGACGTCATCCCCACCTTCCTCCGGTTTGTCACCGGCAGTCCCATTAAAGTGCCCAACTAAATGATGGCAATTAATGGCAAGGGTTGCGCTCGTTGCGGGACTTAACCCAACATCTCACGACACGAGCTGACGACAGCCATGCAGCACCTGTGTTAACGCTCTCTTTCGAGCACCAATCCATCTCTGGAAAGTTCGTTACATGTCAAGGCCAGGTAAGGTTTTTCGCGTTGCATCGAATTAATCCACATAATCCACCGCTTGTGCGGGCCCCCGTCAATTCATTTGAGTTTTAATCTTGCGACCGTACTCCCCAGGCGGTCTACTTCACGCGTTAGCTGCGTTACTCATGGATTTTACTCCACCAACAACTAGTAGACATCGTTTAGGGCGTGGACTACCAGGGTATCTAATCCTGTTTGCTCCCCACGCTTTCGTGCATGAGCGTCAATATTATCCCAGGGGGCTGCCTTCGCCATTGGTATTCCTCCACATCTCTACGCATTTCACTGCTACACGTGGAATTCTACCCCCCTCTGACATATTCTAGTCTTGTAGTTTCAAACGCAGTTCCCAAGTTGAGCTCGGGGATTTCACATCTGACTTACAAAACCGCCTGCGCACGCTTTACGCCCAGTAATTCCGATTAACGCTCGCACCCTACGTATTACCGCGGCTGCTGGCACGTAGTTAGCCGGTGCTTCTTATCAAGGTACCGTCAACCTCACTCTTTATTAGAAAGTAAGTTTTCTTCCCTTGCGAAAGAGCTTTACAACCCGAAGGCCTTCTTCACTCACGCGGAATGGCTGGATCAGGCTTGCGCCCATTGTCCAAAATTCCCCACTGCTGCCTCCCGTAGGAGTCTGGACCGTGTCTCAGTTCCAGTGTGGCTGGTCGTCCTCTCAGACCAGCTACTGATCGTCGCCTTGGTGAGCCTTTACCTCACCAACTAGCTAATCAGATATCAGCCGCTCCATTAACGCAAGGTCCGAAGATCCCCTGCTTTCCCCCGTAGGGCGTATGCGGTATTAGCCAACCTTTCGATTAGTTATCCCCCATTATTGGATACGTTCCGATATGTTACTCACCCGTTCGCCACTCGCCACCAGACCGAAGTCCGTGCTGCCGTTCGACTTGCATGTGTAAAGCATTCCGCCAGCGTTCAATCTGAGCCATGATCAAACTCTTCAGTTTAATGTATGACTATTACTTTTTCCTCTTTCGAGGTGGTATTTCGCTTTTGCTTTACTTACCCTTATTCAAGGTAAGTGACTCAAATTCATTTCAAGGTCTGTGTGCCCCTTATTACTAAGGAGCTATACATATTTGTCATAAATTTAAGTGTAAGCACTTGTTTTCTGAGGTCAACATAAACCAAACCACCACGTTAAATCGCAAACGGATAAATCCATCTGCAACAAGGTAATGGCGTCTATGCCAACTTGCCTCAACCACAAGCACCCACACTTATCAGTTGTTAAATTGTTAAAGAACTAAGGACCGAAAAAACAGCGTTTCTTACAGTCATTCGCTAACGCTTTGCGTTAACGAGGTGCGCATTATACAGACCTTTTAAGACCCGTCAATGATAAATTTGATTTGATTCGTATTTATTATTGATTGTATATTTGCTTCAATTTATCGAAGCAAAATGCACATTGAATTGTTGGTTGCGGGAACAGGATTTGAACCTGTGACCTTCGGGTTATGAGCCCGACGAGCTGCCAGACTGCTCCATCCCGCGTCCGATTCGACATTGGTGCCGTCGAGAGGTGAGACTATAGCAAACCTAGCTATTTAGCGCAAGGTCATTTAGCGCTTTCTTTGCTGGATTAATTAAAGCACTTGGGCATTTAGTGCGTTAGCTCTGCTGAGATTGGAAACGGGTACGCACTGCAACAAGGTCTTCCATGGTATCCACCCCAGTGGCGGGCGCCTGACTGCTCACATGAACAGCAATCTTGTAACCGTAATGCAGGGCTCGCAATTGCTCCAATGCTTCCGTTTTTTCTAATGCTGATTGAGCTAGGCTGGTAAACAGTTTTAAAAACTTAACCCTGTACGCGTAAATGCCAACATGCCTGTATGTTCTAAAGGGGCTGCTACTAGAAATGGGTTCGCGACTAAAATTCATCGCATGGCCCTGGTCATCCAGCACAAGCTTCACCACATTTGGGTTTCGAAAATCGGCCTCATTGTTAATGGCATAGCAAGCAGTGGCCATCGCTGCCGTATGATCGTTATTTAATTGATTCGCCACCTCAGCTATCAAAGTCGGCGATATCAATGGCTCATCACCTTGCACGTTAAGCACTATGCTCTCATCCGACCACCCTTGCTGCATGGCCAACTCAGCAATGCGATCGGTACCACTCAAGTGCTTAGCTTGCGTCATGCAAGCGTCAAAGCCATGCTGCTTTACCGCCTGCATGATACGGTCATCATCGGTAGCAACCATCACGTGTTTTGCGCCACTTAAGGCAGCACGCTCAGCCACCCTAACCACCATGGGCTTGCCAGCAATATCAAGCAGCGGCTTGCCTGGCAACCTAACGCTGTCATAACGCGCCGGGATCAACACATTAAACGACAGTGTGCTGACCGTATCCAGCGCATTAGCCAAGCGCTTCGTCATCCGTTAATTTACGCGCCTCTTCTTCCAACAAGACCGGTATGCCATCTTTAATCGGGTAGGCGAGCCTAGCCGACTTGGAAATAAGCTCATTGCTGGCTTTATTCAAGGTCAGAGGACCTTTGGTCACAGGGCAAACTAATATTTGCAACAACTTGGCATCCATATCAACTTCTCAACTTTTGCAATATAAAGGAAATAAAATCCAGGTCAGCCGAACTGCTAACCGAGGCTGTCACGGGTAAGTACCAGGCATCCAATCCTGAATAGGCGGCGCATTTAACCGCATCTTTCTCCGTCATCAATATAGTCTTGCCTGCCAGTTGTGCAAAATCGGCAGCGCTAAACGCATGATGATCAGGATAGGCCCTAGGCTCAAATTGTAGCCCCAAAGCAGCGAGCTGATCAAAATAACGTTGCGGCTTGCCTATGCCCGCAATCGCCACTGTATTTTTATCCTGAAATTCCTTGGCCGACCTGGGCGCTTGTGAGCGATCTAGGGAATAAAACAAATCCCCATGCAAGGTCATGGTAAAGCAGCGCGATAAGCCAATGCCAGTTAACTCTCCAGACTGATGGCCACTCACCACCACCGCATCCACCTGCTTGAGTCTAGCTACCTTCTCGCGTAAAGGCCCGGCCGGCAGCAATCGAAAATTACCAAATGGGCGTGTGGCATCGACTGTGGCAATTTCCACGTCTCGTTGCAAGGCGTAATGCTGCAAACCGTCGTCACTGATAATCACGTTGCACTGCGGATTAGCCTGCAGCAAAGCTTGCCCAAGCTGTACTTTATTGTTTCCCACAAAGACCGGGCATGCCGTGCGTTGCGCAATCAAGACCGGCTCATCACCAACCAAGCTAGGGTTGCTGTCAGCGTATACCGGGGTGGCGGCTTGCTGCTTACCACCATAGCCACGGCTAATAACGCCAGGCTTCAATCCAGCCGCTTGCAATTGCTGAGCCAAGTAAATAACCAGCGGAGTCTTACCGGTTCCGCCAACGCTGATGTTCCCCACCACAACCAACGGCACGCTTAATCGGCTGCTTTTTAACAAGCCCAGCCTGTACATGGCTTTTCTTAGAGCCACCAAGCCCATAAAAATACAGGCCAGCGGCAACAACACACACTGCCAAGACGAGCGGACTTGCCATTGTTTCTGCAACCAGTCCTTCATTTAAGCCCAAGCCTGGCCATACTTAGGCCTGCACAGCAAATTGCTTTTGGTAAAGCTTGGCATAATGCCCGGCTTGCTCAAGCAAAGCTTGGTGCGTGCCAATTTCAACCACTTCCCCCTGCTCCATCACCATAATGCGATCGGCATTTTCTATGGTGCTCAAGCGATGGGCGATGACGATGCTGGTGCGATTCTGCATCAAACTGTCCAGCGCCTGTTGCACATGCTGTTCTGATTCGCTATCCAAGGCTGAGGTAGCCTCATCCAGCAGCAAGATAGGCGCATTTTTTAAAATGGCTCGGGCAATAGCGATGCGTTGGCGCTGCCCACCGGACAATTGCAAACCTCGGTCACCCAATTCTTGTTGCAAGCCATTTGGCAGTTGCTCTATAAATTCCCATGCATGCGCAGCCTTGGCGGCAGCAATCACGTCCGCCTCACTGGCGTTGCCCAACAAACCATAAGCAATGTTGTTAAACACCGTATCGTTAAATAAAATCACATCTTGACTGACCAAGGAGAACTGCTGGCGCAAATCCGCCAAAGCCAAATCACGCATGTCTATACCGTCCAACAGCACCTGCCCTTGCTGCAATTCATAAAACCTGGGTAACAAATTTATTAGACTGGTTTTTCCGCCACCGGAACGCCCTACCAATGCCAACCTTTCGCCCGGCTTAATGCTAAAGCTAATCCGGTTTAATGCAGGTCGCTTGGTGTTCGGGTAGGCCAACAGCACGTCTTTAAACTCGATCTGCCCTTTTGTGCGATGCGGCATAGGCTGTCCGTCTTCTTGTTCCGGATCCAAATCAACTAAAGCGAAAACACTTTGCGCAGCCGCTAGCGCCAGCTGCACGTCCTCGTTCATGGCCGTTAAATTTTTAATAGGGGCGATGAGCATCAATAGCGCGCCAACAAATGCCGCAAACTCACCTGCACTGAATTTGCCTATGGCGTAATACACCACCAAGCCCAAGGAAACGGCGGCCAACAACTCGACCACCATGCTATTTATACCAGCTAGGCGCGCCAAACGCGTTTGCAAGCGTCGGTTGTTAATGACGGCTTTGGCGTAACGTTCGTTTTCGTAATTTTGCCCGGCGAATATCTTGACCACGCGCTGGCCGGCAATGGCTTCCTGAGCCACTTGGGTCATGTCACCTAGGCTAGACTGCACCTCTCGACCGGCATCGCGCAACTGCGGCGCCATGGTTTTCAAGCAGGCCGCCATCAGAGGCGCCAACAAAACAAAAATCAGCGTCAACCGCCAATCCAAATAGAGCATATACGCCATGATACCTATGGCCGTGAGGCTATCTCTAATTATGGTCAGCGT
Organism: Methylophilaceae bacterium; assembly: GCA_965234545.1. Lineage (GTDB taxonomy): Bacteria > Pseudomonadota > Gammaproteobacteria > Burkholderiales > Methylophilaceae > Methylotenera. The sequence goes on along the minus strand of OZ248348.1, from coordinate 548,457 downwards.
GGATTTGGTGGCGGCATTGGCCATCTGCTCAACATCATTAACCAACTTAGACACCAGCTTGCCATTGGCTGCTTGATCATAAAAACCAAGCGGCAAACGCATGAGCTGCCTAAACACATCCAAACGCAGGTCGGCCACGACACGACGCGCCAACCAGCGCATGGAAAAATTGGCCGCAAAACCGGATAGCGCCCGTAGGGCCAATAATGCAAACAGCAGCAAAGGCAAGTAAGCGAGGTTGTTGGCCGACTGTTTGACAAAGCCTTCGTCGGTGACATGCTTTATGAGGACCAAGAAAGCCGTATTGCTAAAGGCGAGCAAGATCAGCGCCATTACACCCAAGAGGCAGACCAATAAGTGCAACCTGGCATACGACCACAGGCGTAGAAAATGATTGTTTGAAGAGGCCGCCGGGGTTGCCATCACATGCTGAGATTTAGAAATGGGCTGAAAATACGCCATCTTGAAAAATTAACCACGGCAAGTTTGTGCCATCGAGTTTTTAAGATGGCTTTATTTATTTGGATTGCGTCGCAAAGGTAATGTGGGTGTAGCCCACGGTGCGGGATGCCTCCATGACATCCACCACAGACTGGTGAGTGCTCTTGGCATCGGCATTAATGATAATAGTAGGTTCCTTGCCGCCGTCTGCCGCCGCTTGCAAAGCCGATGCAATGCCGGCAACACTGACATCGGATAAGCTTTTGCCATTAATCACGTATTGGCCGCTGGCATCAACGCCCACCTCTATGGTCAAGGGTTTTTCTTGCGGCACATTGGCTTGGGCGGTGGGCAAATTAATCTGCAACTCGCTGGTACGCGAAAACGTGGCACTGACCACCAAGAAAATGATGATCACTAACAGCACGTCTATCAATGGCACGAGATTCATCTCGAGGTCTTCATGCCGCTTTCCACGTTGAAAATTCATGTTATTTCCCCAAAGTACCTTACTTGCGTTGACCGTGGATGATTTCCACCAACTTAATTGCTTGCTGTTCCATGCCCACTAGCAAGTCATCGACTTGAGAACGGAAATAACGGTAAGCCACCATGGCCGGCACAGCCACAACGATACCGGCTGCCGTGTTATATAAGGCCACCGAAATACCGCGCGCGAATTGCGCTATATCATGGCCACTGCTGGTAAACGCACCAAACAATTCCACCATACCAATAACGGTACCCAACAAACCCAGCAAAGGCGCAACCGTTGCAATGGTGCCTAAGGTCGATAAATAGCGCTCTAAATCATGTGCCACTGCACGGCCTGTTTCTTCTATGGCCTCTTTCGTCACTTCGCGGCTATTGTCCGCATTACTCAAAGCACTGGCAAACAAGCGGCCTAACATAGAATGCTGCTCCAAACGTGCCACTGTCTCCTTAGTGATGCCGCCTTTAGCTAACCACGCCTGCACTTCAGGCAATAAATTGGCCGGGGCGACGGCGCTCTCACGCAATACAAAAGCACGCTCGCCTATGATGGCTAAGGCAATGACGGATGCAATAATCAACGGCCAAATAGGCCAACCTGCAGCTACTATAATTTCCCACACAATGCGACTCCCTTTTTAGTTCTAACACCATTAATCCCACTCAAAATGAACGGGCAATTTATTCCTGCGATACTTTAGCTGTTCAGGCCCATTTGGGCAAGCTAGATGTGCACAACCAGGCCAACCAGCCGACTAATACACATCATGCCAATAGCGCGGGTATTGTTGCCGCCATGGCAGCAAATGAATACTAGGGCGCTGCGCTTCACCCCCTCTAACAAAACGCATTTCGATGGCACCTGCAAAATCCGAGCGGTATAGGTGCACGCCTTGCGCTTCATAGCGCTGCCAGACCTCGGGACTGGGGTGGCGATAGCGATTTAAATAGCCCGAGGTAAACACAGCCACAGTCGGCGCCACCGCATCGATAAACGCCTGACTGGATGAGGTGCGGCTGCCATGGTGCGGCACCACCAATACATCACTGGCTAAAGCAGCGGGCAAGCTGTTTAATAGCGCATGCTCGTCCGCTTTCTCTATGTCGCCGGTCAGCAACAGCGTGCCGGCTAAGCTGCTAATTTTTAAAACACAACTGCGATTATTATCCTCAATAGCCTCATCTTGATAACTGGCAAGGCTGGGGTAGAGCATGTCAAACCGCACCCCATCCCACTTCCAAGTTTGCCCAGCATGGCACCTTAGCTGCCGCCGCCCAACCAATCCAACTGCATCCGCAGGCAAAGAACTGGCCAGCCAAGTAAGCGGCAGCATGGCCAACAAAGACTGCATGCCGCCGCTGTGATCTAGGTCATTATGGCTAATCACCAATCCGTCCAACTTGGTCACACCAGCACCCCGCAAATATGGAAACACAATGCGACTGCCGGCATCCGTTTGGCTATCGTATTTTGGCCCGGCGTCAAAAACCAAACTGTGCTTGGTAGTTTGCACCACCACACTCAAGCCTTGCCCGACATCCAGCACCGTGACTTTCATTTCGCCTGGCAAGGGCCGCTCGGGCAGCACAAGCAGCATGGGCAAGAGCGTCAGCAAGCCTAAATAGCGCATAGGGAAGCCCGCAGGCAATAGCAGCCAAACCATGCCCAATAAAGCCGGCAGCATGGTCCAGTTTGCCGGAGCATGCTGTTGCCACGTAGCAAACGGCAGTTGGTTCATGCTGTTTAGCATGGCCATGCAAAAGTCGAGGCTGGCGTAAGCCAAGTGCAAAGGCCAATCCATGAAAAAAAAGCTGCCCAGCAAGGCCAATGGTGTCACCACAAAACTAATCAATGGAATGGCGACGGCATTTGCAATAGGCGAAATAAGCGAGGTTTGATTAAACAGAATTAATACAGCCGGTACCATGCCCACGGTTACCGCCCACTGGGCTTTTACTGCAGTTTTAAGCCATGTTTGCTTGGCAATGCCGCCACCCAAAGCATAGGCCATGACAGCCACGGCACCAAAGGACAGATAAAAACCCGGCGCATTGACCGCCCATGGGTCCAATAAAACCACCAACGCCAATGCCAGCGCCAACACTTGGCTCAGGGCTAAAGGCCTACTTGAGCACAATGCCCAGGCCAGTACAGCCAGCATGTATAAGGTACGTTGGGTAGGCACGGAGAAACCGGCCAGCACGCTATAGATCAACGCCCCTATAAAGCCTGCTATGCTGGCCGCTTTACGGGTGGGCAAACGCATCATCAAGCGCGGCTTACGCCGCCAAATAAAATCGACCATGGCGTATACCAAACCAGCCAACATGGTGATGTGCAAGCCAGAAATTGACATCAAATGGCTGGTGCCGGTTTGCAAAAACAATTGCCAATCGCCGGCCTTAATTTGACTGTCGTCACCCATCACCAAAGCCAATACGATGCCCGCATAAGCTTGCCCATGCAAAACTTGAACGATGCGCTGCCTGACAAGCTCGCGCGTTCGCTCGATGGCATAGCCTGGTTTCCAAACCATCTCTGCCAACTTGCGCATGCCCTCGTTGGTTTTAATGTTGCCTGTAGCGCGTATGTTTTCTGCTAAGGCCCACGACTCAAAATCGAAGCCGTGCGGATTGATGCTAGCGTGCGGTCGCTTTAAACGGACGGCAAGCAACCAACGCTGACCAGCATGAAACAAACTTGGGGCAACTTGGGGTGGGTTCGCCAGAGTAGTGGATGGATTTAGCGTCCCCTCAGCGGCGGCCTCGTAGTAATTAAGGCTAATACGCTGAGGCACAATCGCATGTTTTGTGAGTACGGTCTCCACATCAAACCGAAAACGCAGGCCACGCTCAGTGGCTTCCGGCACGCTGGCCACCACCCCAACCACCTCTACGGTTTGTTGCTGCCAAGCCACAGGCAGCGCGTCACTCAAGCGCCATAGCGCAAACCCAGCCGCCCAACACAGGCCAATTAAAAAACTCGCTATGCTGAGCAATAAGGGATTGAGACGCCTGGGGGCTAACTTACGCCAGACTAGGCATAAAATAATAAGCGCTGTTATCAGCAGGCTAAATAAAACCGCAGGGCCAGGCAACACTGCGGCCTGTTGCACCACCCATGCAGCAAAAACAAATGTTATTGCGACAGGGGTCATGGCTAGGCTAATCCATGAGGAATCTACAAGGGCTGCAACTTACCGTCAACTAACAGGTATTGGCGCTGCATTTTTTTGGCCAACTCGATGTCGTGCGTCACCACCACCAAACTTCTTTGCTGCGTTTGGTTTAGACCTAATAACAAATCAAATACCGCGTGCGCGGTATGCCTATCTAGATTGCCAGTTGGCTCATCCGCCAATATGCATTGTGGCTCGGCGATTAATGCTCTCGCCAGCGCAGCCCTTTGCCGCTCCCCTCCGGACAACTCACCCGGCATGTGCGCCACCCTATGCGCCAAGCCCACCCTAGCTAGCATGTCAGCCGCTAGACCTAAGGCTTGCTCGCGCGGCATGCGCCTTATTAACAAGGGCATGGCTACGTTTTCTAGCGCGGTAAATTCTGCCAACAAATGGTGAAATTGGTAAACAAAGCCTAGGCTACGATTACGCAGCACGCCTTTTTGTGCTTCGTTTAATGCCGCCAAATTTTGCTTTAGTATGCGCACCTCGCCGGCAGAAGCGGCGTCTAAGCCACCCAACAAATGCAACAAGGTGCTTTTGCCCGAACCGGAGCTGCCCACGATGGCAATCTGCTCACCGGCATGCACCGTTAGGTCTATGCCGTTTAAAACCGCCACCTCCAAGCCATGGTAGGTTTTATGCAGCCCGCTGCAAGCAAGCACTTCCTCATGCATGACCGCCTTACTCATAACGCAAGGCCTCCGCAGGATTGATCTTGCTGGCGCGCCAACTTGGGTAGAGCGTGGCCAACAAACTCAAAGAAAAAGACATCAACACAATAAGCCAAACATCCGCCCAGATTAAATCAGATGGCAGTTCGCTGATGGCATAGACTTCTTTGGATAGAAACTGCACATGGAATAGATTTTCAATAAACGGAATGATGCTACTGATATTAAGTGCGATTACTACGCCAAACACGGCGCCCAACAAGGTGCCAACCAAACCGATCAGCGCGCCTTGCACGATAAATATACTGAGTATGCTGCCAGGACTGGCGCCTAGCGTGCGCATGATCGCAATGTCTGCGCGCTTATCCGTTACGGCCATCACCAAGGTCGAGACGATATTAAAAGCCGCGACAGCGACTATCAGCGTAAGAATGATGAACATCACGCGCTTTTCCATCTGCACGGCTTTAAAGAAATTAGCATGTTGCATGGTCCAGTCGCTCACATAATACTGATCGTTCACAGCCAATCGGTTATTTAGCCGCTCGCTCATCGCTGCCCCTATCTCGGGCGCATCAAACAAGTCATCGAGCTTTAAACGCAAACCCGACACGCTATCCGCCATGCGGTATAACTTAGCGGCATCGTCTAAGTGTATCAATGCCAAACCGGCGTCGTACTCATACATGCCCACCTGAAACAAACCAACCAGGGTAAATTGCTTCAGCCTTGGCACCAGCCCGGTAGGCGTAAATTGACCTTGAGGCGCCATCAGCAACACTTTGTCGCCGACTTGCACGCCTAAGTTATAGGCTAAATCCGCGCCTAAAATAATGCCAAACTCACCGGCTTTTAGGTCGGTCAACTGCCCCACTTTCATGTTGCGGCCCAAGTCAGCCACGCCGTCTTCAGCCACAGGCAACACCCCACGTATGAGGGCACCTTGCACACCTTGATCGTAGCTAAGCATCCCTTGCGCCATAATATAAGGCGCCGCCGCCAGCACGTGATCTTGCTTGACTGCAAAATTCATTACTGCCGGCCAATCGTTTAGCTGGTTATTGCGGCCACTGATTTCCAAATGCGAGGCCACCCCCAAAATTCGACTGCGCAATTCCTTCTGAAACCCATTCATCACCGATAGCACAACGATGAGCGCCGCCACGCCTAGCGCGATGCCCAGCATGCTGGTTAAAGAAATAAAGGAAATGAAATGGTTTTTACGCTTGGCACGGGTGTAGCGCAGGCCTACTAAGAGCTCGAAGCCGACAAACTGCCTTGCTGAAGATTTTAATTTTTGCCACATAAGTGAAATTCTAACAGGCTTATGCCAGCGCTTATCAAGTATTCTGTGGCTAAGCAATAAGCCCAAGTGGCGCTAAGTCTGATAAAATTGGCGCATGTTTACTGGCATCATACAAAGCGTAGGAAAAATCGACAGCGTGCAAGCCATAGGTTCAGACCTTAGGCTTAGCATTGCTTGCGCAAACTTAGGTCTGCAGGACGTACAAAGTGGCGACAGCATTGCCGTGAATGGCGTATGCCTAACCGCGACCACCGTCAGTGAGCGCCATTTTGAAGCGCTCGTTTCGCATGCAAGTCTAGCCGTGACGGTGGGGTTAAACCAACCGCAAGCAGTTAACCTAGAAAAAGCCTTGCGCTTAAGCGACCGACTAGGCGGGCATTTGGTGAGCGGCCATGTCGATGGCGTCGGCACTGTGCTGAACTTTGAACAGTTAGGCGAATGCTGGAAATTGGACATCCGCGCACCGCACGCCTTAAGCAAGTACATCGCTCCGAAAGGCTCCATCGCCGTCAATGGGGTCAGCCTGACCATCAACAGCATAGAGCAGGATGTGTTTAGCATGAACTTAATTCCGCACACGCTGGAGAACACCACCTTGCAATTTTTAGCAGTGGGCAGCCTAGTGAATTTAGAAGTCGATCAAATTGCCCGTTACGTCGATCGCATGGCGCAATGGGCCAACGAATAATGAATGCACAAGCCAACAAACTTGCGCACTCAATAAAGCCATTGGAAAAAGCAAAGTGACCATCAGCAGCGCCCAAGAAATTATTGCAGAAATCAAACACGGCCGCATGGTGGTGTTAGTCGATGACGAAAATCGCGAAAACGAAGGCGACTTAGTGCTGGCTGCAGAGTTCGTCACCGCTGAGCACATCAATTTTATGGCCAAATACGGACGCGGCCTGATTTGCTTAACGCTCACGGAAGCCCGTTGCCGACAATTAAACCTAACGAAAATGGTGCAAAAAAATGGCGCCCGCATGGGCACCAACTTTACCGTTTCCATAGAAGCGGCTGAAGGCGTCACGACCGGCATTTCAGCAGCCGATAGAGCACGCACCGTGCAAGCGGCGGTAGCTAAAACAGCCAAACCTAAAGACATCGTTAGCCCCGGGCACATTTTCCCCTTAACCGCCATGGACGGCGGCGTCTTAGTTAGAGCCGGGCACACGGAAGCCGGCTGTGATTTAGCACAATTGGCTGGCGCAGAGCCTAGCAGTGTTATTTGTGAGATTCTAAAAGACGACGGCAGCATGGCACGTTTGCCAGATCTAATGGCGTTTGCCGCCGAGCACCAACTTAAAATTGGCACCATAGCCGACCTCATTCAATACCGCGCGCAAACCGAGCGCCTGGTAGAGCGCGCCGCTGAGCGATTAATCCAAACGCCCTACGGCCCCATGCAACTGATTGCCTACCACGATAAAATTGCCAAGGAAACGCACTTAGCCCTCATCAAAGGTAAGCCTTCGCCCACACAAGAAACACTGGTGCGGGTGCACGAGCCCTTGTCCATTTTTGACTTACTGGATCGCTCTAGCTGTTCGCATAGTTGGAATACCTTGGCGGCCATGCAGGTCATAGCCGAAGCCGAAGCCGGTGTCATGGTGTTATTGCACCACCAAGAAAGCGGCGAAAATATAGTAGAACGCATAGTCGGTGCCGATCAGCCGGTGCGCATAAACCAAGAATTACGCACCTACGGCATAGGCTCACAAATCCTATTGGATTGCGGCGTGGGCAAAATGAAATTGCTGGCCAATCCTCGAAAAATGCCTAGCATGGCCGGTTTTGGCTTAGAAGTATGCGGCTACCTAGAGGCAGAATAAAACCTAACTTGCAATTTTTTCTATAATAATCAGTCGTCTATGTTAGAATGAGCTCATTGGAAAACGTCAATCTCACCGGTCACTTACTCATCGCCATGCCAGGCATGACGGATCCGTTTTTTTCTAAGTCAGTCACCTTCATTTGCACCCACAATCAAGATGGCGCCATGGGCGTCATGATCAACCGCCCCACCGACCTCAGCTACGAAACTTTATTTGAAAAAATAAAAGTCGAGCTAGCCCAAAGCGAGCTTGCGGACAATACTGTCCTGTATGGCGGACCGGTACAGCCTGAACGTGGCTTTGTGTTGCATGAGCACAGTGGCGAATGGGACAGCACCCTATCCATAGCAGAAAACACCGCCCTAACCACGTCGAAAGACATCTTGGAATCGGTGGCCATGGGCACTGGGCCAAAAAAAATGTTACTGGCTTTGGGCTACGCGGGCTGGACCGCCGGTCAATTGGAGCAAGAGATTGCCGCAAACTCATGGCTTTCTGTGCAAGCCAAAGACGGCGAAACCTTGCATAAAATTTTGTTTGAATGCAAAGCCGAAGACAAGCTAAACGCCAGCCTGGCTTTATTGGGGGTCAACCCAGCCATGTTGTCTGATGTGGCAGGCCATGCCTGAGCGCCTGCTTCGTCAAGCCCCGGCGCACGGCCAACTGATAGATAACGAAGGCGTTTATCAGCAAGAAACCATCATGAGCGGCACCGCCATGTGCTTTGACTTTGGTGAGCAACGCATAGGCGTAGCCGTTGGCGAGCACCTGATAGGGCAAGCACAAGCGCTGACCACCATAGACGACGAGAGCAATAGCGTGCGTTTTAATTGTATTGCAGCGCTGGTGGCCGAATGGCATCCAAAACTACTGCTAGTGGGGTTGCCTTTGAATTTGGCAGGAGAAGAAACGCCGATCACGCAGTTATGCACAAAATTTGCACGGCGTTTAAATGGCCGCTTTAACCTACCGGTAATGATGATAGACGAGCGTTACAGCTCGGTAGCGGCTAGTGAATTACTCAATCAAGCTGGGCTAAAAGGCCGCGCACAAAAAAGCCACCTGGATCAAGTCGCCGCGCAAACCATATTACAAAGCTATTTTGACAGTATACAAACATGAATTATGATATCGCCACCATTTTGATTGCCTAAAGCCATGACCACAGACCCATCCCAACTACCCGACGCAGAAGCGCTGATCAACATACTCGCAGACAAGCTCCAACCTTTACTGCAAAAAAACACCGCACTGGTAGGCATACAAAGTGGCGGGGTTTGGGTCATGCAACGATTGCTGGCCAAGCTAGCCAAAACCATGGCGACCCATGCGGTTGAACACGGCACCTTAGACGTGTCGTTCTATCGAGACGATTACGCTAAGCGCGGCCTCAAGCCAGACAACCAGCCCAGTCAAATCGCATTTGACGTTGAAAACAAGCACATCATTCTAATCGACGATGTGTTTTTCACCGGTCGCACCACCCGTGCTGCGATGAACGAACTGTTTGATTACGGCCGACCAGCCAGCATTACGCTGATCGCATTGGTCAACCGTGGCGGCCGCGAGCTGCCGATTAGCCCACAAATCACCGCCATGGACTTAAGCCTTAAGCCCACGGAAAATTTGCAACTCATACAACTGGCCGACGGCCAGCTAGGCTTCACCTTAAAATTGCTAACCCCATCTAACCATCAGGCGGTCTCTAAGCATGCATAACCCTCAACTTTATTCTGACGGTCAACTTCGCCACCTTCTGTCCATAGAAGGTTTACCGAAAAAAATATTAAATCAAATTTTAGACACGGCGGAATCCTTTGTTGGGGTGGCCGAGCGTGAAGTAAAAAAAGTGCCCTTGTTGCGCGGAAAAACTGTCTGCAATCTTTTCTTTGAAAACAGCACCCGCACCCGCACCACCTTTGAAATCGCGGCCAAGCGCTTATCGGCCGATGTCATTAGCTTGAATGTCAACACCTCCTCGCAATCCAAGGGTGAAACCATCTTAGACACGGTGGACAACCTGATTGCCATGCATGCCGATATGTTTGTGGTTAGACACGCGCAGTCGGGTGCAGCGCATTTCATCGCCAAACACGTGCCCGAGCACATCCACATCATCAATGCCGGTGACGGCCGTCACTCGCACCCCACACAAGGCTTGCTAGACGTCTTTACCATACGAAAATACAAGCCAGACTTGCATAATCTGCGCGTGGCCATAGTCGGCGACATCCTGCATTCTCGAGTGGCCCGCTCTGAAATCCACGCCTTAACCACATTAGGCGTGCCCGAGGTACGCGTGATCGCACCTAAAACCTTGCTGCCGGCGGAGGTAGAGAAGCTAGGAGTGCACGTTTACCATGACATGCGGGCCGGATTAAAAGATGTCGACGTCATCATGATGTTACGTTTGCAAAATGAGCGCATGAGCGGCGCCATGTTACCCAGCGCCCAAGAGTACTTTAAAACCTACGGCCTCACCCAAGAGAAACTTAGCCTAGCCAAACCCGATGCCATCGTCTTGCACCCCGGCCCCATGAACCGTGGCGTAGAGATTGATTCGGGCGTAGCGGATGGACAACAATCGGTGATTCTGCCGCAAGTCACTTACGGTATTGCCATACGCATGGCCGTCATGGCCATCCTTGCCGGCGGCCAACCATCAGGAAACCAGTCATGAAAATACACATAAAAAATGGCCGCGTTATCGACCCAATTAGCCAACTAGACAGCCAGTTAGACGTCTACATAGGCGCAGGTAAAATTCTAGCGCTAGGTAAGGCCCCTGCTGGGTTTGTCGCCAACCAAACCATAGACGCCAACAATCTAATCGTCTGCCCTGGCTTGGTGGATTTATCGGCTAGGTTGCGTGAACCGGGTGAGGAATACAAGGCCACCTTAGTCAGCGAATTGCAAGCCGCTGTTGCCGGCGGCGTTACCAGCTTAGCCTGCCCGCCGGATACCGATCCAGTGTTAGATGAACCGGGTCTGGTTAAAATGTTAAAACACCGCGCCAAGCAACTGAATTTAGCACACGTCTATCCCTTGGGTGCATTAACCAGGCAACTACAAGGCACCGTGTTGGCAGAAATGGGCGAATTACGTGAAGCAGGCTGCGTCGGCTTTTCTCAGGCCAATATGGCGATTACCGACACGCAAGTGTTGTGGCGAGCGATGGAGTACGCCGCCACCTTTGGCTACACCTTATTTCTGTATGCCGAAGATGCATTTCTAGCAAAAGACGGCGTCGCGCATGATGGCGAAGTGGCCAGTCGCTTGGGTCTTAAAGGCATCCCTAGCGCGGCCGAAGCCTTGGCATTGGCTGGCCTATTGCGCATAGCCAAAGAAACCGGCGCCAAACTCCACATCAGCCGCTTATCCACTGCAGAAGGAATAAACATGATACGGGAGGCGAAAAAACAAGGCTTGTCCATCAGTTGCGACGTCAGCGCCAACCACGTGCACCTGACTGAACACGACCTGGCTTACTTTGATAGCAATTGCCACCTTAAACCACCCTTACGCAGCCAACGCGACCAAGCCGCCATCAGTGCCGGACTCAAAGACGGCACCATAGATGCCATCTGTTCAGACCACACGCCGGTGGATGACGATGGGAAATTAGCGCCTTTTGCTGAAGCGGAAATTGGCGCCAGCGGTTTAGAATTGTTGCTGACGCTGACCTTGAAATGGGCCAATCAAGAAAAGATCAGCCTAATCCAAGCATTAGGCCTAATCAGCGCGTCGTCTGCCAAAATATTGGGCATACCCGCGGGCCAATTGTCGGTGAATAGCGATGCCGATATATGCGTATTTGATCCGTCGCTATACTGGAAAGTCGAGGCCGGCAATTTGAAAAGCCAAGGCAAGAACAGCCCGTTCACTGGTCTGGAAATGGCAGGCAAGGTCATATACACTTTAGTCAACGGCCAATTGGTCTACCAAGCCTAGTCCTTAAACGACGTTTATCTGAGCTAAATCCGCTGCCGGCATTTGCGCTTTAGCCGCGTCAAAAGCCAACTTGATTTTTAAACGCAAATCGTTTTCCGAATCGGCGTTGAGTAAGGCATCCTCGTAAGTAATCAAGCCGTCTGTGTATAAATTAAACAGCGCTTGATCCAAGGTTTGCATGCCAAAATCCTTGGCTTTCGCCATGCAGTCTCTGATGGCCTGCACGTCGCCTTTGGCGATTAAATCGGCTATCAAGGGAGAATTGAGCATCACTTCCACCGCTGCTACTCGCCCTTTGCCTTGACTGAGTGGAATCAAGCGTTGCGCAACGATGGCTTTGGTGTGCAAGGACAAATCCATTAACACTTGATTGCGCCTTTCTTCCGGAAAGAAATTCACGATACGGTCTATGGCTTGATGGGTGCTGTTAGCATGCAAGCTTGCAATGCACAAATGCCCGGTCTCAGCAAAAGCCAAGGCGTGTTCCATGCTAAGCCTATCTCGTATAGCCCCTATGACCACGACATCGGGCGCTTGGCGCAAGGCGTTATTCAAGGCGCTAGGCCAATCATGGCTGTCCACACCCACTTCACGTTGGCTCACTATGCATTGTTGATGCGCATGCAAGAACTCTATCGGGTCTTCTATGCTTAGAATGTGCCCACTGCTATTGGCATTGAGGTAACCCACCATGGCAGCCAATGAACTGGATTTGCCGGATCCGGAACCGCCAACAAAAAAGATTAAACCGCGCTTGGCCAAGGCGATGTCTTTTACAACTGCAGGTAAGCCCAGTTCCTCGAAGTCAGGGATGCTGGTCGCTATCATTCGAAATACCAAAGCAACCGCGCCGCGCTGTATAAAGGCGTTAACCCTAAAACGCGACAAACCAGTCCGACTGACGACAAAATTGCATTCTTGGCTGACTTCAAAATCAGCCAGTTGCTGCTCTGTCAACATGGCGCGAGCGATAGCTTGCGTTTGCAAGGAAGACAAAACTTGATTGCTGACTGGCGTGACTTTGCCATCAATCTTCATCGCCGGCGGGAAGCCACTGCTGATGAGCAAATCCGATGCATTTTTTGCCATGGTTAAGCGCAATAAATCCACTATAAATTTTTCTGCCTGATCTTTTTCCATGGTTTACCTAGCGGCTTTCATGCCCATACTTAAGCAAAGATTGAGTCTTTATTAGCGGCTTTGGACTTAGCCTCAGCCACTGAAATCAAGTTGCGTTTTACCAGTTCCTGCAGGCATTGATCCAGGGTTTGCATGCCGACGTTTTGCCCAGTTTGTATGGCTGAATACATTTGCGGCACCTTGGCCTCACGAATCAAATTACGTATCGCTGGTGTCGCCAACATGATTTCATGAGCAGCGACACGGCCCTGCTCGTCCTTGGTTTTACACAAGGTTTGGGAAATCACCGCGCGTAAGGATTCCGACAACATGGAACGCACCATTTCTTTTTCCGCGGCCGGGAACACATCGATAATTCGGTCTATGGTTTTTGCCGCGGAACTGGTGTGCAAGGTGGCAAACACCATGTGCCCAGTCTCTGCTGCAGTCAAGGCCAAGCGTATGGTTTCCAGGTCACGTAATTCACCAACTAGAATCACATCGGGGTCTTCACGCAAAGCCGAGCGCAAGGCATTGCTAAAGGAATGGGTATGCGGTCCAACCTCACGCTGATTAATCAAACTTTTCTTAGGCGTATGCACAAACTCTATGGGGTCTTCGACGGTGAGTATGTGCGCGTAAGCTTTGTTGTTTATGTAATCAATCATGGCGGCCAAGGTGGTGGATTTCCCAGAGCCAGTCGGCCCAGTCAACAAACACAAGCCTCTAGGCTGATCGGCTATCTCTTTAAAAATGGCTGGGCAATTAAGCTCTTCCAAACTCATGATTTGCGATGGGATGTTGCGAAAAACAGCGCCTGCACCACGGTTATGATTGAAAGCATTGACGCGAAAACGAGCGAGATTAGCAATCTCAAAAGAGAAATCACACTCCAGACTTTCTTCGTATTGCTTACGCTGGGTGTCGCTCATGATGTCGTAAATCATGGCTCTAACTTGCGCGTGATCTAAAACCGGTAGATTGATTTTTCGGATATCGCCGTGCACCCTTATCATGGGCGGCATGTCTGCAGACAGGTGCAAATCGGACGCTTGGTTTTTAACTGAAAATGCCAGTAAATCTGAAATATCCACAAGCTGCTCCTGTTATAATTTGCTGTGCATCGCGTCTAGCGATGCGCAACTTAACGCACAAGTCACTAGTGCGGTCTGGCCCAGAAGCCGAACCAGCATGAGAATTTGATACTTAATGAATTATGACCTCAATTAGCAACCGCTTGCAAGCTATTCTAAGCAGCATAGAAACGGCAAAACAGCACGCCCATGCCGATCAAACCGTGCAATTGCTGGCCGTCAGCAAGGCTCAAGCAGCAGCAGCCATTCGCGAAGCCTACGCGGCAGGGCAAAGGCAGTTTGGGGAAAACTACTTACAAGAAGCGCTAGACAAGCAAGCGCAACTGAGCGATTTGGCCATTCTGTGGCATTTTATTGGGCCCATACAAAGCAATAAAACACAATCAATAGCCCAGCATTTTGATTGGGTACACAGCGTAGACAGGCTAAAAATAGCACAGCGTTTAAATGACGCCAGGGCCAATATCAGCACCCCATTGCAAGTCTGCGTGCAAATTAACATCAGCAATGAAGCCAGCAAAAGCGGTGTATTGGTCGCCGATTTGCAAGCCACCGTCGCCGCCATCGCCAAACTGCCGCACTTGCAATTACGCGGCCTCATGGCCATCCCTGCACCGAGTCAAGACCTATCGGTACAACGCCAGCAGTTCAAACAAGTAAGGCAATGTTATGATAACTTGTTAGGGCTAGGCTACCAATTGGACACCTTGTCCATAGGCATGTCGGATGATTATGCCGTGGCAATCGAACAAGGCGCCACAATAGTGCGCATCGGGTCCGCATTATTTGGTGCAAGACCGCAATAAAGCAATTAGAGTAAAAGGCTAGAGCAAAACATGAATCAAACTATGCACATTAGCTTTATTGGTGGCGGCAATATGGCCAGCGCCATCCTATGCGGCTTAAAAAAGCATGCGTTCAATATGAGTACTATTTGCGTGGTGGAACCCGATGCCGATAAACGTGCCATGTTGGCCGAGCAATTTGGCGTGCAGACCGCAGCGCACATCAGCGACATGCCATGCAGCGCTGCGCAAGTGCTGGTGTTAGCCGTCAAACCGCAACAAATGCAAGCCGTGTGCGCTCAACTTAATGGTAAATTAGGCGCACAGCTTAAAGAGCACTTAATCATTTCCATCGCTGCCGGCATACGCACCACTGATCTAGGCCGCTGGCTAAATGGTCACCAAGTCATCGTCCGAGCCATGCCCAACACGCCTGCGCAGATTCAAGCCGGCGTGTCGGCACTGTATGCCATGTCCAGCGTTAATGCGGCCCAGCGTGAGCAAGCAAGCCGCATATTGCAGGCAGTAGGCAGCAGCCTGTGGTTAGACAATGAGAAAAAAATGGATGCCGTCACCGCCATTTCTGGCAGCGGCCCCGCCTACGTGTTTTATCTAATCGAAGCCTTACAAGATGCTGCTATAGAACTTGGCCTCAGTCCAGAAGAGGCCAAACATTTAGCACTGGAAACATTCGCTGGCGCCAGCTTGCTGGCTAAGCAGAGCAAAACTGATATACAGGCATTGCGTGCGCAAGTCACCTCCAAAGGCGGCACCACCGAACAAGGCATACTCAGTTTAGAATCCGCCCACATTAAAACCATTATTTTGGCCGCGGCCAGCGCCGCCGCTAAGAAATCCAAGACACTAGGGGACGAGCTTGCTGCTTAATGCCCTGCTGTTCATAGTACACACCCTGCTGGGCTTATTGAGCGCCCTATTTTTATTGCGCTTTTATTTTCAATTGTGCAAAGTGTCTTTCCAAAACCCCGCTGCGGAATGGGTGCTAGTCTTAAGTCAATTCGCGGTTAAACCCACCCGCCGCATCTTGAGTGTTTTTAAAAACTTCGGCCTCAGTCGAGTGGACCTATCGACTCTGCTGTTAGCCTACCTAAGCCAACTGGCCTTATTTAGCCTGACTTTGTGGCTAAAAGACTTCCCCTTAATCGTCGCCGGCAGCCATGTCTGGCCTAAGCTTTTAGGCTTGGCCACGGTGGGGGTAATGAACATCAGCCTGACTATTTTTTTGTACGCGGTCTTATTGCAAGCGGTGTTAAGTTGGCTCAATCCTCACACCGCATTAGCCCCGTTGCTAGACTCGCTAACCGCACCCATACTGACTAAGATGCGGCTATTTATTCGACCCATAGGGCACATCGATATCAGCCCACTGGTTTTTGTCATCGGGGCACAATTGGTCTTGGCCACCCTACTCATGCCATTAGAAAACCATTTATTGGCTAATCTATAGCCAAAACCTGTCATGACCAGTCACCCCTCTTTAAAAGATGCCACGCAGACTGCCGCTACTGCGGCCAGCAGCTTGGGCATAAAAATAAACGAGTACGCCCACTGGCGCGAGACCTTAATTGCCACCATTAATGAATACATAGGCTGGTTAGATCAAGCTGGGCCTATGGATGCTGCCCAAGAATTACGCCTATTCGACATAAAAGAAACCTTAAAAAACGATCGCTTGCTATTGGCTTTTTTAGCGGAATTTTCCCGAGGTAAAACCGAAACCATCAATGCCTTATTTTTTGCTGATTTTAATCAACGCTTGCTACCCAGTTCGCCAGGCCGAACTACCATGTGCCCCACGGAAATATTCGCTAATGACGAGCCGGCTTACATACAGCTGTTGCCTATAGAAACCAAATTCAGCAATGCCAGCTTAAGCGAACTAAAAAGCCAGCCCGAGCTGTGGCAAAAATTTCTTCTGGACACACAATCAGCCGATGCCATGAAGCAAACCTTAAGCGCCTTAATTGAAAAAACCAGCGTGGATTTAGCCACGGCTAAATCACTAGGGTTTTGGCATGAGGACGACCCGGCCATGCAAAAGCGGCTAGGTGAAAAAGGCACGGTGGAAATACCCATGTGGCGCCACGCCATGATTAACTACCCACACCCTTTGCTGCAAAAAGGCTTGGTAGTGATAGACACCCCGGGTTTGAACAGCATGGGCGCCGAACCTGAATTGACTTTAAACATTATCCCGAATGCGCATGCGGTGTTGTTTTTAACGGCGATAGACAGCGGCATCACCAAATCCGACATGCAAATATGGTCAGACTACGTCAAAAACCGGGCCAGCCATAAATTGGTGCTGCTGAACAAAATTGACATGCTGTGGGACGGACTTGAGAGCGACGCAGAAGTGAGCGCTATGGTGCAACAACAAATTGAGCACACGGCAAAGCAATTGGATTTAGACGCCAAACGGATTTTTGCCATCTCCGCACAAAAAGCCTTGTTAGCTAAAATTAAACATGATGCAAAACTACTGCAACGCAGCGGCATAGACGCATTGGAAGATGCCTTAGCCAATCAACTGATTAAATCCAAGCATGAAATTTTAGGGCGCGCCATCGTGACGGAATGCGCCAACATGATCGCGCTGTCGCAAAAGGTCGCGGATATGCGGGTCAAGCAAGGTCAACTGCAGCTCAAAGCATTGCGTCAAATGCAAAACCAACAGGCAGACAGTACCCAAGAAATTCTGCTGCAAGTCACCACGGAGCGCAAACGCTACGACGCTTCGGTGCTGACCTTCAATCAAGGTGGCGAAAAGATTAAACGCCTCAGTGATAAGTTGCTGCTGCAACTTAGTACCGGGTACTTAAACAGCACCTTGGAGCAAAGCAAACAAGACATGGGCGACAGTTGGACCACCATCAGCTTGAATAGAAGCATGCGCACGCTGACCAAACAAGCCATACAACTGGCGCAAGAAATTAAACAAAATGGCGATTTAATCAAACAAGAAGCTGACCATTTATACCAATTATTTTGCCGCGAGCATGGCTTTGAAAAGAGTGTAGCCATGCCACTAAATATGGATACGTTTATCAATAGCATGCAATCCCTGGAAAAAATTACCAACGACTTTTGCCTGGATCCAATTAATGTACTGACGGAAAAACGGTTTTTAATCCGGCGTTTTTACCATGGTCTTGGTGCGCAAATTCAAGCGGCATTTGAACAAGCGCAGTTAGATTGTTCACTGTGGTTAAACGTGGTGATAGGCGAGCTTAAAACACAAATTAACGAGCATAAAAAATCACTAGACCAGCGCGCCGACGCCTTAATGGCATCGCACAACCACGCCGAAATCACCGAAAAAAACCTAGCTGCAACGGAAAAAGACCTGGCTAAGCTGAACCATCAAGCCCAGCAGTTGGATAGCCTATTGTTGAAGCTGATGCGTTCCGCCAAATTTCATCAAGAGCCAAGCTCATCAGCAAGCTAGGCGTCCTTACATCAAAATAATATCAAACGATTCTTGACTGTAATTGGCTTCCACCTGCAAGGAAATCTGCTTGCCGATAAAGTCGGATAAATTGGCCAAACTTTGCGACTCTTCATCCAGCAGCATGTCTATGACTTTAGGCGCCGCCAGCACCCTAAGTTCTCTGGCATTAAACTGCCGCGCCTCCCTTAGCAACTCGCGTAATATCTCGTAGCAAACGGTTTGAGCAGTCTTTAATTCGCCGCGCCCTTTGCAACTGGCACAGGTCTCACAGAGCACGTGCGCCAAGCTTTCACGCGTGCGCTTACGCGTCATTTCAACCAAACCCAAAGGCGTAAATCCATTCACGCCGGTGCGCGCACGATCACGCGCCACGGCTTTTTGCAACTCGACCAATACGGCTTCGCGCTGGCTGTCTTCATCCATATCAATAAAATCGATGATGATGATGCCGCCTAAATTGCGTAATCGCAATTGCCTAGCAATGGATTGGGCCGCTTCTAAATTGGTTTTGAAAATGGTGTCAGACAGGTTCTTGCCACTGACAAAGCTACCGGTATTGACGTCTACCGTGGTTAAAGCTTCCGTTTGATCGAAAATTAAATAGCCGCCAGATTTCAACTCGACCTTGCGCGACATGGCTTTTTCAATTTCCTGCTCTATGCTGTACAAATCGAATAAGGGCCGCTCACCTTGGTAATGCACCAATTTATTCAATGCCGCCAGGGCGTATAAATTAGCAAAGTCGACTAATTTTTGATACGTTTCACTGGAGTCGATGCGGACCATTGCCGTTTCTGCAGACAAGACATCGCGTAGCACCCGCATGGGCAAATTCAAATCCTGAAATATCAAGGTGCGATCTGGCACGGCGGTGCTTTTAGCCAGGATGTGCTGCCAAGTTTTAGTTAAATAATCTATGTCAGCCAACAACTCTAAATCGGTCGCGGTTTCAGACATGGTGCGTATGATGTAGCCACCGACACGCTGCTCTGGCAACAATCCGAGCAAGCGCTGTTTCAATTGCTCGCGCTCCGCCTCATCCTCTATGCGCTGCGACACGCCTATGTGCTCTTGTTGTGGCAGATACACCAAAAATCGGCCGGCTATGCTAATTTGCGTGGTCAACCTAGCACCCTTGGTGCCTATCGGCTCTTTGATGACTTGCACCATTAAAGACTGACCTTCATGCAACACCGATTGGATAGGCAACTGCGTTTCGGACTGGCCGCATTCAAAGATATCGCCGGCATGCAAGAATGCCGCCCGCTGCAGGCCTATTTCCACAAATGCAGACTGCATGCCTGGCAATACCCGACACACCACACCACGGTAGACGTTGCCAACCAAGCCCAGCGAGGAACTGCGTTCAATTTGCAATTCCTGCACCACGCCATTCTCCATCATGGCAATACGCGTCTCTTGTGGCGTTACATTAATTAATATCTCTTCGCTCAATTGACTTCTCTTTTAATTTAATTCATCTGCATCAAAACGGAAAAGCGATTTAACGCTTAAGTCTACAGCACACTTAAGCCTTGCCCACGCAACAATGCGGCTGTTTCGTACAAAGGCAAACCCATCACCCCAGAATAACTGCCTTCTATACGCTTAATCCAAGCCGCCGCTAAGCCCTGTATGCCATAGCCGCCGGCTTTATCTTGCCATTCGCCACTGGCTAAATAAGCGTCGATTTGCACCGCCGACAAGCCCATCATTTCAACATGGGTGCAAGAGTAGGCCAATTCAATTTTCTGATTAAATAGCAATGCCACGGCCGTATGCACCTGATGCACGCTGCCAGACAAACCGGCCAACATTGCTCGCGCATCGGCCTCGTCCGCTGGTTTACCTAACAACTGGGTACCCATCGCCACCGTGGTATCGGCCGCCAATATTGCCTGCGCGCCATCTGCTGAGCCTAGCAAGCAGGCAGTGGCTAAGGCTTTTTGTTCCGCCAACCTTTGCACATAAGCCGCGGCCTGTTCGTCTGCAAGCGGGGTCTCATCGATATCGGCGGGTTTGATAACACAGCCCCAGCCTAACTGACTTAGAAGCTCAACCCGACGTGGGCTGCGCGACGCCAAGTATAGAGTGTTGCCAGTATTGATTGCTGCCTTGTTATTCACACTGCTAAGTCCGTGTATGCATTAAAGCGCAATCTTAACAAAGCTTTAGCGCTATCTGTGACTATTTTATGTGGCTTGCAGATAAAACAGATTAAGGCCAGGCTTAAGTGGACAAATGCATGCATGGCCTTAGTTTGAGTTAAAATAAGCAATCTTTAACGAACACACAGCCTATTATGCAATGGATGCCCCATGCCACGGTCGCGGCAATTGTAGAAGATCAAGGTAAATTTTTACTGGTCGAGGAAGAAACCGATCGCGGCAATCGTTACAACCAACCCGCTGGCCACTTAGAAGACAACGAAAGTTTGCTAGCCGCGGTGGTACGAGAAACCATGGAAGAAACCGCCTACACCTTTCACCCTGAGGCCCTACTTGGCATTTACCATTGGAAACACGAACACAACGACAGCACCTATTTGCGTTTCGCTTACATAGGGCGTGTCAGCCATCATCAACCGACTCAAGCGCTGGATGAAGGCATCGTTCGCAGCGTATGGATGACGGTAGAAGAAATGCGCGAACAAGCCATGCTGATGCGTAGTCCGCAAGTTTTAAAATGCGTGGAAGATTATTTGGCTGGCAAACGCTACCCACTGGACACCATCACGCATTTATAAGTGCTAGCAACAAGCTAAGCGCTTACAACAGCTAAAGACACAAGATGAATCTAAATAAACAGCAAAAGAAAAAAGTAGTAGTGGGTCTGTCTGGTGGCGTCGACTCATCGGTAACGGCCTTGCTGCTAAAACAGCAGGGTTATGAAGTAACCGGTCTGTTCATGAAAAACTGGGAAGACGACGACACCGATGAATACTGCTCCAGCAAGCAAGACCTGCTCGATGCCGTCGCCGTCGCCGATAAAATTGGCATAGACATCGAGGCGGTTAACTTTAGTACCGAGTATAAAGATCGCGTGTTCGCTAATTTTTTAAGCGAATACCAAGCGGGGCGCACGCCCAATCCAGATATTCTATGTAACGCAGAAATAAAATTTAAAGCGTTTTTAGACCACGCCATGGGTTTGGGTGCCGATTTAATTGCCACTGGCCACTACGCAAAAGTGAGAGAAAACCCGCTTAAACCAGGCTTATTTCAATTATTAAAAGCCGATGACGGCAGCAAAGACCAAAGTTATTTTTTATATAGACTCAATCAAGCTCAACTCAGCAAGACCTTGTTCCCACTGGGCGCTTTGCTAAAACGCGAAGTGCGGGAAATGGCCCGTCAGGCAGGTTTAATTAACGCCGACAAAAAAGATTCCACCGGCATTTGCTTTATAGGCGAACGGCCTTTCCAAGCTTTTCTTAGCCAATATTTACCGCGCCAACCAGGCGACATCAAAACCGCCGAAGGCAAACTGGTCGGGCGCCACGACGGGCTCATGTATTACACCTTAGGCCAACGCCAAGGCTTAAAAATAGGTGGCAGTCGTGATAGCAACGGCGAGCCGTGGTTTGTCGCTGGCAAAGACATGGAAAATAACGTATTAACCGTCGTTCAAGGGCATGACCACCCTTTATTACTAAGCGACGGCTTGCTTGCCAAGCAATTAAGCTGGATAGACCCGGAAGCGCCTGAACGGAACTGGGTGTACGGTGCCAAAACCCGTTACCGTCAAGCCGATGCACCTTGCGAGATAGAGCGCTTAAGCGCGGACGAAGTGGAAATCAAATTTGGGCAAAACCAATGGGCCGTCACCCCAGGGCAATCGGCTGTGGTTTATGAGAGCAATGTCTGCCTCGGCGGCGGTATCATTACCGGCGCCACGCCTGCTTAAGTTGGACTAATACGGACTAGGCTCACTGCCAGCAAAAGACGGGCGTGCTTGCAAGCGCAGATGCATGCGATGTAAATTGGGGTATTGCGCGGCGAGGTCGATTTGCTTAGCAAAGCGCATGGTGACATAAGCCAGCATGCAACCCACGGCGATGTCTGCCAAGCTGAATGCATCGTCTACACACCAGTTACGATCAGCCAAGTCGTCGTTCAACGCGGTTAAACCGCGGCTGACTTTGTCCATTTGCTTAGTCATCCATGCCGCATCCTGAGCTGCTTCGGCTTTACGCTGTTCCAGCATGATGGCCACTGCCGCATCGCATACTCCATCGGCCAAGGCCTCCCAGCGACGCACGCTTATTTTGCTTAAGGCGGCTTGCGGAATCAATTTATTCGAGGCCGAGCAATCATCCAAATACTCAACAATCACCCTGGAATCATAGAGACTGCTGCCGTCATGCAAAATCAACACCGGCACTTTAGCCAATGGGTTGTATTGTTTTACCGGGCAATCCGGGTCTGCTAACACTACTTGTTGCATGTCCAGCGACTGGCCTTTTTCTATGGCAACGATACGAACCTTACGGGCATAAGGGCTATTAATGGTATACAAGAGTTTCATGCTGTTGCTTGGCCTGTAGTGTAAAAATTGTCTGACCTGGCATTATAATGCAAACAGCGTCACCCTTTAATATAGCAAGCCTAGCTTGGTCAATATTTGGCTAAGCCAATTTTTGGCTTGCTCATTTTTTTGAAGAAACACCCTGAAAACCATGATTGCTTATTCAAGTCACCCTTCTATGCCAAGCAGCGAACTGATGGCATCCATCAAGCAACAAGTGCAATCCGCTATCGCAGAAGATGTCGGCTCAGGGGATTTAACGGCACAACTGGTGCCATACGCGCAAACCGCCAAAGCCAGCATTATTGCGCGTGAAACAGCGGTCATTTGTGGCATAGACTGGGTCAACGCCTGCTTTAGTGAAATAGACGCAAATGTAAAAATTGATTGGCTAGTAGAGGAAGGTGCTGAGGTTAAGGCGGAACAGGTTTTATGCGAAATATCTGGCCTAGCCAGATCCATTTTAACGGCAGAGCGTTGCGCACTGAATTTTCTGCAAACATTATCCGCTACCGCCACCCAAACCCGTCACTACGTTAAAGCCGTAGCCGGCAGCAAAAGCCAAATTTTAGACACGCGCAAAACCATACCAAATTTAAGGTGGGCGCAAAAATACGCCGTGACCATTGGCGGCGGAAAAAATCAGCGCTTAGCCTTATACGACGGCATATTAATCAAAGAAAACCACATAGCCGCAGCCGGCAGCATAGCCGCTATCCTTAAGCAAGCCTTAGCTTTAAACAGCAATAAAAGCATACAAATAGAAGTTGAAAACTTAAGCCAACTAGCGCAAGCCTTGCAAGCTGGCGCCAGCAGCATTTTATTGGACAACTTCAATCTTGACCAATTGCGGGCCGCCGTTAAGCTCAATCAGGAATCGTCTGAGCCGGCTATTCTTGAGGCCTCAGGCGGCATAGGCTTGGAAAACGTCAGAGAGATCGCGCTAACCGGAGTCGATCGCATCTCCATAGGCGCCATTACAAAAAACCTAGAGGCCGTGGATTTATCCATGCGCTTTCATGGCTAAGCCATGCTTAAACACCATTAAGCCATCCAACAGCCTATAAATCGCCTATCCAAGCGCCGCCGTCCTTGACCAAATAGGCTCAAACCGTTATGGTATAGGGTTGGTGTATAAATAGATAAAAAACGCGCTAAAACCGAATAAAAACAAACGCTAATTTAGCGCGGACAGAATAACCGAAGCAAAAAAAAACATGGGCAAAAGCATGGAAAAAAGTTCTAAAAAGATTACCGGCGCAGAAATTTTAATACGCTGCCTGCATGAAGAACAGGTTGAATTTGTATTTGGCTACCCAGGTGGCGCCGTCTTGCATATTTACGACGCGATTTTTCACCAAGATAAATTCAAGCACATCTTGGTTCGTCATGAACAAGCCGCGCTTCATGCTGCCGACGCCTATTCGCGTTCAACAGGCAAAGTAGGCGTTGCGCTGGTTACATCCGGTCCAGGCGCAACCAATGCCGTTACTGGCATTGCAACGGCTTACATGGACTCCATCCCCATGGTCATCATCAGCGGCCAAGTACCGACTTACGCTATAGGCGAAGATGCTTTCCAAGAATGCGACACCGTTGGCATTACTCGTCCGTGCGTCAAACACAACTTTTTGGTTAAAGACGTCAAAGACATCGCCGCCACCATGAAGAAAGCCTTCTACGTTGCATCCAGTGGCAGGCCAGGCCCTGTCCTAGTAGACATCCCCAAGGACATCACGGCCGACCTGTGTCAATTTGACTACCCTGCAACGGTGCAAATGCGCTCTTACAATCCGGTAACCAAAGGGCATTTAGGTCAAATCAAAAAAGCCTTGAAATTATTAAGCGAAGCCAAGCGCCCCATGGTCTATTCCGGTGGCGGCGTTGTGCTTGGTGATGCGGCTGAGCATTTGATCAAATTGATACAAGCGCTAGGCTTGCCTATCACCAGCACCCTAATGGGTTTAGGTGGCTTCCCCGCTTCCGATAAAAAGTTTTTAGGCATGCTAGGCATGCACGGCACTTACGAGGCCAACATGGCCATGCAAGAATGCGACGTATTGCTTGCGGTTGGTGCGCGCTTTGATGATAGGGTAATTGGCAATACCGTCGACTTTTTATCCAAGCCACGTACCATTATCCATATAGACATTGACCCCGCATCCATATCAAAAAGGGTGAAAATTGACGTGCCCATCGTCGGTGACGTCAAGTCCGTATTGGCCGACATGAACGAACTCATCGCAACGGAAAAACCGCAACAAAATACCGCTGCCCTCAATGCTTGGTTCCAACAGATTCAGACTTGGCGCGCTAAAGAATGCATGAATTTTGCCCAAAGTGACGAATTCATCAAACCGCAATACGTGATTCAAAAATTGCATGAAGTGACTAAAGGTGAGGCATTTGTTACCTCTGACGTCGGTCAGCATCAAATGTGGGCGGCACAGTATTATAAGTTTGACCAACCACGCCGCTGGATTAATTCCGGCGGCTTAGGCACCATGGGCGTCGGCCTGCCCTACGCCATGGGTGTGCAGTTTGCTCATCCAAACGCACAAGTAGCCTGCGTGACCGGCGAGGGCAGCATACAAATGAACATCCAGGAGCTTTCAACCTGCGCGCAATACCACTTGCCGATTAAAGTCATCATGCTGAATAACCGTTATTTAGGCATGGTGCGTCAATGGCAAGAGTTTTTCTATGAGAACCGCTACTCCGAATCTTACATGGACAGCTTACCTAACTTCGTCAAGCTCGCCGAGGCTTACGGCCATGTCGGCATGCAAATCACTAAACCAGGTGACGTGGAAGCAGCCCTAAAAGAAGCATTCGCCATGAAGTCGCGTTTTGTGTTCATGGATTTTATTACCGATCAAAAAGAGAACGTGTTCCCCATGATACAAAATGGCAAGGGCTTGTCTGAAATGATTTTAGCGGAGGACCTATAAGATGACGACACAGCCTGCACGTCACATTATTTCGCTGCTAATGGAAAACGAATCGGGTGCTTTATCTAGAGTGGCCGGCTTATTCTCTGCACGCGGCTACAACATTGAATCGCTAACGGTTGCCGCCACCGAAGACCAAACCTTGTCACGCATGACCATCGTTACTGCTGGCTCCGAGGCAGTCATAGAACAAATCATTAAGCAATTAAACAAACTGGTGGACGTAGTCAAAGTACTGGATTTAAACGACGGAAAATTCATTGAACGTGAATTGATGTTAGTTAAAGTCAAAGCCACCAGCGCGTTTAGAGAAGAAATGAAGCGCATGTGCGACATATTCCGTGGCCGTATTATCGATGTGGCCGACGGCAGCTTTACCATTGAGCTTACCGGCTCAGGCAATAAGCTTGATGCTTTTATCGAAAGTTTAGATAAAGCAGCGATCCTAGAAACCGTGCGCACTGGCGCGTCGGGCATAGGTCGAGGTGACAGAATTCTGAAAGTTTAAGTTTTAAAAACCCCCTTATATTTATTAAGCAATTGCATAGAAAGGCGACACAAAATGAAAGTTTATTACGATAAAGACGCGGACCTTGGTTTAATCAAAGGCAAAAAAGTAACCATCGTTGGCTACGGCTCACAGGGTCATGCGCATGCAGCCAACCTAAAAGACAGCGGCGTTAACGTCACCATAGGTTTACGCAAAGGCGGCAGCTCATGGGCGAAAGCCGTGGCCGCTGGTCATAATGTTTTAGAAATTGCCGAAGCCACCAAACAAGCTGATGTAGTCATGCTGTTATTGCCTGACGAAACCATGCCACAAATTTTTGATGCGGACGTAGCGGCCAACTTGAAACAAGGCGCCACACTGGCCTTTGCTCACGGCTTTAACATTCATTACAACCAAATCACACCACGAGCAGACTTAGACGTCATCATGATCGCTCCTAAAGGCCCAGGCCACACCGTGCGCTCAGAATACTTAAAAGGCGGCGGCGTCCCTTCATTAATTGCGGTCTATCAAGATAAATCAGGCAAAGCAAAAGCCTTGGCCTTGTCTTATGCAGCGGCCAACGGCGGCACCAAAGGTGGCGTCATTGAAACCGATTTCCGTGAAGAGACTGAAACAGACTTGTTCGGCGAACAAGCGGTGTTGTGTGGCGGCGCGGTTGAATTGGTTAAAGCCGGTTTTGAAACATTGGTAGAAGCAGGCTATGCGCCTGAAATGGCTTACTTTGAATGCTTGCACGAACTTAAATTGATCGTGGATTTGATGTACGAAGGCGGCATTGCCAACATGAATTACTCCATTTCAAACAACGCAGAATACGGTGAATACGTAACCGGTCCAAAAGTCATCAATGACGAATCACGTTACGCCATGCAAGAATGTTTAGCTAACATTCAAAACGGTGAATACGCGAAACGCTTCATATTAGAAGGCCGCACCAACTACCCGGAAATGACCGCTCGTCGTCGTTTGAATGCAGCCCATCCAATTGAGCAAGTAGGCGGGCAATTGCGTGCCATGATGCCTTGGATTGCTAAAAACAAATTAGTAGACCAAGCCAAAAACTAAGGTAGCAATAGGTCTGTAGACTTTAAGCTAGGCGGGAAGCGATGATAGCCTCCCGCCTTTTTTATTAGGGGTTGCCATGAACATAGCCGTACTGTCTCAATACGTCCTGCCCAAACAAGCCATCACTGCGCTTGCAGGCAAGTTAGCCCACCTACAGGGAGGCCGATTAACGGCAGCCGTGATACGCTGGTTTGTGCAACGCTACCAAGTCAACATGACGGAAGCGCAGAACCCAGACATCCGAGCTTACAAAACCTTTAATGCCTTTTTTACACGCGCACTAAAACCCGGGGCACGCCCCTTGGCCACAGCCGACTTTATCAGCCCGGTAGATGGGCGCATCAGCCAACTGGGTCGTATTGATATCGATCAACTGTTTCAGGCCAAAGGCCATAGCTATTCAACAACGGCTTTATTAGGCGGCAATAAAAACCTGGCTAAAAAATTTGAAAACGGGCAATTTGCTTGCCTGTACTTAAGCCCCAAAGACTACCATCGCATCCACATGCCATGCGACGGCACCTTAAGAAGCATGACTTACGTGCCTGGCGCCTTATTTTCAGTCAACCCCACTACGGCTGAGGGCGTGCCAGGCTTGTTTGCTCGTAATGAGCGGGTGGTGTGTGAATTCAGCTCAGCGCAGCATGGCTTGTTTATCATGGTCTTGGTCGGAGCGACCGTAGTAGGCAGCATGGCCACGGTCTGGCACACTAGCCAAAACGGCATCATTAATCCACCACGCAGCCGCAAACCACTGTGCTGGTTTTACGACAACAAAAACATGACATTAAGGCAAGGCGATGAGATGGGCCGCTTTTTACTAGGCTCCACGGTGGTGATGTTATTCGAAAAAGACGCACTGGCATTCAATGCCGAATGGCAAGCGGCTCGCCCCATTAAAATGGGCGAATTGATGGGCAATAAAAATTTAGCTAATTAGGTCCAAGCCACTATTTAGCTGGCTTGTGGTGCAAATGGGCGGCCAATTCATTGAGCGCAGACTCGTAAACCCCACGCTTAAATTCAATCACGTCTTCTAAAGGCACCCAGTATTCAGTCCAACGCCAAGCATCAAATTCAGGATGCTCACTGGCACGCAATGACACGTCGCTGTCACGTCCAACCATACGCAATAAATACCAAATTTGCTTCTGGCCTTTGTAACTGCCGCGATACTCCCGCTTTATCCATGAGCTTGGCACCTCATAGCGCAACCAATCTTTGGTGCGGCCTAAAATCTGCACGTGCTGAGGTGCTAAGCCGACTTCTTCCATCAGTTCACGGTACATGGCCTGCTCCGGACTTTCACCGTGATTGATGCCACCTTGAGGAAATTGCCAAGCATGTTCACGAATACGCTTGGCCCAAAAAACCTGATTGCTGGCATTACATAAAATAATGCCTACATTCGGGCGAAACCCGTCTCGATCTAACATAACGTTATACTGCCTAAATTATTTACTGCAATTTTTTCATATTTTGCACATTATTGAAAGCAACCATTTACGTATAATAGGCAAGCGTATGAATACATTAGCAATTAAAATTTTCGGCTGCATGTCCGCTAAGCAGATTTTGTTTTGCCGCCTGCTGTGCTGCACACTATTTTTAATCACGCCGCCTGGTCTGGCGCGTGAAATGACGTCATACGCTTACATTACCAACCAAGGCGAGGACACGGTATCGGTCATCGATACCGCTAAAAACAGCGTCAGCCAAACCATAGCCGTTGGCAAGGGGCCGGTTGGCATTGCTGTCTCAGCTAGCATGCAGCGAGTTTACATTGCCAATGTTGAAAGCCAAGAAATCAGCGTGATCAATTCGCTGAACAACAGCGTGATACAAACAATAAAGATTAACGGTGCGCCTGTAGGATTAGCCCTTTCGCCAGACAGCAGCACCCTGTATGTCGCCGATTGGTTTGCGAATAAAGTGCTGGCCATCAGCACCCAATTGCCGACCACGCTACGCGAGCTCAACGTCGGTGATGCACCCGCCGGCTTAGTAGTCAGCCCAAATAACAAATGGCTGTACATCGCCAACCGCGACAGCGATGACGTTGCCATTGTCGACACTGCCACTTTAAGCATAAAAAAACGCATCAAAGTCGGCTCACACCCCTTTGGCTTATCCTTGAGCAACAGCGGAAAATTGTTGGTTAGCGTCAACGTAAGGGACGACAGCGTTAGCCTAATTAACACCAAAACTTACGGCCAGCAAAAAATCAAGGTAGGCTACCACCCTTACTGCGCAGCCATCACAGCCGATGAAAAATTGCTTTTCGTGAGCAACACCCAAGACGACAGCGTGTCGGTGATAGACTTGGCTAGCAATAAAACCATTAAGACTATTGCTGTTGGCAGCACCCCAGAAGGCATCAGCATAGACCCGATTAATCAACATGCCTACGTGGCCAATTGGGGCAGCAATAACGTCAGCGTAATTGACGTTAACAGCCTGCAAGTGCTAAATACCATCAAAACCGGTGAAAAAAGCCGCGCATTCGGCCAGTTCATCTTGCTGAGCCCTTAATATCAAGCGGATTAAAACTAGGTTTATAGGCCAGGGTATTTTTAAAAAGACCTGTTCTCAATTATAATGAATGGTAGTACCAATCAATCACTCTCTCGCTTGAGAGACACGGAGAAATAAATAAATGAAAAAGATTTTAGCCCTTTTAACTTTGAGCTTGAGCATCAGCCTACTGCCTAACTTAGCTAGTGCCCACGGCCCATCACCCCAAAAAGTTGAAAAAAGCGTCACCATCAAAGCCGATCCAGCAAAAGTTTGGGCTACCGTTAAAGACTTCGGTACCGCTCACCTTTGGTTGCCAGGCGTGGCTAGCACCAAATTAGAGAAAGTGGGCGAAGACACGTTTAGAACATTAACTTTCAAAAGCGGTGGCAACGTCTACGAAAAACTACGTAGCATTGATAACGACAGCATGCGCCTTAAATACGAGATTGTTTCTGGCACCTTACCATTAACCGATTTTAACGGCAGCATGACCGTGACCAAAGGGCCTGGCGCCGGCGAAAGCACCGTTACCTGGGTAGGCCGCTTCTACCGTTTATACAAATTAAACCCGCCTATTCCTGAAGGCCAAGACGACGCAACCGCGGTCAAAGCCATCAACGATATTTTTGATGCAGGTTTAGCTAACTTGAAAAAAGTAAGCGAAACAGCGAAATAAAAAATTCGCAAACACCCAAATTAATTCAACCGAAACCACCTTAGATAAGGCACTATGGTAAACATTGATATAGCCAACTTAGTGCCTATCAATTAATACGCTTAAAACTAAAAGCCCATTTACTTTTAAAAAAAGGAATAACAATGAAAAAACAACATGGTTTCACGCTGATTGAATTGATGATAGTTGTAGCGATTATTGGCATTTTAGCTGCGATAGCCTTACCGGCTTACCAAGACTACACCACCCGCGCCAAAGTGCAGGAAGCGGTCAGTTTGGCTACCCCAGCCTTGACAGCCGTGGGTATTGCTTGCAGTGAAGGCAGCCTATCAGCAAGCAGCACCAACAGCACACTGGGTTTAGGTGTCGCCACCGCCATTACCGGTAAATACACCACCTCCGTCACGGCTGCCGGCACCTCCGCTACCGCAGGCACCGTCACCATAGTCATGAAGGCGGTTGGGGCAGTAGCCGCTGGCGATACCATCATTTACACCGCCGCCTGCAGCGCCGACGCTGGCACCAGCTGGACAGTTAGTGGCACGATAGCTTCAAAATTCTTACCTAAAGTTTAACTGGTCCAATTTAGACTTTATCTAAGGAATACCCTTGATAGCGGCGTCTGCATCCTTTGCAGGCGCCGTTTATTTTTGCTCAAAATTAACCACCCCATCCCAATCAAGCATAGGCGGATTACCCTTAAAATATGCTATGCGCTCCAGGTAAATGACATAGAGACGGCATAGTGGCTGTGCTTGGGATAAGCTTGTAAATAAGGCCTCAGCCTGCGGCCAATCTTGATCGCGGTATGCGGTGAGTGCCGTCTGGTATTGCTGCAGATTCGTCCTTACATGCTCATCAAGCTCGTCATTCAGCCCTATCACCTCATAAATCGCCAGCGGCTTATCTCTCCCTTTCACACGTACCCGGTCTAATTCTCTGTAAGCAAAATCGGTTGCCAACACTTTGGTATCCTCACTGACGATGATGCTGACAGCGTAATATTTTGTTAGGCCCTCTAGGCGAGAGCCCAAATTAACTGCATCCCCCAATACGGTGTAAGCCATACGAAAGGTCGAGCCCATGTTACCCACCACCATGTCGCCGCTATTAAGCCCTATGCCTATGCGTATAGCTGGCCAGCCTTGGGCGGCAAAATCGTCTTGCAACCCGGCCAAGGCGTCGGTCATGGCCAGTGCCGCTTGCACGGCGTGTGTCGCATGCTGCTTATCGGCCACAGGCGCGCCCCAAAAAGCCATAATGGCATCGCCCATGTACTTGTCTATGGTGCCTCGGTGCTGATGAATAGCCTGCGTCATCGGGCTGAGAAAGCGATTCATTAACAGACTCAGTTGCTCAGGTGCCATCCCTTCGGCGATGGAGGTAAAGTCACGCACGTCTGTAAACAACACCGTCATATGCCGACTTTGGCTAGCCAATGTATAACTGTTGGGATTGTTAGCCATCTCCTCCACCAATTGAGGCGGGATGTACAAGCCAAATAAACGACCCAATTGGCGTTTAAGCCGCGATTCAAAAAAGAAACCGTAAGCCATGTTAAAAAAGTACAGCGCGCTTATCGTCACCAGCAAAGCAGCCAAGGGCAGTGCCAAATTTCCGGCTTGCCAGGCCAGCCAATTTAAGCCCAAGAGCAGCCCTAGGCAGAGACCAGTCAGCAGCGTGGCCCCACTAGGGCTTAAGTTAGGCAAGCTAAAAGCCAGCAGGCTTCCCACGAATAAAAGCAATATGAATTCTATGCCTTGGGTATAGGCCGGGTTTTGTTTGATGTTCCCGTCCAATATGCCGGCCACCATATTGGCGTGCACCTCCACCCCGGGGTAGACATTTTGCATGGGTGTGGCGCGCAAATCCATCAAGCCCGCAGCCGTGGTACCCAGCAAGACTATTTTATTTTTGAGGCTGGCCTTGTCCACTTTATTTGACATCACGTCGGTAGCAGACACGTAACGAAAACTGCCTTGTGCTCCACGGTAGGGAATCAATGCGGCCATGTCATGGTTAACTGGGATACGATTTTTACCGATACGCAGTTGCTCGGCATCGGCATCCACGGTAAGGGCTGGCTTAGTTGAGCGAGCGCCAGCCGGCTCATTGGCCGCTCGAGCTACGGCACTGGCAAAGGCTTCGTAAACATGATCATGGTATTGCACCAACATCGGCAGCCTACGGGAAATGCCGTCTTGATCTGGGCTGGCATTAAAATGGCCGGCGGCATAGGCTTGCGCTTGTAAATTAGCTAAATTGGCCGTGTAGCCGCTGGCCTGCATTAAGCTGACTGGTTGTTCCTTAAAGTACGCTGCCGGCAGAACCGGCGCAGGCAAGGCGCCGACTTTGGCTTCCCCTTCTTGCAAAAATACATAGGCCAACACCACTTTACGGTTTTTTAAACTGTTGGCGAACAGTTGGTCGTAGTCCAAACTTGGGCTTAATTTTTCTATGGCTGCACGCAAACCCTGATCTTGACTAAAGCGCTCACTTTGTATGGCTAACATGCCTTGCAAGCCCGAACTTAAGTCGGGTTCGGCAAACACCGCATCCATCCCTAACACCCGAACCTGATAATCGACGAACAAGCGATCGACTAAATGCGCCAACTTATTTCTAGACCAAGGCCAGTGCCCCTGCTGTTTAAGGCTTTTTTCATCAATATCGACAATCACAATGCGCTCATCCAGACTGTTGGGCATAGTCATGTTGAGCCTGGTATCGTAGCCCCATAACTCCAACTTAGTGACCGGCGACTGGGGCAGCACACCACTGACATGCAGCAACATCAACAACACGATGAGCAAGCCTATCAATGCACGAATGGTGTGTCGCTTGCTAGAAAATTTCAAGGTAGGCATAGGGCTAAAGTTAGGCAGGTAAGTTAATGGTTTAGCGTGAAGACTAATGCTATTATTTGTCTGTTTGGAACAGCATAATGCATATCCAAATTATTTAATAGCCAAGCCCAAAAATGGCTTGCTGCCTTTTTAAGATGGACGACAGCCATGCAAGCACAAGCCCCTTTAGAATTAATTCACGGCGACAGCCATGACGTCCGCGCCAGCGTAATTTGGTTGCACGGACTAGGGGCAGACGGTTACGATTTTGCCCCCGTGGTGGACATGTTAAACCTAGCGCAGGTGCGCTTTATTTTGCCACACGCACCGGCCATGGCCGTGACACGAAATAATGGCTACGTCATGCCAGCCTGGTACGACTTGTCCGCCCCCAGCGAGCCCCAACAAGAAGACTTAGCTGGCATATGCAGTAGTGAAAACTACCTAAACAGCTTGATAGAAAATGAAATCAAGCGTGGCATAGCCAGCGATAAAATTGTGCTGGCGGGCTTTTCGCAAGGCGGGGCCATCGCCTTGCATAGTGCTACTCGCTACCCAAAAAAATTAGCCGGTGTGTTGGCACTGTCTACCTACCTACCCCTGAAAGCATTGCTGACGGCGGAAGCATCCAGCGCTAACCTCACCACACCCATCTTCATGGCGCACGGCAGAGCCGATGAGATTATTAGCTTGGATAGAGCCCTGGCATCACGCTTAAGCTTACAAGAGGGTGGCTTTAGCGTGCAATGGCATGAATACGCCATGTCACATAGCGTCTGTGCAGAAGAAATTAATGACATAGGCTTATTTTTAACAGGGCTTTTGCAGCAGGATTTGGTAGAATAAGCACTGTGTAAATTAGGCAAGCGCATCATGACCACAGCAAAATCGAACACCCAGAACTTGCCATTAAATGACTCTTCGGCAGCCATGCCGCTTAATTTTGAGCAGGCTTACGCCGAACTAGAACAAATTATCGCGCAAATGGAAGCGGCACAACTGCCCTTGGATGCCAGCCTAGCCGCTTACCAACGTGGCAACAGCTTGCTGCAATTTTGCCAACAATCCTTGCTGGCAGCGGAGCAACAAGTGCAAATTTTAAATGAGCGCAACCAGCTACTGGCTTACAAAAGCCCAGATCCATCATGAAAGCAAATGCAAGCCTTACCGATCAAGCCATGCAGGCCTTTCCCGACTGGGTGGCCAGCAAACAGCAACGCATAGAAGACCTGCTTGAGTTGTGCTTACCGCCAGCAAGCACGGCACCAAGCACCTTGCACAGCGCCATGCGCTACAGCGCCTTAGATGGCGGCAAACGCATACGCGCACTGCTCTGCTACGCGGCAGCCGAACTCACTGACTGCGAACCGCAAATAGCCGATGCGGCCGCCTGCGCGGTTGAACTCATCCATGCCAACTCATTAGTACACGATGACATGCCTTGCATGGACGATGACGACATGCGGCGCGGTAAGCCGAGTTGCCACAAGCAATTCGATGATGCCACCGCCCTACTGGTGGGCGACGCCCTGCAAACCATGGCTTTTGAAGTCATCTCCGATGCCAAACTGTATAGCAACAGCCAACTGACGGCCTACCAACAAATGCGCTTGGTTAACCTGTTAGCCAAAGCCACCGGCTCCACCGGCATGGCGGGCGGACAAGGCATAGACTTGGCTTCAGTAGGAAAAATCCTAAGCCAAGCCGAACTTGAAACCATGCATCAAATGAAAACCGGCGCACTGATACAGGCTTCTATCTTGCTTGGCGCCATCGGTGCTAAGGACACCGAATTACTGGCTATTCGGGATTTTGCAAACGCGGTAGGCTTGGCCTTCCAAGTGGTGGACGACATCCTAGACGTGGAAGCCGACAGCGATACCTTAGGCAAAACGGCAGGCAAGGATGCCGACAGCAACAAACCCACCTATGTCTCAATTTTAGGCATGGGCGCAGCCAAGCAACACGCAAAAATGCTTTACGACCAAGCCATCAGTGCGCTTGCCCCATTGGGCAGCAAGGCGCAACGATTAAGAGAGCTGGCCGGCTTCATTACCCAGCGTAGTTTTTAATGTTAATCGGCTTCAATAAAATTAACTAGCCAGCATTTTAGGAATTTTTCAGGTGACGCCATTACTCGACAGCATCGATAGCCCCTTGCAGCTTAAGGCATTAAACCGCAAACAACTCAAGTCTTTGGCTTTAGAGTTACGTGCATTCATCGTAGACAGCGTGGCTAAAACAGGCGGGCACTTAGCTTCAAATTTAGGCGTGGTAGAACTGACTGTGGCCTTGCATTACGTGTTCAACACCCCGGATGACAAATTGGTCTGGGACGTAGGCCACCAAACTTACCCACATAAAATATTGACTGGCCGCCGTGAGGCTATGGCGAATTTACGTAAAGCCAAAGGCATAGCCGGTTTTCCTAGACGCAACGAAAGCGAATACGATGCGTTTGGCACCGGTCACTCCAGCACCTCTATTTCTGCTGCATTAGGCATGGCCGTTGCTGCACAAAAAGCCGGGCTTGAACGCCGTGCCGTGGCCATCATAGGCGATGGCGCCATGACCGCAGGCATGGCCTTTGAAGGCTTGAACAACGCCGGCAGCATGGATGCGAACCTGCTGGTCATACTCAACGACAACGACATGAGCATCTCCAACAATGTCGGCGCCTTAAACAATTATTTATCCAAATTGTTGTCCAGTCGTTTCTATGGCTCCATCAAAAAATCCGGCAAAAAGATTTTGTCGGCCATGCCCCCCATGATGGAATTTGCCAAGCGCGCCGAAGAGCACGTTAAAGGCATGGTGTTGCCCAGCACTTTATTTGAAGAATTTGGTTTCAACTACATAGGCCCGGTAGACGGCCACGATCTGGATGCCTTGATAGACACGCTGCAAAACATCAGGCAGCTAAAGGGCCCACAATTTTTACACATCGTCACGCAAAAAGGCAAAGGTTACGAGCCGGCTGAAGAAGACCCGAATAAATTTCACGGCATAGGCAAATTTGATCCATGCAATGGCGACCTACTGACTAATGCGGGTAAAAAAACTTACACGCAAGTGTTTGGTGACTGGTTAGTTGACATGGCGGCGCAGGACGAGCGGCTCATTGGCATCACCCCAGCCATGTGCGACGGCTCTAGCTTAAACGCTTTTGCCGCTAAATACCCACAGCGCTATTTTGATGTGGGCATAGCCGAGCAACATGCCTTAACCTTTGCCGCCGGTATGGCCTGCGATGGATTAAAACCGGTGGTGGCCATCTACAGCACCTTTTTACAACGCGCTTACGACCAATTGGTGCACGACATAGCCTTACAAAACTTACCGGTATTGTTGGCCATAGACCGCGCCGGTTTGGTCGGCGCAGACGGCCCTACCCATGCCGGCAGTTTCGACTTGAGCTATTTAAGGTGCATCCCTAACGTGCTCATCATGGCACCCAGCGACGAAAACGAATGCCGGCAAATGCTCTACACCGGCTACCAATACGATGGCGTGGCGGCTGTGCGTTACCCACGCGGCAGCGGCACTGGTGCAGTCGTTGAGCAAGCCATGCAGGCCCTCCCCATAGGCAAGGGCGAAATCAAACGCCTAAGCTCGGTTAAAGAATCGAAAAAGAAGGTTGCCATACTAAGCTTTGGCAGCATGCTGGCAGCCTGCCTGCAAGCCGGTGAAAAACTGGATGCCACCGTCGTCAATATGCGCTTTGTCAAACCCATCGACCAGGCCTTACTGGCAAAATTGGCGCAGGACCATAAGGTCTTCGTCACCGTTGAAGAAAACGCCGTCATGGGCGGCGCCGGGACAGCCACAATGGAAGCCTTGCAGGCCATACAAAATGAAAACGGTTTGACCATGCAAACCCTGTGTTTAGGCTTGCCCGATGCATTCATAGAGCATGGCGTGCATGAAACCATGTTGGCAGAATGCGGTCTTGATGCAGCAGGCATTAGCCGCGCAATTGCGCAGCTAATAACCTAGTGTTATACTCAAGTATTATCAGCTAAACGCCAACCAGGATAAGTAATGACACAAGCTACGCCCACCTGCCCTATTGAAGACGTACAAAATACCGTAGACACACGCCATATCGCCATTGATAAAGTCGGCATCAAGGCCATACGCCACCCTATCGTCGTTAAAGACAAATCCGCTGGCGAGCAACACACCATCGCCATGTTCAATATGTACGTGCATTTGCCACAGCAGTTCAAAGGCACCCACATGTCGCGCTTTGTTGAAATACTGAATGTAAACGAGCACGCCATTTCAGTGGAATCGTTTGAAACCATACTGCGTGAAATGGTTAAGCGTTTAGAAGCCGAATCCGGTCACGTAGAAATGACTTTCCCCTATTTCGTCAATAAAGCCGCGCCAGTCTCTGGCGTGAAGAGTTTACTCGATTACGAAGTGACCTTCATAGGCGAGATCAATCATGGCCAATTCGACATTACCGTAAAAGTATTGGTGCCGGTGACCAGCCTCTGCCCGTGCAGCAAAAAAATATCCGACTACGGTGCGCACAATCAACGTAGCCATGTCACGGTCACAGCGCTGATCAATGATTTCATCTGGATAGAAGACATCATCAACCTGGTGGAAAAACAAGCCTCATGCGAGTTGTATGGCTTATTAAAACGACCGGATGAAAAATTTGTCACCGAACGGGCTTACGATAACCCAAAATTTGTCGAGGACATGGTGAGGGACGTGGCAGCACAATTGTCCGCAGAAAAACGCATCGTGGCCTACACCGTGGAAAGTGAAAACTTCGAAAGCATACACAACCATTCGGCATACGCGCTGATCAGCCACGATAAACGCAAGTCGGCCTAAGACCGACTAACCAGGCCTAGCCAAACAGTCCGCGCTGATGCTGCTGGGCGCTTAGTTTCAGCCCTAAGGCAATCACCAAAAAACCCAGCAAAGGAAAGAGCGCGGCCAGCATGAAGGTATGCTGACCGCCTAGGTATTGCAGGGCATAGCCACCGGCCACCCCACCCAATGTACCGCCTATGCCATAGGCCACGCTGTTGTATATGGCCTGGCCTTTGGCCTGATGCCGGCCATTGAAAAAACGGGCAATGACTTCCACTGAGGCAGCATGAAAACTACCAAAGGTGGCGGCATGCAAAGTTTGCGCCAGCAGCATGATGGGCCAGGAATCAATTGCCCAACCAATTAAGCTAAAGCGCAAAACGGCTAAGGCCAGGCTGACTAATAAAATGGCTTTTAAACTAAATCGCGCCATGATTTTGGGCATGGCCATAAACACAGCGATCTCACACACCACCCCAACAGCCCACAACAAGCCTATGACAGTTTTGCTGTAACCGTGATCACTCAGGTAGATAGAATAAAAATTATAGAGCACACCATGGGCCGTCACCATCAAGGCGCAACCTAATAACAAGGCCATCACGTTAGGTTGTCGCATCAATTGCCAAATGGAATATTCGTCGTGCTCATGCGCCGCGACACTGGCTTCAGGCAAGCCGAAGGACAAAACAAACAAGGTCATTTGCACGAACAGCAAAAACCACAACAAGCTGCGGATACCAGAAAAATCAATCCAAAAACCCAACACCACGGCGGCCACAATAAAGCCCAAGGAACCCCACATGCGTATGCGGCTGTAATGGCCATTCGTCGTGGCCAAATGGGCCAAGGTCAGGGATTCGGCTAAGGGCAAGGTGGAACTGGTAAACAAACTTAAAGCGGCCATGACAAAAAACAACCAATAAAAGCCGTGCGCCCAAAACACCGCAGTGAAGCCACATAAACCTAAAAAGGCCGTCAGCTTAATCCACTGCGCACGTTTACCGGTGTGATCAGCCAACCAACCCCAAAAGTTAGGCGCAAAAATACGGCTGATTTGGAACAAAGACATCAGTATGCCGATATCGGCCGGACTGAATTGCTCAGACTTGAGGTACAAACCCCAATATGGCACAAACGCACCAACAAAGAAGTAGTAAATGAAGTAAAAACGGGACAGCTTAAAATGGAGTTTTGTGTGCATAAATAGGGCGTAGATGGGCATAAAAAAGTCGGCTGACGCCGACCTTCGTCTGCCTAATTAATTGACCAGCATGGCATACAGTTGATCCTTGAGCAAAGCCCGCTCTTTTTTTTGCACTGCCAAGGTCTCGTCTGCCACTGGCACGCCTTCGCCCTCAAGACGCTCCACGTCTTTAGTTAAGGCATGGTAAGCATCGAATAGCTTAGCAAAATGGGCGTTGCTCATTTTTAAGCCATGTATTTTATCTTTGTGTTGGGGAAATTCGTGGGCTAAATCGTGGTGCTCAATGTTCATGGTCATTCCTTAAAAATTAATCAAATCAAAGTCTAAGCATCCGCCTCTAGCAAGCAGACACGTTAGCTTATGCTTTCATTGTAAAAGCAAGGCCATCTGCGGCGCATGATCTACATCAAAGCCAGGCATTAAATTAGACCATGAGATTAAACGATATGAGGGGCATGACTTTGCACGTCGGCATTTTGCCCGCGGTGACGCAGCGCGTGGTCGATCAGCACTAATGCCAGCATGGCTTCGACTATAGGCGTCGCGCGCACACCGACACAAGGATCGTGGCGGCCCGTGGTTTCCATCAGCACCGCTAGGCCGTCTTTATCAACCGATCGGCGCGGCTGCGGAATGCTAGAAGTTGGTTTCAACGCCACGTTAACCTGTATGCTTTGGCCAGTGGAGATGCCGCCTAAAATGCCACCGGCGTGATTGGTGACAAAGCCTTGCGGGGTCATTTCATCAGAATGCTCGCTGCCACGCTGGGCTACAGCGGCAAAACCGGCACCAATTTCCACGCCTTTCACTGCATTAATGCTCATCATGGCGTAAGCGATTTCCGCATCCAATCGATCAAAAACCGGCTCACCCCAGCCGACCGGCACCCCTTCGGCGACCACGGTAATTTGTGCGCCAACTGAATCACGGGCGGCGCGCACTTCGTCTAAATAATTCGCCAACTCTGGCAACATCGCTACATTGGCCGAAAAGAAATCGTTGTCCGGGTGCTGCAAGGCATCCCAACTAACAAAAGGAATAGTTAGCGCACCCAACTGGCTCATGTAAGCCCTAACCGTCACGCCATAGCGTTGCTTCAACCATTTTTTGGCTATGGCGCCAGCAGCCACCCGCACGGCGGTTTCGCGCGCACTGGAGCGACCGCCGCCACGGTAATCGCGTATGCCGTATTTTTGGCTGTAGGTGTAATCGGCATGACCAGGCCTAAACGTGTCCATGATCTTCGAGTAGTCTTGACTACGTTGATCGGTATTGCGTATCAACAAGCCTATAGGCGCGCCTGTGGTTTTGCCTTCAAACACACCAGACAGGATTTCCACGGCATCGGCTTCTTTACGTTGAGTAACGTGCCGCGAGGTACCGGGTTTACGTCGGTCTAAATCCACTTGCAAATCGGCCGCCGACAACTCCAAGCCTGGCGGGCAACCGTCCACCACCCCGCCTATTGCTGCGCCGTGAGATTCACCAAAAGAGGTTAAGGTGAATAGCGTACCTATGGTGTTACCAGACATAATGGATTTCTCTTAAAAGTTTGTTCGATTTTAACATACTGCCGATGGACATTACAGCAAGCCCTTAATCCACTGACCATAAAGCTGCCTGGCCACTTTCTGCAAGAAAAAACAGTGCAAAGGCAAATTAATTTGCATCTCATCGGTTTGTTGCACAGCCGGACTGGCACTGGCCTCGAGCAATTCTTGCCGCCCTTCCTCGCACCAATTTTTTATCATGTCTGGCGTCATTTCGATGTGGCATTGCAAGGCCAAATGCTTGCCCATTGCATAGGCTTGATGTTGACAATGCTCACTGGCCAACAAGTGCGTAGCGCCTGCAGGCAAATCAAAGGTTTCGCCGTGCCAATGGAAGCCATTAAACACCTCAATGTCGGCCAACCAATGCTTGGCCAGTGGCTTATCCACCACCGTGACAGCCGCCCAGCCTATTTCTTTTTGCGGATTTTTGCTGACCTGCGCCCCACATGCTTTGGCCATCAACTGCCCACCCAAGCAATGCCCTAACACCGGCAGGTCCATCGCCATGGCTTGCTTAATGAGGACCAACACGGCGGCTATCCATGGCAATTCATCGTTAACGCTCATGGGGCCACCCATTAAAACCAGGCCACTGTAGTCGGCAATATTAGCAGGTAGGTTAGCCATATCGCTGGTATCAAATAAGACACTGGCTATGCCGTTTTCATTTAAAAAAGTGGCTAAAAACCCCGGACCTTCGTGCGCTACGTTTCTAAAAATAGCGACTGGCTTCATGTGCCCACCACTTTATACTCGCCGTTTGCCATGCCATCTAAGGTGTAAGCGCCTATGGCATAGCGTATTAATCGCAAGGTAGGAAAGCCGATGTGTGCGGTCATGCGCCTGACTTGACGATTCTTGCCCTCGCTGATTTTAATTTCCAACCAGGTGGTGGGAATGGCTTTGCGCTCGCGTATGGGCGGTGTTCTTGGCCACAACAATGTGGGCGTATCGATGATGCGCACGGCTGCGGCCTGGGTAACAAAATCCGACAGCGCCACACCCAGCCTTAATGGTGCCAAATCCTCCTCACTAGGCCGACCTTCGACTTGCGCCCAATAGGTTTTAATTTCTTTGTGTTTAGGGTCGCTCAAACGGTGTTGCAACATTCCATCATCGGTTAGAATAAGTAAACCTTCGCTATCGGTATCCAGGCGACCAGCCGCGTACACCTGAGGTATAGCAATAAAGTCTTTTAACGTAAGGTGCTTTTCGTGCGGACTAAATTGGCACACTACGTTAAACGGTTTGTTAAATAAAATTATCATTAAACACTTACACCATTAAAATCATCAGCTTAGGAAAAAATATGACTGCAAACAACAGCGCCACTGGCAAAATTATCAAGCCTGCTTACGGTGAAAAAATTACCGTCAACGCCGACAACTCACTGCAGGTACCCAACCAACCTATTATCCCATTTATTGAGGGCGATGGCATAGGCGCCGACATCACACCGCCCATGATTAAAGTGGTCGATGCCGCAGTCAACAAAGCATACCAAGGCAGCAAAAAAATAGCTTGGATGGAAGTCTATGCCGGGGAAAAAGCCACCAAGGTTTACGGCGAAAACGAATGGTTGCCGGCTGAAACCATGGCCGCCGTGCGTGACTACGTGGTGTCGATTAAAGGCCCACTGACCACCCCGGTGGGCGGTGGCATACGATCATTAAATGTATCGCTACGCCAAGAATTGGATCTATACGTCTGCTTGCGCCCTGTGCAATATTTTACCGGCGTACCCAGCCCGGTTAAGCAACCAGAAAAAACCGACATGGTTATTTTTCGTGAAAACACCGAAGACATTTATGCCGGCATAGAATGGGCAGCGGGCACAGACGAAGCGGCTAAAGTCATACAATTTATCAGTGACATGGGCATGCGCAAAAAAATTCGCTTCCCGGATTCCTCAGCCATAGGCATCAAACCGGTGTCCATAGACGGCAGCAAACGCTTGGTGCGTAAAGCCATACAATATGCTATTGACAACAACAGGCGCTCGGTGACCATCGCCCATAAAGGCAATATCATGAAATTCACCGAGGGCGGATTCCGTGACTGGGGCTACGAAGTGGCTAAACAGGAATTTGGTGCAGTCGAAATAGACGGCGGCCCATGGTGCAAATTGCCTAATGGCATGATCATTAAAGACTGCATCGCCGATGCCTTCTTGCAAGAAATTTTATTGCACCCACAAGACTACGACGTGGTGGCCACCCTCAATTTAAATGGCGACTACATGAGTGACGCCTTGGCAGCCCAAGTGGGTGGCATAGGCATTGCCCCAGGCGCCAACCTAAGCGACACGGTCGCGATGTTTGAAGCCACACACGGCACGGCACCAAAAATTGCCGGTAAAGACTTAGCCAACCCAAGTTCCATCATCCTCTCAGCCGAAATGATGTTGCGCCATTTAGGCTGGACAGAGGCGGCGGATTTAGTCTTACAAGGTGTAGCCAAAGCCATCTTGGCGAAGCGCGTGACCGGCGATTTTGCCAGCGAAATGCAAGGCGCAAGCCAAGTAGGCACCGCCCAATTCGCCAATGAAATTATTGCTAATATGTAATGCGCCACAGCAAGGTCTCGCCGCGCGGGACCTTGTTTTGCGGCTAAAATCCAGCAAAGCCGCCGGTTTATTGCGCATTGGTTTACAATGGCTTGCCTGCTGTTTACTAATCCAACCCATTAAGCGCTGCTAATTATATGGCCACTGCACCTTCATCAATCAAACTGAGTGGTTTAGCCCGATCGCTAATACAAGAAAAATTGCTTAGCGAAGAAGAAGCACAAGCCATACAAACGCACGCCAATGCGGCAAAAAACCCCTTCATCACCCAACTGATATTAAGCAAAAAGTTAAACCCGCAAATCATCGCGCAAACTTCTGCCCAGGCCTTTGGTTTACCTTATTTGAATTTAGATGCCTTCGATGAGGCGCAATTACCGACTAAGCAAATCGATCCAAATTTGATGCAGGTGCACCGCGTCATGGGCTTGCAAGTACGTAACAATGTGCTGTTTGTCGCCGTCTCCGACCCCACTAATTTGCATGCGCTAGATAGCGTGCAATTTTTAATGGGCATGAGCTTGTCACCGGTGGTAGTGGAAGACGACAAACTGGGTCAGTGGATAGCCAAACTGGTCGAAAGAAGCGACACCAGCATGCAGTCTTTTGATTTAGCAGACGATGAATTCGGCGTATTGGAACCGGACGGATTGAACGACAAAACCGAGGCACTGGCGCAGGAAATTGACGATGCCCCAGTGGTTAAATTTTTAAACAAAATGCTGCTAGATGCCATCAACATGGGCGCATCCGATTTGCATTTTGAGCCTTACGAAAAATTTTATCGGGTACGCTACCGAGTAGACGGCATACTAAGAGAAATCAATCAGCCGCCACTGGCCATCAAAGAAAAATTGGCTTCGCGCATCAAAGTGATTTCCAATATGGACATCTCGGAAAAACGCATTCCACAAGACGGTCGCATGAAGCTGGTCCTGTCTAAAACCCGCCACATCGATTTCCGGGTCAGCACCTTACCCATGATACATGGCGAAAAAATTGTTTTACGTATTTTAGACCCCGCCAGTGCCAGCCTAGGCATCGATGCCTTAGGCTACGAGCCTGAGCAAAAAGCCGCCCTGCTCCACGCCATCCAACGTCCTTATGGCTTGGTATTGGTTACCGGCCCCACCGGCTCAGGCAAGACCGTGTCGCTATACAGTTGCCTAAACATACTCAACAACCCCGGCGTTAACATTGCCACGGCAGAGGATCCCTGTGAAATCCCACTGGCAGGCATCAACCAAGTTAACGTGAACGACAAACAAGGGCTCACTTTTGCTGCCGCCCTAAAGTCCTTTTTACGGCAAGACCCCGACATCATCATGATAGGCGAAATCCGTGATTTGGAAACCGCCGAC
Source organism: Methylophilaceae bacterium (assembly GCA_965234545.1). Taxonomy (GTDB): domain Bacteria; phylum Pseudomonadota; class Gammaproteobacteria; order Burkholderiales; family Methylophilaceae; genus Methylotenera. The sequence goes on along the minus strand of OZ248348.1, from coordinate 503,493 downwards.
ATGGCCATCAAAGCGGCTTCCACCGGCCACATGGTGCTGTCTACCCTGCACACCAACGATGCGCCATCGACCTTAACGCGCTTGCTTAACATGGGCGTGGCGCCATTCAATATCGCGGCTGCGGTCTCGCTGATTACGGCGCAACGCCTAGCTCGCCGGCTTTGTCCTAGCTGCAAAGTAGCCATGGACGTGCCTAAACAAGCCTTACTGGGCTTGGGTTTTAGTGAGCGCGACTTGGATGGCAGTTGGCAGTTGTATGGTCCTAAAGCAGGCGGCTGCCCACATTGCAATGACGGCTATAAGGGCCGCGTCGGCATTTATCAAGTCATGCCCATCAGCGATGCCATCAGTCGCCTCATTATGAATAACGGCACAGTGCACGACATTGCCGACCAAGCCAAATTGGAAGGCGTGAAGGATTTACGCCTAGCCGGTTTGGAAAAAGTAAAGCAAGGCTTAACCTCTATCGCAGAAATTGAAAGCTGCACCAATGAATAATAGGCATAGCCATCATGGCCCTTACTAGCGCACAAAGAAAAGACGCGCTGTATGCGTGGGAGGGTAAGGATAAAAATGGCAAAATCCTTAAAGGCGAGATGCGCGCGGTCGGTGACGCTTACGTCAAAGCCACCTTACGCCGGCAAGGCGTAACGGTCAGCAAAATCAAAAAAGTCAGCGGCTTTGCCAGCAAGGGATCGGTCAGCGAAAAAGACATCACGCTGTTTACCCGCCAATTAGCCACCATGATGAAAGCCGGCGTGCCCCTGTTGCAATGCTTTGACATTGTCGGCAAAGGCCACAGCAACCCGGCCGTGGCTAAATTGCTCATGGACATCAAAGCCGACGTGGAAACAGGCAGCAGTCTGAGTGCGGCGTTTCGCAAATACCCACTGTACTTCGATGCCTTATTTTGCAATCTCATTGCTGCCGGTGAGCAAGCCGGTATTTTGGACACCTTGCTAGACAGGTTGGCTACCTACAAAGAAAAAATCCTGGCGATTAAAGCCAAAATAAAATCGGCTTTGGTTTACCCAGCAGCCATAGTAGCCGTGGCTTTCATCATAGTCTGCGTCATCATGATCTTTGTGATTCCGGCGTTTAAATCCTTGTTTGACGGCTTTGGCGCCGACTTGCCGCTGCCAACCCTGGTGGTCATGGCCATATCCGATGTGTTTGTCGCTTGGTGGTGGGCCATATTCGCCATCATTGGCGGCGGCTTTTGGTTTTTCTTTTACACTTGGAAACGCTCGCTCAAGATGCAGGCCAGCATGGACAGATTGATCTTGCAGGTTCCGCTATTTGGCCCACTGGTGCGCAAAGCCACCATAGCGCGCTGGGCGCGAACCTTGTCCACCATGTTTGCCGCCGGCGTGCCCTTGGTAGAAGCCTTAGACTCGGTTGGCGGGGCCGCTGGCAACCACGTTTACCTTAGCGCCACCAAGGCCATCCAACGTGAAATCAGCACCGGTACCAGCCTCACCGTGGCCATGCAAAACACCCAAGTCTTCCCTAGCATGGTCTTGCAAATGACGGCCATAGGCGAGGAATCCGGGGCATTGGATGCCATGCTGAGCAAAGTAGCGGATTTTTTTGAAGCCGAAGTGGACGACGCGGTGGCTGCACTAGCGAGCTTAATGGAGCCGGTCATCATGGTGGTGCTTGGGGTGCTGATAGGCGGCCTGGTGATCGCCATGTACATGCCCATATTTAAAATGGGCGCCGTGGTTTAAACCTCAGGCTAGCAGCCTAGGCTTTAAGTCACCGCCAGGCCATCAAGGTTTATTTCCTGGCGGCCGCTTGCAAGGCCCGCTCAATTTCTTTATACGGCTGCGCGCCTAACATGCGCTTGCCATCGGCAAAAATCAAGGTGGGCGTGCTGGTAATGTCCAAGGATTTGGCCAAATCCCCCACTCTCTCTAGAGGCACATCGCAATTAACGGCATTTTTAGGCAGTTGATTGCGCATGATCCAATCGTCCCATGCTTTCACCCGATTGCTGGCACACCAGATGGCTTTAGACTTAGCCGCGGCATCCGGGTGCAGTTGCACGATGGGGTAGAGAAATGTATAGACAGTGACATCCGTAATGTTGCTTAGCTCATTTTGCTCTAAGCGTTTGCAATACGGGCAATCCACATCGGAAAACACCACCAACTTGCGGCTGCCGTTACCCTTCACCACCTTAATGGCTTGATCCAAGGGCAGTTTGGCGAAGTCTATTTTCGTCAGCTCGTCCATGCGCTCCGCGGTCAAATCTTTTTTGGATTTAGGATCGACCAAACGGCCTTCTGCTATCAAGAAGCTCATTTTTTCATCGGTGTAGATAATTTGACCCGCCATAAACACTTCATACAAACCCGGGTAAGGCGTTTTGCTGACGCTTTCTACTTTAAATTTTGGGTAGGCCGCTTCCACGGCTTTTTTAAGGCTGGCTTCGTCGGCCATGGCGGCAACACTGAGGCTGCTTAAAACGGCATATGCCACTAACTGTTTGATCATACTGTTCCTAAATTAAATAATGGGGCTGGCTAAGCTTAAGCAGACCTTAAAGCTTGAGCGCTAAGGCCAGCAAGGTTTTCTTAATGAGGCCTTGATTAGCCAACTGCCAAGCTGTTTTTCGAATGCTGTTAAGCACGGGATTAGCACTGGCAAAAACCTGAAAAAGCCCATCAGTAAGCAACTGCATGCTCAGCACATCGGCTTTTCTACGCCTAGTATAGGCTTTTAACAGACACCTGTCGGCAAGGCTTTGATAGCTATTTTTTGTCTGCCAACTGGCTAACAAATCGATCACGTCTCTGAAACCCAAATTAACGCCTTGGCCTGCCATGGGGTGAATTTGATGGGCGGCATCGCCTACCAATACCACGCCGTCTTGAACGGTGCGCTCACAAGTTTGCCGGCTCAATGGAAACGCCACTGGCGGACTGAGCAAGCGCATGTCACCCAAAGCCTGGCCACCGGCTTGCATCACCGCCTTCGTGAAGGCGGTCGGGCTTAAGGCTAACAATTCATCTGCATAAGCCAATGGCACCGACCAGACGATGGACACCGTCTTGTTGGATAAGGGCAACCAGGCCAAAATCGTGCCGCCGTCCTGACGGTCGCTAGTAAACCATTGCCTAGCGACCTGCGCATGGTCAAGCTCCACGCTAAAATTGGCTACTATGCCAAGCTGCGCATAGGATTTTTTTTGCACGGCAATGCCCAATTGCTGACGCAGCCAAGATTGACTGCCATCGGCTGCAATCACCAGGCCACTTTTTATCGTGCGCTTATCGGCCAGTTGCAAGGTGGTGGTGGTGCTGTCAAACGCAACGCAGCCAAGATTAAATAGGACAGGCATGCCAGTCATGCTGACGCGTTCATACAAGGCTTGTGCCAAGGCACGCGACTCCAGCACGTAAGCCAGGCAATCGGCGGATTCGTCCTCAGCCTCCAAGCTTAAGGGTACACCGTCCGCAAAAATTTGCATGGCATTAATCTGACCTAAGCGGGCTTTATCTAGCAAGGGCCACGCCCCTAAGTCGGCCAACCACTTGGCATTATTTGGGCTGATGGCATAAATTCTGGCATCCCACTGACTACTGGTATCCGACTGGCTATTAGCATTCCATAGGCTATTAGCATTCCATAGACTATTGGCATCGGCATTGACTTGGGGCTGAGTTTGCCCTGGCCCACTGTCTAGCAAGGCCACGCTATAACCCGCCTGATGGCAGGCCAAGGCAGCGGCTAAGCCGACCAAGCCAGCGCCCACAACCGTCACGTCCACTCTTAGCGATGCTGCATGGTCTGTGCTGGGCGCCATGGTCTGGGCTATTGTTTGGGCTGTGGTCATTTACCAAAACTCATTTTTTTTATCAAATGCCGTTTAATCGGTTTGATCACATCAAACAAAGCCAATCCGGTGCTTCTGATGGCAGGCAAACCCAACAAGTCGTTGGAAAATGCATTGACCAAAAAGTCGGTAAACAATAAGCCGCGCTTGCTATCGTTTTGGCGACTGCCATGGTAGGCCTGCAGCATGCTGGCGTCGCCTAGCTGTGTCGAGGGGCAAGCTTGTATGCTGGCAGCCAGCGAGACGGCGTCGCGCAAGCCGACATTGAAGCCCTGTCCGGCGACCGGGTGCATGGTCTGCGCAGCATTGCCTATCACGACCAAGTGCGCCACGTCCTTGGCTTTTAATTGCGCCAGTTTTAATGGAAAGCGCAGGCGCTTGCCTACTTTTAAGAACTGCCCTACACGGTCGCCAAACTGCACATGAAATTGCCTTAAAAAATCCTCGTCAGTCAGCGTCATCAACTGCGCCACGTAATCGGCTTTACCGGTCCAAACCAGGGAAAAAGCCGTGGGTCCATTGGGCAGCAAAGCTAAAGGGCCATGCTCGGTAAAGCGCTCGTAAGCCACGTTGCCGTGCGGCAGCTCGGCTTCCACCTTGCTGATCAAGGCGTCATGGCCGTACTCTTTGCTCTCTTTAGTGAGCCCATCTATTTCAGCTAGGCTGCGCCCACCATCGGCCAACACCACCAAGGGACTGGTGACATGCAGACTTTGCCCTTGATGCGTGTAGCTAACGCTGGCATCTTGCGAACCGTGCACTATCTGCTCAGCATGGGCTTCAAACAAACCATGCACTAAGGGCTGCTGACTCATCGCTTCATTTAAGGCGCGGCTTAAATCGCCGTAGGACAGCACGTAGCCCAAGGCTTCTTGCTGCAAGTCAGCGGCATGCAGCCATGAACGGCCCAAGCTGCCTTTTTGTGACACGTGTATGCTGTTGATGGCGGTGGCCAAAGGGGCCAGCGCGGTCCATATGCCTAGCTTTTCCAATATGCGACGGCTGCCAAAAGACAAGGCCAAGGCGCGGCTTTCTTGGTAGGCATCGCTTTGCTTGCGTGCTTCAAGGACGCTAACGGACCGACCCTGCTGCGCTAGCAACAAGGCCAAGGTGGCGCCCACCGGCCCACCACCAACGATAATGATGGGTGCCGTCATGAGGTCTGCATCAACGCCTCTATGTCGGGCACTGTCTTAATGGCCTTGGCCGTCAACACATCGCAACCTGTTGCCGTGACCAAGACGTCGTCCTCTATGCGTATGCCAGTATTCCAAAAATGCTCAGGCACGTTGGCCGCAGGGCGGATGTAACAGCCCGGCTCAACGGTTAGGGTCATGCCTGGCGCTAGGCGCAGCCATTGCTGATCGCGGTCTTTGTAGTCCCCCACATCGTGCACATCCAAGCCTAACCAATGGCCGGTTCGGTGCATGTAAAAGCGACGGTAGTCGCCACTTTCAAGCACCGCTTGCGGGCTACCCTGACACAGTTTCAAATCGATAAAGCCTTGCACCAATACCGCCAAGGCGGCTTGGTGGGCCGCATCCCATTCGTTTCCAGGGGCCACTTGCGCGATGGCGGCCGTTTGTGCCGCCAAAACCAATTCATACAGGTCTTTTTGTGGCCCGCTGAACTTGCCGTTCACTGGGAAAGTACGACTGATGTCGGAAGCGTAGCCGTCTAACTCACAACCGGCATCAATTAACACCAAGTCGCCGTCACGCAATGGCGCGTTATTGGCGTTGTAATGCAAGGTACAGGCGTTTGCACCGCCCGCCACGATGCTGGTGTAAGCAGGCGCCTGCGCCCCTTGGCGGTAAAATTCGTGTAAAAATTCCGCTTCCAACTGGTATTCCATGGTACCCGGCTTAAGGAACCGCATGGCGCGGTTATGCGCCGCTGCTGCTATATTGGCCGATTGCTGCATGAGCGCTTGTTCAAACGGGGATTTATAAAGCCGCATGGCATCGATGAGTTTGCGCGGGTCGCAGACGGCGTCCGGCACACTCACGCCACTTCGGCCTTGCGTGCTTAAATGGTTCAAGCAGGCCGTGAGTTTGGCATCCCATAGCGCACTGACGCCCAGGCTAAAATACACCTTAGGCTGGTTGGCTAACAGGATCAGTAATTTGGCGTCCAGCTCGTCCATGCTGTAGGCTTCATCAAAAGCAAATTGCTCGCAAGCGGCAGCAGGGCCATAACGAAAGCCATCCCAAATCTCCCGCTCCGGGTCTTTATCACGGCAAAATAAGATGGACTTGGGCTGATCCCCTCCCACCAACAGCAATACCGCTTCCGGTTCTTTAAAGCCGGTTAAATAATAAAACGAGCTATCAAAGCGATACGGGTAGTGGCTATCGCGATTGCGTATGGCTTCGGCAGCGGTTGGAATGATGGCGACGCCTTCACCCATGGCGCTGAGCAGTGTTTGCCGCCTGGTTTTACATTCTGCTGGTACTGGGTTCATGTGCATACCGTCCGTTGTGGCTTAGTGAATAGTAGCTAGGCCAGAGGCCCAGGTGCCATCAATTGTTGATCTAAATTATGCAAGCGCTCGGGCGTACCTATGTCATGCCAAACGCCGTCGTAATAGCTAGCTGTGGCTAGTTGCTTGGCCATGGCCTCGCGCAACAAAGGGGCCAATTTGGCGGCTTGGCCACGGCCCACACTGGCAAACAAACTGGGGTGGTAGACGCCGACGCCGGAAAAAGTAAGCTTGGTCGCACCGCTCTCGCTCAAGTACCCGTCGACGATGGCAAAGTCCCCTTGCGGGTGTTGCGGCGGGTTATCCACCATGAGTAAATGCGCCAGATTGGGGGACAAGCTGTGCGCCAAATTGGCCAATGGCGCAAAATCGATCTCGGTGTAGATGTCGCCATTGACCACCAAAAACGGCTGCTCGCCTAACAGCGGCAGCGCATTAGCAATACCGCCAGCGGTTTCTAATGCTTGTTGTTCGGGGCTGTATTGTATGTGCATGGACCATAGACTGCCATTGCCCAAGGCTTGTTCAATTTGCCCACCTAAATGCGCGTGATTAATCACCACCTCTTTAAACCCAGCTTGAGCTAAGCGCTCCAAGTGCCAAACGATCAGCGGCTTAGCGCCTACCTTCAGCAAAGGTTTGGGGGTGAAATCGGTCAAGGGTCGCATGCGCTCGCCTCGACCGGCTGCCAATATCATCGCTTTCATTAGAAGGTGTAGCCGGCTTGCGGCGTGACTTTCTCTAACTGATTAAGCAAACGCAGCATGGGCCTTAACTCAACATAGCGCTCGCACACTTTACGCAACTGCCCCATCACCAAGGGCTGATCCTTTAGGTAGGCATGCTTGCCATCCCTATGACTGAGCCTAGCGAAGATTCCCAAGACTTTGATGTGGCGTTGCGCGCCCATCCACTCGAAATCACGGTAAAACTCACTGAAATCTTGCGGCACCGGCAAGCCGGCTTTTTTGGCTGGCTGCCAATAACGAACGGCACTGTCTATCACTTGCTCTTCATCCCAGGCCACGTAGGCATCTTTCAACAAGGACACCAAATCGTAAGTAATGGGCCCGTAGACGGCATCCTGAAAATCCAACACGCCGGGATTATTTTCTGCGGTCAGCATTAAATTGCGTGAGTGAAAATCCCTGTGCACATAGACCTTTGCTTGCCCTAGCACATTGTTGTTTAAAACAGCAAAGGTGTTATCTAACACGGCTTGCTGCTCAGCCGTTAAGCTCACATTAAGCTGCTTGGCCACGTACCAATCCGGAAACAACTGCATTTCACGAGTGAGCAAGGCCTCATCGTAATCCGGCAACAGCTTGGGCTGACTGGCCAACTGCAATTTAATCAAGCTGTCGGTTGCAGCTTGATACAGTGGCGCGACAGTTTGTGCATTGAGTTGCGATAAATAAGTATCGTCACCCAGGTCGCTTAATAATAAAAATCCTTGGGTCAAGTCTTGTGCCAAAACTTGCGGCACATTCAGCCCGGCATCCAGAAAGAGTTTGGCAACTTGGACAAAGGGCGTGCAGTCTTCTTGTGGCGGCGGCGCATCCATGGCAATTAAACTGGCGTGGCCTAAATGGGCTTGCGCCAAATGCACCCTAAAATAGCGCCTAAAACTGGCATCGGCCGAGGCGCTAGTGAGGGTAAAACTGGCCGATGGCAAGACCCGATTAAGCCATAAAGTCAGTTGTTGCTGTCTGTCGTCCACGAGGGTGTATCCAATGTTATATAATGAGATTGTTTATGCTGCAAATCGGCCCTAGCGCAAGCCAATTGACCTGGCGGTCATGCCCAGTTATTGATTGCCAAAAAGCCCTATTTGTGAGATTTTAGCATCGATAAACTCATCCTTAAAATAAAACCTCTGCCAATCACCCGTGCCCCTTTTTTTTACCTCCCCAAATAGCCTACGCAGCAAGCCTGCAAAAGGTCGCACCCGCACGCTAAGCCGGCGTTTTTCTTGGCCTATGTTGGTGGCATTTTTTTGCTATACGCTGCCCGCGCAAGCAGATCAATTGGCAGAAGAAAACGACACCGTTTTAAAGGACAGCGTGTTAATCGATGGGGATAAACTGGAATTGCACCTAGAGCGCAATATGCGTGCAACGGGTCACGCTAGCATGCGCCGTGGTCAACAAAGTGTTTCGGGCGATGTCATAGACTACGACTTGCAAAACGATGAATTGCACGTCACCGGCAACGTAGCTATCAGCTTGGACAACGCCAAAATTGAAGGCTCGGAATTGCGCTTGCAACTGTCTAGCCAATTGGGCGAATTTAAAAATGCCCGCTTCAGCATGCTACCCAGAGCAACGGCACAGCCAGCGCCGCTCAATTCGACACGCATAGCGGCCGAGCATGCCCGCCTCATGCCCGACAACAGCGGCATGCTGGACTACCCAAGCAAACCGATTAGCTCGGCCACCGACGTACTGGGCTCTTTGTACGTGAGCACCACCTTTAGCGCCAACAAGCTCACCTCACAAGGCCGTGGTGATGCCAAAAGCGTGCTGTTTGAGGGGCAAGATGTCAAACGCTTTAAGGAGGCGCGCTACACCACTTGCGCGGCCGGCGTGGACGATTGGTACATCAAAGCCGACGAGTTAAAACTGAACAATTACAGCGAATCGGGCAGCGCCAAAAATGCCTACTTAGAAGTCATGGGTAAAACCGTGCTGTATACCCCATGGCTCAATTTTTCTTACAACGACCAACGCAAGAGCGGACTATTGGCGCCTACTTATGGCACCACGTCAAACAGCGGCGTGGAAGTGGCCGTGCCCTATTATTGGAACATTTCACCCAATAAAGACGCCACTATCACCAGCCGGGTATTAAGTCGGCGCGGCCTGCAATTGCAAGGCGAATTTCGCTACCTGGAAGACAATTTTTTTGGCATAGACAACCTAGAGTACCTGCCCGACGACAAGCAAAATGGCAAAAACCGCTATTACCTCAACTTAAAGCATCAGCATCAATTTGAACAAGGCTGGTCGGCCGGGTACAACGTTGAAAACGTCTCGGATGACCAATATTTTGCCGATCTATCCACGCTAATTACCAGCACCAGCCGAGTTAATTTGCCACAACAGTTCAATGTGGATTACGCCGATGACACTTGGCGCTTTAATGCCTTAGCACAACAATTTCAAACCCTAGACCAAAGCTCTTACCCCTACCAACGGCTGCCGCAATTGTCACTGATAGGCGAAAAATTTTACGGCCCGGTTTACGGGCAACTGTATAGCGAATTGGTGGCGTTTGATCAAAATCATAAGGCGCCAATCGCCGCCACCGGCACCCGCGCTACCTTGTATCCCAGCCTAAGTTTGCCCATGAGCCAAGCATACGGCTACCTCACGCCTAAGCTGGGTGTGCATCACACCAGCTACAGCTTGGATGACGACCCCAACAATCGCAACAGCTACCATAGGACTTTACCGATAGCCAGCTTGGACAGCGGCTTATTTTTCGATCGGGATTTTAAAATTGCCGATCGGGCTTACACGCAAACCATAGAACCCAGGCTGTTTTACTTGTACATCCCTAACGTCAATCAAGCCTACATGCCGGTATTTGACACCAGTCAGTCTGACTTAAACTTCAGTAGCTTGTTTAGCGAAAATCAGTTCAACGGTAACGACAGAATCAATAATGCCAATCAGCTTAGCCTGTCCTTGACGGCGCGTTTAATTGAAACCGACAGTGGCACTCAGCGCCTGTCGGCCACCGTAGGCCAACGTTATTACTTTAACGATCAAAAAGTGGCGCTGGATTACAACGACCAAAGCGCGTACCGGAGCAGCAACAGCTCTGACATTTTAGCCGGGCTCAGCACCAACCTAAAAACCCACTGGAACGTTGATGCCTTCTGGCAATACAATACCGATAAAGACAACTTCGTCAGCACCACTTTGACCAGTCGCTATACCCCGGAACCGGGCAAGGCCTTAAACCTGAGCTACAGCTACCGCCAAGACTCCATCGAGCAAGTGGATTTATCCGGGCAATGGCCGCTGGGTCGAGGCTGGTACGGCATCGCCCGCGTCAATTATTCACTATTAGACAAGCAGGTCGTCGAAACGCTAGCGGGATTAGAGTATGATGCTGGTTGCTGGCAAACGCGAACGGTAATGCATAAAATAAGCACCGCCACCTCGGGTGATGTTTATGCCTTATTTTTCCAAGTGGAATTGGGTGGCATTGCCTCCATAGGCATTAACCCTATGCAAGTGATAGAACGCAGCATACCAGGCTATATGCACTCAGGACGCATCCCTGACATTTACAAACAACCTTAACACGAGTGAATATTTTGCGTATTTCTAACCTACCTTTTATTAAATTCATGGCCTTGTTGGCCGGACTAGGCTTGGCATACCAATTCAACGCCCAAGCGGCCGAAGTGGTCAAAATGGATCGCATCGTCGCCATCGTCGACCAAGCCGTGGTCACCGAACAAGAACTGGAAAGCCGCATTGCGACGGTGACGGCGCAATTTAAAAAACAAGGCACCGAATTGCCCGCTGAGGCGATTTTACGTAAACAAATTTTAGAGCGCCTGATTACCGACACCTTGCAACTGCAATACGCCGCGCAAACCGGACTGAAGGTTGACGACAACCAACTGGACAAAACCATAGGTCGGATTGCTGAGCAAAACCAATTGAGCCTGGCTGAATTTAGCGAAGCCTTAGCCAAAGACGGCGTTAGCATGACAAAATTTCGGGCAGACATACGCAATGAAATTACCCTAGCACGCTTGCGCGAGCGAGAAGTGGATGGCCGAGTCAACGTCAGCGAATCGGAAATAGATAACTTCTTAACCAGCCAAGCGGCCAACAATGAAAATCAAGACGAGTACGAGATTGCCCACTTGCTGATCCGCACCCCAGAAGAAGGTGCCACGGAAGACATACAAAAAGCCAAAAGCAAAGTAGATAAAGCGCTGGGCGAGCTGAATGCGGGGGTGAGTTTTGCCAAAGTATCCGCCAGCTATTCCGATGCGCCCAACGCCTTAGAAGGCGGCAGCCTTGGCTGGAAAAGTGCCGCACAAATGCCGGCCTTGTTTCTCGATGCCCTAAAAGCCATGAAAGTAGGCGAAGTGTCCGCCCCACTGCGCAGCCCTAACGGTTTCCATGTATTGAAATTGAACAACAAACGCGGCGGCAACTCGCCCTTGGTCATACAACAAACCCATGCCAGGCATATCTTAATCAAGCTGTCGGAAATCATGTCTGAAAAAGACGGCAAACTCAAAATTGACGGCATCAAAGAACGCTTGGATAACGGCGAAAAATTTGAAGCCTTGGCCAGGCAATACTCCGAAGACAGCACAGCCTCCAGTGGTGGCGATTTAAATTGGGTCAACCCAGGCGATACCGTGCCTCAGTTTGAAAAAGCCATGAACGAACTAAAAGACTTGCAAATCAGCATGCCGGTGCGCACGCAATTTGGTTGGCACCTGATTCAAGTCATGGAACGTCGCAGCCAAGACATGAGCAAAGAAGCCGCTAGACTTAAAGCGCGCCAAGAAATACGTGCGAAAAAAGCCGACGAAGCCTACCAAGATTGGATACGCGAATTGCGTGACCGCGCCTACGTGGAAATACGGCTTGAAGATAAATTTTAAGCACCATACGACCAAGCTTTTCGCTCTGCAAAGTCTTGTCCTCGCATGACCGCCGTCTTACCAAAAATTCTCCTCAGCGCCGGTGAACCGGCTGGCATAGGTCCGGATTTGTGCGTGATGTTGGCACAGCAAAAACTGGATGCCGAGCTGGTGGTCATCGCCAATGCGGCCATGCTGCAAGCGCGTGCCGCTATGCTGGGCTTGCCTTTGCACACCCAAACGTATGCCGCACAGCAACCCAAACGCCATCTCGGCAATGGCAGCCTGACGGTTTGGGATCAGGCGCTGCCAGAAACCGCACAACCCGGCGTACTCAATGCAAACAACAGCCCATACGTTCTGGATTGCTTACGCAGCGCCACGCTAGCTTGCCTAAACCATGAGTTTGATGCGCTGGTCACCGCGCCCATGCATAAAGGCATCATCAACGCTGCCGGGATTACCTTTAGCGGGCACACGGAATTCTTAGCCGAATTAAGTTGCACTCCGCAAGTGGTCATGATGCTGGTCGGCGGTGGCATGCGCGTGGCACTGGCGACCACGCATTTAGCACTCAAGGATGTGCCAGCCGCCATTACCCAGACCAGCTTAGAGACTTGCTTGCGCATCTTGCATGAGGATTTAATCGCTAAGTTTGCTATTGCCCAACCGCGTATCTTAGTAGCGGGCTTGAACCCGCACGCCGGTGAAGACGGTTACTTGGGTCGCGAAGAAATTGAAATCATCAACCCGGTATTAACCAAACTGCGTAGCGTAGGCATGCAATTAATCGGCGCCTTGCCGGCCGATACCTTATTTTCGCCTGGTAATTTGCAACAAGCGGATGCCGTCTTAGCCATGTACCACGACCAAGGGCTTCCTGTGCTCAAGCATGCCAGCTTCGGCACTGGGGTCAATGTCACACTGGGCTTACCCATACTGCGCACCTCCGTCGACCACGGTACCGCTTTAACGCTAGCCGGTACTGGCCAAATCGAAATAGGCAGCTTGTTGGCCGCCATCGATTTAGCCATAGAACTCAGCCGTCAACGTGCCGCCTAAGACCAATAAACCATGAAACACGTCGCAAAAAAACGCTTTGGCCAAAATTTTCTCACCGACCAAGGCGTCATCAACAGCTTAGTCGAGGCGATTGCCCCGCAAGCCGCCGACCTCATGGTGGAAATAGGCCCAGGGCTAGGTGCGTTGACCAAACCCTTGCTGCAAAAATTAAAACAACTGCATGTGGTAGAAGTGGACCGCGACATCATCGCTTGGATGCAAGCGGAGTATGCCAAGCCAGCGTATGCGCAAAGCAAAATCCGCATACACAATGCCGACGCCCTTAAATTCGATTTCAGCAGCTTAGGCCGAGGCTTACGCGTTACCGGCAACCTACCCTACAACATTTCCACCCCCATCTTATTTCACTTGCTGGCCAATGTATCGCACATCACTGACATGCACTTTATGCTGCAAAAAGAGGTGGTGGAACGCATGGTGGCGCAAGCTTCAACGTCGGCTTATGGCAGGTTAAGCGTGATGCTGCAATACCACTTGCACATGGACTATTTGATCACCGTGCCCCCCGGCGCATTTGAGCCCGCACCCAAAGTGGAATCGGCTTTTGTACGCTGCGTGCCGCACGCCACGCTACCATTTATCGCCAAAGATGAAGCCGTGTTTGCAAAAGTCGTGTTGGCGGCTTTCTCTCAACGCCGCAAGACTTTGCGCAACACCCTGAAAGGCCTATTAGCAGACGAAGGCTTTAGCGCCCTAAACATAGACTCGCAACAGCGAGCAGAAAATTTAAGCGTGGCCGATTTTGTCGCCATAGCCAATTACCTGAGCTGATATAATGCTTGATTAGCAGCATCGATTTTCAACCAACTTTTTTAGGACGACCTTATGCGTATCATACTTCTAGGCGCGCCTGGTGCAGGTAAAGGCACTCAAGCTACCTACTTACGTGAAAAATTTAACATTCCACAAATCTCAACCGGCGACATGTTGCGTGCCGCGGTTAAGGCCGGCAGCCCCTTGGGTTTGGAAGCAAAAAGTTTCATGGACAGCGGCGGTTTAGTGCCGGATGCAGTGATCATAGGCTTAGTCAGCGAGCGCATTAAAGAAGCCGATTGCGCCAACGGCTTTTTATTCGACGGGTTTCCGCGCACCATACCTCAGGCCGAGGCCATGAAACAGGCCGGCGTAGGCATAGACTACGTAGTGGAAATTGACGTGCCCGACGACGCCATTGTTGAGCGCATGAGCGGTCGTCGTTCCCACCCAGCCAGCGGTCGCACTTACCACATCAAATTCAACCCACCCAAAGTAGCTGGCAAAGACGACATTAGCGGTGAAGACTTGGTGCAGCGCCCAGACGACGCCGCTGAAACCGTCATGACCCGACTCAATGTCTACCATAGCCAGACCAAGCCATTGGTGAAATACTACGCGGACTGGGCCAATAGCGGCGTAGCCGGTGCACCTAAGCACGTCTTCGTCAACGGCTTGGGCGACATGAACGCCATACGCGATAGCATATTCGCTGCACTTAAATAAGCTTTAGCCAAAGTTAACTCTTGGCCAAACCAGCCTCCTTGCTCATGCCTGCCTTAAGCTTAAGCTTTTGGGCTGGCCTGGTCTTGGTAACCGTCTTGGGTTTAATGCCTGGGTCCTCCTTGCCGCAAGCCTTGTTGTTTTGGGACAAAGCCCAACACGGCCTGGCCTTTGCTTTATTGGCCCTCATTGGCTGCTTTGCTTTCCCGCGCTTTCTGCCTGCCGTCTTACTGGGCTTAATCCTGCATGGGGCAGTCATAGAGATATTGCAAAGCCTGCTGCAGCTTGGCCGCTACGGTGACGTTTACGACAGCTTGGCCGATACCCTAGGCGTTTTGATCGGCTACAGCGTCTACCAATTAAGCCTCAAGCGCCCTTAACTGGGCCGCGTTAAGCGTGCATCGCCGCCCGATTATTCCAGCTAAAAATCGCATTATTGGACGGCCAAAGGTATAATCTAGCCATTCCATTACATTCCATGAAGCCTTAAATTATGCAGCAGCAGTACCCCTTCCAAGAAATCGAACGCGCCGCCCAAAACGAATGGGCAAGCAAAAAAACCTTTGCCGCCAAGGAAACCAGCGATAAACCAAAATACTATTGTTTGTCCATGTTTCCCTACCCCTCTGGGCGCTTGCACATGGGCCACGTGCGCAATTACACCATAGGCGATGTCTTGAGTCGTTTCCATAAGATGAAAGGCTACAACGTTATGCAGCCTATGGGTTGGGATGCGTTTGGTTTGCCGGCGGAAAATGCCGCCATTAAGCACAACACCGCGCCGGCTAAATGGACTTATGAAAACATAGAGCACATGAAAACCCAGCTCAAACAATTGGGTTTGGGCGTCGATTGGAATCGGGAAATAGCGACGTGCACGCCGGAATACTACCGCTGGGAACAGTGGTTGTTTACTGAGCTATACAAAAAAGGCTTGATCTACAAAAAAACCGCTACGGTCAATTGGGACCCCGTAGACGGCACCGTGCTAGCCAACGAGCAAGTCATAGACGGCCGCGGTTGGCGCAGCGGCGCCTTGGTAGAGAAGCGCGACATCCCACAATACTTCATGAAAATCACCGCCTACGCAGAAGAACTGCTGAGCGATTTAGACCAACTTGACGGTTGGCCTGAGCAAGTCAAAACCATGCAGCGCAATTGGATAGGCAAAAGCTACGGTTGCGAGGTGGCTTTTCCGCTACTGGGTCAAGATGGCCAACTAAAAGTTTACACCACGCGTCCGGACACCTTGATGGGCGTAAGCTATGTAGCGGTGGCCGCTGAACATGCCTTGGCCACGCAAGCCGCACTGACTAACCCAGACTTGGCTGCTTTTATTGCCGAATGCAAACGTGGCAGCGTCGCCGAAGCCGACCTCGCCACCGCCGAGAAAAAAGGCATGGCCACCGGTTTGTTTGTCAGCCACCCACATAATGGCGAACGCTTGCCAGTCTGGGTAGCCAACTACGTCTTAGCTAGCTACGGCGAAGGCGCGGTTATGGCTGTGCCTGCCCACGATGAGCGTGATTTTGAATTCGCCAGCAAATACCAATTGCCGATTAAAGCGGTGATTAAACAAAGCGATGCCGACAGCCTGCCTATGACTGAACACGGCCTATTGTTTAACTCCGGTGAATTTGATGGTTTAAATTTTGCGCAAGCCAGCGACGCCATCGCTAGCGCGCTTAGCGAAAAAAACCTAGGGCAAAAACGCAGCCAATTCCGTCTACGCGATTGGGGCGTGTCGCGCCAACGCTACTGGGGCTGCCCTATCCCCATCGTGCATTGCGCCAGTTGCGGCGAAGTGCCGGTGCCAGCCGAGCAATTACCGGTGGTCTTGCCTGAAGACGTGGTCATGGATGGCGTCGGCTCACCCATCAAAAAAGACCCCGGCTTCTATGAAACCAGCTGCCCACAATGCGGCGCCAAAGCGCAACGTGAAACCGACACCTTGGATACCTTTTTTGAATCGTCCTGGTATTTTGCACGCTACGCCAGTTTCGATAGCCATTCGGCTATGGTTGACCAGCGCGCCAATTATTGGTTACCAGTCGATCAATACGTAGGGGGCATAGAGCACGCCATCTTGCATTTGCTGTATGCACGCTTCTTTAACAAACTAATGCGCGACGTCGGTTTAATTAGCAACGACGAGCCGTTTACCAATTTACTGACGCAGGGCATGGTCTTAAAAGACGGCTCAAAAATGAGTAAATCCAAAGGCAACACCGTGGACCCGCAAGCCTTAATTGATGCTTACGGTGCCGACACGGCCAGGTTGTTCATGATGTTCGCTGCACCCCCAGAACAAAGCTTGGAGTGGGCCGACAGTGGCGTTGAAGGAGCGCACCGCTTCTTACGCCGTCTATGGAAAGCAGTCTACGACCACGTCGCATTGGGCACGGTAGCCGCATACGGCAGCGGGGAATTGAATGCCGAACTAAAAACGCTGCGCTTGCAATTGCACCAGACCATAGACAAAGTAGCCGACGATTACGGTCGACGCCACAGTTTCAATACCGCCATTTCCTCGGTAATGGAACTGATGAACGCTTTAGCAAAAATGGAATGCACGCAAACCCTCAGCCGCCAGGTGCGACAAGAAGTGTTGCAAAACGTGGCGCTCTTGCTCTCGCCCATCGTGCCGCACGTATGCCAAGCGCTTTGGGCCGAACTTTGCCCAGGCAGTCACATATTGGACGCCTCATGGCCACTGGCTGACCCCACTGCCATGGAACAAGACAGCGTGGAATACGTCATTCAAGTCAACGGCAAATTGCGCGGCAGCCTCACCGTGGCTAAAACCGAAAGCAAGGCGCAATTGGAACAATTAGCCTTGGCACAGCCCTTTGTGCAAAAATTTATGGAAGCGCCTTTGCAAGTACGAAAAATCATCGTGGTGCCGAACAAACTGATCAACGTGGTGGTGTCTTAACTATGATGGCGTCTTAACAGGGGATGCACGGTTTGCTCTACACCAAGGTAAAAAACATAAGCATAGCCAGCCTAGTCATAGTCAGCCTGTTAATGACTGGCTGTGGCTTTCACCCACGCGGCATGAGCGAGGTGACCTTCAAAACGATTTCCATCCAAGGCAACAGCTTGAGCATGAGCCGAGAACTGCGGCAAACACTCAAAAGCAACGGCATTAAAGTAATCGAACATTCAGACGATGCTGCGCTGTTGTTTGAAATGATTAACGAGAACAATGAAAAGCGCATTCTATCCTTGAGTGGCGGCGGTACCGTTAGGGAGTACGAGCTGGTCTACAAGGTCAGCTTTAGAACTCGGCTGCCTAATACCCCACTATGGAGCGAAGCGCAAACCGTGCAATCGCGGCGTAACTTTTCCTACGACGACAAAGCCTTGCTGGCCAAACTCGATGAGGAAAACAAACTCAATGCCGACATGCACAGCGAGGTGGTGCGCGAAATCATGCGCCGACTGTCCGCCATTAAACGGCTGCAACCCTAAGCATGCAGCTCGCCCCAGCGCAATTAGCCGCTCATCTTAAGCAAGGCCTGCAAGCCCTTTACCTGCTGGTGGGCGACGAACCCTTGGCGCACCGAGAATGCTTGGATGCCATTAGGCAAGCGGCGCGATTACAGGGCTTTGATGAACGCAACAGTTTATTGGTGGAGCGTGCCTTTAATTGGCAACAAATTGCCTCCTACAGCGCGTCCATTTCATTGTTTGCCAGTCGCCGTTTATTGGAAATCAATCTGCCCAGCGGCAAACCCGGGGTGGAAGGTGGCAAAGCCTTGCAAGCGCTAGCCAGCCAAGCTCTAAGCGACACCACCGTACTGATCATCTTGCCTAAATTAGAGCGTGAGGCAAAAAACAGTGCCTGGTTTAGCGCCCTAGAAAAACAAGCCGTAGTGATCAACCTAGAAGAAGTGCCGGCCAGCCAGTTGCCTAAATGGATAGGCGCGCGACTGGCACAACAAGGTCAACAAGCCAGCCCAGCCACCTTGGAATTCCTAGCCCACCAAGTGGAAGGCAATTTACTGGCCGCCAACCAAGAGGTACAAAAATTAGGATTATTGCACCCAACGGGCGAGCTCAGCGATGAAGCGGTTCGGCAAGCGGTGCTTAACGTTTCCCGTTACGATGCATTTCAATTAGGTGAAGCAGTGCTGGCTGGCGACAGCGCACGCACCGTGCGAATTTTGCAAGGCCTGCAAGATGAAGGTGAAAATGCCGTCGCCGTGATGAACCCCTTGATGTGGGTATTGCGTCCCTTATTGGGCATCAAACAAGCCGAATTACGCGGCGAAAACATCATGCAAGCCATGACCAGTGCGCGTATCTATGGCGAGCGTCAAGCGCTAGTCAAACGCGCATTAAGTCGATTGAGCTTGCGTCAATTGGAAGCGGCCCTACAAAAATTAGCCGACATCGATAAAACCGCCAAAGGCGTCATGCAGGGCGACGCCTGGTTAGAAATTTCTCGCCTGTGTTTTGGCTTGGCTGGCGTGCGGGCACGCTAAGGCCTACGCAGGCTTGCTATAAAAAAGTATAATCAAACAAAACCGAACCTCATGAGCAGACAACCATCATGGACATAAAAAAATACATGCAAGAAATTGGCCTGGCCGCGCGTGCGGCATCGAGGTTGATGGCCAGCGCAGACAGCAACAAAAAAAACGCTGCCCTGCAACACATTGCCAGCGCGCTATTGCGTGAAAAAAACGCTCTGCTAGCCGCCAACCAACTGGACTTGACTGCCGCTCGCGCCAACGGCTTGGATGACGCCATGCTAGATCGCCTGAGCATCACGGAAAAATCCATACAGAGCATGGCCGAAGGCTTAACGCAAATCGCCAAGCTTGATGACCCTATAGGGGAAATGAGCGATTTTAAATACCGTCCTAGCGGCATACAGATAGGCAAAATGCGCGTGCCACTTGGGGTGATAGGCATCATTTACGAAGCACGGCCTAACGTCACCATAGACGCCGCCGGCCTATGCATTAAATCCGGCAATGCCGCCATTTTACGCGGCGGCAGCGAAGCCATGCATTGCAATCAAGCCTTGGCCAAATTGGTGCAAGAGGGCTTGGCCGCAGCCGATTTACCCAGTAGCGCCGTGCAAGTCATAGAAACCAGCGACCGGGCTGCCGTGGGCGAATTGATCACCATGAAAAACTACGTGGACGTCATCGTGCCTAGAGGCGGCAAGGGCTTAATCGAACGCATTAGCAACGAAGCAAGAATCCCAGTCATTAAGCACTTGGACGGCAATTGCCATGTCTACATCGACGACGACGCCGATTTTGACAAAGCCTTGCGCATACTGGAAAACAGCAAAACCCAGCGCTTGGGCACCTGCAATACGGCAGAATCGTTGTTGATTGCCAGAGCGGTGGCGGCCAGCATGCTGCCTAAACTAGCCGACATGCTCAGCCAACACGGCATCGAAATTCGCGGTTGCAAAGAAACCTGCGCCTTGGTCAAACAAGCCAAAGCCGCCAGCGAAGAAGATTATTACACCGAGTATTTGGCAGCGATTATTTCCTGCAAAGTGGTCAGCGGCTTAGACGAGGCCATAGTGCACATTAACCAGCACTCGTCGCAGCACACCGAAGCCATCGTCACGGAAAATTACAGCAAAGCCCGGCGCTTCTTACGCGAAGTGGATTCCAGCAGCGTCATGGTCAATGCGTCGACCCGTTTTGCCGATGGCTTTGAATACGGTTTAGGCGCGGAGATAGGCATCTCCACCGACAAATTGCATGCACGCGGCCCAGTCGGCTTGGAAGGCTTGACCTCACTCAAGTACATCGTGTTGGGCGACGGTCAAGTTCGAGCATAAATGGCCCGCATAGGCTTGCTAGGCGGGACGTTTGATCCCATCCATTTTGGCCACTTAGGCATGGCGCAAGAGCTGGCGCAAGCCCTGGCATTGGACGCCGTCAAATTCATCCCGGCCGCCGTGCCGCCACTCAAAAGCCAACCCAGCGCTTCAGCCATAGACCGCTGTGCCATGGTGCAACTCGCCATCGCCAACAACCCCGATTTTCAATTGGATGATCGCGAACTGAAGCGAACTGGCCCATCCTACACGCTAGACACCTTGCGCAGTTTGCGCCGCGAACTAAGCGAGCAAGACAGCCTGGTCTTATTCATAGGCAGCGACGCCTTTAAACAATTTAACCGTTGGCATCAGTGGCAAGAGATCATACGGCTATGCCACATAGCGCTAGTAGCCCGGCCAAACAGTGAAGTATCGACCGGCTTAAATCCAGAGCTGGTGACTTTTTTACAAGACCACTACACGGAAAACGCCATGGATTTGCAAAGTGAGACGGCCGGCTTGATTACCATGCAAGCCATTACGCCCCTGACGATTTCATCTAGCGCTATCCGTGAACAATTAACCAAGCAGCAGTCGGCACGCTATTTAACGCCAGACTGCGTGCTCGATTACATTGCACAGCATGGCCTCTACCAAGCCTAGCTAGCCAAACAAGGAATGCCGCCATGTTAAAACGCCCTCTGCTCAAACCCGCCACCAAACAAGCATTGTTAAGCCTAGTCATCGCGTTGGGCTTGTTGACGCCAGGTTGCGGCACCAACCCGGTGACCAAAAAAAGGGAATTGCAACTCGTCTCGGAATCGCAAGAAATTGCCATAGGCAAAAAAAATTACGGGCCCACTCGCCAAGCACAAGGCGGCGATTACACCTTGGACCCAGAATTAACCGCCTACGTGCAAAGCGTGGGCAATAAGTTGGCTGCCGTGTCCGACCGCAAATTGCCTTATGAATTTAGCATTATCAACGATTCCACCCCCAACGCATGGGCCATGCCTGGCGGTAAAATTGCATTTAACCGCGGCCTGCTCTACGAATTAAACAGCGAGGCCGAATTGGCTGCCGTCATGGGCCATGAGATGGTGCATGCCGCCGCCAGGCATGGGGCTAAAGACATGGAACGCGGCATACTCTTGCAAGGCGCCATGATAGCGGTAGGCATAGGCGCGCAAAATAGCGACTACGCCAATTTAATCGTCGGTGGTGCGCAAGTAGGCGCGCAATTGGTTAGCACCAAATACGGCCGCGATGCGGAAAGCGAATCGGATTTATACGGCATGCGCTACATGAAAAAAGCCGGTTACGACCCGGCCGCCGCCGTTACCTTACAAGAAACCTTTGTCCGTTTAAGCGCCGAGCATAAGAGCAACTTTATAGACGGTTTATTTGCTAGCCATCCGCCATCCGCACAACGCGTGTCCGCTAACAAG
The DNA here is from genome assembly GCA_965234545.1 of Methylophilaceae bacterium. GTDB lineage: Bacteria > Pseudomonadota > Gammaproteobacteria > Burkholderiales > Methylophilaceae > Methylotenera. The sequence continues at coordinate 481,743 of OZ248348.1, read as the reverse complement.
AGCACCTTGATGCAATTGGGTGCCGGTGGCGACATGGGCAAGGACGTTTACGCGCAAAAAGTCAGCAAACTCAAATCCACCCAAGCGGCCTACAAAGCTTACGATGAGGCGGTTAAAGCCCTGGCCAGCAAGGATCTAGAAAAAGCCAAACAGCTGATTAATCAAGCCATAGCCGGCGAACCACGCGAAGCCAAATTTCAAGAATTTCTGGCCGACATGGCCTTGCTGCAAAAAAAACCGGAAGCCGCCTTAGCCTTGTATGCCAAGGCCATCAACATGCAGCCCGATTACTTTAAACCGCAGGTACAAAGTGGCATCGTGTTATTTAGCTTGGGCAGAAAAGCCGAAGCCGAGGCCTATTTGAAACGCGCTAATGAATTGCTGCCAACCGCGCCGGCTTATAATTTATTGGGTCAGTTGGCCGAAGGCCGTGGCGACACCGCCTTGGCCATGCAACATTACCAAATCGCCGCCGATTCTAAGTCTGAGATAGGCCAGCAAGCGGGCGCCCGCTTGGCTAAATTGGATTTGCCGCGCAACCCGGCAAAGTACCTGCAAGCCAGGATAGAGGTCGATCGCGCAGGGAATTTATATGCCGTCTTGCAAAACAACAGCGCCATAAGCATCCAGAAAATCCACTTTAAAGTCATCAGATACGACCTGAAAACTGGGCGCGTTATCAGCCGTAGCCCGACCTTAACCATGCGAAGTGACTTAGCGTCTGGCGCTAAAAGCCAAATGGCGCTTGGGCAAAAAGTGGCCAGTTTGCAAGAGGCACAAAGCTATCAATTAGTCTTGGAAGCGGCCGAAATTCAGCCTTGATAGCCAGCTTAGAAGCTTAGCTTAAACTGCGCCTCACCCTGCCACGGCACGACACTTAGACAAGGCGCGTCTATGGCTTGCTGCAAGGTGCTGAGGGTTTCTGCAAAATACGGCATGTTGGGTGCAAGGCTATTGGCCACCCAACCGGCCAAGCGCAAGCCGCGCGCCTGTATGGCTTCCACCGTCAACAAGGCGTGGTTGATGCAACCTAAGCGCATGCCCACCACCAATATAATCGGTATGGCCAATTGCTCGGCTAGATCAGCCAAATTTTGCTGCGCACTGATGGGCGTAAAAAAGCCCCCTGCACCCTCTACCACCACTACCTCGGCCTTATTAGCCAAAGAGGTGTAGGCGCTTAAAATAACTTGCAGGTCTATTTCTATACCCGCTTGCTGGGCAGCGATGTGCGGGGCAATCGCCGGTAAAAAACGGTAGGGATTGAGCGCATCCATGTCAACTTGAAGATTGCCCGCGGCCAGCAAGGCTTGCGCATCAGCATTCACCAAGCCTAACTGCGCGTCCATCTGGCAGCCCGATGCCACGGGCTTCATGCCTACCGATTGGTAGCCCTGCGCCACAAAATGCTGCAGCAAGGCGCAGCTAACGTAAGTTTTACCCACATCGGTATCGGTGCCCACAACAAAATACGCCGCGTGCATGAGGCTTACTTAGTCCTGGTTCGGAAGGCAATAGGCGAGACGCCATCGGCCAGCACAGGCTTGTCTTCGGCACGCCAGGCATGGCCATACACCACCTCGTAGGTGGCGGGTAATTTGCCGGCCACCCGATAGGCCTCGTAGCCGGCAGCGAGTTTTGCTAAAAAGCCCCTACCCAGCAGGCCACGTGCACGGCCATCGGTGGCATTGTGCGCACCTATGCTTTTTAAGTCACGCATCAAACTTTTGATGTCATCGTAGGTTAAGGTGTAGCGCTCCACATCCAGCACCGGCGCCGAGAAGCCGGCACGGATTAAGGCGTCGCCTATGTCGTGCATGTCGATAAAGCGGCTGACACTGGTGACCCCAGGGTAAGCATGACTGGCCGCACGCAATTCTTTTAAAGTGTCCGGGCCAAAGGTGCTGAACATCAGTAAGCCTTGGGGCCGCAGCACGCGATGGCATTCACTGAAGGTGGCGTCCAAATCGTTGCACCATTGCATGGCTAAATTTGACCAAAGCAAATCGATGCTGTTGTTTGCCAGCGGCAACTGCTCTAAGTCTGCGCACAGCACATGGTGGCGTGGCCTGCCGATTAGGCCCTGGCCATGCATCAGCAGACGCGCAAAAAACCCACGCTCGCGGGTCTTTTGCAACATGGCTAGTGCAAAGTCCATGGACAGCACTTGCGCCGTGGCGTAGCGTTTGCGCAGCGCATGGCTGGCGGCACCGGTGCCGCAGCCTGCATCTAAAATCGTTTCGGGGTTTAATGTCACCCAATCCAGGCGACTGAGCATTTCTTCACGCACTTGTTTTTGCAATATCGCCGCGGCATCGTAACTGCTCGCCGCACGGCCAAATGAAGCACGAACACGGGCCTTATCGATGTGATAGTGATCGACTTTTGCGTCCATTAGTTTGGGCTAGCCGGTTCTAGGAATTCCAACAAGGCTTGGATAAAAGCCTCTTGATGCGACAAGAACGGGGCATGCGATGCCCCTGCCATGACCCGTAAAAATCCCACCGGCAGATTTTGCATCATCCAATGCGCCGCTTGCACGGGCGCCAAGCTGTCTCTATCGCCGTGCACCAACAGGGTCGGCTTTCTCAAAGACGGTACTTCTGCCCGCAAATCGGTATCCAATAAAATGTCCAACATGCGATACAAGGTTTGCGAACTGGGACTGGGTCGCTCGTTAAATTTATTGCGCAGCAGTTTAACCGTGGCCCTGGCATCCCTAGCGCCCATGCACTGCAAGCTTAAAAACTGCATCATGGTTCTTTGGTAGTCTTCATTGACGTTATCGGCAAAGTTACCGAACACTTCGGGCTCGATGCCGGCATCCCAGGTTTTTTTATACTCAACGTTTTTCTGATCAAAACTACGGTTGACGAAGCACGGCGTGGATCCAACTAAGACCAATCGTCGCACCAAATCCGGGTAATCGAGGGCGATGCGCATCGCGACCTGACCGCCCAATGACCAGCCCAGCACATCGGCATTGGCCGGCATGATTTCGGCTACTTTTTCCGCCAAGGCATGCAAATGCAAGGGCTCTATCGGTTTGCTGTAACCCATGCCGGGCAAATCCAATATGTGCAGGGTGAAATGCTTGCTTAAGGGTTTCACCAGCGGCTGCCAGACCGAGCCATTCATGCCCCATCCGTGTATCAACACAAGATTAGGGCCTAAGCCTAGCGTTTCTACGTGCATGGTATTGGGGCTCATGATGGCAACTCACTTTCTGCTTGATGTATCGCTTGCAACAATTTTTGAATGTCCTCTAAGCTATGCGCCGCTGAGATGGAAATGCGCAATCGGGCTGTGCCAGCAGGCACGGTAGGCGGGCGTATAGCAGGCACCAATATGCCGCTTTTTTGCAAATACGCACTTAGTGCCAAGGCCGCTTGATTGCTGCCCACTAATAAAGGCTGAACCGAGGTGTCGGATGGCATTAAACGCCATTTCTGACAAGACAGGTGGGCTTTAAAGTAAGCAATTAAACCATACAAATGCGTACGCAATGCGTCACCTTGAGCGATCAATTTTAATGAGGCACTCAAGGTGGCCGATAAGGCCGGTGGTGCCGGGGTGGAATAGACATAGCTCTTGGCTGTTTGTATTAAATAGTCGATTACCACAGCCTCGGCTGCCACGAAGGCGCCAGCCACACCGGCAGCCTTGCCTAAGGTGGCCATCATGATGATACGCGGCGAGCGCAACCCTAAATGATGCAGCGTGCCTTGACCGTGTTCACCCAAGACACCAAAACCGTGTGCATCGTCCACGTACAAATAGGCGTCGTAGCGCTCACACAATTGCAAATACTCAGCCAACGGGGCGATGTCACCATCCATGCTAAACACCGCGTCCACCGCTATCAATTTATGCTTGGCCGTGCTGGTTTTAAGTAAGGCTTCCAAAGCCTGCACGTCGTTGTGCGCAAAGCGATGAAAGCTGGCTAAGGAATAATAGCCGCCGTCGTTCAAACAGGCATGGTTAAGCTTGTCGGCAAAAATGGCATCGCCACGTCCGACTAATGCGCCTAGCACGCCTATGTTGGCCATGTAGCCGGTGGAAAATAACAAGGCCGCCGGGCGCTCCACAAAGGCCGCCAATTGCCGCTCTAAGTCATCGTGGTAACGGTGGTGGCCGGTGATCAAATTGGATGCGCCGCTGCCCACGCCGGAATCACCAGCGGCTTGCTGCATGGCGCTGATTAATTCAGGGCGATTGGCCAGACCCAAGTAATCGTTGCTGCAAAAAGACAAATAGCTTTGGTCATTGCTGACGATATGCTCGGCTTGCGGCGAATCAAGCAAACGCCGCTGCCGCAGCAAGCCATCGGCTAGCCGCTTGTCCAGAGCAAGTTGCAGGGCGGCCAGCATGTTAAATTTGGTTGATGCCGAGCTTGGCGAATAACTGCTTGTCTACGGACGCCTCTGGATTGGGTGTGGTTAGCAGTTTTTCGCCATAGAAAATGCTGTTAGCACCGGCCAAAAAGCACAAGGCCTGTATGCCTTCCGGCATGCTTTGGCGACCGGCCGATAGACGCACGTAACTGCTTGGCATGGTGATACGGGCGGCAGCGATGGTGCGAACAAATTCCAAATGGTCCAAGCTCTCGGTGCCATGCAAAGGCGTGCCTTCAACCTGGGTCAATAGATTAATCGGCACGCTTTCCGGTGGCCTAGCCATGTTAGCCAATTGCGCCAGCAAGCCTGCGCGTTGATTGCGTGATTCGCCCATGCCTATGATGCCGCCACTGCAAACGTTTATATCGACACTGCGCACCCTATCCAATGTGTCCAAACGATCTTGGTAAGTGCGCGTGCTAATCACGTCGCCATAGTATTCCGGCGCGGTATCCAAATTGTGGTTGTAATAATCCAAGCCGGCGTCCTTCAATTGCTCGGCTTGGCCGTCTTTAAGCATGCCTAAGGTAGCGCAGGTCTCCAAGCCCATGGCTTTTACCTCCGCGATCATCTTCAAGACCGGTTCTAAATCACGTTGCTTAGGGCCACGCCAGGCTGCGCCCATGCAAAAGCGGCTAGCGCCGTTGGCTTTGGCTTCTTGCGCGGCGGCCACCACATCCTGCAATTGCATTAAGGGCTCGTCTTCCACTTCGGTGTGGTAACGCGCGGCCTGCGGGCAATAACCGCAATCCTCAGAACAGCCGCCGGTTTTAATCGACAACAGGGTGCTGACTTGCACCGCATTTGCGTCGAAATTGGCCCTGTGCACTGTTTGCGCTTGATACATTAAATCACTGAAGGGTAATTCGAATAATGCGACAATGTCTGCAACACGCCAACGCTCGATGGTCGAATCACAACTGGCAGACGGTTTGGTTTTTAAGCCATCGGTATTGATGACAACGGGGCTGCTGGTTTCTAGCATGGCACATCCTTAAGTTAAGGTCAGTTAACAGTAGCGGCATTAAGTAGCTGATACAGCAAGCCATTTTAGCGGCTTGATTTCTGCGAATTATACATTGTCAAGCAAAAGTGAGGCAAACTATGAACAAGAGATTAAAATTTAATCATTTGTTTTTTGACGGCTTATTACGGTCGCCTTGCTTGCTTTGCTTGGCCAATAACAGCACGGCGTTAGGCCTTTGTCAGCCTTGCTTAGACGACTTACCTTGGTTGCCGGATGCGCTTTGCTTGCAATGCGCGCTGCCTTGCACAGGCAAGGTGTGCGGCCATTGTTTAAGCGACCCACCCTATTTTGACGCTTGCTACGGCGTGTTTAGCTACCAATTTCCAATCAGCGCCTTGTTGCAAGATTACAAATACGGCAGCAAACTGCATTTGGCCCGCAGTTTCGCTTTATTGCTAAAAAACCGCGTGCCATTGCACGCAGTGGACACCGTCATCGCCATGCCCATGCACCCACAACGCTTAAAAGAAAGAGGCTTCAATCAAGCATTGGAAATTGCGCGCGTGCTCTGTGCCGAGCAAGCACAGAAGCTGGATTTAGATAGCGTACAAAGGCAGAAGCATAGGCCTGCGCAAGTGAGCCTAAGCTGGCAAGCCCGCCTAAAAAACATCAAGGGGGTCTTTATGGTGCAGGCCTCGTCGCGCATAACAGGGCAACGCATTGCCATCCTAGACGACGTCATGACCACAGGCGCGAGCTTAAACGAGCTGGCAAAAACATTAAAACAAGCCGGCGCCAGCCATGTAGAATGCTGGGTTGTCGCCAGAACCTTAGCCAGACCCTAGCCCTTATGTTTACCATCGTTTTATTTGAACCAGAAATACCGCCCAATACCGGTAACATCATACGACTGTGCGCCAACACCGGCGCACAACTGCACCTAATTAAACCCTTAGGCTTCGAACTGGAAGACAAACAACTTAAACGCGCCGGCTTGGACTACCACGAGTACGCCAGCTTAGTCGTGCATGAAAATTGGTCGGATTGCAAAGTCGCCTTAAGCAATAGTCGCATCTTTGCTATCACCACCAAGGGCAGCACGCGGCATAGCGAAGTGGCTTTTCAGGCAGGAGATGTGTTTGTGTTTGGACCGGAGACACGGGGCTTACCTGCCGCCGTACTGGAAGAATTCAGCGCCGATCAGCGCTTACGCCTACCCATGTTAGCCAACAGCAGAAGTTTAAACTTATCTAATTCAGCGGCGGTATTGCTATACGAAGCGTGGCGCCAAATTGGCTTTACTGGGGGCGTCTAGTGCCCTTCGGCTTTCTGTTCGCGGCCCAATAAGGCCATCACCGCATCCTTAGCACTTTTACCGTGCGACAGCACCTGATCCACTTCATGGGTAATAGGCATGTCCACCTGCAGCGCTTTAGCCCGGCGCATGACCTCGGTGGTAGTATTGACGCCCTCGGCAACGTGACCCAAGTGCTGCAATATATCGGCTAAAGTTTTGCCGCTGGCCAATTGCAAGCCAACTTCACGATTGCGCGAGTACTGCCCAGTACAGGTTAAAATTAAATCGCCTGCCCCAGCCAAGCCCATAAAGGTCTCCGGACTGGCGCCCAAGGCCACGCCAAAACGCGTCATTTCGGCTAAGCCGCGGGTAATCATGGCAGCACGTGCATTGTTACCAAAACCCATGCCATCCGATATGCCCGCTGCAATGGCCATGACATTTTTAATCGCACCGCCTACCGACACACCGATCACATCGCTGCTACTGTATACGCGTAAATTACCACCGTGAATTAATTGCGCAGCCTGCCGCGCAAAAGCAGCATCACTGGCGGCCAAGGTAACAGCAGTCGGCAAACCACGCACCAACTCTGCCGCAAAACTGGGGCCAGACAAGGCACCCCAATGCTGGCCAGTGACGGCCGGGTCACCCAATTCCTCTAAAGCCACCTCAAAAGGCAGTTTAGCCGTATTCGGCTCCAAGCCTTTACTGGCCCAGACCACAGGAGTCTTGAACCCTAAGGCTGTTATGTCTTTTAGGATTTGTCTAAAGCCAGCGGTGGGGACCACAGAAAGGATTAAGTCGGCATCTTGCAAAGCCAGTTGCAAACTGTCCTCTACCTGCAACTGCGCATTGAATTTAAAGTCGCCTAAATACAGCGGATTGGCACGCGCTTTGCGCATACCTGAAACATGGCCAGCATTGCGCGCCCATAATGCCACTTGGTGATGCTGGCTAATGTGCATGGCCAAAGCCGTACCCCACGCACCCGCACCCAACACTGCTATTTTTGCCATTAGCTTAAATTCCTGTACAAAACAACATGGCGGCTAGTCCCCACCCCATGTGGTGGAAGACAGCACAAAGCCTAGCGTGCCATCCCTATGCTTCACTTTAAGCCAGCCGTTAGTGGGTTTCTGCTCCAGCACCTCGAGCAACACGTCCTTTTCCACCGTGGCCAATAATCGGGAACCGGGATCGGCTGACAGGCGAATTTCCGCTTTATTGGCGGTCACCAAAAGCCAACGCCTGTTAGACAATTGCTTGGCCTCCAGCCAATTCAAGCCGCCCTGGGCGTCCCGAACTTTTAACCAATCGCCCAAATTTACCACCACTTCAACCGGGTAATATTGACTGAGTAAATAGACTTTTTTTGCGGCGATGGACGGCGCATCATAAAGCACCGCCTTGGGCACCGCCACCGAACGAAAATCCAGCGCCATGGCCAAGGCAGGCAGCAGCAATAACCCCAAGGTCCATGCTAACTTTTTGCCAAGACCTAGCATGAATTTAGTGTTTTGCAGCCGCTTCTGCCGCTTCAGCTTGCTGCTGTTTTTGTTGCGCAAACAAGGCTTCAAAATTGATCGGGTTTAACAACACCGGTTGGAAACCAGCGCGCACGACCAAGTCAGAAACGCTTTCACGCGCATAGGGGAACAAGATGTTAGGGCACGTGATGCCGACTATCATTTCCAGATTCTCTTCCGGCACACCGCGGATTTGGAAAATACCGGCTTGCGTGACTTCCACTAAAAACACCGTCTTGTCTTCAATTTTGGACGTGACCGTTACTTTGATCGCCACTTCAAAGACATTGTCTTCTAGCTGTTGAGCAAAATTACTCAACTCGATGCCTACTTGTGGCTGATTGCGATCAGTAAAGATTTGTGGCGCATTAGGAATTTCCAATGACGCATCTTTAAGGTAAATTTTTTCCATGCTGAAACCCGCTTGTTGGGTTTGCTCTTCGGCGGCTGCCTTGTTGTCGTCTTTTGCCATGATGTTATTCGTTTCTTGTTAATTAAAAGGTTGAATTAAAAAATACCGCGCCATTTTATCAGAGATTTAACTGGGCAGCTTCGTCGTTGAGCAATCTGCATCCCGCTCATTAGACTAGGCTAATAAAGGATCCAAGCCGCCGGCTAAATCCAAGGCGCGCAAATCATCGAAACCACCGACATGCACATCGCCTATGTAGATTTGCGGCACGGTACGCCTACCGGTTTTTTGCATCATTTCGTCGCGCAACTCTGGCTGCAAATCAATCCTGATTTTATGAATATCGGTCACGCCCTTGCTCAGCAATAAGCGCTCGGCGTTGCTGCAATAGGGGCAAACAGCGCTGCTGTACATGGTGACTTTAGCCATTTTAAGCGCTCGCTTTTTTAGGCGCAGCCTTAGGTTTAGCCGGCGCTTTGCTGGGCAACCCGGCCGCCCCTTTTACCACCGGCAATTTAGCTTCTAGCCAAGCACTTAAGCCGCCTTGCAAATTGTGCAATTGGCTAAATTGCGCACCGCGTAAAATATCGCAGGCTTTAACCGAACGCCCGCCTAACTGGCAATTCACCAGCAAGGGTTTATTTTGGTATTTTTTTAGCTCAGGCAAGCGCGCGGCTAGATTGGCCAAGGGAATGTTGACGGCCTCAGCAATATGACCCGCAGCAAACTCGGCCTCGTCGCGCACATCCAACACCACCGCATGCGAGCGATTGATTAAGGTCACCGATTCAGCCGGGCTTAAATTGGGCACGCCACCGGCACTTTTTTTCATGGAGGGCAACAATAACATCAAGCCCGAACCCAGCGCCAAGCCTATTAGCCAAATATTACTTTTAATGAATTCCACAACCGTCCTTTCAAATTTGTTCTATGAAACAAGCGCTTAATTAAAAGCCGTTTAAATCGCCTACTTAGGCAAACTATTCAGGCGAACTTTATAAGCAGATTTTACGTGTAAATACGCTAAAATAGTGGCAATACTTACACTCACACCAATAAAATTTTAAGGCTAACCTTTTATGTCCACGCCATTAAAAACCAGTGCCAACCCCATAACGCCAGTATGCCTGCTTATTTTAGATGGCTTTGGCTACCGCGAAGAAACAAGCAACAATGCCATTGCGCTAGCCCACACCCCCAATCTGGACAAGCTCAAGCTAAGCCACCCGCATACCTTGATTAATGCTTCCGAGCACTACGTGGGCTTGCCTGACGGACAAATGGGTAATTCAGAAGTAGGCCATCTCAACATAGGCGCGGGCCGCGTGGTGTTTCAGGATTTTGAACGCATTAACAACAGCATCGCCAGCGGCGAGTTCTTTGAGCACGCCAAGTTAAAAGCCGCTTTGCTGGGCATCAAAAATACTAATAAAGCCCTACACATCATGGGCTTGCTCTCCGATGGCGGCGTACACAGCCACGATTCACACATCCACGCCATGCTGGAAATGGCTGCTAAATTGGGTTTGCAAAAAGTCTACGTGCACGCCTTCCTGGACGGCAGAGACACGCCGCCAGTTAGCGCCAGCCCCTACCTGGCCGCGCTGGAAGCCAAAATCAAGTCGCTAGGCATAGGTAAAATCCTATCGGTGAGCGGCCGTTTTTACAGCATGGACAGAGACAAGCGCTGGCCTAGGGTGGAAGCGGCATACGCGTTGATCACTGAAGGCATGGGTGAATTTTGCTACCCCAGCGCCGAACAAGCCTTGCAAGCGGCTTACGCACGCGGTGAAAACGATGAATTTGTAAAGTGCACGGCCATACGCGCTGAGCACGAAACCCCCACCCACTTAGAGGACGGCGATGTGGTGGTGAACATGAACTTTCGTTCCGATCGCGCCCGCCAACTCACCCACGCCTTATTAAGCCCGGCCTTTGATGGCTTCCACCGTCGCCATCAACCCCAGTTAGCCGGCTACTTCACGCTCACTATGCACGACGCCAAAGAGCCCAAAGCGTCGGCTATATTTCCGCCGTTTGCCGTGAAAAACACCTTGGGTGAGTATTTGTCTGCTTTGGGTTTAAAGCAACTGCGCATCGCCGAAACGGAAAAATACCCGCACGTCACCTTCTTTTTTAACGGCGGGGAAGAAACCGTCTTTGCTGGTGAAGAGCGTATTTTAGTGCCCTCTCCACCGGTTGCTACCTACGACATGCAACCGGAAATGAGCGCTTACGAATTAACTGACAGGCTAGAAGAAGCGATTTTATCCAAGCAATACCATGCCATTATTTGCAACTACGCGAATGGCGACATGGTTGGTCATACCGGCAATTTAGCCGCGGCCATTAAAGCCATAGAAACCTTGGACACCTGCGTAGGCCGCATCGCGACCGCCATGCAAAGCACCGGCGGCGAAGTGATCATCACGGCTGACCACGGCAACGCAGAAATGATGTTCGATGGCGCAAACCAACAAGCGCATACCCAGCACACCACCAACAAGGTGCCACTGATTTACCTAGGCCGTCCTGCCAATCTAGCTCAAGATGGGGCGCTGTCGGATTTAGCGCCAACCTTGCTGCACTTAATGGGTGTGGCGCAACCGGTCGAAATGACAGGCAAAAACCTTGTTCATTTTCTGCCATAAAGGCTTAGCCATGCACATGCCATCGCCTTATTGCAAACTACCCGTCGCCAGCCTAATGGCATTGGCATTGCTATTTAGCCTAAGCCATGTCGCGCATGCGGAAAAGAAAAGCGAGGCATCGCCACAAAGCTTGAGCTTGGTACAAGAAAAATTAGCCAAACTGAAACAAGCTTTAAACCAATCGCAAGAAGCCCGCAAGGATGCCGCTGACGCATTGAAAGACAGCGAAGTAGCGATCAGCGTGGCCAATAAAAAGCTTTATGAAATCAATCAGAAACAGCAAGCGCATAAGGCCATGCTAGCTAAATTGGCAGCGGAATCGCTGGCCACCAATCAAGCGCTGACCAGCCAACAAAAACAACTGAGCACGCAACTCTACCAACAATACTTGCATGGCCGCCAAAGTTACGTGCAAATGCTCTTGCAGAACGATCATCCCAGCGCCATGGCGCGCGACGTGCATTATTTTTCCTACATTGCCAAAGTGCGCGCCGAACTCATCAATAAAATGCAAGGCAACTTGAATCACCTCAATCAGCTGAATGAAGAGACCACCAGCACCTTGGAAAAAGTCGCTGAACTCAAGCAAAAACAAATCGATGAGCGCCAAGTGTTGCAGTCGCAAAAACAAGTTAAATCTAAAATTGTTCGCAGCCTGTCGCAGCAAATTGCCATGCAGCGCGGTGAGATTAAAAAACTCAGCCGCGATGAAAAACGCCTCTCGCAATTGGTGGAACGCTTAGCACGAGCCACGCCACCTAGCGGGAAAAAACAAAAAAATAAACGCACTGCACGCGCCGATAGCAGCGAAACTAATAAAGCCACGCAAGAGGCCCCACCTGCGTTAGAAAACAACGTCGAGCCCAGCTTTGAGGGCCACAGCGGCAATTTTTCATCGCTTAGAGGCAAGCTAAGGCTGCCTGTGCGCGGTGAGGTCAGCAATCGATTTGGTAGCAGCCGAGCGGATTCCGGCATTTCATGGAAAGGCTTGTTTATCAAAGCCAATGAAGGGTCGGAAGTGAAATCCGTCGCCAGCGGTCGGGTAGTGTTTGCCGACTGGTTACGCGGTTTTGGCAACCTGATCATCTTGGATCACGGCGATGGCTACATGAGCTTGTACGGCAATAACCAAGCAGTGTTGAGGCAGGTGGGTGATAGCGTTAAAGCTGGGGATGCCATTGCTTCGGTAGGCAACAGCGGTGGCAACGAAGCGAACGGCTTGTATTACGAATTAAGGCGCCAGAGTAGGCCTTTCGACCCACTGAGCTGGAGCCTTGTTAATTAAAACTTAATTGGCTTTGCTGGCCGCTTCGGCTTGGGCTTTCGCCGCGTTCATTTGCGCTTCCAATGCAGCCGCGTCCAATGTGATCCCTGGCACACGCTCGTCCGCAGATGGCTCATAACCACCCGTTGCCGGGCTAGTTTCTGCCGCAGGCGCAGCGGCAGCAGGCGCTTCAGCCGGCGCAGCCGCTTCTTCTTGACCGCAACCTTGCAACACCAAACCAGCCAAACTAACTACTAAAATAGCGCGTAATAACAAAGACATAATGCATTCCTTTTTTTAATCTAGTCGTATAAAAATAAATACCACGCTTAAGCTGACGAGCAGCCTGCACAGGGCGATATAGCGCAGTCCAATCAGTCTAACCAAAAGCCAGAAGCTGACTGTGAATTGAATGTAATAGTTCTGTATCCAATTGTAAAAATGGCCCTATCACTCACCCAAAATGTGCAACAGCACCTTACGTTGACTCGGCACGTGCCGGTGTTCATATAAAAACACACCCTGCCATGTGCCTAGCGCCAGCTGCCCATTTAACACAGGAATGGCCAAATGGGTTTGCGTGAGCGCACTCCTAATGTGCGCCGGCATGTCATCCGGGCCTTCCACCGTGTGCACAAACAGCGGGTCGCCGTCTGGTACCAAGCGATTGAAAAAAGCCTCCATGTCGACTAAGACGTCTTGATCGTAATTTTCGTTGATCAATAAACTCGCCGAGGTATGTTGAATGTACAGGGTCAACAAACCAGTCTGCAAGCCGCTGCGCTTAACGTGCGCAGCGACCTCCGCACTGATGTCGTAAAGTTGCCTACCCTGGGTGCTGACCTGTATGCTTGCCGTGACTTGTTGCATGGCCATCCTTAGGCTTTTGAAAAGACTATTTTACCTGCCTTTGCATCCACTTTAATCACGTCCTTGGCCATAAAGTCGCCATTTAAAATCTCGCGCGCCAAGGGGTTTTCTATTTCCGACTGAATGGCACGTTTTAATGGCCGGGCCCCGTAAACCGGATCGAAGCCTGCGTTGGCAATTTCTGCAATCGCCGCCTCGCTCATCTCCAACTGCATGTCCATGGCCGCCAAGCGTTTTGCCAAGTACTGCAATTGTATTTTGGTAATCGAACGTATATTGCTCTCATCCAGGGCGTGGAACACCACCACCTCATCGATACGGTTGATGAATTCCGGTCTAAAATGTGTTTTCACTTCGCCCATCACCGCCAATTTCACCACTTGGTAATCTTGATCGCTCATGCTTTGTATCATTTGCGAGCCTAAATTACTGGTCATGATGATCACGGTGTTTTTAAAATCCACCGTGCGCCCTTGGCCATCGGTTAAGCGGCCGTCGTCTAGCACTTGCAACAAGACGTTAAACACATCCGGGTGGGCTTTCTCCACTTCATCGAGCAGAATCACGCTATAGGGCTTGCGTCGCACCGCCTCGGTCAAGGTGCCGCCTTCTTCGTAACCGACGTAACCCGGCGGCGCGCCTATCATGCGAGCAACCGAATGCTTCTCCATGAACTCACTCATGTCGATACGAATTAAATGGTCTTCGCTGTCAAACAAAAAGCCAGCCAAGGCTTTGCACAATTCGGTTTTACCCACGCCGGTGGGGCCTAGGAACAAAAAGCTACCATAGGGCCTAGTGGGGTCACCCAAGCCTGAACGCGAACGGCGTATGGCGTCCGACACCAATCTTACCGCTTCGTCTTGGCCGACTACCCGCTCGTGCAATTTGCTTTCCATGGTAAGCAATTTGCCGCGTTCGCCTTGCAGCATTTTGGCCACGGGGATGCCAGTCGCCCGACTGACCACTTCAGCAATTTCATCGGCCCCCACCTCGGTACGCAACATCTTGTTTTTAGTGACAGCTTGGCTACCCTCCATGCTGGCCGCTTGCTTCAACTGCTGTTCTAGGGCCGGCAATTTACCGTATTGCAATTCCGACACTTTTTGCCATTCGCCTTTGCGCGTGGCTTCTTCCATCTCAAATTTGATTTTCTCTATGGCTTCTTTTATGTGCGAGGAACCTTGCACCTGGGCTTTTTCAGCCTTCCAGATGTCTTCCAAATCGGCGTACTCTTTGCCCAATTTGTCTATCTCTTGCTCGATCAACTCAAAGCGTTTTTTACTGCCCTCGTCTTTTTCACGGCGCACCGCTTCCCGCTCGATTTTCAACTGAATTAAACGGCGTTCTAGCTTGTCCATGATTTCCGGTTTGGAATCGATTTCCATCTTAATGCGCGAAGCCGCTTCATCGATCAAATCGATGGCTTTATCGGGTAGAAAACGGTCGGTAATGTAACGGTGCGACAATTCCGCCGCGGCGACGATGGCCGGATCGGTAATTTCCACACCGTGGTGCAACTCGTATTTTTCCTGCAAGCCGCGCAAGATAGCAATCGTCGCTTCCACACTGGGCTCGTCGACCAAGACCTTTTGAAAACGCCGCTCCAAGGCCGCGTCTTTTTCCACGTATTGCCGGTATTCGTCTAAGGTAGTGGCGCCCACGCAATGCAATTCGCCTCTGGCCAAGGCCGGTTTGAGCATGTTGCCCGCGTCCATCGCACCCTCGGCTTTACCGGCGCCAACCATGGTGTGGATTTCATCGATAAATAAAATGGTCAGGCCTTCGTCTTGCGACAATTCCTTCAACACCGCTTTTAATCGCTCCTCAAAATCCCCACGGTATTTGGCCCCAGCCAACAAAGCGGCCATGTCCAAAGACAAAACTTTTTTGCCTTTTAGGCTATCCGGCACTTCGCCGTTCACGATACGCTGCGCCAAGCCTTCAATAATCGCGGTTTTACCCACGCCAGGCTCACCGATTAAGACCGGGTTGTTTTTAGTGCGGCGCATCAAGACTTGGATGACACGGCGAATTTCATCGTCACGACCTATGACCGGATCGAGCTTGCCCAATGCGGCACGCTCGGTCAGATCCACCGTGTATTTTTTTAGCGATTCACGGTTGGATTCGGCATCCGAGGCATGCACTTGCTCGCCGCCTCGCACCGCACTGATAGCCGACTCCAAGGCCGCTTTAGCAAGACCGTGCGCCTTGAGCAATTTGCCGGCCGCACCTTTGTCCTCCAGCAAGGCCAATAAAAACATTTCACTGGCGATAAAACCGTCACCGCGTTTGACGGCCAACTTATCGGTGACATTGAGCAGGTTGTTTAGCTCGCGCGAAATTGTCACTTCCCCAGCGCTGTCTGTGCTTTTAGGCAGGTTGGCGATAGCACTGGCCAAACCGGTTTTTAGTGGCGCCAAATGCACACCAGCATGGGCTAGCAAGGCGCTGCTGCCGCCGTCTTCTTGTTTAATTAAGGCATCCAATAAATGCAACGCCTCTATGGTCGGGCTGTCATTGGCCACGGCCAAGCTTTGTGCATCATTGAGTGCTTGCTGAAACTTGGTGGTTAATTTATCAAAGCGCATGCTTGACTCCAGTAATGTTGATATAGCTTTACCATGGGGGCGATAGCCTAATTTTCAATATATAATGAAAGGGCTCAAATGCAGCACGCATCGGGCGCAAACCGCCAGTCATGGCAACCGCAAACAGGCCTAAGCATTTCATGGAATCACATTTGTTAAGCGACACGCACAGCGACGAACCACAAGCCAACCCGGCCTGGAGCATATTGGACACCCCAGAGCAATGGATGCGCTTTAGCCAAACCGTGGGCGACGAAGCGCAACCCTTAGTTGAATCGAGCTTGTTGCTAGATGGCTTACGTTGCGCCGCCTGCTCAGGCACAGTAGAACGCGGCTTAAGCGGCTTGCCGGGTATCGTCAGCGCACGCGTGAGCATGTCGAAAAAGCGTGCCGTGGTGGTCTGGTCTGCGGAATTAACCCAACCTTCTACCATCTTGGCCGCCATCCAAAAAATGGGCTACAGCGCCAACCCTGCCTCGCACAATGAAAGTCAACTCAACGCCACCCAAAAAAATCGCGCGGCATTTTGGCGCTGGTTAGTGGCGGGCTTTTGCATGATGCAAGTCATGATGTACGCCAGCCCCAGCTACTTCACCAAAACCGGCGAAATCGAAACCGACATCAACCTCTTGCTTAACTGGGCGGCCTGGCTATTAAGCTTGCCGGTCATGCTGTTTTCCAGTCGTTCGTTTTTTAGTAACGCCTGGCACGATTTAAAAGCCAAACAAATCAGCATGGATTTACCGGTCGCCTTGGGCATAGGCATCACTTTTGTGGTCAGCTCGGCGGCCACCTTTGACCCCAGTGGCTGGTGGGGCGACGTGGTTTATTTCGATTCCTTGACCATGTTTGTGTTCTTTTTGCTTTCCGCGCGCTTGATTGAAGTCAAGCTGCACAGCAAAACGCTGGGGGCGATGGAAGCCTTGGTCAGCCGCATTCCAGAAAATACCGAACGGCAAAATGCCGATGGCAGTTACACGCGCGTGATTAATAGCCAATTGAGCGTGGGCGACATCGTGCGGGTCAATACCGGCGAAGCCTTCCCCGCCGATGGCTTATTGCTGTCTGGGCAAACCAAGGTAGACGAATCCTTGTTGACCGGCGAATCCACCCCCATCCATAAAAACAAGGGCGAGCACGTTGTGGCCGGCAGCTACAACCTCGGCGCCACCGTCACCATGCGCTTAGAAACCTTAGGCGAATCCACCCAGTACGGGCAAATTGTGCAGCTGATTAACCAAGCCGCCATAGAGAAACCGCGGCTATCGCAACTGGCCGACCGCGTCGCCAGGCCTTTCTTATTTTTCATCTTACTTAGCGCCGTGCTATCGGCGGTCTTGCTATGGGAGCAAGGTCATGGCCTGGCCTTAATGACGGCAGCGGCGGTATTAATTGTCACTTGCCCGTGCGCCCTATCGCTGGCCACACCGGCAGCCATGCTTGCCAGCGCCAGCGCCTTTGTGAAACGCGGCATTTTAATTAGGCACTTGCAGGCCATAGAAAGCATAGACCAAATCGACACGGTCATTTTTGACAAAACCGGCACGCTGACCGACAACCACATCGCCGTGAAATCGTTGAGCGTTAAAGACGGCCTCAGCGAAGCGCAAGCCCTGGCTATGGCCTCGGCTTTAGCCAGCCAGTCCATGCACCCCATCGCCATGGCCGTGGCTTACGCCGCCAAGCAAAATCCATTGGCCAACGCGCTAAGCATAACGCTGGAGCAAGTGGAAGAGCAGGTGGGCGCGGGCATGCAGGGCCACTACGAGCAACGGCCATTAAAACTCGGCTCGGCCGCCTTCTGCGGTGTGCATAGCGACCAACTGCAAGCCAGCGACGAACGCTACCAACAGGTTTACCTGGCCGATGACAGCGGCTGGTTGGCCACCTTTAATTTACAAGAAGCCATCAAAGCCAACACAGCTCAGGCAATCGCTGCTTTGCAGCAAGCCCAGTTGGACGTGGAATTGCTCTCTGGCGACCAATGGCACACGGTAAAAAACACCGCCGCCTTGGTCGGCATCAAGGTGTTTCAAGCCGCTTGCAGCCCAAACGACAAATTGCAACGCTTGCAAGGCCTAAAACTGCAAGGTAAAAAAGTCTTAATGGTGGGGGACGGCTTAAACGACGGGCCTATCTTAGCCAGCGCCCACGTCTCGATTGCCATGGGCAAAGGCGTGCCGCTGACGCTCGCGCATGCCGATTACGTTTTATTAAACGGCGACATCAGCGAGATACCGGCACTGATTAAACACGCCAAAAAAACCATGCGCATCATTAAGCAGAATATCGCGTGGGCGGTCATTTACAATGCCGTGTGCATCCCACTGGCTTTCTTTGCTTGGTTAAGCCCTTGGCAAGCCGGCTTAGGCATGGCCACCAGCTCATTGATCGTGGTGCTTAATGCCTTGCGCTTAAGCCAATTTAGCCATCCCAGTGTTAATTCTTCTAAGGCCTAAGCATGGACATATTGTTTGTACTCATCCCCCTATCCGTCGTGCTGGCATTAGTGGTGCTGGCTGGTTTATGGTGGGCAGTTTACCGCGGCCAATTTGAAGACATAGAAGAAGAAGGCCGGCGTATTTTCGAAGAAGACAAAGAGTAAGGCCGGCACCCATCCATGCAAACTGCTTTACTGTATAGCGCCCTAGTCATGGGCTTGGCCGGCGGCCCGCATTGCGTGGCCATGTGCGGGGCTGCCTGCACCGCTTTTACGCAAGATGCCGACAAACCCTATGCCATAGGCTTATACCATTTAGGGCGTTTATGCGGCTATGCCTTATTGGGCGCCATCGCCACCTTTGCCATACAGAGCATCGCTTGGCTGTCCAACTACAGTGCAATCCTGCATCCTTTGTGGACCTTCTTTCACGTTTTGGTATTTTTCTGGGGGCTGTTATTGCTGATCTATGCCCGCCAACCCATCTGGGTAGACCAAGCTGGGCGTAGCATTTGGCGGCACGTGAAAAAACTCAGTAGGCTCAATGGCGGTTATTTCTACATAGGCATGCTGTGGGCATTGATGCCATGTGGCTTGCTCTACTCCGCGCTGATCATCGCGTCGTTTAATGGCAACCCCTTGGGCGGCGCCCTTAGCATGGCCGCCTTTGCATTGGGCTCCGGCATCGCCTTGTTTTTTGCGCCATGGGCTTGGTTAAAACTCAAATCCAGCACGGTTGAACCCTATGGCATGCGCTTGGCCGGCCTCATGTTAAGTGCCGCCAGCGCCTGGGCGATTTGGATGGCTTTGAGCCACAACAGCAAAGTCTGGTGTAATTAACTTACCAGGCTATCAAGCGCAAACCCTCTTGCGCGGTTTGCCAGGCTAGGTAAACCTGCTTATCCCGATTTAGCAGTTGCGGGTAGTCGGCTTTACCGGTGGTTTCCGCCAAGAGCTTAGGCTCGCTCCAATTCCTGCCACCATCATCGGAATACTTACCGAGAATTTTGTGGGTCTTGGCTTCGCTTTCACGCCAAACCAAGTAGACATTTTCTCCCACACTCAATAAAGCCGGGTGACCCGCCAGATTTTTACTGCCCGCGAATTTTTTAGCCGGGGTCGAGGCCCAAGCTTCCCCATCCATGCGCGCGTAGTACAAACCGGGCGCTTGACCGTTAGCCTCGTTGCCCCCATCGAACCAAGCCATGTGATAACCCCACCAATCCTTGCCCTCACCACCGCTCACCAAAGCAGGCCCATGGTGCGGGCACCCGTCTATTTTCCAGCGGCCATAAGTGGCCCGTTTGGCCAGCATTTCTTGGCCTACACTGCGTGGGATTTCTGCCAGCATGTGATCGCGCTCGTTGCCAGCAAAAACATGCCGCCACATGGCCACCGCTGTACCATCCGGTTTGGTGGTCATAGCAATGCGGCAACATTCACAGCTGCTATCAGCCAGTTTCTGTTCTGCGCTGAAACTTGCGCCATCATTCATGGACTGGGCAAAGTAAATAGCAGCCCCATCGTAAGGCTTACCCGCTGCTTTAGCGGCAATCAAATCGCGCTTATCCACCCATGCGACCGTCAATCGGCCATCTTTAGCCACATTAAGCGCATCAAATCTATGGGTAATTTCACTGCGGTCTTGGTGGACTATGTAGGGCTTTTCAAAGGTTTTCCCCTGATTAATCGATCGTGCAAACCAAACATACCCAGCAAACGGTTTTTTTAGCGCTTCGGTCCAGGTGATGTAGACATGGCCTTGTGGGCCAATGGCAATTTTTGGTCTTGCTTCGCCGTCCGCGCCAATTTTTTGCGGGAGGGTATTCACCGCTAGCGGCTTAGAAAAAGTTTTACCTAAATCGCGACTGACATCCACCCAGACGTAGCCGTCTTTTTCTGACGCCCGCCATAGCACAGCTTGTGCATCCATCACCACGCTGACGGCTAAACTGCCAGCGTGATAGGCCGTGTGCTCTTCATGCGCCATCAATGGCGTACAAACCAAGAAGAACCATAGATTAATGATAAATTTCATGCTGAAAATAACACCCTTACCTAGCAAATGCGGCCTAGTTTACTGCCCCATGATTAAAAATTAGCGCTTATTGTAATTTAATTACGGCCACAGTCTTGGCAATTAATAATCAAATTTTGCTTGCAAGTAAGTTGTACGTTGTGGGTAGGGATGAGCCACGTAGGATTTGCAATTAGTGATATTGTCCATCCCTATGCTGGCGGTAAATCGATCGGCAAATTTATAATTGGCTTTAGCATCCAAGACAAAAAAGTTGCTGGCACCGCCATAGGTATCGGGATTGACATCGGTATTGCTTAAATTTGTGTATTGCCTGCCACTGTAGCGACCCGCCAAGCTGTAGGTCAAATTGCGCCCTTGATGGTAGGTGGCCACCAACTTAAACATGTTCTTTGGAATGCGCGTGGGCTTATTGCCCACCGTGCTTGGCGCCCCATCATTAGCCAACACTTCGGCATCGGTAAAGGTCGCGCTGCCTTGCACATCCAAACCGTGCAGCAACACATCCTGCCATTGTGTGGACATTTCCATACCCCGCGTACGAATGTGGTCTACATTTTGGATAAACCCACAGCCACCTGTTTTAGTGCAAGTCCCAGTGTCATATGGAATGGCACTATTTATCGTGAAGGTTTGTGAAATTAAGGCATCGTATTTATCCTCATGGAATAAACTAACCCGCAACAAACCGTTATCAAAACGGCGTTCCGCTGTCAATTCACCCGCCCTAACTTGTTCCGGCTTTAAATCAGGATTGCTCGCTACATAATAAACGGTGCTGCCATTTTGCAGTAATTGAAACATTTCCGAAACAGTAGGAAAACGGTATGCCTGGCCATACGAAGCCCTAAAGCCCCAAGCTGGCTGTGGTTCAAAACTTAGCGATAGCTTAGGAGAAAATTTATTATCAGAGCGATCGGCATAGCTTACTGCTGTGCTTGCTGTTGGTCTATTTTGGCCATTGCTCGCCTCCCAGTGTTCAGCGCGTCCCCCTACAGTCAACGCCCATTTTTCGTCTAATTGCCATTTATCTTGCAAATAAACAGCTTGAGTTTGGGTATCACCTTGTGCTGCTGATTTTAATGTGCCCTTAACCCCAACAGACCAATCCGTTGTGTTGTAGACATTGCTGCGTAATTCGTAGTGATCAAAGTGATAACCGATATCCACAGTGTGATTGGCTGGATGCAATGTTCCACGGGCTTCAAAGGCTAACCAGCCGGTACCCTGCATGTCCGTTACCGTCCCCACTCGGGTTAAGTAAGGGTTACCCAAAGTCATATCGGTTGTAGAGGTTGAACTGGCTGTGGAGCTGTTATTGTTATCCTTTTGGTAATTAAAGTCGGATAAAGTTAATTCCCAGTCAAAAAAACCCTTGCTGTCGGATTTGATGTCCAGTGCCTGCATGATATGGAAAGCCTCGGCACGACCGGGGCTTAAACCCGTCACGCTGTAAGATTTACCATTGAAACTTACCTTGTTGTTGTAAACGGTATCGCCATTAGTGGCTTTTATATAGCTTTGCACATCCGTGTCACTGTGTAAGTCCCACAAGCCTATGGTGTAAGCGACTTTAAGCTGCGGGCTAATGTCATAGCTCGCTTTGAATTTAACGTCCGTTTGCTTAACGTCTTCCATGCTGTTTGCACCAAACACAATACGATCGGCATTTGTGACGTCTTTATCTTGGTAAGCGCCTGTCACCGTATTCGCCGTGGCTGCCGTGCTTGAAAGTGCGCTGGTTGAAAAACCCATGGGCTGACCTTGATTTTCTAGGTAATCCACGCCCAACCAAAAAGCAAAATCATTCACTTTGTTGCCAAAGGAAGCGGTCAAATGCTTACCGTTGTATTGTTCTTTTGTGCCGTACAAGGAAAAGTCCTGCATGAACGTTTGCACCGTAGCATGGCTTTCAAACTTTTCCGGCATACGTGTGTGCAAACTCATGACGCCACCAAACGAATTGCCCGCATAGAGCGCTGAAAATGGGCCGTACATCATGCTGATGCTTTCCACCTCTTCGGGTGTAATCAGACCCCATCTTGGCGGGTACCCATAAGAATTACCTAATAAATTTGACAACAATACGCCGTCGGCATAGAGCATGCTTTGTGCGCTGGATAACGTACCGGCCGTACGAGTGGCAATAATGCCATTGCGGTCACCAATAAAACGCTCACGCACCTGTATGCTGGGTAAATATTTTAGGGTTTGCGCTACCGTAGCGGCATTAATACTATCGGCAATTTGTTGCCTATCGTAAGTTTCCACCGTGGCCGGGTGCTTAAGAATGCGGCTGTCTATAATGGGCGCCTGCACCTCCACTTTATCAAGATCATGATCGTGTTCGGCATAAGCGAACTGCATAGGCATAAGCAGGGAAAAAACAATACAAATACGTCTCTTCATCAACAGTAAATCCATTATTTAATTAAACGGCCGTATAGTAGATGACAAATTAATTTTATGGAATGTGGCATATTGTCGCGCGACAATATGTCGCACCCCAGATCGGCCTATTATTTTTGCTTAGGCTTTATAATGCCGAGTAACGATTATTAACTTAGCCATCGCATGCCCACCAGCAACGCCTCTTTTTTAAATGCCACCCGTTTAAACATGCAACGTTTAATCATGTTGCGCGGCGTCATCATGCTGGCGCTCGGCTTAGTGATATTTAGCCTGCGCCAAGCGGCCGTGCCTTTGCCGGTGTTGCCCTTAAGCCTAGCCATCGCCGCACTGGGTGTATTTAGCCTGATAGCATGGTGGCGACTCCAGCACACCGCGCAAACCCATCAAGCCATCAGCCAGCTTGAATTGCTGCTGCAATTGCTAGGCGACGTGTTGGCTTTAAGCGTGCTTTTTTATTTCAGCGGTGGCTACAGCAACCCCTTTATTTGGATGTATTTGTTGCCCATCACGGTGGCTGCCGTGGCCTTGCGTGCCGGCTACGCTTGGTTGATTGCCAGCTTGTGCATCACTTGTTACACCTTGCTGATGTTCTACCACGTGCCGCTTTCGCACTTGCATTTGCATGCGCAATGGGCCGACCAAGACAGCGTGCAATTGGACATTCATTTGCTGGGCATGTGGATAGGCTTTGTTGTGAGCACGATCATTGTCGCCATCTTCATCGCCCGCATAGGCCAAAATTTACGCGACTACGATCAAGCCATTGCCAGTGTGCGTGAGCAGGCATTAGAAAGCGAACGCATGCTGGCCTTAGGCACACTGGCTACCAGCGCCGCGCACGAATTGGGCACACCGCTCGCCACCATGGCGGTGGTAGCCAAAGAACTGACGCAAGATTACGCCGCGCAGCCCGAGCTATTGCAGCAACTCTCGCTGATGCAAAAGCAAATCGCCCGCTGCAAAGAAATCCTCTCGTCAATTACCCGTAACGCCGGTTTAGCTAGGGCAGAAGCCGGCGCAGGCTTGCCTTTAGATGCGTTCATTAGCGAGGCTTTGCAACGTTGGCGTGACACCAGACCGGCCACCGAATTAGTCGTTTGCATGCCTCAAGACACGCCCTCACCGCAAGTGAGCATGGACAGAACCCTAAGCCAAGCTCTGTTAAATTTACTGGACAATGCCGCCGACGAATCGCCGGCACGCATTCTGTTTGACGCGCAATGGACAGACAAGCTGCTCACCCTGCACATCCGCGATTTTGGGCTAGGCTTAAGCCAAGAAACCAAACAAAAAATAGGCACGCCCTTCTTTAGTTCCAAACAGGCCGACGGCATGGGCTTAGGCGTGTATTTAACGCAAACCACCCTAGCCCGTTATGACGGGGAATTAAGCTTTAGTAACCACGCCGAAGGCGGCGTGTTAACCACCGTTAAATTGCCGCTAGCCAAATTAAAGGTCAGCGCATGAACGCCTTTGCCGCAGTTGAGAACCCCACCTTATTGTTGGTCGATGACGACGAGGAATTTTTAAGCGTGCTGGCCCCCGCCATGAACAAACGCGGCTTTTTAGTCAGCACCGCCAACAGTGCCGAAAGCGCTTTTGCGCTTGCCGAGCAAGACCCGCCGGAGTACGCCGTGGTCGACCTGAAAATGGCCGGCAACTCCGGCCTGGTGTTGGTCCGCCAACTCGCTAGCTTGCAAGCCGGCACGCGCATCGTGGTGTTAACCGGCTACGCCAGCATCAGCACGGCGATTGAAGCCATTAAATTGGGCGCGACGCATTATTTAGCCAAACCGGTCGATGCCGATGAAATCGTCGCCGCCTTTGGCAAACAAAACGGCGACACCGACATCGAACTGGCCGCCTCGCCGTTATCCGTAGATCGCTTAGAATGGGAACACATACAACGGGTATTGAGTGAACACGACGGCAACATCTCGGCCACCGCCCGTAGCTTGAATATGCACAGGCGCACCCTGCAAAGAAAACTCAGCAAACACCCCATTAAAGAATAAGGAAAACCCCATGGCCGCAGGCAGCTTACTGGCATTATTGGATGACATTGCCTCCATACTCGATGACGTGTCGGTGATGACGCAAGTGGCGGCCAAAAAAACCGCCGGTGTATTAGGCGACGATTTAGCCTTGAATGCCCAACAAGTGGCCGGCGTGCACGCCGAACGCGAACTGCCGGTGGTATGGGCGGTGGCCAAAGGCTCGTTTTTAAATAAACTTATCTTGGTGCCCAGCGCGCTCACCATCAGCTACTTTGCTCCAGCCGCCATCTTGCCCTTACTCATGGCCGGCGGCGTGTATTTATGCTTTGAGGGCTTTGAAAAAATTGCCCACAAACTCAGTCATAGCAGTGAAGCGGATAGCCATCAAGCAGCCTTAAGCGCTGCGCTGGCGGACGCCAAGGTCGATCTGCTGGCACTGGAAGAAGAAAAGATTAAAGGCGCCATTCGCACCGACTTCATTTTGTCTGCGGAAATCATCGTCATCGCCTTGGGCACTGTCGCTGGTGCGGCATTCAGTCTGCAAGCCGCGGTGGTCAGCAGCATCGCCCTATTGATGACGGTCGGCGTTTACGGCCTGGTCGCCGCCATTGTCAAACTGGACGACTTGGGTTTGTATTTGTTGCTAAAAAAAGGCCCAGGGCTATATGGCCAATACCAACGCAAATTGGGCCAACAATTGCTGGCCTTTGCCCCGCTGTTGATGCGCAGCTTGTCCGTTATCGGCACCTTGGCCATGTTCATGGTAGGCGGCAGCATCATAGGTCACGGCTTCCCGCTGTGGCACCATGGCGCCACGCAAATCGTCAGTTGGCTGCAGGCCTTGCCAGCTACGGGCCCGGCCCTAGCGCTGATCGCACCCTTAATGTTGGATGCCGTATTGGGTTTATTGGTTGGGGGAGTGAGTTTGGCGCTGCTTAAGCTAGGGAAAGCCATCAAGCCAAACACATGATGGCCTGCAGGCCAATAGGGACGGGTATCACAGCGGCATTGCTTTTGCCGCTTTTACCATTACGTTGCGCTAGACGGGCGTTTAAAGCTGTCTAAAATCAACAAACCCACACCCAGGCAAATGGCGCTGTCGGCCACATTGAACGCGGGCCAGTATAAGTCTTGGTAATGCAGGCTAATAAAATCCACCACGTAGCCCAGTGTTAGCCTGTCGTATACATTTCCGGCTGCACCGCCTATGACCAGCGCCAAACTTAAACAAAACAGCTTCTCCGTACGGTGCTTTTGAATCAAATAACTCATCACCACGATGGCCAACAAAGCAACCCCGGTAAAAAAGGCTTTTTGCCAACCGCCTGCCTGCGCTAAAAAGCTAAAAGCCGCGCCTTCGTTGTGGTAACGGACCAAATCAAAATAGGCGTTGATGCTTAAGCTGTCGCCATAAGCAAACGCCGCTTGAACCAGTTGCTTGGTGTAGAGATCCACGGCCAGCACGACGGCACTTAGGCTGAAATATTGATAGCTAACGTTCATGCGGCGGGTCCATTCCAACTCGGTGTTTTAATCATTAACATTTGCAGGCGGTTTTTACCAAGATTTAAGCGTGCTTACGCGGTTCGCCTTGCCCAAACAAATTGCTGACACAACGGCCGCAAATTTGCGGATGCGCTGCATCTTGGCCAACATCGGCACGGTAATGCCAGCAACGCTCGCATTTTTTATGGGCACTGGCTGTGACACTGATTTTTTCCTGACTGCTGTCCACTGCCTTGTAAACGCGTGCGCTGGAGGTGATCATGACAAAACGCAAATCATCACCCAAGCTATTGAGCGCTTGGAAGCTGGCTTCGCTGGCATAAAAATCCAACTCGGCTTGCAAGGAAGAGCCGACTTGACCGGCGGCGCGCAACACTTCAATTTCCTTAGCAGCCAGGCCACGCGCGACTATGATGGCCTGCCATGCAGCCAAGCGCTCAGCGCTTAAACCGTGTGCCGGCAAGTCATACCAGTAATCTTCAAAGACGGTTTGCTCTGGGTCCAGCCCTAAAGCCAACCACACTTCGTTAGCAGTAAAGCTCAAGATAGGCGCCATCAAACGCATCAAGCATTGCGTGATGTGGTGCAAGGTGGTTTGCGCGGCACGGCGTTCGGCTGAGCTGCTGCCTGCGGTATACAAGCGGTCTTTTAAGATGTCCAGGTAAAAGCCGCCCAAATCTTCCGAGCAGAAACTGACGAATTTCTGTACCGCCAAATGGAATTCATAGCGTTCGTAATCGGCCAAAACAGCGGCTTGCAAGCTGTGCGTTAAATGCAAGGCGTATTGGTCGATTTCCAGCAAGTCGGCCACCGGCATTAAATCTTGTTTGGCATCAAAATCGGCGATGTTGGCCAATAAAAACTTCATGGTGTTACGAATGCGCCGGTAGCTTTCCGCCACGCGTTTCAAGATCTCATCGGAGATGGTCAATTCACCGGAGTAATCGGTGGAGGCAGTCCATAAACGCAAGATGTCGGCACCGTAGGTGTCCATGACTTTTTGCGGAGCGACCACGTTGCCCTTGGATTTACTCATTTTATGGCCGGCGCCGTCCACCACAAAACCGTGAGTCAGCAAGGCGGAAAATGGCGCACGGCCATCAATCGCGCAGCCAGTTAGCAGGCTAGACTGGAACCAACCGCGGTGCTGATCGGAGCCTTCTAAGTACAAATCGGCTGGGTAACGCAAATCCGCGCGGCGTTTCAACACGGCGGCATGGGTAGCGCCGGAGTCAAACCACACGTCTAAGGTGTAGGTCACTTTTTTATAATCGGCCGCCTGCTCAGGCGCGTGTTTCGCCAAGAAAGCCGGGCCGTCTAAACTAAACCAGGCTTCTACGCCTTGCGCCTCGACCAATAAGGCCGCTTGTTCTAACAAGGTCGGCGTTTTTGGGTGCGGTTCACCGCTTTCTTTGTGCACAAAAAACGGCATGGGCACGCCCCAATTGCGCTGGCGTGACACGCACCAATCCGGGCGATTTTTAATCATGGCTTCCAAACGGGCGCGACCCCAATCCGGGAAAAAGGCCGTGGCATCCACCGCTTTATTGGCGTAATCACGCAAGCTGACTTTTTTCGCATCCTGCGCCTGCATGCCAATGAACCACTGGTGGGTGGCCAATTGCATCAAAGGCGTTTTGTGCCGCCAGCAATGCGGGAAGCTGTGGTTTAAACGGGCGCTGGCCAACAAACGGCCACTGTCTTGCATGTGCGCCAAAATCACTTTATTGGCTTCAGCACGGCTCAAACCACGAATGGCCTCTAACTCGACTAAATCGCTGTTGAAAAAGCGACCGTCGCCACCCATCAGCACGCGCGGTTTTTCATTAGGGAAATTGGCGCGCATGACTAACCAGTCATCGTTACCGTGCGCGGCAGCCGTGTGCACCAAGCCGGTACCGGCTTCGGTCGTGACGTGATCACCGGCAATCACCGGCACCTGCCTGTTGTCAAACGGATGTTGCAGGCTTAAGCCGACCAAATCGGCCCCTAGGCAGTGAGCCAACACTTGCGTATCCAGCTCGCCGTAACGGGTTAAGGTGGCCTGCGCCAAATCGTGAGCGAGGATCAACAGGCCACGGCTGGTTAGCATTAAATCGTATTGCAACTGCGCATTGACCGATACCGCTTGGTTAGCCGGCAAGGTCCACGGCGTGGTGGTCCAAATCACGGCTGAGGCTGGCGCGCTAACGGTCACGCCGAAAGCCTTGCCTAAGGCGGCCTGATCTAGCACGGCAAAGCCCACGTCTATGGCCGGTGAATTAACGTCTTCGTATTCCACTTCGGCTTCCGCCAAAGCCGACGCGCAATCCACGCACCAATGCACCGGTTTGCTGCCTTGGTATAAAAACCCGTTGTTATAAATCTCACCCAGCGCGCGCATGATGTCGGCTTCGGTTTTGAAATCCATGGTCAGGTAAGGCTGATCCCAATCGCCCAATACGCCCAAACGGATGAAGTCTTTCTTTTGCCGCGCCACTTGCTCTAAGGCGTACTCGCGGCAAAGCTCGCGAAATTTAGCCGGAGCGATGTCTTTACCGTGGTTTTTTTCCACCACCAACTCAATCGGCAAGCCGTGGCAATCCCAACCCGGCACGTAAGGCGCATCAAAGCCGCTTAGGGTTTTCGCCTTAATGATGATGTCTTTAAGGATTTTATTGACCGCATGACCGATGTGTATGTCGCCATTGGCATACGGTGGGCCATCGTGCAAAATGAATTTAGGCTTACCCTGACGCGCTTGGCGTATGCGTTGATAGAGCTTTTTATCTGTCCATTCGGCTAACCAAGCCGGCTCGCGTTTAGCTAAATCGCCACGCATGGGGAAGGCGGTTTCAGGTAAATTTAATGGGTAGGCATTGCCTTGTTTGTTTTGCTCATCAGTCATGTTTAATCTCAAATAATTCTTTCGCCACAGCAACGTCTTTTTCTATCTGCGCTTGCAGTGCAGGCAAACCGCTAAATTTCATTTCATCGCGGATTTTATGCAAAAATGCCACGTGCACGTGCTTGCCGTATAAATCCCCAGCAAAATCCAGCACATGCACTTCCAATAACAGCTTGGCTACACCGGCTATGGTGGGCCGCACACCCAAATTGGCCACCGCCGGCAAACCGTCCAATTTTACCGCATAGACGCCGGTTAGCGCAGGCCGCTCGTGCCGCATGTGCACATTGGCGGTAGGAAACCCCAGTTGCCGACCGCGCTTGGCGCCGTGCACCACCTTGCCGCTGATGCTATAAGGCCGGCCTAACAGCAAGCCCGCTTCATGCAAATCGCCGCTGGCCAAAGCTTGCCGCACTCGGGTGCTAGACACCCGTTGACCGCTCAAATCCACTTGCGGCAAGGTCTGCAAATCAAACTTGGCTGCAATAAAATCCGCCACCGAACCGGCCCGTTGCGCGCCAAATCTAAAATCGTCGCCGACTAAAATCGATTTTGCATTGAGTGAGTCGCGCAATATGCCTTGCATGAATTGCGCGGCGCTTATTTTAGCAAAGGCCGTATTAAAGCGACACACATAACATTGCGCAACGCCGGCTTCGGCAAAATGCTCAAGCTTTTCGCGCAAGGAACTGAGTCTGGCCGGCGCCGTGTGCGCGGCAAAAAACTCACGTGGGTGCGGCTCAAAGGTTAACACTGCCGACTGCAAATTTTGCGACTGCGCGCTGGTGGTCATACTGCGCAACAAAGCCTGGTGGCCTAAGTGCATGCCATCAAAGTTGCCTATGGCAAGCGCGCAAGGCGCTTGCTTGTGTTCAGGAAAATGCCGAAAAACCTGCACTAATGCACAACCCGTCGCATAAAGTCACGCGGCCTGAAGCCCAGCGCAAACAAGGTGGCAAAATAACTCACCGAGCCCAAGGTGACCAAACCGGTGATGTAAAGCAAGCGCTGCAGGATACTAAATTGCAACCACGCTGCCGTGTCGCCTTTAGCGTAATACAACACCAAAGCCATCACCAGCAAAGCCAAGCTTAGTTTCACTAAAAAGCTTAGCCAGCCAGGCTGCAGGTGGTAAACGCCGGCTTTGCGTAAATGGTAATAAAGCAAACTGGCATTCAAGCAGGCGCCCAAGCCTATGGCTAGCGCTAAACCAGCATGGTTCAAGCCCAAGCCAAAGACAAACAGCAAATTCATCAACTGGGTCACGACCAAAGTAAACACGCCTATCTTGACCGGCGTCTTAATGTTTTGCCGCGCATAAAAGCCAGGCGCCAAAATTTTCACCAAGATAAGCCCAAGCAAACCCACGCTGTAAGCAATTAAGGCTTGTTGGGTCATCAACACGTCCAAGCCAGTGAATTTACCATAGTGGAACAAGGCCACCACCAAGGGCGCGGACAACACCGCCAAGGCCACCGCGGATGGCGCAGCCAATAAAAACGTGAGGCGCAAACCCCAATCCAATAATTGCGAGTATTCCTTGTGGTCTTGGCTGGCATAAGCTTTGGATAAACTGGGCAGCAATATGGTGCCTAAAGCGACGCCCAACACACCAGAGGGAAACTCCATCAATCTATCGGCGTAATACAACCAACTGACGCTGCCGGTGACTAAAAACGAGGCGAAAATGGTATTAATAATCAATGAAATTTGCGCGACCGATACGCCCAACACGGCCGGCCCCATCAATTTTAATATGCGCTTCACGCCTTCGTCGTAACTGCCATCCGGGCGTTTTAGTTCGAACTTAGGCAACAAACCAATTTGCTTAAGAAAAGGAATTTGAAATAGCAATTGCAAGAAGCCACCGAAAAACACCGCCCAAGCCAAGGCCTTAATCGGCTCTGCAAAACGATCAGCAAAAAACAAAACCGCGCCTATCATGGCGACGTTAAGCCAAACCGGCGTGAACGCCGGTATGCCAAATTTGTTGTAGGTGTTAAGCACGCCACCGGCCATGGAGACCAGGGAAATAAAGAAAATATAGGGGAAAGTAATGCGCAGCAATTCCACCGTCAGTTGCATTTTAGCTTGGTCCGCGGTGAAACCGGGTGCAATCACGGCCACGATAAAAGGCGCCGCCAGCATGCCCAATAAGGTCACGCCAACCAGAATTAAACCCATCCAAGTGGCTACCTGATTAATTAAACCGTGGGTTTCAGCAAACGTACGCTGGCTTTTGTATTCCGCCAAGATGGGCACAAAGGCTTGACTAAAGGCGCCTTCTGCTGAAATTCGGCGTAATAAATTGGGGATTTTGAATGCGACGATAAAGGCATCGCTGACCATGCCGGCGCCAAACACCCTGGCAATCAGCGTGTCCCTGACAAATCCTAGGATACGCGAGATAAAAGTCATGCTGCCAACTTTGGCGAGGGCGTTAAGTAGGTTCATTGGCAGGGCTTTAAAGGCTAATAAAATAGTGGGCTAAACGCATACTGTGTGATTTTAACATGCCAGCCTCTATCAGGCAGTAAATGGCCGGGTAAATGACTGGGATATTTAGCTTATTTTAACTTGCAATACTTTTATAAAATGGCTATTATTGCGGGCTTCGTATTTTGAATAGCTTTTAGGCGACTTTTAGGAAAAAACACAGATGGCAAATACCGCACAAGCAAGAAAACGTGCTCGTCAAGCAGTAAAGCAACGCGCTCACAATGCAAGTTTGCGCTCTACTTTGCGTACCGCGATCAAAAAAATCATTAAAGCAG
The DNA here is from genome assembly GCA_965234545.1 of Methylophilaceae bacterium. Taxonomy (GTDB): domain Bacteria; phylum Pseudomonadota; class Gammaproteobacteria; order Burkholderiales; family Methylophilaceae; genus Methylotenera. The sequence continues at coordinate 449,708 of OZ248348.1, read as the reverse complement.
TGGAAGCCGGCGACAAAACAGCCGCAGTAGCTGCTTACAGCGAAAACGTGAGCGTGATTGACCGTATTGCGGACAAAAACATCATCCATAAAAACAAGGCATCACGTCATAAAAGCCGCTTGAACGCTGCGATTAAAGCGATGGCTGGCACAGCCGCACCGGTAGCCAAAAAAGCAGCTAAACCTGCCGCTGCCCCAAAAGCGAAAGCCGCTGCAGCGCCTAAAGCTAAAGCAGCCGCTGAACCTAAAGCTAAAGCCGCTCCAAAAGCTAAGGCAGCGCCTAAAGCTAAAGCTGAATAAGCTTAAAACGCACAAAAAAAGCCGAACCTATGTTCGGCTTTTTTTATGCCCAGCAATCGCCTATGCGGCTTTTTTATTGCCGCGCTTTATGTACCTATATTAAGTACCAATGTTCAATTCGGCGCGCACCTGCATGGCCAGCTTAATGGCCTCATCGCGGTTGGCACTGAGTACGGTGTAATGGCCCATTTTGCGACCCGCGCGTGCAGCTTGTTTACCGTACAAATGCATTTTCAGTTGCGCTTGGGCCAAGGCCGCCAACCAGGCCGGCGCCTCGTCAACTGAAGGCCATATGTCGCCTAACAAATTCACCATGACCGCCGAGCTGTGTTGCTTAGCGCTGCCTAAGGGCAAGCCAGTTAGGACGCGCACTTGCTGTTCAAACTGATTGCTTATGCACGCATCTATCGTGTAATGCCCTGAATTGTGTGGGCGTGGCGCCATCTCGTTAACCAATAACTCGCCGTCGCAAACAAAAAACTCCACCCCCAATACACCGGTGTAGTCGAGCTTTTCCGCCACCATGCTGGCTAACTTTTGCGCTTGGTGACTGATGGCGTCGCTGCCGCGTGCCGGCGCAATGGACACATCCAATATGCCGTTTAAATGGCTGTTTTCTGAGGTAGGAAAGCTGGCCACGTTACCTTGTGCATCGCGTGCCAAGACTACCGACACCTCGTAATCCAATTTAAGCATTTTTTCTAATACGCACTCTTCATGCTCAAACGCATTGAACGCTACCAAGGCTTCGTGCTGATTGCTGACACGCGCTTGGCCCTTGCCGTCGTAGCCAAAACGCGCCACTTTTAAGATGGCCGGGTAAATAGCATCGCCGTCGGCAGGCAGGTCTTCGGCCTGATTAATAACGGCATAAGGCGCAACCGGCAAGCCGGCTTGCTTTAGAAAATTCTTTTCGCTAACGCGGTGCTGCGCTATCGCCACGCTGTAAGCACTGGGGCGCACAGGCTTGATGTCAGCCAATAGCGACAACGATTCCGCTGGTACATTTTCAAATTCAGTGGTGATGGCGGCGCAAGTGTTAGCCAATTTCAATAAAGCCGCTTGGTCATCGAAAGCCGCGCATAGGTGCGCATCGGCAATTTTTCCAGCCGGGCTGTTGCTGTCTGGATCCAGCACGGTCACTTTGTAGCCCATCTCGTGGGCGGCGATAACAAAGAAACGGCCTAATTGGCCGCCGCCTAGCATGCCCAACATAGCCGGTGGCAGAATAACGGTGTCTTGCGCTGAAGTTTTTGCGTTCATAGTGTAAAACAATAAAAGTCTAGTAAAGGGGGCGGGCTATTGCGGTTGATCGCTCAATACCATGAGCTGCACTTTGTCGCTTTGCTTGGCCCTAAATTCGGCTAACTTTTTCGCCAATGCGGCATCTTGGTTAGCTAAAATTGAAGCCGCAAACAAACCGGCATTGGCGGCACCGGCTTCGCCTATGGCGAACGTGGCAACCGGGATGCCTTTAGGCATTTGCACGATGGACAACAAGGAATCTTGACCTTGCAAATGCTTGGACGGAACCGGCACACCCAACACCGGCAAGGTGGTTTTAGCCGCTACCATGCCAGGCAAATGGGCGGCGCCGCCGGCACCAGCAATAATAACTTGGTAGCCTTTTTGGGCCGCCGTTTCAGCAAAGCTAAACATTAAATCCGGCGTACGATGGGCAGAAACCACTTGAGCGGTGTAGGCGATATCAAAATCAGCTAACATTTGCGCAGCGGCTTTCATAATAGGCCAATCGCTATCGGATCCCATAATGATGGCGACTAATGCTTGTTTTTTCATTGTTATTCCTTCTTTTTAGCCACACTTAATTAAAAGGCATGCGGCCTGCCTAAAAGTTACATTAACACTAAATTATCCCTATGGATGAGCTCGGAAGCCTCCACATAGCCTAATATTTTTTCGATGTCGGCACTGGGTTGGCGCATGATGCGCAAGGCTTCTGCCGACGAATAATTCACCAAACCGCGGGCAATTTCATGACCCTCGGCGTCGCAACAAGCCACCACTTCACCGCGCTCAAAATGCCCTTCTACCGCCGTGACGCCTATGGCCAAGAGGCTTTTACCTTCTAATTTCAGCACTTTAATGGCGCCGGCATCCAGGCTTAATTTACCGCGCAACTGCAGATGGTCGGCTAACCACTGTTTGCGGGCGGTGGTTTTCATCTCCGTGGTTTGCAAATGCGTGCCTATGCGCTCGCCTGCGGCCAGGCGCACAAGCACATCGGCCTCGCGACCGGATGCAATGATGGTGTGGGCGCCACTGCGTGAGGCCCGTTTGGCTGCCAACACTTTAGTTAGCATGCCACCGGTACCGACGCTGCTGCCTGCGCCGCCGGCCATTTTTTCTAATGCCGCATCGCCTGCTAGCGCATGATCAATAAAGCGCGCCTGTTTATCTTGCCTAGGATCAGCGGAATACAAGCCGCGCTGATCAGTCAAAATCACCAAGGCATCGGCTTCTATTAAATTGGCCACCAAGGAACCCAAGGTATCGTTGTCCCCAAAACGAATCTCATCGGTAACCACGGTGTCGTTTTCGTTGATGATGGGGATGACTTTTAAATCCAACAAGGTGCGCAAGGTGCTGCGCGCATTCAGGTAGCGCTTTCTGTCGGCTAAATCGTCGTGGGTTAACAGCAATTGCGCGGTGTGCAAATGGTGCTGACTAAAACAGGATTCGTACATTTGCACCAAGCCCATTTGCCCCACCGCCGCCGCGGCTTGCAATTCATTGACGGCCGTTGGGCGTTTTTTCCAACCTAAACGCTGCATGCCTTCTGCCACGGCGCCACTGGAAACCAATATAACTTGCTTGCCTTGCGCCACCAGATTGGCTATTTGCGTCGCCCAAGCGGCAATCGCCAATTTATCCAGGCCATTGCCATCGTTAGTGACCAGGCTAGATCCGACCTTAACCACGATCACTTTGGCATCCACTAGTAGCGATTTAAATTCCAGCGTCGTCATGTTATTGGTCTTTTACACCTACCTTATTCGTGGCCATAGCTTCATTAATCAGGCCGGTTTCTTTAAATTCACCCGCCGTCGCGTCCGCTTCCAATGCCGCGCGTTTGGCTTCTTCTATGTGCGCCATGATGGCATAGGTTAATTCCTTGCAACCGGCTCCACTGATGGCAGAAATAGCAAACACCGGGCCTTTCCAGCCGTAATCTTTAACAAACTGCTTCACCACCTGATCGGCATCTTGCACCATGTCCAATTTATTAAGCACCAACCAACGTGGCTTTTCATACAGGGCTTGGTCGTACTTTCTCAGTTCCTCGACTATGGCCTTGGCTTCATGCACTGGATCCACCGCCTCATCAAACGGCGCTATGTCTACCAAATGCAGCAACAAGGACGTGCGTTGCAAATGCCGCAAAAATTGATGGCCTAGGCCCGCGCCTTCGGCCGCTCCCTCTATGATGCCGGGAATGTCAGCAATCACAAAACTGCGCTCGGTATCCACGCGCACCACCCCCAAATTGGGGTGCAAGGTAGTGAATGGGTAATCGGCCACCTTGGGCTTAGCGGCCGACACCGACCGTATATAAGTGGACTTGCCGGCATTGGGCATGCCTAACAAACCGACATCGGCCAACACTTTCAATTCTAAATAAAGCTCTATTTCTTCGCCTGGGTCGCCTTTGGTGCATTGGCGTGGTGCGCGGTTTAAGCTGGATTTAAAATGCACGTTACCCAAGCCACCCTTACCGCCTGCCGCCATTTGCGCCCGTTGTCCGTGCTCGCTTAAGTCCACTAGCATTTGCCCACTGGCTTTGTCGGAGATGACCGTGCCTACTGGCACACGCAACAGCATCTCTTCGCCCTTGGCACCGTAACACTCGGCACTGCGACCGTTTTCGCCGCGCTGGGCACGAAACACACGCGAATAGCGGTAGTCGACTAAGGTATTGATGTTGCGGTCGGCTTCCATGTAGATGGAGCCACCACGACCGCCGTCCCCGCCACTGGGGCCACCAAGCGGCTCGTACTTTTCCCTACGGAAAGTCGCCACGCCGTTGCCACCATCGCCGGCGTATATTTTAATCGTCGCTTCGTCTATAAATTTCATAACCACAGTTTACCAAATAAAAAAGCCCCATCAAACGATGAGGCTTTGACCATTGCTACTTTAACTTAAGCAGCAACAATAATGCTTACAGTGTGGCGTTTTAATGCGCCTTTAACTGCAAAAGACACTTTACCTGCCGCTTTAGCGTACAAAGTATGGTCTTTACCCATGCCTACGTTTTCACCAGCGTGCATTTTTGTACCGCGCTGACGCACGATGATGCTGCCTGCTGTCACTACCGTTTCACCGAAGGCTTTAACACCTAGTCGTTGGGAGTGAGAATCGCGACCGTTACGTGAACTACCGCCTGCTTTTTTGTGTGCCATGATTAATCCTTAAGTCTTATTGATTGCGTCAATTATGCAGCTGCTTTAGCCGCTTTAGCTTTGGCTGGTTTAGCAGCGGCCTGGCCTGCAGCTAAAATTTCACCAATTTGAATCTCTGTAAAACTTTGGCGGTGGCCTTGTGTTTTACGATAATGTTTACGGCGACGGAATTTAAAAATCATCACCTTGTCACCACGACCGTGCGCAAGCACAGTAGCTGTAACAGTTGCACCATTAATAATAGGTGAACCTATGGTTGTTGTCGTGCCGTCTGAAACCATTAAAATTTGATCCAGCGTAACCGTACCGCCAACTTCAACTTCTAATTTTTCAACTTTTAATCGCTCGCCTGCATTGACGCGATATTGTTTACCACCAGTTTTAATTACTGCATACATGATTGAGCCTTAAATTACGCTTTCTGAAGAACTCGGCATTATACGCAAATAATGTAGCAAAGCAAATCCTAATCGCAAGCTAATCTAAAAAAGATTCAGCGGCTTTTGTGGCGCCTATTTTAATCGATAAGTTCTTTAGCGCAGGCATAAAACCAATTAGGCCTGTGTTAAAATGCGGGCTTAATTTTAAAGCCTACACACCTTAATACAAAGCATGACTACCGCCCAGCCAGATCTTACAAAAAATTCCGCCCTAGCCTCCATACAAGCTTGCATAGCAAGCGACATCGAGGCGGTGTATGGCGTGATTGAACATGCGCTGCATTCCGAGGTGACGTTGGTCAACCAAGTCGCGCATTACATAATTAACAGTGGTGGCAAACGCTTACGCCCTATGTTGGTGTTATTGGCCGCCGGCTTGTTTGGCAAAGTCAAAGCCGAACACCACCAGCTGGCTGCCGTGGTGGAATTCATCCATACCGCCACCTTGCTGCACGACGACGTGGTAGACGAATCATCCAAACGCCGCGGCAAGCACACCGCCAACGCGGTATTCGGCAACCCGGCCAGCGTGCTGGTAGGGGATTTCGTCTACTCGCGCGCGTTTCAAATGATGGTGGCAGTGCAAAATATGCGCGTCATGGAAATATTAAGCCATGCCACCAATACCATAGCCGAGGGCGAGGTATTGCAATTACTGAACGTGCACAATGCCGATCTGACCGACGCCGATTACCTGCAAGTGATTCGTTTCAAAACCGCTAAGTTATTTGAAGCATCGGCCCAACTTGGCGCCATCATCAGTCATGCTAGCGCCAGCGATGAACTAGCCCTGGGCCAATACGGCATGCACATAGGCACGGCCTTTCAATTAATAGACGACGTATTGGATTTAAGCGGCGACGAGCAAGAAATAGGCAAAAACATAGGGGACGACTTAAGTGAAGGCAAGCCTACCTTACCCCTGCTGTACGCCATGCGCCATGGCAATACCGAGGAAAGCGCCGCCATCAAACTGGCCATAGAACAGGGCGGCATGGCGGATTTAGACACGGTATTAAGTGCAGTAAAACGGACCGGCGCGCAGGCGTACGTGTTGCAACTGGCCAGCGCAGAAGCCCAAGCCGCTTGCGATTGTTTAGCACACTTTGCTGATTCGCCTTACAAGCAAGCATTGTTGGCCTTGGCCGACTTCGCCATAGCCAGAAACCATTAGCCAGCTCGGGCCTGCAAAGGCTTAATTGAGGGTGATTTTTTCACCACTGTCAGCGTGGTAATAGCTTAAATGCGCGCATTCATTGGCACCCGAGGTTAAGGAGCCGTCAAACAAAAAGCGTCCGTCCACATCCACAATGGCATAACCATTATGGTACAAGGTTACTTCTGCTAACCTAGGGCTGAGTTTAGAGCCTTGCCTTAAGGCGAAGCTAACGCAATTCTCTTCCTCCTCTTCGGAATACACTTCCCAATCACGACCGCCAGTTAACTGCGCTAACCAGGCCGGCAAATCCACTTCGACGCGACAAATAATAGGCTCATCCCACTCTGGCCTATGCAATTCGGCTGAAGACACCGCGATGCTGTTTTGTTGCTGTTTATCTGTCATGTTGATTCCTACTTAACTGTTGCATCATTATACCGTGAGCGTTTGCAATTGCATTGCTGTTTATGCGGCCGTTTTTCCTGCTTTCAAGAGGCTGACTGGATTTTTTATGCGGGCTAGACGTGCCATAGCGGCGGCCAGCTTGGCTAGCCCACTGTTGCCACAAAGCAGCGATAATGCGATGATGCAGGCTGTTTCATCTTGCAGCCAAATCAGCCCTCGTTTTTAGCTTACCTTAAGGATGTTCATGCCAGCCGTGTTTGCTGATATCTCGTTATCCCTGCAACAAAACAGCAGCTTATTTATAGGATTGAGCCTGTTACTTGGTTTGCTATTGGGCAGCTTTTTAAATGTGCTGATTTACCGTTTGCCAAAAATGATGGAGCGCGATTGGCAAGCCGATTGCCTAGCCATGCAAGGCCAAACTGCTCAAGTAGCCACGCCATACAACTTGATGCAGCCACGCTCATCTTGCCCACATTGCCAACAGCCTATCAGTGCAGGCGACAACATCCCCTTGCTCAGCTACTTACTATTAAAGGGGCGCTGCCGCCATTGTGCGTATGCAATCAGCCCGCGTTACCCCTTGGTGGAGTTGTTATCAGCCGCATTGATGGCTTTAGTCAGTTGGCAATTTGGCTACAGCAGCGTGACTTTCTTTGCCTGGCTTTTATGCTTGGGTTTAATTGCGCTGACTTTCATTGATTTCGATACGCAATTGCTGCCTGACAGTTTGACCCTACCGCTACTCTGGCTAGGCTTGCTGTTTAATTTAAACCTCGGCTTTAGCGATCTTGATAGTGCTGTAATCGGTGCGATGGCAGGTTATTTGCTACTTTGGTCCATCTATTGGCTATTTAAACTTTGCACCGGCAAAGAAGGCATGGGTTACGGTGATTTTAAATTACTGGCCGCATTGGGTGCTTGGTATGGCTGGCAAATGCTACCAGCCATTCTGTTGTTGTCATCTTTATTGGGCGCCGCTGTTGGTATTGCACTGATATTAAGTGGGCAGCGTGGGCGCGATAGCGCCATGCCATTTGGCCCGTTTTTAGCTATCGCTGGACTGGCCGCCTTATTTTTCGGACCGCAACTCATGCGGCTTTATCTGGGCTAAGCCATGCAAGTGGTGGTGTTAACAGGTGGCATAGGATCGGGCAAAAGCGAAGCAGCCAAGCAATTTGCCACCCTGGGCGTGCCGGTGGTCGACGTCGATGCCATTGCCCATCAATTAACGGCCAAAGGCCAAGCCTTGTTAGGGCAAATTCAGTTGCTGTTTGGCGCGGACTTTTTGCTAACCGATGGCAGCTTGGATAGAGCAAAATTAGCCCATCAGGTATTCGCCCATCCCGAGCAGCGCCTAAAATTAGAAAACTTGATGCACCCAGCTATATACGAAGCGGCCATGCAGCAGCTCAAAGAAAATGCTAAAAACAGCACCGCCCCCTACCAAATTTTGGTGATTCCGCTTTATTTTGAAAGCACGCGCTACCACGAAGTAGCCGACAAAGTCCTGGTCATAGACTGCCCCGTAGCCTTACAAATTGAGCGCGCCATGCAACGCAACGGCAGCACCGCCGCCAGTGTAAAAGCCGTCATGCAGGCGCAAGTGAGCCGAGCTCGGCGTCTCGAAGGCGCAGACGAGGTCTTAGACAACCAGGGCAACCTAACTGCCTTGCAGAAAAAAGTCGGCCTAATTCATAAAAAATTCATTAAAACTTGCATAGTTAACAAATAAATTTAATAATCCATGTCAACTTATCTTTGTGTGTTCATTCATGATTATTACTGTGTTGTTTAGCTGACCCTACCTGACACTCAACATGCCTAGCTACGACTACCCTTTCAACGAACGCATACGCACCTTACTGCGCGTAGAAGATTTGTTCGCCAAGCTTCTGCATAACCTAGCAGCCGGCCACGAACACCACCACCACTGCGCCCTCATCACGCTATTGCAAATTTTAGACGTGGTAGACCGTTCCGAATTAAAGCTGGATTTATTGCAAGAATTGGAAAGGCAAAAAGTCGCCATGAGCGCCTTGGTCGGCAACCCAGCAATTGCTGCCAACACCCTGAATAAAATTCTAAGCGAAATTGACCAAGCCGCCGAAGGCTTGCGTGCCGAAACGACTAAATTGGGCCAAAGTTTGCGCGCCAACGAATGGCTGATGGGCATTAAACAACGCGCCGGCATTCCGGGTGGCGTTTGCGAATTCGATGTGCCGTCTTACCACTATTGGTTAGGATTGGGCGAAGCGCGTCGATCCGCCGATTTTGCTGCATGGCTCAAACCCTTGTTACCCATGCACGCGGCCATAGGCATCATTTTGCGCATACTGCGTGGCAGTGGCGTGAGCAGCAAACTGGTCGCCGGCAACGGCGCCTATCAACAAATGCTGGCAGGTGCCAAACCAGCGCAGATGTTGCGCGTGGTATTGGACGATAAGTTAACTTGCTTTCCGGAAGTGAGCGCCAATAAATACGCCATCAACATCCGTTTTAATCAACTTGATGATGGGCAAAAGTTGCAAAAATACCAACAAGACGTCAGCTTCTCGCTGATCTTGTGTAACCTATAAGGCCTTTTGTTAATCCAGCCCGAAATCCAAGGCTTGATCGTCCCTAGCTTAAACCCCATTAATCAATACCGAACAGACCATGGAACCCAGTAAAAAACGCTTAGTCGCTTGCCCAAAATGCGGCAACCTCGCCGAATTTTCCCCTAACAATGCCTTTAGGCCGTTCTGCAGCGAACGCTGTAAAATGGTCGATTTCGGCGCTTGGGCGAATGGCGAATACGCGATTCCCGTGCCGATTAGCAGCGATGATTTAGACGAGTTATACCCAGACCACAACCCTTGAGAAAGTAACAATCATGAAAAAATTAACCGCATTTAGCCTAACAAGCTGGGCTTTATTGGCCCTATTTAGCAGCTGGACTGCCCAAGCAGAAAGCCCTGCTAACAGCACGCTAGTGACCATTCAAGACGCATGGGCGCGGCCAAGCAATCCTGGCTCGACAGTGGGTGCGGCTTACATGACCTTAACCAGCAGTAAAGACGCCAGTTTGGTTGAAGCCACGGCCGATGTCAGCGACAGCGTTGAAATTCACAGCATGAGCATGGAAAACGGCGTCATGAAAATGCGCATGTTAGAAAGTTTAAACTTAAGTGCCGGCAAGCCTTACAAGCTAAGCCCAGGCGGCTTTCATTTGATGCTGTTTGATTTGAAAAAACCCTTGCGCGTGGGCGACAGCGTGAATTTTGTGCTGACATTTAAATTGGCCAATAAAAGCCTAGTCAAACAAAACGTCAAAGCCAGCGTTAAAGACGCCCCAGCAGCCGGTCATTAAAGCCAGTCATTAAATCCAACAGTGGCGTTGCATGGCCAGCCCATGCGCGCCATGGCTTCTAGCCAACAGTTCATCCTCATGCCGCATGCCACCTAAGGCGTACACCGGCAAGGGGTAATCCTCTATAAGATTGCTAAAGCCAGACCAACCCAATGTGTCGCCATCAGGGTGACTAGCGGTCGATTGCACGGGCGACAACAGCACGTAATCCAAAGCCAATTGCGCCGCTTTGGCCAATTCTGTTGCGTCATGGCAAGAAGCCCCGCACAGCATGCCTGCTGGCTTAACTGACAATTGCATTAAATCTCGTGCAGTAAAATGCATGCCGTGCGCGGGCCAATCGCCGCATGCGTATGGGCCATGCGAGTTCAGCACAATCTTAGTCGCGTAAGGCGCTGTCATGGCCATGACGCGCTGAAAAAACCGTGCAAATGCCGATGCCGTCAACTGCTTTTCGCGTAACTGCAGCAGGCCCAAACCCCCATCCAGCGCGCGCTGCAAACTCTGGAAAAAAGCCTGTTCGCCCATTTCACTGAGGTTGCTAATGGCATGCAATTGAGGCAGATTGAGCGCATCGATAATGGGCGCGTTGGCGGGTAACAAGGGCGACACGCTGACGGCTTTTGTTGACTGCCAACTGAGTTTTTGCCCTTCCATGCCTTGCGGATCACCCGACCATGCCGGCACCACAAAAAAATGCAGTTGCACGGTTTTAGCTGCGCTGGCCAATTGGCCGTTGTCTAGGTATTTAGCTGGGTAGGCATAGCGACGGGTTAGCCACGGGTAGGCTTGCGTGACAGTGATGCCCAGTTCTTCTTGCAATTCGCGTTTTAGGGCTTGCTCGGGCGACTCGTTTTCTTCAATTTTGCCGCCGGGAAACTCCCAATAACCAGACCAGGGTTTGCCCAATGGCCGCTCGTTTAACAAGACCCAGCCATCGGCTCGCTGTATCACGCCAACGGCCGCACGCGTCAAGCTGCCCGAATCTAAACTCGCATCAGGAACGGTAGTCGGCATTGATTTTGACGTAGTCGTAAGAAAAGTCACAAGTCCAGATCGTGCAACTTGCAGCGCCTCTAGCCAAATCCACGCGCACTAAAATCTCCGCTTCCTGCATGATGGCAGCGCCCTGCTCTTCTCTGTAAGCGCTGGCGCGCCCGCCTTTTTCTGCCACCAGCACGTCGCCCAAGTAAAGCTTGAGTTGATTGACGTCGAGTTGGTCAACACCGGCATAACCGATGGCCGCCAAAATTCGGCCTAAATTTGGGTCAGAAGCAAAAAATGCCGTTTTAATCAGAGGCGAGTGGGCAATCGCATACGCCACTTTGCGGCACTCGGCTTCGTCTTTGCCCCCGTCAATTTGCACCGTCATGAATTTGGTCGCGCCTTCGCCATCGCGCACGATGGCTTGCGCCAACTCTATCGCCACCTCGGTCATGGCATCGCGTAAGGCCAAAAAGTATGGGCTGGTTTCGCTAATTTGCGCATGGCCGGCTTGTTGGCTGGCCAGCATAATCAAGCTATCGTTGGTGGAGGTATCGCCATCCACGGTGATGCAGTTAAAGGATTTATTGACGGCGTAATGAATGATGGCATCCAGCGCGGCTTGACTCACCACTGCATCGGTAGCGATGTAGCCCAGCATGGTCGCCATATTGGGGTGTATCATGCCCGAGCCTTTACTCATGCCGGTGATGGTCACGGCCTGGCCGTCTATCAGCAAGCGGCGAGACGTGGCCTTGGCCACGATATCGGTGGTCATGATGGCTTCAGCCGCCGCTAACCAATTGTTTTCATTCAAATTAGCCAGAGCCGTCGGCAAGCCCGAGATCAACTTATCCACTGGCAAAGGCTCTAAAATCACACCGGTCGAAAAGGGCAAGATTTGTTCGGCATTCAAGTTCAATAAACCGGCCAAGGCAGCGCAGCTTTGTTGGGCTGCCTGCATGCCCTGCTCGCCCGTACCCGCGTTTGCGCAACCGGTATTGACCAATAAAGCGCGTATGCCCTGCTTGGCCGCCAAGTGCGATTTGCACAGCGTAACCGGGGCCGCACAAAATTGATTTTGCGTAAACACCCCGGATACCGCGCTGCCTTCGGCCAAGCTTATGACCAACAAGTCTTTGCGTTGCGCTTTGCGTATGTGCGCTTCGGCATAACCTAATTTAACGCCGCGTACAGGCAATAAGGTGCTGGCTTGTGGGGCAGTTAATTTAACCGGCATGCTGGATTTTCCTTGTTTTTTTGATGTGTATGAGGCTTAAGCGCGACGCCATGTCGTGCCTTGCGGGGAGTCTTCCAATACTATGCCGGCGGCCGTCAGTTCCTGGCGGATGCCATCGGCTAAGGCGAAGTTTTTCGCCTGCTTGGCCTCGGACCGTGCCAAAATTTTGCCGGCGATCAACTCGGCCGTCAAACCAAGTGACTGGCCATTTTCAACAGCGGACGTGCTGTTAGCCGGCGCTTGCCCTTGCAAAAAGGCCGTGGCATCTTGTTGCAACAAACCCAAGACACCCGCCAAGCTTTTTAGCAAAGCGGCGGTAGCCGCTGATTTGCTCTTATTCAATTCGTTAGCTAGGTCAAACAAGACAGCCAACGCTTCCGGGGTATTGAAATCGTCGTCCATGGCCAACTTAAAGCGAGCCGCATGCGGCTGTTGCCAGTCTATGCTGCAAGACGGCGCTGCATGGGCACGCAGCGAGGTGTACAAGCGCGTCAAAGCCAATTTGGCATCGTCTAAATGCTGATCGGAATAGTTAAGTGGACTACGGTAGTGCGCGCGCAAAATAAAGAAACGCACCACCTCGGCATCGTACTGTTGCAACACCGTGCGTATGGTAAAAAAGTTGCCTAAGGACTTGGACATCTTTTCATCGTCCACCCGCACAAAGCCATTATGCATCCAATAATTGACCATTTGGCAGGGCTGCCCGTCGTGGCTGTGGGCCGCTTCCGATTGGGCAATTTCGTTTTCGTGGTGTGGAAACTGCAAATCTTGCCCGCCACCGTGTATGTCAAAACGCTGGCCTAAATGGTGGGCACTCATGGCCGAACATTCTATGTGCCAACCGGGTCGACCGCGGCCACCATTGGGCCCGCCAAAAGGCGATGGCCAACTGGGCTCATTGGGTTTAACCGATTTCCATAAGACAAAATCCATGGGGTCTTTTTTGTGTGTATCGACTTCCACGCGCTCGCCGGCACGCAAGTCCTCCAAGGATTTACCGGACAATTTTCCGTATCCGGCAAACTGATTGACCGAGTAAAACACGTCGCCGTTATCGGCCACGTAGGCATAGCCCTTTTCTATCAAGCTAGCAATCATGCTGACCATGCCCTCGACAAAATCGGTCGCCTTGGGCTCGATGTCGGGTTTAATCACAGACAAACTGGCCGCATCCTGATCCATGGCATCAATAAAGCGCTGGGTTAACTGGCCTATGCTCTCTTGATTTTCATTGGCGCGTTTAATAATTTTGTCATCGATATCGGTGATATTGCGCACGTACTTAAGCTCAAAGCCACTGGCGCGCAGCCAACGGCCGACCATGTCAAACACCACCATCACCCTGGCATGGCCAAGGTGGCAGTAATCGTAAACCGTCATGCCACAGACATACATGCTCACTTTGCCCGCCACGATAGGGGTAAAAACTTGCTTTTCACGAGCCAGGGTATTGTAGATTTTCAGCATAAACGGTGATGAGTGGGAATGGATTAGGTAAATTGAACGAAATATATAGCAATAAAGCCGATAGAGCTATTGGATGTTAGCTAGGCTGTTGATAGAATTACACTTTGTTAGTTAACTAAAAAAAGTATATCACAATGAACAAATTTATTACCTTGCTAAATGCCTCTATTGCTAAGCTTGCCGTGATTTTATCACTCAGCTTATGTGCCTCTTACGCGCAAGCCGATGAGCTAAAAGACATTTCACAAATGGCCGACCAAGGTCAAACGGCAGCGGCCATTGATAAGCTCAACGCTTACATCAATAACAACCCAAAAAATGCCCAAGCCCTGTTCATGAAAGGCGTGATGTTGGCTGAGCAAGGTCGCCGCGATGAAGCCATTAAGGTGTTCACGGACGTGACGGAAAAATTCCCCAACTTACCTGAACCCTACAACAACCTAGCGGTGTTGTATGCCGATCAAGGTCAGTTTGATAAGGCCAGAAAATCCTTGGAAACCGCCATTAAAACCCATCCTAGCTACGCTACTGCCCATGAAAACTTAGGCGACATATATGCCCGCATGGCCTCCGAAGCCTACGACAAAGCCTTGCAATTGGACACCAGCAACACCCGTGCCCAAGGCAAACTATCCTTAATAAAAGATTTATTCGGCACCGGCAACAAAACCACTGTTGCCGCGAAAGAACCGGCTAAAGCCGCAGCCGATGCAAAAAAATCGGACAGCGTGAGCAAAAAAACCGCCAGCGAAGCAGCTAACTCTGCACCCACTAGCAGCACGCCAGCAAAAGGCGCCGAAGAAGAATTAAGCGCCGCGGTCAATAACTGGGCGCAAGCCTGGTCAGCTAAGGATTTGGATCGTTACTTTGCTAGCTACGGTGCCAGTTTCCAACCGGCTAAAGGCCAAAGCCGCAAAGCTTGGGAAGAGCAACGTAAAGAGCGTATTAACAAACCGTCTAAAATCAACGTCAGCCTATCCAAAATCAACATCAGTGTAGCCGACAGCAACAACGCTAGAGTGCGTTTCAAACAAAGCTACCGTGCCGATGGCAAGCCCATACACACGACGAAAACACTGATCATGAAAAAAGAAGGCGACAACTGGTACATCCAACAAGAGAATGCCAGCAACTAGCTGATGGCATAACGACGCGGATCAGTTCGGCTTGATGTCACTTTTTAGGGCTAGGCATGCATAGATGCATTTGAATAAAAGTTTAACCTACGCACTTTTAACGGCGATTACCTTGATGCCATGGAATGCCACGGCAATCAATAGCGAAAGCCTAGGCAATTTGTTTCAAGCCAAACAAAATGGCTTAGGCAATTTAGCCGAAACCCTGCTCGCCAAGAGCTTGATGGAAATCACCCAAGGTAAAAATGATCAAGCGCTCAACACCGTCGACGAGCTGATTAAAACCATCCCAAATTTTAAATTGGCTTACTTGGTGCGCGGTGATTTGCTCATGGCACAAGCGCAGCAATTGCAAGGCTTTGGTGGCAGCGACAGTAACCAAACCGAAGCCATCAAGGACTTGCAGGACGAAGCCCGCGTGCGTATCGAGCACTATTTATCCAAACAAAACACCGACAGCATGCCAAATTTGCTATTGGCGCCCAATGAGCAGCAAGGCCATGTCATCGTGGTCGACACCGACAAATCGCGCTTATACCTATACAAAAACAACGGCAACAGCTTAAGTTACGTCAAAGACTACTACGTCACCATAGGTAAAAATGGCGTCGATAAGAAAACCGAGGGCGACAAACGCACGCCCATAGGCGTGTATTTTGCCAAAGCTAAACTGACCCAACCGCTAGCCGACATGTACGGCGATGGCGCCTACCCGCTAAACTACCCGAACGAGTGGGACCAACGTCATAACCGCAGCGGCTCTGGCATTTGGCTGCACGGCACCCCTAGCGACACCTACAGCCGCCCACCGCGCTCCAGCGACGGCTGCGTGGTATTAAATAATCAAGATCTAAAAAGCCTGGCGCCGATACTGCAAACCGGCAAAACGCCCATCATCATTGCCAACAATTTAAGTTGGTCTGCTAACGACAGCGGCGACACAGAAAAACAAAGCTTGCAAGCCGCCATGGACGCTTGGCTCAATGACTGGCGTTCACAAGACACCGATCAATACTTAAGCCACTATTCCAGCGCGTTTAACAACAACGGCATCAATTATCAACAATGGTCAGCCCACAAATACCGCGTGCAGGCCAACAAACCCGAGATCAGCATTGCCCTCTCCAACGTCAGCATGTTTGCTTACCCGGACAGCAAGCAAAAATTAGTCGTGGTGGATTTCACCCAAGATTTTAAAAGCCCGCACCTAAGCAACAAAATGCAAAAACGCCAATATTGGCTATTGGAAGACGGCAGCTGGAAAATCATTTCAGAAGGCGCCGCCTAATACTGGCTTTGCCTGCTTTTTTAGCCCCTTTTTAAACCACACCTTGTTCCAGTGATTTCATTTTTAAGGATGACCATGCCTCAACACCGTTTTTTCTTGTTAGCTGCTTTTCTCGGTGCTAGCCTATGCCTTAGTACCCCGCTATTGGCAGCTAACCCACTGGTCACCGTTGAAACCAACCGTGGCGACTTTGTGGTGGAACTCTACCCAGAAAAAGCCCCTAAAACCGTGGCCAACTTCATGCAATACGTGGACTCAGGTTATTACAAAGAAACCATTTTTCACCGCGTGATCAATCGCTTCATGATACAAGGCGGTGGCTTTAACGCCGACATGACGGAAAAACCCAGCCTAGCGCCCATCGTCAACGAAGCAGCGAACGGCCTGAAAAACGAGCCAGGCACCCTAGCCATGGCCAGAACCAGCGACCCGGATTCCGCCACCTCGCAATTTTTCATCAACCTAGAAAACAACGTGCCGCTTAATTACCAAGGCAACGATCCCGAGCTCATCGGCTACTGCGTGTTTGGTCGCGTGCTAAAAGGCATGGACGTGGTGCGAGACATTGGCGCCTCACCGACCATGAACGTTGGGCCCTATTACGACGTACCGAAATCCACGGTACGCATACTGGCCATCAAACGCAACAGCAAACCGTTGTAGGCTTGACTGGCACGACTGCACTTTTTTTACGACACTTTATTAAGGATACATTGTGGTTAAACTACTTACCAATTTTGGCGAAATTACCTTAGAACTTAACGCAGAAAAGGCCCCGATTACCGTGGCCAACTTTTTGCAATACGTGGACAGCGGTTTTTATAACGGCACCATTTTTCATCGCGTCATCAACGGCTTCATGATACAAGGCGGCGGTTTTGACGGCAAAATGCAACAAAAAGCCTCAGCCGATGAAATTAAAAATGAAGCCGACAACGGCTTGGCCAACGACATTTACACCATCGCCATGGCCCGCACCTCAGCGCCACACTCTGCCAGCAACCAATTCTTCATTAACGTCGGCAACAACGACTTCCTGAACTACACCGCCCCTAACAGCAGCGGTTGGGGCTATTGCGTGTTTGGTAAAGTGACGGCCGGCATGGACGTCGTGGATAAAATCAAGAAAGTGGCCACCACTACCCGCAACGGCCACCAAGATGTACCGGTAGAAAACGTCATTATTGAAAGTGCGACACGCTGTTAATCGCAAGCTGGCCTAAATGAACCAGACCGGGGATCAATACGCTGCAAATCAGGCAGACCTATTTATCTCCGATTTGCATTTATGCGCCAGTCGCCCGCATATCACCGAAGTTTTTCTTAAGTTTATCAACAGCACGGCCAAGCAGGCGCGTGCTTTATACCTGCTGGGTGACGTTTTTGAATACTGGGCTGGCGATGACGACCTAGCCAGCCACCAAGCTGTGGTTGATGGCCTGCGCGACCTCGCCGACTCTGGCGTGGCGGTCTATTTGATGCACGGCAACCGCGATTTTTTAATCGGCGATGCCTTTTGTGCTGCGGCCAAATTGACGTTGTTGCCCGACCCATGCGTAATAGACCTGCACGGCGTGCGCACGCTGATTAGCCACGGTGATGCCCTGTGCAGCGACGACCTGGACTACCAAGCATTTAGATTAAAAGTGCGGGATAAAAATTGGCAAACGGCTTTTTTACAGCGCAGCTTAGCTGACAGGAAAGCACAGATCGCCGCCATGCGTGCGCGCAGTGAACTAGAAAAGTCGCATAAAGCCAGCGACATCATGGACATCAACCCGCAAACGCTTAATCGGTTATTGCGAGCCCACGATTACCCAGAACGCGTTATACATGGTCACACCCACCGACCCATGCAGCACGATTTAAGCTTAGACGGTCACGCCATCACGCGCTGGGTGTTAGCCGATTGGTACGAACAAGGCAGCTACTTAATTAGCGATGCTAGCGGCTGCCACTACCAACCCATCGGCCAAACTTAAGCGCAGAAACTTAAGCGCGCATTTCTACCGCACGAACGCTGGCGGCCAATTTATCCAACACGCCATTGATGTATTTGTGGCCATCGATGCCACCGTATATCTTGGCCAATTCCACGCCTTCGTTAATCACCACGCGGTAAGGAATGCTCAGATCAAACATCAATTCGCATGCGGAGATACGCAAAATAGCGTGTTCGATCGGGCTTAATTCGCTGATTTTTCTATCGACGAAATCGGCCATCTTGGCGTCCAACTCAGCCATGTGTTGGTTAACCGATTCCAACAAGGATTTAAAATAGGCCTCATCGGCTTTGTTGTAATCCGGGTCTTCCGCCATGTCTTTGTAAACCGCGCTGGCCGTTGAGGCATTCAACATACCGCGATAGACGGCTTTAAGGACCAATTCACGGGATTTTCGTCTATTTCTACTGCCACCGGACTTAGAACCGCTGGATTTAGAGCCAGTCGATTTAACCGTGGATTTGACTGCTGTTTTTTTGCCAGCGGCTTTGCCCACCGCCAATGTGGTTAATGGGGCCTTGCTGTTTTCATTTATGCTGCTGGTCATCACAGTGCTCGAATCAAATTAGCCATCTCAACCGCCACTTGAGCGGCTTCCGCACCTTTGACATGCATGCGGGCAATCGCCTGGTCGTCGTCTTCCGTGGTTAACACGGCATTGGCAACGGGAATGCCAGTGTTGAATTGCACTTCCAAAATGCCGCGTGCCGATTCATTGGATACGACTTCAAAATGGTAGGTTTCGCCACGGATAATCGCCCCTAGAGCGACCAAGGCATCGAATTTTTCACTGATGGCCATGTGCTGCAAGGCTAATGGCGTCTCCAGTGCCCCGGGTACCGTGATCACGGTAATGGCATCGCTCGCCACACCCAATTTCTGTAACTCGGTGGTGCACGCACTCAGCAAGCCATCGCCTATGTCACTGTTGAATCGAGACAGCACCACGCCTATTTGCAGACCGCTACCATCTAAATTTTTTTCAATTTCCCTCACGGCATACCCTTTAATCACAAGACTTATTAAATAGGCCGCTATTTTACCGCATATTGGCCACCGACTTTAATGAAATAAGATCCAGGCTTTCTGCACCGTGCTCCATACGCCGTAACTGATAGGCCCCAACACCAAGACCCAAGCGATGACAACCTTATAGGAAGCGCCAGCCTTAGCCGCGACCGCACTAGCCTTAGTGGCTTTGGTTGGTGCCGCTTTTTCATGGGCCAATTGCCGTTCGGCCGCTAACTCGGCATCGCTCATGGTGTATTTGGCGGCCACCGGTGTCACCAATAAATTAGCGATAAAGCCGACCACCATCATGCCGGCCAACACCATAAAGATGGGTGCGTAGATTTGATCAAACGGCACGTTCGCTTCCAAGCGGGTGTCATGCATGTAATTCACCACCACCGGACCCAAAATGCCGGCGGTAGACCACGCCGTTAGCAAGCGGCCGTGTATGGCGCCAACAAACTGCGTGCCGAACATGTCGGCCAAATAGGCGGGAATGGTAGCGAAACCACCGCCATACATGGAGGCAATCACGCAAAAAATAGCAGCAAACATGGCCAAGGATTTAAAGCCAGCCACGTAACTGGCGGTGCAATACATGATGGCGCCCAGCACAAAGAAGATGGTGTAAGTGCGTTTTCTACCCAATTTATCCGAAGACGTTGCCCAGGCAAAACGGCCAAAAATATTAAATAAAGAAATTAAGCCGACGAAGCCCGCCCCTACCGCGGCAGCCGCAGCGGTTAAATCGGCATCCAGCTTGATGTCGCCGTAACTTAACTGCGGCACCCCCACTAGCGCGCCACCAAAGGTTTCTTGCAACATCGGCGCCGCTGCGCCTATCAAGCCGATACCGGCTGACACGTTCATGCATAACACCAACCACAGCAACCAAAACTGCGGGGTTTTATGCGCATTTTTTAAGTGCACGTGGCCACTTGCAATCATGGCATTGGCTTTTTTGTTGGTACTTGGCTGCCAATTAGCCGGCTGCCAACCGCTAGGCGGTACGCGGTAACCCAATGCGCCCCACAGCATAAAGACAAAGTAAATGCCGGCCAAGGCGACAAAGGTTTGCCACACGCCAACGCTGCCGTCCGCGGCAAAATACGCCATCAATTTGGTCGCCAAGGGCGAGCCTATCATGGCGCCACCGCCAAAGCCCATGATGGCCATGCCAGTTGCCATGCCGCGTCTATCCGGGAACCATTTAATCAAGGTTGAGACCGGCGAAATGTAGCCCAGACCTAAGCCTATGCCGCCAATTACACCGCTGCCTAACCACATCAACCACAGTTGGTGTATGTAGATGCCGTAAGCCGAAATCAGCAAACCGCCGCACCATAACAGCATGGACACCAAGCCGGCTTTGCGTGGTCCGGCTCGTTCTAGCCAACCTCCCCAGAGGGCCGCCGAGCAACCAAGCAAGACAAAGAACAAGGTAAACATCCAACCCAAATCAAACTGCGTCCAATTGCAATCGGTAGCAAACAAAGCCTTAGCCGTGCCGGCTAACTTATCCGCGAAGGTGGCCGCTCCGGCCGCACAAGCGGCAACCGGTGCACCGTCTGCGCCTTTTAAGGCGCTGCCCAATGGCTTCCAGAACACACTAAAACCGTAACCCATGCCTATGGATAAATGCACTGCTAACGCGGCCGGCGGTACTAACCAGCGATTAAAATCGGCTTTGGCTACGGTGTTTTCTTTGGATAAAAAGTTGGCCATACATTCCTCTTCGTTTATTTTTTATATTTTATAAAAACAGCAATATGTAACATAGTGTAACAAATACGCCAGCAAATCAAAAAATTTGCCCATTTACTTGGGCTAGCATTTACTATCTGTCATAAATAGTTCATATATAAGTCATAAACTGGCGGTCATGAATACTAGCCTAAACCCATACCGCTTAGCTAAGGATGCACTATGCCAGCCAATATACTAGTCGTTGAAGACGAACCGGCCATACAAGAATTACTTGCGCTTAACATTACCCAAGCCGGGCACAATGCCATACGCGCACTCAGCGTTGAGATTGCGCAAAATTTAATGCGTGAAACCATACCGGATTTAATATTATTGGACTGGATGTTACCCGGCATGAACGGCCTGGAATTTGCGCGTAAATTAAAATCCGACCCACAAACAAAATCCATCCCCAT
Organism: Methylophilaceae bacterium; assembly: GCA_965234545.1. Lineage (GTDB taxonomy): Bacteria > Pseudomonadota > Gammaproteobacteria > Burkholderiales > Methylophilaceae > Methylotenera. The sequence continues at coordinate 428,335 of OZ248348.1, read as the reverse complement.
CATCATGCTCACCGCCAGGGGCGACGAGTACGACAAAGTGCGCGGACTAGAAGTCGGTGCCGACGATTACGTCACCAAACCGTTTAGCCCGCGTGAATTGAACGCCAGAATTAAAGCCGTGTTACGCCGCCGCGCCCCGCAAATGACCGACGACCCAATAGAAGTCAGCGGTTTGCATTTAGACCCAAGCACGCACCGGGTCAGTGGCAATCAAAAGAATATCGATTTGGGTCCAACCGAATTCAGGTTGCTGCATTTCTTTATGACCAATGCCGAACGCGTGCATACCCGCAGCCAACTCTTGGATAAAGTCTGGGGGGATCGCGTGTTTGTTGAAGACCGTACCGTTGACGTGCACATACGGCGCTTACGCAATGCCTTGGCCGTGTCCGGCCACGAAGACCTAATCCAAACGGTGCGCGGTGCTGGCTACCGCTTTTCCATCAACAACGACTAATTCCACTAGCGGCCCGCCTGCAGCCAGCGGGCCGATAAAACATTTTTCGCCGCTGCATTTCCTCGCTATAATCGCTTAAGTCTATTTACTGAAAAATCACTTGTGCAAAATATTCGTAGGAAAGCCGGCTCATTTATTTTTGCACTGTTACTTATCAGCCTTTTTGTATGGTTGATCAGCAGCGCCACCACGGCTTTATTGGTCTTTTCTGGCGGCTTACTGCTCTACCTAGCCAACCACATTTTTTGGCTCAACCAACTGCAAACCTGGTTTAAAAAACCCGACTTAAAAACCATCCCCGATGGCTACGGCTTATGGGAAGGCTTATTCAATCTTTTACTCAAGTACGAACGCACCAACAAGTACAACCAAACCCAACTTAACGCCTCGTTAGAGCGCTTCAATTTAGCCACCAGCGCCATGCCGGATGGCCTGGTGATCTTGGGTGCCAGCAATGAAATTGAGTGGTGTACCGCCAACGCAGAAAAACAATTGGGCTTGGATTTAAGCACCGATAAAAACCTACCAGTGGTTAATTTAATTCGCGACAGTGGCTTCATTGCTTACTTATACAACGAAAAATACGAGGAGCCATTTAAACTTAAATCCTGGCGCAACCCAGAGGTGGTTCTGGATATCCAGCTCATTGCCATGGCCAATAATCAAAAACTATTAATCAGCCGCGACATGACTCAACTGGAAAAAGTGGACGTCATGCGTAGGGATTTTATTGCCAACGTCTCACACGAATTGCGCACCCCGCTGACTGTGGTGGGCGGCTTTTTAGAAACGCTAGGCGACATGGAAGGGGCGGTACCGCCCAGCTTGCAAGGCTACTTTGCCATGATGGAAGAACAAACCGTGCGCATGCGCCGCATCATAGAAGACTTGCTGACCTTGTCCACCATAGAGAGCAACACCGGCAGCCCAGACAACAGTGAAATCGACATGGCCAGCTTATTGAAATCCGTGCAAAACGACGCCATAGGCTTAAGCCAAGGTTTAAACAAAGCCAGTCATCGAATCTTGCTTGAGGCCGATACCACGCTTAACCTCAAAGGCTCCATGGACGAATTGCGCAGTGTATTTAGCAACTTGGTGAGCAACGCCATACGCTACACGCCGGTCGACCCGGCTAAAGGCCACGGCGACATTACCATCACTTGGCAAATGCAGAACAAGCAACCGGTGTTTGCCGTCCGCGATACCGGCATAGGCATAGAGTCGCAGCACATAGAACGCCTGACCGAACGCTTTTACCGGGTAGACAAGAGTCGCAGCCGCGAAACCGGTGGCACCGGTTTAGGCCTCTCCATCGTCAAGCATATCTTGATACGCCATCAAGCCAAATTGGACATCAGCAGCGAATTTGGCGTAGGCAGTACCTTTAGCGTCATCTTCCCTAAATCCCGTGGGGTGCAAAAAACGTGAACCCGCACTTCGGCCGCATCCTGCTATTGGGCTGCATGCTGGCCGAGCTTAGTGCTTGCACGTTAAACAGCCCAGTCGACCGCAAAGCCATACCGGAGCGCAGCGACCGCAGCTCAGGCAGTCAGTTAGCTAAAACGGATTTTGATCGCATGGCGGATGTGGAAATATCGGAAAACATCCAAAGCCTGCGCACCTTGATGATTAAGCTCTACAAGCGCAACCCGCACGAATTGGCGAAAAGCACCTCGGACAATGCGGAAAAAATGGCGACTTGGGTGATAGACGGTGAGGAACAGCACCACTACCAATTCAAAGAAATAGACAACAAACAAGGCACGGACGCTATCTTTTTGGCTTTCCAGCCTGATTACGCTGGCGACCGCGTATTGCCCTTTATCGTTGGCCTGCAGACCATGCTCTTGCAAGCACACGGCGGTAAACGCGACTTTTACATCAACGACACGCTCAACCCACAATTTATTTACAACGTCGCCCGCAACATCGAAATCGCTGCTTGGAAACTGGCCAATGCCAGAGACGAAAAAGGCAAACTTTATTTGCTGAGCAATGAGATCAACGACAAAGACAAAAACTTAAGTTTCGAACGCGAGTTTGGCAAGATGATAGGCCGCACGGATTTGTATGCCGTGGCCTTATCGGAAAAATCCGAACGCATGATATCGCGCGTCATGCAAAATTTAGCCACGGCAATATTTCTGCCCTTCCTACCTTAAACCTAAGGCGGCCAGCCTTAAAGCAATACTTTTTCTATGCCGCCTTGGTTAACCTTCGCCACATACTCTTGCATCCAATCCGGCCCTAGTAAATGCTTGGCCATCTCCACCACGATGTAATCGGCTTCTATGCCGGTATCCTCACCGTAGCGTGATAAGCCTTGTAAGCAACTTGGGCAAGAAGTCAGAATTTTTACTTTTTGCTCAGGCGCACCGACGGTTAAGCCCAGCTTGCCCATGCCTTTTTCCAACTCCTCTTGCTTACGCATTTTGACTTGGGTAGCGATGTCCGGTCTGGCTACGGCAAAGGTACCGCTTTCACCACAGCAACGGTCATTCAAGGCCACGTCCGTGCCCATTAAGGCATTCGTCACTTCTAATGGCTTATAGGTTTTCATCGGCGTGTGGCAGGGATCGTGGTACATGTACTTGGTGCCGGTGATGCCGGTTAATTTCAGGTCTTTTTCCATCAAATACTCGTGGATATCCAATAAGCGGCAACCAGGGAATATGCTTTCAAACTGGTATTTTTGCAATTGGTCCATGCAGGTGCCGCAGGACACGATCACGGTCTTGATGTCCAAGTAATTCAGCGTGTTGGCTAAGCGGTGGAATAAGACCCGGTTTTCCGTGGTGATGGCCTGGCCTTTATCGTGATTGCCGCTGGCTGTTTGCGGGTAACCGCAACACAAATAACCGGGTGGCAAGACGGTGATGGCACCGACTTCGTACAACATCGCTTGGGTAGCCAGACCGACGTTGGAAAACAAGCGCTCCGAGCCGCAACCAGGGAAATAGAACACCGCTTCCGAGTCTTCGGTCACTTTGGCTGGGTTGCGTATGACCGGTATCATGCGGTCGTCTTCTATGCCCAGCAAGGCACGCGAGGTCTTAGTCGGCATTTTCTTAGGCATGGGCCGGTTGATGAAATGCACCACTTGCGCTTTTATTTCCGGCTTACCAACGGTGGCAGGCGGCCTGACTTTGTCTTTCAACAAATGGAATTTTTTAGCCAAGCTGTGGGCAAAACTCTGCGCACGGTAACCTATGGTCACCATAAAGGTACGCATCAATTTAATGGTGGCCGGGTCTTTGGCATTCAAAAACGCCATGCCTAATGCCGTGCCTGGGTTAAATTGTTTTTTGCCTTGCTCACGCAAGAAGTTACGCATGGCCACCGACACGTCACCGAAATCGATGTCGACCGGGCATGGGTTTAAGCAGCGATGGCATACCGTGCAATGGTCGGCCACGTCGTTAAACTCATCAAAATGCTTAAGCGAGATGCCGCGCCGTGTTTGCTCTTCGTATAAAAAGGCTTCTATCAGCAAGGACGTGCCTAAAATCTTATTGCGTGGGCTATACAAGAGATTGGCGCGTGGCACGTGCGTGGTGCACACCGGCTTGCATTTACCGCAGCGTAAGCAATCACTGATGGAATCGGCGATCTCACCGATGGCTGATTGTTCCATGATGATGGATTCTTGCTCCAGCAAACCAAAACTTGGCGTGTAGGCATTGTCCAGGCCGGAACCGGCCATCAGCTTACCTTTATTAAAGTGGCCATTGGGGTCGACTTTTTGTTTGTAGGCGCCAAAAGCACTGATGGTGGAGTCTTCCAAAAATTCCATTTTGGTGATGCCTATGCCGTGCTCACCCGAGATAACGCCGTCCAATGCCTTAGCCAAAGCCATCACGCGGGCCACCGCCTCATGCGCGACTCGCATCATTTGGTAATCGTCGGAGTTAACCGGAATGTTGGTGTGCACGTTACCGTCACCGGCATGCATGTGCAGGGCAATAAACACCCGTGATTTCAACACGCCTTTATGAATTTCATCGCAACGGTTTAGTATTTTTTGGTATTCGCGCCCAGCAAAAATATCGGCCATGGGTCGTTTGATGTCGCGTTTCCATGAAATGCGCAAATCATACGATTGCACGGCACGGAAGACGTTTTCGTATTGATTAAGCGTGTCGCCTAGGCTGCCTAGCACGCTCACAGGCTGGTCTAAACTTTGCAGTATTAAGCGCCAATGCGCGCGCAATTCCCGCAACAATTGCAAGGCGATGCCTTGTTTAGCCAAGACCATTTGTGCATCGGCGTTACCGTCTTCATCGGCCTGCAAAGGCAAATCGCCTTGCATGAATTCTTCTAGCGCATCGAGCAATTGCAGCTTATTGTTAATCGATAATTCGATGTTAATGCGCTCTATGCCATCCGAGTAATCGCCCAAACGCGGCAAGGGAATCACCACGTCTTCGTTAATTTTGAAGGCATTGGTGTGCTTAGCAATGGCAGCAGTACGCGCCCTATCCAACCAGAATTTTTTGCGGGCTTCCGGCGACACGGCGACAAAGCCTTCACCGTTGCGCGCATTACACAAACGCACGATGTGCGAGGCGGCTTCACCGACGGCGTTTTCATCGTCCGAGGCGATGTCGGCAATCAAGACCATTTTTGGCCGTTGCTGACGGGCCGCTTTGGTCGCGTAACCCACCGCTTTGATGTAACGCTCGTCCATGTGCTCTAGACCGGCCATCAAGACTAAGGGGTCTTTTTTGGCGGTGGCATCCAGGTAATCTTTAATTTCCACGATGGCCGGCACCGCATTGGAGACGTTGCCAAAAAACTCCAAGGCGACCGTGCGCACGTGTTTAGGCATGCGATGCAATATGAAGGTGGCGCTTGTAATTAAGCCATCGCAGCCTTCTTTTTGGATGCCAGGCAAACCGGATAAAAATTTATCGGTCACGTCTTTACCCAAACCGGTTTTACGGAAACTAGGGCCGGCAATTTCCAGTATTTCTGGCTCGCCTAACAAAGTCTTCATGTCTTCGGCATAACGGCTGACTTTAAATCGTGCCACCGCCACATCGTGTATCTTGCCCAAATTGTGGTCCAAACGCTGCACTTCCATCCACTGCGCGTCCGGCGTCACCATGCGCCATGAAGCCAAGTTATCCAAAGCCGTGCCCCATAACACGGCTTTTTTACCGCCGGCGTTCATCGCCACGTTACCGCCTATGCAACTGGCGTCGGCGCTGGTTGGGTCGCAGGCAAACTCAAGGCCGGCATCAGTGGCCGCCTCCATGGCACGGCGCGTCACCACACCGGCGCCGCATTCTATGGTCGCGACCTGTCTAGCCACACCCGGCAAGGTGCGCATTTGCACGCCACCGTGTTGGTCTAATTTTTCGGTATTGATCACCGCCGACATAGGCGTCAATGGAATGGCGCCACCGGTGTAGCCGGTACCACCGCCGCGCGGAATCACGGTTAAGCCTAATTCTATGCAAGCGCGCACCAAGGCAGCAATTTCTTTTTCTGTATCTGGGCTTAACACCACAAACGGGTATTCCACACGCCAGTCGGTGGCGTCGGTCACGTGCGACACGCGTGCCAATCCATCAAACTGCACGTTGTCTTTACGGGTAATTTTGCTTAATTTGCTTAAGGCTTTTTTACGCAAATCGTAAGTTTGGCGGAAGTCCTCGGCGAATTTGGCGATGGCTTTTTGCGCGGCCTGCACCATTTTTTGCACGCTGGCATTGGCTTTACCGCCGGCATTGCGTTCTTCTATGGCAGCGATACGGTGTTTAAGCGCATCAATCAAGGCCTTACGGCGCTTGGGGTTTTCCAACAAATCGTCTTGCAAATACGGGTTGCGTGACACCACCCACAAATCACCCAAAACCTCAAACAGCATGCGCGCACTGCGACCAGTTTTGCGCTGACTGCGTAAGTCGTTTAAGGTATTCCATATCTCTTCACCGAGAAAGCGTATGACGATTTCGCGGTCAGAAAAAGACGTGTAGTTGTAGGGAATTTCACGTAAGCGTTGGTTTGCTTGCGGTTCGAGTTGCTCAATATGGCTAGGTAGGGGTGCGTTCATTGGCTTTTAGATAAATAGCTTGGCTATTAAAAAATGCATTATAACATGTTGAATCACGGCAAATAAGCGTAAGCGTTACATGGGTATTGGCCATTTATCTGCTTAGCTCGACCTTGCATAGACAGGCCACATTAAATAAAAATCCGTTAGACTAAGCATATGCCTGCCTATTTTAAAAAAATCAGCCTTGCCCTAATTGCCACCCTGCTTATCGGCTGGGGCGCCTGGCACACGTATCAGAACCAACCCGCCCCTGCCGTTAGCTTCACCACCTTAAGCGGCGAACAAATCGCCATGACCGACTTACAGGGCCGCGTAGTACTGGTGCATTTTTGGTCCATCAACTGCCTAAGTTGCCTGAAAGAAATGCCGGCATTAATTGACTTTTACCAGCGCCATCATGCGCAAGGTTTTGAATTGATTGCGGTTGCCATGGCCTACGACCCGCCGGCTCAAGTGCTGAACTACGCTAGCCAAAAAAAGCTGCCCTTCCCGGTTATGCACGATGGCTATGGCGAAATGAGCGCCGCCTTTGGGCAGGTCAGCGTCACGCCCAGTCATTTTGTCTACGGCAAGCAAGGCCAGCGTTTACAAAGTACAATAGGGCCATTGGATTTAAACGCCTTGGCTAAACTATTAAGCCGCGAATTAGCCAAGCCAGATTAAATAAGGAAGAGGGATTAACGATGTTATGGGTTAAAGCGTTTCACATCATTTTTGTCACCAGTTGGTTTGCCGGCTTATTTTACTTGCCCAGGCTCTTGGTCAATCACGCCATGGTGCAAGACAGCGCCAGTTCAGACAGATTGAAAATGATGGAACACAAACTCTACCGCTTCATGTTGCCCTTGGCCGTTTTGGCCCTAGGCTTTGGCCTCTGGTTATGGCTAGGTTACGGCATAGGCGGCCGTTGGATGCACCCAAAATTAAGCTTGGTGGTCGTGCTAATAGGCTACCACTGGTATTGCGGTAAATTAATCAATGACTTCAAGCACGACCGCAACACCCGTAGCCATGTTTGGTACCGCTGGTTTAATGAACTGCCGGTCATCGTGCTGACCTTGATTGTCATATTGGTTGTGGTTAAACCGTTTTAATGCCCCGCCAACCTTGCTCACCATGGACGACTTCAATTCTGCCGCGCAATTAGCCAAGCTGACGCAATTGGGCAAAACGCCCAGCGAGCGATTGCTTAGCCTGTTTGATGCCTTACGCGATGCACCAAGCTCCGTTCGCATGGCCACTTCGATAGCGGACAACGCCGCCCTGCTGGCTTTTTGCATCAAGCAAGCCAATGCAATGGGCGCCAGCCAACCTCGTATGCTGGCCGAGCACATCCTACTGATTGCCATCAATGCCAACCTGCAAAGCGAGCAACAAGCCCGCTTGGATTGCTTGAAGCACGGCAAAAAAGCCGCCCTGGCATTGATATTGGCGCAGACGCAAAACCGGCCGGGGCGATTAAATTGGCTGTGGTCCAAGCCGGCTTTTTATGGCTTGTCCGTCGGCTGCCTGTTAGCCGTCTCAATCGGTTTTGGCCTTGATATAGCCAAACACCCGCTAAACATCAGCGAACAAAACGAAGTCACCTTAAGCGCCAAAGACGCCAATCTGCTCTACGCAAAATACGAACAAATGCGGCAAGGCACATGCCAATACCCGGAAGCATTGCAAATTCCAGATCAAGATAAAGCAGTCTATTTAGAAAATGTGGTGGGCGGAAAACTGCCTACCAATTTGAAAGATTTAGCGATTGCCAACCGCTATTTAGAAAAAGTGCGCTGCAATTTCACCCCCATGCTGATGGCCAACTCCACCAGTTAAGGGCAAATAATCGTTGCAGGCTTTATATACAGATTAGTATAATCAATCCATGTCCACGCTACGCGATAAAATACTGGCCACCGCCACCAATCTATTCCAAACCCAAGGCATCAATTCCACCGGGGTAGACAACATCGTGGCCGCGGCGGGCACCACCAAAATGACTTTGTATAAATACTTTCGCAGCAAAGAGTTATTGATCCTAGAAGTGCTCACACAAAGCCAACAGCAATTTCAATCTTGGCTCAACAGCAAGCTCGACAGCCAAACCCAGCAACCGGCAGAAAAAATACAAAGGCTGTTTGATTGCATAGAAGAATGGGTTAGCTCGCCGGAATTCAATGGTATGGGTTTTATCAAAGCCGCCGCCGAATTTCCCAGTGAAGCCAACCCGGTTCACCAATTGTCCGCCGAGCAATCCAAGCAATTTAGACTGTACATACGCAGCCTAGCCGCGCAGGCCAACATTAAGGATGCCGACGGCCTCGCCCTGCAATTGTCTTTACTGTTTGAAGGTGCCGTGCAAGCCGAACAAATGCAACGTGGTTCAGGCGCCATGCAGTACGCCAAAAAAGCCGCCAAAATCCTCATCGACGGCAGCCTAGCCGAATAAGCCCGATCTTAGCGCTTGCTAGCTGGCCGCAAAAAATAAGATAATGGCCTTTTAACCTAAGCGTCACACCCCATGCACACCCTTATTTGCGGCTCACTAGCCTTTGACACCATCATGGTGTTTCAAGATAAATTTAAAAACCACATCTTGCCCGACAAAATTCACGCCCTCAGTGTGGCGTTTTACGTGCCGGAAATGCGCCGCGAATTTGGTGGCACCGCTGGCAACATCGCCTATAACCTGCAACTGCTCGATGGCAATCCGCTCATCATGGCGACCGTGGGCGACGATTTTGCACCTTACCAAAATTGGCTCACGCAGCACAAATTAGCCAGCACGCACATCAAAACCGTGGCCGGCACCTTCACCGCGCAAGCTTTTATTACCACCGATACCGACGACAACCAAATCACCGCTTTTCACCCAGGCGCCATGGTGGCCTCGCATGAAAACAGCGTGAACGACGCGCAAGGCGTGACGCTCGCCATCATCGCACCGGATGGCCGTGACGGCATGTTCCAACACGCACGCGAGTGCTTTGAAGCCGGTATCCCATTTTTATTCGACCCCGGCCAAGGCTTGCCTATGTTTAACGGCGAAGAATTGTTGCAGTTTATCGAGATGGCCGATTACTTAGCGGTTAACGATTACGAGTCGCAAATCATCCAAGATAAAACCGGCTTAAATTTGCAGCAACTGGCAGCCAAAGTTAAAGCCTTGGTGGTGACCTTGGGTGGCCAGGGTTCGCAAATTTACGCGGATGGCGTATGCCATGAGATTCCTTGCATTAAAGCCATGAAGATCGTCGACCCCACCGGTTGCGGTGACGCTTACCGGGCCGGCTTGCTATACGGCATGGCCCGCGGCTGGGATTGGCCTACTTGCGGCCGCTTGGCTTCAACCATGGGCGCCATTAAAATTGAAAGTCGTGGCGGCCAAAACCACAAGCCCAGCCGCGCGGAAATTGAAGCCATCTACACCCAAGCATTGGTCAACGAAACCAAATTGGACGAGGCTTAAATTAGATTTGAACCAGCCAGGCTAACAAGCCGGGCCAACAACAGGAGACGCATCATGAACAAAACCAAACTAATAGGCATCACGCTCTTAAGTTTAATATTAGGCGCTTGCGCCAGCTCTAATTCCGGCGGCGTCTATACGCGCGAAGAGGCGCGCAAAGTGCAAACCGTGCGCATGGGGGTGGTGGAAAGCGTGCGCTCAGTAAAATTAGAAGGCACCAAAACACCAATAGGCACGGTGGCGGGTGCAGCGGTGGGCGGGGTGGCCGGCAACAGCATAGGCAAGGGCGACGACAACATCATAGGCGCGGTCATAGGCGCCGTGGTCGGTGGCTTAGCCGGCGCTGCCATAGAAGAAGGCATCACCCGTAAGGACGCCTTTGAAATCACTGTGAAACTGGATAACGGCACTTTAATTGCCATCGTTCAAGAAGCCGACGAACAATTTAAAGCCGGCGATAAAGTGCGTTTGATTGATAGCGGCGGTAACACACGCGTTTCGCATTAAGCCAAAAGGCCTAGCACTATCCTGTCAATAAACCGTCACATTTCTGTCACGAGTTCTTAATCTATAAGCATTAAAGTCTCCCCAATTCAAAAGGAGACTTTAATGTTACCCAAACAAAGAATACGCCCGTTAAGCCACAGCGAAAACGCTAAGCACATCGATTTAGCGGTGCCCAATCAACGCCGCCTAAGCATCAGCCTAGCGCGCACCCAAGTGGAAATAGAAGAAGCCCAACGCTTACGCTACAAAGTGTTTGCCGAGGAAATGGGCGCGCAACTATTAGGCACTGGCGGCTTAGACGTGGACGGCTTTGATCAATATTGCGACCACTTAATCGTGCGCGACAGCGACACCAATCAAGTCATCGGCACTTACCGTATTTTAAGTCCATCCGCAGCCAACGAAGCCGGCGGTTACTATTCAGCCGGCGAATTCGATTTAAGCCGACTCAGCCACTTGTTTGACCGTACCGTCGAAGTCGGCCGTGCCTGCGTGCACCAAAACTACCGTAACGGCGGCACCATCACCATGCTTTGGGCTGGCTTAGCCAAGTACATGCAAATCCACAATTACGAATACATGATAGGTTGCGGCAGCGTCAGCATGTATGACGGCGGCCATGCGGCGGCCAGCTTGTACACCAAACTGGCTGACGATTACTTATCACCATTGGAATACCGTGTGTTCCCGCGCAACCCTTTGCTTAACCCGGCCTTGCGCACCGACATGCAAGTGGCTTGCCCACCCTTAATCAAAGGCTATCTACGTTTAGGTGCTTACATTTGTGGTGAACCAGCATGGGATCCCTATTTCAACACAGCCGATATGCTGGTAATGTTACCGCTATCTAAAATCAACCCCAGATACGCTGCGCACTTTTTAAAATAAGTAGTTTGCTTTTGACCAGTAGCGCGCTATCAAGCCACCATTTGCCCATCACTCAAGAAGCGACCACTAAGCGCCTTACTCGCTATTACCGACTGACCCGCATCGCCCTACACACCTTAAGCGGTGTGGCGATGGCGGCCATGGTCATGCCGCTTTCCAGCAAAAATGGCCGTTTGGCCATCGTCTTGTGGTGGAGTAAAACGCTGTTGCGCATTTTAAACGTGCGAGTAAAGGTCTACGGGCAAACCCCGCCCACTTACGTAAGCGCCCGCAACAACTTATTGGTGGCCAACCACATTTCTTGGCTGGACATCCACGCCATCAACAGCCTGTTACCGGTGCGTTTTATCGCCAAATCCGACATAAAATCTTGGCCAGTGTTTGGCTATTTGGCTAAAAAAAGTCAGGTCTTATTTATCGAACGCGGTAAACGCCAGCATGCCACACGCATCGTCGACCTAACCACGCAGAGTTTAAAAACCGGCGACAACGTTTGCTTGTTTCCTGAAGGGACCACCACCGACGGCACGTGCATCGCTCCCTTTAAAGGCAGCGTGATGCAATCGGCCTTGCAAGCCAAATCGACGGTTTGGCCCATCGCCATCCGTTACCCACGCGCGGACGGCAGCATCAATACCGAGGTGGCCTATGCCGGCGACACCACGCTAGTGGAATCCATCCTTAGTGTCGTAGGTTTACAGCAACTCAGCTTAGAGTTGCATTTTCTAGCGCCGATTTCGCTTGGTCAGGAAGCAGCGCAGCAGCATCGCCGCGATTTGACTGAGCACATACAGCAGCTGATTACGAAGAAATTAAAGCTTTAAGCGTTTAGGGTTGTCACGCGGATCGGACGGCACCTGGCTGATCGCCTTAGTCTGCAGGTTCATGGCCGTCAACTGACCGCCCCACAAACAGCCGGTATCCAGCGCATAAACGTCGCCTTGATGCTGCAAGCCCAGCGCCGACCAATGGCCAAAAATCACTTGAGTGCCTTGCGTGGCTCGATTTTTTAGGGAAAACCATGGCCTATAAGGCGCCGGGACGTCTGCCAACTCGCCCTTAAACTGAAATTCCATTTCACCCTCTAAGCTGCAAACGCGTAAACGGGTCAAGGCATTGGTGATCACACGCAAGCGGTCTATGCCGGTTAAATCGGCCTGCCAACGGTTAGGTAAATTACCGTACATGTGCGCCAAAAATTCCAGATGCTTAGGCCCCTGCAAAGCCGCTTCCACCTCGGCGGCATACGCCAGGGTTTGCGCCAGCGTCCAGTCTGGCAACAGCCCCGCGTGCACCATCAGATAGGCCTGCCCGGGGGCCACTTCGGCATGGTAGGCCAGCGCTTGGTGGCGCAACCAATATAGCAAGGCGTCTTTATCTGGGGCGGCCAACAAGCCGTCTAAGGTATCGCCTTTGTGTGCATTAACAAAGCCAGCGGCCACCACCAAGGCGTGCAAATCGTGATTGCCCAACACCACATGGATGGAAGATTGGTGCGCGTAACACCAACGCAAGACCTCCAGCGAGCCGCTGCCACGATTGATTAAATCGCCGACTAACCAAAGCCGGTCTTGCTCGGGATCAAATTCTATACGCGCCAACAAGGCCAAAAAGGCCTGATAACAACCTTGTATGTCGCCTATCGCATATTGGGCCATGTTTAGCTCTGAGAAAATAAAAAACCACTTAACAAGTTAAGTGGTTTTATGTGGGATAGCCATAGCATAACAAATGTCCATGCAAGCCAGCGCAAGCACCAGCCGCACGGGTCGTTATTTCGCTGGCGCAGCGGCCGTGTCAGCGGCTTTAGCATCGGCAGCCGGGGCCGCTTTGGCTGCAGGCGCTTTGAAGCTGGCACCACTGGCATTGGCCATGCTGGCAACGGCATTGGCAATTTCACCGTCAGTTAAGGCTGGGTTACCACCGCGCGCTGGCATAGAACGAATACCATTGATGGCGTGTGACACCAATACGTCGTAACCTTGTGCAATACGAGGCGCCCATTGGCCGTTGTCACCGATTTTGGGTGCATTCATTAGGCCGGCCGTGTGGCACATGCCGCAAACGGCTTTAACCACTTCTTCGCCGCTTTTGTCGACGTGAGGGCCGGCATCCGCAACCGCTACTTCCACTGTGGCTTCTGGTTTGATATTTGCATCAGATGGGGCCACGGTTGCAACCGGTTCCGCTACCGCAGCAGCAGGCTCGTTAGCCACACCAAAAGATTTAGCAATCAAGGAAATAATTACGGTGAAGGCTAAAATAGCGCCCGGTATCACCAAGATTAATTGCCATAAACTCGAGCCTTTGTATTCGTTACTCATATCAGTCCATTTCTACACATAAATTAAAGAGGTGGGTGATTATACCTGCACTTTATCGCCAGGTAAAAGGACTTAAAAACCCAGCCAAGCCGCCCCGATAGGCAATGCTTTGCTATAATGGCAAGCTCTTTTGCGCCCGTAGCTCATTTGGATAGAGTATCGGTTTCCGAAGCCGAGGGTAGTGGGTTCGAATCCCGCCGGGCGCGCCAAAAAACGAAAGGTCGACTGCATGCACGAGTCGGCCTTTTTTACATTTAAGTCTCAAGCTCCCCATCATCGCATTTGCCAGAATTCAGCGCGCATCCATCATTTTTATATTCAATTTGTTTATAACTTTATAAAAAAATATTCTTTTTAATTGTTTAAAAAAGTTTATATAGTGCATGCATTCGCAATTTATGAACTTGATTTGAGGTTAAACCATGACAGTGATCAACCAAACTATAGCCAGCACAGCAGCATCACGCGATGTGTCGCAGGAGATTTTACGTGCGGTCGACGAACTAAAAAATGGCTCAGGGTTTGGCTCGATTGAAATCCTCTTGCACGAAGGACGTGTCACGCAAATTGAAAAACGCGAAAAAGTCAGGTTTAGCCCCGACAACAAAAAATCCAACCCTACTGCAAAAGCAGTGGTTTAAAAAAATAAACCAACAACCCATCCAACTGAACAATCAGCAACAGGGTCCAGGATAAAAAATCATGACAACTAATAAATTAAAGAACAAAACCTTAATTCACCGGTTGATTGCCGCCGGTCTTCTTCTGAACCTAAGCATTCCAGTTAGCCACGCAGAAGAAGTACAGGCAGTCGGGGAAGCCGATCAAGTGAGTATGGAAGAAAAAATTCAATTACGTTTGGCAGAAATTGCAGCGGAAGCTCGCGCAGCAGGCAGCGCAAAGAATGGTTACTACGTGGAACGCAAAAGTTACGGCACGGGTAAGGAAACGGACCCACCACGCTACGTAAAGCAGGCCAATAAAACCTGGCTCAAAGATTACGACAGCTTTGCTGACACAGATTGGCTGGATTTGGGATTGGAGTTTCGTGCACGCCAAGAGATTCGTGATAACGATTTTAGACGCGATCAACAAAACGTTGATGAGCCATTGATACTAAGAACCCGAGCCTACGTAGGCATTAAAAACGTGTTGGACCCGCTAAGGTTTGCGCTGGAGGTTCAGGATTCCGGACGCAGTTTCGGCGATTACACACGCCAATACGATACCCGCGATGTCAACCAAGCCGATATATTGCAGGCCTACGCCGAGCTTAACTTTAAACAAACTTTTTTGGGTAAAGACGCACTCGGCAACGAACGTTCCATATGGATACGCGCCGGGCGACATGCATGGGAAGCTGGCGATCGTCGACTTATTGCACGAAACGAATGGCGCAACACCACCAACACGTTTGAAGGCATCAGATCGAACATAGGCGACAAGAAAAATGATTGGCAGCTTGAATTGTTTGCCGTTAAGCCGGTGCAACGCTTTACCAACAGCATTGATAAAGCCGATGATTCCCAACACTTTTACGGTTCCATTTTTAATTACCGCGGCTGGTCCGATGTGGTGACTTTTGAGCCGTCTTACTTCCTGCTTAAACAAGATGGCAGCAAGGTTCAATACGACTCAAATGGTAAGGCTGCAGCCGCCACCGCTAAAATTGACCGCGAAATCCATACTGCCGGCCTCAGAGCCTACGGTCAAATTCCAAAAACACAATGGGATTTTGATGCCAGCTACCTCAAGCAATGGGGACACCAACAGCGTAAAAATAGCAGCGGCGTATTGCAAGCTGAGTTAGACCACGACGCCTATGCTTACAACGCAGAGGTAGGCTATTCGTTTAAACACCCATGGAAGCCACGCTTTAGCGCATTCTACGGCGTAGCCAGCGGCGACAAAAATAATGACGACAACACAGGCAACCAACGCTTTGAACGCTTGTTTGGTTTTGCTCGCCCTTGGTCCAACGACGATTACATTCAAATGGAAAACATTCGTTCGCCGAAAGTGCGTGTTGAGTTTGAACCCAACGTCAGCTTTTTAGACAACGTCAAAGTTGATACCGGCTTTAGTTGGTATCACCTAGACAGCGCAAAGGATAGATGGAATGCCGGGGCAAACTTGCAAGATAAAACGGGCGCATCCGGTAAAGATTTAGGCAAAGAATACGATTTACGCGTGCGCTTTCCTATCAACCAATACGCATCACTTAACCTGGGTTATGCCTACTTTTGGGCTGGCGACTTTGTAAAGACCACGTCCCGCCAAATTGCTGGCCAATCGAACCGTGACGCAAATTCACAGTTTTTATACACCGAATTAACCGTATTGGGTTTTTAAGCCCATCCAATATTTATTAAGGAAAAATCATGACATTTTCAAAAACCGTTAAAAAAGCATGGCTGCTTGCTAGCTTGTTAATCCCGCTTGGTGCGACTGCTGCAGAAATAAGCCTACTCAATGTATCTTACGACCCAACGCGTGAGCTTTACCAAGACTTTAATGATGCCTTTGCTAAGCATTGGCAGGCTAAAACAGGCGACAAATTAACCATTAAACAATCTCATGGTGGTTCGGGCAAGCAAGCCCGATCCGTTATAGATGGCTTAACGGCTGATGTAGTGACTTTAGCCTTGTCCTATGACATCGATGAAATATCCAGCAAAGGCCGATTGATTCCTAAAGACTGGCAAGCACGACTGCCTAACAACAGCTCACCTTACACCTCCACCATTGTATTTTTGGTAAGAAAAGGCAACCCAAAAGGCATCAAGGATTGGAACGATTTAACTAAAACCGGCGTTTCGGTTATCACCCCCAATCCAAAAACATCGGGTGGCGCTCGTTGGAATTATTTAGCAGCTTGGGCTTATGCAAAAAAACAAAATGGCGGTGACGAAGCGAAAACCAAAGAATTCGTCAGCAAGCTCTTTAAAAACGTGCCTGTCTTAGACACCGGCGCTCGTGGATCCACCACCACTTTTGTTGAGCGCGGCATTGGTGACGTATTGCTTGCATGGGAAAACGAGGCTTTCCTAGCGCAAAAGGAATTAGGCGTAGGCAAATTTGAAATTGTTGTGCCTTCCCTATCCATCTTGGCTGAACCACCGGTTACCGTAGTGGATAAATTTGCCAAGAAACACGGCACCGAGGACGTTGCTAAAGCCTATTTAGAGTATCTGTATACCGAGGAAGGCCAAGAAATAGCGGCCAAAAACTACTACCGCCCAACTTTAGCCTCGGTGGCTAAAAAATACGAAGCACAATTTCCTAAAGTGAAATTAGTGCAAATTGATCAAGAGTTTGGTGGTTGGCAAAAAGCCCAAAAAAACCACTTCTCTGATGGCGGTACATTTGATCAGATCTACCAAAAGTAACAATTTATAAAACATTCATTAAAGCTATAGGGGCTGTCGTTTTTATTCATTACGGCAGCCTCTTAAAATAGGAAATAGCATGACTACAAGGAAAAATGTACTGCCAGGGTTTAATTTATCGCTTGGTTACACGATCTTTTATCTCAGCCTAATCGTGCTGATCCCGCTATCCGCGGCCTTTATCAAAACCACGGAATTAAGCTTGAATGAGTTTTTGGCAGTGGTCAGCACGCCGCGTGTGGTGGCCTCTTACAAGCTGACCTTTGGCGCCTCATTTATTGCCGCGCTAATCAACGCCGTGTTTGGCCTGCTCACTGCGTGGGTGTTGGTGCGTTATTCTTTTCCTGGCAAAAAGATCATTGATGCCCTAGTTGATTTACCGTTTGCCTTGCCCACCGCGGTGGCCGGCATCGCTTTAACAGCGGTGTATTCCAACAACGGTTGGATAGGCTCATGGCTAGAGCCGCACGGCATAAAAGTGGCTTTCACCCCGCTGGGCGTGGTGGTGGCTTTAACCTTTATCGGCCTGCCTTTTGTGGTGCGCACCGTGCAACCGGTGCTGGAAGATCTGGAAGCAGAAACCGAAGAAGCGGCCGCCAGTTTAGGTGCAAACCGCTGGCAAACTTTCTATAAAATCATTTTTCCAGCAGTTTGGCCTGCCCTGCTAACAGGTTTTGCTTTAGCGTTTGCACGCGCAATCGGCGAGTACGGCTCGGTGATTTTCATTGCTGGCAACATGCCCATGGTGTCAGAAATCACCCCCTTAATCATCATCACTAAATTAGAGCAATACGATTACGCTGGCGCCACCGCAGTGGCGGTGGTCATGCTGGTTATCTCATTTATTCTGCTGTTTGCCATCAATGGCCTGCAATGGTGGTTATGTCGTCGCAACGGTTCAGCCCTTTAGGCTCATCTGCTCAATTCACTAGGTAAATTTATGTCCATTAAAGCCCCATCCCAATACAGCAGCTACCAAGCCAAAGTGGCCCGCAGTCGCGCCACCTCAGAATCGCTTTGGGTGCGCTGGTCGTTCATTGCCATCATGTTGGCATTTTTAACTTTATTTTTGATTGTGCCCTTAGTGGCGGTGTTTACCGAAGGGCTGCGCAAAGGCTTTGATGCGTACTTGGCCGCCTTAATCGATCCCGATGCCTTATCTTCCATTAAGCTGACTTTGATTGCCGCCAGCATCGCCGTGCCACTCAACCTAGTCTTTGGTGTGGCGGCGGCTTGGGCCATAGCCAAGTTTGAGTTTAGAGGCAAAAGCATACTCATCACTTTGATCGATCTTCCCTTTGCAGTATCGCCAGTGATTGCCGGCTTAATTTACGTATTGATATTCGGCTTGCAAGGCTGGGTGGGCTCGTCATTAATAGACAACGACATCAAGGTCATCTTCGCCATTCCCGGCATCGTCTTGGCCACTATCTTTGTTACCTTCCCGTTTGTGGCGCGTGAATTGATCCCGCTGATGCAAGCGCAAGGCAAAGAAGAGGAAGAAGCCGGCTTGGTATTGGGCGCATCGGGCTGGCAAATACTATGGCGCATCACCTTACCCAATGTGAAATGGGGCTTGCTCTACGGCGTGATATTAACTAACGCCCGCGCCATGGGGGAATTTGGCGCCGTATCGGTGGTGTCTGGCCACATACGCGGCATGACCAACACCATGCCCTTGCACGTGGAAATCTTATACAACGAATACAACTACGCAGCGGCCTTCGCCGTGGCCTCGCTATTGGCCATATTAGCCTTGGTGACCTTGGTCTTAAAATCCTTAGTCGAGTGGCAATCGGCACGCAGCGCAATGCATAACGAACAAAATTTTAGCTAGTCACTCATTCATTAATTGGAATAAACCCATGAGCATAGAAGTCAGAAATATCCGAAAAAACTTTGGCAGCTTTAGCGCATTAAACGACGTTAGCCTGGATGTGCCCAGTGGCGAATTGGTCGCTTTGCTTGGCCCATCAGGTTGTGGCAAAACCACTTTACTGCGCATCATCGCCGGCTTGGAAACGCCGGATGCCGGCAGCATTCTTTTTTACGGCGCCGATGCAACCGCACGCGAAGTGCGTGAACGCGAAGTGGGCTTTGTGTTTCAGCATTACGCCTTATTTAGGCACATGACGGTATTTGAAAATGTCGCCTTTGGCTTAAGGGTGCGTCCAAAAGAGACGCGGCCATCGGATGCGGAAATCAAACGCCGCGTGCACGAGCTATTGGAATTGGTGCAATTGGATTGGCTGGCAGACCGCTACCCACCGCAATTGTCTGGCGGACAACGTCAACGCATCGCCTTGGCGCGTGCATTGGCAGTGGAACCTAAGGTGTTGTTATTGGATGAGCCGTTTGGCGCACTGGATGCCAAAGTGCGTAAAGAGTTACGCCGTTGGTTACGCCGTCTGCATGATGAACTGCACATCACCAGCATCTTCGTGACGCACGATCAAGAGGAAGCCTTGGAAGTGGCAGACCGAGTAGTCGTGATTAACAAAGGCAAGATTGAGCAAGTGGGATCGCCACAAGACGTCTATGACAACCCGGTGTCGCCTTTTGTCTACCAGTTTTTAGGTAACGTGAATCAATTTAACAGCCACGTGCACGAGGGCGAGGCCAAAATTGGCGACTTAGAACTGAAGCTTGCCAACCATCAGTCCACACAAAACAGCGAAGCGCTGGCTTTTGTTCGCCCACACGACATCGAGATAGACAAACAGTCGCGTAAAAATCAAACCGGCTTTGCCGCCGTGGTGAGCTACGTGCATGCAATCGGTCCTTTGGTGCGCGTGGAGTTGCAACGCAGTGGTGAAAAAGATTTAATCGAGGCTGAATTAACCCAAGAACGCTTCCGCGAACTGGCCATCAGCCAAGGGCAAAATGTCTTTATTTACCCACGCAATGTGCGGGTGTTTTTGAACAAATAAGCAAGTTTTATAGCCACAAAAAAAGCTGGCAGCGTAAGCTGGCAGCCTTTTTAACGCCTAAGCTATTACGGCAAAACTGCGTTTATCTCTACATCCACTTTATCGCTGCCCGGCGTCACCGCCCCTGACAAACCTTGCAAGTCGCCTTTTTGCGGTTTGGCATCGCCTGTTTTAGAAATGCGCGCCACGACGACCACCTCACCGGCTTGCGACAATTTTAAATCGGCCATGACGCTGACGCTGTCGTCCAACTGATAAGCATACGGCAAGGCACTGACCGTGGTGCGCAGGATGGCTAAAGGCATAACCGGGCCCTGTTTAGCACGTGCGTAGATAAACACGCTGGCAGCCGGATCGGCTTTTTTTAACAAGGCCGGCGCCAAACTGACGGTGCCTCTGATGGCCGAAGCCTGAACCATGGCCGCTTGCATCTCAGGGAAGACGATGGCAAAAGGTCGGCCTATAAGCAAATACAAGTAGATGGCAGCGATAGGCACAATAAGGATTAATGAGAATGCCAACCTACGGTCGGCTTTAGGCTTAAGTGCCATGGCGTTGGTCTCGGCCAACTCACTGAGCATGCGTCGTTCTAATTCGGTTTTGGCTAAGTCGTATTGCAGGCCATCCAACATACCGTTGTTTTTGTCTTGCATTAATTCATCAAACTGTTGGCGGTAAACAGCCCGCTTTTCTTGAGTGGCATCCGCATTCACTGTTGCATTAGGCCAAAACAACGGCCGCACCATAACGCCTACCACCACCACTAGCAACACCACCACCAAGAGCAAAAATGCCAACATGCTTATTCCTTAAAATGATTCCGAGAGCTTACTTTAACAATTCGTTGATTTGCCGAGTCTCGGCCGCCGTCAAGGGCAACTCCGCTTGCATGGCTTGGCGACGGCGCAGCATCACGAGCAAGCCTATGCCACCTAAAAACAACAGGGCGAACGGCCCTAGCCAAAGCAAAGAGGTGGTTTTGTTTAAGGGCGGTTTATAGCGGACAAAATCGCCGTAACGCGCCACCAAGTAATCGATAATGGCTTGGTCCGACATGCCCTTGGCGGCCATCTCACGAACTTCTTGCAGCAGATCTTGCGCCAGTTCGGCATGCGAATCGGCCAAGGTTTGGTTTTGGCAAACCAAGCAGCGCAATTGCGTGGCCAACCTTTGCACTTGCGCTTCCACCGCCGCATCGGATTGCAAGGGTTCAGCTTCATGGGTCATGCCCTGCAGCGTAAATGCCAATAGCAGGATAGCTGCGAGGCCTAATAAATATTTTTTAATCATTGTGCTTGTAACCGTTTCACCAAGGGCAAGATATCGTCACGCAAGGATTCCAGTGTGACCGGGCCTATTTGTTTGTAGGCAATCACCCCGGCTTTATCAATCACATAGGTTTCTGGCACGCCGTAAACCCCATAATCAATGCCCACTCGACCATCGGCATCCACCGCGCTTAACAAGTATGGATTGCCGCGCTCAGTCAGCCATTGTTCAGCCTCGGTCGCTGTGTCTTTGTAATCCATGCCCACCACCGGCACCAAACCGGTTTTGGCCAAGCCCACCAATAGCGGGTGTTCGTCACGGCACGCTCCGCACCAGGATGCCCATACGTTAAATAGCCAAACTTGGCCTAGCATGTCTTTAGGCGAAAAGGTTTCAGCTGGCTGATCGAGGCGCGGCAAACTGAATGCCGGGGCCGGCTTGCCCACCAATGGCGACGGCACTTCGCGTGGGTTTAAGAACAGACCCTTAAAAAGGAAGCCGGCCATAATGATGAACAGCGCGAAGGGGATGAATGCCTTTTTCATGCGCGTTGACCTTGGCCAGCGGCGGCTGATTTAGCCTGTTTATTCAAACGGTAGCGTTTGTCTGACATGGCTAGCAAGCCGCCAAAAGCCATCATCAAGCAACCGAACCAAATCCACTCCACCATAGGCTTGTGGTAGATGCGCACACTCCATGCCCCGCCATCCAATGGCTCACCCAAGGAGGCATACAAATCGTGTATTAAATGCGGGCTGATGCCGGCTTCACTCATGGGCATGTTAGTGACGGTATACAACCTTTTTTCCGGCTCGAGCACGGTGCGCAACACGCCGTTTTTGCTGACATGAATTTGCCCATGACTGGCCGTGTAATTTGGGCCATTACGGCTTTGCACGCCATCAAACCTAAAGTCGTACCCGGCCAAATGCGCCACGTCGCCCGGGTGCATTTTTACGGCAATTTCTGATTCAAAGCCTTTTACCACCGTCACACCTAAAACAAACACGGCTATGCCTAAGTGTGCAATCACCATGCCCCACCATGAGCGTGAGCTGGCAGCGATGCCAGCCAACAAGCCACCCTCGGATTGACGCAAGCGCTGGTAAACCAATTGCGCGGTGCTGGCAAACACCCAAAAAGCCAAGAACAAACCCAAACCTATCATGGGGGTTAAATTGCCTAATAGCAGTGGCAGAACAATGGCCGTGATGGCGCTGATCGCCAAGGCCCAACGCAGACGCACGACCAGTTCTGGCAAGGCCGCGTCTTTCCATCTGGCGATGGGGCCAACGCCCATCAAGAACACCGCCGGCGCCATCAGTGGTGCAAATACCGCGTCAAAGTAAGGCACGCCGACGGAGATTTTGCCTAAATTCAATGCGTCTAAAAATAAGGGGTAAAGCGTGCCCAACAAAACGGACAATGCGGCCACCGCCAGCAACACGTTGTTGGCCAACAAGAAGCTCTCGCGGGACACCACGTCAAATTTACCGCCACGCCCTACTTTGCTGGCGCGCCAAGCGAACAGCAGCAAGGAGCCGCCTATCACCACCACCAAAAAGGCCAGGATAAACACACCGCGTCTAGGATCGGTGGCAAAGGCATGCACGGAAGTGAGCACGCCGGAACGGACTAAAAACGTGCCCAATAAACTCAATGAAAAAGCACAAATGGCCAACAACACCGTCCAGGCTTTAAAGCTGCCGCGCTTTTCTGTAACAGCTAACGAATGCATGAGTGCGGTGCCCACCAACCAAGGCATAAAGGAAGCATTTTCCACTGCATCCCAAAACCACCAACCGCCCCAGCCTAGCTCGTAATACGCCCAGTTACTGCCGG
Source organism: Methylophilaceae bacterium (assembly GCA_965234545.1). GTDB lineage: Bacteria > Pseudomonadota > Gammaproteobacteria > Burkholderiales > Methylophilaceae > Methylotenera. The sequence goes on along the minus strand of OZ248348.1, from coordinate 405,211 downwards.
CCATGATGCCGACGGTTAAAAACACCCAAGCCATGATGGTCCATGGCCGCGACCAGCGCGCCCATGCCGCATCCAGCTGGCCACCTAACAGGGCCGCAATGGAAAAAGCAAAGGCCACGGAAAAGCCCACGTAGCCCATGTACAACATAGGCGGATGAAAGATCATGCCCGGGTCTTGCAGCAATGGGTTTAAATCTTTGCCATCCAAGGCCGCCGGCATTAAGCGATCAAACGGGTTGGACACCATCAGCATAAACAGTAAAAAGCCCACGCTGATTAAGCCCATCACGCCCAATATACGCGCACGCATGGCATCGGGTATGTGCTTAGAAAACAGGCTAACGGCCAACGTCCACACGCTTAAAATCAAGGCCCACAGCAACAACGACCCTTCATGACCGCCCCACACGGCAGCGATGCGAAATTGCAATGGCAACTGCGAATTGGAGTTGTTGGCCACGTACACCACCGAGTAATCTTTAGCCGCAAAGGCGTAAGCCAAACACAGAAAAGAAAAGCCGATTAAGGCAAACTGCAATGCCGACAAGGGTTTGGCTAATCCCATCCACACCGTGTTACCACGCGCCGCACCGATAATGGGGAAACTGCCCAATGTCAGCGCCACCAGCAAGGCTAGAATCAGGGAAAAATGGCCAATTTCAGGAATCACGTATAAGTCCTTTTAGATTAAGGTGTGTGCTTGTTAGAATGCCATGCCACATTACTTGGGCATGACTAAGGTTTTACTTTGTTCTTGGGCACTTTTTAATGCAGCCGCCGCTTCTGGTGGCATGTAGTTTTCATCGTGTTTTGCCAACACTTCGCTGGCCACAAACAAGCCGTCTGCACCCACGCTGCCCTGCGCCACCACGCCTTTGCCTTCTTTAAACAAATCCGGCAACACGCCTTTGTATTCCACCGGCACGGTGTGCGCGGTGTCGGTAATAACAAAATGCACCGTTAAGCCGTCGTCGCCGCGCTTAATGCTGCCCACTTCCACCAAACCGCCTATGCGGAAACCGGTGTTGTGCGGCACCTCGCCTTTAGCCACTTGGCTGGGCGTGTAGAAAAACACCATATTGCTTTGAAAGGCATTCAATATCAGCATGGCGGCCAAGCCTATTAAGGCCAAACCTATGCCAATTAAAATAAAGCGTTTGTGTCGTGCTTTAAGCATGCTATTCATCCTGTGCTAATAATTGCGCTAAATGCAAGGCATCGCGACTGCGTTGACGAAGGGCATAGACTTCCCACAGCACACATAGTGCCGTCAAACCAAAAGAAAACCACACATAAAAGGCGTAACCGCCCATATTGAAAAAAGCCGACCAACTTGCCCACTGCATTATTTGCCCCCTTTCGCGGATAAGGCTTTCACCCAGTCACTGCTGCGCTCGCGTTCTAGCATGATGCAGCGCACGCGCATTAAGGCCACGGCGACGCTGTACATCCAAAAAGCCAAGGCCATCAACAGCATGCCAAGCAGCATGGTGGCGGCCATCTTAGGCGCCACGCCCATATTGATGGTGGAGCCTTGGTGCAAGGTGTTCCACCATTTTACCGAGAAGTAAATGATGGGCACGTTGACCACCCCAACCAGGGCCAACAAGGCACCGGCTCGATCAGCACGGCGCGGGTCATCTATGGACGATTGCAAGGCAATGAAGCCTAAGTACAAAAACAATAAAATCAATTCGGAGGTTAAGCGCGCGTCCCATACCCACCAAGTGCCCCACATAGGCTTACCCCAAAGGGAACCGGTGACTAAAGCCAGCAAAGTGAACATGGCGCCAGTCGGCGCCAAGGCTTGCGCCATCATGGCCGACAACCTAGCATTGAGGGCCAAGCCCATGGCCGCCCAGCCCGCCATCACCAGATAGATAAACATGGACATCCAAGCTGCCGGCACGTGCACAAAAATAATACGGTAGGCCTCACCCTGCTGGAAATCAGTGGGCGCGATGGCGAAACTCACGTACAGCCCAACAACGCAAAGCAAAGTTGCTGCCAAAAAAAACCAAGGGATCAATTTGCCGGCCAGCGGGTAAAACGTTTGCGGGGAAGAATACTTAAACCAATTCATGTGCATAGTGACTCTACTCTACAGAAATGCGTAAGGCGGCGGCGGTCGCGAGCGGTGCCAACACCAAGGACAACAATGAGACCGCGGCCAACAAGGAAAGGTGCGCTTCTGCACTCATGCCATGCTGACTGGCCGCCACCGCCCCGGCACCAAATATCAGGGTCGGGATGTATAAAGGCAAGACCAATAAGGCCACCAATAAACCGCTGCCACGCACGCCTAGGGTCAAGGCGGCGCCTATGGCACCAATTAAACTTAAGGTCGGCGTGCCCAGCAACAAGGAATAGACCAGTACCCATAAGGCATCGTTCGGCAAGGCGTACTGCAATCCAATTAAGGGGGCCAACAGCACCACCGGCAAGCCACACACCAGCCAATGCGCGAAAATTTTTGCGCTGACCAACCAAGCTAAAGGCTGCGGCGCCAACAGCATTTGCTCCAAGCTGCCATCGGCAAAATCGGCTGCAAATAGGCGGCTAAGCGAAATCATGCCGGCTAACAAGGCCGCCACCCACAACACGCCAGGCGCAATGCTGCTTAATACGGCCGGCTCCGGCCCTATACCAAGCGGGAACAAACTGGACACGATGACGAAGAAAAACAGCGTCGTGGCAATGTCCGAGCGGCGGCGCAATGCCAGCAGCAAGTCACGTCTTAACAAGGTAAGCCAGGTCTGATTCATGCGCTTAAACTTAAGCTAACAGTGGATTTGGCCTGAATGGGCACGTCTTGATGGCTGGTCAAAATGGTCATGCCGCCCGCCGCCAAGTGCTCGCTAATACGCGCGGCCAACACCTCGGTGGCCGCCACATCTAAGGCCGCAAACGGCTCGTCTAAAATCCATAATGGGCTGCGACTTAGCCATAAGGCGGCCAAGGCCACCCGTCTTTTCTGCCCTTGCGACAACACCCGCACTGGCAAATTCGCACAGCGGGCTATGCCTATAGCGCTCAACGCAGCCAAGGCAGCCGCAGCCGTGACGTCTTGGCCAGCGATGCGGGCACCCATCTGCAAATTCTCCAAAGCCGTTAAGTCGTCCTTCAGGCCGTTTAGGTGCCCTAGGTACTTCAAGTTTGGCAAATACTGCTCGGCATGGTTTTTAATCGATTTGCCTGCCCATAAAATCTCGCCCTGCTCGGGCATTAACAAGCCACACAGCATGCGCAATAAACTGCTTTTGCCGCTGCCATTTTCGCCTAAGACATAAAGCAAGCTGCCGGCTTCAAGCGTAAAGCCCAGGTCTTTAAACAGCAGACGGTCGCCACGAACGCAGGCCAAGCCTTGGGCTGTTAGCATAGTTGGTCCTGCGAATGATGGACTTGATGACCATCGATGGCGCTAACGTAGCCCAGCAAATTTAAGGGCAGCTTAATGCTAGAGGTGATTGAAAAATGGCAGGCATTCATATTTTTTAGGTCTTAGCCACACTTTAGTAAGGCGTCTGCCGCCCTACCCGCTGCGCTAACACCCCATCAAATTCAGGGTTAAACAACAGCGCTTAGTATAGCAAAATAGCCCCGCCTCGTCTCCCACCTGCCTGGCTTAGCCAATAAAAAACCCAGTTGAAATTCGGCTGGGTTTTTACTGTTTAAGGCCATCTATTTAGCTTGATTATTTTGACTGATTAAACCGCCTTACATCTCCAAGCAAATCTTCCCGAAATGTTGATTGCTTTCTTGGTATTTAAACGCATCCACTATGTTCTCTAGCGGGAATACCTTGTCTACTATAGGGCGCATGCCATTGGCATCGATGGCTTTGACCATGTCTTGTTGCTGACTGCGGTTGCCGACTATTAAGCCTTGCAGTCGCAGTTGCTTAATCAAGGCGGTGACGATGGACACGTCGCCGCCTAAGCCAGTCAAGATGCCGATAACGGAAATGTGCGCGCCTACTCGCGCCGCCAACATAGATTGATTTAAGGTGGCCGGGCCGCCCACTTCCACCACATGATCCACACCGCGTCCGCCTGTGATGTCACGCGCCAATTCACCCCAGTTAGCGGTCTTGCGGTAATTAATTAAGTGGTCGGCTCCCATGGCTTTGAGTCTATCTAATTTAGCGTCGCTGGATGAAGTGGCAATGACGGTGGCGCCGGCCATTTTGGCAAACTGCAAGGCAAAAATAGACACGCCACCGGTGCCTTGCACCAACACCGTGTCACCGGGTTTTAAGGCATCGTCGCACATCATGGCACGCCATGCTGTTAAGGCCGCCGTGGTTAGAGTAGACGATTCCACATGACTCCAGCCTTTAGGCGCTAAGGTAAAGGCATTGGTGCTGGCGGTAACAATTTCACGGGCATAACCGTCCACGCCATCGCCTGGGGTAGTGGCAAAGCCTTCCACCAAGGGCTCACCGGCTAACCAAGTAGGGAAAAAGGTGCTGACCACGTGATCGCCTACTTTGAATTCGCTGACGCCGTCGCCCACCGCCGTGACCACCCCGGCACCATCGGCCATGGGGATTCTGGCCTCGCTGGGGCCCCACATACCGCTGACCACGGCAAAGTCATGGTAGTTAAGGGAGTTGGCGTGCAAACGCACGGTGATTTCACCGGCTTTAGCTTCGGCTGCGGCACGGGTGCCAAGCGTAACTTTGTCGTAACCACCGCCGGCTTGAAGAATAATGGCTTTGTTGTTCATGGCAGATTTTCCTGTTTAAATAGTTGTAGCTAAAGATTTAGATGCTTGGTTTTTAAAACATGGTAGCGCAAAAACCTAGCTAAATATAGCCAGCAAGGGCATTGATGGATTGGGGAACAAATCGGTGAAAATAGCCTCATAGAACGGTCATTTTACTATTAGCGCAAAACCAATGAAAACACTCTACACCATGGCCACGGCCATCCTATTAAGCCTAGCCAGTTTAGCCGGCTCCGCCCAAAGCATCTTCGATAAAAATTTCACGGGCACGCAAAGAGAGTACTTTGCTGACGGCAAACCCAAATACGAAATCAGCGTGATCAAAGGTAAAAAGCAAGGCTTGGAAACATTTTGGTATGCCAGCGGCAAACTCTATATTCAAACCCATTACCTAGACGACAAAGAAGACGGCGTATGGCAGCAATGGTATGAAAGTGGCCAACTAAAATTAGCCGCCTACTACAAAGACGGCCTGGAACACGGCAGCTTTACGCAATGGTATGAAGACGGGCAAATGCGCGTGCAGGCTGAATTCGTTAATGGCAAGAAAGAAGGCCTAGAAACGGCCTGGAATAAAGACGGCAGCGTGCGCTACCAAACCAATTACGTTAACGGCAACCCAGTCACGCCAGCCCAACCTTAAACGTGTTTTAGGAAACCCATCATGCAACAGTCCTCATCTCAACAGCCGGCTTTTTTCGCCAGCACCTTAGGCTACCTTGGCTTATTGCCTTTTGTCATTCCCACGCTATTGCTGTGGTTCGACGCACCGCACACGGCCTTGTGGTTGCATTTTTTAATGACTTACGCGGCGGTGATACTGAGCTTTGTTGGGGCCTTGCATTGGGCATTTGCCATGACCTTGGTGGATCTGACTCTCAATCAAAAGCGCTGGGGCTTTGCTTGGAGCATCATTCCAGCATTAGTCGCATGGGTGGCGTTATTCGTCGCCAGTTTTGACGGCATGTTAGTCATGGCGGCCTTTTTTGCCGGCAATTTTATGCAAGATGCCTACCTAGCCAAAAGCGTGGGCATGCCTACCTGGTACATGCGCTTGCGTTTTCATTTGAGTTTTGTCGCCGCCAGCTGTTTGATCATCGCCGCCGCCTTGACCCTATAAAATGCAGCCCAGTCTAGTCTGCTTCCGGCTTGAGGATAGCCGGCCCTACGATGGCCCAATATTTTGAAAAGCGCTTTAAGTCTTTTGCCGTGATCTTATTAGCCAGCTCGGCATCGTAGGCTAGCGGTTCGTCTTGGTAGTCGACTTGGTAGGCTTGCAGCAAGCCTTTTAGCATAAGATTGGGCGTGTTTTGTGTAATAAGGGTGGCCACCCCAAGCGCTGCCAACACATCACTTGTGTGACCCACCCAGACTTCCACCTCGGGCATCTCCATCAAGCAATCGGCGATAAATTGCAATCGATGCAAGGCCCACTCCTGCTGTAGATCCGGGTCAAAAACAAACACTTTCTTGTGCGGCATGCCATAACAAGCGTTCTCGCTAGAGAGCATTTCATCGTGAAACAATACGACGGTGTGTTGACCGGCAATCTTAGGGCCAGGTTTAAGCGTGGGATTTTTGACAATTTTTACTGGCGCGCTGCTGGGTTCAAACAAGCGATCGCTTAAGGCTTCGTAGCTGCCATCAAACGGGCAAGCTGCTTGGCAATTTTGGCAAAATTGATTCGCGCTGTATTTACTTAAATTTTCTTTATTAAAAAAATACGGCTTGCTGCCAAAAGTCGACGCCACCCATTGCCAAGATAAATTATTCGAGGCCTGATCCCCATCCAATAACAAGCGCTGCATCCAACTGGCGCCTGCACGCCAATCCACGCCACGCCAATGCACCAAGTAACTGGCTAACCACATGCGTGCGTGATTATGTAGATAGCCGCTCTGCTTTAGCGTTTGCACAAAGTGATCCATGCAGGGCAAACCAGTAGCCGCCGCCTGCACGTCGTCGTTCACGGGCAGTCTGCGCAAGCGCACTTTTTCCGGCTCCATGTCCGAAGCTATGGCATGACCGTGTGCGTACCAGACTTTGCGCCAATAATCGCGCCAGGCAAATTCAAATAAAAGCTTGTCTGCGCCGCTGCTAGCCAATTGCTTAGTCGCCTGAATGGCCTCGCCTAGATTTAAGCAGCCGTGGCGCAAATAAGGCGACAATCGGGTGACTTGGCCATCCAAGAAATTACGGTTTTTGCCATAGGCAAGCGGTTGCATATGGGCCAGCCTGCGCAATCCCTCAGCGCGACCACCCGGCCACGCATCCGTCAAATCGTCGCCCGCATGCGAGCTAAACAGCGAGCGCATAAAATGCAAACGCTGCTGGCGATCGGCTGGCAAAGTAATGGCAAAAGGCGGTGTGGCTGTCGTCATGGGTGGCATCATGGTTGGCTGCAGTGAATAAAAAACTATAGCTTATCGCTATTTTGCAAAATAATTTGCGCGTGTTCCTTTATGCGCTGCTGGTCTTCTGGGCTGATCTTGGCCAAATTGGCGGTCATCAATCGAGTGCGCGGGTTCTTTTGAAACGTCGCTTGGTGCTTAATCAAAAAATGCCAGTAAAGATTGGTCATCGGGCAGGCTTGCTCACCGTAACGCAGCTCGGGCTTGTAAGGGCAACGGTCGCAATAATTGCTCATGCGTTTCACGTAGGCGCCACTCGCCACATAGGGCTTGCTGGTAAAGCGGCCACCGTTGGCAAACAAGGCCATACCAGCTACATTGGGCAGCTCCACCCATTCAATCGCGTCCACGTATACCGCCAAATACCAGTCGGAAACCTGCTTGGGCGAAAGCTCGGCCAACAAAGCGAAATTGCCGGTAATCATGAGGCGTTGAATGTGGTGAGCGTAACCGTATTTCAGCGTTTGACCGACGGCATCTTGCATGCAATGCATCTTGCTTTGCCCGGTCCAATACCAGCTTGGCAGAGGCCGTTGGTGTTGGTAATGGTTGGCCTCGGCCAAGGCCGGCATGTCTAAGTAATACATGCCGCGTATGAATTCACGCCAACCGAGTATTTGCCGAATAAAGCCTTCCACGGCAGCCAAATCCAAGGCCTGCTCTTGATAGGCAAGCAATACCCGCTCTATGACTTCCCTGGGATTAAGCAGTTTTAAATTTAAACTGCTGGCCAGTACAGCATGCCAGCCAAACGGGGTTTGCTTCCACATGGCATCTTGGTGCGCGCCAAATTGCGCTAGCCTATGGCAGACAAAATGTTCCAATCCAGCCAGGGCCTGCTCACGCGTGACCGGCCAGGCAAAATGCGCCAGTTCGCCAGGGTGCTTGGGGTATTGCCTTTCGACAAAATCGAACACCTCGCGGCTGATGGCATCGGGCTCAAAGCCCAAGGGGTCATTAATTAAGCCTGGGCCATGTTTCGAATACGGCTTTCTATTTTGCTCATCAAAGTTCCACTGGCCACCCACAGGTTGGTCATGCGCATCGATCAAAATACCGTGCTTTTTGCGCATGGCGCGGTAGAAATACTCCAAGCGCAGCTCTTTTTTATCCGCGGCCCAAGCGCGAAACTCCGCGTTGCTGCAATAAAAATGCGTGTCATCGGGCATGTGCAATTGCACGTTTAAGGATGAGGCCAAGTCCGTGATGGCCGACTTTAATCGCCACTCGCCCGGCTCCACGCAGCACAAATGGCTGGCCTGCATGGCTTGCAGTTTTTCCTTGAGCACCTGCGTTATGCTCAGCTTGGATTCTTTTATGTAAGTCAGCGGGTAACCCTGCTCTTGCAAGGTTTGCGCGAAATGCCGCATGGCGGATAGAAATAATGCAATCTTGGCCTTGTGCGACCAAACGTAATCCGCCTCGTGTTGCGACTCTATCATGATGATTTCGTCGGTGTTGGCGTCGAAATGCCTTAACAATGGGCTGTCCAAAGTCAACTGATCGCCGAGGATGAGGATTAATCTTTTCATGGCTAAGGGGCTTTTAGGGTGCGGACTAGTTGCGCTTGTTTAGTGGAATTGTTTTTCGATACGCTATGGGACTGCTGCACGCTAAAAAAGTGCGTTTAGCTAACACGGGAAAGTAAGGCGAAAAAAAGCCGCAATCGCTTGCGGCTTTTTGACTACCAAATTTGGTAGGGCGTGCGGGGATCGAACCCACGACAAACGGATTAAAAGTCCGCTGCTCTACCAGCTGAGCTAACGCCCCATTTAAAGTAATGGGTATTTCCTTACTTATTTATTTCCGCAACTGATTTACATCACTTACGAAAGGGCGCAATTATGCTAGAAACTGCAACATAGGTCAACGGATAACTGAGAAATAAATGAAGTTTTTCTATCCTATCTCAGGGAACTAAATACGCTACTTAGCTGGTCGTCTTTTGACATTAGCGCATGCCCGGCATTTTGCCGCCCATTAGGCTACCCATGCTGCGCATCATTTTGGCCATGCCGCCTTTGGCAAACATTTTCATCATTTTCTGCGTTTCTTCAAACTGCTTAAGCAAGCGGTTCACCTCTTGCACTTGCACACCACTGCCATCGGCTATGCGCTTTTTGCGCGTGGCTTTAATCAGCTCGGGTTTGCGGCGCTCCAGTGGTGTCATGCTATTGATAATGCCTTCTATACGGCGCACGGCTTTGTCGGCATCGTTGGGGTCCATCTTGGCGGCCATGCCAGCCATTTGGCTAGGCATCTTGTCCATCAAGGCGCCCATGCCGCCCATTTTGCGCATTTGCGACATCTGCATTTTAAAATCGTCTAGGTCAAAGTTTTTTCCGGCTTTAACTTTATCGGCCAACTTTTGCGCTTCGGCTAAGTCGACATTTTTATGCGCTTGCTCAATCAAACTCAGCACGTCGCCCATGCCTAAGATACGCGAGGCCATGCGCTCAGGATGGAAAGGCTCCAGGCCGTCTACCTTTTCGCTGACGCCGATGAATTTAATTGGCTTGCCGGTAACGTGGCGCACCGACAAGGCCGCGCCACCGCGAGAGTCGCCGTCTAATTTTGTCAGCACCACGCCGGTTAAGGGCAAGGCATCGCCGAAAGCCTTAGCGGTATTGACCGCGTCTTGGCCTTGCATGGCATCGACCACAAACAGGGTTTCAATCGGCTTGAGCAGTGCGTGCAGAGCTTGAATTTCAGCCATCATTGCTTCATCGATGCCTAAGCGGCCGGCCGTATCAAAGATGACCACGTCGTAATAACCACGCTTAGCAAAATCCAAGGTGGCGTTGGCAATGTCCAGCGGTTTTTGGCTGGCGTTGCTGTCAAAGCATGCCACGTCCAATTGCTGAGCCAAGGTTTTTAATTGGGCAATCGCCGCCGGCCTGTAGACGTCGGCGCTGGCGAGCAAGACTTTCTTTTTCTGCTCTTTGAGTAATTTAGCTAATTTAGCGGAGGTGGTGGTTTTGCCCGAACCTTGCAAGCCGGCCATTAAAATAATAGCGGGCGGCACCGCGGCTAAATTTAAAGCCACGTTAGCCTTGCCCATTAAGGCGGTTAATTCATCGTGCACCACTTGTATGACGGCTTGGCCAGGCGTGAGGCTTTGCAGCACTTCTTGGCCTTGCGCGCGTTGCTTGACTTGGGCGATGAAGTCTTTCACCACCGGCAAGGCCACGTCGGCTTCTAGCAATGCCATGCGTACTTCACGCATGGCATCGCTGATGTTTTCTTCGCTTAGCCTGGCTTGGCCACGTAAATTTTTAATGACGCCCTGCAGGCGGTCGGTCAAGTTTTCTAGCATGGTCTACTCTTACAAGTCATTTAGTTTGCGATTTTACATCAAGCTATTATATTTACCGCATATTTGCGCCATAATTACGTTATGACTGAACTCTTACAAAAATGCCTGCCCTATTTGGCCTTAGTGCTGATCTACCTAGCGGTGGCCAGCAACTTTCGGGTCAGCGCTCAACCCTTGCTAGCCCAACCCAGCGCCAGTTTGCGCTCCGGCCTGCTGGCCTTGGGTTTGTTGATCCACGCCTGGCTGTTATACCAAGTGACCTTTTCCCACGGCCTAAATTTAGGCTTTTTTAATGTGTTGTCCTTGATAGCGTGGTTAACCGTATTGATCTACGGCTGGGCCGATCGCAAACACAATTTAGCCGGCTTGCAAGCCTTTATTTTGCCGCAAGCCGCGGTGTTTGCCGTGCTGCCGGCCTACATGGTGGCAGACCACACCTACCCCAACGGCGAATCGGCTTTATTCCTAGCGCACATCGCCATCGCCTTGCTCGCTTACAGCTTGTTCACCTTCGCCACCTTGCATGCGCTGCTGATGCTGTTTGCGGAACGCAGCTTGCATAACAAATCCAGCGTATTGCGCCTGCCCAGCTTTCCACCCTTAATGGTGATGGAAGCCTTGTTATTTCAAATCATCAGCATGGGCTTCGTTTTACTGACCATTACGCTGTTGAGCGGCATGCTGTTTTCTGAAGAAATTTTTGGCAAGCCCTTGCAGTTCAATCACAAATCGGTGTTTTCCATTGCCAGTTGGGTCATCTACGCCGCCTTATTATTTGGCCGCGTTCGCTACGGTTGGCGTGGCATGAAAGCCATACGCTGGACCTTGGCTGGCTTTGCGCTGTTGCTGCTAGCCTACCTAGGCAGCAAATTCATACTGCAAGTCTTGCTAGGCCGCTAAAACCTAGCGCAAGCTGATGTGCGGCCAACCGTGTTGCTGCGCGTAGTCCGTCAGCTTGGCATCGGCATCCACCGCCACCGGGTGAGTCACCAGCTTCATCAAGGGCAAGTCATTGTGCGAATCGCTGTAAAAATAACTCTGCTCAAAATCCGCCAACACCTGACCACGCTCCGCCAACCATAGTTTTAAGCGCGTCACCTTACCTTCTTGAAAACTCGGCACCCCGGCCACGCCGCCGGTGTATGCCCCATTGACCATTTCCGGATCGGTGCCGATCAAATGCACTATGCCGTAAGCTTGCGCAATCGGCTTGGTGACAAAGCTGTTGGTGGCGGTAATAACCAAACACAAATCGCCTTGGGCTTTATGTTGATTAACCAAATCCTGAGCCTTTTTCGTCATCATGGGCCGTATCACGCTGTCCATGTACTTAGCATGCAAGGCGTTTAAATCGGCCACGCTGTGTTCCGCCAAAGGTTTTAATTGGAAGGCTAAAAACTTGTAAATATCCAAGTTGCCGTTTTTGTAATCCAAGTAAAACTGCTCGTTGCGTTCGTGGTGGGTTTTTTCATCCAACAAACCCTGCTTAATTAAAAACAAGCTCCAGTTGTAATCGCTGTCGCCAGCCAGCAAGGTATTATCTAAATCAAATAAGGCCAAGTTTTGTTTCATTGCAATCGTCTTTACGGTTAAATTTATAATTCTTTATTCGGGTTGGATAGCACTAAAAATACGCCTATCAATATCACCGCCAAGGCCGTGATTTCCATGCCGGTAACGTGCTCGTTGGCAAACAGCATGCCCAACACAAATGCCACTATCGGGTTGATAAAGGTGTTGCTACTGGCCACCAAAGGTCGCACGGTGTTTAGTAAATACTGATAAGCGCTGTAGGCCACCAATGAGCCCAACACCACCAAAAACACCATGGCTGCCCAGGATTTGTGGCTGATGTGCTGCGGCCAAGTTTCGCCTTGCAGGCTGCTGATGAGCAACAAGGCCAGGCCGCCAACCAACATTTGCACGGCACTGGCCATGAAGCCGGCCGGCATCGCCAAACGTTTACTCCATACCGAACCAAACGACCAGGTAGCGGCGGCAAAAATCAACAAGAGCGCACCAACTAAATTGCCGTGCAAGCTGCCACCTAAATTTAACAAGCCTATGCCGAGCAAACCCACGGCCATGCCTAGCCATTCTCTAGCGGTGATTTTGTGCCCCCATATAGAGGAAAAAATAGCCATCCAGATTGGTGCGGTAGCGATGGCTAAGGCCGCCACGCTGGACGACACGGTTTGCTGCACGTAACACACGGTGCCGTTGCCCAAGGCCGGCAGCAACAAGCCGACAACACCGGCTCCCAGCCATTCCTGCCGATTCGGATTGGGCGCCCCTAAGTAGCGCATCAGCACGAATAAAATTAAGCCCGCTGAGGTAAAGCGTATGCCCGCCATCAGAAACGGCGGAAAGCTTTCTATGCCAAAGCGGATGGCCAGGTAAGTGGAACCCCATATGAAATAGGTACAAAACAGGCACAAGCCTATGAGCAGGGTTTTTTGTTTAATGTGCATGGTAAGGGCGTTGACTGCCAGCGCGAGACAACCTCGCTGCTGGCAAGCTAAACCTGCGGGTGTGCCCGCTCCGATTTGGACTGTATTTTATTTAGCGCATTTAAATAGGCTTTTACAGAAGCCACCACGATGTCGGTGTCGGCACCTTGCCCATTAACAATGCGACCGCCTTTAGACAAGCGCACCGTCACTTCACCTTGCGCATCGGTGCCGCTGGTGATGTTGTTAACCGAATACAACTGCAATTCGGCCTCACTTTGCGCGATGCTTTCTATGGCCTTGAATGCGGCATCCACTGGGCCACCGCCACTGGCTTCGGCACGTTTTTCTTGGCCATTTTCCGACAAGGTGATGCTGGCATGCGGCACTTCACCGGTTACCGATGCCACTTGCAAGTAAACCAATTTAAAATGCTCGGTGGCCACAGACAAGAATTCATCGCTAACCAAGGCGTGCAAATCTTCGTCAAAGATTTCCGATTTTTTATCGGCCAAATCTTTAAAGCGGGCAAACGCGGCGTTCAACAAATCTTCCGTGGCCAACTCTATGCCCAATTCTTTTAAGCGCGATCTAAATGCATTGCGCCCAGACAATTTACCCAAGGTTAATTTATTGGCGCCCCAGCCCACGTCTTCGGCGCGCATGATTTCATAGGTTTCGCGGTGTTTAAGCACGCCGTCTTGGTGTATGCCGGATTCATGCGAAAAGGCATTGGCGCCGACGATGGCTTTATTCGGTTGCACCGGGTAACCGGTGATGGTGGACACCAATTTACTGGTGGGCACGATTTGCGTGGCATCAATGCTGGTCTCAAGGTTGAACACATCGCGACGCGTGCGCAATGCCATCACTACTTCTTCCAAACTGGCGTTGCCGGCGCGTTCGCCTAAGCCGTTGATGGTGCATTCGACTTGCCGTGCGCCACCCATGACGGCGGCCAATGAGTTGGCCACGGCCATGCCCAAATCGTTATGGCAATGGGTAGACCAGACCACTTTGTCGCTGTCTTTGACGCGTGCAATTAAATCGCGCATGCGCTCGCCCCAAGGTGCAGGGATAGAGTAACCAACGGTGTCGGGCACGTTGATGGTGGTGGCGCCGGCCGCAATCACCGCATCAAACACCCGCACCAAAAAGTCCATGTCCGAACGCACCGCGTCTTCTGCAGAAAACTCCACGTCTTTGGTGTATTCCAAGGCCCATTTCACCGCTTGCACGGCACGCTCAACCACTTGGTCTTCGCTCATGCGCAATTTGTTTTCCATGTGGATTTTGCTGGTCGCAATAAACGTGTGTATGCGTCCACTGGCGGCATGCTTAATCGCTTCACCGGCGCGACGCACGTCATTCTCGCTGGCACGGGCTAGCGAACAAACAGTGGACTGCTTAATGATTTTGGCGATTTCAGAAATGGCCTCAAAATCGCCTGGGCTGGCAGCGGCAAAACCCGCCTCTATGACGTTCACGCCCAATTTTTCTAATTGCCTAGCGATGCGAATTTTCTCTTCTTTGGTCATCGCCGCACCGGGGCTTTGTTCGCCATCGCGTAAAGTGGTGTCAAAAATAATAATTTGATCGGCTTGCTTGTTACCCTGTTTCATCACAGTTTCCTAATTTTTTGGTTTTTGCTTTACTAAATTTCGCTATCTTGACGCCCACCTGCATGAGCTCAAATAATAGCACCTGCTTGCATTTTTATCATGCAAGGCACAGACAATAACGGTAGTTTGGGGAGGTTTAGTTTGCGCGCTAGCGCAGTTTTTGCGTGCGTAAGCTAGCAGCAGGTAAGGCGGCTAATTTGCGCAATAGCAAGGCACTGGTCAATAAAGCCAGAAAAAATGCGGTGTTTGAAATGGATATATTCAACATAGTGGTAGAAATATAGTGGGTTTTAGTCGGTTTCGCAAGCAAAAAAATGGCCGCCTCAGCGATGAATGCATAGGCCTATTTTTTTAGCTTATCGCGTAGCCAAAGCAGGTAGCCGGACAGCGCGTAGGCCGCCATCAGAAAAAACAACACTTCCGGCGGGCTGTAGGACACCAAGACCATCAACAGCATGATGGCCAAAATGACAAAAAACGGCACGCTGCGTTTAAGGTTGATGTCTTTACCGCTGTAATAGCGCAAATCGGTGACCATGGACGCACCAGCAAAAACCGTTAAACCCCATGCCATCCATTTCCATTGCAAGATGCCAAAGAACACGTCACGGCCACTCACCCCGTATTCATACGAAACCCAAACAAAGCCCGCCAACAATGCAGCGGCACCAGGGCTGGGCAAGCCTTGGAAATAGCGTTTATCTTGGTAATCGTCGTCCAATTTGGTGTTAAATCTGGCCAAGCGCAAGGCGGCACAGGCGCAATACAAGAAAGCCGCCAACCAGCCTAATTTACCCAATGGTTTCAAGGCCCAGACATAAAGGATGAGTGCCGGCGCCACGCCAAACGACACCATGTCGGACAAGCTGTCGTACTCGGCGCCAAAGGCACTTTGCGTGTTGGTCATGCGGGCCACGCGGCCATCCAATCCGTCCAACACCATGGCAATAAAAATGGCCATGGCGGCTTGTTCGAAATGGCCATTCATTGCTTGCACAATGGCAAAAAAGCCGGCAAATAGGGCTGCAGAGGTGAATAAATTCGGTAACAAATAAATGCCGCGCGCACCCAAGCTTTGCCCACCGACAGCGCGTCGCTTAGGCTTTTCTACTGGTTTAATTGACTCGTTAACATCCGTCATGCAGGGTGACCCTGTGGTTAAAATAGAATTCAAGTATAGCAAACCCTGACTTGATAAAACAGGTTGCTGATTTTTATGCTTGTGCAACGTCGCTTGAGTGCATGCAAACCATGAGTTAGGGGTCGCCTTGTGATACTATCCCGCCCTGAATCTAAACCTATATTAGCTATTTAATCGCAGCACACTGACACCATGCAATTTACCCTACACAAACAAGACGGCCTGGCGAGGCGAGGCACCGTCAGCTTAGCCCACGGCGAAGTGCAAACGCCGGCTTTCATGCCAGTTGGCACTTACGGCACGGTCAAAGCCATGTCGCCATTAGAGCTAAAAGAAATAGACGCGCACATAGTGTTGGGCAACACCTTTCACTTGTGGCTTCGCCCAGGGCTAGATGTTATCGCGGCGCACGGTGGCTTACACCAATTCATGGGCTGGGACGGCCCTATTCTGACCGATTCCGGCGGCTTTCAAGTGTGGAGCTTGGGCGCTTTACGCAAGATCAGTGAAGAAGGGGTGAAGTTTCGCTCGCCCATCAACGGTGACAGCTGCTTTTTAACGCCAGAAGAATCCATGCGCATACAAAAAGTATTGAATGCCGATATCGTCATGATTTTTGATGAATGCACGCCCTACCCCGCCACCGTCAAGCAAGCCGATGAATCCATGCAGCTGTCATTGCGTTGGGCTAAGCGCAGTAAGGCGGCCCACCAAGGCAACAGCAATGCGCTGTTTGGCATCATACAAGGCGGCATGCACGAGGACTTGCGTGACGTGTCCTTGGCTGGCTTAATGGACATCGACTTTGACGGTTATGCCATAGGCGGCTTATCGGTGGGCGAGCCCAAAGACGACATGTTGCGTATCTTGGCGCACACCGCGCCAAAAATGCCGGCCAACAAACCACGCTACTTGATGGGCGTAGGCACACCAGAAGACTTGGTGGCGGCAGTCAGCCAAGGCATAGACATGTTTGACTGCGTTATGCCTACTCGTAATGCCCGCAACGGTTGGCTGTTCACCCAATACGGCGACATTAAAATTAAAAATGCCGGCTACAAAAGCGATACCCAGCCCTTGGATGCCGATTGCGCCTGCTACACCTGCCAAAATTTTAGCCGGGCTTATTTGCACCACTTGCACAAGGTGGGGGAAATTTTAGGCTCACGCTTAAACACCATACACAATTTGCACTACTACCAAGTCTTGATGGCCGGCATGCGCGATGCCATCGCCGCCGGCGAATTCGAGGCGTTTAAGCGTGACTTTGCCGCCAAACGCGCGAGCCTTTCCTAAGACGTCATGCAGGCAATTAGCGGCAGTCTGTGTTAAAATCGGCAGCTTATTTTTACTAACCCTAGCAATTTATCAATGAGGTAATGAACGTGTTTATTTCCAATGCATACGCAGCAGGCGCTACTGGCAGCAACGAATTAATGAGCTTTTTGCCACTTATCGTCATTTTTGTTTTATTTTTCTTCATGATTATCCGCCCGCAAATGAAGGCCGCTAAAGAACAACGCGCCATGATCGCCGCCCTACAAAAAGGCGACGAAGTCATCACCAGCGGTGGCATCGTTGGCAAAATCAGCAAAGTGAGCGAAGCCTTTGTCAGCGTTGAGATTGCTCCTAACACGGAAATTACCGTACAGAAACAAGCCGTGCAAAGCGCCCTACCTAAAGGCACCATCAAGAGCCTGTAAATTAAGCTGCTAGACCCCAACCCCTTACTGACTAGAGCCAGACTATGAACCGCTATCCACTGTGGAAAAATGTTTTCGTTGCCATCGTTATATTGATAGGCTTGATTTATACCATTCCCAATTTTTTTGGTGAATCGCCTGCGGTACAAATCACCCCGGCCAAAAGCACCACCAAGTTAAATTCGGCGCTGCTCGGTCAAGTGGAAAGCGTGTTTAAGCAAGAAAACATCGCCTACGATGGCGTTTACTTGGATGCGCGTGGGGTTAAGGCTCGCTTCGCCAATACCGACACCCAAATCCGCGCTAAAGACGTGTTGCAGGCTAGATTAGGCAGCGATTACACCGTGGCCCTTAATCTGCTTTCGCGTTCACCGGATTGGCTACGCAGCGTCGGCGCCAAACCAATGTACTTGGGTTTGGACTTGCGCGGTGGCGTGCACTTCTTATTGCAAGTAGACATGAAAGCGGCTTTAAGCAAAGCTGCCGAGCGCTTTGTCGGCGATTTCCGCATTGCATTACGTAAAGAACGCATCTCTTACGTGGGCGTGACCCGTGAGGGCGAAACGGTGCAAATCAACTTCAACGACGAAGCCGAGCTGATTAAAGCCAAAGCCGTCATAGCCAAAGAGTACCCCAACCTGACCTTGACGGAATCCTCTAACGGCAACGAGCGCGTGTTAAAAGCCTCGCTTAATTTGGTTGAGCAAAAACGCATCCAAGATTTCGCCATCAAACAAAACATACAAACCCTGCACAATCGAATTAACGAGTTAGGCGTTGCCGAGCCCATCATTCAACAACAAGGTGCAGACCGCGTGGTCGTGCAATTGCCTGGTGTGCAAGATACAGCGAAAGCCAAAGACATATTGGGCCGCACCGCCACCTTGGAAATACGCCTAGTGGACGAAGAGAAAACCGACGCAGCCACCTTAGAAAAAGCCGCCAACGGCCAAGCCCCGCTTGGCGACGACGTGTTTAAAGACCGCGACGGTCAACCGGTCTTGGTTAAAAAGAGCGTGGCATTAACCGGTGACTACATTACCGATGCCGGCCCAGGCGTGGACAGCCAATCCGGCAGAAACACCGTAAACGTAACCTTGGATGCCCGTGGCGCCAGAATCTTCCAGCAAGTGACGCGGGAAAACGTGGGCAAACGCTTGGCCATCTTGTTGATAGAAAAAGGCAGCACCGAGGTCATCACGGCGCCCACCATCAATGAAGAAATCGGCGGCGGTCGCGTGCAAATTTCCGGCATGGCCAATACCCAAGAAGCCACCGACATTTCATTGCTGCTTCGCGCTGGTGCTTTAGCCGCGCCCATGGACATCATAGAAGAGCGCACGGTTGGGCCTAGCATGGGTCAAGACAACATCAACCGCGGCATCCACTCTACCCTATGGGGCTTTGCGGCGATTGCCGTCATGATGATGGTCTACTACATGGCCTTTGGTGCCGTATCAGTCGGCGCGCTGGCGATTAACTTATTGCTATTGGTGGCCATACTATCCATGTTGCAAGCCACGCTCACCTTACCTGGCTTGGCAGCGATTGCCTTGGCATTGGGTATGGCGATTGACGCCAACGTGCTGATTAACGAACGGGTACGTGAAGAATTGCGCAACGGCAACACGCCGCAAGCGAGCATACACGCTGGTTACGACCGCGCCTGGGACACCATCTTGGACTCCAACGTGACCACCTTGATTGCCGGTTTGGCTTTATTCATGTTTGGTACCGGCCCGATTAAAGGCTTTGCCGTGGTGCACGTGTTGGGCATCTTAACCTCGATGTTTAGTGCGGTATTGGTGTCTCGTGCCATGGTTAACTTCATGTACGGTTACCGCCGCAAATTAAGCCAATTATCCATCGGCCAAATTTTCCGAGCTTAAGGCCTTAGCTTCAATTTTTTAGAGTAAAAAATTATGGAATTATTTAGAATCAAGAACGACATTCCCTTCATGAGCTACGGCCGTTTAACGACGGCCATCTCATTGATTACGTTCGTGCTAGCCGTGGTGTTTTTAGCCACACGCGGTTTAAATTTTGGCGTGGACTTCACCGGCGGCACCATCATGGAAGTGAACTACCCGCAAGCCGCCAACCTAGAAAGCGTGCGCAAAGCGGTTGACAGCATAGGCCTCAAAGAAGCCACCGTGCAAAACTTTGGCTCCAGTCACGATGTGTTAATTCGCTTACCGGTTAAAACCGGCGTATCGGTATCGCAATTATCCGAACAAGTTAAAACCGCTCTGGTGACTGCCGACCCGAAAGCAGAAGTGCGCCGTGTCGAATCAGTGGGCGCGCAAGTGGGCGACGAGCTGTATGAAAATGGCGGCTTAGCGCTATTCTTTGTCAGCTTAGGCATAGTCTTGTACTTGTGGTTACGATTTGAATGGCGTTTTGCCGTGGCCGCGATCATCGCCAACATGCACGACGTGGTGATCATCTTAGGCTTTTTTGCCTTCTTTCAATGGGAGTTCAACCTGACCGTGCTGGCCGCTATTTTGGCCGTGTTAGGTTACTCGGTGAACGAATCCGTGGTGGTGTTTGACCGCGTGCGGGAAAACTTCCGCAAAATGCGTAAAGCCAGCGTGGTACAAGTCATAGACAACGCCATTACCCGCACCATGTCACGCACCATCATTACCCACACCATGACGCAAACCATGGTCGGCTCCATGTTGCTGTTTGGCGGTGAAGTGCTGCACAACTTTGCTCTTGCCCTCACCATCGGTATTTTATTCGGTATCTATTCATCCGTGCTGGTGGCTTGCCCCATTGCCATGTGGTTGGGCGTGAGTCGCGCCAACTTAATCGGCGATGTAGAGAAAAAAGAAGACGCCAGCAAAGCCGGCAAAAAAACCGACGTGGCTGAGCCTCACCCGTCCGATTTTGCCTAAAGTCAGTTTCAGCGCGAGACTATCAAGTGCGCTCTTCCAGTCGCACTTGATTATTCGCAGCTTCCCCGTATACACTCACCATAACTTCATCACCGACTAAGACGCATTGGACAACATCCCCATTTCTTGGCAGTTAGGCATCTTAATCCTGCTGCTGGTTATTTCCGGCTTTTTCTCTATAGCCGAAACCAGCTTGATGTCGCTCAATCGATACCGCTTACGGCATCTGGTTAAACAAGGCCACCGAGGCGCACGCCTGGCCAGCAAATTGCTGGCTAAAACCGACAAACTGCTGGGCGTTATTTTGCTATGCAACAACTTTGCCAATGCCGCTTCCGCCACTTTGGTCACGGTCATCATTGTTGAACTGTTTGGTGAAGGCGAATGGGTGCTAATGGCCGGCACCTTGGCCGTGACCTTTGCTATTTTAGTCTTCAGTGAAATTTCGCCTAAAGTCATCGCCGCCGCCTACCCAGAAAAATTAGGCATATTCTGCAGCTACTTGCTCTACCCGCTACTAAAAGTCTTGTACCCGGTGGTGTGGTTCATCAACTTGTTTGTTGGGGCTTTACTGCGCCTATTAAAAATCCGCGTCAATTTCGAAGAAAGCACGCAGTCCTTAACCATGGATGAATTGCGCAGCATCGTCACCGACGCTGGGCACTTTATGCCCAAGAAACACCAATCCATCTTGTTAAATTTGTTTGAGTTAGAAACCATCACGGTCGACGACGTGATGACGGCCCACACCTTGGTTGAGGCAATAGACTTGGACGAACCCATGGAAGCAATTTTGGAAAAAATCGCCAACAGCCAACACACTCGCCTACCCGTGCACCAAGGCGAGCAAGAGGAAATGATAGGCATCTTGCACCTGCGCAAAATCATGTCGCAGCTTCGCGCGCACAGCGATGACGAGATGCTGGATAAAGCGGCATTGATGGAAGCCATCAGCGACCCCTACTTCATTCCCTCTGGCACGCCGCTGTACACGCAAATTCAGCAGTTTCAAGAAAACAAACAACGCGTGGCACTGGTGGTGGACGAATACGGCGAGTTCAAAGGCTTGATCACCTTGGAAGACATATTGGAAGAAATGATAGGCGACTTCACCACGCAATCGCCCTCCCGATTAGGCGGGTTCAAGCAAGAGGCGGATGGCAGCTGGCTGGTCGATGGCAGCAGCAGCTTGCGTGAGCTGAACAAAAAGCTGCAACTGCACTTCCCCTTGGACGGACCGCGCACGCTCAATGGTTTGATTCTTGAGCATTTTGAAGACATCCCCGAATCCAATACCAGCTTCAAGGTGGGCAACCACGTCTTAGAGATCGTGCAAACGCAAGATCGCATCGTTAAAAGCGTTAAAATTTTCCCTTAATCCCGCCCCTACGACAGGAAAAATTTAAGTGCCCAGCGCTTAAATTTAACTTGAATTTTTCAGCGCTTAGCCCAAAATAAAAGCCTATGACGCAACACGCAAATAACACGGCGATTAAAACCAAGCCGGCCAAAACCAAACTGCCTCCCCTGTATAAGGTGCTGCTTTTAAATGACGATTACACACCCATGGAATTCGTTGTGGATTGCATCACGCAGTTTTTTAACAAAAGCCGTGAACAAGCGACAAAAATTATGCTCCAAGTGCACACGGAAGGCGTAGGCGTTTGTGGTTTATACCCACAAGACATCGCCGAAACAAAAATGCATCAGGTGCAGCAGGCGGCAAAACAGGCGCAACACCCATTGCAATGCATTATTGAACCGGTCTAAACCCCAATTTGTATTTTTATTAAATAAAGCAAGGACACCCGATGATTGCTCAAGAATTAGAAGTTAGCCTACACATGGCGTTTATGGACGCTAGGCAAAAGCGTCATGAGCTGATTACCGTCGAGCACTTGCTATTGGCTATGATAGACAACCCGACCGCAGCCGATGTGATGCGTGCCTGCGGAGCCAAATTGGAAATTCTGCGCGGCGAACTTAATCAATACATAGAAGAGCACACGCCCACGGTGAATGGCGAAGAAGAAGTCGACACCCAACCCACCTTGGGCTTTCAACGTGTTATACAACGGGCCATGCTGCACGTGCAATCGTCAGGCAAAAAAGAAGTGACCGGCGCCAATGTGCTGGTAGCGATCTTTGGGGAAAAAGAATCGCATGCGGTGTTTTTCTTGCAGCAACAAGGCGTAACCCGTTTAGACGTGGTCAATTTCATTTCGCACGGCGTATCAAAAGTAGCCGAGACGGCTAAAACCGAAGGCACGGAGCAAGAAACCGAATCCGAAGCCACGCCCAATGGCGCCTTAGATAACTACGCGCTAAACCTGAATGCACAAGTAGCAGCCGGTAAAATTGACCCGCTGATAGGCCGTGGTCCGGAATTGGAAAGAGTGGTGCAAACCCTGTGCCGTCGCCGCAAAAACAATCCCTTATTGGTAGGCGAGGCCGGTGTCGGTAAAACCGCCATCGCCGAAGGCTTGGCGCGCCGCATCGTGGAAAAAGACATTCCTGACGTGTTAGCCAATGCTACCGTCTACTCCCTAGACATGGGTGCCTTATTAGCTGGCACCAAATACCGCGGGGACTTTGAGCAACGCCTAAAAGCGGTGATGAAACAACTGGCCGAAAACCCAGATGCGATTTTATTCATCGATGAAATTCACACCCTAATAGGCGCCGGCGCAGCCAGTGGCGGCAGCATGGATGCCAGCAATTTATTGAAACCGGCCTTATCCAATGGTAGTTTAAAATGCATAGGCGCCACCACTTACCAAGAGTACCGCGGCGTGTTTGAGAAAGACCACGCGCTCACCCGCCGCTTCCAAAAAATTGACGTGGCCGAACCCAGCGTGGCTGAAACCATAGAAATTTTAAAAGGCCTTAAATCCCGTTTTGAGGCGCACCATAAAGTTAAGTACGCCAGCAGCGCCTTGACCACGGCTGCGGAATTGTCGGCCAAATACATTAACGATCGCCATCTGCCGGACAAAGCCATAGACGTAATCGATGAGGCCGGTGCGGCACAGCGCGTGTTGCCAAAATCCAAACAAAAGAAAGTCATAGGCAACAAAGAGATAGAGGACATCATCGCCAAAATTGCGCGCATTCCGCCCAAGAACATTTCCAGCGATGACCGCAGCGCGCTCAAGACCTTAGAACGCGATTTGAAAGCCGTGGTGTTTGGTCAAGATAAAGCCATAGAGGTATTAAGTTCAGCGGTCAAAATGGCGCGCAGCGGCTTAGGTCAAACCAATAAACCCATAGGCAACTTCTTGTTCAGCGGCCCCACCGGAGTAGGCAAAACCGAAGTGGCCAAGCAATTGGCCTACATCATGGGCATAGAATTGATACGCTTTGACATGAGTGAATACATGGAGCGCCACGCCGTTTCACGCCTCATAGGCGCGCCTCCTGGTTACGTAGGCTTTGAACAAGGCGGCTTGATGACTGAAGCGGTCAACAAACACCCCTACTGCGTGATATTGCTGGACGAAATCGAAAAAGCCCATCCGGATATTTTTAATGTACTGTTGCAGGTGATGGACCACGGCACCTTGACCGACAACAACGGCCGCAAGGCCGACTTCAGAAATGCCACCATCATCATGACCACCAACGCCGGTGCCGAGAACCTATCCAAAACCAATATGGGCTTCACCAGCGCCAAGCAAGCGGGCGATGAGCAGGCCGACATCAAGCGTTTATTCTCGCCTGAATTCCGCAATCGCTTGGATGCCACGGTATCCTTTGCGCCCTTGTCGCAAGACATCATTATTCGGGTGGTGGATAAATTCTTGATTCAACTGGAAGACCAACTGCACGACAAAAAAGTCGAGGCCACGTTCAGCGATGCGCTAAAAGCCTACCTAGGTAAAAAAGGCTTTGACCCCTTAATGGGCGCAAGGCCTATGGCCCGATTAATCCAAGACACCATACGCAAGGCCTTGGCCGATGAATTGCTGTTTGGCCAATTGGCTAACGGTGGCGCGGTGCACGTTGACATAGACGAGCAAGAGCAAGTGCGCCTAGTGTTTAGCCACGACCAAGCAGGCGCGCCGGCCTCCATGGCCACTGCCACTTAAGCCTTAGACATCACCCCTAGAAACAAGCTTGATTCAAGCCTAGCTTGCAACCATGCTTGCAGTTTTGGATACGCTGCTTGGGCAAACCAATAGGCGTCCACTGCGGCAAACTGCCTAATAAACGGGAAAATGGCCACGTCGGTCAGACTCAAGTGCGCACCACTTAAAAAAGGCTGATCTTGCAGCGCTTGTTCTAATTTTTGTAAAAAGACTTCGGCTTGGCTGCGATAGCTTGCTGCCGATTGCTCAGGAAAGCGGCTGGCGTATTTGTACTTATCCAAAGCCTGCTTAAACGCCCCGTCGTTTTCGCTGATTAGCGCCTGACTTTTATCGCGATCAATGCCTAGCCACCGGGCTGGATCATGATGCTGCAAAGCCCAATGCATGATGTCCAAGCTTTGATCCAACACCCTACCATCAGGCAAGACCAGCACCGGCACCGTGCCTTTAGGCGAAACGGCCAACAAGCCCGGCGGTTTATCTTTGAGGGAAATGTCCTGCACTTGGTAGGCAATGCCAGCATAACTTAAAGCCATGCGCGCACGCATGGCATAAGGGCAGCGTCGGTAGGAATAAAGCAGCGCTAAGGCAGCCATGCTAGCAAAGGCTTAAGCCAGTTTGCGGCAGACGTCATGCACCAAGCCTGGCCCTTGGTAAATTAAGCCGCTGTATAGCTGCACCAAATCGGCACCGGCGGCCATTTTGGCTAAGGCATCATCACCACTTAAAATACCACCCACGCCTATGATGGGTAAACTGCCTTGCAAGCGTTGCGCCAGTTCGCGTATTACCCAGGTGGACTTTTCCCTGACCGGTGCGCCGGATAAACCGCCGGCTTGATCGGCATGCTTGAGGCCTTGCACCGCATCACGCGACAAGGTGGTGTTACTGGCAATCACGCCGTCCATTTTGTGCGCCATCAATAAATCGGCAATTTCATGTATCTGCTCCAAGCTTAAATCCGGTGCGATTTTCAACACCACGGGCACGTATTTACCGTGCCTATCCGCGAGCTTAGCTTGTTCTTGCTTGAGGCTCTGCAGCAATGAAGATAAGGCCTCTTTTTCTTGCAGGGCACGCAAATTTTTTGTGTTTGGCGATGAAATGTTGACCGTCACGTAACTGGCGTGCGGGTAAACTTTTCTGAGACAAATTAAATAATCGTCCACCGCATTTTCCATAGGCGTGGCAAAGTTTTTCCCTATGTTAATACCCAGCACTCCGCGGTATTTGGCCGCCTCAACGTTGCGCAGCAATTGATCCACGCCCAGATTATTAAAGCCAAAGCGGTTGACGATGCCTTGCGCTTCCGGCAAACGGAACAAACGTGGTTTGGGGTTGCCAGGCTGAGGCAAGGGCGTGACCGTGCCCACTTCAATGAAGCCAAAACCCAATGCCGCCATGCCATCGATGACCCGCGCATTTTTGTCTAAGCCTGCTGCCAGGCCCACTGGATTTGCAAAGTCTATGCCCATTACTCGACGCGGTTGGCAAGCCGGTGCGGCAGGATACAGCTTAAGCAAGGCCAAACGTTCGGCTAAGCGCAAGCTGGCTAAACTCAGGTCGTGGGCCAATTCAGCATCGAGCTGAAACAATAAGGGTCTAAGCAGTGAGTAGGGAGTCATGCTGCAATTTTACTTTATTCTGCCTGCAATGTAAGCAAGCCGCTAACAGCAAAATGGCCATGCTTTATTATTTAGCTTAGCGCAACATAAACGGCAAATACGATTAAAATATCGCCATGAATCAGCCATTAGCATTATTAAACCAACTGACGCCCAGTGCATTCCTAACCGAGTATTGGCAAAAAAAACCCTTGCTGATTAAGGCCGCCATCCCCAACTTTGCCGGCCTGCTCAGTCCAGAAGAGCTGGCCGGATTGGCTTGCGAGGAGGACGTGCAATCGCGCATCGTCGAATACAAAAAAGGGGGTTGGCACGCGCAGCATGGCCCCTTCACGGAAGACGATTTCGCAGCCTTGCCCGACACGCCAACAGCCGAGCACAATTGGACTTTGCTGGTGCAAAGCGTTAACCATTTTTTACCGGAAGCCAGCGCGCTATTGCAGCAATTTTCTTTTATTCCACACGCCAGACTCGATGACCTGATGGTCAGCTACGCCCCGCATGGCGGCGGCGTTGGCCCGCACTTTGACAGTTACGACGTATTCTTATTGCAAGGCCAGGGCAAGCGCTTATGGCGCATCAGCGAACAAAGCGATTTAAGCTTGGTGGAGGGAGCGCCGCTGCGTATATTAAAAAATTTCGACACCAAGCAAGAGTGGTTATTGGAAGCCGGCGACATGCTCTACTTGCCACCGCATTTAGCCCACTGGGGCATCGCTGTGTCCGATGGCGGGCAGGATTGCATGACCTATTCGATCGGCTTTAGGGCGCCAAAAAACCAAGAATTGGCCAGTGAATTTTTGGGCTTTATGCAAGATAAAATCAACCAAGATGCCGTCCCCTTGACGGGCCTCTATCAAGATACCAACCTAAGCTTGCAAGCACACCCAGCTGAGATTAGCGCCGACATGGTGGCTACCGTTAGTGCACAATTACAAAGCATACAATGGTCAAGCAGCACGGTGGCTGAGTTTCTTGGGTGCTATTTATCCGAACCTAAAAGTCACGTGGTTTTCAATACCAATAAAACAATAAGCCGGGCTGCTTTCCTTAAACAGGCTGCCAGTCGTGGACTATGCTTGGATTTAAAAAGCCTGATGTTATTCGAAGGCCAGCGTTTTTACCTGAATGGCGAAATGGCATTGTGCGCTGGCGAGGCCGCAGCCACCTTAAAAAAATTGGCCGATTACCGACAACTGCAGGCCGATGACTTAGCAGTCAGCTTAAAACTAGAGGACTTGAGCACGCTATTTTATGCCTGGTTTTTAGCCGGCTACCTGCATTTTTCTGAGTAGCTCCGCTGGCCATCAAGCAAATAGTGGCACAGCTTATGCTTAATAAAATCAGCAAATACCCGTCATAAATTGAAAAAAATTGTAAAAGATTAGCCTTTTTGCAAATATCCTCGTTTATGTGCGGAAAATTACTGGTTTTTTTTATAATTACTGGTAAAATTTGCTTCACTCGGTACTGCTTATTAGATAAAACTTTTCAGCGACTATCGAAAAAGCTTTTTTAACCCGTTGTAAACCTTAAGGAAATAAAATGACACGTTCTATTCTACTTGCTGCATTATTAGCTCTTGCTGTTACTGCTTGTGGCGAAAAAGCTGCTGAAGCTCCTGTTGAAGCTCCTGCTGCTGTTGAAGCTCCTGCTGCTGAAGCCGCTCCTGCTGCTGACGCTGCTGCTCCTGCTGCTGACGCTGCTGCTCCTGCAGCTGCTCCAGCTGAAGCTGCTAAGTAATTAGCTCTTTGCACGCAATAAAAAAGCCGACTTTAGTCGGCTTTTTTATTTTCATCGCACCCTATTAGCGTATTTCACGCCAATCCAAACCCAACGCCTGATCGGCTACCGCCACCCAATCCCTTTGACAATTTAGCACCCCGGCCAAAGCTTGCTTGGCCAAATCCGGGGTATTGTTCTTAGCACTCAAATGCGCCGCGACTATGTGTTGCAGATGGCTGTTGTCTAATTTTGCCAATATATTCGCCGAGGCCAAATTCTCCAAATGCCCTAAATCCCCACCTACCCGCTCTTTAAGCGATCGACTGTAGGGGCCGACTTTCAGCATGGCGGCATCGTGATTGCATTCTAAAACTAGGGCATGGCAGGCACTTAAGGTTTGCTCTATGTGTGGCGTACTTCTGCCCACATCGGTAAGCACACCTAAGCGCTTATCACCATCAGAAAAAACGCATTGTATGGGTTCACGCGCATCGTGCGGCACTGGGTATGGCTGGACTTCTATGCCTAGGATGGCAAAAGCTCGGTGGCTATCCACCACATGCAAATCCAGCTTGTGCTGATTGGGCATGTAGCGGTTCACCATTTTCAGGGTGCCGTAACTTAACCAAACGGGGATGTTGAATTTGGCGGCCAACTTAAAGGCGCCGCCGGCGTGATCATCGTGCTCATGGGTGATGACGATGCCGTTAATATGACTGGGGGCTAGCTGCAACCTAGCTAACCTGGCCAGCGTTTCCTTTATACTAAAACCGCAATCCAACATTAGGCAGGTGCTGCCGGCCTGCACCACTAAGGCATTGCCAGCACTGCCACTGCCTAATGAGGCGAAGCGCATAGAAAATAGAAAACTTGAGGGCTTATTTCAATTGCTCGTACATCAAGGCGACAATGCGATTGGCCGTGGTTGTCGCAACGCGAACACCGTCTTTATCCACTACCGTTACCACGCTGTTATCCTTGTCGCCGTCCGCCACTTTAATGCGGTATTGTTTTTCTGGATTCACTTTCGCTTTATCGTCCGTGCCCCAGAATTTCAATTTTTCTATCATGCTCTTATCGTCTTTAGGCGCGGCAGCGGTGCTTTCTTTTTTGTCTTCGTTACCCCAGAATTTCAAGGTATCCAACAAACCTTTCTTTTTCTTAGGCCCGTCGTCGATATCCACATCGGCATAACGAACAAAGAACAGGCCTTTAGAACGGTCTTTATCCTCAATCACAAAGCCCACGCGGTCTAAGGCCAAGCCTACGCGACGCCATGCGCGATCAAAGCTGTCGTTTAAAATCAAGCTGGCACTGCCATCGGCCTCTTTTCTAACATCGGCACGCTTTATGGTCACGCCTTGCGCCATAATGGTTTTGGATTTTTGCTCTTCCACGCCCAATTTGACCATGAGTCGACGTAGCAATTCGGCGTCGTATTCGGCTTCCCTAGCGTCTTCGGCTATCGGTGTTTTGCTGTCCAATTTGTAACCGGTGTCGATTTCACCCAACTGCGTTTTAATGCGGTTTTTACCATCATCAGGCGCACCATTCACAGAGCGGTGCGTCATGTAGATCTCGGTGGTGTTAGGCTCTTCGCCTCTGTCCAAACGCGTGCGAAATTTTTTCTTATCGGCGTAACCGGATAATTTATCCAGCATCTTGTCAAAACGGTCACCCAAAGCGGCTTTCTCATCTTTCTTGATGGCTTCCGCATCCACCCACTCGGTTTCCATCACGCCCAATTGCGCATTTTCTGAACGCACGGCAAAGCCTTGGTCTGCCCAAAACTCCAATACCACCGGCCAGACTTTTTCAGCCGGGGCATTCACCACCAACCAACGTTGCGCGCCGGCTTTTTCTAAGCGCACGCCATCGGGTGTGGCCAAGACTTTTTCCACGGCCACTTCTTGGCCTTCTTGCGCTTGGCTGTAACTGGAGTAGTTGGTGCTACCCGGTATGGTGTAAGCATCGCTGACTGGGCTAGCGGTTAGATCCGGCGGCACTTCCAATGGACGCGAACGCGCCGCGCCCTTGTAATCCGAGGTGTTATTGATGAACGGAATCGAATCGCACGCCGCCAAACTGGCAAGCATCAATAGGTAAAGAGCGCTGTGTTTGATATTCATTTGTTTCGTTAACCTCAAAATTAAATCGTTTGAACCCATTCTAGATTGACTTACAACAGTTGCGCCGGCTGGCAGGCAGCGCGTAATACATCGTGGTAAGCGGCAGACAAAGGCACCATGGGTAAGCGTATACCGGATTTAATTAAACCCATTTCTTGCAAGACCCATTTCACTGGAATGGGGTTGGCTTCCACGAACAGCTTTTGGTGTAAACCGAACAGTTTGGCATTAATGCCTCGCGCTTTGACTGCGTCGCCGGCCATGGCCGCTACGCACATATCGTGCATCAATTTTGGCGCCACATTGGCCGTCACGGATATCACGCCTTTGCCACCTAATAACATCAAGCTCATGGCCGTGGCATCGTCACCACTTAATACCGCAAAGTTTTGCGGCGCGCGCAACAACAAATCGGTGCCGCGCTCTATGCCGCCGGTAGCGTCTTTGATGCCTATGATATTCGGGTGTTGGGCCAAGCGTAAGACCGTGTCGTTGCTGATGTCGCAACCGGTACGACCAGGCACGTTGTACAAAATTTGTGGGACAGCAACCGCATCGGCAATTGCGTTAAAGTGCTGATACAAGCCTTCTTGAGTGGGTTTGTTGTAGTAAGGCGCCACCAACAAACAAGCGTCCACGCCCAATTCTTTGGCTTTTTGTGTAAGCGCTATGGCTTCTTTGGTTGAATTGGCGCCGGTGCCGGCAATCACAGGCACACGGCCGCGCACTTGCTCAACCGCGGTTTTGATTAGCAAGCAATGCTCGTCAAAATCCACCGTAGGCGACTCGCCGGTGGTGCCGACGATGACTATGCCATCACTGCCTTGCGCTATATGGAATTCGATTAATGCGTTTAAAGAGGGGATGTCTAAACGGCCGTCTTCAAACATCGGCGTGACGATGGCCACCAAGCTACCCTGAGCGACTGCACTTCCTTGCAACATACGCTAACCTAAACTAGTCAGAATGTTATATTTTAACTTAAAAGCCTGCTGAAAATACAATTTATGCGCGCATAAGTTGCAAGCCTTACAGCCTTAACCCTAAGTGCAATGTGCGTTTATTCAATACGCTTATATGGGTATAATAAAGCGTGCTTTGGCATCCCGCTTGTTAAGGGTATATTGCAGTCCTTTTTGCTTAAGCCTAGCTGGACCAAACAGCCCAATAAACTGAGCTAATTAAGCTAGGCACAAACACAGTATAATTTACCCTCACACTTAGAAGCTGACTACGACTATGGATTTACATCATTACATCATGATCTTAATCGGCACGGTGCTGGTTAATAACATTGTGCTGGTTAAAATATTAGGCCTATGCCCTTTCATGGGGGTGTCTAAAAAACTCGAAGCATCGATAGGCATGGCTGGCGCCACCGCCTTTGTGCTAAGCATAGGCTCCATGACCAGCTGGGGTATCACCCACTACCTGCTTGAACCTAATGGCCTAGAGTACTTACGCACGCTGTCCTTTATTGTGGTCATTGCCGGTGTCGTGCAATTCACCGAGATGGCCATGGAGAAAAATTTTCCACCCCTGTACCAAGCGCTAGGCATTTTCTTGCCGCTGATCACCACCAATTGCGCGGTATTAGGCATCCCGTTATTAAACGCCCAATCCAGTCATAGCTTTCTTGAATCCTTGTTCTTTGGATTGGGTGGGGCCATAGGCTTCTCCATGGTATTGATCTTGTTCGCTTCCATGCGTGAACGCTTAGAAGCCGCTGATGTCCCATTGGCGATCAAAGGTTCGGCCATCGCCATGGTCACGGCCTCGTTAATGAGCTTAGCCTTTATGGGCTTCGCTGGTTTAGATAAATATTAAGTTGGGTTCCAAAATCGTCGCTTCATGTTAATTTCCCTATACATCATGCTGGGTTTAGCCACACTACTTGGCATAGTGCTGGGTTGTTCCGCCCTATGGTTTAAAGTAGAAGGCGACCCCTTGGTGGCGCGCATCGATGCTATCTTGCCACAAACGCAATGCGGCCAATGCGGCTACCCTGGTTGCAAACCTTATGCCACAGCGATTGCCGCTGGCGAAGCCGACATCAACCAATGCCCTCCAGGCGGCGATGCCGGCGCCCATGCCCTAGCTGATTTAATGGGCGTGGAATACAAGCCACTGAATGCCGAACACGGTGTACCCAAACCCAAATCCGTTGCCTTCATCGATGAGGCCACTTGCATAGGTTGCACCTTGTGCATACAGGCTTGCCCGGTCGATGCCATATTAGGCGCGGCCAAGCACATGCACACCATCATCGCTTCCGAATGCACTGGCTGCGAACTGTGCCTTGCGCCCTGCCCAGTCGATTGCATCAGCATGCAAGCCATAGCCGAACAACCGGATAATTGGAAGTGGAAATACCCCATCATTCCCATTGCCCCCATGCACACCCAAACCACATGAACGCCCTACTCAATTTAGCCAGCCGATTATTACCAGCCTTAGGCCGCCATGACGATGTCTACGCCTTTAACGGTGGCGTTCACCCGCCTGAGCATAAAGCCGAATCCAACACGCGGCCGATTGCCAAGCTGGGCACACCAAAAACATTGGTCCTGCCACTGCGTCAACACGTCGGGCATTTGCCTAAAGTGCTAGTCAAAGTTGGCGATCGAGTGCTTAAAGGCCAATTGCTGGCGGAAGCCGAAGGCACGGTTTCAGCGGCCATCCACGCGCCCACTTCCGGCACGGTGACTGCCATAGACGAGCAAGTCATACCGCACCCGTCTGGCTTGCCCGACGCCTGCATCACCTTAAGCTGCGATGGCTTAGACGAATGGGCGCCCTTGCAGCCCATCAACTGGCGACTCAGCGATAAAAAAACCTTGGTCGACAGTTTACGGTTATCGGGCATAGTCGGCCTAGGTGGCGCCACTTTTCCTAGCCACATCAAATTGCGCAGCAACAGCCAATCGCCCATACACACGCTGATCATCAATGCCGCCGAGTGCGAACCCTACATCACTTGCGACGACATGTTGATGCGCGAGCGTGCCGATGAGATTGTTGCCGGCATAGAAATCGTCAAGCATTTATTGGGCGCCGAAACCTGCCTAATAGGCATAGAGGATAACAAAGCGGCAGCCAGCGAGGCCATGAGAGCGGCCTGCCAACAGGGCCAAGCTCTGGTCAAAGTGGTGCCCACCCTCTACCCGAGTGGCGATGCCCGACGACTCATACACTTGCTGCTAGACCTAGAAATTCCCAGCGACAAACGCTCAACCGATTTAGGCGTGCAAGTATTCAATGTGGCGACGGTGTTGGCCATACACCGTTACTTTGCCTTTGGCGAGCCTTCCATTAGCCGCATTGTCACCGTTACCGGCAACGTCGTTAGCCCGCAAAACTTTGAGGTGCTGTTTGGCACGCCATTGACCGATTTAATCGCCGCAGCCGGTGGCGCGCAGGACGACACCAGCCATTTCATCATGGGTGGCCCGATGATGGGCTTTGATTTACCAAATAGCCACGTGCCCATCACCAAGGCTGCCAATTGCATTATCGCCGCCAAGCCGGATCTCTTTCCTGCGCCGCCCCCGGCTATGCCATGCATACGCTGCACGCGTTGCGCCGATGCCTGCCCGGTCAACTTGCAGCCACAGGAACTCTTCTGGTTTGCTAAATCCGACAACTTCGAAAAAGCCCGCGATTACAAATTATTTGATTGCATAGAATGCGGTTGCTGCAGCTACGTCTGCCCCAGCACCATTCCGCTGGTGCAGTATTACCGCTACGCCAAAAGCGAAATCATTGCCGCCGATAAAGCCAAAGAAGCGGCCGACCTGGCACGCGAACGCAATGATTTTAGATTGGCACGCATAGAGCGCGAAAAACTAGAGCGGGCGCAAAAGCATGCCGAACGGGCGGCGGCCAACAAGACTGAAGCGTCTGCTCAAGCCGATGCGGCCGAGCCCACCCCAGCAGCAACGCCAAGTGACAGCGCCGTCTCAGACAAGCAAGCCGCGATTGCCGCGGCCATTGCCCGCGCTAAAGCGCAAAAATTAGCCAGCGGTTCAACAGCAGCCCAGCCCCCTACCAGCGAAACGGCGCCTAGCAAGGCAGACGCTCAGGCCACGCCAGCGGATAAACAAGCCTTGATTGCGGCGGCCATAGAGCGCGCCAAAGCCGCTAAACTGGCAGCGGCCCAAGCCGGGCTAGCGCCGAAAAACACGGAAAATGTCAGCCCCAGTGTGCAAGCGGAAATCAATCAAACCGATGCCATTCGCGAAAAAGCCGGTAAGCTCACTTTGTCGGACACAAGCGAGCCGGATAAAGGATAAAAATGAACCGTTCACCCTACATCAGCAATGCCCCCACCGTCAGCACCATTATGTTTAAGGTTTTGCTGGCCTTGGTGCCAGGCATCGCGGCTTACACTTACGTTTATGGCGCCGGCATTGTGGTGTCGCTGGTACTGGCCACCAGCACCGCCTTGGTTACCGAAGCGGCCTTGCTAAAACTGCGCCAACGCCCCATCCAACCTTATTTAATGGACCTCAGTGCCGTCGTCACGGCCTGGTTGCTGGCGCTGTCCCTGCCTGCCTTAGCGCCTTGGTGGCTGGTGGTAGTCGGCACATTTTTTGCCATTGTTATTGCCAAACAACTATACGGCGGCTTAGGCTACAACCCCTTTAACCCGGCCATGGTCGGCTACGCCGTATTGCTCATTTCCTTTCCACTGATCATGACCAAATGGCCAACGCCGCTAGCGCTGGCCGACCAACCCTTAAGCTGGTCTGAGCAGTTGAGCTTTATCTTCCAGCAAACCCTGCCGGCCTCCATGACAGTGGATGCCATCAGCTCGGCCACCCCACTGGACTACTTAAAAACCCAACTGATGCTGAACAAAGACGTGGCGAGCATTAGCCAAGCACCTATCTTTGGTCATTTTGGTGGGCAAGGTCAAGAATTGGTCACGGCCGCCTATTTATTGGGTGGGCTGTATTTATGGCAACAGCGCATTATCAGCTGGCATTTGCCCACGGCTTTTTTAGTGGCTTTAAGTGGCATGGCTGGCGCCTTCTACTTGATGGACCCTAGCCACTATGCCAATCCGGCCTTCCACATCGTCAGTGGCGCTTCTTTATTGTGTGCTTTTTTCATCATCACCGACCCGGTCAGCGGCCCCACCACGCCCAAAGGCAAGCTTTATTTTGCTGGCGGCGTGGGCGTCTTAACCTATTTAATTCGCGTCTATGGCGGCTACCCGGATGGCGTGGCTTTTTCTGTGCTGATCATGAATATGTGCGTGCCACTGATCGATGCGCTCACCCAACCACGCGTGTTTGGCCACGAGAAATAATATGGCAAGCAATATAATTAAACATGCGCTAAAAACCGCCATCGCCATGCTGGCTTTTGCCTTTGTCGGCACCTTGATGCTCGCCTATGTGTTTATTGCCACACGACCGCCCATAGAAGCCAGCGAAAAAGAAGCTAGGCTGGCGCTATTTAAGCAAATTTTGCCGGCAAAAAATTACGATAACGATTTGTTGTCTAGCCAAGTGGTCATAGAACCTAACGACTTATTGGGCAACCGCTTGCCTAGCGTAGCCAATGTCGCTACTTTTCAACAGCAACCGGCCGGTGTCATACTGGAAGCCGTGGCACACGACGGCTACAGCGGCGACATCAAGCTGCTGATCGCCATACGCGCCGATGGCTCCATTAGCGGCGTGCGCGTGTTGGCACACAAGGAAACGCCAGGCTTGGGCGATTACATAGACATCGCGCACGGCAACTGGATCAAGCTGTTTAATGATGAATCCTTGCAAAAAACACCCGTGAATAAGTGGCAAGTGAAAAAAGACGGCGGCCAATACGACTACATGGTGGGCGCCACCATTACGCCTCGCGCGGTCGTGAAAGCCGTACTAAAAGCACTGCAGTATTTTGAGATAAATAAACAAACGTTATTTGCGCAAAACGCCCAATAGCTTAGGATTATCATGACCAACCTCTACAAAGAAATCACCGTAAACGGCTTGTGGAAGCAAAATTCCGGCGTTGTCCAACTATTAGGTCTATGCCCAACTCTCGCCGTCACCACCAGCGCCGTCAACGGTTTAAGCTTGGGTTTTGCAACGGCATTGGTGATGGCGGCGGCTAATGGCTCCGTGTCGCCGGTGCGCCAGTTTGTGCCCAATGAAATCCGCGTCCCGGTATTCATTTTGGTTATTGCCGCCCTAGTAACCGTCATCGATCTATCGATCAATGCCTACGCCCATGAGCTGCATAAGGTATTGGGCATCTTTATCCCACTCATCGTGGTCAATTGCATCGTGCTGGCCAGGGTAGAATCGTTTGCGGCTAAAAATCCTACCTTACCGTCTATGTTAGATGGCTTCATGATGGGATCAGGCTTAATGCTGGTACTGGGTTTATTGGGTGCCATACGAGAATTAGTAGGAAAAGGCACCGTGCTGTCTGGGCTGGATTTAGTATTGGGCCCAAGCGCCCACGCTTTCATGTGGACCAGTGTCGATTACCACGGCTTCTTGCTGGCGGTGTTGCCGCCTGGCGCATTCTTAGGCTTGGGCAGCTTAATCGCCTTGCGCAATTGGATAGAAATGCGCAAAGCAGCCAAGCAATCCGCAGGCGTGACTAGCCCGCTGTCAGCCGTCAGCCACTAGCTAAGCCAGCCTTCAAAAAAGCCGGTCGATTTGCCATGAATGCCGAAAAACGCCATGAAATATTTAGGCGCTTGAGTGCGGCCATCCCCAACCCGTCCACCGAGCTCAAACACAGCAGCACCTTTGAATTGTTGATCGCGGTCATTCTGTCGGCGCAAGCCACCGACAAAGGCGTGAACATCGTCACAGACAAGCTGTTTGCCGTGGCCAACACGCCGGCCAGTATATTGGCCTTAGGCATAGACGGCTTAGAATCTTACGTCAACCGCATAGGCTTGTACCACGCTAAAGCCAAGAACATCTTGGCCACCTGCCAAATTTTAATCCACGAGCACCAATCGCAAGTGCCCAATACCAGAGCAGCCTTAGAACGCCTACCTGGCGTCGGTCGCAAAACCGCTAACGTGATATTAAATACGGCTTTTGGCATGCCCACCATCGCCGTCGACACGCATTTATTTCGCTTGGGCAATCGCATTAAACTGGCGACCGGTAAAACCGTGTTGGAAGTGGAGAAGAAATACCTTAAAACCATCCCGGCCGCTTACCTGCAAGATGCCCACCATTTGCTAATCTTACACGGCCGCTACACCTGCGTGGCCCGCAAGCCTAAATGCGCGCAATGCTGCATCGCTGATTTATGTGAATTTAACGCTAAAGAATACCACTAGAAAACCATGAGTTTATACAACCCCAGCCGCGACCAAGCCAGGCAGTTTTTATTCGATGCTTGGGCCAAATTCAAGCAAGCCGCCGTGCTCACCGACCTAGAAAAAATTGCCGTGGAAGTCTTGCAAATGCACCCGGAATACCATGCGATTTTTAACGCCCCCGAGCAGTATTTGCAGCAAGCGTATTTCCCAGAAATGGGCGTGACCAATCCGTTTTTACACATCAGCTTGCATCTATCAGTGATAGAGCAAATTAGCATAGACCAACCGGCTGGCATCAAGGCCATGCACGGTGCATTGCGAGAAAAACACGCTGACGCGCACTTGGCTTACCACGATGTGATGGATTGCTTGGCCGAGACCCTTTGGCAAGCACAGCGCAATCACACGGGGCCGGATGGCGTGCATTACCTGCAATTGCTGCAACAAAAAGTGCAGGCTTAAGCTATCTTACTAAAATAAAAAAGCCGGCTAGGATGCCGGCTTTTTGTTTGGTAGGCGTTGATCAAACGCTACTTGTGCACCGCTTAATCATCAAAATTGGCTAATTGCGTTTGCCTGTCCGCCAACTCATTGACTAAAGCCGTTTGCTGCGTGGCCGTCATGTCCCACCAACCTTTAATTTCATCTAAGCTGCGGTAGCAGCCTAGGCAAAATCCGTTGGATTCGTCTATGGCACACACGCCTATGCAAGGCGATGCGGGTGCGTTATTGACAGCGGTGTCAGTCATGTTATGGCCTGTTAACTTAATTCAATACGCCGTGGCATTGTTTGAATTTTTTGCCTGAACCGCATGGGCACGGGTCATTACGGCCCACTTTAATGCCTGCGCGCACTTGCGGTTGTTCCCCTAAGGGCACGTCATCCGCTGGGTTAGCTAAAGCCTCGTCGTAATCAGCGTGTTGGTATTGCAGGTTTTCCACTTCCAGCGGTTTTTCCACGGCTTCCACGTCGGCTTCATTTTTAACCTGCACCAACATGGTCACTTTGGTGACTTCGCTTTTCACCGCATTGAGCAAGCCTTCAAACAACTCAAAGGCTTCGCGTTTGTATTCTTGCTTAGGGTTTTTCTGAGCGTAAGAACGCAAGTGTATGCCTTGGCGCAAATGATCCAACGCCGCTAAATGCTCACGCCAATGGTTGTCCAAGCTTTGCAACATCACGGAACGCTCAAATTGACGCATGATATCGGCACTGGCCAAGTCTTCTTTGGCGGCATACGCACTGTTGGCCGCATCGAGTATGCGCTCACGCAAGGTTTCTTCATGCAAATCGGGGTTGTCTTCCAGCATTGCTTGCAAAGGAATGCCCAAGCCGGTTTCTGCTTTTAATTCGCGCTCCAAGCTAGGCACATCCCATAGCTCTTCGACGCTATCAGGGGGAATGTGACTGGCCATCATGCTGACCAACACGTCTTCACGCATGGCCAGTATGGTCTCGCCCACGTCCGCCGCTTCCAGCAATTCGTTGCGTTGCTCGTAAATGACCTTGCGCTGATCGTTGGCCACGTCATCGTATTCCAGCAACTGTTTACGGATGTCGAAGTTACGGCCCTCTACCTTGCGTTGGGCATTTTCTATGGCGCGCGTCACCCATGGGTGCTCTATGGCCTCGCCGTCCGGCATATTGAGTTTTTCCATGATAGCGGATACGCGATCGGAAGCAAAAATACGTAGCAACTGGTCTTCCAAGGACAAATAGAATCGGCTAGAACCGCTATCGCCTTGACGACCGGAACGGCCGCGCAATTGGTTGTCGACACGACGTGACTCGTGGCGCTCAGTACCGGCAATGTGCAAACCACCGGCAGCCAACACGGCATCGTGGCGCGCTTGCCACTCGGCTTTTAGCTTGTCTATGGCCGTGGTTTTTTGCGCCTCGGATAATTTACTGTCTTCTTTAACTTTCTCTATGTCGGTTTCTGGGTTGCCGCCTAACACAATGTCAGTCCCACGACCGGCCATGTTGGTAGCGATGGTAATCACCCCAGGACGACCGGCTTGAGCAATCACGTGCGCCTCGCGCTCGTGCTGTTTGGCATTGAGCACTTGGTGTTCCAGTTTTTCGGCGTTCAATAGGTTGGAAATCAGCTCGGAATTTTCGATAGAAGTGGTACCCACCAATACCGGCTGACCCCGGCTTTGGCAGTCTTTAATGTCTAAAATTACCGCGGCGTATTTTTCTCTGGCCGTGCGGTAGACTTTATCCATGTTGTCTTTTCGTAACATAGGACGGTGGGTTGGAATCACCACGGTTTCTAGGTTATAAATTTGATTGAATTCGTAAGCTTCGGTATCGGCCGTGCCTGTCATACCGGACAACTTGGCATACATACGGAAGTAGTTTTGGAAAGTAATCGATGCCAGCGTTTGGTTTTCTTTTTGGATTTCCACGCCTTCTTTGGCTTCCACCGCTTGGTGCAAACCGTCAGACCATCGGCGTCCTGGCATCATGCGGCCATTGATCTCATCGACGATGGTCACTTCGCCATCGCGCACCACGTAATGTTGATCGCGGTGGTAAAGATTGCGTGCGCGCAAGGAAGCGTAGAGGTGATGCACCAAGGTGATGTTGGCCGCTTCGTAGAGGCTAGATCCCTCAGGCAACATGCCGGACTCGGCCAGCAAGGCTTCCGCGTGCTCATGCCCCTGTTCGGATAGGGTGACGCTTTGGTTTTTTTCATCCACCCAGAAATCGCCCGCGCCCTCTTCTTCGGTTTGGGCAATTAGCTTAGCAGCCACGGTGTTGATTTGGCTGTATAAGGCAATGCTGTCATCGGCTTGGCCGGAAATAATCAAGGGCGTACGCGCCTCATCGATTAGGATGGAATCGACCTCGTCTATCAAGGCATAACTCAAGCCACGCTGCACGCGCTCTTCACGGCTGTGCACCATGTTGTCACGCAAGTAGTCAAAACCGTATTCGTTATTGGTGCCGTAAGTGATGTCGGCCGCGTAAGCCGCCCGTTTGGCTTCGTTGGGCATTTGCGACAAGTTAATGCCTATGCTTAAACCCAAAAAGTTATACAACTTGCCCATCCACTCGGCATCACGCTTGGCCAGGTAATCGTTGACCGTTACCACGTGCACGCCCTTGCCGGTTAAGGCGTTTAGGTACACCGGCAACGTGGCGACCAAGGTTTTACCCTCGCCGGTGCGCATCTCGCCTATCTTGCCTGCGTTCAACACCATGCCGCCTATCAACTGCACGTCAAAATGGCGCATACCCAATACCCGCTTACCGGCTTCACGCACCACGGCAAACGCCTCAGGCAATAACTGCTCTAGGGTTTCACCATTGGCATGGCGTTGCTTAAATTCTTCCGTCTTGGCTTTTAGCGCCTCGTCAGACAAGGCTTGCATGGCCGGTTCCATAGCATTAATGCTGAGCACTTTTTGCGCGTACTGTTTGACCAGCCTGTCATTACGGCTACCAAATATTCTTTTAAACAACGTTGAAATCATGAAGTGAGGGGCTTTCCGCTTAGAGGATAAATATCTTAATGTGATTGATATAGAGGGTGGTTAGTAGGGAGCCTTAGGGCTGTGTTTTATTAAATTAATTCCTGGCATTCAGGTATTTTCTTGGGTCCAAGGCATTGCCGTTTAACCTGATTTCATAATGCAAATGCGGCCCCGTGGATCGACCGGTATTGCCAACCAGCGCCACCACTTGACCCTTTTCAACCCTGTCACCCACCTTAACCAGTATTTTGGAAGTATGGGCATAGCGGGTTTCAAGGCCAGAGCCATGCGACACGATGACGATTTTACCATAATCGGGCATGGTTTCCGCAGCCGAAACAATACCGCCCGCTGCGGCAAAAATAGGGGCGCCAGCATTAGCCGAAAAATCCAAGCCTTCATGGAAGGCTTTGTTGCCGTTAAACGGATCGATACGCCAACCGTAGCTGGATGAATTAAACGCCGCACGTATCGGGCTGCTGTTAGGCAGCACACCTTTGAGCATGCTTTCTTGCAACAAAGTCGCTTCCAATTCGCTTAAGTATTCGGTTTCGAACTCGACTCTGGCGGTCAGTTCGGCAATGTGCTTTTGCAAATCCATCTCGGTGTAAGGGCTGTTCAGCACCAAGGGGCCGCCGCGATTGGCGGCTGACGATTTACTGACCGGTGAATTCAGACTAGGGGCATTGGATTTAGTGAGGGGTGCGGCGGCTTTTTTCTCGCCGGCTAATTTAGCTAAGCGTTCGCTTTGCGCATCCAAACGCATGATGCGCGCCTGCAATTCACCCATCTGCACCGCATAGGCATCCAAGTGTTTTTGTGGGTCACCTATATTAAATGAAAATCTCAGCTTAGACGCCTTTGCCCCCTGTTGCGGCGCCGCATCCTGTGGCACAATCAGCAACAGCGTGAGCATGACCGGCACCACCAGCAACGCAAGCACAATCGCACTCACCTGAAACACCGAGAGCGTTTTTGCTTTTGCCATACTATTTGAGATAAAAATGATGTTCATCGCACTTCCATTTACCCGAACTTACCTGACCACCAAGCATGCGCCAGTTTAATGCACTGCTCAACCAGCCTGATTTGAAGGGCTTAGCTGCGCACAGCAAAGAAACCCTGGCTGCGCAAAAAATCTGGTTATCGATTGCCCCGGGAAACTTAGGCCAGTTGAGCCACGCTAGCAGCATAAAAAACCAACAATTAAACCTGTATGCCAGCAATAATGCGGTCGCGGCTAAAATCAAACTTTGCATTCCTAGTTTGTTGATTCAGCTAGAAAAGCAAGGCAGTGAAGTTACTGCAATTCGGGTGAAAGTGCAAGTAAAATCTAGCCCGCAAGCCCAGCCCAAAGCCATTAAAAAGCTGAGTCGCCAAGCGGCAAACGAGCTTGAAAGTTTGGCTAAAAAACTGAGCGGCACCGACCTTGGTGATGCCTTAGCTAGGCTGGCCAGCAAAGTCAATTAAATCATCCATCCGGCTTTTTTCCTGGCCCTCCTCGTACTTAACAGCCCTTAGTAAACCGCCTATTTTCAGGCCAGCCAAAAGAAGTTGTTGCGTGCGCTTATTAGTGTAATAATGAACCGCTGTTACAAATTATTTACATGTAGCGATACATGCGTAGCGGCAGATTATTCGCAATACTTGCATAGCTGTGAATGGGGTGCAAAACAAGCGCTCTCGGTGTCTCAATTCGTACTAGTTTTATTTTTAACGTTTTAAACGCAGTTTAATACTCACGTAATTTATAAAAATTTAGATAGGGAGAAGTCATGTCAGTTTCACTAATGATCGCCATCGGCGCTGCTTTCTTAGCAGTCCTGTACGGCCTCGTAATGAGTAAATGGATTTCAGGCTTACCAGCCGGTAATGCCCGCATGCAAGAAATTGCAGCAGCCA
Source organism: Methylophilaceae bacterium (assembly GCA_965234545.1). Lineage (GTDB taxonomy): Bacteria > Pseudomonadota > Gammaproteobacteria > Burkholderiales > Methylophilaceae > Methylotenera. Next base: position 362,691 of record OZ248348.1, on the reverse strand, counting down.
TTCAACAAGGCGCAGCGGCTTATTTAGCGCGCCAATACAAAACCATCACGGTGGTTGGTATCGTATTGGCTGTGTTAATTGGCTTATTTTTAGGCACCACCACGGCCATCGGCTTTGTAATTGGCGCGGCACTATCCGGTGCTTGCGGCTTCATAGGCATGAACGTGTCGGTTAAAGCCAACGTTAGAACGGCTCAAGCGGCCACCGGCGGCATTGCCCCGGCACTGGACGTGGCCTTTAAAGGCGGCGCCATCACTGGCATGCTGGTAGTGGGCTTAGGCTTACTAGGCGTAGCCGGTTTTTACGCCTATTTGTTGTCCATAACCCCAGTCGAGCAAGCAGTGGACTTAAATCCATTAATTGGCTTGGCTTTCGGTTCCTCTCTTATTTCCATCTTCGCCCGTTTGGGTGGCGGCATTTTCACTAAAGGCGCAGACGTAGGCGCAGACTTGGTGGGTAAAGTTGAAGCCGGTATCCCAGAAGACGACCCTCGCAACCCAGCCGTGATTGCCGATAATGTCGGCGACAACGTGGGCGATTGCGCAGGCATGGCGGCCGACTTGTTTGAAACCTATGCCGTGACGCTCATTGCCACCATGGTATTAGGCAGCTTGCTGTTAACCAGCGCTGGCGAAGACGGCATCCTCTACCCATTGATGTTGGCCGCGGTGTCCATCGTCGCATCCATCATCGGTTGCTTCTTTGTCAAAGCCTCTCCCGGCATGAAAAACGTCATGCCAGCGCTATACAAAGGTTTGGCGGTAGCAGGCGGTTTGTCTTTGGTGGCGTTTTACTTCGTTACCACAAAAATGTTCCCAGAAGGCTTGATGGCTGGCGACTTAGCCATTTCTGCTAACCAACTGTTTGGCGCTTGCGCGGTAGGCTTAGTCCTAACAGCGGCCTTGGTTTGGATTACTGAGTATTACACCGGTACCGATTACGCCCCGGTTAAACACATTGCTCAAGCGTCCACCACCGGTCACGCCACCAACATCATTGCCGGTATCGGTATTTCCATGAAATCCACCGCATGGCCTGTGCTGTCTGTCTGTTTGGCCATTTTTGTTTCACACTACCTTGGTGGCTTATACGGCGTAGCAATTGCCGCCACCTCCATGTTAAGCATGGCCGGTATCGTGGTGGCCTTGGATGCATACGGCCCCATCACCGATAACGCCGGTGGCATTGCCGAAATGTCTGGCTTACCTAAATCCGTGCGTGACGTGACCGATCCATTGGATGCGGTTGGCAACACCACTAAAGCCGTTACCAAAGGTTACGCAATTGGTTCAGCTGGTTTAGCTGCTTTAGTCTTATTTGCTGACTACACGCACAAGTTAGAAGGTGCGGGCATGGTGGCTAAATTTGACCTAAGCGATCCTATGGTGATTATTGGCTTATTCATAGGCGGCTTGATTCCGTTCTTGTTTGCTGCCATGGCGATGGAAGCCGTTGGCCGCGCAGCCGGTGCCGTGGTGGAAGAAGTGCGACGCCAGTTCCGCGACATCAAAGGCATCATGGATGGCAGCGGTAAGCCAGAATACGGTAAAGCCGTTGACTTGCTGACCACGGCTGCCATTAAAGAAATGATGATTCCATCCTTGCTGCCGGTAGCCGTTCCGGTAGCCGTTGGTTTGCTATTAGGGCCAGTGGCTTTAGGTGGCATGCTCATGGGCACCATCGTTACCGGTCTATTTGTCGCAATCTCCATGTGTACCGGTGGCGGTGCTTGGGATAACGCCAAAAAATACATAGAAGATGGCAATCACGGCGGCAAAGGTTCAGAAGCCCACAAAGCGGCTGTAACCGGTGATACCGTTGGCGACCCATACAAAGACACGGCCGGTCCTGCGGTTAACCCTTTGATCAAAATCATCAACATTGTCGCCTTGCTGATTGTGCCTTTGTTGCACATGTAAGCGATACGGGGTCTAAGCAATCTGTTAGCTCGCTTAGACCCAGTTAAGTGATAAAGAATAGGCTGGCCTTCGGGCTGGCCTTTTTCTTAAGTAAGTGCATTGCGAAAGGAAGCACAACATGAAAGACAGCTTAATCGTCGGCCTACGCTACCAACATAGCTTCGTGGTGAGCCGGGCGAAAACCGTGCCGGCCATCTACCCAGAATCAGCGGACTTTTTAGGCATGCCCGAGGTGTTTGCCACTGGCTACTTAGTCGGCTTTCTAGAATGGGCCTGTATCCTGGCTATTAAGCCGCATTTGGATGGACCCCAAGAACAAACCGTGGGCACACACATCAACGTCAGCCATTTGGCTGCCACGCCGGTAGGCATGACGGTGACGGCGACCGTGGAGTTGTTAGCGTTGCAAGGAAGGAAATTGGTCTTCGCTGTGGAGGCGCACGATGGCTTTGACTTGATTGCCAGCGGCACCCACGAACGGCATAGCATTAATAGGGAAAAGTTTGACGCTAAATGCTGGGCTAAATTACAAGCCGTGCAAAACTGAAAGCCAGCTTAAAGCACCTGCAGAATGTCGTTGGCAATGTCGGCCGGCTTTTCACCGTAATCCACATACAATCGAATCTTGCCCGTTTTATCAAACACATACATGCCGGCACTGTGGTCTAGGGTGTAAGTGCTTTTGCCTTTCACTTCGACTTTTTTAGCGTAAATTTTAAAATTAGCCTGCACCAGCTTGGTCGCTGATTCGTCGCCGCGCAAACCAATAAACCGCGCATCAAAAGACGGTACAAATTGAGCCAACACGGCTTGCGTGTCGCGCTCTGGGTCCAAGGTGACAAACAGCACCTGCACCTCATCGGCGCGCGGGCCTAATAATTTCATGGTTTGCTTCAGGTCTATCATGGTAGTCGGGCAAACGTCCGGGCAATGCGTGTAGCCAAAAAACAGCACCACCGCTTTGCCTTTAAATTCCGCCAAGCTGCGCGACTGACCATGGTGATCGGTCAAACTTAATTCGTGACCAAAATCCGCACCCGTGATGTCGGTGGCGACCAGTTGCTTGCCAGTGTCAGATGGCTGACAAGCAGCCAACAAGGTAAGAAGGAAAACTAAGATGAACTGACGCATGAACGGCCCTTGTGTAATCATTAAATTAAGTGAAATCTGTGTTTTTAAGTGAATTTGATTTTAACATGCGACAAGAATTACGGCCTTTAGTTTACAATAAGGCTTTTACAAAATTCGTTTATAAGGCAGCAACATGGCAATTCCAACCTCAATGGCAGACCGCGATGGCGTAATTTGGTATGACGGCAAAATGGTTAACTGGCGCGATGCCACCACCCACGTTCTAACCCATACTTTGCATTACGGCATGGGCGTATTTGAAGGCGTGCGCGCTTACAAAACCGACAAGGGCACGGCCATTTTCCGCTTAAAAGAACACACCGATCGCTTATTTCGCAGCGCGCACATCTTGCAAATGAAAATCCCTTACAGCAAAGAGCAAATGATGGAAGCGCAAAAAGCCGCCGTCAGAGAAAACAATTTGGAATCCGCCTACATGCGCCCGATGGCGTTTTACGGTGCCGAAGCCATGGGCATTTCAGCCAAAACCTTATCGACGCATGTCATCGTAGCGGCCTGGAAATGGGGTGCTTACATGGGCCAAGATGCCTTAGACAATGGCATACGCGTTAAAACCTCGTCTTTCTCTCGTCACCACGTCAACATCACCATGTGTAAAGCCAAAGCCAATGGCAACTACATGAACAGCATCTTGGCACACCAAGAAGCGGCATTAGACGGCTACGATGAAGCCTTGTTGTTAGACGTAGACGGCTTTGTGGCCGAAGGTTCGGGCGAGAACATCTTCATCATACGCAATGGCAAACTTTATACGCCAGACCTCACCAGCGCATTAGAAGGCATCACCCGCGACACCATCGTGCAACTGGCCGCAGAAATCGGCTTAAGCGTGATAGAAAAACGCATCACCCGCGATGAAGTCTACTCGGCTGACGAAGCCTTCTTCACCGGCACCGCTGCCGAAGTGACGCCCATCCGTGAACTAGACAGGCGCAGCATAGGCACTGGCACAGCTGGCCCTATCACCAAGCAATTGCAAAAAATGTATTTTGATGCCGTGACCGGCAAATCGGCCAAGCATGCCGATTGGTTAACCTTGGTATAAACCAGACCATGGCCAAGCAAAAACCCACCATCGTCTCAGCCAAAAACCTGCCGCTGCATTGCCCTACTGCGGCAGTGGCATTGTGGTCGTCCCACCCACGGGTTTTTTTGGATTTAGCTAAAACTGGGCAGGCCACCTGCCCTTACTGCGGCACGCAATACCAATTGAAAGCCGGTGAAGTGCTGGCGCACCATTAACTTAACAGCCGCCGGACTCCTTAAGGACAGCCATGTTTACATTGACGTTTAGCTTGGATTCGGTCGCCTTGTATGCCCTTAGCGCCAATTTGTTGGCTTTATGCGCCTTTGTCCTAGTGGTCTATGCCGCCAAGAAAAAAAAGGCCTTGGCTCAAGGCAAAATCATTGATTTTGTCACCGAGTACTTCCTCAACACCGGCGTAGAAGTGCTGGTCTCTTGCTCACAAGACCCCATCAGCAAACAGACACACGTGCAGATAGAATCGGCACCATTAAAGCGCTTTCGCTTTTCCAATATATTGGAAAGCAACCTGATCGGCCACATCGCGCGCATTACCGGGGAAAAAGTCGATAAAATTTATTGGCGCTTTCCTGTGCCGCCACAAAATGACGCCATGTTCACCGAAAAAAGCAGCCCACTGGCAGACGACGATCCGTATTTGTTTGAAATGCGCGCCGCCGCTACCGATGGCTACACCGTGACAGAAATTCCCGCCGACAAAAGCGGCAAGCGCAGCTAAAAAATACTCACCTCAGCGGCTTGACCCCATAAACGGGCAATCACCGCAGGGGCTTCCGCCGCCGCACTGTTAGTCCAAAAACGCACCGCCCCGGGCGCCTGACCTGTTGCCAACAAACCGCTTTCGATTAAACGATTTTTTACTTGCTTGGCCACCGCGGCGCCGGTGTCCACCAGACTGACCTTAGGGCCCACCACGTCACTAATCAATGCCCGCACAAACGGGTAATGCGTGCAGCCCAACACCACGGTGTCGGCCCCTTCGGCCAATAAAGGCGCACAAAACTGTTTAATCAAGTCGCGCGTGGCAGGGGTGTCCACTTCGCCGCGCTCTATGCACTCAACCAGACCCGGGCAGGCTTGGGTGACCACTTCCACATTGCGACCGTAGCTTTCCAGCAATGCGGCAAACTGCGCACTTTTAAGTGTGCCCACGGTAGCCAATATGCCGATGATGCCATTCTGACTGGCTTCAGCCGCCGGTTTCACGGCCGGTTCCATGCCGATAATCGGCAGCGTGTAGCGTTCACGCATGGCATCAATGGCCGCCGCCGTGGCCGTGTTGCATGCCACCACCAATACTTTAGCGCCTTGGGCAATTAAAAAATCGGCCAAGGTAAAACAGCGTGCTTGAATCTCCGCCTCGCTTTTATTGCCATAGGGAGCGTAACGGCTATCGGCTACGTAACGTAACTGCTCATTCGGCAGCAAGTCCTGTATGTGCTTCAACACAGATAGGCCGCCCACCCCAGAATCAAACACGCCTATGGGATCATTGGCATGGGCTTTTTTGCTCACAATGTGTTGAGTTGCATTCATAGCCTGGTTGTCATCAGTTACAATGAACACATTATAAACGATTGCAAATGCAAGCTGGCAAGGAGCCGCATCATGGCGAACAGACTGAGTAAAATTTACACACGCACCGGCGACGATGGCACCACCGGCTTGGGCGACGGCAGTCGCATCAACAAAGACAGCTTGCGCGTGGAAGCCATGGGCGACGTGGATGAGCTCAACTCCATCATAGGCATCATGCTAACCGAGAGTTTGCCGGATAATCTGTTGGCCCCGCTTACGCAAATTCAACACGATTTATTCAATGTAGGCGGTGAAATCTGCATACCGGGCTACGTCATCTTGCAACAAGCGCGCATACAGGATTTAGAAGACCAAATCGATGCCCTAAACGAGCACCTAACGCCACTTAAAGAATTCATCTTGCCCGGCGGTAGCAAAGCAGCCGCCTACTGCCACTTAGCCCGCACCGTCTGCCGCCGCGCCGAACGCAAGTTGGTCGAGTTGCATAGAAACGAAAGAGTCACCGACATTTCCTTGCAATACTTGAACCGATTATCGGATTTATTGTTCGTCATGTGCCGCAGTATTAACAAACAAGCCGGCCGGTCCGACGTCATGTGGGAAAATAAAGCCGGCTGATTTTAAGCTATAATCAGTCCATGATTAAAAAACTGCTAGACCGAATTTTCAACAGCAAATCGGCTAAATCCCTTGCGCATGCCAGCACTAACGGTACCCCGACACACAAAGCCCAGCAGCGGTCAAAATTAACGCCCAACCATGCCCACAAGCAGCCCGATCTGCCGCACCATGGCGCTCTTGGCATAGCCCATAAAACGCATAAGATAGACCGTAATTTACTCAGCAACGCCGCGCTAAAAACCACAGAAGGCTTGCACAAAGCCGGCTTTGAAGCGTACATCGTCGGCGGCGCAGTGCGCGACTTGCTGCTCAACCGCACGCCCAAAGATTTTGACGTGGCCACCAACGCCACGCCCGAGCAAGTCAATCGCTTGTTTAGGCGCTCACGCCTGATCGGCAAGCGCTTTAGATTGGTGCACGTCTTATTCGGCGACGAAACCATAGAAGTTTCGACCTTTCGCGGCAGCCACTTGGAAGCCGAGGGCGACGCCAAAGTCACCGACTCCGGCCGCATCATACGTGACAACGTGTTTGGCTCCATCGTAGACGATGCATTGCGCCGTGACTTTACCGCCAACGCCTTGTATTACAACCCAGCCAGCCAAGAGGTATTGGATTTCCACAATGGCTTCGCCGACATCAAAGCCGGCATACTGCGCATGATAGGCAAGCCAGAAACGCGCTACGCCGAAGACCCGGTGCGCATGTTGCGTGCCGTTCGACTGTCAGCCAAATTAGGCTTGAAAATTGAAGCGCAAACGCAAGCGCCGATAGCAAAAATGGCCGACTCATTAGCCGATGTGCCACCCAGCCGTTTGTTTGATGAAATGCTTAAGTTGTTTCTCTCTGGCCATGCCATGCAAAGCTTAGCTGCCTTGCGTGAGCAGCAATTGCACCACGGTTTACTGCCTATGCTGGACGTGGTGCTCGAGCAAGCCATGGGCGAGCGTTTCATCACAATGGCCTTAGAAAACACCGACCAGCGCATTCTGGCTGGCAAATCGGCTAACCCCAGCTTCTTATTCGCCTGCTTGCTTTGGCATGAAATGATAGTGGCCTGGGAGATGCATAAAAAATCCGGACAGCACTTAATGCCTGCCCTGCACCTAGCCATGAATGAGGTGATAGCCAGCCAAGCTGAAAAATTGGCCATACACAACCGCTACACGGCCACCATGAAAGAAATTTGGGCCATGCAGCCGCGCTTTGAACAACGCGCCGGCAAGCGACCGTTCGCTTTACTGACCCACCCGCGTTACCGCGCCGGCTACGACTTCTTATTGCTGCGCTGCGAATCGGGCGAATTGCCCATGGAATTAGGCGAGTGGTGGACGGCCTTTGCCAACGCCGAGGGCGAAGCACGAAGCGCCATGTTAATGGCCGACAGCGCGCCGAAAAAGCGCCGCAGACGAAACCGTAAAAAACCCGCGGCCACGCCCAACGTCGCCGACTAAATCCGGCTTAGGTTTTGAGCAATCCAAGCATGGCTAAGGCTTACATCGCACTGGGCAGCAATCTAGAGGGTCCTGCGCAACAAGTGCAAGCGGCAGCGCTGGCCATCGCCGCCCTGCCGGAATGCCAGCTCATCAAGCTATCCTCCCTGTATGAAACAACCCCCGTCGACTGCCCGGAACACGAGGCAACGCCTGTGCCTAATTTCATTAATGCCGTGCTAATGGTGACCACCACCTTAAGCCCGCACGCCTTGCTAAATGCACTGCATGCCATCGAAAATGAGGCCGGTCGCCAGCGGCCTTATGTCAACGCACCGCGCGTGCTCGATTGCGACTTGCTGCTCTACGATGACCTGGTCATCAACGACAGCACGCTTACCCTACCCCATCCGCGCATGCACCAGCGCGGCTTTGTTTTATTGCCATTATTTGAAATAGACCCGCATGCATCCATCCCAAATCATGGCAAAATAGCAACATTGATCGCAGAGCACCCATTTACGGGTATAAAACGGCAGGGTTAACCTCACATGAGTATTTTTAACAAATTTCCATACATCGTCATAGAAGGACCGATAGGCTGTGGCAAAACCACCTTGGCGAAAATGCTAGCCGATCGGTTCCCGGTCGATTATTTGTCGGAAAAAGCCCAAGCCAACCCATTTTTACCGCGCTTTTACCAAGACCCGCAGCGCTACGCCCTGCCCACACAGCTGTTCTTTTTATTCCAACGCGCCAACCAAATTGCCGATTTAAACCAACGCGACATGTTTGCCAGACCCATTGTCGCCGACTTCTTTTTAGACAAAGACCCGATCTTTGCCCGCTTAAATTTAAACGACGAAGAGTACGCGCTGTACCACCAAATTTACCAACACCTGCAGTTGAAAGCACCCAAGCCGGATTTGGTGATTTACCTGCAAACGCCAGTGGACGCCTTGATGGAGCGCATCGAATCGCGCAACGTCAGCTACGAACTGGAAATCCGCCGCGACTACATCGAAGGCTTAGCCAATGCCTACAGTGAGTTTTTTCATAACTACAACACCTCACCGGTGCTGATGGTGAACAACGAAAAACTCAACATCTTAAACAACCCAGGCGCTTTGGATTTATTGCTGTCACGCATTTTGCAGATTAAAGGGCAGCGCGAATTCTTTAATCCTAACTTTGATTAATCCCCAGGCCAGGCTAGCATGACCTTAAACGAACTGGAAAAGTCAGCCCTTAGCGGTGAAAAAATCGCCATGCTCACTTGCTACGACGCCACGTTTGCCAAACTCATGGAAGTGGCGGGAGTCGACATGCTGTTAGTCGGCGACTCCTTGGGCATGGTCTTGCAAGGCGCTGAAAACACCCTAAACGTCAGCATGCACCACATGACTTACCACACCAAAAGTGTGGCGGCTGGCGCACCGAATACCGTCATCATGGCGGACATGCCATTGGGCAGTTACGAACACGATGACGAGGCCGCTTACAAAAATGCCGAATGGTTAATTCGCTCTGGCGCCCACATCATCAAGATTGAAGGCGGCGGCAGCAAAGTGAAAACCGCCCGCTATTTAGTCGAACGTGGCATCCCGGTCTGCGCCCACTTGGGCTTTACCCCGCAATCAGTCAACCAATTGGGCGGCTATAAAATCCAAGGCAAAACCGATGAAAGCGCCGCCAAAATCATGGCTGACGCGCTCGCCATGAGCGAAGCCGGCGTCAGTTTTATTGTATTGGAGATGGTGCCGGCCGCCTTGGCTAAAAAAATCAGCACCAGCATACGCACCCCCACCATAGGCATAGGCGCCGGAGTGGATTGCGGCGGCCAAGTGCTGGTCATCCAAGACTTATTGGGCATTTACACTGGCGTGGCCGGTAAAGCCCCTAGCGATTTTAAGGCGCCGCGCTTTGTTAAAAATTTCTTGAGCGACACCAACAGCATAGAAAGCGCCATTCGCCACTACGTGCTGGCCGTCAAACAGAAAACCTTCCCGGCCATCGAGCACAGTTACTGATGCAAACCGTAGACAGCATAGCCCAACTGCGACGGGCGCTTGAGGGCCAGAATTCGGTCGCTTTGGTGCCTACCATGGGCAATTTGCACGCCGGCCACTTGGACTTAGTCAAGCTAGCCAAACAACAGGCAACATGCGTTGTGGTCAGTATTTTTGTGAATCCCTTGCAGTTTGGCGCCAACGAAGACTTGGCTAACTACCCCCGCACCTTGCCCGCCGATTGCGAAAAACTGCAAGCAGCCGGTGCCGACATCGTGTTTGTGCCAACCGTAGCCCAAATGTACCCCGACTTGGATGGGCAAGACCTCAAGCAAAGCATCACCGTGCAATTGCCAGCCGTGGCCAACGACTTATGCGGCGCCAGCCGCCCTGGTCATTTTGCCGGGGTCGCCACCGTGGTGCTTAAATTGTTTAACCTGGTCCAACCGCAGGTGGCGGTATTCGGGAAAAAAGACTACCAGCAACTGTTCGTCATCCGAGAAATGGTTAAGCAGTTTAATTTAGCCATCGCCATCCTCGCCGCCGACACCGTGCGCGAGCCCAGTGGCTTGGCCATGAGTTCGCGTAACGGCTATTTAAGCAGTGCAGAAAAAGCCCAGGCCAGCCAACTGCACGCTGAATTAGTCGGCGTTTGCGAGCAGATTAAACAGCAAGGCCACAGTGCAAATTTTTTAAGCCTAGAACAAGCCGCCACCTTGAATCTGCAACGACAAGGCTGGCAAGTGGATTACGTCGCCATACGCGCGGCCAGTAACTTGCAAGCGGCTAATGCCCAAGACGGCGATTTAGTGGTCTTGGCCGCGGCCAAGTTAGGCACAACCCGTCTCATTGATAACCTAAGCCTTAAACTGTAAGCTTAAATTTTAGCCAGTCCGCGCCATGGCACGAATTTACCATTGGAACAAAGGCTTATAAGGACTATAATGCACTCCCTTTTAAAACTAGGTTAACCCGCATGCAAAGAACCATGCTCAAATCTAAATTGCACCGTGTGCATGTCACGCACAGCGAACTCGATTACGAAGGCAGTTGCGCCATCGACGAAACTTTGCTGGAAGCCGCGGACATAAAGGAATACGAACAAATTCATATATACAACATCACCAATGGCGAGCGCTTTAGCACCTACGCCATTCGTGCTGAACGCGATTCTGGCATCATCTCCGTCAATGGCGCAGCCGCTCACAAAGCCGCCCCACAAGACATGGTCATCATTGCCAGCTACGCCGATTACCAAGCCATAGAGTTAGAAAATTTCACGCCAAAATTGGTCTACGTAGACCATAAAAATCGCATTTTATCCCAACGCAACGCCATTCCCGTACAGGCCGCTTAATGACAACAGAATTAGATCCAAACAAATCCGACGCCAATTATTTAGAGGGCTTAAAGCTCGCGGTCGTCGACGCCATTGAAGACATCAAAGGCTTTGACATCACGGTCATGGACGTACGTAAATTGACCTCCATGACCAGCTACATGATAGTCGCCAGTGCTACCTCCAGTCGTCAGGCCAAAGCCATCGCCGACAACGTCCGTGAGAAGCTCAAAGAAAAAGGCTACGCCATACGCGGTACCGAGGGCGAAAAAGAAGGTGAATGGGTATTGGTGGATTTAAACGACATCGTTGCCCACATCATGGTGCCAACCACGCGCGCCTACTACAACCTAGAACAACTTTGGGGCGAGGCAGAAACGCGTCGCGGCCACATCAAAGCCGATCACGGCGAGGCCTAGTCCGCTGGGCGACTAGCGGGTTGTAAGCATTGAAACTGCGCATCATCTCGGTTGGTCACAAAATGCCGGCGTGGGTAGAAACCGCTTGCCAGGAATACGCTAAGCGCATGCCGCGCGAACTAAGCCTAGACATCATTGAAATCAAGCCGGAGAAACGCGCCGCCGGCAACAGCACCGAAAACATCCAACTCATAGAAGCCAAACGCATCACAGACGCCGTTGGCAAAGACTATTGCGTCGCCCTAGACGAACGGGGCGCCGAAGTCGGCACCTTGCAATTAGCCGACAAATTGCGTGACTGGCAAAGCCATGGACGCGACGTGGCTTTGGTCATAGGCGGCGCCGATGGCCTACACGCTAGCGTCAAGCAAAAAGCCGATTGGTTATGGGCTTTGTCCAAACTCACGCTGCCGCATGCCATGGTGCGCGTGCTATTGGCCGAGCAACTTTACCGAGCGCATTCGGTCATTAGCAATCATCCCTACCACCGCGAATAAGCATGGCCACCCAGCAATACGACAAAGCCCTAGTCTGGTTTAGACGCGACCTGCGTGATTACGACCACGCCGCCCTCTACCACGCCCTCAGTGCTGCCAATCAGGTTTACTGCGTGTTCGTGTTTGATAGCGAGATACTGGACCTACTGAAAAACAAAGCCGATCGCCGCGTCGAATTCATTTGGTTGGCGGTCAGCGAGCTCAAAACCGCCTTACAAAAACAAGGTGGCGACTTAACGGTTTTACACGGCCGCGCCAGCGATGAAATCCCCAAATTAGCCAGCCAATTGCAAGTCGATGCGCTGTTCTGCAACCACGACTACGAACCCGCCGCCATTGCCCGTGACGCAAAGGTGGCCTCGCGTTTGCAGCAAGAAAACCGCGCATTTCACCATTACAAAGACCAAGTGATCTTTGAAAAAAACGAAGTACTAACCCAAACAGGCAAACCTTACGGCGTGTTCACCCCCTATAAAAATGCCTGGTTAAAAACCCTAGATGATGGCCACTTGCAGCCCTACCCGGTCGAAAGCCAAATAAAAAACCTCGCCCCCATTAGCCAGCCTAGCCCCCTGCCCAGCTTAGCCAGCTTAGGCTTTGCAGCCACCAACTTAACTGAACTGGGCATTAAACCCGGCATGCAAGGCGGCTTGGCTTTGTTTGAGGATTTTAAAAATCGCATGGTGCATTACCAAGAAGCGCGCAACTTCCCCGCGGTAAAAGGCGTGTCTTATTTGTCTGTGCATTTACGCTTTGGCACCGTGTCCATACGCCACTTGGCCAGGACGGCCATGCAAGCACACAACGCCGGCGCACAAACCTGGTTAAGCGAGCTGATATGGCGGGATTTTTACGTGCAAATCTTGCACCACAGACCGCAACTGGCGGCCGGCCATGCCTACAAAGCCGAATTTGAACACCTGGCTTTTAGCAACGACTCGGCTTTATTTTCTGCCTGGTGCGAAGGCCGCACCGGCTACCCCTTGGTCGATGCCGCCATGCGTCAACTTAATAGCAGCGGCTTTATGCACAACCGCTTGCGCATGATCGTTGCCAGTTTTTTGGTCAAGGATTTACTGATAGATTGGCGTTGGGGTGAGCGCTATTTTGCAGAAAACCTAATAGATTTTGACTTCAGCGCCAACAACGGTGGTTGGCAATGGGCAGCCAGCACCGGCTGCGACGCCCAACCTTGGTTTAGAATTTTCAACCCGACCACGCAAAGCGAGCGCTTCGACCCAGCCGGTAAATTCATACGCCGTTACGTGCCCGAGCTGGCCGCTTGCAGCGATAAAGAAATCCACGCACCTTGGCTGCTGTCTAGCGAGCGATTGCAGGCGCTCAAGCTTCGTCTGGGTGTGGATTACCCAGCGCCAGTGGTCGACCACGCCACCCAGCGGGGCCTGGCTTTAGCGCTCTATAAAAACAGAGCGAGCGAGTAAAAACCCAAGGGTAAAAATACAACATGCTTGTGGTAAAAAAGCCGAAAAGCTGGACAACCCAGACCTGCTCGGTTAAAGTAACAGCAGATAAAAACGACGACTGCCTCAATAACAAACGTAAGCGGCTGTTAAAGAAAAAAGTCTCGATTAAAGGCGAATACGATGCAAACAAATACGATGGCTTTGGGCAAAAAATTAATCTTAGTGGCAAGCTTGGCTTTGCTACCGGCCTGCGCCACGCAAGCCAATAAAGACCCCTTAGAAGGCATGAACCGCGGCATTTATAAATTCAATGACGTGGCCGATAAAGCCTTAATCAAACCGGTTGCCTCGGTTTACCAAACTATCACGCCGTCACCTATACGTAAGGGCATCAACAATTTCTATGAAAATCTAACGTCGCTAACCACGGTATTTAACGATTTATTGCAGTTTAAATTTGCCCATGCCATGACCGACGCAGGTCGTTTTGTCATCAATAGCACGGTGGGTTTAGCGGGCTTTATTGACGTGGCTAGCATGGACAACGTGCCTAAACACAAAGAAGACTTTGGTCAAACCTTAGGCCACTGGGGTGTGGGTGATGGCGCTTACTTGGTATTGCCTATCTTGGGCCCATCCAGCTTACGTGACACCACCGGTTTGGTATTCGATTTGGCCACCACCGATCCGATTGCTTACGCACACCGCAAAGGCGACGTGCGCTTGCACAATCAACTACGCGTGGGTCAATTGATAGACAAACGTGCTGAGCTTTTAACTGCCACGGATTTGATAGATGAAGCGTCGCTAGATCCTTATGCCTTCACCCGCGATGCTTACCTACAACGGCGCGCCAGCTTGGTGCAAGACGGCATAGTCCCAGAAGAATTCATTAAAGACGACGAATAAACCGCCGGGCTTGCGGCTAAGATTGTTACTCGCAGGCCACCGTCATACGCTCAATTAAAATTGAGCCCACTTGCTTAGACCCCTGCACCAACACATCCGCACCTATGCCAACTAGGCCTTTTAGCATGTCGCGCATATTGCTAGCGATGGTGATTTCCTCCACCGCATGCACGATTACCCCGTTCTCCACCCAAAAACCCGCTGCGCCCCTGGAGTAATCACCGGTTACCGGGTTCACGCCACTGCCCAACAACTCGGTCACGAGCAAACCGGTGCCCATTTGTTGCAACATGCCAGAAAAATCATGCGGGCCGGATTGCACCAGCAAATTGTGGTTGCCACCGGCATTCCCTGTGCTTTTCATGCCCAGTTTACGCGCCGAATAACTACCCAAGACATAGCCTTGCAAGACGCCGTCTTTGACCAATTGCCTAGGCTGCGTGGCCACGCCCTCGCTATCAAACGGACTGCTGGCCAAGCCTTTAATCAGATGCGGGTCCTCGACTATATTGAGCAAAGGGCTGGCAATTTGCTGACCTAAGCTGTCCAATAAAAAAGACGATTTGCGGTACAAACTGCCGCCGGAAATGGCGCTTATAAGCGTGCCTATTAAGCCACTGGCGAGCGGTGCTTCAAACAAAACCGGCACTTGGCAAGTGCTGATTTTTCTTGAATGCAAGCGACGCAGCGTGCGCTCACCGGCAATGCGTCCTATGTCTTCAACAGACTGCAAATCATCCGCGGCGCGGGCAGTGCTGTACCAATAATCCCGTTGCATGCTGTCGTCTGCTTCGGCAATCACCGAGCAGCTGATGCCGTGCCGCGAACTGGGGTAGCCACCGGTAAAACCGTGGCTATTGCTGTAAGCAAAATAACCTTCGCCGGTCGACACGCTAGCGCCTTCCGAGTTACTGATGCGCTTATCCACCGCTAGGGCTGCCGCTTCGCAGCGCTTGGCCAGCGCAATGGCCTCATCGACAGTGATGCCCCATGGGTGAAGCAACTGCAAGTCCGGCACGGCTGTTGCCATCAAATCAGCGTCGGCCAAACCGCAATACGCGTCCTTAGCCGTGTATTTAGCGATATTGCAGGCGGCCTCCACGGTGTCTTGCAAAGCCGCCTGGCTTAAATCGGAGGTGCTGGCGTGGCCTTTTTGTTGGCCAAAAAAGACCGTGACCGACATGCCTTTATCGCGGTTGTATTCAATGTTTTCCACTTCATTCAAACGCACCGACACGTTTTGGCCCATGCTCAGGCTAACTTCTGATTCCGCCGCGCTGGCGCCCTGCTTTTTGGCAAGCTTGAGCACGTCCTGCGACATCTGCTTGATTTCATCTAAACTGTAACTAAAACCTGTGTTAGCCATGCTATTTCCATAGTGAAAGTTGTGCTGCGTATTTGTGCGCCCGCCTGTAACTTAAGCCAACAGCACCAATCCAGCAAGGCTGTTATAATACCGTAACATGAAAGCCAAAAAGACAAACAGCGGCACTGATTTTAGCTACGACGCCAATCTGGCCTCGAAATTAAATGCCGACGAACCCATCAGCAAGACCCAGCTAAAAGCCGAGGCGGACGATCAGCAAGCCTTGGGCGTGCGTTTAACCGAATTGCCTAAAGATAAATTGCTAAAATTAGACCTGCCCGAAGCCGTGCTCACCGCGGTGTTGGACAGCAAAAAAATTACCGCGAACGGCGCCATCCGTCGGCATAAGCAATACCTTGGTCGCCTCATGCGCGACATCGACAACGCGCCCATACTGGAGCAATTAGCCCGATGGGATGGCAAACACAGTGCCGAAAATGCTTATTTCCATGGCCTAGAACGTTGGCGCGATCGCATGATTAAAGAGGCCAACGCCTTATCGGAGTTCATCGCCCTTTATCCGCAAACAGACATACAGCAATTGCGCACCCTGGTGCGCAATGCGCAAAAAGAATTGGCCGCCGGCAAACCGCCAAAAAGCAGCCGCGAAATTTTTAAAGTGTTGCGCGACGTCACTCAAGGGTCGCAAGATAACAGCGACGCCATTGACGATTACTCGGTGACCCCCAACCTGAGCTAATCCATAGAGCTAATTCATCATGGAAAACACCGCCAGCATTTTGCATGCCAAAGAACTACTCCTCTTACTCGGCCTGATTCTCGGCGTGGGCACGGTCACGGGCTTTCTTGCTCGCCTAATAAAAATTCCCGATGTCGTCTTATTTTTAGTGGCCGGCATGCTATTGGGCGGTGCCGGCTTTGGTGTTATCGATGTAAAAGTGGATTCCACCTTAAATCAATTACTGCTTATTTTTGGCTCTTGCTACATCCTGTTTGACGGCGGTGCCAGCGTGCGCTTAAACGTGCTCAAATCGGTTTGGCCCAGCCTGCTTTCCATGGCCACCGTTGGCGTGTTAATCAGCGCCGTGGTCACCGCTGTTGCCGCTCAATATTTTCTGCATCTGCCTTTTATTTTCGCTTTGTTGTTAGGCGCGGTCATTGCTTCCACCGACCCTGCCACCTTGGTGCCGGTCTTTAGGCAAGTCAAAGTGCGAGCCAAAGTAGCGCAAACCGTCATGAGTGAATCGGCTTTTAACGATGCCATGGGCGCGATTTTAACCTTCGCCGTCTTAGGCATTGCCCTATCCGGCGGCGAGTTTTCAGTTGGCCCCAGCCTAATGGCCCTGCTGCAACAATCCTTGCTTGGCATAATCGGTGGCGCGGTATTTGGTTATGTCGCAGCCTTATTGATCGCCCATGAAAAACTCAGTTTCTTATCCGAATACGCTCCAGTGGTCACCTTGATGGCCGTAGCGGGCGCCTACCTCGGTGTGGACCAATTGCATGCCAGCGGTTTCATGGCGGTATTTGTGTTTGGTATGGTGCTAGGCAATAAAGACTTACTCGGCTTTAGCATGCCCACCGAAGAAGCCAACAAGCTAGAGGATTTCATCTTAACCACCTCATTGATGATGCGCATGTTCATATTCATCTTGCTCGGTTCGCAAGTAGACTTCGCCTTATTGCAGCAGTATTTCTGGGGGGCATTGGCCGTCGTTGCAGCCTTCATCTTCTTGTCACGGCCTTTGGTGGTGTTCGCTTGCACCCTGCCCAATCGCAAAGCCAAATGGACGCTTAAAGAGCGCTTATTCATGTGTTGGACGCGTGAAACCGGGGTGATTCCCGGCGCATTAGCCGGCATGCTGGTGGGTATGGACGTGCCTTACAGTGACGTCATCGCCGCGGTGACTTTCATGGCAATTTTGCTGACCATTTTATTGCAAGCCACCAGTACTAAGTGGCTTGCGCAAAAACTCGATCTACTTGAGGATTAAATTCTTTCTTGCTGACTAGCGTCTAGCGTTTAAGGCCACGTTGGTTTTCACCAACTCACCATTGTGTTGCAGTTCTATCGCCACCGTTTGACCGGCATAGCGTTTAACAGCCGCGAACAAATCGTCTGGCTTATTTAACGTTAGATCGCCTATTTTCAATAAGCTGTCGCCTTTAACGATATTGGCTTTAGCGGCCGGCGACTCTTTAATCACCGCCAGAATTTTTAAGCCTGGCTCGGCTTGGGCTTTTTCGTTCTCATCGCTGGCCGCTTTCACCAATTTGATGACGTGCACACCCAATAATGGCGTGGGCAATTTAGCCCAATAGCTGGCGTAATAGTTGTACACGGTAGGCTCTTCGACCAAGTCTTTTTCGTCTATCTCCCCGCCTGTTTTAGCCGCTTGTTTGATTAAATCGAATTTGGCGCTGCCGGTTTTAGCCGAACCGTATTTACGGTAAACCAATACCGTGTCGGCCTTGATGCTTTTACCAAATTGCAATGCGCCGTCTACGGGCGCATCGGTGCCGGAAAAACCGGTGGAACCCATCATGTCGTAACCGTCTTCCAGCATGCTGATGTTGTCATCCTCTTTATGATTGCTCAAGAGCATTTTGGTATCGGGTTGCGCGCTCAAGGATTTCAGCTGGCTGGTATTTTGCGCTTTGTAATTTTTTGCATAAGGGTTGGCTTCGGCCGCCATAAGCTGACTGCAAAGCAACAATGTGCCGGCACTTAATAGCGCAAACAGCATGAATTTTTGTTTAGTCAATAATGCCGGCTTAGCCGCGGCTGTGCTCACTGATTGAGAGTTTGGGGTGCGCATGAGAACGTCCTTTAATGTGGGTAATGGTATGATTAAACCTTAAAGCTCAACTACAGACAAACAGATGACAAAAGAATTCATTAAAATTGGTTTAGTTTCCATTAGTGACCGTGCCAGCCAAGGTGTATACCCCGATTTAGGCCTACCGGCCTTGCAAACCTGGCTGGAATCGGCCGTCATTACGCCCATCACTTTCGTCACCCGTTTAATCGCCGACGAGCAGGCCGTCATTGAATCCGCCTTATGCCAATTGGTCGATGAAGAAAAATGCCATTTGGTTTTAACCACCGGCGGCACCGGCCCCGCTTTACGCGACGTTACCCCCGAGGCCACCTTGGCCGTGGCCGATAAGGTCATGCCAGGCTTTGGCGAACAAATGCGCCAAATCAGCCTTAATTTCGTGCCTACCGCCATACTGTCTAGGCAAGTCGCGGTGATACGCAAGCAATGCCTCATTATTAACTTACCCGGCCAACCGAAAGCCATCGCGCAAACCTTAGCCGGCTTAAAAGACGAGCAAGGCAAGCAAAGCGTGCACGGCATATTTGCCGCTGTGCCCTATTGCCTAGACTTAATCGGCGCGCCCTACATGACCACCAACGAGGCCGTCGTGACGGCGTTTCGCCCCAAATCAGCCGGCAAGGTGCCCTAGTGTCCGAGTTCGATGTTATCCGCCAATATTTCACGCGCGCGCCGCAGCACAGCGAACTGGGCGTGGGCGACGATGCCGCCTTGATTCGCGTTGGCACCAATATGGAGTTGGCCATCTCGGCCGACATGCTGGTGGCCGGCACGCATTTTTTTGACTATGCCGACCCCTACCAATTAGGCTGGAAAGCCTTAGCGGTCAATTTGTCGGACATGGCTGCCATGGGCGCCCAGCCCAAATGGGCCACCTTGGCTATCGCCTTGCCTAACATTGATCACCCTTGGCTAGCCGAATTCTCGCGCGGCCTGTTTGCCTGCGCGGATACATTTGCCGTTGATTTAATCGGTGGGGACACCACCCGCGGCCCACTCACCATCAGCGTGCAAATCATGGGTGAGGTGCCCAACGGACTTGCCATTAAACGCAGTGGCGCCCAGCTTGGCGATCAGATATGGCTGTCTGGTCCATTGGGCCATGCGGCGCTAGCACTCGCTCACTTACAAGCCAGAATCAAGCTCGACGCCGATACCTTTGCCCAGTGCGCCAGCGCCCTGCACGCCCCCCAACCACGCGTGGCTTTAGGGTTAGCCTTGCGCGGCATAGCCACCAGCGCCATTGACATTTCCGACGGCTTAGCAGCCGATTTGGGCCACGTCTTAAACGCCTCCAACTTGGGCGCCAAGCTGCATTTAAGTCAGTTGCCGCAAGCCAGCCATTGGCCCATGGCCAGCCAGCTCGCGCCTGCCGATCAACTGAAACTGCTTTTGGCCGGCGGCGACGATTACGAGCTGTGCTTTAGCGCCTCTGCCGCAGATCATGAGCGCATCAGCCAACTTGGCCTAAGCCTCGGATTGCCGCTGCTGTGCGTCGGTGAAATGGTCGCGGAGCGCGGCTTGATGGTGCATGGTCTGGCAGGCGAAGCACTAGACATTAAGGAGGCCGGCTTTGACCACTTCAAATAAACCCGGCGGCATTCGGCCGCCCAGCTTGCAACTGCTCTTGCAACACCCCGCCCACTTTTTTGCCTTAGGCCTAGGTAGCGGTTTAGCTGCCAAAGCGCCGGGCACCTTTGGTAGCTTGGTCGGCTTGCCATTTTTCTGGCTGATTTCCGTCTACGCCTTGAGCACGCAATTAATCATCATCGCCGGCCTGTTCCTGCTCGGCATCTACTTCTGCCAAGTCACCGGTGACGCGCTGGGCGTGCCCGATCACGGCAGCATCGTTTGGGACGAAATTGTCGCCATGATGTTGGTGTTAACCGTTACGCCGAATGAATGGCACTGGACGCTAACGGCCTTTTTGCTGTTCCGCTTATTCGACATATGGAAACCCATCCCGATACGCCAATTGGATAAGCGATTTAAGAATGGCTTAGGCGTGATGTTGGACGATTTATTGGCCGCCGTTTACGCCATACTGGTTATACAAGTTTTAATTTACTTTAGTTGATGAAAAAAGCCTTTCACCACAGAGGCACGGAGACACAGAGAAGATCAAAAGTTATGTGGGTAGATTTTAAAGTTATTTTTTAAGGTTTTCTCTGTGCCTCCGTGCCTCTGTGGTGATGATTTTAAAATGGATTCCCGCGTACGCGGGAATGACGAGATAGTTAATGGACCATGAATTAAATAATTTAGCCGAGCAACTCGGCAGTTTACTGCTAGCCCGCGGCCTAACCTTAAGCTTGGCTGAATCTTGCACCGGCGGCTTGGGTGCGGAAATCATCACGCGCGTGGCCGGCAGCTCGGCCTGGTTTGAATGCGCGGTTGTCAGTTACAGCAACGCCAGCAAAGCAAACCTACTCAAGGTAGCCAGCAACACCTTGGATAGCTTTGGTGCCGTCAGCGAACAAACCGCCGTGGAAATGGCCAGCGGCGTGATGGCAATAAGTGGCAGCCAATTAAGCGCCGCCGTCACCGGCATTGCCGGCCCCGGTGGTGGCACACCCACCAAACCGGTAGGCACGGTTTGCTTTGCCTGGTTAGGGCAAAATCAAGCCCCGCGCAGCACGACTGCGCACTTTAACGGCAGCCGCCAAGAAATTCGCCAGCAATCGGCAAAAAGCCTAATTGAAGGGCTGATTGCACTTACCTTAAGCCTTGATTTATGAAATAATTGCAGGCTGTTAAACGCAATCAAAACCACATAAAACTCAGAGGCAAAACACCATGGATGACAACAAAAGCAAAGCACTTGCCGCCGCATTAGCGCAGATTGAAAAGCAATTCGGCAAAGGGTCCATCATGCGTATGGGTGATGGCAGCATAGGCGAAGACGTCCAATCGGTGTCCACCGGCTCATTGGGCCTGGACATTGCCTTAGGCATAGGCGGTTTACCGCGCGGCCGTGTGGTGGAAATTTACGGTCCGGAATCGTCTGGTAAAACCACGCTGACGCTGTCAGTGATTGCACAAATGCAAAAAATGGGTGGCACGGCCGCTTTTATCGACGCCGAGCATGCCTTGGATCCGCAATACGCCGCCAAATTAGGCGTCAACGTGCCGGACTTATTGATCTCCCAACCGGACACCGGCGAACAAGCCTTAGAAATTGTTGATATGTTGGTGCGCTCAGGCTCAGTCGACATCGTGGTGGTGGACTCGGTCGCCGCCCTAACGCCACGCGCGGAAATTGAAGGCGAAATGGGTGATTCACACATGGGCTTGCAAGCCCGCTTGATGAGCCAAGCCTTACGTAAACTCACCGGCAACATCAAACGCACCAACACCTTGGTCATATTCATTAACCAAATCCGCATGAAGATAGGCGTGATGTTTGGTAACCCAGAAACAACCACCGGTGGTAACGCCCTTAAATTCTACGCCTCCGTGCGTTTAGACATACGCCGTACCGGCGCCATCAAAAAAGGTGACGAAGTCATCGGCTCTGAAACCCGCGTCAAAGTCATCAAAAATAAAGTAGCGCCGCCGTTCAAACAAGCTGAATTCGACATCTTGTACGGCGAAGGCATTTCCCGCGAAGGCGAAATCATCGAATTGGGCGTGAACGCCAAGTTCGTGGAAAAAGCCGGTGCATGGTACAGCTACAACGGTGAAAAAATCGGCCAAGGCAAAGACAATTCGCGTGACTTCTTGAAAGCCAACCCAGCGATTGCTAATGAAATCGATGCAAAAATTCGTGCCAACATGAAAGCGATCGCCGATGCCATGCCGGCCGTTCGCGCGGAAGCCGAAGAAGACTAGTAGCTCAACCTTAAGCGGGGTCAGCCATCGTCTACCAAGCTAAAAGTTTGCGCCAGCGCGCCTTGGATTACTTGGGTAAGCGCGAGTATTCTTATGTTGAATTGGCGCAAAAACTAAAGGCTTATGCCGAAGAGTCGGACGACATTCCGGCCATATTGGATGATTTTAAAAAGCGCGGCTGGTTAAGCGACGCGAGGTTTACCGAGCAATTGGTGCACGCCAGAAAAGTGCGCTACGGCAGCGCCAAAGTCGCCAGCGAGCTGCGTGAAAAAGGCATAGCCGAAGACTTAATAGCCGGTGCCGTGGAAGAAATAAAAGCCCACGAACTGGACTACGCCAAAGCGGTGTGCCAAAAGAAATACCATGGCGCACCAAGTAGCCGTGAAGAATGGGCCAAGCAAGCCCGATTTTTACAAAGCCGCGGCTTTAGCTTTGATGTGATTAAAAAAGTATTGAGCAGCATAACGAACGACGAGCCAGCCAGTTAGCCTGGCTTTTATATAAGAAACGCAGTAAAACTATGACCATTAAACTCAGCAGCACGCCCAGTAGCAACGAAATTCGTTCCGCCTTTCTGGCCTTCTTTGTCGAAAAAGGCCACCAAGTGGTGGCTTCCAGCTCACTGGTGCCACACGGCGATCCTACCTTATTGTTCACCAACGCCGGCATGAACCAATTCAAAGACGTGTTCTTGGGCTTTGATAAACGCAGCTACACGCGTGCCACCACCAGCCAAAAATGCGTACGCGCCGGCGGCAAACACAATGACCTAGAAAACGTAGGTTACACCGCGCGCCACCATACTTTCTTTGAGATGTTGGGCAACTTCAGCTTTGGCGATTACTTCAAAAAAGAAGCCATCAGCTATGCCTGGGAATTGCTAACCGAAGTTTTCAAACTGCCTAAAGACAAACTCACTGTCACCGTTTATGCGGAAGACGACGAGTCTTACGGCATTTGGCTGAACGACATAGGCGTGCCCGCGGAACGCATCGTGCGCATAGGCGACAACAAAGGCGCGCGTTACGCCTCAGACAACTTCTGGATGATGGGTGACACCGGTCCTTGCGGCCCTTGCACGGAGATTTTCTACGACCACGGCGATCACCATTTTGGTGGCCCACCGGGTAGCCCAGACGAAGACGGCGACCGCTACATCGAGATTTGGAATAACGTGTTCATGCAATACAACCGCGACGAAGCCGGTGTCATGCATTTATTACCCAAACCCAGCGTCGACACCGGCATGGGCCTGGAGCGTTTATCTGCGGTCTTGCAACACGTGCACGCCAATTACGAAATCGATTTATTCCAAGGCTTAATCGCCGCCGCCGCCAAAGCGACCAAGACCACCGACCTCGACAGCCCTAGCTTAAAAGTGCTGGCCGACCACATCCGCGCTTGCGCTTTCTTGATTGCCGACGGCGTGATTCCGGGCAACGAAGGCCGCGGTTACGTGTTGCGCCGCATCGTGCGCCGAGCCATCCGCCACGGTTACAAACTAGGCGCACGCAGTGCTTTCTTCCACAGCTTGGTGGCCGACTTAGTCAAAGAAATGGGCGACGCTTACCCCGAACTTAAAACCGAACAAGCACGCATCACCAGCACGCTCAAATTGGAAGAAGACCGTTTCTTTGAAACCATAGAAAACGGCATGGAAATTTTAGAGACGGAATTGGCCAGCATGGCTAAGGCTGGCAACAGCACTTTTAACGGTGACTTGGCCTTTAAACTGCATGACACGTTTGGCTTCCCTCTAGACTTAACCGCCGACATTTGCCGCGAGCGCAATGTGGCGGTAGACAGCGCTGCCTTTGATGCCGCCATGAGCCGTCAAAAAGAACAGGCGCGCTCAGCGGGTAAATTCAAAATGGCCACCAACTTAGACTACAGCGGTGCCAATTCAGAATTCAAAGGCTACGTCAGTTTAGAAACGCAAGCCAAGGTCTTGGCGCTATACAAAGACGGCAGCGCCGTGGCGCAATTAAACGAAGGCGAACAAGGCGTGGTGGTCTTAGACAGCACGCCTTTTTATGCTGAATCTGGCGGCCAAGTGGGCGACACCGGCTTGCTAAAAAGCGAGCAAGGTATTTTTGCCGTGGAAGACACGCAAAAAATCCAAGCCGCGGTGTTTGGCCATCACGGCGTATTAAAAACCGGCTCGCTAAACGTCGGCGACAACTTAAAAGCCACGGTCGATTTAACGGCCCGCAACAACATCATGCGCAACCATTCGGCCACGCATTTAATGCACAAAGCCTTGCGTGAAGTCTTGGGCGGCCACGTGCAACAAAAAGGCTCACTGGTGGACGCCGACAAAACCCGCTTTGACTTTGTCCACAACGCCCCCATGACGGACAGCGAAATGGCCCAAGTGGAAGCCTTGGTGAATGCCGAAATTTTAGCCAATGCCGAGTGCCAAGCCCGCGTCATGGACATCGAGTCCGCGCAAAAAACCGGCGCCATGATGCTGTTTGGTGAAAAATACGGCGACGAAGTGCGGGTCTTGGACATCGGCAGCTCACGCGAATTATGCGGCGGCACCCACGTCAACCGCACCGGCGACATCGGCTTATTTAAAATCACCGGCGAATCCGGCGTGGCAGCAGGCATCAGACGCGTGGAAGCCACTAGCGGCCACGGCGCCCTGCGCTTAATCAACAGCCAACAAGCCCTAATCGCGCAATTGGCTCACGAACTCAAAGCGCCTATCAGCGAGGTGACGAACAAAGTCGCGCAATTGAGCGAGCACGCCAGAGCCTTAGAAAAAGAATTGGCCAGATTGAAATCCAAATTGGCCGCTAGCCAAGGCGACGATTTGGTCGGCCAAGCCACCGACATCAATGGCGTTAAAGTGTTGGCCGTTAGCTTAGACGGCGCCGATGCCAATGCACTGCGCGAAACCATGGACAAGCTCAAAGACAAACTTAAATCGGCGGCCATCGTGTTGGCCAGCGTCAATGACGGCAAAGTCAGCCTGGCTGCCGGCGTGACGGCCGATTTAATCGGCAAACTAAAAGCCGGCGATTTGGTCAACCACGTCGCCCAACAAGTCGGCGGCAAAGGCGGTGGCAAACCCGACATGGCGATGGCCGGTGGCACCGACGCCAGCGCCTTGCCACCGGCCCTAGCCAGCGTAGCGGCATGGGTAAACGATAAAACACAGTAAACGCAGTTTATTTAGGAAGCAGTAAATGGCACTTATAGTACAAAAATACGGTGGCACCTCGGTTGCCAACCCAGATCGCATTCGCAATGTGGCCAGACGCGTCGCGCGTTACAAAGCCATGGGCCACCAAGTGGTCGTGGTGGTGTCCGCCATGTCAGGCGAAACCAACAAACTCATCAACCTCGCTAAAGAGTTAATGGCCGAGCCGGATCCGCGCGAGCTGGACATGATCGTTTCGACCGGTGAGCAAGTAACGGTAGGCATGACCGCCTTGGCCTTAATTGAGTTGGGCATCAAAGCCAAAAGCTACACCGGCGCCCAGGTGAAAATTTTAACCGACGACGCTTACACCAAAGCGCGCATTCTTAACATCGATCAAGTCAACCTAAAAGCCGACTTGGATGCCGGCTACGTTTGCGTGGTAGCAGGTTTCCAAGGCGTCGACGCACAAGGCAACATCACTACCTTAGGTCGCGGCGGTTCCGACACCACAGGTGTAGCGCTGGCTGCGGCCTTGGGTGCGGACGAATGCCAAATTTACACCGACGTAGACGGCGTCTACACCACCGACCCACGCGTGGTGCCTGAAGCGCGCCGCTTGAACGCCATCACCTTTGAAGAAATGCTGGAGTTAGCCAGCCAAGGTTCTAAAGTATTGCAAATCCGCTCCGTCGAATTTGCCGGTAAATACAAAGTTAAGTTGCGTGTGCTATCGAGCTTCGAAGAAGAAGGCGACGGCACACTGATCACATTTGAGGAAGAAGACAACATGGAACAACCCATCATCTCTGGCATCGCCTTTAACCGCGATGAAGCGAAAATCACCGTGCTCGGCGTACCGGACAAACCGGGCATTGCTTACCAAATCTTGGGCCCGATTGCCGATGCCAACATTGATGTCGACATGATCATCCAAAATACCGGTGCCGATGGCGCAACCGACTTCACCTTCACCGTGCACAAAAACGAAATGAACAAGGCCTTGGCCATTTTGAATGACAAAGTGCAAGCGCACATTGGTGCCCGTGAAATAAGCGGCGACGACAAAATTGCTAAAGTGTCCGTGGTGGGCGTGGGCATGCGTTCACACGTCGGCATCGCCAGCCAAATGTTCCGCACCTTGGCCGAAGAAGGCATCAACATTCAAATGATTTCCACCTCAGAAATCAAGATTGCCGTGGTGGTGGACGAGAAATACCTAGAGCTCGCGGTTCGCGTCTTACACAAGGCCTTTGAATTAGAAGGCAAGTAAGCCATCTTGCTGGTTTGCCTAGGAATTTAAAATTGATTTTTGGCCGCGAATCAAGTAATATCGCGCCTCGATTAGGTAACACCAAGTAGCATTAGCGCATTAAACGGAGAGCTGGCCGAGTGGTCGAAGGCACTTCCCTGCTAAGGAAGCATACGGGCTTAAATCTGTATCGAGGGTTCGAATCCCTCGCTCTCCGCCAAAAAATACAAGCCCTTTTTTTAAAGGGCTTTTGTTTTTTGCATTGAAGGAATGAGAACCCTAGTGTTCGCGGAGCAAGCACTGCTTGTAAGTGATAGCGGCGGCAACAATTGCTTTGCCAGTTACTGCCAGAACTTAATCTTATCCATAAAGCGCATTTGGTAATCCAGGTATTTACTTTGCCCCATGATAATCCGCGTCATGGCGGCTATCAGCTTATCACTGGATTTAGCTATCAACCAATTCCGTAAACTAGGCGACAAGTAGCAAAAACTGGCTAACTTGCGGGCGACGGCTAAATCGCCCAACACCTGGTCGTCCACATAAGCTTGGTAATTGGCCTGTGCCTGATGCAAATCCATGCCCGCAGTGGCGATGGCACGGCCCACCGCTTGCCCACTCAAGATGGCGGCTGTTAAACCTTCGCCCAAAACCGGATCGGCGAAACCAGCCGCATCGCCCACTAAGAACAAGCGGCCCAATATGGCGCCCTCTTTTCTAGGGCTAAGCGGTATAACAAAACCGTGCACGGTTTTATCTTGGTAATCTTGCAATCCCAAATGCTGCAGATAAGTCTCCAAGGTTTGATGCAAGTTGGTGCGCTCTTCCTTAAAAAAACGTCCAACGCCGACCGATAGGTGCCGACCTTTAGGAAATACCCAGCTGTAGCCATCTTTAGGGATATCCAAATCGAAGCGCGCCGTGCTGGAAAACCTAGCCATGTCCGCCTCACTGACTTGTAATTCACATTCCAAGGCAGGGGCGACGGCTTCTGCCTTAGACCAACCGCCTAGCCTAGCCACTGCACTGCTGGCGCCATCGGCACCGACCACGAATTGTGCTGCCACCGTCTGTCCCGTGGCATCGACCAACTCAACATAATCCGGTTTAATCGTCATGGCCTTAAGCTCAAACGCGCTTCGCACATCCGCACCCAAGTCACGGGCTGCATTAAGCAACAAAAAATCAAATTGATCGCGCATCACCATGGTGACCATGGGCACACCTTGCCTTGGGGTGATGTAAGTTTTACCGATTTTAAACAAGGAAAACTCGGTGACAAACAGCTCTCTTTCGATGGCAGCACTGATATCAATGTCCAAAGCTTTACGGGCTTTATAAATCAAGCCACCGCCGCAAACTTTAACCCTAGGCAAGAATTCTCGCTCTAAAACCACACAGCGCAAACCGGCTTTAGCCAGTTCATAAGCCGCTAAGGCACCGGCTGGACCGGCGCCAACAACTGCCACGTCATAGTTATTTTCTGAGGTCAAGGTCATGGGGGTGCAAGAGGCTTTTACTGATTGAATGTGGAAAATTATACCAGCATAAAATGCTGGCTTAAGTCAGTCGCTGATTGACAAGCCTGGCTGAATTATATTTAATAACTGTTAATAATTGATAGGAGAAATTCATGCCAACCAGCGTTGCCCTAAGTCAGCATTTTGAAACCTTTGTTCAGAGCCAAGTTGAGAGCGGTCGCTACAACAACGTGAGCGAAGTGGTGCGAGCCGGCTTGCGTTTACTGGAAGACACCGAACGCCAACAGGCCTTACAATTACTGGCGCTCCAGGCTGAAATAACGGCTGGCCAAAAAAGTGGCCAAGCTAAAGCGGCTGACCCAATTTTTGATAGGCTAGAAGAAAAATACACTCGGCAAGCCCGCGCAAAAAGTAGCTGATGCAACTGCGCATTTCGCCCTTGGCTGCAGAAGACTTGGAAGCGATAGGCGACTTCATTGCAAAAGACAACCCATTACGTGCCTTAAGTTTTATTAGAGAACTGCGAGCGCATTGCGAAAAAATTCTCCGCAACCCTAGCGCTTACCGACGCAGACCAGAATTATCCGAACATTTACAATCCTGTGCTCACGGAAACTACCTCATCTTTTTTGAATGCCAGCTAGATAGCGTCAACATTGTGCGCATCTTGCACGGCAGCCGTGATATCGAACCAATCATAAAGCCAACTTAATCAAGCACAATGGTGCCAGCCAAAAGCAATGGCGCTTAGTTTATAATGGCCGCACTCATTCATAAGGATACGGTCATGGCCAGCTCTCGTTTTAGTCACCTAGTTCAGTACTTACTTTGCTTTAGCTTAGCATTAGGCAGCGTTACCGCAATGGCCGCAGAAAAAACCAGCAAGGAACCCAAAGCCAACGCCGATACAAGCAAAGCCATCAAAACCGTCAACGGCGTGGCCATCAGCCAAGATCAACTCAATCACTTCATGCAAAACCTGCAAGCCCAAGGCCAACAAATGGGTCCGGATGCAGAAAAAATGGTCTTAAATGAATTGATCGCCCGCGAATTGGTGGCCGGTGATGCGCGCAAGAAAAAATTGGACGCCTTACCCGAAGTGAAAGCACAAGTAAAACTGATGCAGCAGCAAGTGTTGGTAGACGCTTGGTTTGCCGACTACTTTAAAAAGAACCCCATCAAAGAAGAAGACGTACGTAACGAATACAACCGCCAATTGGAATCCACTAAAAGTGGCAGAAATGCTAACGAATACAGCGTTTCACAAATTCTCTTGAGCAGCGAGCAAGAAGCGCAAGAGGTCAGCAAACGCCTGGAGGCCAACGAGTCTTTCGAGCGCTTAGCGCAAGACAAATCCCTAGACAAACCCTCAGCAGCGCAAGGTGGCAAGTTGGGCTGGTTGTTACCCAGCATGATAGTCAGACCGTTGGACGACATTGTCCTAAGCTTGAAGAAAGGCAGCGTAAGCAACCCAGTGCAAACCAATTTAGGTTGGCACATTCTTAAAGTCGAAGACATACGCAAATTCAAACCGGCTACTTTTGACGAAGCCAAAAACAACGTGATCAAAGGCTTGGTGGACGCAAAACGCAAAGTGTTGGTGGAAGAGTTAGCGAAAACAGCGGTGATTAAATAAGGCTTGTAACATCGGCCTTGAAAGTCGTATGTACCACAGGCACTCCGATTTTCTAAGAAATAAATTTCTTGAAAAGTATGTAGGAGCGGTCGGTGACCGCGAATGCGATGTTGCCTATGCTTTGTTCGCGGTCACCGACCGCTCATACAAACCCCAACGGTTCTATTTAGATTGGCACGGTCCATGCCCAGGGGTGCCGCATAAAGGGTCCTCATCCTCTAGGCGCTTCAATTCACCCTCCTCAACCAAGCCAACCTCACCCACTTCGACCACCTCAGCGGCTTCTTGATCGCTCATGCTGCGCGCCACACTTTGTGCAACTTGGCTTGCGAAGAAGCCAGCTCCACGTTCGTTCACCACCGGTTGGTTAAACGCTTCGGCTTTATAGGTCAACGCTGAAATGGCTGTCGTTGGGTCTATGCCATTAATCGCACCGTCTTTACCAAACTTAGCGTTCAATTTCGCGTTTGAACCTGCGCCTATCAAGCCTGCCGTTGTATTGGTGTTGCGCCCTAAGTTATAAGTAATGCTGCCCGCTTGACTGATCATATTGACTTCATTAGGCACCAGCGGATTAGTGATGTTGGGGTTACCTATCACCATGGTGTTGGCGGTATAGGTCTGATCGCCGCTGGTGGTGACATCCCCCGCAATACTGATTTTGCCATTGAAATCATTTGGGTTACTTGACGTGTCACTGAACGGACTGGCTAAATCGGAATTTTGTGTACCCGTCATTACCACCAAACTAGCCAAGGCTTTGCTGCTTCCGACCGCTTCCTTGAACTCAATTTCCGGAATTACGCTGCTGGTTAAGGAAACGGCTTTCACCACTAAGTTGTGCGTGTTGGCCACGCTGTCATCCACCGTGCCATTGAAAATAACGGCCGGGTCTTCGGACAGCAATACCCTGGTCAACCCATTGGTACCGTTATCACCCACCAACACCCTGCTATTGTAGGTTTGCGTCTCAAAGGTCGTGACATCGGCATTCAAGTTAAGCGTGCCGGCATTCACGATTAAGCGGTATAAATTGATGTCACTGGTGCGGTTAATGAAGTCGTAATAGAGGGCGTGTTGCGTGCCCACCATGCCGTTAAACGTTACTTCGCCTGTTCCAGCCGTGATGGTCAATGAGCGCTTGTTCAGGTAAGCATAATCGCCCGCACCCAAGGTGGAGGCAAACACGATATTGGCATTGTTAGTCGTCAAGTTTAATGGCGTCACTTCCCCGGCCACGGCATTGCCGCCAGACACAGTCACCGCACCATTGTATGTTTGCGCGCCGACTGTACGGATATCTGTGCTGATAGTAATCGCACCATTGACCGTTAATTGCGGCAAGGTTACGCCATCTTGCAGGGCCAGGCTGCCGCCGTTTGATGTGAGGCTGCCCGTGCCTAAGGCATTGGCATTGGCCAACAACAACCGCGAGGCATTGATGTTGATGCCACCGGCAAAGCTGTTGTTACCCGACACCCTGAGCAAGCCGGCACCGGATTGGTTGATGCTGCCGCTGCCAGTCACGCTGTTGGCGAAATTAAAATCGTTAGAGCCGCTAAAGGTGATCGTGCCGTTATTAACAATGCTGCTGCCGATATTACCCACCAAGGCACTGTCGTAAATCACGTTGGCATTGTTCGGCACGGTAACTTGACGTACGTTATTAAAGGTAGGAATCGCCCCGCCTGCCCAGTTACTTGCATTTGACCAGTAGCCCCCTGTCGTTGGACCCACCCAAGTCACGCTGTCTAGTTGCGTCACGCTGCCTGAACCGACGCCGTTCAAATCATCACTCACTTGCGTGCTGCTCAAGCTGTAGTTTCTAGCATCGTTGCCAGCTAAAGCCAGATCGACGTTAATGAATTTATTGGCGCCCACGTTGGCATCGGCATTGCCATCACTGTCAACAAAACGACCAATGGCAGACACCGTCACACGGTCGCCGGCAAGCACACCGCTTGGGCTGGCCGTGTAGTTCAACTGATCCACACTAATGGCGGCGCTGCCATCGTAGACTTTAGTAATACCGCTCACGCCTAGATCAGTGGCCAACAAGGACTTAGCGTTAACCGTCAAGGAGCCCACCACCGTCATGGCATTGAAATTTCTGGCCACGATAGTGGTGCCGCTAGCGGCTAAGTTATACGCGCCAACGGCTAAATTACCCGTGCTACTAAAATCGGCTTCGGTGGTGTTGGCGGCGCTTAGGGCGAAGACAGCCGACCCACCCACGCCATCGCGTATGGTGATTAAACCGTTGTTAATGGGCGTTAAAGTCACCGGCGTTGGGTTAGGATCGGCCAATGTCACGGGTGGCAAGTATTGCGCGGTCACGCTGTAAGTTGGGGCTGAGCCGTAAACAACCGTGGCCGGGCTTACCCTTACCAGCAAGGTTTCTGCCGGCACAATGGTGTAATTACCCGTCACGTAGCTGATTTCGTAGTTGTTTGAACTGTAGCCTGCCGGGCTTAGCACGTTGGGGTAATAAGCCGCATTGTCCTGACCATAATTTGTGCGAGTAATGGCAGGCGTACCGGTCAATTGTGCGGTGGTTTCACCGTTAACAAACCCGTTGATTAACAAGCCGGCATAACCCGGGTTGCCTGAAGTAGCCACCACATCCGACCTAGTGACAAATTTTGCATCGTCCGCCGCCGCAATGGTGAGTGGCGCTTTACTGATGCTACCGTTACTGATGTAGCCCAATGAAACGTTGTAGTTTAAGCCGGCATTGCCATCGTCCACAGCCACCGCATTTAGGTCCACTTGCTTACTGCCGCCAGCACCCGCGGTTGAGAACAGCACGGTGGCAGAAACGACCTGATCACCACCCAGCAACTGTTGCGACATGGTGCTTAAATCAGCCAAACTGGTGGTGTAACTGCGGCCGCCGTCGTAGGTTTTTGTTAAGCCGTTGCTAGGCCTTAATGTCACCGATTTAACCGTCACCTCCACGATGGCATTGGCCTGATTTAGCGCAAAGTAGTTGCTAGCTAAGGCCCCGTTATTACCGGTGTAACTTAAGCCCACCACGTCTGCTAAGGCAGCCGTTTGCACGTTTTTACTTTGCATGGTGGCCGTGCCGGTAGCGGTGAAAGTTTCGCTGCCCACACCGGTAATGCTAAGGTCGGCGCCATTAAAATCGATTAAGCCATCGTAAACTTTAGTACCCGTGGCATTTAAGGTCGCTTTAGTAATTTCAAAATCACTGGGCACATAACTGATTGCGTAATTGCTGTTCGCCACGGTGCCTAAGCCAATGGCGTAGCTATTAACGTTATTGCCAGTCGATCTGGCAAGCGCACCGGTGAACGTGTCGCTGCCGTATAAGCCACGGCCAGCCGCGTTAGCTTCGAGGCTGTAGGTAAGGCTAGGGTCTACATCGCCATACACTTTAGTTTGACCGGCATCGGCAGTAATAATGATAGGTCTGGCGGTGATGGCAAAGTTAGCACCGGTGTATTGGATGCTGTAGTTGCTGCCCGATGAGGTGGCCAAGGTGCCTTGGTTAATCGCGTAAGTCGAACCGACATCGGCACCGCTGGCACGCGCCAAGGCGCCGGTTAAGGAAACACCATCGGTGCCCATTAAGCCTGAGCCGGTGGCCTTGGCCGCGGTTGTGTAAGCAAAGGTCGGATCGGTTTCACCGTAGACCTTGGTTTGACCCGCGTTGGCCGTGATGTAGATAGGACGGGCAGTGATGGCGAAGTTAGCACCGGTGTATTGGATGCTGTAGTTGCTGCCCGATGAGGTGGCCAATGTGCCTTGGTTGATGGCGTAAGTCGTGCCCACGTCTGCACCGCTGGCACGCGCCAAGGCGCCGCTTAATGCAATGCCGTCCGTGCCCATTAAGCCTGAGCCGGTGGTCTTGGCTGCCGTCGTGTAAGTGAAGGTCGGATCCGCTTCACCGTAAATTTTAGTTTGACCGGCATTGGCCGTGATGTAGATAGGTCTAGCGGTGATGGCAAAGTTAGCGCCGGTGTATTGGATGCTGTAGTTGCTGCCTGATGAGGTGGCCAAGGTGCCTTGGTTAATCGCGTAAGTCGTGCCCACGTCCGCACCGCTAGCGCGCGCTAAAGAGCCAGTTAAGGAAACGCTGTCCGTGCCCATTAAGCCTGAGCCGGTGGTCTTGGCCGCCGTGCTGTAAGTGAAGGTCGGATCGGCTTCACCGTAAATTTTGGTTTGACCCGCGTTGGCCGTGATGTAGATAGGTCTGGCGGTAATGCCGAAGTTGTCTGCCACGAAGCTGATTGCGTAGTTGCTGTTCGCCAAGCTGCCTTGGTTGATTAGATAACTGCCAACATCCTCACCACTTGCGCGGGCTAAAGCACCGCTAAAGGTATCGCTGCCGACCAAGCCACGGTTCGTGCCATTCGCTTCTATGGCGTAGCTGTATGTTGGGTTGCTCTCACCGTAAACCTTAGATTGTCCGGCATCGGCAGTAATCGTGATTGGGCGCGCCGTTACTTCAAATGCTTGGTTAGCCGTAGCAAAGGTAATGGCGTAGTTGGCGGCTTTCGTACCACTGCCCAAGGCGATGTCGTACAAGCCGACGTTGCTGCCCGACGCGCGTGTGAGGCTGCCGGTCACGTCCGCCAAACTGTCCGTTACCGCCACCGTGGCCAAGGAGCCAGCCGTGATGCTCACGCCCAAACTCGGGTCGGTGTTGCCGTAAACCTTGGTCGCCGCATCGGCACTTAAGGTAATCGGGCGTTGCGTGATGCTGTAGTTTTTGCTGACGTAGCTGATCGCGTAGTTGCTGTTATCCAAGCTGCCTTGGTTGATGGCATACGTGCCTACATTTTCTCCGCTCACCCGCGCTAAGGCACCGCTAAAGGTATCGCTGCCCACCAAGCCACGGCCGCTGCTGTTGGCTTCTACCGCGTAAGTGAAGGTCGCGTCGCTGTTTCCGTAAACCTTGGTCTGACCAAGGTTAGCGGTGATCGTGATCGGGCGAGCGGTGATGCCAAAGTTATCTGCCACAAAGCTGATTGCGTAGTTGCTGTTCGCCAAGCTGCCTTGGTTGATTAGGTAACTGCCAACATCCTCACCACTTGCGCGGGCTAAAGCACCGCTAAAGGTATCGCTGCCGACCAAGCCACGGTTCGTGCCATTCGCTTCTATGGCGTAGCTGTATGTTGGGTTGCTCTCACCGTAAACCTTAGATTGTCCGGCATCGGCAGTAATCGTGATTGGGCGCGCCGTTACTTCAAATGCTTGGTTAGCCGTAGCAAAGGTAATGGCGTAGTTGGCGGCTTTCGTACCACTGCCCAAGGCGATGTCGTACAAGCCGACGTTGCTGCCCGACGCGCGTGTGAGGCTGCCGGTCACGTCCGCCAAACTGTCCGTTACCGCCACCGTGGCCAAGGAGCCAGCCGTGATGCTCACGCCCAAACTCGGGTCGGTGTTGCCGTAAACCTTGGTCGCCGCATCGGCACTTAAGGTAATCGGGCGTTGCGTGATGCTGTAGTTTTTGCTGACGTAGCTGATCGCGTAGTTGCTGTTATCCAAGCTGCCTTGGTTGATGGCATACGTGCCTACATTTTCTCCGCTCACCCGCGCTAAGGCACCGCTAAAGGTATCGCTGCCCACCAAGCCACGGCCGCTGCTGTTGGCTTCTACCGCGTAAGTGAAGGTCGCGTCGCTGTTTCCGTAAACCTTGGTCTGACCAAGGTTAGCGGTGATCGTGATCGGGCGAGCATTGACCGTCAACACGCCGTCGCTTGTGGTGAAACGGTAGTTAGCCGCACTGTAGCCTGCGCTGCTCGCCGTGATGGTATAAGTCGTCACGTTGCTAGTGTTGGTCGCCGTGGTGGTGCCAAGATCGCTGCCGCTCACCCCTGAATTCGCTAAGTTTTGTCCGTTCACAAAGCCACTCAAGGTTTGACTCAAGACCGGGTTAGCCTCCCCGTAAAAACGGTTTTGCGCATTGGCGGTCACGGTCAATTCGGCTTTGTCTATGGTCAAGGTGCCGGTGCTGTAGCTGATGGTGTAATTGCTTAAGCCCGAACCACTGGCGGCGCTGGCGATGATGCCGTTCGTGTTACCGCTGTATGAGCCGGCATTTTGCGTGGCGGGCACGGTGGTGTTCGTTGCTTGTGTCAGGGTCACCGCACTCACGCTGTCGCTATTAACCAAACCACTGGTGGTAAAGGCGGTGCTGCCTAAGATCAGTGCGCTACCGTAAGTGCTGGATTGGGCATCCGCGGTCACGGTCAAGGCTTTAGGCGTCACGCTTAAATCGTTGGCCACGTAGGTAATGTCGTAGTTAGCCAAGCCCGTGCCGCTGGCCGCACTGGCAACCACGCCACCGGTGTAAGTGGCCGCGGCCGTTGTTGCCGGCACGGTGGTCGCACCGTTGTATTTCAAGCTGACCGAACTCACGGCATCGTTATTCACCAAACCACTGCTGGTAAATAAACTGCCGCCCAAAGCCAAGGCCGTACCGTATTCAACGTTGCGCGCATCGGCTGTCACGGTTAAGCCTTTTTGCGCAATGGTCAACGTGCCGCTGCTGTAGCTAATGCTGTAGTTGGCCAAGCCGATGCCGGTCGCACCGCTAGCAATGATGCCGTTAGTCGAACCGCTGTAGCTACCGGCGTTTTGTGTGCCCGGCACGGTGCTATTGCCACCCTGCAACAAGGTCACGGCAGACAAGCTGTCACCATTGGCTAAACCGACTGCCGTGAAGGCGCTACTGCCCAAGACTAAGGCGGTCCCGTAAGTCACGTTTTGGTCAGTGGCAACTATGCTTAATGTTTTTTGGCCTATGGTTAAGGCGGTGGCATTGCCCGCGGCTTGGGCAAAGACGTAGTTGCCGTTGTTGGCCGTTAAGCCGGATCCGTTAATCGCGTAGCTGCCAACATTGCTTGTTGCTGTGGCCGTGGTGCTAAATAAGGCGGTACCTGTGGTGGCCGTGGCCAAGCTTTGGCTATTCACAAAACCAGTCACCGTGCCAGCGTTCACACTAGGCGTGCTGCCGTATTCGCTATTAGCTGCCGTGGCCGTGTAAGTCAAGGTGGCCGGGTCTATGCGCAAACTGCCGTTGCTAAAGCTGATGTCATAGTTCGCATTATTGCTGTTGGTCAAGGTGTTTTGCGTGATCGCTACCGTGCCTACATTAGTGCTGGCAATCGCCGTGGTGGCTGGGATGCCAGTCAAGCTGTCTGTGCTGTATAAGCCACGGCTGCCATTGCTACCATCGGTGGCAACCGTGTAAGTCAAGGTCGGGTTGGCCGCGCCGTAAAGCCTGTCTTTATTCTCTGCCGTTACCACGATCGGCCTGCGGTTCACCGTCAAGCTGCCATTGGCGTAGCTAAATTGGTAATTGTCTGCTGCTAAGTTGTTGGCTGCAGAGGTAATGGTG
The DNA here is from genome assembly GCA_965234545.1 of Methylophilaceae bacterium. GTDB lineage: Bacteria > Pseudomonadota > Gammaproteobacteria > Burkholderiales > Methylophilaceae > Methylotenera. Next base: position 325,501 of record OZ248348.1, on the reverse strand, counting down.
TAGCTGGCCACGTTGGATGACGCGCTTGCTGTGGTGCTAATCGTTGGTGCGCCGGTGACGCCAGAGGTGCTCAAATCTTGGCCATTCATGTAACCGGTGATGGCGTAAGTCAAGCTCGGGTTGGCATCGCCGTACACGCGGTTTTTATTCGCTGCCGTTACGATCAGCGTGGCTTTATTGATGGTTAATACACCCGTGGTGTAGCTGATGCTGTAGTTGCTTAAACCAGTACCGGTGGCGCCGCTAGCAATAATACCGTGCGTGCTGCCGGTGTAGGTGCCAGCCCCCTGGGTCGCTGGGACGGTGCTATTGCCGTCTTGCAACAAGGTGACTGCACTGAGGCTGTCGCTGTTAACCAAACCAGTGCTGCTAAATGCACTGCTACCCAGAACTAAGGCGGTGCCGTAGTTGGAAGATTGCGAGGTGGCCGTGATGCTCAAGGCTTTTTGACCTACGGTTAGGGCCGTGGCGTTGCCGGCAGCCTGGGCAAAATCGTAGTTGGTCGCACTCAAACCAGAACCGTTAATGGCGTAACTGCCCACGTTGCTGGTGCCGGTCGCGGTGGTGCTAAATAACAAGGTACCGGTGGTGGCCGTGGCCTGATTTTGGCCATTCACGTAACCGGTCACGCTACCGGCATTCACGCTAGGGCTTGATCCGTATTCGCTATTGGCTGCCGTGGCGGTGTAGGTTAAGGTGGCTTTGCCCACCGTTAAGGCGGTCGCATTGCCAGCGGCTTGGGCAAATTGGTAATTGTCTGAACTGTAACCGCTGCCGTTAATGGCGTAGCTGCCGACATTGCTTGTTGCTGTGGCGGTGGTGCTAAACAACAGGGTACCGGTCAATACTGCGTCTGTTTCATTGTTCACAAAGCCACCGATAGAACCGGCATTCACGCTAGGGGTAGCACCGTAAATGCTGTTAGCTGCCGTGGCGGTGTAGGTTAAGGTGGCTTTGCCAACGGTCAAGGCCGTGGCATTGCCAGCGGCTTGGGCAAATTGGTAATTGTCTGAGCTGTAGCCGCTACCGTTAATGGCGTAACTGCCGACGTTGCTGGTGCGCGTCGCCGTGGTACTAAACAACATGCTGCCAGTCAATACCGTTTCGGTTTCACTGTTCACAAAGCCACTGATGCTACCCGCATTCACGCTAGGGGTGGCGCCGTAAATGCTGTTGGCCGCCGTCGCGGTGTAGGTTAGCGTGGCCTTATTCACGGTTAAGGTGTTGGCAACGTAAACAATGTTGTAGTTAGTTAATCCCGTGCCCTGCGCTGCGCTGGCGACCAATTCATTGCTGTAAGTGCCAGCACCTTGGGTGGCCGGCACGGTGGTGTTGGTGCCGTGTTTCAAGGTCACGCCAGTCGCCGTGTCGCTATTAACTAAGCCCACTTTAGTAAAGGCCGTGGTGCCCAACACTAGGGCCGTACCGTAGGTCGTGTTGCGGGCATTGGCGCTGATGGTTAAGGTTTTAGCATCTATCGTTAGGGCCGTCGCGTTGCCGGATGCTTGGGCAAAATCGTAGTTGGTCGCACTCAAGCCGGAGCCGTTAATGGCGTAACTGCCAACGTTGCTGGTACCGGTCGCGGTGGTGCTAAATAACAAGGTACCGGTGGTGGCCGTGGCCTGATTTTGGCCATTCACGTAACCGGTCACGCTACCGGCATTCACGCTAGGCGTTGATCCGTACTCGCTGTTGGCGGCCGTGGCGGTGTAGGTTAAGGTGGCTTTGCCCACAGTTAAGGCGGTCGCGTTGCCAGCGGCTTGGGCAAATTGGTAATTGTCTGAACTGTAACCGCTGCCGTTAATGGCGTAACTGCCGACGTTGCTGGTACCGGTTGCGGTGGTGCTAAATAAAAGGGTGCCGGTCAATACTGCGTCGGTTTCACTGTTGACAAAGCCACCGATGGAACCTGCGTTCACGCTAGGGGTGGCGCCGTAAATGCTGTTGGCTGCCGTGGCGGTGTAGGTTAAGGTGGCTTTGCCCACCGTCAAGGCGGTCGCGTTGCCAGCGGCTTGGGCGAAGATATAGTTGCCGTTGTTGGCCGTTAAGCCGGATCCGTTAATCGCGTAGCTGCCGACATTGCTGGTTGCTGTGGCCGTGGTGCTAAATAAGGCAGTACCTGTGGTGGCTGTGGCCAAGCTTTGGCTGTTCACAAAACCAGTCACCGTACCGGCATTCACGCTAGGGGTGCTGCCGTATTCACTGCTCGCCGCCGTGGCCGTGTAAGTCAAAGTGGCTGGGTCTATGGTCAACACACCGTTGCTAAAACTGATGTCGTAATTGGCATTATTGCTGTTGGTCAAGGTGTTTTGCGTGATCGCTACCGTGCCCACGTTGGTGGTGGCAATCGCTGTGGTGGCGGGGATGCCGGTCAAGCTGTCTGTGCTGTATAAGCCACGGCTGCCATTGCTGCCATCGGTGGCGACCGTGTAAGTCAAGGTCGGGTTGGCCGCGCCGTAAAGCCTATCTTTATTCTCTGCCGTCACCGTGATCGGTCTGCGGTTCACCGTCAAGCTGCCATTGGCGTAGCTAAATTGGTAATTGTCCGCTGCTAAGTTGTTGGCCGCAGAGGTAATGGTGTAGCTGGCCACGTTGGATGACGCGCTTGCTGTGGTGCTAATCGTTGGCGCGCCAGTCACGCCAGAGGTGCTCAAGTCTTGGCCATTCACGTATCCGGTGATGGCGTATGTCAAGCTCGGGTTGGCATCGCCGTACACACGGTCTTTATTCGCTGCCGTCACCGTTAAGGTCGCTTTGTTCACGGTTAAGCCGGTGCCAGCGTTGCTGTAAGTGATGGTGTAGTTGTCCGTCGTGGTGCGGGTAGATCCACTTAACGCACTTGGCGTAATCGTGTAAGGACCACCGGCCACCGTCGCCGTGGCGCTAGCACCGCTGCTGGTTAAGGTCAGGCTGCTAATTGTATCGCCGTTCACTAAACCAGAAGTCGTGTAACCAGTCGACACGTTAGCTGCCACGCCACTGCTGTAAGCAATGCTGGCCGCCGTGGTCGTCGCACCGTATACCTTGCTGTCGTTCGCCGCGGTGATGGTTAAGTTGGCTTTACCCACGCTCAATGTACCGTTGGTGTAGCTGAACTGGTAGTTAGACGCAGTCAAGGTGCCCAACGCAGCGGTGATGGGGTAATCACCCACCACAGACGCAGAACCCGCGGTGCTGCCGTCGTAAGCCGTGGCCGTGGTGGTCAAACCAGCGCTACCGCTTACACCAGAGGTGGCTAGAACTTGGCTGTTCACAAAGCCAGCTATGGTCGCAGTGAAGCTAGGCAAGCTGCTGTCACCGTAAGTCATGTTCTTCGCGTCAGCCGTTACGGTTAAGGTCGCTTTGTTCACGGTCAGGCCAGTGCCAGCGTTGCTGTAAGTGATGGTGTAGTTGTCCGCCGTGGTGCGGGTAGACCCGCTTAGAGCACTAGGCGTAATCGTGTAAGGACCACCGGCCACCGTGGCCGTGGCGCTAGCACCGCTGCTGGTTAAGGTCAGGCTGCTAATTGTATCGCCGTTCACTAAACCAGAAGTCGTGTAACCAGTCGACACGTTAGCTGCCACGCCACTGCTGTAAGCAATGCTGGCCGCCGTGGTCGTCGCACCGTATACCTTGCTGTCGTTCGCCGCGGTGATGGTTAAGTTGGCTTTACCCACGCTCAATGTACCGTTGGTGTAGCTGAACTGGTAGTTAGACGCAGTCAAGGTGCCCAACGCAGCGGTGATGGGGTAATCACCCACCACAGACGCAGAACCCGCGGTGCTGCCGTCGTAAGCCGTGGCCGTGGTGGTCAAACCAGCGCTACCGCTTACACCAGAGGTGGCTAGGTTTTGGCTGTTCACAAAGCCAGCTATGGTCGCAGTGAAGCTAGGCAAGCTGCTGTCACCGTAAGTCATGTTCTTCGCGTCAGCCGTTACGGTTAAGGTCGCTTTGTTCACGGTCAGGCCAGTGCCAGCGTTGGTGTAAGTGATGGTGTAGTTGTCCGCCGTGGTGCGGGTAGACCCGCTTAGAGCACTAGGCGTAATCGTGTAAGGACCACCGGCCACCGTGGCCGTGGCGCTAGCACCGCTGCTGGTTAAGGTCAGGCTGCTAATTGTATCGCCGTTCACTAAACCAGAAGTCGTGTAACCAGTCGATACGCCTGCGGCCACGCCACTGCTGTAAGCAATGCTGGCGGCCGTGGTGGTGGCACCGTACACCTTGCTGTCGTTCGCCGCGGTGATGGTTAAGCTGGCTTTACCCACGCTCAATGTACCGTTGGTGTAGCTGAACTGGTAGTTAGACGCAGTCAAGGTGCCCAACGCAGCGGTGATGGGGTAATCGCCCACTACGGAGGCAGAACCAGCGGTGCTGCCGTCGTAAGCCGTGGCCGTGGTGGTCAAACCAGCGCTACCGCTTACACCAGAGGTGGCTAGGTTTTGGCTGTTCACAAAGCCAGCTATGGTAGCGGTGAAGCTAGGCAAGCTGCTGTCACCGTAAGTCATGCTCTTCGCGTCAGCCGTCACGGTTAAGGTCGCTTTGTTCACGGTCAGGCCAGTGCCAGCGTTGGTGTAAGTGATGGTGTAGTTGTTCGCCGTGGTGCGGGTAGACCCGCTCAATGCGCTTGGTGTAATGGTGTAAGGACCACCGGCCACCGTGGCCGTGGCGCTAGCACCGCTGCTGGTTAAGGTCAGGCTGCTAATTGTATCGCCGTTCACTAAACCAGAAGTCGTGTAACCAGTCGATACGCCTGCTGCCACGCCACTGCTGTAAGCAATGCTGGCGGCCGTGGTGGTGGCACCGTACACCTTGCTGTCGTTCGCCGCGGTGATGGTTAAGCTGGCTTTACCCACGCTCAATGTACCGTTGGTGTAACTAAACTGGTAGTTAGACGCGCTTAATGTGCCCACCGCAGCGGTGATGGGGTAATCACCCACCACCGACGCAGAACCCGCCGTGCTGCCGTCGTAAGCCGTGGCCGTGGTGGTCAAACCAGCGCTACCGGTCACGCCAGAGCTGCTCAAGTTTTGGCTGTTCACAAAGCCAGCTATGGTAGCGGTGAAGCTAGGCAAGCTGCTGTCACCGTAAGTCATGTTCTTCGCGTCAGCCGTCACGGTTAAGGTCGCTTTGCTAATGGTTACCGGTGCGTTAGCTGCATTCAAGGTGGGCAATTGGTAGTTGGCTAGCAAGCCACCCGAACCGTCCGTGGCATCGGCCAGGGTAATGGCATCGATGTATTTATTGGCCGTGGCCACATTGGCATTGCTTGCAGTGGCCCCGCTATAGGCTAAGGTCTCGCTGCCAACCCCGGTGGTAATGGTCACCGTGCCAGCGCCCAGGGTAGTCAATCCGTCGTATTCTTTAGCCGCAGACAAGCCGACTGTGGCTTTAGTAATGCTGCTGGTCGTGTTATTGGCGTAGCTGATGCTGTAGTTATTGCCGCTGTTGCCATCGCTAATGCTGGCGCTGCTGGTGGTCACCACCTTGCTGCCGGTCGCGGCATTTTTATTGGTGTAGGCCAAGGTGGCGGCCGTGACCGTATCACCGCCTAGCAGTGAAGCACTTAAGCTGCTTAGGTTGGCGCTAGTAGCGGTATAAGTCAGGCTGCCATCGTATTCTTTGCTGATGTTGGGCGCGGTTAAGGTCACGGCTTTGGCATTGATTGTGGCCGTGGTGGAGCCTGAAATAGTCGCCGTGTAGTTGGCTCTATCTGTTCCACTTAAAGTACCGCCACTGATGGTCAAGGCTTTGTTGTTGCCGGCGTGTTTATCCGCAAAAATGGCTGTCACGGAGGACACCGTTACATCATCCCCACTCACTGCACCGGAAACGGAACCGGCATTGGTCACCGTGGCTGTTCTAGTGCCATCGTAATCCTTATCGGAGACGGCAAAGCCAGCAATGGTAATCGCTTTGGTAGCCACGCTGATGGTGCCGTTGGTAGCGGTCACGGTATAGCCCAGCCCCAATGGGCCGCTGCCTATGATGCTGTAGCTACCTGCATTTAGCTTGTTCGCGGTGGAATACAGCGCACCATCAACACTGTAGCCAGCCACATCACCATTCACCAAAGTGCCCGTGGTCCCGGTCAGGGTCGGTATGGCATCGCCGTAAGTAATGCTTTGATCGTTGGTGCTAATCGTCACAGCAATCGCTTCACGGTAAACCGCGTGCTTACCGCTGCTACCCAAAGCCGTGGTGAAGTTGCTGGTGCCTTCCTTGCTGTTATAACGGAAGTGCGCAGAACCGGAAACCACGTAACTCGTCACGCCCGTGCTGTTAGCCACGGAGCCCGTGTAGATCACCACGCGACCATTGGTGCCGGTGCTTAATGTCGCGCCATTGGTCAGCAAGACATTACCGCCGGTGGCCGTGCCCGCCGCCGTGCCACTGCCGGCAATCAGAACGATTGCACTGCTGCTGGTGTCACTGGTGGCGATATTTTGTGACACGGTTAAATCACCGGTAACGGTGCTGATGCGCACGGTACCAGTGGCATCGATGCCGGTTGGATTGACCACGCCCACCGTCAGCGCATCGCTATCCACATAGCTCAGTGAGCTGATGTCTTGCGCCGCCAAGGTGCCTACATTGTTCGTCGCCGTGGTTAAGCTCACCGCACCGCCCATCAGGGCCAATTTATCCGTGGTGATGGCACCCGAACCATTGACAGTGCCACTGCCATACAACCAAATGGTATTGCTGCCGGTGGTGCTTAAGGTGGCATTGATGGCAATGTCTGCACCGTAAATGGTGACTGCACCCGCCACACTGATTGCGGCAGAGAGCGTCACGTTACTGGTGTTGCCGACTTTACCTAGAGTAAAGCTACCCATGTCGCTGATGCTGGCATTGAAGGTGTAGGCACTGCTAAAGGCGCTACCGGCCGAGCGTATCACCAGCGAACCCGAACCACTGAAACCGCTGGTGGTAATGCTAGGGGCATTGCGTTCAAACACCAAACTGCCGCCGTTAATCACGGTGGCGCCGGTGTAGGTGTTGGCGCCGGTCAAGGTCAATGCGCCCGTTCCTGCCTTGGTTAGCAACAAGCTGCCCGACCCATTTTGCAGCACGCCACTGAAAGTGGTGTCGCTGTTTAAGCCACCCACGGTTAAGGTTTTAGCGCCTGCTGCACCGGTGCTAATGGTGCCTGCGCCGGCCAACGAACCCAGCGTTTCGCTGTAACGCAGATCCAAGGTGGCGCCAGTGGCCACGGTCACGGCACTGCTGTCCTTAATGGTGGTGCCGCTGGTATTGGCCGCTATCAGCGTACCTGCGTTGATGGCGGTAGCGCCGGCATAGGTATTCACACCAGAAAGCGTTAGCGTGGATGCCCCTGCCTTAGTGAAGCTGGCATCGCCTGAAACAATGCCGCTGATGGTTGAGGCCGATGTATTGGTCACGCTGATGGCCGTGTCGGCTTTGACGGCAGCGGCCGTTAATGCCCCGGTGGTCACGCTGATATTTTTAAGGGAGGTGGTGCCACCCACGGCGCCAGTGAATGTGGTATCGCCAGTGCCGGCCGCCACCGTAATGGATTCGCTGTTGGTCGTGGTGCCGTCCACCGTTGAACTAAACGTCACGTTCGCGTTAGTCGTTGTGAAGGTAGTATCGCCAGTCAACTCAAGCGCCGCGGCATAAGTTTGAGTGCTGGTGGTGGTCACGCCACCGCTCAATTTTGCTGTGCCACTAGCGGCCGTCGCAAAAGAGCCCGTCACGGATAAATCGTGGGCATTAGACGCCGTCCCCATAATGAAACCGCCAGTGTTGTTTAACGTGGTGTTGGCGCCTAGGTTAGACGTGCCAGACGCCACCGTTTGGCCGAGTTTAAAGGCAAAGTTAGTCGCGGCGGTTTTTAAAGCAGCGGCATTGACGCTGCCACCTATGGTCACCGTGCCGGTTTGGCTGCCGGCCGTGTAGGTTTCCGTGGCCACGGAAATCGTCGCGTAACCATTGCCTGAGCGTAAGCCGGCCGTGGTCACGCCCAAGGCCACGCCACCAACATAGGACGAACCACCGCCACCGCCGCCGCCATTGTATATATTGCTGTTGGTATTTGGGTTGGCTGCGCCGCCGGCACCGCCGTAATAACCGCCACCGCCACCACCGGCGTAGTTGTAATCGACTCGGCCATTGCTACCGGACGCGCCGCCCACGCCTAAGGTACCCGATGCACCCGGGTATGTGCCTGAGCCCACACCGCCAGCACTTTGCGTTCCCCCAGCGCCGCCAGCACCGGTTCCATCACCGCCTGCCGTACCGACCAGCCCGCCACCCGCACCGCCTATAGGGTCTAAGCCACTGCCACCGCCGCCACCCGCCACCAGCACGCGATTGGCTAGCGCAGTGCCACCCACTCGAATATCCGTTGCGCCGCCACCGCCACCGCCGTAGTAAGAACCTGCAGCGCCGCCATTCCAGCCACCGGCACCAGCACTCGAAGAACCTCCTGCAGCGCCGGCCCTACCGACATAAACGCTGATGGCCGTTCCTGAAGTCAGGCTAAGCACCCCCTCGGCGTAACCACCCAAGCCGCCAGTACTCCTGTAACTGCCACCCTGTGCTCCCCACACCTGAATTAAGTAGAAGCTAGTGCTGCTAGGCGTAAACGTTTGTGCACTGCCCGTTGCGGAGAAATTCGTCGCCGAGCTCCCCACGTACGCACCCGTGCCGCCCAAACCAAACTGGTTAAGCGCCGTCGTGCTGCCGACGCTACCGGCGATATCGATCGCTGCGTTGCCACTTAACAAATACAAACTTTGCGCATTGGCACTTAGGCCATTGATGTTGCCGCCAAAAGTAATGCTGTTACCGGCCGAGCTGTTGCCCATAGTGGAGAGCGATACGATGTTGTCAGAAATGGTCACGTCGCCGGTGTATTCTTGCGTGCCGCTGGTTGTCACGTTGGCGTACAACTTGGTTGGGCCGTTCACCAACACATTGCCATTGAGGGTAATGGCCGAACCCAGGGTCACCGCCGTCGTGTTGCCTACTTTACCTATGGTTAAGCCGCCCAAGCTGCTAATGGGGGCATTAAAGGTGTAAGGGGAGGCAAAGCTGCTGGCCGCCGATTGCACCACCAAGGTCCCTGAGCCACTAAAGCCACTGGTGGCGAAGGTTAAGCTGTCACGCTCTATCACCAACTCACCGGCATTGATGGTTGTCGCCCCGGTGTAAGTGTTTGCGCCAGTCAAGGTAAGGGTGTTGGATGCATTTTTAACCAAGGCGCCGCTGCCAGAAATCACGCCGGCATACGTCAAATTGTCACTGCGGTTAAAGGTCAGCGTAGCGTTATTAGCCACATTACCTGAGCCTAAGCTGCCTGTGGTACTGCCACTGCCGATTTGCAGCGTGCCGGCAGAAACAGTGGTGCCGCCGCTGTAAGTGTTAGCGCCGGTAAAGGTCAAGCTATTGGAAGCGTATTTAACAACCGAGCCACTGCCACTAATCACCCCTGAATACGTCAAAGTGGCATTTTGATTAAAGCCTAACTGGCCGTTATTGAGGACATTGCCACTGATCCTGCCTGCTGTTTGCAACTCTAAATAACCGGCGCTAATGGTAGTGCCGCCCGTGTAGGTGCTCACCCCAGTTAGGTATAAGGCACCGGCGCCGGCTTTGGTCAAGGTGGCGCTCGTGCCGCTGATCACTCCAGCGTAAGTGCTGTTGCCTGATTGCGTAACGGTGAGCGCGCGCCCATCCGCCAAGGCGATGTTGCTGCCGGTTAGGGTAGACACGGTCAAATTAATATCGCCTGTCGTGGCATTGGTGGTGGTTAAACCACCCGTTAGGGTTAGGGCACCAGCGTGAACAGTGATGGGGCCATCCACGCTGATGGCGTTGCTGTTAATGATGTTGGCGGTGTTGCCCGATTTACCCAAAGTGAGGCCGCCCAACTTGGTTAAGGTGCTTAAGGTTTCATTAAATGTGTAGTCGCTGGTGAAGCTGGTGCTACTGGGCTCAACCACCAAACTGCCCGGGCCAACAAAGCTGCTCGATGTGAGGCTAGGGACATTATTTTGGAAGGTTAAGGTACCGGCGCTGATGGTGGTGACGCCACTGTAAGTATTGCTCGCTGAGCTTAGAATCAAATTCCCAGCACCGGTTTTCGTTAAATTAAACGCGCCCGAGACAACACCGGAAACGGTCAATTGCGTGCCTGCCACGCTCGTGTTGCTGTGGGCACTCATGGTGACCGCGCCAGCCAAACTGGACGTGCCAGTACTGGTAGCTAAGGTGCCGCCGCTTAGGGTCACTGCTTCGGCACCGACGGCGACATTTTGTAAATCCAGCGTGGCGCCACTGGCTACCGTGACACCACCGGCCGTGGCGCCCAAACCAGTCACGTTGGTCACGGCCAAGGTGCCGGCATTGACTGCAATGGCGGCAGTATTGGTGTTTGCCCCACTAACTGTCATGGTGCCTGACCCGGCTTTGTTAAAGCCCATGGCAGAGGCTTCAGTAATGGCAGCACTTAACAATAAATCGTTGCTTGCAGACCCATCAGCAACGGTAAAGGTGGTAGTGCTTATGGTGCCTTGTGAACGTAAGTTAATCCTGCCCGCAATCACGGCTTCAGCACTTGGGTCCGTCACATTGACCGTCACACCACCCCACTCCCAATAAGAGGTTGTTGAAGCAGAGCTTGTGCCGCTATTGGATCTTAGGGTGCCGCCACCAGTAAAATTAAGTGTCACATTCCAAATGTGTTGAACAGCACCCACCACCTCGACCAAACCACCGTTGATGTTAATGGTTGAAACGCGATTAGCGCTCCATCCAAACACAGATGAGTAACCAGTCAATTGAACAATACCGTTTGCATTGACGTTTAGCACCCCTAAAATGACGCCATTACTATTGTTATAGAGATCATTTAGTATCAAGGTACCTGCATTGACAGTTGTACCGCCACTATAGGTGCTTTGCCCCGTGTTTAAGGTAAGTGCGCCACTGCCTTCTTTGGTGACGCTCCCTGAACCAGAGATAGCGCTTGCTACGGTAAAATCATTACTACGATTGAAAATTAGACTGCCATTATTGGTCACAGCACCTGCGCCAATACTGCCGGTGGTTGACCCTGCACCAATTTGCAGCGTCCCAGCTGATACGGTGGTGGTGCTGCCGTAAGTGTTGGCGCCCGAGAGAATGACGGTGCCGGTGTTGGTGGTGGGATTATTGATGGTTAAAGCGCCGCTGGCACCACTTAAAATGCCAGACAAAATCAAGCTGTAACCGCCTGGCGCATTGATGGTGGCGGCACCGCTCATGCTGATGGGATTGTTTAATGTCAAGGTCGAAACATTCGATAGCAAGGTGGTGGAGGCCGCCATGGTGATCGGGGCAGACGCTGTTCCCAGTGCATTCGCATGACTGACTTTTATGGTGCCGCTATTGAGCGTGATGCTGGTGCTAATGGTATTGACTCTGCTTAGATCAAACACACCGCCTGAACCAGCCAACGTCAAGGTAGACACAGTGATGGATTTTGTTTGCGACAAGGTGGCCGTCTCGGTGATGGTCAAGCCCGCACCAGTAAAGCCATCCACGCCCGACAAGCTACCGATTTCAAGGTTAGACGCGGTTTGGAAGCTTAAACTGCCGGTGCCTATGCTACCGGCCAGCACGCTAATGACTGAGTTTGCACCGGTTAGCGTGTAGCTTTGATTGGTCGTGGCAAGGAACAAACCGTAGGCGGTCATCACGCCTGAAATTTGCGGGGCTTTAGCGTATAAGTTGATTTGGCCACTGGTGGTGTTAGCGGTGATAGCGCCTGTCCAATAGACGCCATAAGTAGCAGCACTGGCCATCGCTGCGGAATCAGCAATGGCAAAGTATGGGGCTGGTGAGCTACTCACAGTATTGCCAGCCGCATTAACCAAGCTCGTTGCTGTATCAATTTTCGCACCCTGGAATGTCACTGAGCCGTTGACCGCAGACACGATTCTAGCGTTTGAATATATGCCGTAATGGCCTGCATTGGTGCTGGCAGTTGTGCCTGACAAAATCACGCTGCCGTTACTGGATGTGACCGAGCCAACACCATAATAAAGGCCGTAGCCTTCTGTTGAGTAACCCATCATACTTACGCCAGTTTTTCCAGAAACCGAGCCACCCCATGCATCTTGCAAAATACCGTAGGCCTTACCTGCGCCAGAGATCGATACTGAACCTAGTGTGGCGGTTATAGGTAAGCGTATATAAGTTGCTGGCTGAGCAGAGTTGTTACTTAAGCCGTTCATTACAATATTGCCTTCGTCAGAAATAACACCCCCGCCAGAATCATTTGCCGCTGTTAAATAAAGGGCTATGCCTGGCATATTGACCGCATTAAGCGACACATTACCTTTGGCTTTCAGTAAGTCTGACCCACTGTAAACAGTAATACCCCCAGCATAGACGGACAAACCAGAAGCACTGTTGTAATACTGACTAGCATAAGCCGTGATACTCAAAGCGCCGTTGAAACTACGAATGACTTGTGAACTGCCCCACATAATCACGCCGTGGCCTTGCTGGCTAGCTACATTTAATCCCGCGGCAGCGCCATTGGCATAAATGCTGATGTCCCCATAAGCGATGATCTTGGTACTGCTAGCATCCATACGCAAGGCAGCGCCATCAATATTATTCGCTCCAGAAGTCGAGTTTATTGTTATGCTGCCGCCGCTGCTTGGGGTTGCAGTGTCGTTACCAGCCACTAAGCCACCACCATAGATATACATGCCATGGCCTGCTGGAGCGGTTGCCGTGATAGAAATATTGCCAGTCGTTGATTGCGTAATGCGGCTATCGTATTGCCAAAATGCCCATTGAGCGCCAGTATTCGAGGCATTAATGGTGACATTACCAACGGCTTTTGTGGCGCCCGCACCAGAAAAATCGACTCCATAATAGCCGCCTGTTGCGCTACCCGTGATTGATATCACCCCATTAGCAATAATTGAACCAGCCCCCACTTGCAGACCTTCCCAAGCTCGACCCGTTGCACTGATGGTGATCGCGCCTCCCGCCACTGGAACGGTAGCTGACGAGGTGTCGGTTGTGCTGGTGCTGGCCACAATACTTCCGTTTAAATACATGCCCTTATTACCCACCGCGGTGATGTTAATATCTCCGGTGGTCGATTGCATAACACGGCTAGCGCTGAAATCCAAACCCCAATGTCCGCCGCTGGTGGCACTGTCAATGGTGATGCTGCCTACCGCCTTGAAGGTGCCGGTGCCGTAAATATACGCACCTTGGTAAGCCCCGGCGCCACGCGCCGTGATGCTCATCGCGCCATAAGAAACCAATGAGCCCGCTGCTAGCTGAACCCCATAGGCCGCAGCCCCTGTGGCATTAACGGTTAATGTTCCACCAGCAGTCGGCGTAGCCGTTGGGGAAGCGGTATTGCTGCTGGCGTAAATACCACCCGTGGTGCCCACATAGATACCGCCACTTGTACCGTTAGAGGTAATGGCTATATTACCGCCGGTGGATTGGATCAAGGAGTTGTCATACATGGTCAGGCCCCAAGTACCTGAGGTTGCGCTAATCGTGATGTCCGATGCCGATCTTACTTTGGCCCCAGTACCATGCAGGTAATAAGTATGGGCGCTGCTCCCAAGAGCGGTAACCGATATGGCGCCGTAAGAAATCAATGAGCCCGTATTTTGTTGAAACGCGTAGTTTGAATTACCCGTTGTATTGATGCCGATCGTGCCACCCGAAGAAGGGGTTGTTAGGTCATTGCCAGCTACAAGACTGCCGTTTAGATATAAACCACCTGTGCCCACGGCCGTTATTGAAATGTTGCCTGCACTTGTCTGCAATACTTTACCAAGATCAATAGAGACGCCCCAGTTCCGGTTGGCATTTTGACCGTTGATGGTGATATCGCCAGCCACGCTGATGGTGCCAGCCCCATAGATAAATACGGCGTTCTCTGAACTACCGCCTGTACCACTAATTGACAAGGCGCCGGTTGATGTAATGGTGCTTCCATCGAGCCTAAAGCCGGCATAGGCATTGGTGGCGTTAGCTGTGGCAGTCATCGAAATTAGCCCGCTGCCCGCTAAAATATTGCCGCTGACAAAATAGATACCGCGCTCTGCGCCAGTAGATACGCCATTAAGGGTAATCGTCCCTGTGCCAGAAGTGCTTATTACGGTGCCAGTATAATTAATGTAAATCCCGGCACCGGCTGTTGTGGCTGTCGGGTTGCCGCGACCGTACAAGCTGATGTTGCCGCCCGCGGCATTGAGTGAGCTGAGTAGATAAATACCATCAGCATTACCAGTGCTGCTGCCATAACTTGCATACCCTGCTATGCAAGAATACGCCGCCCCGCAACCGCTGGTGGTGTCGGTTGTCCCACCGCCGATGGTTATGGCTCCGCCAAAGGTGCTTATCGTCGCAGATGAAACTGTCGATTTGAAGCCGCCACCACCGGTGCTGTCCACATCGGAATAGAAATTGAGTGCTAGCGATTTACCCGTGTCACCAGCAATCGCAGCCGAAACCAAGACATCCCTGGAGGCCATCAAGGTTAGGCTGTTGCCATTGGTGTTGTTGGTGATGGCGCCTGACACGGTGATGTCTTTAGCGGCTGCCACGGTTTGTAGAGTAGATGCCCCGCTCAAGCTGCTGGCATTCACGGTCAGCGCAGCCGTTGTTTTAAGCACCAAGGCACTGCTCGTAATCACCACCGTTGCAATGCTGTTGCTGGTGTTCGTCGCTGTCACGCTCGCGCCGTTCACAAAGCTGACTGTATAGGTGCTGGCTGAAATGGCCCCACTCATGGTAATGGCACCGGAACCGCCGATGGACGTGTTAGCGGCAATAGTCACCGCACCGCTGGCTGTTGCTGCTGCGCCAGAATTAATCAACGCGCCATTGCTGCTCAGACCGGCGCCACTTAAGTTCATGGCATTCGCCACATTAAAACCATTTAGGTCCACGGTGAAGCCAGACTGCACCGTCACCGTGCCCGTTCCGAATGCGCCATTAGTTACGCTGCCCGTTGAAGCAATGCCAGCAAGCACCATGCCGCCAGAGACGGTGGTGCCCCCTGAGTAGGTGTTGGTGCCTGAAAGGGTCAAGGTGCCCGGTGCAGCATTGACTGTTAGTTGATTGGCACCACTGATGTTCCCTGACAATGTTGCAGCAATGGAGTTAAAGGTCAGTGTGCCAGCACCCGTCGTTGTAAAGGTATGCAAGCTATAGCCTGTTGCAGTGCCAGTCCCTGTGGTTTCAGTGCCTCCAGAGCCCGCATCCGCACCCAAGTAACGAACGATAACAATCCCTGAGCCCCCTGCCGCTCCAGCGGTACCATTGCCGCCACCGGTTCCCATACCACCGCCACCGCCTGAACCTGAATTGGCAGCGCCCACTGTTGCAAGCGTACCTGCATTACTTCCGCCATTGCCGCCGACTCCTGAACCGCCCACACCTGAAGTGGATCCACCGCCGGCTCCGCCAGCCCCATAATAGGTCGATGCGCCGCTGATGGTGTTATCTGAGCCAGCGCCACCCGCGCCACCTTGTTGCGCACCCGAAGCAGTAATGTTGGCACCAGCACCTCCTGCACCACCACCACCAGCACCTGCTCTCCAGTTAGTGCCTGTACCACCAACATTGCCACCGCTATTACCCTGTGCACCGCCGGCCGCGCCACTTATGTTATTTAAAGTGGCACTAACTGCACCGCCACCGCCAGAAGCACCATTGGCTGTAGCATCCGCACCAAAATAACTCGAACCGCCACCGCCACCATAAGATTGCACAGTGCCTAGGCTTGATGTACCACCAATGCCACCCGCAGTTGAATTGGCTGAACCAGCAGTGCCACCTGCTCCGACTGTGACAGCTAAAGAACTTGCTGTAACATCAGTGGATCCGGATACTACCCCGCCACCGCCACCGCCACCGCCGCCATGTTCTGAAGCTTGACCACCGCCACCGCCACCGCCACCGCCAATAATCAAATACTCCACAGAGGTATCAAAAGCAACCGTGGCAGCTCCAGTGAGGGAAATCGCGTTTGAAATGTCAGTAATAGCTCGACCCAATTTCAACGTAGTGCTGCCAGCTAAGGTTAAGACGCCGCTACCAATAGAACCATTATTATAAATAGCCAATGAACCTGCAGAAACGGTGGTGCCTTCGGTGTAGCTATTAGCGACCGCTAATGACACTGTCCCTGTTTGACTTGCACCATTAATGGTTAAACCAAAACCACCAGCGATCGTGCCTGCATAAATAAGATTTTTGCCTGACGTGGCCGCCAAACCACTATTTGCAGTCAGCGTGATGCCGCGTTTTGCATCCAAGGTCATCGATGCCGTGGCTTGCAACGCACCGCCATTCAAGGTAAGTTCGTTAGCCGTGGTTGATGCTGGAACAGCCCCCAAATTACCGTCCGAACTAATGGATAAAATACCGCCTGAAATCGTGGTTATGCCCGTATAAGCATTAGCCCCTGAGAGCGTTAGCGTGTTGCTGCCAATTTTAATCAAGCCGGCACCACTGATCACGCCACTTAAAGTTATCGCACCACTAGAACCACCAATAGATGCATCCGTTACCAAGTTAATCGTCCCAGCATAGCTCGCTAGGGTTGCTGATCCATTAATTAAAGCCCCGCCGGTGCTTATGCCAGTGCCGTTAAGCGTCAGCGCGTTGGTATTCACAACAGCAATGCCATTTAAATCAAGCACGGCGCCGCTGGTCACAGAAACCGCCGAGCTTGATGCGCCCAAGGCCGTTAAATGGCCCACTTTTAATGTGCCCACCGCAATGGTGGTGCCGCCGCTAAGGGTGTTGGCACCAGTGAATGTCACCGTGCCGGCATTGCCTGCGCTACCTATGGTTAATGCGCCCGATCCACTCACCACGCCTGAAATCGCCAGTGTTGCGCCGGTGCCGGCGGAAATTGTGCCGCCTCCCGCTTGCAGCACAATAGCCGTGGTGGTGGCTGGGCCATTTGACGAGCCGCTGCTGGCCGAATTGGTCAAGGTCCCGTTATTTAAAGTGACGGTTGCGCTGGTGTAATTATTGGATAAGCCACCCATGTCCAAGGTGCCGCCATTATTAATAAGGATATAGGGGTTGACCGACGACCCCCCTTGTTGGTATCTATTCGTTGTACCAACTGCTTTCAGTGTGCCGTAGCTGACGGTTAATGGCGCCAATGCCGTGGTTGGGAAAGCACCTGACGTCAAACCATCACCAAAGGTGACTGTCCCCGCATAGCCTGAGGCGCCGACAGTAGGCGCAGTGGTGGTGATGTTGCCTCCTATGGTCAGCGTGCTGCCTGTTGCCGCGGCTATCGTGCCGCCAAAAGCACTGATGGAAATAGCATTAGAAATAGTGGCTGTGCTGCTTGCCAACAGCAGGCCACTGGCAGCGATGGTCACCGTGCCGGATGAGAGGTGGGTGCCACTTGAGCCGCCGGAGGCCACCGATAAAATACCAGCTGAAATGGTTGTGCCACCAGTGTAGGTGTTGGCGGCAGCTAACACCCAAATACCTGCACCTTGTTTAGTTAAAGTACCCGTCGTGGTGCCTAAAATGCTGGTTAAGGTACCGCCGGCAGCCCCACCTAAGGTTAAGCCAAACGTAGCGCCTGTGATGGTGCCTACGTTGCTAATGTTGATGGTGCCGGTACCACCAACAATCGAACTGGCACTGCCTAAAGTAATTAAGCCAGCGTAGGTGGCGCCCGTTGCACTGCTGTTAACAAGCGCACCGCCTAAACTGATGCCTGTGCCATTCAAGGTTAATGCTTCAGCAGTACTATAGTTAATACCGTTTAAATCAAGCACCGCGCCGCTTGTTACACTAACGCCTCCTGCACTGGTGCCCAGCGCAGCGGTATTGTTAATTTTTAACGTGCCAGCAGAAATGGTGGTTAGGCCAGTGTAGGTATTAGCACCTGAAAGGGTCAGTGTGCCACTGCCCAGTTTAGTTAAACCAGCCAAATTGCTAACAGCACCTTTAATCTCTGATGTACCCCCTGTACTAATTGTTAACTTGGATGAATTTTCGTTTACACCAATTTGCAGCTTCCAATCAGCGTTTCCTAACCCATTAGAGCCTGAAAATGTCCAGTCAGGGTTTCTTGTTAGGTTAGGTGCTGTGCCAGAAAATGAGCCAATTCCAATATCTGGTGTTGCTTGAGAATGGTTATTCCAAGCAAGGACGGTTGCACCAGTAGCTTGGTTATGCACTTGGAAAGAGCCGTAGTTGCCATCCGCACTTTGGGTGTCAGCGTAATCGTATATATTAGTGTCGCCACCAGTTGGCCCATAGTTCCAGTACCACAATTCCAGTAAGCCAGTCTGGCCAGCTCCTGTTGCTACAGCGGAGGCCATTCCTGAAATACCTGCCTGATTAGACTTAACAACCATGTTATAAACAGTCTTCTGCAGAACCGAAGTGTTAGATGCATCTGGAATGCGCAAACTGTTTGCGGTCGTTCCAGTCGCAGTGACACTAGCCCAAGCATCAAATCCTACGTCTGCGTAATAAAGTGTTCCTCCATAATTTACTTCCATGCGATAAGTAATGCGACCAATACTACCAGCAAAGTTTATTGCAGCCTCACCAGTAGCTACACCATAGCCTGTTGTATAGATGATATTTCCGCTCACGTTGCGAGTTGGGTTGGTCGTTTCATAAAGAAGTTGAGCGACCCCAGCAACCGTGCCATTGACGGTTACTGCGCCGCCACCAGAGTTAAGCGTAAGATCCCCACCCACCGCAAGATTGCCGTTGCTGGAAGAACTGCCAAATGTTATGTTGCCGCCATTAGAAGTTAGGCCAGCGTAAAGAATAGTGCCAATCCCAGTGCCCGCTAAAGCACTTGAGTTTAAATTGATATTGAGTTTACCAACTGTGCTAGAAATTGATTTATAAACAGTAATATTGTTATGGGCTGTTAAGGTCAGTGTTGCATCACCTCCTCCAGTTTTTGATATTGCAGCAACAACTCGAATGTCACCCGCAGAAGTACCACCAGACCCAGTTTGAATTGTGACGCTAGTTCCTGCATTCAGGCTAGCGTTGATAGCAGACGCTCTGATAACAGAGTTAGCTGCAGATGTGTAATTTGATGAATACGCAGTGCCACTAACTGTAGTTGCGTCGTCGTCGATTGAAATATTATATGGGTCAAGCAGCCACATACCACCACGACCAACATTGATCGAAGCAAGCATATTGAGCACATGACCAGAGGTTTCGATAAATCCACCAAGCGAATTTAGACCTGTCGCTTGTGTATTTAGAATTGAGTATTGATTTAGGCTTGCATAAGCAGAAAAAGGCAATGTGCCATTTTGGGCATCATTACCAACAAGAATTTTACCGCCTTGGTTTATCCCGGTTGCTTCAAGTGACGATCCGGAGAGAATCGTATTTTGAAGTCCGGCCACGGAAATTGCTCCGCCGCGACCCTCACCACCGTTCGTCTGTATCATGCTGTTTGTTAGGTTGACTGAACCCAAGCTTGAAATAATGCTGACTTCCCCGCCGTCATCGCCATTAGCGTAGAGGTTGGCGTTTTGTATGTCGACCCCGCCTTGCCCCTGCAGAGTAATTTTACCGGCGCGGCCGTTTGAACCTGCGCGTAGGGTGCCGGCCAAGGAAATGCGGCCTGCCATAAAACTGATCAAGGGCAAGCTGCTGCCGTCGCCGAATAGGTAGGCAAAAATGTTACCCGCCGTATCGATACTGGGGGCCTGCAGGCTCACTTGCGCCGCCTGCACTTGGGCGCTCTCTGCCAACTCGATGGCATGCTCACTGATGATGGCCAAGGTAATGGGCGATAAGCGTGCGCTTTGCACTTGGCCACGGATGAATACCGATTGGCTCGCTTCCAGTTTTAGCTCGGTCAGCTTGGGTGCGGTTTTTTGGATGACCGCTGTTTCGTGCACGGTGACGTTGCCGGCTTGCGCTTTCACTTTCACGTTGGCTTGGTTGAGGGTGGCGGCAATCACCGGCGCGTTAACTTGCGTGATCTCGACATTGGCAGCCGTCACATTCCAAGTACCCACTTGGCCAGCTTCGCTTCTAACCCCTGCTTTTACTTCGGCTGTTGCGCCGATTTCCACCTGACCGTTGGAGGTGGTGGAGATGGTGCCGCCGTTGCCGGCGATTTTGCCACCCTGGGCTAAGAGGGTGCCGTTGATGGTGGTTTTTTCATCGGCGTGTATGCTGATGCTGCCGCCGTCGCCATTACCGGTAGCGGACACGCTGACCTTGGCCCCGGCTTCCACCGTGGCGGTTTTAGTGGCCACCACCTCCACTTTGCCCCCGCCGGTCTCGCCGCGCGCAAGGGTCTTAGAGCCAGCACTTAAGGTGACGTGGCTGGCGGAGAGCATAATGCGCCCGCCTTTATTGGCAACCATGCTGCCCGCACTGCCTGCATTTAAGGTGCCGCTTTGTTTAATTACGCCAGCCACCAAACTGTCGACAGCCGGTGCCGACAAGATGATTAAACCACCCGGAGCTTGCACCGCGTTTCTATTTTCTATTAAGGTACGGATGGTGCTAGGGGTGGTGGTGATGCTGGCAAGTTTTTTACTGCTGTCAAAGTTAAGGGTGACGCGCTCGCCGGCGGCCATGACCACGGTGCCCATTTGCGCGACAATCACGCCGCTATTGCGCACTTCGGGCGCGAGCAAGGCGACGTAACCGGCTAGGGAGGTTTTGATCTGGCCTTCGTTGATGACTTTACCGGTGGCGCCGTTTCTATCGAATTGGGCTTTGCCTGCCATGTAATCGGCGTCA
This sequence comes from Methylophilaceae bacterium, assembly GCA_965234545.1. Taxonomy (GTDB): domain Bacteria; phylum Pseudomonadota; class Gammaproteobacteria; order Burkholderiales; family Methylophilaceae; genus Methylotenera. The sequence continues at coordinate 304,747 of OZ248348.1, read as the reverse complement.
TTAATGCTGTGGCTGGTGGCGACCACGGCACCGACGTCCAAGCTGGCGCTCGGGGCAAAGTAAACACCGGCTTGATTAACCAAGACCACTTCACCGGGGGCGTTGATTTTGCCAAAGACTTTACTGGGGTTAGGATCGCTGACGCGATTTAGGGTGGACGCTTGGGCGTTGGGTTGATTGAAGTTAACGGTGGCCGCCGACCCCACATCAAACTTCTCCCAATTGACCACGGCGCGTTGGCTGGCTTGATTGACGTTCATGACCGGGGCACTGGCGTTGCTGGCATCGGTGCTGATGTTGGCCGTGCCGGCCACCACTTGGCCATTAGTGGGTAAGGCGGTGGTGGCGGGTGGGGTTTCGGCGTGGGCAGCAAAGCTGACGCACAGGCACCAGGCACTGATAAGAAATACCAGTGCCTTATTAGTGTGTGTGGTCAGCAAATGGATCATTAAAAGTTAATACCGCCGTTGAGCCAAAATACATCGTATTCGTTGCTGCCGTCTTGGTCGTTGCCGGTTGCCGTGGGGTTGGGGTTGTGGCCGATGCGGTGCGCGTAAGTGGCTTTGACATTGGTGCGGTACGGCCCTTGCCAAGCCAAAGAGGCGCCGTAGCCTTTTAAGCTGTAGGCGTTGTTTTCCACTATCACTTGGCCGTTGGCTTTTAGGTTGTTCTCAAATTGCTTGATGCGCCCGTAATCGACAAAGCCGGCCACGGTGATGTTGTTGGCCAAGTATTTACGCAATTCGGCGATGGCCATGAAACCCTCACTGCCGCCGCCTTCACTGGTGGGGTAAGCACGCACACCGTTCAAGCCGCCTAAATAGAATTTTTCAGATGAATCCAAATTGCTGTCGGCAAATTGACCAGAGCCACTAACATTCAACAAGATGGTGTCGCTTAAGAATTGGTTGCGCGCGGCATTCCAACGCAAGCGGGCAAAATTACCGTCGGTGTGGGCGGCGGCTAAGTCATCGGCTTGGTTAGCCGAACCATTCAAATTGACCTTACCCGCACCTATATTTAGCGAGGCGGTGGTTTGCGCACTGGCCAGCCAATTGTCATTGTGCTCGGCATTTAGGGTTAGGGCGAAAATTTGCATGCCGTAATCGCTGCTTTTAATTTCTGTATGCAACGGCGTGGATTTGTTGGTGAATTCTTTTTTATCGGCTTCCAAGCCGATATTCACTTTAGTGGTTTTATTGCGCCACCATGGGTACTGCGCACTTAAGCCTAGCGTGCTGGAATAACCGTTGGGTTTTTGGCTGGCAAAGTCTGCCAACACCACGTCGTATTCCATGTAGGTGGCATTCAGACCCAGCGACAGTCCGTGAGCGCCTACCGGCAAGTTGTAGGCTAGGCGCGCATAATCGGTGCCTTGGCTATGCAAGGCGGTAAGGTTGAAGGAGTCGCCGTAACCCAAAGGACTGGCTAAGCCGACCATGGCGGTGAGTTTTTCACGGCCGGTTTGTCGACCGCCGGTGTTGTCTAGGGTGACCTGGCTACTAAACAGTGACTGGTCTTTTACCTTTAGCAATAAATCGGTGCTGCCGTCCGCCTGCCCAGCTTGCAAGGTGTTTTCAACCTTGATGCCGGCCAAGCCCTCTAACAGCAAAATCCCTTTGTCTAATTTATCTTGATTGAGCACCACGCCCTTAGGCGCCGCCGCTTCAATGTAGCGCTCGATGACGGCCGGCTTAACACGAATGAAATCACGCTTGTACACACCATCAAACTTGACCCCACCAAACAGGGCCTCGACCACCTCGATCAACACCACTCCCTCGGTAATGTCTTGCTCGGGCAAACTGCAGGAGGCCAGGTAGCCCTTTTTACGGTAAAGGGCGGAAACCAAATCGGTGCAGGTTTTAAGCTCGGTGATGCTGATGCTGCGATTGGTCAAAGGTGCGACGGCCTCTTGCAAATCGGATTCGCTAAGCACACGGTTACCCTTAAACTTAAACTGCTTAATGGTGACTTTGTCCGCCTGCTCGTCTTCTGATGGCGGCGCTTGTGCTGGCAATTCTGGCTGAACCGGGGCCGGCTTTACCTCTAAATCGCGTTCAATTTGCTGCAAAATTTGACCGGCATCGGGCGAAGTTGGTAGAGGGTCGGCTAAAACCAATGGGGAAGCGTTGAACAAAAAGACGAACGCAATCAGCGCCAATAAACGGTGCAATGGGCAAAGCAAAAGCCGATTTAAACAGCTAAGGACAAGCTTTAGATGATTGTTTTTATTAAACTTTACTGCCATACATCCCGTTATTTTTATTGTTGTTTAATGCCCAATTGGCTAGGGAATTTCCCTAAAAAAAGCCAATAAATCAATGGGTAAAATTAGACTTTTATATACTATTTCAGTATATATCATCTGGCTTAAATTTTTAATATTAAGCGTTTGTTTTTATTAAATAATATGCCTCATTATGGTGCACATCATCTTGCTGCCATTAAATTAAAAAAACGGGTGGATTTTGGCCGCAAGCTACTGATATAGGGTAAATAGCGAATTAGTGCTTTTAGAAGCACTCAAGTTACAGTATAATGCTGCGCATGCGCCCGTAGCTCAGCTGGATAGAGTACTTGGCTACGAACCAAGGGGTCGGGCGTTCGAATCGCTCCGGGCGCACCAAATACCGGCAATAAAAAAGGCTTACAGATTAACCTCTGTAAGCCTTTTATCTTTTATAACGCGCAGTGGCCTTGCTTACTAGCCGGCCACCCGTTGGGCGATGTGCGCCAAGGCCTCATCCACCTGGTCGATCAAAATCAAACACAAATCCCCAGCCTGCAAACGAGTAAGCGCCGTATCGATGGCTACGAATTCGCCTTGAATTTCATCTATTTTTTTGGTGCGCGTGGCATTCACCAAACCGCGTTGCAATAACTTCAACACTTCGCCATCGGCACGGCCGCGCTGACATTGGTCTTGATACAAAATAATCTCATCAAACACGCCACCTAAAATCTCCGTCTGGCGACTAATGTCATCGTCACGCCTATCCCCAGCGCCACTAATCACTACCACCCGCTTCTTGGCTGGCATGGTTTCAACGGCGGCCACCAGAGCCAACATCGCATCTGGATTATGGCCGTAATCGGCAATCACACTTGCTCCGCGGTAGTCAAACAAGTTAAATCGGCCTGGAGCGGTCTTCGCGTCGTTAACAAAGCTATGGCTCGCATCACGAATGGTTTGCCAATCGATAGCCAAAGCCCAAGCGGCACCCACTGCAGCCATGGCATTTTCAACTTGAAAGCCTATGGTGCCATTTCTTGTAATAGGAATGCGTGCCAGCTCGATACGCTCCTCAAACTCCGATTGATCCATCTGCAATTGAGCCGCCACAATATGACCCCCATCCACATAGACTATGCGACGCCCACGCGCATAATGCGTTGTCATCACGGGATGATCTCGGTCTTGCGCAAAAAATATGACGGAGCCAGGGCAGGCATCGGCCATCTTGGCTGTCATTGGGTCAGCCGCATTCAGCACAGACACACCATCCGGTGCGACGTTTTGTACTATGACACGCTTGACTACGGCTAAGTCTTCTACTGTCGTGATGTAACTTAGACCCAGATGATCGCCCATGCCTAAGTTGGTCACGACCGCGACATTGCAGCGGTCAAAAGCCAGGCCCTCACGCAGCACGCCTCCACGGGCCGTTTCAAACACAGCCGCATTAACGTCGGGGTGGAATAAAACATTACGCGCGCTTTTTGGCCCACTGCAATCGCCTGTATCAATGCGTTTGCCTTTTATGTAGACACCGTCTGAATTGGTCATGCCTACCGCCGCACCATGGCAGGCTAAAATATGGGCAATTAAACGAACCGTGGTGGTTTTGCCGTTGGTGCCCGCTACGGCCACCACAGGAATGCGACCGTTCTCGCCGGGCGCAAACATGCTAGAAACAATCGCTTCGCCCACTGCACGCGCCTTGCCAAATGAAGGCTGCAAGTGCATGCGCAGACCCGGGGCGGCATTCACTTCCACCACGCCGCCGCCTTGCTCACTCAAGGGCTTACTGACCGTGTCACACACCACATCCACACCGCACACATCCAAGCCTATCATTTGCGCCGCAGCAACGGCGGCTGCCGCCAACTCAGGGTGCACATCGTCCGTTACGTCTGTGGCTGTGCCACCGGTGCTCAAATTAGCATTGTTGCGAAGAATAACGCGAACGCCTTTTTTAGGCACCGAGTCTGGCGTGAAATTTTGTGATTCCAGGCTAGCTAAAGCAATATCGTCTATGTGAATTTTAGTGAGGGAAGTGGCATGACCTAAGCCGCGGCGCGGGTCTTTATTTACCTGCTCAACCAATGTGCGGACGCTATCCACACCATTTCCAATCACCAGCGGCGGCTCGCGCCTGGCGGCCGCTACCAACTGATTGCCTACCACTAACAAGCGAAAATCGTTGCCCGGCAAAAATCGCTCCACCAGCACCTCGTCACTGATAGCGGACGCAGCATGGTAAGCGGCATTCAACTGTTCGCGCGTGGTGATGTTGACTGTCACGCCTTTGCCTTGATTGCCGTCTTTTGGTTTGACCACTACGGCACCGCCAATGTCACTCATGGCAAGCCAAGCATCGTCGGCATCGGTCACTTCTCGACCGCTCGGCACAGATACCCCAGCCGACTCCAGTAGGCGTTTAGTGAGGTCTTTGTCTTGCGCGATGGATTCAGCAATGGCGCTGCTGCGATCCGTTTCCGCCGCTTGGATACGCCGCTGGCGACTGCCCCAACCAAACTGCACCAAACTGCCTTCGGTCAAGCGTCTAAATGGGATGCCGCGTGCAATGGCCGCATCGACAATGGCGCCCGTGCTCGGGCCCAAACGCACGTCTTCGTCCAAATCTTTGAGGTGCGCCAAAGCCGCCTCCACATCGAAAAACACATCATTGACGGCCGCGAGGCATAATTCTTCCGCCAGCTCGATGGCTTGCCGACCGACATCCTCTTCCGTGTATTCAAACACCACTTGATAAACCCCTGCTTCAAGCGTTGCCACCGTCAAGCTAAAGGACACTTGGCAGCCCGACGAGGCTTGCAGCCCAAGCGCAGCCAATTCAAGCACGCGCGCCATCGACACAGGCTCTGTATGCCCGCTTAATGTTAAGGAGCCAATTGCCGGGAACAGCGCCCGCAATCTTGCCTCAAAACCATTAATTTTTGCTATGTTATTTTCTTGCTCAGTGCAGGAAACAATCGCCTCAATGGATTTGTGACGGCTCCATAAATTGGGTCCACGCAATGCCCGAATTCGTGATACTTCCATTAATCAGTTTTCCTTGTCATATCAAATTCAACGCCCTTGTGCCTTACTGAAAGGTTTCAATGCCAGCGCGTATCAGCGTTGGGGTCAGGCCTAAGGCCCATGCAGCGGCTATCGCTGCCAGCACGTGGTCTAGCTTTTCACCGTGACACTGTGCTTGCAAAAATGGAATGGCGCTTAATTTGGTCAATACTATTTTTGCGTTGCCCATGGCCAACACGATGCGTTCATCCACCACCAACACGGCTTGGCCATTTTCTTTTATGTGCGCCGCTATCACTGGTAAATCGGCATCCTGGGCGAAGAAAATCACTTCCCCATCACACAATTCAGCCATCTCCGCCAGCAAAGGATAGCCCGCGTTTAGCACGGCTTTGCCTCCACTTAATACGACATCGATCTGCGTGCGCAGCACGTTGTAAACCTGCTCTGGGCTGTCTATGTAAGCCTCGCCGTAATGCTGTTCTGGCAGAAAGTTGGTGATCACCCCAACCTGACAACGGTCGTAGCCTAGTCCTTCATTCAAAATTGTGGCGACGCTGTTTTCAATGACAGCCGCTTCCACCCTTCTATTCATCAACAGTTTTTGTGCGGAAGTCCAATTGGCACTGTTGCGCTTTTCAATCAATCGCTGGTCAAGGTATAAGCCATCGCTACATGCAAGCCCAACGTATTGGCCACTTAGATGCAATAGCCTAGCCACAATTTTTGCTACCAAGGTTTTGCCATGGCTACCAGCAATGCCAACAATTGGGATACGACCCGAACCATCGTCAGCGAACAAGCTGTCTACAATGGCTTTTCCTACAGGCCTCGCTTGACCTTCGGCCGGCTTAAGGTGCATGAGCAAACCAGGGCCAGCGTTCACTTCCACAATGGCGCCGCGCTGGCCGTCCAAAGGCTGCGAAATGTCCTTAGCGACTAAATCAATGCCAGCAATATCCAGGCCCACCACACGCGCCGCCAAAGTAGCGGCGGCGGCGACTTCAGGGTGCACACTGTCGGTCACGTCCATCGCCATATTGCCGTTACGCTGAATAATAATGGCCGTGTTCTTTGGCAAAATGGACTCTACAACATAGCCTTGACGCTCGATTTCAAACACTACCGACGGATTTTTATCAATGCAGATCAAATCCAGTGGAAACTCTTCTGCCTCGCCGCGCCTTGGGTCGCTATTGATTTGCGCATCAATTAATTGATGAATAGACGATTGCCCATCCCCAATAATAGAAACGGTTTCACCTTTAGCGGCCGCCGCTACTCGTCCGCCGATAACAAGCAACCTGTGCTCGTTACCTGGGATAAAACGCTCCACGATGACTTCACTGCCTTCGGCATCAGCCAGTTGATAGGCGGCCGCCACCTCTTCACGCGTCATGAGCTCGGTTGAAACGCCGCGGCCGTGATTGCCATCACTGGGCTTAACGACCACGGGCAAGCCGATGTCCTCGGCTGCCTCCCAAGCATCCTTAGGACTGTCAACAATTCGCCCTTCAGGCACTGGAACGCCGCAGGCTTGCAGCAAACTTTTGGTCAAATCCTTATCTTTGGATATGCCTTCAGCAATCGCGCTGGTCTGGTCCGTCTCCGCTGTCCAAACCCGATGCTGTTGGGCGCCATACCCTAGCTGGACTAAATTGCCATTGGTTAATCGAATGGACGGAATTTGCCGCTCCGTGGCCGCATCCACAATACACGCGGTGCTTGGGCCTAAACACAAAGAATCGACCATTTCACGCAATTCAAGCAGGGCGGCATTCACATCAAATGGGCGGTCTTCAATGGCCGCCATGACTAAGTTACGGGCCGCCACAAATGCAGCGCGACTGACCTGCTCATTTCGAGAGCGCACGACCACTTTGTAGACACCACGCACATTGGTGCTGCGCGCCTTACCAAACCCACCTTGCATGCCTGCCATGCTCTGCAATTCTAGCGTGACATGCTCTAAGATATGCCCCGGCCAAGTGCCCTCCCGCAAGCGTTGCAAAAACCCACCGCGCTCGCCTATGCCGCAGCGGTGCTCGGCCAGTGAGGGCAACCAGGCGGTCAATCGTTCGTAAAATCCGGGGATGGTATTGGAGGGGGAATCTTCTAAGGGGCCGATATCCAGCCAAACTTCCAGCACGGGTCGGTATGTCCATATATTGGGGCCATGCAGGGGTAAAAATTTTAGGAACTTCATCAAGTTGTCCAGCTAAATTATTAAATGGAAGGTATTGTCTATGCAGGAAGACACTTTAAGAAAGCATGCTGAAGTTTAGCAATCCATCCTAGGCGCGCTTTTACATCGTAAAGATTAAGGCTTTTTCTATATTTATGAGCCTAGCTAATTGTAGTATAGTCAGCGTCTGTGAACAATCAAACACCCCCACTAAACTCAGCATCCAAGGTCTTACCCAGTGCTTGGCAGGCCATTGTCACTGGACAATTAGCACGCGATGCTTTGCCGCAAGCAGAAGAAATAGCCGCGTCCCTAGAAATCAATCTTGATAATGACCTGCATTTTAAAAAGCAGCTGCTGCTTCTAAGCAATCAGCGCTTGCTGCATTTTCATGACGCTTCGTCTAACGCCACGGAACATGTTAGCACTTACGCCTACCAAGCCAATTTAAAGCTGCAACGGCATGACCATGCCGGTGTCGGCAAAATAGAATTATTTGATGGGGAAACTCGGCTGGCCGTTTGGTTTTATACGCTGGCGCAGGATGTGGCTGCCGCGCGCTTTATCAAACAGTTTGAGCAACAATTGCAGGGCTTTATTTCCGGCTTACCCGCAGACATAGCCCCCGCTGAAATTTGCCCCAATTGCCAAACAACGCTCTCAGCGGATGAAGACGATTGCCCGCAATGCAACAGCACCATAGACAGCCCGCCATCCACCTGGACATTATTTAGGTTGTGGCGTTTTGCCAAACCCTATCAATGGCAATTGTTGACCGGGTTTTTACTGATGCTGGCGTCCACCGCCGCCACCCTGGTGCCGCCTTACTTGACCATCCCCTTGATGGACAAGGTGCTTATCCCCTACCAAAATGGCGCGCCCATCGACATCAATTTGGTGTTATGGCTACTAACCGGCTTGTTCGGCTCGGCGCTTTTGGCTTGGGGGCTAGGTTGGGCCAAGACTTATATATTGGCGCTGGTCAGCGAACGCATAGGCGCAGACTTACGTACCATCACTTACGAGCATTTGCTAAAACTGTCACTCGAGTATTTTGGCGGCAAACGCACCGGTGACTTAATGGCGCGAATAGGCTCAGAATCCGATCGCATCTGTGTTTTCTTGTCACTGCATTTATTGGATTTTGCTACCGATGTATTGATGATCATTATGACGGCGGCAATCCTTATTTCCATCAATGCCAAATTGGCGCTGGTCACCTTGTTGCCGCTACCGTTTATTGCCTGGATGATCCATTTGGTGCGCGATAAGTTGCGTACCGGTTTTGAAAAAATTGATCGTGTGTGGTCACAAGTGAGCAATGTATTGGCAGATACCATACCTGGCATCCGCGTGGTTAAAGCGTTCGCACAGGAAGGTCGCGAATCCAATCGATTCCGCGAAGCCAATCAGCACAACCTAGCCGTGAATGACCGCATCAATAAAATTTGGTCATTATTCTCACCCAGCGTCACTCTCTTGACCGAAGTGGGCTTGCTCATGGTATGGGCTTTTGGCATATGGCAAATATCGCACAATGAAATCAGCGTGGGGGTGCTAACCGCTTTTCTGGCTTACATTAGCCGCTTTTACACCCGATTAGACTCCATGAGTCGCATCGTTTCGGTGACCCAAAAAGCAGCTTCCGGTGCGAAACGGATTTTTGACATTCTCGACCATGTCTCTAGCGTACCTGAGCCAACCAAGCCAACGCACCTGGCAACGGTGAGCGGTCAAATTGAAATACGCAACGCTGGGTTTCGCTACGGCAACCGTGCAGTCATTAAAGGCATTAACCTAAGCATTGCTCCTGGTGAAATGATAGGGTTGGTTGGCCATAGCGGCTCGGGAAAAAGTACTTTGGTCAATTTGATGTGCCGCTTTTATGATGTTTCGACTGGGTCGATCAGCTTGGATGGGGTGAACATTAGGGCGCTACCCATCTCTGAATACAGGCGCAATATCGGTCTAGTCTTGCAAGAACCCTTTTTATTTTTTGGCAGCATTGCCGAAAATATTGCTTACGGCAAACCGGACGCCACCCGCGCAGAAATCATCGCAGCGGCGCGTGCCGCTCATGCCCATGAGTTTATCTTACGCTTAGCGCACGGCTACGATTCGCTGGTTGGCGAACGCGGCCACGGCCTGTCTGGCGGCGAGCGCCAACGCATTTCGATAGCAAGAGCACTGCTCATCAACCCGCGCATTCTGATACTGGATGAAGCCACCGCGTCGGTTGATACCGAAACGGAAAAAGAAATTCAAAAAGCGCTGGATAACTTAGTGCACGGTCGCACCACCATTGCCATTGCACACCGCTTATCCACTTTGCACAAAGCCAATCGGCTCGTGGTGTTGGACCAAGGGCAAATTGTTGAGGTGGGCAATCACGATGAGTTAATGGCGCGCGAAGGGGCGTATTACCGCTTGTACCAAGCGCAAGCGCGCAATGTGGATACGGACTTGGATGACTTGGATAATGACGTCGACAACGCCAACAAAGAAGGCGGCCTATAAGCATGGAAAATCAAGTGAGTAATCTTCAATTCAAGCTTTTTCGAAATGCCGCTGGGCGCTTACACCTTACTAGAGAAGATGCTACGGTTTATGAGGGTGTGTTTCCGGTAAGGGCATTTCCCATTAGCGCATCCGATGAAGGCATATCGCTGGTAAGCGCAGACGGCCACGAGCTGGTCTGGATTGATCGCTTGACAGAGCTTACTGAAGACAAGCAGCAACTACTCAAAGCCGAACTGGCTCAACGTGAATTTATGCCGGAAATACAAAGCATACTCAGCGTTTCCAGCTTTGCAACACCCAGCACATGGCAAATAGAAACGGACCGTGGCCATGCCGAACTCATACTAAAAGCAGAAGATCACATACGCCGCTTAAGCCAAAATAGCTTAATGATTACCGATAGCTATGGGATTCATTTTCTGCTGCGCAATATTGCTCAGTTAGACAAAGCCAGCCGCAAACTATTGGATAGATTTTTATAGCGCCAAGCTATAAAAGTGGGCACTCAATTTACAGTGGCGTGAATTCAAAACCAGTGCATCGGCCAATCACGACCTCTTCATTGATCTTACTGAAACGCTTAATCACAGACAGCATCCTGTGATCATTGATGACAGCATGGATGCCATCAATGCCTTGTTCTGACCAGCTGTTGGCCAAGCCCATGGTGTTATTCCACTCAGGAAATATGTCGCTGAAATACCTCAAATCGACAATGTGATTGTGCATCATGACGCAGATAGCAAAACTGCCTTTTTCACCTCTTAATGCTAGCTTAGTAGGGATTTCAAATGGTTTCGCCGCCTTCATAGGCAGCAAATACTTGTTCTGAAAGAAGCGTCCCAAATGGTCGCTGCAATAATCTCGACCCAATTCATGCAAGGCGCTCGCTTGCCGTGGGCTGTTTTTGTCCAAATCCGTAATCTGAGCCATGCTTTTTATTCCCGTCAAATGGCAAAAAATCAGGCCATAAGCACGGCCAAATGTATGCAAACACTCATGATGAATGATTTGGCTTACACCAAGCTGACAATGCATAAGCTAAGGCACTTTGTGGCTCAATAAAAAAGGCTTACGGAAAAATCCGTAAGCCTTTAGGCTAAAGTCCATTGTGACAAGTGCCTTGTTACAGGCTGCTTGCCGCCAACAGCCTTACATCATACCGCCCATGCCGCCCATGCCACCCATGTCGCCGCCACCCATTGCTGGTGCGTCTTCTTTAGGCAGTTCAGCCACCATGCAGTCTGTGGTTAGCATTAAGCCAGCCACGGATGCTGCATTTTGCAAGGCAGAACGCGTTACTTTAGTTGGATCCAAAATACCCATTTCGATCATGTCGCCGTAAGTTTCGTTGGCGGCGTTGTAACCGTAGTTGCCTTTACCGGCTTCCACGTTATTCACCACCACTGATGGCTCCACGCCAGCATTTTGCACGATTTGACGCAATGGCTCTTCGATTGCACGCAAGACGATTTTCACGCCTGCGTCTTGATCGTGGTTGTCGCCTTTAACTTTAGCAATGGCAGCACGTGCACGAATTAACGCCACGCCACCACCGGCCACAATGCCTTCTTCAACGGCAGCGCGGGTTGCATGCAAGGCATCTTCCACGCGGGCTTTTTTCTCTTTCATTTCGATTTCAGTGGTGGCACCGACTTTGATCACAGCAACACCGCCGGCTAATTTAGCCACGCGTTCTTGCAGTTTTTCTCTGTCGTAGTCGCTGGTCGCTTCTTCGATTTGCGTTTTAATTTGCGCAATGCGAGATTTGATGTTGGCTTCTGCACCGGCACCGTCAATGATGATGGTGTTTTCTTTGCCCACTTCGATGCGTTTAGCTTGGCCTAGGTTTTCTAAAGTGACGTTTTCTAGTTTCAAGCCCACTTCTTCGGCAATCACGGTACCGCCAGTTAAGATGGCGATGTCTTCCAACATGGCTTTACGACGGTCACCAAAACCAGGTGCTTTAACAGCCGTGGTTTTCAAGATGCCGCGGATGTTATTCACTACCAAGGTGGCCAAGGCTTCGCCGTCCACGTCTTCAGCAATGATTAACAATGGGCGACCGGATTTAGCCACTTGCTCTAATGTCGGCAATAAATCGCGGATATTAGAGATTTTTTTGTCGTGCAATAACACGAATGGGTTGTCCAACAAAGCAATTTGGCGGTCTTGGTTGTTGATGAAGTAAGGTGACAAATAGCCACGATCAAACTGCATGCCTTCTACTACGTCCAACTCGCTCTCTAAGCCTGAACCGTCTTCCACGGTGATCACGCCTTCTTTGCCCACTTTATCCATGGCATCGGCAATGATTTTACCGATGGAGTCGTCGGAGTTAGCTGAAATGGCGCCCACTTGAGCGATTTCTTTGCTGGTAGTGCATGGTTTGGATTGCGCTTTTAAATCGATAATCGCTGCTGCAACCGCTTTATCAATACCGCGTTTTAAATCCATAGGATTCATGCCAGCGGCTACCGATTTCATGCCTTCACGGATAATGGCTTGTGCCAGTACGGTGGCCGTCGTGGTGCCGTCACCGGCGATGTCAGAGGTTTTTGACGCCACTTCTTTGACCATTTGTGCGCCCATGTTTTCGAATTTGTCTTTTAATTCGATTTCTTTGGCCACGGACACGCCGTCTTTAGTGATGGTAGGTGCGCCGAAAGAGCGCTCTAACACTACGTTACGGCCTTTAGGGCCCAAGGTTACTTTTACTGCGTTTGCAAGCACATTCACGCCTGCTACCATTTTGTGGCGTACTTCGTCGCCAAATCTTACGTCTTTTGCTGCCATGTTAAATCTCCTAAAATCATTCACCACAGAGGCACAAAGGCACAGAGAAAATCACCCTGACCTTACTGCTTTAGTGGTTGTTTAACTCAAATATAAATTCACGCCTTGTAAGTTCTAAATTACTCAACAATCGCCATGATGTCTTCTTCACGCATAACCAATAATTCTTCGCCGTCTACTTTTACGGTTTGGCCAGCGTATTTACCGAATAACACTTTGTCGCCTACTTTCACGTCTAGGGCAATCACTTTGCCGCTATCGTCACGTTTGCCAGAACCAATCGCTTGAACGACGCCTTGATCCGGTTTTTCTGTTGCGCTATCTGGAATCACAATGCCAGAAGCCGTTGTGCGCTCTTCTTCTGAGCGTTTTACAATGACACGGTCGTGTAATGGACGGATTTTCATACGATTTCTCCAAAAATAAATCAAAAATTAACCAGCTCTGCCCGATCGACCAAAGGGCCATCGGACTAAAAAATGCATGGTCAGCACTGCACCATGACGCTTACTATTTTGTTCGAGCGCGATTTTAGCACTCAAACCATCAGAGTGCTAGTTATTGGGTCGGTCTGATGGTTTTCAAGCGTCGCCCTTAAAAAAAGTTTATAAAAATTTAGCGGGCATTTAGGCTTAGGCTTTAAAATGGCGCCATGACCGAAAACGAATCGTCTATTGAACAAATCAACCTAGGCTTTAATGAGCAAGAAGACCGCTTGTTGCTGAAGGTCGGCCTAGCAGACAAAACCGAAGTGGCGGTGTGGATCAGTCGGCGCGTCGCCAAGCAAATTTGGTCGGCCTTGCAGCAAGCCGGCAGCGCTTTATTGCCCAGTGGCAGCGGTCTTTCAAGCACGACCGGCAACACCACCCTAGACAAAGACCAAGCCATGGAGCACTTTGTGCGCGATGCCGAAACGCAGAAAAAAATAGCCCAATTGGATTTTCAATCGGCTTACCAAAGTGACCGAAAAGCCCGTTCCGATGCGCCTTTATTGGCCATCACTTGCCTGACTGTCCGAGTCGGCAACTTGCCGCCCTATATGGAATTGCAATGCAGCACCGGTCAATCCGTGAAAATGGCCTTAACCGGCGAACTCATCCAAGCCTTGGCCAGCATGCTGCAATTGGCCACCCGCGAAGCCAACTGGGATTTGACTATGGCCAACCCAGTCCAAACCAGCAGCGTAGCCACTAGCAAGCCGATTTTGCATTAGTTAAAAAACCATTAATTAAAAAAGAGAGTAGCCCATTATGAGCGATTTACCGCACTGCCCACTATGCCAATCCGTATACACCTACGAAGACGGCGACCAGTATGTTTGCCCAGAGTGCGCCCACGAATGGCCTAAATCCGCCGCCGCTGATCAAGGCGACGAGCAAAAAGTGATCAAGGATGCCAATGGTAACGTGCTGCAAGACGGCGACAGCGTGACGGTGATTAAGGATTTGAAAGTGAAAGGCTCGTCTTTGGTGGTGAAAGTGGGCACCAAAGTCAAAAACATCCGCCTGGTGGATGGCGACCACGACATCGATTGCAAAATCGATGGCATAGGGGCCATGAAACTAAAATCGGAATTCGTGAAAAAAGCCTAAGGCCGCCTAGGCATAAAATGCACGGCTTGCGGCTGGGCTAATTGCAGCACCGTTTTGCGCATTTTGCCCATGACGTGCATCTCGCACGGCTTGCAATCAAACTTCAGGGTGTAACGGTCTTTACCGCTAATTAAGGTCATGGGTTCGGCCGTTACCGTGCCTTGCACGCCAATGACGCCCTTGGCTTCTTTCGGGCACAAACCGTGACTAAAACGCAGGCAGTGCTTGGTGATCATCAAGGGCACTTCGTCTAATTCTTGGTTGGCTTCGTACGCCGCCGCAATCATCTTCACGCCGTGCTTCTGGTAAAACGCCCGCGCTTTTTGGTTATAGACGTTGGCCAAATAACTCAAGGTGTCTTCCGGATAGATGGCTGGCGGCTCATTAGCCGGCCGGCGTGGCGGGCGTTGGTAAGCCGCATCGCGCGCAAGTTGCAATTGCGCGATGGCATCGCGGCGCAAACCGTTCACCAGCGAGGCCGGCACAAACCAAGCTTGTGAGGTGGCCAGCTCAGTGTTCTTCGCGACAAAATCGGTGTTGCCTAATTTGGCTAAATTGTCGCGTAAGCTCTGCTGGGCTTGCGCGGGGTTGTCCGCCAATTGCTTGTCGGCCAGGCAAAAGGCCGTGCCAACCAAGCCGGCTTCGTCGCTTACACTTAATTGGAAACCCTGCTCGCTATCCGTCAAACGCAAGGTGACGGCTATTTTGCGTTGCGCCGAGTCTTTTTCTAACAAGCGCATGAAAGCGTGATCGCGGT
This sequence comes from Methylophilaceae bacterium, assembly GCA_965234545.1. Taxonomy (GTDB): domain Bacteria; phylum Pseudomonadota; class Gammaproteobacteria; order Burkholderiales; family Methylophilaceae; genus Methylotenera. Next base: position 289,628 of record OZ248348.1, on the reverse strand, counting down.
TACGGAAGACAGCCATGCCGCGGCGTATGTCCACTGGCATTTCATTGGGGTAGAGTTTTCGGCCAAGCACGCTATTGACGCGCAAACCCACCAGCTCTTTATGCACATCAAAAAAGCACACGCCGTCGCCGTTATGCAGCTCGACCTCGGTGTCCACTTCAAAGTAGTCGGTGCCCACCTTGCTCACTTTGCCTAAGGCTTCACCGGAAAACTTAGGCGTATCAAACGCACCTATGTCGGCTTGCCGGCCATTAGCAAAGTAGTCGGTAGCGCTGCGGTTAAAGGTTTTTTCCGGTTGCGGGCTAAACGTGAAGCGGCTGCTGCCGTGCGAGGACTTCGCCAATTCCGGCCTGTCGTGCAGGATGGCATCCAGCAATAGCCGGTAATGGGCGGTGGCATTTTTGACATAGGGTAAATCTTTATAGCGCCCTTCTATTTTGAAGGAGCTGACGCCGGCATCGATTAAGGCCAGCAGATTGGCGCTTTGATCGTTGTCTTTCATGGACAAAAAGTGCTTGTCTTTGCCTAGGATGCGGCCTTTTTGGTCTTCTAAAGTGAATGGCAAGCGGCACTCTTGTGAGCACTCGCCGCGGTTGGCGCTGCGACCGGTGTGCGCATGGCTAATAAAGCATTGGCCGCTAAAAGCCACGCACAAGGCGCCGTGTATAAAGTACTCAAGGTTGCAGGTGGTGGCCGCGGCGATTTTTTGCACGGTGGCCAAATCCAACTCGCGCGCTAAGACCAATTGCGAAAAACCCACTTGATCTAAAAACACGGCTTTATCTACCGTGCGGATGTCGGTTTGCGTGCTGGCATGCAATTGAATAGGCGGCAGATCCATCTCTAATAGGCCCATGTCTTGCACGATCAAGGCGTCCACCTCGGCCTCATACAACTGCTCAACCAATTGGCGTGCGCCATCCAACTCTTGATCATGGAAGATGGTGTTAAGGGCGACAAACACTTCCGCGTGGAAACGGTGTGCGTGTTTGACCAAGCGCGCGATGTCGGCCACCGTGTTGGGCGCTTTCGACCTGGCGCCAAAAGCCGGCCCGCCTATGTAAACGGCGTCCGCACCATGATTAATGGCTTCGATACCGAACTCGGCATTTTTTGCCGGGGCCAACAATTCAAGGTGTTTACGGGTTTTTAGCATGGTCAAACGGGATAAAAATCTTAGACGCGGACTATAGCACAAAACGGTTTGACAGCCTTGAGGCTAGGTGTTACTTTGGTAACACTTTAATGCCTGCAAGGTAACATCATGGCCACCACCAGTTTGAAGCTTCCCGACGCCCTTAAACAACGCATCAACACCTTGGCGGAAATCGCTGGCAAAAGCCCGCATGCCTTTATGGTGGAGGTGATAGCCGAACAAACCGAGCGCGTGGAAAAACGCCTGGCCTTTATCCAAAGCGCGGTGGCGGCCAAGAAAAATTTTGATGACACCGGCATGGGCTATGAGGCCGATCAAGTGCATGCCTACTTGCGATCAAAAATAAGCGGCGGCTCGGCCTCGCCTCCTAGCGCAAAAAAATACGGCAAAAAATAGCCGTCATGCAATGATACGTATTGTTTATCACGATTCGGCACTCAAAGACTTGCTGCGCTTGGTGGAGTTTTTAATTGATCAGGATAAAGCGGCGGCATTGGCTACCTACGGCATTTTAGAGGAAGGCCTATCCTTACTAAAGAACCACCCGGAAATAGGCCGGCCTACCGAGGCAGATGGCATCCGCGAGCTGATTATTTCTCGCGGCCGCTCCGGCTACATGGCCTTATACGCATTTGACGAATTGAACGATAGCATCGTTATTTTAAGAGTAAAACACCAACGTGAAACCGCATTTGACAGCCTGGCCTCACCACCATGACCAATAGCCGCTTATTAGCCCGCAGCCTGCAATCCGTATGGCACCCGTGCACGCAAATGAAGCAGCACGAGACATTTCCACTGATTCCCATTCAACGGGGTGAAGGAGTGTGGCTTTACGATGCAGACGGTCAGCGCTATTTGGACGGCATCAGCTCTTGGTGGGTCAACCTATTTGGCCACAATAACCCACGTATTAAAGACGCTATCAAAAGCCAACTCGACCAATTGGAACACGTCATGTTGGCTGGCTTTACCCACGAACCGGTGGTGGCGCTGTCGGAAAAACTCAGCGAGCTGACCGGCTTGGGCCACGCTTTTTATGCCTCGGATGGCGCCAGCGCGACTGAAATTGCCTTGAAAATGAGTTTTCATTATTGGCGCAACAGCGGCCAACCCAGCAAAACCCAATTCATCAGCCTAAAAAACAGCTACCACGGTGAAACCTTGGGTGCCTTGGGCGTAACCGATGTGGCTATTTTTAAAGACACTTACGCGCCGCTGTTGATGCAATCGGCACAAATGCCCAGCCCGGATTTTCGAGAAAGCGAAGCCGGCGCATCGGCCGAAGCCATGGCGCTGTGCGCGGCCGCAGCCTTAGAGGAGCACCTGGCCCGCCATCATGCCAGCATAGCGGCCTTCATCCTTGAACCCATTGTGCAATGCGCAGCCGGCATGGCCATGCACCACCCAGTCTATTTGCAACGGGCACGGGAACTGTGCACACGCTACCAAGTGCATCTCATTGCCGACGAAATCGCCGTCGGCTTTGGCCGCACTGGCAGCTTATTTGCCTGCGAACAAGCCGCGGCCAAAGTGAGCGACATCGCCGATTTCATCTGCTTATCCAAAGGCATCACTGGCGGCTATTTGCCTTTATCGGCGGTGCTGACCAGCGACACGGTCTACCAAGCGTTTTATGATGAACGCACTGCTAAAGGCTTTTTACACAGCCACAGCTACACCGGCAACCCCTTGGCTTGCAGTGCGGCACTCGCCACTTTAGGCATTTTTGCTGACGACGCGGTGCTAGAAAAAAACCGCGACTTAGCGGATTACATCAAGACCAAAGCGGCACCACTGGCTGATTTACCGATACAACACTTACGCCAACAAGGCATGATATTGGCCATGGACGTGCTGGATGCAAAGCCCGGTTTTGCCCAGCGCTGTTATGCCGAGGCGCTTAAACAAGGCTTGCTATTGCGCCCCATAGGCAACACGGTGTACTTGATGCCGCCCTACAGCATCAGCCGCGATGAAGTCGATTTTATGCTCACGGCCACCCATGAGGCGATTCGGTTGGCTCTATGAAAAAACAGCTGATCTGCCTATTACTCGGCTTAGCCAGTTTGACGGCCAAGGCCGACTTACCCAGTGAAGTGGCGCAGGCCTTGAGTCAAGCCGGCGTGCCACTCGAGCACGTGGCGGTGGTGGTGCAAGCGGTCGACAGCGAGCAAGTCAGTTTGCAGCACAATCCGGAAAAAAGCCTCAATCCGGCCTCGGTCATGAAGCTGGTGACCAGCAAGGCCGCACTGGATTTACTCGGCCCTAATTACCGCTGGAAAACCGAAGTCTATTACGACGGCCAGCTAAGCCAAGGCGTGCTGAGCGGCAACCTGATTATCAAAGGCTACGGCGACCCAAACTTTAACTCAGCGGATTTTTGGCGCTTGCTTAACAGCATCAAACAAGCCGGCATCAGCCACATCAAAGGCGATTTAATCCTTGATAAAAGCTATTTTGCCCCGCCACAACAACAGACCGCCAGCTTTGATAACGAAATTTGGCGGGCTTATAACGCCCTACCCAGCGCCTTTTTAGTCAACGGCCGGCACACCCGCTTTAAATTTAGCAGCAGTAGCAACGAAAAAAATACCGTGGCTATCAGCGCCGACATGGCCTTGCCGCAATTGGAGATCGTCAACAATATGCGCTTGTTACCCGGCGCCTGCCGCGATTGGCGTAACCACATGCAATACAGCGTGAGCAGCGAGCAAAACAGTGCGGCCGAGCCCGTTAAAAGCATCACCTTTAGCGGCAGTTTTGCCGCCGATTGCGAGGAAAAGTTTTTAGAGTTAAGCCTGTTTAATGACGAGCAGTATGCCTATTACAGCTTTAAACAACTCTGGCAAGAATTAGGCGGCCAGTTTTCTGGCCAACTGCAAGTCAAAGCACGGCCTAGTCTTGCCATCAAACTACTGGAACAACGCTCGCAACCCTTAAGCCAGGTGCTGCCGGAAATGAATAAATGGAGTAACAACCTGATGGCGCGGCAACTGCTACTGAGCATAGCCGCCGAGAAAATAGCCGTGCCAGCCAACGAAGTCGATGGCGCGAGCGCGATTAAAAACTGGTTCAATAGCCAGCAAATTGGCGCGGACACACTGGTGGTGGAAAACGGCTCTGGGCTATCGCGGATTGAGCGCATCAGTGCCGAGCAGTTGGCGCGCATGCTGACGCAAGCTTACCATAGCCCGGTAATGCCAGAATTCATGGGCTCACTGCCAGTATTGGCCTTAGACGGCACGCTGATGAAACGCCTAAAAGACAGCCCAGCGGCCAAACGGGCGCACCTCAAAACCGGCTCACTTGATGGCGTCAGCGCCATTGCCGGCTACCTGCTGGACAAACAAAACAGGCGCCAGGTGCTGGTGATGCTGGTTAACCACGACAAAGCCGGGGCCAGCAAAATCGCGCAGGATGCCTTGATTGAATGGGTTTACCGTCAACCGTAAGTGCAGCGTTTAATCGGCCTTGCCACGCAATGACCGAGCCAATTGTGCTGGAGTTTGCGGTATCATATTGCCTGCAGTGACACAGCCCATTAATCATTGAGGTCTAACGCATGAAACTACTGAATTTTACACTGGCCTGCGCTTGCGCATTTACCTTGAATGCCTGCAACGCCGAAACAAAAACAACCACACAGGAAAAACCCACCATGACCATGAACAACGTTCTTGAATTACAAAAAATCGACACCTTGGTTGGCACTGGCCGCGAAGCCGAGCCAGGCTTTAATGTCACGGTGCACTACACCGGCTGGTTATTTGATGCCAAAGCCGAAGGTCAAAAAGGCAAAAAATTTGACAGCAGCTTGGATCGTAAAGAACCGTTTGTGTTTTTCTTAGGCGGCGGCCAAGTGATTCAAGGCTGGGATGAAGGCTTTGCTGGCATGAAAATAGGCGGCAAACGCACCCTATTGATTCCATCTGCCATGGGTTACGGCGCACGCGGCGCCGGTGGCGTGATTCCGCCTAATGCCGACTTGGTATTTGAAGTGGAATTATTGGACGTTAAATAGGACAGCCTGGGCTAAGGCCCAAGCACAGGAGAGCATATGCACGTAAGCGTTAAATGGATAGACGGTGTGAGCTTTGTCGGCGAATCGGAATCCGGCCATGCCATCGTCATGGACGGGGCGCCGGAAAACGGTGGCCGCAACATAGGCATGCGCCCCATGGAGATGCTATTGGTAGGCATGGGCGGTTGCACCTCGTTTGACGTGGTGGCCATTTTGAAAAAAGCGCGCCAACCCATTACCGCTTGCGTGGCTGAAATCGACGCCACGCGTGCCGATGAAATTCCTAAAGTGTTCACCAAGATACACGTGCATTTTGTCGTGACTGGCGACAACTTAAACGAGGCGCAAGTTGAGCGTGCGGTTAAATTGTCGGCAGAGAAGTATTGCTCGGCATCGATCATGCTGAGCAAAAGCGTGGAAATTACCCACGATTTTGAAGTGCGCTCGGCCTCCGATGCGCTTAATGCCAACACGGCTGCATGATGTCTTGTTGGCTGCCAGTACGGCGAACCGATTAAGCATTCACGTATTTTAAAAAACCTTATTATTGGATAAACCTATGCCCGTATACCGCTCTCGAACCACCACACACGGCCGCAACATGGCAGGCGCACGCGCCCTATGGCGCGCTACCGGCATGAAAGACGGTGATTTTGATAAACCCATCATTGCCGTGTGCAACTCCTTTACCCAATTCGTTCCGGGTCACGTGCACCTAAAAGATTTGGGCCAATTGGTGGCCAGGGAAATTGAACGCGCTGGCGGCGTGGCTAAAGAATTCAACACCATTGCCGTCGATGACGGCATTGCCATGGGCCATGGCGGCATGTTGTACAGCTTGCCCAGTCGCGATTTAATCGCCGATAGCGTGGAATACATGGTGAATGCCCATTGCGCGGACGCCATGGTGTGCATATCCAATTGCGACAAAATCACCCCAGGCATGTTGATGGCGGCGCTGCGTTTAAACATTCCGGTGGTGTTCGTTTCCGGCGGCCCGATGGAAGCCGGCAAAGTAAACTGGCAAGGCGAAGCGCTGAAACTAGACTTAGTCGATGCCATGGTGGCGGCGGCGGACAGCAAAGTCAGCGACGAAAAAGCCGAGGCCATAGAGCGTTCGGCTTGCCCGACTTGCGGCTCATGTTCTGGCATGTTTACCGCCAACTCCATGAACTGCTTAACCGAGGCGCTGGGCTTGAGCTTGCCAGGCAATGGCTCAACTTTAGCCACCCATGGCGCGCGTAAAGAATTGTTTTTAAAAGCCGGTCGCTTAATCGTCGACTTGGCCAAACGCCACTACGAGCAAGACGACTACAGCGTATTGCCGCGCAATATTGCTAATTTCAAAGCCTTTGAAAATGCCATGGCACTTGACGTGTCCATGGGTGGCTCAACCAATACCGTGTTGCACCTATTGGCAGCGGCCCACGAGGCAGAAATCGATTTCACCATGGCCGATATAGACCGCATATCGCGCAAAGTCCCTTGCTTGAGCAAAGTCGCCCCAGCCACGCAAAAATACCACATGGAAGACGTACACCATGCCGGCGGCGTGATGGGCATCTTGGGCGAACTAGACCGAGCCGGCGTGCTGCACCGCGACAGCCCCACCGTGCATAGCGCCAGCATGGGCGAGGCCTTGGATAAATGGGACATCATGGTGACGACGGACGAGGACGTGAAAAAATTCTACCGCGCCGCGCCAGGTGGCATCACCACCACCATCGCCTTTTCGCAAAGCATGCTCTACCCCGATTTGGATAACGACCGCGCCGAGGGTTGCATACGCGACAAAGCCCATGCCTATTCGCAAGATGGTGGCTTGGCGGTGCTGTACGGCAACATCGCCTTGGACGGTTGCATTGTGAAAACCGCCGGCGTGGACGACAGCATTTTAAAATTCAGCGGTCGCGCCCGTGTCTTTGAAAGCCAAGACGAAACCGTGGCGGCCATTTTAGCCGACCAAATCGTCGCCGGCGATGTGGTGGTGATTCGTTACGAAGGCCCGCGCGGCGGTCCTGGCATGCAAGAAATGCTCTACCCTACTTCGTATTTAAAATCCAAGGACTTGGGCAAGGTTTGTGCCTTACTCACTGACGGTCGTTTCTCTGGCGGGACATCGGGTTTAAGCATAGGCCACGCCTCCCCAGAAGCTGCTGAAGGCGGTGCCATTGGCTTGGTGGAAGAAGGCGATCGCATCGAAATAGACATCCCCAATCGCACTATCCATTTAGCCATCAGCGACAGCGAACTCGATGCCAGACGCACTAAAATGGAGGCCAAAGGCAAGGCGGCCTGGAAACCCGTTAATCGTCAACGCGCGGTCAGCCCAGCCTTGCGTGCCTACGCTGCTATGAGCACCAGCGCGGCGCGCGGCGCGGTGCGTGATGTGTCACAAATTGAAAAATAATTAAAAGAGCCAGCCGACCATGACGACAGCCACTTTAGCGACCAAGCCCAAGGATGCGGATCCGCTTAAAACCACCAAACGCTTGAAACTGCACGCCCACGTCATGCAAAGCCAAGACGAGGCCGGCATGCAATATTTGGAAGTGGACAACCCACTGGCCAAAGCACGCATTGCCCTGCAGGGCGCACACGTCATAGATTGGCACCCTAAGTTTTTAGCCGAGCCGGTTTTATGGTTATCCAGTAACGCGCGCTTTGTTAAAGGCCGCTCCATACGGGGTGGCGTGCCCATTTGCTGGCCCTGGTTTGGCGCGCACCCCACCGACAGCACCTTTTGCCCGCATGGCTTTGCCCGAGTCATTCCTTGGCGCGTCATCGACATCGATGCCACACCAACCGGCGCCACGCGCATCATGCTGGAAATGGTCGATACACCGGAAGCGAAACGCCAACTGTCTTACCCATACAAGCTAAAAGTGACCATCACCATAGGCAAACGTTTGCGCGTGGACTTGGCCACCACCAACAATGCCGACCACCCGTTTGTCATCGGTGAGGCCTTCCACACTTACCTCAACATCAGCGACGTGGACAATGTCAAAATTACCGGTTTGGAAGATTGCGTCTACGCCGACAAGATAGAAAAATACCAACGCGAAGTGGAGCATAATGCGCTGACTTTTGATGGCGAGTTTGATCGGGTCTACATCAACCACAGCTCCAATTGCACGGTGCACGATGCTGGGTACAACCGTTTAATTCACGTGCAAAAGTCCGGTAGCGACACCACCGTGGTGTGGAGCCCAGGCCCAGAAAAAGCCGCGCAAATGGCCGACATGGGCAGCCCAGAGGAATGGCGTAAAACCATCTGCGTAGAAACCACCAATGCCTTAGAAAACATGGTGGTCATTAACCCCGGCCGCACCCATGTGATCAGTGCCGAATACGTGGTTGAAACGGTGTAAGCACTAAACAAATTTGAACGCCACGGGCAATTGCGCCTCTATAAGCATATCCCTTGCAAGCGGCTTGTGGCATGCATTAATTGTAGGTATCATTACCAGCTGTAGGGAATACATAAGTTAAATAAGTAAGTCCACATTAAGGAGATAGCATGAAAGCATTATTATTAGCAATCGTTGCCGCCAGCTCTATGTTAGTTGCTGCGCAAGCCAATGCGGGTGACGAATCTGCATTAGCACAAAAAAGTGGCTGCTTAGCTTGCCACAGCGTTGATAAAAAAGTATTAGGCCCAGCTTACAAAGACGTAGCGGCTAAATACAAAGGCGACAAATCAGCTGAAGCTAAATTGGTAGCTAAAGTTAAAGCCGGTGGTAGCGGCGTTTGGGGTCCTATGCCTATGCCTCCAATGGGCGCGCAAGTTAAAGAAGCGGACATCACCAAAATTGTTCAATGGATTTTGTCACTTTAATTTAAGTGTGATGTAATAAAAAAGCCAGCTTAAAGCTGGCTTTTTTATGCCTGCGCTAGCAGGGCTATGGCGTGCAAATAACCAGCTTTAGCTGGTGTATTTCACGGACAAGCCATAAGCTGGCTCAGCCCGACAAGCAACGTCTATGTGAGTTAGTGGTTTAATTTGCTATGGTGCATGGAGTAAACAAAGTACACCACCACACCAACCAGTATCCAGATACCAAAGCGCATCCAGGTGACCGCTGGCAAGAAGGTCATGAGCGCACCACAAGACAAAATGCCTAGACTGGGAATCAAGGGGTTCCAGGGATTTTTGAATGGGCGTTTCAGGTGCGGCTGGCGTTTACGCAAGACGATGACGCCCACGCAGACCATGACAAAACTGGCCAAGGTGCCGATGTTGACTGTTTCGGCCAACTCCCCCAAGGGGATGAAGCCGGCGACGATGGAAACAATGGCACCGCACATCAAGATGATTTTAGTCGGGGTTTGGCGATCCGGGTTCACCTGGGAAAACACCGGCGAAATCAAGCCATCTCGGCTCATGGAAAACAGAATGCGCGTTAAGCCATAGAGTAAGACCAACAACACGGTAATCAAGCCCGCCAGCACACCGGTGGCGACCAAGGTAGAGGCCCAGGTGTAGCCTATTTTAGTTAAGGCAAAGGCCACCGGCGAAGGCACGTTCAATTCGGTGTAAGGCACGATACCGGTCAGCAAAGCAGACACAATGATGTAAATAATGGTGCAAAAGATTAAGGAAGCCAGCAAGCCTATGGGCAAATCGCGCTGCGGATTTTTCGCTTCCTCGGCGGCGGTCGATACCGCATCAAAGCCAAAGTAGGCAAAAAACACCAAGGATGCGCCGGCTAATACGCCTATGTTCTTGCCGTCTTCTAAGGTGCTAAACCAACCGAATGGCATGAAAGGATGCCAATTATCGGCATTCAAATGCAAGGCAGCTAAGGCGATAAAAATGGCGATGGTGCTAAGCTTAATAACGACGATGATGTTATTAAAGCGCGCGCTCTCTTTCACACCCACCATCAGCAAGATGGTCAGCAGCCAAATGATGGCAAAGGCCGGTAAATTAATGAGGCCGCCTAACATGGGCGCCTTGGTTAAGGCCTCCGGCAGCACAATATTGAAATTGCTTAAGGTGTTGATAAAGTAGCCAGCCCAACCGTTGGCCACGGCCGCGGCACCCACGCCGTATTCCAAAAGCAATATCCAGCCCATGACCCAGGCAATGAATTCACCAAAGGCCACGTAACTGTAGCCGTAAGCGCTACCGGAGCCGCCCACCGATGCCGCCAATTCGGCATAAGACAAGGCGGCGAAGGCCGAGGCCACGCCGGCAATAATGAAAGACAAGACCACAGCTGGCCCGGACTGCGTGGCAGCGGCAATACCGGTCAGCACAAATATACCGGTGCCTATGGCGCAACCTATGCCCAATAAAGCCAAATCAAAGGCACTTAAGCATTTTTTTAAACCGGTCTGACCGTGGCCTTCTATGGCCTTCGTTCTAAGTAGCTTTTTATGCATGGTTGTTCTCTCTTTAATGCGGGCTAAGGTTTAACTGCGGTATAAGGCGCTGAGCACGGCTATCATGTAAGCGTGATCCAACACGCCGGCGCTTTCGCGCAAGCTGTGCATGGCCCACATAGGCGAACCGACATCCACCGAGGGCACCCCTAAATTGGCTGCCATAATAGGGCCTATGGTGCTGCCGCAACCTAAATCACTGCGGTGGGCGTATTGTTGATACGGCACACCGGCGGCTTCACACAGTTGCATGAAGCGCGCGCTGCTCTCGGCATTGCTGGCGTAACGGTGGTTGGCATTGGTTTTAATCACCGGGCCGTGGTTGACCAAAACATGGTGACACGGCTCGTAAGCCGAGGGGTGATTCGGGTGATAAGCATGCGCCATGTCGGCACTGACCAAGAAGCTGCGCGCCAGGGCTTGCAAGCGCGCCTCGTCATCCAATTGTTGGCTGCTACTGATGCGCTGCAGCACGTCGCTTAAAAAGCTGCCACTGGCGCCGGTGGCGCTTTCACTGCCGACTTCCTCGTGATCGAACAAAGCGCAGACGGTGGTGGCCATCGGCTTTTCTGTGGCCAGCAAGGCGCTAAGCGCAGCATGGCAAGAGGCCAAATTATCCAACTGGCTGTTGGCGATAAACGCTAGATTGGCACCCCAGAAACTGCCTTTTTGCGTATCAAATACATTGAGCTCAAAACTTAATAGGTCGGCCGCATTGGCATTAACAGACTGGGCCAGTTGGCTTAAAAATACCTGCTCGGCGTCCGCCCCTGCCTCGCATTGACCAAAGATCAGCGGCAATTCGGTTTGCTTATTCAGCAGCAAGCCTTTGTCGTTGACCTCACGGTTCATGTGTATGGCCAAGTTAGGCAAACGCAGCATGGGCTGGTCCAGCTTAACCAAACGCAGGTCAAAGCCGTTTTTGCTGCGCACGCTGATGCGCCCCGCCACGCTTAAATCCCGGTCGGTAAAGGTGGCCAATATGGGCCCGCCGTAAACCTCTACGCCTATGCGAATTAAATCGTCGGTGGCGTAAGCCGCTTTGGGTTTGAGGCGTAAGCCTGGCGAATCTGTGTGGGCGCCAACCAAGCGAAAGCCGGTTTCATTGGGTTTTTTTTGCCCCAGGTGAAAGGCGATGATGGAGGCGCCACCGCGCACCACGTAATAGCCTAGTCCGGCTTTTAATTGCCAGGCTTGGCTTTCATCTAAGGCGCTGTAACCTTGTTTGCTTAAACGCTGAACCGCTGTGTCGACCGCATGCCAAGGGCTGGGGCTGGCATCAATAAAATCCAGCAAATCTTGTGCTTGGCTGTGTGCTTGTTTAAATGCGCGGTCTGTCATGGGGCTTGCCTCTAGGCCGTTGCCAGCCAGTCTTTGGCGATTAAGAAATCGCTGTATAACTTGGCTTCCGCACTGTTGGCTTCGGGCTTCCAGTCATAACGCCATTTGACGATGGGCGGCATGGACAACAGTATGGATTCGGTGCGGCCATTGGACTGCAAACCAAATAAGGTGCCGCGGTCGTAAACCAAATTAAACTCGACGTAGCGGCCACGACGGTAGGCTTGGAAATCGCGTTCGCGTTCGCCATAGGCCGTGTCCTTGCGCGCTTGCACGATGGGTAAATAGGCTTTTAAAAAACTGTCGCCGACCGCACGTTGCATGGCAAAGCTTTTTTCAAAACCCAAGGTATTGAAGTCGTCAAAGAAGATACCGCCTATGCCACGTGGTTCTTTACGGTGTTTTAAATAAAAATAATCGTCGCATTCTTTTTTAAAGGCCGGGTAGTAGCTGGTATCAAACGCATCCAAGGCCTGTTTGTTGGTGCGGTGGAAATGCGCGGCATCGTCGGCAAAGCCATAGTATGGCGTCAAGTCCATGCCGCCGCCAAACCACCAAATGTCTTGGTCAGTGCTGGCTTGCGCCTTGGCCACAAAGAAACGCACGTTCATGTGCACGGTGGGAATGTAAGGGTTACGGGGGTGAAACACCAAGGACACGCCCATGGCTTCCCATGGACGGCCGGCCGCTTCTGGATGAGCGGCGCTGGCTGATGGCGGCAATTTATGGCCTAGCACATGGGAAAAACCCACCCCAGCCCGCTCAAACACCAGCCCTTCTTCCAATAAACAAGAATTGCCACCGCCGCCTTCCGGCCGCTGCCAGCTGTCTTGCAAAAAGCGTTTGCCGTCTACCAGCTCTATCGCTTCAACAATCTTGGTTTGCAGCTGTTGCAAGTAATCCAGAACGGCTTGCGTGTTCATGCTTAACCCTTGATGGCTCGGTAGCCAATGTCGGTGCGGTATTGCGCGCCTTTAAATTGAATGCGATCGACAATTTGGTAGGCTTGCTGTTGGGCAAACTTGACCGTTTCGCCCAATGCCGTGACGCACAACACACGACCGCCACTGGTGACGACTTGCTCACCCTGCAAGGCGGTGCCGGCGTGAAACACGTGAGCATCGTTTAAGTCGCTGGGTAGGCCGGTAATTTCGTCGCCCAATTTTGGCGTGTCCGGGTAATTGGCCGAGGCCATCACCACGCCCAAGGCCGTGCGCCTGTCCCAGTCCACCTCGGCCTGATCCAGCGTGCCATTTACGGCATGCTCGGCCAAGGCGACCAAATCGCTTTTCATGCGCAACATGATGGGCTGCGTTTCTGGGTCGCCCATGCGGCAATTAAACTCCAAGGTTTTGACGTTGCCGTCCGGGGAAATCATCAAACCGGCATACAAAAAGCCGGTGTAGGGATGGCCTTCTTGGGCCATGCCATCGACGGTAGGACGGATGATTTCACGCATGACTTTAGCGTGAATTTGTGGCGTCACCACTGGGGCTGGGGAATAGGCCCCCATGCCGCCTGTGTTCGGGCCTTGGTCACCGTCTTGCAAGCGTTTGTGGTCTTGGCTGGTGGCCAAGGGCAAGGTGTTTTTGCCGTCCACCATGACGATAAAGCTGGCTTCTTCGCCCGTTAAAAACTCTTCTATGACCACGCGCGCACCGGCACTGCCTAATTTGTTGTCGGACAACATGGCATCGATGGCGTCGTGCGCCTCACTAGCTGTCATGGCTACTACCACGCCTTTGCCGGCTGCTAAGCCGTCGGCTTTAATGACGATGGGGGCACCCTGTTGCTTAACATAATCGTGCGCGAGCTTGGCATCGGTAAACGTGGCATAGGCCGCCGTTGGGATGCCATGACGGAACATGAAGGCTTTGGCAAAGTCTTTAGAGCCTTCTAGCTGCGCGGCCAATTTGGTCGGGCCAAATATTTTTAAGTTGGCCGCTTTAAAGGCATCGACCACACCCGCTGCTAGAGGGGCTTCTGGGCCAACGATGGTGAGGTAAACGCCCTCGTCTTGGGCAAATTTTAAGAGGTCAGGCACGCTGCTAATCGGCACGTTCACCATGTCCGGATTAAGCGCCGTACCGGCATTGCCGGGTGCCACAAAAATGCGGCTAACCGCTTTATTTTGCGCTACTTTCCAAGCTAAGGCGTGCTCACGGCCGCCACCCCCAATGACCAATATTTTCATGCTGCTGCCCTTAATGCCTAAAATGACGTATGCCGGTCACTACCATGACCAAGCCGTGCTCGTCTGCTGCGGCCACCACTTCTTCGTCGCGCATGCTGCCACCCGGATGGATCACGCAGCTGGCACCGGCTTCGGCCAATACGTCTATGCCATCACGGAATGGGAAGAAGGCATCGGAGGCCACCACCGAATTTTTAAGGCTTAAATTGGCGTTTTGTGCCTTAATCGCAGCAATGCGCGTGCTGTCGACTCGGCTCATTTGGCCGGCGCCCACGCCTAAAGTCATGCCGTTGCCACAGAACACGATGGCGTTGGATTTCACGTATTTGGCCACGCGCCAAGCAAACAGCATGTCGGCCATTTGTTGTGGGGTGGCTTGTTTTTTACTGACCACTTTTAAATCGGCCGCGCTGATTTCGTGGTTGTCCGCGGTTTGGATAAGCAAACCGGAGCCAACACGCTTACTGTCGTAGGCATTGCGGCCTTGTTGCCAAGCCGTGTCGCCACCCTTAGGCAAGGCGATTTTCAAGACCCGCACGTTGGCTTTAGCAGCAAAAATAGCCAAGGCATCGGCGCTGTAATCGGGGGCAATCAAGACCTCGACAAACTGCTTGCTCACCGCTTCGGCAGCGGCTTTGTCCACCGTGCAATTGAAGGCAATGATGCCGCCAAAGGCACTGCTAGGGTCGGTTTGGAAAGCTTTGCTGTAGGCTTCCAAGGCATGGGCGCCGAGCGCCACACCGCAAGGATTGGCGTGCTTAACAATAACGCAGGCCGTGCTGCTAAAGGATTTCACCGCTTCCCATGCCGCGTCGCCGTCGGCGATGTTGTTGTAGCTCAACTCCTTACCCTGCAATTGCGTGGCGGTGACCAAGGAGCCCGGTGCGGGGTAGAGGTCACGGTAAAAAGCCGCTTGTTGGTGCGGGTTTTCGCCGTAGCGTAAATCTTGTAGCTTCACAAAGCGGCCGTTGCTTTGCGCCGGAAAAGCGCAACGCGTGCCATCAGCATTAAAGGAAGACAGGTAATCGCTAATCGCACCGTCGTAATTGCTGATGCGGTTGAATGCGGCCACCGATAAGGCAAACTGCGTGGCCTGACTAACGGCGCCGCCGGTGCTTTGCAATTCAGCGATGACATCGGCGTATTGGCTGGCGTCGGTTAACACCGCCACGTCTTTCCAGTTTTTAGCGGCAGAACGGACCATGGCCGGGCCACCTATGTCTATGTTTTCTATGGCATCTGCCAGCGTGCAATCGGCTTTAGCGACGGTCGCTTCAAACGGGTATAAATTCACCACCACCATGTCGATATTGGGAATATTCGCTGCATGCATGGCCGCCACGTGTTCGGGTAAATCGCGTCTACCCAATATGCCACCGTGTACTTTCGGGTGCAGGGTTTTGACTCGGCCATCGAGCATTTCGGTGAAACCGGTGTAATCACTGACCTCCACCACAGGGATGCCCTGTTCACGAAACAGTTTGGCGGTGCCGCCTGTGGATAAAATTTCGACTTTTAATTGGCTTAAGGCCTGGGCTAATTCTACGATACCGGTTTTATCTGACACGCTAATCAGCGCGCGTTTAATGGTTGCCATGTGAAAACTCTGATGATGTTAATAAGAAATAAATGAAATCGAGCGCATTACTCGATGCGGTATTGCTGCATTTTTTTGCGCAAGGTGTTGCGATTTAAACCGAGGATGTCGGCCGTTTTGCTTTGGTTGCCACCGGCGTAATGCAAGGTGTATTCCAATAGCGGTTTTTCTATGCAGGCTAACACCATGTCGTACAAGGCATGAGGCGGCTGACCATCCAAGTCTTTAAAATACTGATCCAAGGCGGATTTAACGCTATTGGCAATTTGGCAGTCGTTCATGCCGCAAGTTTTTTCGTTTTCGCAGTCGTCCATTAGGCCACCTTTAGCGCCAAATCCACGGTTTCAATTGCGTCGTTTTCTTCGTCGTATTGCAAGCGGTGGTCGCGGCTTTGTAAATGATCAAAAAATTCATCGATAGCAGACAATTGCAAGGGGATGGTCTGCAAGGTATTCATGTTATGGCGGAAATTGGCCGAGTCTTTGAGGCCCTTGGTGTACCAAGAAATGTGCTTGCGCGCCATGCGCATGCCAGTCAGCTCGCCGTAAAAATCGTATAAATCGTGCAAGTGCGCCAACATCACAGTACGGATCTCGCTCACCTCCGGTGCCGGTAAATGCTCACCGGTTTTTAGGTAATGGTCTATCTCACGGAATATCCAAGGCCGACCTTGTGCGGCGCGGCCTATCATGACCGCATCGGCGCCGGTGTAATCCAACACGAATTTGGCTTTTTCTGGCGTGGTGATGTCGCCGTTAGCGATCAGTGGAATGTTGATGGCTTGCTTAACCGCGGCGATGGTGTCGTACTCGGCATCGCCGGTGTACAAACAAGCGCGGGTGCGGCCGTGCATGGCTAAGGCTTGCACGCCTAGGTCTTCCGCCATCTTGGCAATTTGCACGGCATTGCGGTTGTGTTTATCCCAACCGGTGCGGATTTT
The DNA here is from genome assembly GCA_965234545.1 of Methylophilaceae bacterium. GTDB lineage: Bacteria > Pseudomonadota > Gammaproteobacteria > Burkholderiales > Methylophilaceae > Methylotenera. Next base: position 272,985 of record OZ248348.1, on the reverse strand, counting down.
CAATGTGACCGGTACGTCCACGGCATTGACCACGGCACGCAGAATTTGCGCCACCAAGGGCTCGTCCTTAAGCAAGGCCGAACCGGCCATGACGTTGCAAATTTTCTTGGCCGGGCAGCCCATGTTGATGTCTATGATTTGCGCGCCATTGTCCACGTTGTGCTTGGCGGCTTCCGCCATCATTTTTGGGTCGGCGCCGGCAATTTGCACGGAGATGGGATCGACTTCGCCTTGGTGATTGGCGCGGCGTAAGGTTTTTTCGCTGCCGTATAAGAGCGAATTGGATGTCACCATTTCCGACACCGCTAAACCCGCGCCCATTTTTTTGCACAACTGACGGAAAGGCCTATCCGTCACCCCTGCCATGGGTGCTACAACGAGGTTATTCTTGAGTTGATGGTGGCCGATTTTCACTGCGAGTCGTTTGCTTTGCATTATTAACGCCGAGTTGCCTATTTTATACGCAAATACGATACCGGAAAACTTAAATTTGCAGCGGGCGGGATATAAAGTAAAACTTTGTATAATGGCTTTAGCCCAGCTAAATTTTAAAATGAAAGTCGGCCAACATTGAACCCTAGCCCTAGCCAGAAAACCGCTTCCAATTCACAGATTGCCTTTGCCAGCTTTATCGGCACCGCCATTGAGTTTTACGACTTTTACATATACGCCATGGCCGCCGCTTTGGTCATAGGCCCGGTATTTTTTCCCAGTAGCGACCCGGCCGCCCAAGCCCTCAATGCTTTTTTAAGTTTTGGCATCGCCTTTTTCGCTAGGCCATTGGGTGCCATCCTATTTGGCCACTTTGGTGACCGCATAGGCCGTAAAGCCACCCTGGCCAGCTCGCTCTTGCTGATGGGCACGGCCACCTTGTTAATAGGCTGCCTGCCCGGCTACGCCACATTGGGCGCATGGGCGCCGCTATTGCTGTGCTTGCTGCGCGTAGCCCAAGGCATAGGCTTGGGCGGCGAATGGGGTGGTGCCGCCTTGCTGGCAACCGAGAGTGCGCCAGCGCATAGGCGCGCTTGGTTTGGTATGTATCCACAACTGGGTCCGGCAATTGGCTTTTTACTGGCTTGTTTAAGTTTTTTAGGTTTAAGCGCCTATTTAAGCGAGGCGGAATTTTTAGCTTGGGGTTGGCGCCTGCCGTTTTTTGCCAGCGCCGCCTTGGTCATGGTCGGCTTGTATGTGCGCTTTAAACTAAATGAAACCACGGCCTTTGCTCAAGTCTTAGCCCAGCAGAAAACCCTGAAATTGCCCTTGCTGACTTTGTTACAGCGGCACAAACGGCCCATGATACTCGGCGCCCTCGCCATGACGGTGTGCTACAACCTGTTTTATACCGCCACGGTTTTTTGCTTAAGTTACGGCACGCAAACCTTAAGCATAGCCCGAGTGGATTTCTTGCAAATGCTCTGTTTTGCCGTGCTGTTTATGGCGCTGATTACGCCGCTATCGGCCGCTATGAGTGATCGATATGGACGCAAACCGGTGCTGTTAATCGGCTGCTTTTTTGCCGTATTGGTCGGCTTTAGCCTCAACCCCTTACTCAGCCACGGCAACCCTTACGCCATCACCTTGTTTTTATCGTTGACGCTGTTGTTAATGGGCGCCACGTTTGCGCCCATGGGGGCATTTTTGCCCGAGCAATTTCCGGCACCGGTGCGTTACAGTGGCGCCGGCTTAAGCTATAACATGGGGGGCATTTTAGGGGCGTCTAGCGCACCGTATGTGTCGCAACTGCTGGTCTATCAGGGCGGCTTAACTTGGGTAGGCTACTACGTGTCGTCCATGGCGCTGGTCAGCCTGATTGCCGTGTGGTGCATGCAAGAGCACAGGCCGTAAGCACTATTTAAGGCCGGGTTAATTGCTCCAACTCGGTCAACCAAACTATGGCATGATCGCGATCGACGCCACACATTTCCGCACTGGGCTGCAAGCCTAAACAAAAGGCCGGGCGGGAAGCTAGTCCAAAAATCAGGCATTGATTGTCTGCGCCCAATTGCACGCAGCGCACCCCTGCCGGTTTGCCATTGGGCATGCCCGGTATGGGGCTGTTGATGGATGGGGCGATGCAACAGGCGCCGCACGCTTGCCGGCAATCCACTATAAGTCGGTCCAAGGGAAATTCAGGGCACTGACGCCTTGCTTGATTTCCGCCATGGCGGTTTGCACCAATTGTGCCGGCCCTTTCACGCCCAGCTCGGTGCTGCGCTGCTGATCGAGTTTGGGTAGGCTAAATAATTTTAAGTCGGGGTAGCGCTTGACGATGCCTTGCATTAAATCAATCAAACGGCTTTCGCCCGCTTCGGTTACCAAGATCGAGGCCTCGATGTAATCTTGCTGATGAAACAGCGACGCGTAATGCGTATCCAACACCCACTCAACCATGGGATGAGCCATTTGCGGAAAGCCGGGCACAAAATAATGCTCGTTGATGGAAAAACCCGCCACCCGGTTGATCGGATTGGGCACGATGTTGGCGCCTTGCGGAAAATCCGCCATGAGCACGCGTTTAGGGTAAGCCGTGTCACCGTATTGCGCTTCTATTTCCGCTAGGGCGAGCGGATGCCTAACAATGGGCACGCCCACCGCATCGGCCGCGCATTGCCGGGTAAAGTCGTCCGGCGTGGCGCCTATGCCGCCAAAGCTAAATACCACGTCGCCACGCGCCATGCTGGCCTTGAGTGTGGCGGTAATTTGCTCGGGGATGTCGCCTAAATAATTCGCCCAAGCCAACTGCAAGCCGCGCGCCTTTAAGGCTTGAACGACAAAAGACAAATGCGCGTCTTGTCGCTTACCGGAGAGTATTTCATCGCCTATGATGGTGATACCAAATTTTTTCATACAGTCTTCGTGTTTAAGTTAATCATCGCAGCTAACAACAACGGTTTACCCCTTGCCATTGGCTGTCTTGCCAATATTTAAAAAATTCTTTGCGGCTTAATAAGGGCGGCGCATCGACGCTGGCTTGGTGAAAAGCAGCATGGTGTTTGACGTACACCTCATAAGCATCGTCACCACTTAACTGGCGCACGCGGTGCCCCAAGTGGCGTATTTTTTTCCAGAGACGGGCTAAGGCAGCCATCAGTCACGCACCCAATTGTCGAGCAAACGGGTGGGTTGATACGGCACCTCGGTCAATGGCATCAATGGCTGCTTACTAAAGTAACGGTACAGCACATAGAGCATGTCCAACACCACCACCCACAAAAGCACCAGCAAAAACACGGTTAAATAAGCGTCCAATTGTTGGTTAAAAATCAACTTGGGCGCCACCGCGGCTTTTTCTAATGGCAGCACGCCGGCGGCTAATTTAGCCGCCAAATCGTTGGCGGCGGCAAAAAAGCCGACTCGGGTGTCGTCGCTGAATATTTTTTGCCAGGCGGCGGTGGTGGTCACGGTTAGCAGCCAAACCAAAGGCAAACCAGTAATCCATGCCACCTTAAATTTACCGGACTTAACCAATATACCGGTGGCCACACACAAGGCAATGGCCGCCAGCATTTGGTTAGCAATGCCGAACAAGGGCCATAAAATGTTGACGCCCCCGTTCGGGTCTATCACGCCTATGTATAAAAAATAACCCCAACCGGCCACCACTAGCCCGCTGGTTAACATGACAGAAGGCATCCACGAAGTCTGGCCCATTTTTGGCCAAATGTTACCCAGCATGTCTTGCAACATAAAACGGCCAACGCGCGTGCCCGCATCCAAGGTGGTCAGGATGAAAATCGCTTCGAACATAATGGCAAAGTGGTACCAAATGGCCAGCATGCTTTTACCAAATGCATGGCCAAATATACTGGCCATGCCCACCGCCAAGCTAGGCGCACCGCCGGTGCGGGCAAACAGACTGCTTTCGCCCATGTCGCGTGCCAATTGATTCATTTGCTCTACCGTCACGGCAAAGCCCCAACTGTTGATTTTAGCAACGGCGTCCACCGCCTCGCTGCCCACCACCCCGGCTGGGCTGTTGATGGCGAAGAACACGCCGGGCTCCAACACGGTGGCGGCGATCATGGCCATGATGGCGACAAAACTTTCTAGCAACATGGCGCCGTAACCTATCATGCGTATGTCGCCTTCGTTGGCCAGCAACTTAGGCGTGGTGCCGGATGCGATCAGCGAATGAAAGCCGGAAATGGCACCGCAGGCGATGGTAATGAAAACGAAGGGGAACAGCTTGCCACCGAATATGGGGCCGCTGCCATCGGTAAACTGGGTTAAGGCAGGCATGTGCACTTGCGGTTGCAAAATGACGATGGCAATCGCCAATAACATGACCGTGCCTAACTTCACGAAAGTGGACAAATAATCGCGTGGGGCCAACAGCAACCAAACCGGCACCACCGCCGCGGCAAAGCCGTAAGCAATAATGGCCCAGGCCAAACTTAAGCCTTCGTGATCAAACCACTGCCGCAGCATGGGCTGGTGGTCTACCCAACCACCCCCCACCACCGCCAATAACAATAAGGCCACGCCCAATAAGCTGGCTTCTAATACGCGTCCCGGACGAAAATTGCGCATGTAAAACCCCACTAGCATGGCAATTGGTATGGTGGCGGCAACGGTGGAGGTGGCCCAGGGACTGTGCTTCATGGCATTCACCACCACCAAGCCTAACACCGCGATCAAGATGATCATGATCATAAAGGTGCCAATTAAGGCAGCGGCTCCGCCTATTGGGCCGATTTCGTCCCTGGCCATTTGGCCTAGGCTGCGAGCATTGCGCCGGGTGGAGAAAAACAAGGTCACCATGTCCTGCACTGCCCCGCCCAATACCGCGCCCACCAATATCCACAAGGTGCCGGGTAAATAACCAAACTGGGCAGCCAAGGTTGGGCCGATCAAGGGGCCGGGGCCGGCAATGGCAGCAAAATGGTGGCCGAATACCACCCATTTATTAGTCGGAATAAAATCGCGGCCGTTGTCCAAGCGTTCTGCTGGCGTAGCCCGGGTGGCGTCCACCGTGAGCACGCTGGCGGCAATCCAAGCCGCATAAAAACGGTAGGCAATGGCGTAAATGCAGGCTGCTGCAGCTATAAACCACATGGCACTGATGCTTTCGCCACGGTTTAAAGCAATGGCCGACACGGCCGCCAAGCCTAGGCCTAGCACGGCCACCCACAATAGGAATTTAATCTGTTTATGCATGATTATTTAAGCCACTCAATTTAAGTTAAAACAACATCCAACCCATCCAGGCGGCCAACACTTGCACCAGCAAACCGGGTATGACTTGCATAGCAAAGTCCTTGCCCCCGCTGACCAGTGCAGCCACGCCCTTGGAAAAAGTATTGATGCTGAACGCCAACAAAATAGGCACCACCGCATTGGCGGCACTGAGGTTACCGCCGGCAGCTAAGGAAGCGACCGATATGGCGGCCGCATGCACATCCGCCACGCCGGCTGCCATGGAGGCAAACACCACCCCGGTTTGGCCAAACCAGGCATTTAGCGCCGCAGAGGCGATTAAGGCCACGCCGATAATGGCCGCTAAGCCAAATGCCGTTTTTACACTAAAGGTCTGACTGGGCTGACCCAACTCTGGGCAGGCTTTGTGAAAACAACTGACGGTGATGACCAAGGCATAAATGGCCACGGTCACGCCAGCAAAAATGAGTGGCGCCAACATGGCTTGCAAGGTGGGTGGGTGAACCGCGGCTAACAGCAAACTTAATTGCAAAACGGTGGCTAAACTCGACAGCAGCGCACCGGCTACGGCGGCCTCCATGATCGCCGGCGTTTGTTTGGCACGTTGGCCCATGGCGCCCACCGTGGCAATGCTGGAAATGAAGCCCGACACCAAGCCAACCAAAGGCAAGCCGACGCGACTGCCCAACGCCCGCAAGGCTAAATGGCCGAGCGCACTGATGAGCATGACCAGGATAACAATCAACCAAAGGTTATGCGGATTAATCGCATCAAATGGCCCGATTAATTCATTGGGGACCAGGGGCAATACGATGAGGGTGGCGGCGGCTAAAATTAAGAAGTCATTCACTTCCTCCTTACTAACCGCAGCGCGAATAAAGCCATGGATGGGCTCTTTGGCAGTCAAAAGAATAGCGGCAGTGACGGCCAAACTGGCGGCCAAGGATGGCGTGGTCATGGCCAAGCCACCCAATATAGCGGTAAACACCAGGGTGATTTCCGTGGTCAAACCGGGGTGTTCATTAACCCTAACAACATAAGCCAGGGCAGCAAATACCGTTACGCATACCACTGAAACAATCAGCAACCAAAAGCTCACCACCGTGCTCACGGCACCCAGCAAAGCCACGATAGTAAATGTGCGTATGCCCGCTAATGAGCGGTCTGGATCCATGCCTTTGCTCCGCTCTCGCTCGGCCCCCACCAACAAACCTATGCCCAAAGCAACGGCCAAATTTAGCCACAAGGTGTTATTTAAAACCACTGTATTTCCCATGCTTTTAGTTTACAACAAACCACGCTCAGCGAACGAAAAAGTTGCGTTTCCAGCCACGATAAAATGGTCTAGCACCCGCACGTCTATTAGGGATAAGGCCTGTTTTAATTGCTGGGTGATGAGCTCATCGGCCTGACTTTGTTGGGCCAAACCGGACGGGTGATTGTGCGCCAAGATCACGCTGGCGGCATTGTGCTGTAGCGCGTGCTTGACCACTTCGCGTGGGTACACACTGGTTTGCGTTAAGCTGCCACGAAACAATTCATCGGCACTGATCAGCTTATTTTGCGCATCTAAAAACAGCACCATGAACACTTCGTATGGCAAGCTGGCTAATTTTAAACAGAGAAAATCGCGCACGTGTTGCGGTGAACTCAAGGCATCTTGCCCTTGCATGGTTTCTTTTAGCGCGCGCCGACTCATTTCAAAGATGGCTTGCAGCTGCACGTATTTGCTCAGGCCCATGCCACGCACTTGCGACAACTCAGCCTGACTTGCGGAAAAAATCCCGGTCAAACTGCCAAAGTGTTGCAATAAATCGCGACCCAAATCCACCGCACTTTTACCGCGTACGCCTACCCTTAAAAACACCGCCAACAACTCGGCATCCGACAGCGCGCCGACCCCTTGCGCCAATAATTTTTCACGCGGACGTTCTGCCAGAGGCCAATCGGTAATTGCCATGATTTTGTCCTTTTTGCTGTGTCGGCTTAGGGATTCATGCTTTAGCGACGATTTTCGTATTAAAATGAACGCATTAGCGAGATAGTAAACTTATTTTTCCACCCCTATGCAAAAAAATAATCCGATAAAAAACAAGTCTTTAGTGCTGGGCATCACCGGCGGCATCGCCGCTTATAAAGCCGCCGAATTGGTGCGCTTATTGGTTAAAGCCAACATCGATGTGCAAGTGGTGATGACGCAAGCCGCCTGCCAATTCATCACCCCGGTGACCATGCAAGCGCTATCTGGCAAGCCGGTATACATAGACATGTGGGACAGCAGCATCAGCAATGGCATGCCGCATATTGAGCTATCGCGTCAGGCTGACGCCATATTAGTCGCGCCCGCTAGCGCCGATTTTTTAGCTAAATTGGTGCAAGGCCGAGCCGACGATTTGCTGTCTACCTTGTGTTTAGCTAGGGATTGCCCGTTGCTGGTTGCACCGGCCATGAATAAACAAATGTGGGAAAACCCAGCCACCCAACGCAACGTGGCACAACTGCAAGCCGACGGCATCAGCCTGCTCGGACCCGACAGTGGCGTGCAAGCCTGCGGTGAAACTGGCTTGGGCCGCATGCTAGAAGCCGAGGCCTTGCTCAGGTTAGTAAACGCACACTTTACCCCTAAGTTATTGGCTGGCAAACGCGTGTTAATCACGGCGGGTACCACCCTAGAAATGATAGACCCGGTGCGCGCCATCACCAATTTAAGCAGCGGCAAAATGGGCTACGCGATCGCCCAAGTAGCCGCTGACATGGGCGCGATTGTGACCTTGGTGAGCGGGGCCAGCGCATTGAATGCACCCGATTCGGTTAACACCATTAAGGCCACTAGCAGCGATGCCATGTATAAGGCGGTGATGGGTCAAGTAGGCAATCAAGATATTTTTATCAGCGTGGCAGCCGTGGCCGACTACCGCCCCAGTGCGCCGCATGCGGAAAAAATCAAGAAAAGCAATGCCAGCTTAACCTTAGCTCTCAGCCCCAATAAAGACATATTGGCTGAAGTCGCTAGCTTGCCTAAAGCGCCATTCTGCGTGGGCTTTGCCGCCGAAACAGAAAAGCTATTGGATCACGCCGAAGCGAAACGCCAAGCAAAAAAATTGCCACTCATGGTGGCGAATTTAGTCAGCGATGCGATGGGTGACGACAACAACACGGTGACGCTTTTAGACAAAAATGGCGCGCATCCATTAGAACGCGCGCCAAAAAGTGCGATTGCCGAGTTGCTGTTAAAGCATGTGGTGAGCATGCTTTAAATTCTCAAATACTCCTGTTTTATTAACTAAACCGAGAAAATTCATGGTTTTCATGATTGCTTGCGTTAATTGACGTAGGTACTATGCGAGCCTTCATTAATCCAAAACACTATAAATCATGACAAGAAAACCAATATTTGCCTTAATTGCTGCCATGCTTGCGCCTCAAGCCTATGCAGATGATGCTCGCCAAACAGCGCCTATGGTCATCACTGCCACCCGTGTTGAACAAAACAGTTTTGACCTGCCAGTAGCGATTGATGTCGTTGAGAAAAAAGACATACAAGATGGCCAATTGCAAATGACCTTGTCAGAAAGTTTGATTCGTGTGCCTGGTATTACTGCGCAAAACCGCACCAATCAATCGCAAGACCCGCAAATTTCTTCTCGTGGTTTTGGTTCACGTTCTAGCTTTGGGGTTCGCGGCATCCGTGTGTATGTGGACGGCATTCCATTAACCATGCCAGATGGTCAAGGCCAACCAGGCATTGTGGATCTTTCTGCTGTTAAAAGCATAGAAGTGATGCGCGGTCCATTTTCTGCGCTTTATGGCAACTCTTCTGGAGGTGTGATTCAACTATTTTCAGAGGATGCGCCTAAAACACCGGAAATCGGCTCCAAAATCATGTTTGGCAGTTATGACACAACGCGACAAATTATGGACGCGACTGGCACCACAGGCAATGTTGAATATTTAATTAACGCTTCAAACTTTAGAACAGATGGTTACCGCGATCACAGTTCAGGTGACAAGCAAGCCGCGACGGCCAAACTAAAAATTAGAGTAAATGAAGACACTACCTTGACCAGCTTGATTAACTGGTTTGATCAAAAAGCAGAAGACCCGAGCGGCTTAGATCGGTCAACTGCATTCAGTGATCCTACTGCGGTTGTTGCTGCGGTAACTAACGCCAATACACGAGTCACTCGCAGTCACAAACAAATAGGATTCAATTTAGAGCACAATTTAAACCAAAATAATGCCATCAATGTGATGGCATTTGCTGGCAAACGCGACAACAATCAAATTCTTGCCACCAATGAATTAGGAACCAATGCTCGATCAAGCGTTATTGCTAGGGACTTTCAAGGCACCGATGTCAGATGGGACAATAAAGGCACAATGATAAATATGCCTTACACGCTAAGCTTTGGTCTAAATTACGGCAAATCCAGCGATGCAAGAACTGATACGAACATACTTGCCAGCAGCATAACAATTAGCACTCTAAATAGAGATGAAGATAATATTGTCGACAACTTTGATCAGTATGCACAAGCTAAGTTAGCTTTACTCGACAACCTAGACATTCACGCGGGGCTTAGGCATACCAAAGTTAAATTGACTGTTAAAGACCGTTTTCTGACTGGCACAGGCAATAATGGCAACAATAGCGGTTCTGTTGAGTACGAAAAAACCAACCCTGTAGTAGGCACTGTATTTAAATTATCACCCAGCCTTAATCTCTACGCAAACTATGGCAGAGGATTTGAAACCCCAACCTTTATTGAAGCCGCTTACAACAGTACAAGCAATGGCATACCAAATTTAACTTTAAAACCCAGTGAAAGTGAAAATTTTGAGTTGGGTGCAAAAGCATTTATAGGAAATAACACACAAGCCAATTTAACAATTTTCAAAATCAAAACAGACAACGAAATTGTTCTTAGTGAAACTAGTGCAGCGAACAGAAGTGTCTATAGCAATGCAGATAAAACAACACGAACAGGTGCTGAGCTCTCAATAGACAGTCGATTTGACAATAACATATCAACCTATATTGCATATACATTGTTAAACGCAAAGTTCGACACAAGCTTTAACTACACTCCTTCATCAGGCACTCCAACAACCGTAAATGCAGGCAACAAAATACCTGGCACTTACAGCAACCAGATTTATGCTGAAGTCGCTTGGAAGTACCAGCCTCTTGGCTTTAGTACGGCACTAGAGGGTCGATATAACAGTAAAGTTTATGTCAATGACACTAATACCGATGCAGCCCCATCCTACAAAATTGCCAACATACGCGCTGGTTTTGAACAAAATGTGGGCGGCTGGAATTTCAGCGAATTTGTTCGAGTTGAAAACATCTTTGATAAAGATTACATAGGCTCAGTCAGAATTAATGACAGTAATTTAAGATTCTTTGAGCCGGCCGCTGACCGAAACTACTTATTAAGCGTAGGCGCAACCTACAAGTTTTAAGCTTACTCAGGCCCAACAAAAAACCCGCCATAGCGGGTTTTTTGTTGTCCTAAAATATTAGTGAACTCAACTATCGTAGTGATTTCCTTAAAGAATTAGTGTTTAATTCTATGCTAATTTAAACCCTTACTTATTGATGGCTATTTTTGAGAACCGTATGAAAATTATTGTCGATTTAAAAATTCTTGATGACCGCTTACACCAACAAATGCCTAGCTACGCCACGCCCGGTTCAGCAGGCTTGGATTTACGTGCTTGCCTAGACGCACCCATCACTCTGCAGCCGGGGGAGACCACCTTGATTCCCACTGGCATGGCCATTCATTTAGACAACATCTATTACGCGGCATTGATATTGCCGCGCTCAGGACTGGGCCATAAACACGGCATCGTGTTGGGCAATTTGGTCGGTTTAATTGATTCCGATTACCAAGGTCAATTGATGGTGTCGTGCTGGAATCGTGGTCAGACTGCCTTTGAAATCAACCCCATGGAACGCATCGCGCAGCTGGTTATCGTGCCTGTGGTGCAGGCAGATTTCCATTTAGTTGGGGATTTTGATAGCAGCGAGCGTGGCGAAGGCGGTTTTGGTAGCACAGGTAAGCACTGATGCTTTAATTAAGCCTAAATATTATTGATAATTACCTTGAGATAATATTAGTTTTCGTACTATAATTGCGGTCTTTCGAAAAAAGCAGAAGTTTGGAGATTTAACCATGGCACGTGTATGTATGGTAACTGGCAAAAAGCCAATGGTGGGCAACAACGTTTCTCACGCTAACAACAGAACAAAACGCCGTTTCTTACCTAATTTGCAAAATCGCAAATTCTGGGTTGAGAGCGAAAACCGCTGGGTAAGCATGCGCATTACTAACAATGCGCTTCGCACTATCGACAAAAATGGTATCGATGCCGTTCTTGCTGACTTGCGTGCTGCTGGCCAAAAAATCTAAGGTAGAACATTATGCGCGAAAAAATCAAATTAGAATCCAGTGCTGGTACAGGTCATTTCTACACCACCACTAAAAACAAACGTACTATGCCAGGCAAAATGGAAATCAAAAAATTTGATCCAGTTGTCCGTCAACACGTTTTATACAAAGAAGCCAAACTTAAATAGTCCCCGGTTTATTTAAGCAATAAAAAAAGCTCGCTATACGCGAGCTTTTTTATTGCCTCTAGTCCATGCAGACTAGGACGTAGCTGACTCCGCCAATATGCGCACTTCACGCTGCGGGTAAGGGATGGCAATGTTGTTCGCCTTAAAGGCGTGCCAGATGGCCAAATAGACATCCGACTGCATGGCCGCTGGTCCTTCTTCTGGGTCCGGCATCCAAAAGGTTAAAACCAAGTCTATGCCGTTGTCCGCAAAGCCTTTGATGTGGACCACAGGGGCTGGCTTAGCCAGTACCCGTTCGTGTTGCTTGGCGGCATCCGTCACCAATTGCATAGCGAGCTCTAAAGCGCTGTCGTAACTGATCTGCACCGGCAGTTGCACACGGGCTTTGGGGTCGGTGTGCGAGTGGTTGATGACCGGATTGATGATGAGCATTTCATTGGGAATAATCACTTCGGTGTCGTCTAGCTTACGCAATACCAAGTAGCGGGTGCGCAAATCGGTCACCACGCCATAATGGTTATCCACGGTCAACACATCGCCTATTTGCATGGAGCGATCGAGCAATATGATGAAACCGCTGACGTAATTACTGGCGATGCGCTGCAGACCGAAGCCTAAGCCCACACCCAGGGCACCACCGAAGACGGATAGCAGGGTGACATCCAGTCCGACGGCCGAGAGGCCAATCAACAAGGCAATGACCAATAAAAAGCCGCGCAACAGTTTGCTCATGACCACGCGCATGTTCATGTTGATGTGTTCGTTGCGCATCAATTTATTTTCTAAAACGCGGCTTAAAGACAGCGCGATGAAAATGGTGGCGATGATGGTGAGCAGGGCTTGCAGTATTAACAGCAAGTTAAGCCGACTTTTTCCTAAACTAAATTGCACGCTTTCAAGCACGTCCAATAAGGGCGGCAATAAACCACTTAAATATAAGCCCAGCACGATTAAGATAAAACTGGTGATGCTGTTTTCTAGGGTTTTGACTATGCCACTGGGGGCCATAATGTAGCGCACGCCGTAAGCGGCTATGCGTATCAACACCAAGGCGACCAACAAGGTGCTAACGAGGTGCAGCAAACTGGCGGCAGGGCTGTGCATTAATGTCAGCACCAGTGTCGCCAACTGGATGCCGATCAAGCTAATTAAAGGGAATAACACACGGTTGATGCCGCCTATGCCTAATTTCCAGCTCTCTGGGGCACTGCGCATGACTTTGGATCGCACTAGGCCATTGATTGCCCAAGCGAAGCCGGCCGCCATAGCGATAATGGCCAGTTGCCATAAGGCAAAGGGCGTCGTTAAATCAAAAAATAACTCTGTCCAGACTAATTGCATCTCTTGATTCATTGTTTACCTTGCCCGTTTAGTGAACAACCTGGTTCGTTACATCAGGAATATGGTGGCTAAGCCTAAAAAGATTAAGAAGCCGCCGCTGTCGGTGACCGCGGTAATCAACACACTGGAACCCACCGCTGGGTCGCGACCAAATTTATTCATGCTAAGCGGAATCACCACGCCCATTAAAGCCGCCAACAATAAATTTAGGGCCATGGCGGCCATCATTACCAAGCCCAAATTGAAGTTGCCGTAAAGCGCATAAGCAATCACGCCTAGCACGCCGCCCCAGATTAAACCGTTGAGCAATGCCACGCCCAACTCTTTGGTTATGAGCGATTGCATATTGTGTGAAGCCACCTGACCTAAGGCCAAGCCCCGCACTATCATGGTGGTGGTTTGGTTGCCGGAATTGCCGCCTATACCGGCAACAATAGGCATCAATGCCGCAAGGGCAACAATTTTCTCTATCGAGCCTTCAAACATGCCTATCACCCTAGACGCCACTAAAGCGGTCATCAAATTCAGCGCCAACCAAGCCCAACGGTTTTGCACCGATTTCCATATGGAAGCGAAAAAGTCTTCTTCCTCACGCAAACCGGCCATGGATAGCTTGTCGCTTTCGGCTTCTTCGCGGATGAAGTCCATCACCGCATCCACCGTCACGCGGCCAACCAATTTATTATTTTCATCGACTACCGGTGCGGTAACCAAGTCATAGCGCTCAAAGGCTTTTGCCGTTTCATCGGCCGGTTCATCGGGGTGAAACACCACGGCATCGGCTGCCATGACGTCGGCCACACTGGCGGCCAAATCGTTCACGACTAATCGTTTGAGAGGCAAGACCCCAAGTAAAATTTCATGCCTGTCTACCACAAACAGTTTATCGGTGTGATCCGGCAAGCTGCCCAAGCGGCGCATGTAGCGTAAGGCCACTTCCAGGCTAATGTTTTCCCGGATGGTGATGATATCAAAGTCCATGATGCCGCCTACGCTGTCTTCGGCATAAGACAGAGCCGATTGCAAACGGGCGCGGTTTTGCGTATCCAAGCTATCGAATAGCTCTTGCAATACGTCTTTAGGTAAGTCTGGCGCTAAATCGGCCAGCTCATCGGTATCGAGTTGTTCAGCCGCAGCCAACAACTCGTCGGTGTTCATGTCCGCGATTAGGGTTTGACGTACGGCATCCGATACTTCCAGTAGGATGTCCCCGTCGCGCTCAACCTTTACTAGCTCCCAGACATCTAGCCTTTGCTCCAAGGGCAACGCTTCAAGGATGTAGGCGACGTCAGCCGAGTGAAGTTGGTCTAGCTTTTTTTGTAGTTCTTGGAGATTTTGTTTATGCACCAGCGATTCAACCAAATCTTGGTTGTGCATAGATTGCCGGTGCACCAAATCCTCGACCAGCTTATGCTTGTCTAATAAAGTGATCACCTGTTGCAGGCTTTCACTTAAGCTGTCTTTGGATTCTTGACTCTCTGACATAGTGATCCGAATTTAATTTGGACGAACTGGCTACAAAATATTAATCAGCATTATAGTATCACGGCTTTATTAGGATTTAATTTTGCACGGGCCTAACTATTTACCCTAAGCATGAAATGGAACAAGCATGACCACCCATTTGCATTTATACAGCACCAGCCACTGCCATTTGTGCGAGCAAGCAGAGGCTGTATTAGTCGAGCTAGCCCTATCGCATGAACTTAGCTGGACGGTAATAGAGATTGCCGATGATGCGAATTTGCTATCACGCTACGAGCTCTGCATTCCGGTTTTAGCCAGGCTGGATAAGGGCCATGAAATTGCTTGGCCATTTAATAAAGATCAGGTTTTAGACTTAATTAAATAGCCAGTGCCACACGAAAAAAAAGCCAGCTACTAAGCTGGCTTTTTATTAGCAGGGCTAATGTGCTTATTCAGCAACGACTACTTCAGCACCTGTATCTGGACGATCTACTAACTCAACCAATGCCATAGGCGCATTGTCGCCGTTACGGAAACCGCATTTCAATACACGTAAGTAACCGCCATTGCGTGCTAAGTAACGTGGGCCTAATTCACCAAATAGTTTGCCAACGATATCACGGTCACGTAAGCGACTGAACGCTAAGCGACGGTTCGCCAAGGTTGGTGTTTTACCCAATGTGATTAGTGGTTCTGCAAACTTGCGCAACTCTTTTGCCTTAGGCAAAGTAGTTTTGATGACTTCGTGACGCAACAATGAAGCGGTCATGTTACGAAACATCGCTGCACGATGGCTGCTAGTACGATTTAATTTACGATTGCTATTACCGTGACGCATAGTAATTCCTTAAAGTTTCTATATAAGCTTAATGACTTAAGCTTTTTCAAGACCAACAGGTGGCCAGTTTTCTAATTTCATGCCCAAAGTTAGGCCGCGTGTAGCGAGTACATCTTTAATTTCATTCAGTGATTTACGACCAAGGTTCGGTGCTTTTAAAAGCTCGTTCTCAGTACGTTGGATCAAATCACCAATGTAAAATATATTTTCTGCTTTCAAGCAATTAGCTGAACGCACGGTTAACTCTAAATCATCCACTGGACGCAATAACACTGGATCCACTTGTGGGGCTGATTTAACTTCAACTTCGTTAGGTGCACCTTCTAAATCGGCAAACACAGACAACTGACCCATCAAAATACGGGCCGCATCACGAATCGCTTGCTCAGGCTCAATTACACCGTTTGTTTCTACGTCCATTACCAATTTGTCTAAGTCTGTACGTTGTTCAACACGTGCATTCTCAACTTGGTAGCTGACCTTATTTACTGGACTAAATGAGGCATCCACCATGATAAAACCAAGCACGCGGTCTTCTTCATTAGACTTTTGACGCGCTGGCACTGGTTGATAACCACGGCCCATGGCCACTTTAACTTCTAGATTGAGTTTGCCACCTTTGGTCAAGTGAGCAATCACGTGATCTGGGTTAACAATCTCAGCATCGTGACCGGTTTCAAAATCACCCGCTGTCACCACGCCTTCTGTAGATTTATTCAAAATCAAGATGGTTTCTGATTTTGAGTTTAGTTTTAAAGCCACACCTTTAAGGTTTAGCAGTATGTCCACTACGTCTTCTTGCACGCCATCTATGGTGGAGTATTCGTGTACTACACCGTCAATTTTAACTTCAGTAATAGCGAAGCCTGGAATTGAAGACAACAAAACACGACGTAATGCATTGCCAAGTGTGTAGCCGAAGCCACGTTCCATAGGCTCTAAAGTAACACGAGCACGCAATGGTGATAAAACTTCAACGTCAACAACACGCGGTTTTAAGTATTCGGTAGGACTGTTTTGCATAGTTATACCTTTAATTTTTTTAAGAACTACACTCTCAGCTAGGAACTAGTGGAGTGGTTATTCTTGCCGGTGATTTTGATCACCGGCATAATTTTTTAATATTTTTTAATGCTTAATTATTTTGAGTAAAGCTCAACAACCAATGATTCATTGATTGTTGCTGGCAATTCATCGCGTTGTGGTTTAGCTTTGAATGTACCGGTTAATGCTTTCACATCTACCTCGATCCATGCTGGGAAACCACGTTGCTCAGCTGCAGCCAATGCGCCTTTAATACGCAATTGTGTTTTAGCAGCTTCTGCCACACTCACTACATCACCCGCTTTAACTTGGTATGAAGGAATATTGACACGACGGCCATTTACTAAAATACTGTTGTGACGAACGATTTGACGTGCTTCAGTACGTGAACCACCCAAACCCATTCTGTATGTAACGTTATCTAAACGGCACTCTAGAAGTTGCAACAAGTTCTCACCTGTAATGCCTTTTTTGCGATCCGCTTCAGCGTAGTAGCTACGGAATTGTGCTTCAAGCACGCCGTAAATACGACGCACTTTTTGTTTCTCACGTAGTTGCACACCGTAGTCAGATAAACGTTGGTTACGACGTTGACCGTGTTGACCTGGTGGGAAGTTACGTTTTTCAATTGCACATTTGTCGGTGAAGCATTTTTCTGCTTTTAAGAAAAGTTTTTCGCCTTCACGACGACACTGACGGCACTTAGGATCTAAATTTCTAGCCAAGGGATTCTCCTGTTATTTCTACTAAAGTGAGCGTATAGCTCAGCTTAAATGCGGCGTTTTTTAGGTGGACGGCAGCCATTGTGTGGTACTGGCGTCACATCGGTAATGCTGGTGATTTTAAAACCAGCTGCGTTAAGTGCGCGCACTGCAGATTCACGACCTGGGCCTGGGCCTTTAATACGCACTTCTAAATTCTTCACACCGTTTTCTTGTGCTGATTTACCAGCAACCTCTGCGGCTACTTGCGCTGCAAATGGGGTACTCTTACGTGAGCCTTTAAAACCTTGGCCACCAGAAGTTGCCCATGACAAGGCATTGCCTTGACGGTCTGTAATCGTGATGATGGTATTGTTAAAAGATGCATGCACGTGCGCAATGCCCTCTGCAATGTTCTTTTTAACTTTTTTTCTTACGCGTACATTAGCTTTTGCCATGTTGCACTATCCTTACCAATAAATCGTACTAGAATTTGTGTGACTAAAGGACTAAGCCTTTAGCTCAGTATGCTTTGCTAAATATTATTTAGCTTGTTTAATTGCTTTAATCGGACCTTTACGGGTACGTGCATTTGTTTTTGTACGTTGACCACGAACCGGTAAACCACGACGGTGACGCACACCGCGATAGCAGTTAAGATCCATTAAACGCTTGATGTTCATAGAAACATCACGGCGCAAATCGCCTTCTACTTTTTCTTTAGCGACTTCATCACGCAATTTATCAACTTCTGCGTCATTTAGATCTTTCATTTTTGCAGAAGGTAAAACACCAGCTGCAGCACAAATTTTCTGTGCTGTGTTACGACCAATACCGTAAATTGCAGTTAATGCAATCTCGGCGTGCTTGTTATTTGGGATGTTTACCCCTGCTATACGTGCCATACCTACTCCAAAATTTAGGTTTACCTAAAAATCCGTCAGCTTTAAAAAGCCGGAGATTTTAACAGCAAAACCAATTTTTATCAATTAGCTTATCTTCTGATCACCACTACTACTGGGACCATCTCAATTAGAGAAAACTGCCTCTAATCTGGTTGTTCGATCGAGATCGATTAACCTTGGCGTTGCTTGTGACGTGGATCCGTACAAATAATACGAACGACGCCACGACGACGCACAACTTTACAATGACGACATAATGCTTTTACTGATGCACGAACTCTCATTTATAACTCCATTACTTCTTAAACTGCTGTTTCTTAAATCGCTGCTTTAACTACCTTGGGGTTTGCCCATTGCCTTTAAAGTTAGCCTTTTTCAGTAAGCCTTCATATTGATTTGACATCAAATGCGACTGTACTTGCGTCATAAAATCCATCGTTACAACCACAATAATCAGTAACGATGTACCACCAAAATAAAACGGTGTATTAAATTTCAAAATCAAAAACTCAGGAAGCAGACAAACCAAGGTAATGTATGCTGCACCCACTAAAGTCAAACGACCCATAATACGATCTATGTATTTGGCTGTTTGCTCACCAGGACGAATACCAGGAACAAATGCACCGCTTTTTTTCAAGTTATCAGCCGTATCCTTAGGATTGAACTGAAGTGCTGTATAAAAAAAGCAGAAAAACACAATCGCAGTAGCGAAGAATAATATGTATATTGGTTGACCCGGTGACAATGCAGCCGCCACGTCTTTTAGCCAATACATGCTCTCTCTACTACCAAACCAACCAGCCAATGTCGCTGGGAATAAAATTATGCTAGAAGCAAAAATCGGCGGTATGACACCGGCCATGTTTAGCTTCATAGGCAAATGCGTTGTTTGGCCACCGTAGACTTTATTGCCTACTTGGCGCTTAGCGTAATTGACGGTAATTTTGCGTTGCCCACGCTCTACAAACACCACCAACGCCGTTACTAATACTGTTGCTACCAACAAGAAGAAAGCCAATGGCACACTAAACGCGCCGGTATTGACCATCTCTGCCGTGGTACCCAATGCGTGCGGTAAGCCAGCTACGATACCTGCAAAAATAATGATAGAAATACCATTGCCTATGCCACGTTCAGTAATTTGCTCACCCAACCACATAATGAACATGGTGCCACTCACCAAGGTGATCATTGCGGTCAATCTAAATGCCATGCCTGGATCCAATACCAATCCTGGTTGGGATTCAAGCGCAATGGCTATGCCCAGCGCTTGGAATGACGCCAAAACCACCGTGCCGTAGCGTGTGTATTTGGTAATCGCCCTTCTGCCGGCTTCGCCTTCTTTTTTTAACTGCTCTAATTTTGGCGATACTGCTGCCATTAACTGCATAATAATCGATGCAGAAATGTAGGGCATGATACCTAAAGCAAACACCGTGAATCTTGAAAGAGCGCCACCTGAGAACATATTAAACATGCCCAATATGCCGCCACTTTGCGATTCAAACAATTTTGCTAATACATCTGGATCGATACCCGGCACTGGAATGTGCGCACCTAGGCGGTAAACCACCAATGCAGCCAACACAAAAAACAGGCGGCTTTTAAGTTCGCCCATTTTTGATGCTGTTTTTAGTAATCCATCCTGTGCCAAAATAGTCTCTTATGCTGCTTCTAAAATTTTACCGCCGGCCGCTTCAACTGCAGCGCGAGCGCCTTTAGTCAACAACAAACCTTGGATGTTGTATTTAGCAGTTACGTCACCAGACAAGAAAATCTTAGCGTTTTTAACGGTACCAGAAACAATGTTGGCTGCTTTTAATGCCAACAAGTCGATGACTTCGTTTGGAATTAAAGCCAATTCACTGGTACGCACGTGCGCAGTGTTTGCCTTAGTCATGGATTTAAAACCACGTTTAGGTAAACGGCGTTGAATAGGCATTTGACCGCCTTCAAAACCGACTTTATGAAAGCCACCGGTACGGGATTTTTGACCTTTATGGCCACGACCCGCTGTTTTACCGAAACCAGAACCAATACCACGACCTACGCGGCGACGTTCTTTTTTAGCGCCTTCTGCAGGCTTAATTGTATTTAACTGCATTATCCTTCTACCTTTACCAGATAGTTAACAGCATTAATCATGCCGCGAATTGCTGGTGTATCTTGCACTTCCACTGTGTGACGGATACGGCGTAAACCTAAACCCTTAACAGTAGCTTTGTGCGCTTCAATACGACCAATGGTACTTTTAACCAATGTCACTTTAATTGTTGACACTTCTTTTTTGTCTTTAGCCATGATTAGCCTCTAATTTCTTCAACAGATTTACCGCGTTTGGCTGCGATCTCTGCTGGCGTATTCATTGATTCCAAACCATTCAATGTTGCACGAACTAGGTTGTATGGATTGGTTGAACCAATGCATTTTGCAACCACGTTAGTCACACCCATCACTTCAAAGATTGCGCGCATGGCGCCACCAGCAATAATACCAGTACCTTCAGAAGCAGGTTGAATGAACACTTTTGCCGCACCGTGCACGCCAGTTACAGCGTGATGCAATGTGCCGTTTGTTAAATTAATTTTCAACATACCGCGACGCGCTTCGTCCATTGCTTTTTGCACAGCCACTGGTACTTCACGTGCTTTACCCTTACCCATGCCAACCGCACCATCGCCGTCGCCAACTACTGTAAGAGCTGCAAAACTCATAATACGACCACCTTTAACCGTTTTACTAACACGATTAACTGCAATCATCTTTTCGCGCAAACCATCAGTCTGCTGCTGTTGCTGTTCCATTTCTCTCGCCATCATTAACCTCTTAAGCAATCAGACCAATTAGAAGGACAAGCCGTTTTCACGTGCGGCATCAGCCAACGCTTTAATACGACCATGATATTTATAACCTGAGCGATCAAAAGCCACGGTAGTTACACCGGCTTTCTTAGCTTTTTGTGCAATTAATTTACCAATTAAAGCCGCAGCTTCAATGTTGCCACCATTTTTTAGGTTTTTACGAACGTCGGCTTCTACTGTTGAAGCACTAACAATTACTTTATCGCCAGTTTCAGCAATAATTTGTGCGTAGATGTGCGTGTTAGTACGGTGCACACTTAGACGAGTAACTTTTAGCTCTGCAATTTTGGCACGGGTTTTACGTGCACGACGCAAGCGATTATTTACGTTGTTCATTTTTTAAGCCTTATTTCTTTTTGGTTTCTTTAATTGCAACCACTTCATCAGCATAACGCACACCCTTGCCTTTATATGGCTCTGGTGAACGGTAAGCACGAATCTGTGCAGCAACCTGGCCAATCACTTGCTTATCAACACCAGTTAACAAAATTTCTGTTGGTGTAGCAGTGGTCACAGTTACGCCTGCTGGCATTTTGTGATTGATTGGATGTGAATAACCTAACTCTAGGTTTAATACCGCGCCTTGTGCCGCTGCTTTATAGCCAACGCCGACTAAGGTTAATTTACGGGTAAAGCCTTGAGATACGCCATGGACCATATTGGCTACCAAGGCGCGCAATGTGCCTGACATTGCACGTGAGTGACGGGCATCGCTCGTCGCTTCAAATGTAATGGTTTCGCCTTCGCGTTTTAACACTACGGCATCCGTTAATGGATGAGATAGTTTGCCTAATGGGCCGCTAACGGCGATTGATGTAGCACTCAGTACCACTTCAACTTTTTCTGGAATAGCTACTGGATTTTTAGCAACACGTGACATTTGCTTCTCCTTAAGCCACTACGCAAAGCACTTCACCACCGATACCGGCAGCTTGGGCTTTACGATCTGTCATTACACCCTTAGATGTAGACATAATCGTCACACCAAGGCCATTCATTACTTTAGGAATCTCTTGAGATCCTTTGTAAACGCGCAAACCTGGCTTGCTTACACGCTGTATACGCTCAATAACAGGGCGGCCAGCATAGTATTTCAAGCTAATGGTTAAAGTAGCTTTGCTACCTTCAGTTTGCACTGCAAAATCTTCTACGTAGCCTTCTTCTTTAAGAACGCTAGCAATAGCAGTCTTAACATTAGAAGATGGCATAGTAACAACCGCTTTATTGACCATTTGCGCATTACGAATGCGGGTCAACATGTCGGCAATTGGATCACTCATACTCATAGTTATATACCCCTATTACCAGCTGGCTTTGGTGACGCCTGGCACTTGGCCACTCATCATCAAATCGCGCAATTTACTACGCCCAATACCGAATTTACTAAACACACCACGTGGGCGACCAGTTAATGCACAACGATTACGAAGACGCACTGGGCTAGCATTACGTGGCAACGCTTGAAACTTCATGCGCGCCTCGAAACGGCTTTCAGCCGTAGCAGTAACATCGTTCATTGCCGCTTCTAAAGCAGCACGTTTTACAGCAAATTTACTTACAGTTGCGCGACGTTTGATTTCGCGTTCTGTCATACAGGTTTTAGCCATGACTTAACCTCTGAAAGGAAAACTAAACGCAGCAAGCAAAGCTTTTGCTTCTTCATCCGTTTTCGCAGTAGTTGTAATTGTGATATTCATTCCGCGAATTGCATCGATTTTATCGTATTCAATTTCAGGGAAAATGATTTGCTCTTTAACGCCCATGTTGTAGTTACCACGGCCATCAAAAGATTTCGCTGAGATACCGCGGAAGTCACGAATACGTGGAATGGCTACAGTAACCAAACGATCCAAGAATTCGTACATACGCTCACGGCGTAACGTTACTTTGCAACCTACCGGATAATCATCACGGATTTTAAATGCCGCAACGGATTTCTTAGCTTTAGTAACAATGGCTTTTTGACCGGCAATTTTTTCCATGTCGCCAACCGCATGTTCCATCACTTTTTTGTCTGCAACTGCTTCGCCTACACCCATATTCAGAGTGATTTTAGCGATACGTGGCACTTGCATTACGGATGTGTAACCGAATTGCTCAGTCATGGCTTTCACCACTGAGTCTTTATAATAATCTTTTAAGCGCGCCATAATGATTCCTATGCGTCCACTGCTTCGCCATTGGATTTGAATACGCGAATTTTGCGACCGTCATCCAATGTTTTGAAGCCTACGCGATCACCTTTTTGTGTCGCGCTGTTAAATAAAGCAACATTTGAAATGTCTAATGGCATTTCTTTAGCAATGATGCCGCCTGCAATACCTTTCATCGGGTTGGCTTTTGCATGTTTCTTAACTAGGTTAAGACCCTCTACAACAACGTGGCCAGAATCAAGGATGCTTAACACTGCACCTTGCTTACCTTTGTCTTTACCGGTAGTTAGGATGACTAAATCACCCTTGCGAATTTTGTTCATGTGAGCTCCTACAACACTTCTGGTGCTAATGAAACGATTTTCATGAATTTTTCAGTACGCAATTCACGTGTCACTGGCCCAAATATGCGGGTGCCAATCGGTTCAAGTTTATTATTTAACAGAACGGCAGCATTGCCATCGAACTTAACTAATGAGCCGTCTGGACGACGAACACCCTTAGCAGTACGAACAACCACTGCACTGTATACTTCGCCTTTTTTGACGCGACCACGTGGCGCAGCATCTTTAATGCTGACCTTGATGATGTCGCCTATACCGGCGTAACGACGCTTAGAACCACCTAACACTTTGATGCATTGCACGGAGCGCGCACCAGTGTTGTCGGCAACTTCAAGCCGAGATTGCATTTGAATCATGAGATAAACTCCAACTTAATCCGTTAAAACCAACACCAGCCATTTTTAACCATGAAATAAATTTCACAATTAACACGGCCGATAGACCCGGTCAGTATTGGGGTGAGAGCTTTTGACTGTTAGCTTTGCCTAAGCATAGCCTTGAGTCGCCCACCAAAATAGCCAAACATTATAACTTGCCAAACCATGTTACGCAATTCTTATTCCTAAGAATTGCGCAACAAAGCCGACTTAGGCTGTTTTAACAACCCAAGATTTTGTCTTAGATAAAGGACGGCTTTCGGTAATGGTTACCATGTCGCCTTCTTTACAGCTGTTTGTTTCGTCGTGTGCATGAAACTTTTTAGATTGGCGAATAACTTTACCAATTAAAGGATGCTTCACTTTACGCTCAACTAGAACCGTAACCGTTTTATCCATTTTATCGCTTGTCACGCGGCCAGTAAGGCTACGCACTACTTTTGTAGTTTCAGTCATTATTAGGCCTGTTTCGCTTTCTCAGCTAACACAAGCTTCACACGCGCAACATCTTTGCGTACTTTACTTAGCTGATCTACTTTAGATAACTGTTGAGTAGCTACTTGCATGCGTAGAGAAAATTGCGCACGGCGCAATTCAATCAACTCTGCATTTAGCTCATCAACGCTTTTTGCTCTTAAATCGGTTGCTTTCATTCCTAGCTCCCCAACTGACGTGTCATGAAGGTTGTTTCGATTGGCAACTTAGCCGCTGCCAAACGGAACGCTTCACGCGCAAGCTCTTCACTTACGCCGTCCATTTCATATAACATTTTACCAGGCTGAATTTGCGCAACGTAAAACTCGGTGCTGCCTTTACCGTTACCCATACGTACTTCAGCTGGTTTTTTAGAAATTGGTTGATCTGGGAATATACGAATCCATACGCGACCGCCACGTTTAATATGACGCGTCATCACGCGGCGAGCCGCTTCAATTTGACGTGCCGTTAAACGACCGCGACCTATGGCTTTTAAACCAAAATCACCAAAACTTACTTTATTGCCCGTAGTTGCAATGCCCTTGTTGCGGCCTTTTTGCATCTTGCGGTATTTTTGTCTAGACGGTTGTAGCATCTTTAGCCCTCGGCTTTCTTACTTTTTTCTCTGGCTCAGCAACTGGCGCGGTTGTCGCACCAATTGGTGTCGGGGTATTACCCGCGAATATTTCACCTTTAAATACCCAAACTTTGATGCCGATAATACCGTAGGTGGTTGAAGCCTCAGCAACACCGTAATCAATGTCTGCACGTAATGTGTGTAATGGCACACGACCTTCACGGTACCATTCAGTACGCGCGATTTCGATACCGTTCAAACGACCTGAACTCATGATTTTGATACCTTGTGCACCAAGGCGCATTGCATTTTGCATAGCACGCTTCATGGCACGACGGAACATCACACGTTTTTCAAGTTGTTGCGCAATCGATTGTGCAATCAATGTTGCATCCACTTCAGGCTTACGAACTTCTTCAATATTAAGGTGAACAGGCACGCCCATTAAACCTTGTAGAGAAGCGCGCAATGACTCAATGTCTTCGCCTTTTTTACCGATTACTACACCAGGACGAGCACTGTAGATAGTGATCTTAGCGTTCTTCGCAGGACGCTCAATCAAAATACGGCTTACCGCTGCACTGGCTAATTTTTTATTTAGAAACTCACGAACCTTAATGTCGCCTTGCAACATAGCCGGGAAGTTTTTGCTATTGGCATACCAACGTGAGGACCAATTTTTTTGGACACTCAGACGGAAACCAATTGGATGAATTTTCTGACCCATGATTATCCCTTAGTTACCGACTGTCACATGAATGTGACAGGTTGGTTTAGTGATACGACCAGCACGACCTTTTGCGCGTGGACGGATACGTTTAAGCACAATGCCTTTATCAACATAGATTGAAGTCACCTTCAACTCGTCAATATCAGCGCCATTGTTGTGTTCGGCATTAGCGATAGCAGACTCAACCACCTTCTTAATTACCTCAGCACCTTTTTTAGGCGTGAAGTTTAAGATGTTAAGGGCGTGATCCACTTTCTTGCCACGAACAAGGTCTGCCACCAATCTAGCTTTTTGCGGAGAGAGATGAACACCTTTTAATATTGCAGATACTTGCATCATCAGCTCCTATTTCTTAGCTTTTTTGTCGGCTGCATGACCTTTGAATGTGCGTGTTAACGCAAACTCACCGAGCTTGTGACCTACCATGTTTTCAGAAATCAACACTGGAATGTGTTGCTTACCATTATGAATTGCAATAGTAAGACCAATAAAATCTGGGAAAATTGTAGAGCGACGTGACCAAGTTTTGATTGGTTTACGATCGCGCGTTGCAGATGCAACTTCTACTTTTTTAGCCAAATGACCATCAATAAATGGACCTTTTTTAAGTGAACGTGCCATATGATTACCTTACGCCTCTCGGACGACGACTAATACGCATGTTATCTGTACGTTTGCTACTGCGAGTACGATAACCTTTAGTTTTTACACCCCATGGGCTAACTGGGTTCATACCGGCAGCTGTTTTACCTTCACCACCACCGTGCGGGTGATCAACCGGGTTCATCACCACACCGCGAACGGTTGGGCGTACACCACGCCAGCGCATTGCACCGGCTTTACCAATTGAACGTAGTGAATGCTCTTCATTGCCGACTTCACCTAGCGTTGCCATGCAATCCACGTGCACGCGGCGAACTTCACCTGAACGTAAACGCAATTGAGCATAAGCACCTTCACGGGCTAGCAACTGAACGGAGGTACCAGCTGAACGAGCAATCTGCGCACCTTTACCAGGTTGCAACTCGATACAATGGATGGTACTACCCACTGGGATATTACGTAGTGGCATCGCGTTACCTACTTTAATAGGCGCTTCAGAACCACTGATTAATTGCATACCAGCTGTTACGCCACGAGGTGCAATAATGTAGCGACGCTCACCGTCTGCATAACATAGCAATGCGATGTGTGCAGTGCGATTTGGGTCATATTCGATATGCTCCACTTTCGCTGGGATGCCTTCTTTATTGCGACGGAAGTCGATTAAACGGTAATGCTGTTTATGACCACCACCTTGGTGACGGGTTGTAATGTGACCATTATTATTACGGCCAGCATGTTTACTTTGACTTTCCAACAGCGGTGCGTGTGGTTTACCTTTGTAAAGGTCAGGTGTTACCACCTTAACTACACCACGACGACCCGGGGACGTTGGCTTGACTTTAACTAATGCCATTTCATCTCTCCTTATTCGGCCGCTGCGAAGTTAATTTCTTGACCTGGCTTCAAGCTTACGTACGCTTTTTTCCAGTCTTTACGCTTGCCCATACCCTTGCCAGCGCGCTTTGTTTTGCCTTCAACATTAATCGTAGCAACTTTTTCAACTTCAACTTTGAAAACAAGTTCAACGGCAGCCTTGATTTCTAGTTTAGTTGCATCAGTACGAACTCTGAATGCGATTTGTTGATGTTTGTCTGCAATGTAAGTGGCTTTCTCAGTAATTTGAGGAGCCAAAATAACTTGCAATAAACGATCTTGAGTTTTAGTAATAGCGGTCATCATGCTAGCAGCTCCTCAAGTTTTTTCACGGCAGCAACTGTAGCCACTACATTAGGGAAACGCACTAAGCTGACAGGATCAGCAAATTGCGCTTCAACCACCATCACGTTAATGAGGTTGCGTGAAGATAAATATAAGTTTTCATCAAAGCCATCAGTCAGCACTAATACGCCGCCTTCGTAACCAAGATTTTTAATTTTTTCTGCGAATGCTTTTGTTTTTGGTGTGGCCACAACAAACTCTTCAACCACATTCAAACGCTCTTGACGCACTAACTCAGATAAAATTGTTTGCATACCAGCACGGTAGGCTTTACGGTTAATTTTATGGCTGAAATTTTCAAATGGTGAGCTTGGGAAAGCGCGACCGCCTCCACGCCAGATCGGGCTAGACGTCATACCAGCACGAGCATTACCCGTACCTTTTTGCGCATAAGGTTTATGCGTTGTATGCGCCACGTTGCCACGGCCTTTTTGTGCACGCGTTGCCGTACGGGCATTGGCCATGTAAGCAACAACTACTTGATGGACTAGCGCTTCGTTAAACTCACGACCAAATGTATCATCAGATACAGTCACGCCGTTTTTAACTGCTTTACCATTCTTGTCTTGTAATTTTAGTTCCATTATTTCATCCCCTTCTGAAGCTTGGCTTTAATAGCTGGACGCACAACTACGTCTCCGCCTTTAGAGCCAGGGATTGCACCTTTGATCAACAATAGGTTGCGCTCAACGTCCACACGCACGATCTCTAGATTTTGCGTGGTGACTTTAATAGCGCCCAAGTGACCTGGCATGCGCTTACCTGGGAATACTCGACCAGGATCTTGCGCCATACCGATAGAACCGGGTACGTTATGAGATTTAGAGTTACCGTGAGATGCACGGTTAGAACTGAAATGGTGGCGTTTAATCGCACCAGAAAAGCCTTTACCCAATGAGATGCCTGTTACGTCAACGATTTGACCAGCCTGGAAAATATCAACCGTGATATTTGCACCTGGCGTGTAGTTAGCCAAAACATCGTTAGTAACTGGGAATTCATGTATACCAGCACCAGCAGCTGAACCTGACTTGGCATAATGCCCAGTCAATGCGCTGTTAATGCGGCTAGCACGACGTGTGCCGTAAGCAACTTGAAGGCCAGTGTAGCCATCGCTTGCGACTGTCTTGATCTGTGTCACGCGGTTAGGAACGACTTCCAACACGGTTACTGGGACGCTTGCGCCATCCTCAGTAAACACGCGGGTCATGCCCACTTTGCGACCAATAAGCCCTAAGCTCATGATCGTATCCTTATTATTTAGTTAAAAAGCCGATTACAATTGACCGACTTCTGTGAAAGAGCGCGGATTATACCGAACTCCAGATTGCATTACAAGCCCAAGCTTGCCTTCTTACTCAAACAAAAACTACAACTTAATTTCTACGTCTACGCCTGCAGGTAAATCAAGCTTCATCAATGCATCCACAGTTTTGTCTGTCGGATCAACAATGTCCATCAAACGTTGGTGTGTACGAATCTCAAATTGATCACGTGAAGTTTTATTGACGTGAGGTGAACGTAAAATATCGAAACGTTCAATGCGGGTTGGTAATGGCACAGGGCCTTTTACCACAGCGCCAGTACGTTTGGCAGTTTCTACGATTTCCTGAGCAGACTGATCGATTAAACGGTAATCAAATGCTTTAAGACGAATGCGAATTTTTTGTGTTGACATTTTTTACTGCCTTTCATATTTACTGCTTAAAAGAGCGAAACGGCAGGGTTCACCCTGCCGTTTAAGGGGACTACAAACTACTATTCAATAATCTTAGCTACCACACCCGCACCAACTGTACGGCCACCTTCACGAATAGCAAAACGTAAACCGTCTTCCATCGCAATCGGTGCAATCAATGTAACCGTGATAGACACGTTATCACCTGGCATCACCATCTCTGTACCCGCTGGTAACTCAACCGCACCCGTTACGTCCGTTGTACGGAAGTAAAACTGTGGACGGTAGCCGTTGAAGAATGGTGTGTGACGACCGCCTTCATCTTTACCCAATACGTAGATCTCTGCCGTGAATTTTGTGTGTGGCTTGATAGAACCGGATTTAGATAACACTTGACCGCGTTCGATCTCTTCACGTTTTGTACCACGTAGCAATACGCCCACGTTATCACCAGCCATACCTTGGTCTAGCAATTTACGGAACATCTCCACACCAGTACAGGTTGTTTTTACGGTTGGTTTGATACCAACAATTTCAATCTCGTCACCGACTTTAACAATACCGCGCTCAATACGGCCTGTTACCACCGTACCACGACCTGAAATTGAGAATACGTCTTCCACTGGCATCAAGAATGTACCGTCAATGGCACGCTCTGGCATTGGAATGTAGCTGTCTAATGCATCGGCTAATTTGAATATGGCTGGCTCGCCGTATTCTGACTGGTCGCCTTCTAGGGCCAATTTAGCTGAACCAACGATCACCGGTGTGTCGTCGCCTGGGAAATCGTATTTGCTTAGCAATTCACGGATTTCCATTTCAACCAATTCTAGCAATTCTTTATCGTCAACCATGTCGGCTTTGTTCATGAACACAACGATGTATGGCACGCCAACTTGACGGGCTAACAAGATGTGCTCACGGGTTTGTGGCATAGGACCGTCAGCAGCTGAACACACTAAAATAGCGCCGTCCATTTGGGCAGCACCAGTAATCATGTTTTTAACGTAGTCAGCATGGCCTGGGCAATCAACGTGGGCGTAGTGACGGCTAGCTGTCTCGTACTCAACGTGCGCAGTATTAATCGTAATACCACGTGCTTTCTCTTCCGGTGCCGCGTCAATTTGATCGTAAGCCTTCGCTTCACCACCAAATTTCTTAGACAAGATCGTTGTGATCGCTGCCGTTAATGTTGTCTTACCATGGTCAACGTGGCCAATCGTACCTACGTTAACGTGCGGCTTGGTCCGCTCAAATTTACCTTTTGCCATTTAATTTTCCTTTAAATTCAATATTGTAAGAATAGTTACTATTACTTCTTATTCATGATGGCTTCAGCCACGTTTCTAGGTGCTTCTGTGTAGTGCTTAAATTCCATGCTGTAGCTTGCGCGACCTTGTGAAAGCGAACGCACTGTTGTTGAATAGCCGAACATTTCTGCCAACGGCACTTCAGCGCGCACCACTTTACCTGTTGCGTTGTCTTCCATACCTTGGATGATGCCACGACGGGATGACAAGTCACCCATGATATCGCCCATGTAATCTTCCGGCGTCTCAACCTCAACAGCCATCATAGGCTCAAGCAAGATAGGATCCGCTTTACGCATACCGTCTTTGAAACCGATAGAAGCGGCCATTTTAAAGGCATTTTCATTCGAGTCAACGTCATGGTATGAACCATCAAACAAGGTTACTTTAACGTCTACAACTGGGAAGCCAGCTAGCACGCCTGAAGGGATGGTTTCACGTAAGCCTTTTTCAACAGCAGGAATGAATTCACGAGGAACGGTACCGCCCTTAATCGCGTCAATGAATTCAAAGCCTTTACCGGCCTCATTTGGCTCCATGATTAACCAAACGTGACCGTACTGACCTTTACCGCCAGACTGTTTAACGAACTTACCTTCCACTTCAACTTTCTTCTTGATCGCTTCACGGTAGGCCACTTGCGGCGCACCAACGTTTGCTTCAACGTTAAATTCGCGGCGCATGCGATCCACTAGAATTTCCAAGTGCAGCTCACCCATACCAGAAATAATGGTTTGGTTAGTTTCTTCATCGGTTTTAACACGGAACGATGGGTCTTCTTGAGCTAAACGATTTAAGGCCACACCCATTTTCTCTTGGTCGGCTTTAGTTTTAGGCTCAACGGCCACGTGAATAACCGGCTCAGGGAACACCATGCGCTCAAGAATGATTTCATCGTTGACGCTACATAAAGTATCACCAGTGGTGGCTTCTTTTAGACCAATGGCGGCAGCAATGTCACCGGCACGCACTTCGGTTAATGGCTCACGGGTATTGGCGTGCATTTGCACAATACGACCGATACGCTCTTTCTTACCTTTGATTGGGTTATAAACGGTGTCACCAGCATTGATAACACCAGAATAGACGCGGAAGAAGATTAACTGACCCACGAATGGATCGGTCATGATCTTAAATGCTAAGGCAGAGAATTTCTCCTCGTCTGAGGCTTTAAGACGGATTTCATTACCGTCGCCGTCTTCTGCTTTAGTTGGAGGAATGTCAGTTGGCGCTGGCATCAACTCAATCACTTTATCCAACATGGCTTGCACGCCTTTGTTTTTAAATGCTGAGCCGCAAACCATAGGCACAATTTCAAAGGCAATGGTACGAATACGCAAACCAACCAATATGTCAGCTTCAGATAAATCGCCTTCTTCAAGGTATTTATTCATCAACTCTTCACTGGCTTCAGCCGCGGCTTCAACCATGTTTTCACGCCATTTATCGCATTCCGCTTTTAATTCGGCTGGGATATCGCGGTAGTCAAATTTCATGCCTTGTGAAGCCTCATCCCAATAGATGGCCTTCATTTTGATTAGATCGATTACACCTTCGAATTTCTCTTCAGCACCGATAGGCACTTGCAAAGGAATAGGGTTGGCTTTTAGACGTGCACGCATTTGATCGTACACTTTGAAGAAGTTAGCGCCGGCACGGTCCATTTTATTAACGAACGCAATACGTGGCACTTTGTATTTATTGGCTTGACGCCAAACAGTTTCAGATTGAGGTTGTACACCACCCACAGCACAGTAAACCATGCACGCGCCATCTAGCACACGCATAGAACGCTCAACTTCAATGGTGAAGTCAACGTGACCTGGGGTATCAATAATATTAATGCGATGTTGATCGAATTGACCAGCCATGCCTTTCCAGAAGCAAGTGGTTGCAGCTGAAGTAATGGTAATACCACGCTCTTGCTCTTGCTCCATCCAGTCCATCGTGGCAGCGCCATTATGCACTTCACCAATCTTATGGTTAACACCGGTATAAAACAAAATACGTTCTGTAGTGGTGGTTTTACCTGCGTCAATGTGCGCAGAAATACCGATATTACGGTAGCGTTCAATAGGGGTTATACGAGCCACGGCCATTACCTTTACTTAATATTATTGCTTAAATTCTTAAAGAGCAATTGGCCTAACTGTAAGATTAGGCCAATTAAACAAACGATCAATCAAATTACAGATGCTAACAATATTAGAACCTGAAATGTGAAAATGCTTTATTCGCTTCTGCCATACGGTGAACTTCTTCACGTTTTTTCATGGCTGAACCACGGCCTTCAGAAGCTTCAACCAATTCGGCCGCTAAACGCAAGCCCATGGATTTCTCACCACGCTTACGGGCTGCATCACGCATCCAACGCATAGCCAAGGCACTGCGACGGTTAGGACGCACTTCAACTGGCACTTGGTAGTTTGCACCGCCAACACGGCGGCTTTTAACTTCAACCAATGGACGCAAGTTAGTTAAAGCCAAGGTAAACACCTCTAGGGCATCCTTGCCAGTTTTAACGGCGATTTGGTCAAATGCACCGTACAAAATACGCTCAGCAACGGATTTTTTACCACCCGTCATTAATACGTTTACGAATTTGGATACTTCTTGGCTACCGAATTTTGGATCCGGCAGAATATTGCGTTTGGGGACTTCTCTACGTCTTGGCATAATTTTCTCTATTCTACTTATGTTTTGCTAGCAACTGCTCGAGCAAGGCTATTGGTTAGCCGCTATTAATAAAATTTAAATCCGTCAGCCTATTATTTGGCTTTTGCTTCTTTAGGACGCTTAGCACCGTATTTAGAACGTGATTGTTTACGGTCTTTAACACCAGCCGTATCCAAGCTACCACGCACCATATGGTAACGCACACCCGGTAAGTCTTTTACACGACCACCACGTAGTAGAACCACGCTATGCTCTTGTAGGTTATGGCCTTCACCACCAATATAGCTAATCACTTCATAGCCATTGGTCAGGCGCACTTTTGCCACTTTACGCAAAGCCGAGTTAGGCTTTTTCGGTGTCGTTGTATAAACACGTGTGCATACGCCACGTTTTTGTGGGCAGGATTCAAGTGCAGGCACTTTACTTTTTGTGACCACTTTAGCGCGTGGCTTACGTATTAACTGATTGATGGTTGGCATTGCCTATAACCTCTAATGATGTTCTTTTAAATATGTCTTTAATTAACCAACAGGCCTAAAAATCAAGCTTTGCAAGTTAAGCCAGGACGACCTCGTCTGTTATGACAATAAGGCCATCCTGAAAAACCCAACATTCTATTTAGCCTTGTAACCCTTGTCAAGGCATAAATAGTTTGCTTACTCTGCTGCGATCTCGCCGGTCACTTCACCGCTAGTCACTTCACCGGCAGCTTCAACCAAACCTTCTTCTAAAGGCATTTCAGCGTCGGCGAATAAAGCCTCTGCTGGAATTTCTTTAGCCGGAACGCCGCCAGCAATGGCCGCCAATTTACGTGCATCGTGATAAGCCAAGCCGGTACCGGCTGGGATTAAACGACCCACAATAACGTTTTCTTTCAAACCACGAAGGTCATCGCGTTTACCTAATATTGCAGCTTCGGTTAACACACGCGTTGTTTCTTGGAATGAAGCGGCCGAGATGAATGAATCCGTTGATAAGGAGGCTTTTGTAATACCAAGCAACACGTATTCAAACTCAGCTGGGCGTTGATTCAGCGCAATCACTTCTTCGTTTCTGGCTAATAAATCAGCACGTTCAACCTGCTCACCCATGATGAAGTTGGTGTCGCCTGCATCGGTCACGCGAACGCGACGTAGCATTTGACGCACGATCACTTCAATGTGCTTGTCGTTAATTTTCACGCCTTGTAAGCGATACACGTCTTGCACTTCATCAATGATGTATCTGGCTAAGGCTTCACGACCTTGTAAGCGTAAAATATCTTGTGGCTCAGCTGGGCCGTCCACAATTGTTTCACCTTTAGTCACCACCTGGCCATCGTGTGCCGTTACGTGCTTATCTTTAGGAATCAAGAACTCGTTGCTTACGCCGTCTAAATCAGTAATAACAAGACGTTGTTTGCCTTTGGTGTCTTTACCGAATGAAACGGTACCGGTCACTTCTGCCAACATGCCGGCATCTTTTGGTGAACGCGCTTCAAACAATTCAGCCACACGCGGCAGACCACCGGTAATGTCACGAGTTTTAGAAGACTCTTGTGGAATACGCGCAATCACTTCACCCACACCAACATCTTGACCGTCTTTAACGGTAATGATGCAGCCTAATTGGAATGTCGTGTTAACCGATTGTTCGCTGCCGGCGATTTTCACTTCGGCGCCGTTAGCATCCATCAATTTAACTTGTGGGCGTAAGCCTTTGCTTTGACCAGCACGTTGTTTAGGATCAATCACCACTAGTGATGACAAGCCGGTTACATCGTCTATCTGTTTAGCAACGGTGATGCCCTCTTCCACGTTTTCAAATTTAATTTGACCCGCGTACTCAGTAATAATAGGACGTGTGTGCGGATCCCATGTGGCAATCGCTTGACCGGCTTTAACCGGTTTAGCATCGGTAATTTGCAAGGTTGCACCGTAAGGCACTTTATGACGCTCACGCTCGCGGCCATTTTCATCCACCACGATCACTTCACCGTTACGTGAAATCACCACTTGCTCTTTACGTGCATTGGTTACATAACGCATGGTCGAGGTGAAATTCAACACGCCATTTGATTTAGCTTCCACTTGTGAAACTGAAGCCGCACGCGATGCTGCACCACCAATGTGGAAGGTACGCATGGTCAACTGTGTACCAGGCTCACCAATGGATTGCGCCGCAATCACACCCACGGCTTCACCCATGCTAATTAACTTACCGCGACCTAAGTCACGGCCATAACATTTAGCACAGATGCCATAACGGGTGTCACAGGTTAAGGCAGTACGTACTTTAACTTCATCGATACCCAAGGCATCAATGTGCTCAACTTCGTCTTCCGTTAGCAAGGTACCGGCTGGGTAAATCACCGCTTGTGTTTCCGGATCAATCACGTCTAGGGCCGCAGTACGACCCAAGATACGATCGTGCAAGGGCTCTATCACCTCACCGCCTTTTACTAAGGCTTTGGTGACCAAACCGTCACTGGTACCGCAATCGTTTTCAGTTACCACCAAGTCTTGCGTTACGTCCACCAAACGGCGAGTCAAGTAACCGGAGTTCGCTGTTTTTAATGCCGTATCGGCCAAGCCTTTACGTGCGCCGTGGGTAGAAATAAAGTATTGCAATACGTTTAAGCCATCGCGGAAGTTAGCTTTAATAGGCGTTTCAATAATTGAACCGTCTGGTTTAGCCATCAAGCCGCGCATACCAGCCAATTGACGAATCTGCGCAGCAGAACCACGCGCGCCCGAGTCGGCCATCATGTAAATCGCATTAAACGATTCTTGGCGTAGCGCTTTACCGGCTTTATCTTTAACTTGTTTGCCGTCAGCGTCTAGGACGTCTTCTTCCTTAAGTTGCTTCATCATGGCGTCCGCTACCTTATCACTAGCACGACCCCAGATATCCACCACTTTGTTGTAACGCTCGCCTTGTGTTACCAAACCAGAAACGTATTGGTCTTCAATTTCTTTCACTTCGGTTTCGGCTGCGGTGATTAAGGATTCTTTTTCCTTAGGCACCAACATATCGTTAATGCTGATAGAAATACCGGCTTTAGTCGCATAGGAATAACCCATGTCTTTTAATCTGTCGGCGAATATTACGGTTTCACGTATGCCCACTTTGCGGAATGAAGCATTGATTAATTTAGAAATTTCTTTCTTTTTCAAGGCTTTATCAATATTGCTGTAGGCAAGGCCTGCTGGCAGAATAGCTGACAACAATGCACGACCGACCGTGGTGTCATAGCGTGTGGTTTTTTCGGTTTTAACGCCGTCTAAATCCACATCGTATTCTTTAATACGCACGGTAATTTTTGCATGGATGTCCACCAAACCTTGGTCGAATACACGCTGCACTTCTTTCACATCCGCAAAACGCATGCCTTCACCACGTGCCGCCATACGATCACGCGTCATGTAGTACAAACCCAACACGATATCCTGCGATGGCACAATGATAGGTTCGCCGTTAGCAGGTGAAAGAACGTTATTGGAAGCCAGCATTAAGGTGCGCGCTTCCATTTGCGCTTCTAATGATAGTGGCACGTGAACCGCCATTTGGTCACCATCGAAGTCGGCGTTGAATGCCGCACAAACCAATGGGTGCAATTGAATGGCTTTACCTTCAATTAAGATAGGCTCAAAGGCTTGGATACCAAGACGGTGCAGCGTAGGCGCACGGTTCAATAGTACCGGATGCTCGCGAATCACGTCTTCCAAGATATCCCAAACTTCTGGTCCTTCTTCTTCTACTTTCTTTTTAGCCGCTTTAATGGTGGTAGCAATGCCCAATACTTCAAGTTTATGGAAAATAAACGGTTTGAATAATTCCAATGCCATTTTTTTCGGTAAACCACATTGATGCAATTTGAGTTGCGGGCCAACCACGATCACGGAACGACCGGAGTAATCCACGCGTTTACCCAGTAAGTTTTGACGGAAACGGCCGCCCTTACCTTTGATCATGTCTGCCAATGATTTCAATGGACGTTTATTGGCACCCGTCATCACTTTACCGCGACGACCGTTATCCAATAAGGAGTCCACTGCTTCTTGCAACATGCGTTTTTCATTGCGCACAATGATTTCCGGTGCCTTCAACTCTAACAAACGTTTTAGACGGTTATTACGGTTAATCACGCGACGGTATAAATCGTTTAAATCGGATGTAGCAAAGCGACCGCCATCCAATGGCACCAATGGACGTAGCTCTGGTGGCAATACCGGCAATATTTCCAATATCATCCACTCAGGTTTGATGCCGGATTTTTGGAATGCTTCCAATACTTTTAGACGTTTAGCGATTTTCTTGATTTTCGCTTCAGAGCCAGTCGCGCTTAAATCTTGACGCAACTGCACCACTTCACGCTCAATGTCCATCGTGCGCAATAATTCACGTACCGCTTCAGCACCCATCACCGCATTAAATTCATCACCGTACTCTTCTACTTTTGCCAAGTAGTCGTCTTCAGTCAATAGCTGACCGCGTGTTAACGGCGTCATGCCTGGGTCAACCACGATGAATGCTTCAAAATACAGCACGCGCTCAATGTCGCGCAAGGCAATGTCCAGCACCATGCCTAAACGGCTTGGTAAGCTTTTCAAGAACCAAATATGCGCAACCGGTGACGCTAGGTCTATGTGACCCATACGCTCACGACGCACTTTAGATAAAGTCACTTCTACGCCGCATTTTTCACAAATGACACCGCGGTGTTTTAAGCGTTTGTATTTACCGCATAAGCATTCGTAGTCTTTTATTGGGCCAAAAATTTTGGCACAAAATAGACCATCGCGCTCCGGTTTGAAGGTGCGGTAGTTGATCGTTTCTGGCTTTTTAACTTCGCCATATGACCATGAACGGATTTTTTCAGGTGAAGCCAGTGCAATCTTAATTGCATCAAATTCTTCTTCTTGCGTTACCTGTTTGAATAAGTCTAATAGAGCTTTCATGTGAATTCTCCTTAATTGCGATCTAGGTCAATGTCGATAGCGAGTGAACGAATTTCTTTCACTAACACGTTGAATGATTCCGGCATGCCGGCATCAATTTTGTGTTCGCCTTTGACGATGTTTTCATATACTTTGGTACGGCCAGTGACGTCATCCGATTTCACTGTCAGCATTTCTTGCAAGGTATATGACGCACCGTATGCCTCTAATGCCCAGACCTCCATCTCACCAAAACGCTGTCCACCAAATTGCGCTTTACCGCCTAATGGCTGCTGTGTCACCAATGAGTATGGACCAGTTGAACGCGCGTGCATTTTGTCATCCACCAAGTGATGCAATTTCAACACGTGCATGTAACCGACCGTCACTGGACGCTCAAACGCATCACCGGTACGACCATCAAACAATTTCACCTGCGTTTTACCCGCAGAGAACTGCAATTGTTTGGTGCGTGCATCGTCATCAGGGAAAGCAAGATCCAACATGGCTTTAATATCGGACTCGGCTGCACCATCGAATACTGGCGTTGCAAACGGCACGCCATTTTTAAGGTTTCTCGCCAATTCCAATACTTCTGCATCGGTAAAGGATTTTATGTCTTCTTTTTTGCCTGTGCTGCCGTTGTATATTTGTTCTAAGAACTTACGGATTTCGGCCACTTTAACTTCGGCTTGCAACATTTCATCTATGCGATGACCCAGGCCTTTAGCAGCCCAACCCAAGTGGGTTTCTAGGATCTGACCGATGTTCATACGTGACGGCACGCCCAACGGATTCAACACAATATCCATAGGGGTACCGTCGGCCATGTGCGGCATGTCTTCCACTGGGCAAATTTTTGAAATCACACCTTTGTTACCGTGACGACCGGCCATTTTATCGCCTGGCTGTATACGACGTTTAACGGCTAGATAAACCTTAACCATTTTTTGAACGCCAGCTGGCAATTCATCGCCTTGGGTCAATTTACGTTTTTTCTCTTCAAATTTACTATCGAAAGCAACACGGGCTTGCGCCAAGCTGTCTTTCAATTGTTCCATTTGTCTAGCGGTTTCTTCATCACTTAAGCGAATATCAAACCAATCGTAACGGCCTACTGCAGCCAAGTATTCAGCCGTCAGTGTTTCGCCTTTTTTCAATTTGTTTGGACCACCAGTGGCCACTTTACCTTCAATCAAACGGCGAATACGGCCAAAGGCGTCGTCTTCAACAATACGCATTTGGTCAGCCAGATCAGTTTTATAGTGCGCCAATTGATCGTCGATAATTTGCTGGGCACGTGAATCACGCTCTAATCCTTCACGAGTAAACACTTGCACATCAATAACGGTGCCGCTCATGCCTGATGGTACGCGTAATGACGTGTCTTTTACGTCCGACGCTTTTTCACCGAAGATTGCACGCAGCAATTTCTCTTCTGGTGTCAATTGCGTTTCACCTTTAGGGGTCACTTTACCGACCAATACATCGCCTGCTTCAACGTCTGCACCGATATAAATAATACCGATCTCATCCAAGCGGCTAAGCATGCGCTCGCTTAGATTAGAGATATCTTGAGTGATTTCCTCAGGTCCTAATTTTGTGTCACGTGCCACCACAGTTAACTCTTCAATGTGGATGGATGTATAGCGATCGTCCGCTACCACGCGCTCTGAAATTAAGATGGAATCCTCATAGTTGTAACCATTCCATGGCATAAAACCTACCAACATGTTTTGGCCTAAAGCCAATTCACCCATGTCGGTAGAAGCACCGTCGGCTATCACATCGCCGCGCGCCAATTTATCACCCACTTGCACTAATGGACGTTGGTTAATGTTGGTATTTTGGTTAGAGCGGGTGTATTTGATTAAATTGTAAATGTCCACACCAACTTCACCGTCTTTGGCTTCATCGTCGTTAACACGCACCACAATACGCCCAGAGTCGACGTAATCCACAACCCCACCACGACGCGCTTGCACTGTCGTACCTGAGTCAACTGCCACCGTACGCTCAATACCGGTACCAACCACGGCTTTTTCTGCGCGTAGGCAAGGTACAGCTTGACGTTGCATGTTGGCGCCCATCAATGCGCGGTTAGCATCATCGTGTTCCAAGAATGGAATTAAGGATGCCGCCACCGACACAATTTGGCCTGGCGCCACGTCCATGTATTGGACACGCTCAGGTTGCGTCATGGTGAATTCATTATGATGACGTGAAGAAATTAAGTCTTCCACGAACATGTTTTTCGCATCCAAATCGGTATTGGCCTGCGCAATCATGTACTGGCTTTCTTCAATGGCCGACAAGTAATCAATGGTACCGGATACTTTATTGCCATCCACACGACGGTATGGGGTTTCTAAGAAACCGTATTCATTGGTCCGAGCATACAAAGCCAATGAGTTGATCAAACCAATGTTTGGACCTTCCGGTGTTTCAATTGGGCACATACGACCGTAATGGGTTGAATGCACATCGCGCACCTCAAAACCCGCACGCTCACGCGTCAAGCCGCCTGGGCCTAAAGCTGAAATACGGCGTTTGTGGGT
The DNA here is from genome assembly GCA_965234545.1 of Methylophilaceae bacterium. Taxonomy (GTDB): domain Bacteria; phylum Pseudomonadota; class Gammaproteobacteria; order Burkholderiales; family Methylophilaceae; genus Methylotenera. The sequence continues at coordinate 232,459 of OZ248348.1, read as the reverse complement.
AATCTCAGACAATGGATTGGTTTGATCCATAAACTGTGATAATTGGCTGGAACCAAAGAACTCACGTATCGCACTGGACACAGGTTTAGCATTGATTAAATCATGCGGCATTAAATTGTCTGATTCGGCTTGGCTTAAGCGCTCTTTAACCGCACGTTCCACACGGACTAAACCAGTACGGAATTGGTTTTCAGCTAGCTCACCGACTGAACGGATGCGGCGGTTACCTAAGTGGTCAATGTCATCAATCTCACCGCGACCATTACGCAACTCCAACAACACACCGATTACCGCTAGGATGTCGTCATTTGACAACACGTAAGCGCCTTCAGCACCACGTGGGCCTTTTTCTTCGTAGAACTTACGCATCCAATTTGATTGACGCTCTTCCGCTTTAACAGGGAAGGCGCGACGGTTAAATTTCATGCGACCAACGCGTGACAAATCATAACGGTCTTCATTGAAGAACAAACCGTTAAACAAGGCCTCTACTGAATCTTCAGTTGGCGGCTCACCTGGGCGCATCATGCGGTAAATCGCAACGCGCGCACTGTATTGATCAGGGATTTCATCGATACGCAGGGTTTGTGATATGTAGTCACCGTGATCTAAATCATTAGAATAAAGCGTGCTAATTTGTTTAACGTTAGCAGCGATCAATTTTTCCAATAGTGATTCTGTGATCTCGTCGTTGGCATTCGCTACCACTTCACCGGTTTCGCTATCGATGATGTTGTTGGCAATCGCGCGACCCAAGATAAAATCTTGCGGCACGGCAATTTTGTTAACGCCGGCTTTTTCCATGTCCCGTATGTGTTTAACGGTAATGCGTTTATCTTTAGCCACCACTACATCGCCGTTTTTAGCCACGATGTCAAATTTAGCCACTTCGCCACGTAGACGATCTGGTACCAAACTAAACTCAATGCCTTTAGCGCTGATATGGAAAGTATCAAAATCAAAGAAGGTAGCAATGATTTGCTCTGGGGTGTAACCCAATGCTTTAAGCAAGATGGTGACCGGCATCTTACGACGACGATCGATACGGAAATACAAGTAATCTTTAGGATCAAACTCAAAATCCAACCATGAACCACGGTATGGAATGATCCGGGCTGAGAATAATAATTTACCTGAGCTGTGAGTTTTGCCTCTATCGTGCTCAAAGAACACGCCAGGGCTGCGGTGCAATTGCGACACAATCACTCGCTCGGTACCGTTAATAACGAAGGAGCCATTTTCAGTCATCAAAGGCAATTCACCCATGTAGACTTCTTGTTCTTTCACTTCTTTAACAGTAGGTTTGGACGCTTCTTTGTCCATAATGGTTAAACGCACTTTAACGCGCAACGGGGCTGCATAGGTTAAACCGCGTTGTTGGCATTCTTTTACATCAAATGGCTCAGCACCAAGCTGGTAGCTGACGTAGTCCAATCTGGCGTTGCCTGAATGGCTAACAATAGGAAATACAGAAGCGAAGGTCGATTGCAGACCATCTTCAGTGCGCTTATCTGCGGCTACGTCTGCCTGCAAAAAGGCCTTATAGGACTCCAATTGCATTGCAAGTAAATAGGGAATTTCCTGAACACTTTCGCGTTTAGCAAAACTTTTACGAAGGCGTTTCTTTTCGGTGAAGGAATAGCTCATTGCATCTCCTAGTATTTGAGGGCAGAAATTAAAGCACTTGTTATAAATTGAAAATTTATACGCTTGAAAAGCACTTTTATTTCTAACTTCATGTGTTAAAAATTAAAAAAACCGGCCGTACTTGTATTACATTTTGGTATTACATTTTGTTACACTTTTTTCGTCGCTAGAAACGGCGAAGGCTGACGGTTTCCCGTCAGCCCATGGCCATTAATTCAGCAATGAATTATTTGATTTCGCCAGTTGCACCAGCTTCGATCAATTTTTTCAATGCCGCTTCTGCATCCGCTTTGTTCAAGCCTTCTTTAATGGTTTTTGGTGCGCCATCAACTAAGTCTTTCGCTTCTTTCAAACCTAAAGCCGTTAATTCACGCACCGCTTTAATCACGCTTACTTTTTGTTCGCCTGCATTTGTTAACACAACGCTGAACTCAGTTTGCTCAGAAGCGGCAGCTGTTGCTGCACCGCCACCTGCTGAAGCGGCCACTGCCACTGCTGCTGCTGAAACGCCAAATGTTTCTTCGATTTCTTTAATGAATGCCGTTAAATCCAACACTGACATATTGCTTACTGCATCTAAAATATCTTTATTTGAAACTGCCATTTTAATATTCCTTAAAATTTAATAATGTTGCTTTTAATTAGTCGCCCAAGCGATTTAAGTGCTGACGAATTACGCTGCTTTTGCATCACGAACGGCTGCTAACGCACGTGCAAACTTAGTTGGCACTTCGTTGAGCGTACGTGCAAATTTTGCAAGCAATTCTTCACGACTTAATGTAGATGCAAGGGCTTGAACACCTGCAACATCCATCACTTGATTAGGGATTGCGCCACCTTTAATGACAAATTTGTCATTAGCCTTAGCGAAATTGTTTAACACTTTTGCCGCAGCCACTGGGTCGGCTGAAATACCAAACACCAATGGACCAACCATATTGCTGGCTAAGGCTGAAAATGGTGTGCCGTCAACTGCACGACGAACCAAGGTGTTTTTCAACACGCGTAGGTATACACCAGATTTACGAGCCTCTGCACGTAACACAGTCATGTCTGCCACGCCCATGCCGCGGTATTCGGCTAGAACGATGGCTTGCGCCTCAGCAACTTGTGCGCTAACTTCTGCAACTACTGCTTTTTTCTCTGTAAGATTTAGACTCAAGGTCTGTACTCCTTCCGTTAAAATCTCTGCTTTATTGCTAAAACAGAATCCGTTTTTAATGCCAACATGCGCATTAAAAACCTTTTACGGCGATCATTTAGCAGGGAAATATTCCTGTTTAGGGATGCGCCATCTGCGTAGGGTTTTGTCTATTTGTCGCAGAGGTCGAAGTTAAACGCCCTTCTTCACCCACCACCAACACACTTACATTAAGTCCAAATGGACACCTACGGTCTTTGATAACCTCTTTATTGTCAGCCGTTATGCTTTTAATAAAGAGCCCAAAGGCCTTTGCGAGTCACGCTCGTTAGCGCGACTCATCATTCTTTTTTATGCTACCAAGCTGGCTTGATCAACACGAACGCCTGCACCCATGGTGCTAGATACAGACAATTTTTTCAGGTAAACGCCTTTAGTAGCGGCTGGTTTGGCTTTGTTCAAAGCGTCTACCAATGCTAATAAGTTGCCTTGCAATTGATCAACCGTGAACGATGCACGACCGATAGTGCAGTGCACAATACCGCCTTTATCTGTACGGTATTGCACTTGTCCGGCTTTAGCGTTTTTAACCGCTGTTGCTGCATCCGGTGTCACGGTACCGACTTTTGGGTTAGGCATCAAACCACGTGGGCCTAATACTTGACCTAAGGCACCAACGATACGCATGGCATCAGGCGTGGCAATAACGATGTCAAAATCCATCACACCGGCTTTAACTTGTTCCGCCAAATCTTCAAAACCAACAATGTCTGCACCCGCCGCCTTAGCTGCTTCGGCTTGGGCGCCTTGAGCAAAAACGGCAACGCGTGTCGTTTTACCTGTGCCGTTTGGTAGCACCAATGCACCACGAACCAATTGGTCTGATTTACGCGCATCAATACCAAGATTAATCACCGCATCAACGGATTCGTTGAATTTAGCTTTTGCATTTTCCTTAACCAAGGTTAAACCTTCTTGCACTGGATACAATTTATTGCGATCCACTTTTGCGCGTAGCGCTTCAATTCTTTTACCCATGTTATACACCCTCCACTTCAATGCCCATGCTGCGCGCGCTACCAGCAATGGTACGTACTGCAGCATCCATATCAGCCGCTGAAAGATCAGCACGTTTAGTGTTAACAATCTCTTCGGCTTGTGCGCGAGTGATTTTACCCACTTTGTCTGTATGCGGACGTGGTGAACCTTTAGTAATGCCGGCGGCTTTTTTGATCAAAATAGTGGCCGGTGGCGATTTCATGATAAAAGTAAAACTCTTATCAGCAAATGCCGTAATCACCACAGGAATTGGCAAACCAGGCTCAACGCTTTGGGTTGCGGCATTAAATGCCTTACAAAATTCCATGATGTTTAAACCACGTTGACCTAAGGCCGGACCTACTGGAGGACTTGGATTGGCTTTACCTGCAGGAATCTGCAGTTTTATGTAGCCGATGACTTTCTTTGCCATGCTATGACTCCTAAATGGGTGCAAACGCTAATGTAATTAGCTCCCCGGTTAATAAACTTACTGCTGCTTTTAAACTTCTTTTTCGATCTGACTGAATTCCAATTCAACTGGGGTAGACCGACCAAAAATAACCACCGAGACGCGCAATTTACTCTTCTCGTAATTAATGTCTTCCACGTTGCCAGAGAAATCTTTAAATGGGCCATCGATAATACGAACGGACTCGCCTTTTTCAAAGGTAAGCTTCTGCGTTGGATTGCTTTTACTGTCATCAATGCGCTGCAAGATGATGTCGACTTCTTTGTCTCTGATCGGCGTAGGCTTTTGTGCACTGCCGCCAATGAAGGCCGTTACACGCGGCGTACTTTTAACCAAATGCCAGCTCTCGTCTGTCATGGCCATTTGCACCAAGACATAGCCTGGGTAAAGTTTTCGCTCAGATATGGTTTTTTGGCCAGCTTTCATTTCCACCACTTCTTCGATGGGCACCAAAATTTGTCCGAACTGATCTTGAAGACCGTTGCGTACAATTCGCTCTTCCAAGCCTTTTTGAACGGATTTTTCAAAGCCTGAAAAAGCTTGCACCGCGTACCATTTCATACTCATTACGCGCTCCGTCCCATTAACCACTGCACCATATAAGCAAACCCAATATCCACAATTGCTAAAAATGCCGCCATAATCACCACCAAGACAAATACAACCAAGGTTGTTTGTATGGTTTCCTTACGGGTAGGCCAAACTACTTTACGCGCCTCAGCCACCGCGTCCGCGATAAAGCCCAGCGACTGCTGACCAACTGCTGTCGTCCAGAGAACGGCTACGGCTGCGCCCATGCCGGCTAGCACAACAAGGATACGTAAAACCGTAGCCTTATCTGCCAACAGGTAATAGCCCGCTATGCCTGCAGCAAGTAGCAAGAATGCTACTAACAACTTAATTTTGTTGATCATAATTTACTTAATTAGCATTACTTAAAAATTAGCGACTAAAGCTTTAGTCGTGCTTAATCAAAAAAATGATTAAGCCACACTCCAAATTTGGCAGGCCAAGAGGGTTTCGAACCCCCAACCCTCGGTTTTGGAGACCGATACTCTACCAGTTGAGCTATTGGCCTGTTGTTACTACAAACACTTAAATTGCACTAGCTTAAACACAACAAGCTACGTCAGTTTATGACGTAGCTTGAAGGCGTTCAATTAACTACTATTCAATAATCTTAGCTACCACACCCGCACCAACTGTACGGCCACCTTCACGAATAGCAAAACGTAAACCGTCTTCCATCGCAATCGGTGCAATCAATGTAACCGTGATAGACACGTTATCACCTGGCATCACCATCTCTGTACCCGCTGGTAACTCAACCGCACCCGTTACGTCCGTTGTACGGAAGTAAAACTGTGGACGGTAGCCGTTGAAGAATGGTGTGTGACGACCGCCTTCATCTTTACCCAATACGTAGATCTCTGCCGTGAATTTTGTGTGTGGCTTGATAGAACCGGATTTAGATAACACTTGACCGCGTTCGATCTCTTCACGTTTTGTACCACGTAGCAATACGCCCACGTTATCACCAGCCATACCTTGGTCTAGCAATTTACGGAACATCTCCACACCAGTACAGGTTGTTTTTACGGTTGGTTTGATACCAACAATTTCAATCTCGTCACCGACTTTAACAATACCGCGCTCAATACGGCCTGTTACCACCGTACCACGACCTGAAATTGAGAATACGTCTTCCACTGGCATCAAGAATGTACCGTCAATGGCACGCTCTGGCATTGGAATGTAGCTGTCTAATGCATCGGCTAATTTGAATATGGCTGGCTCGCCGTATTCTGACTGGTCGCCTTCTAGGGCCAATTTAGCTGAACCAACGATCACCGGTGTGTCGTCGCCTGGGAAATCGTATTTGCTTAGCAATTCACGGATTTCCATTTCAACCAATTCTAGCAATTCTTTATCGTCAACCATGTCGGCTTTGTTCATGAACACAACGATGTATGGCACGCCAACTTGACGGGCTAACAAGATGTGCTCACGGGTTTGTGGCATAGGACCGTCAGCAGCTGAACACACTAAAATAGCGCCGTCCATTTGGGCAGCACCAGTAATCATGTTTTTAACGTAGTCAGCATGGCCTGGGCAATCAACGTGGGCGTAGTGACGGCTAGCTGTCTCGTACTCAACGTGCGCAGTATTAATCGTAATACCACGTGCTTTCTCTTCCGGTGCCGCGTCAATTTGATCGTAAGCCTTCGCTTCACCACCAAATTTCTTAGACAAGATCGTTGTGATCGCTGCCGTTAATGTTGTCTTACCATGGTCAACGTGGCCAATCGTACCTACGTTAACGTGCGGCTTGGTCCGCTCAAATTTACCTTTTGCCATTGCTTCAGTCCTTTACAAAATTTTATTAACTATAAGTTTTATTAGAATTAATAAAACTTGTACACATTTAAAATGATACTGCCGTTTTACTACCTTAAAACTATATCGTGGTGCCCATGGCGGGAATCGGACCCGCGACCTCTCCCTTACCAAGGGAGTGCTCTACCACTGAGCCACATGGGCGTTAATTACTCAACAGCAAGCGCTAATCCATCGCACTTGGAGCGGGCGACGAGACTCGAACTCGCGACATTCAGTTTGGAAAACTGAAGCTCTACCAGCTGAGCTACACCCGCGCACCCATCTAAACCAACGCCAACAGGCCCTACTTACTGCGTATTAAAAACTTTGGTGGAGGGGGAAGGATTCGAACCTTCGTACTCTGAGAGAACGGATTTACAGTCCGTCGCCTTTAACCACTCGGCCACCCCTCCAAACCGAACCCGCGATTATGCTGATAATTTGAACTGCTGTCAAATCTATAAAAGGGTATTTGTACAAGAATTTGGTGCCGGATGTCGGAATCGAACTGACGACCTTCGCATTACAAGTGCGCTGCTCTACCAACTGAGCTAATCCGGCGTTTATTTGAGACGCGTATTATACTGACTTTTTGAAAAAAGTTAAGCTACTTTACAATAGTTAACTTAGGTTTTTTGCTATTGACTGCCGTGCTTGGATTGGATTGATTTGGCACTTGGCTAGCACCATCGGATAAACTCGCATCCGCTGTCATGTTGTCAACTTCAAAAAACATGCCTTGCCCAGTTTCTCGAGCGAACAAGCCTTTTACCGCCGTCATGGGCACGTATAAATTCTGCGACACCCCAGCAAACCTTGCCGAGAAACTAACCGCATCGTTATCCATGAGCAAATCTTTGGTGGCGGTGTAGTTTAGGTTTAGTACTATCTCACCTGCTTTAACGTAGGCCATAGGCACACGCGTTTGAGGATTAACTGCCACCAGCAGGTGAGGGGTGTAGCCATTATCCATACACCATTCGTGTATAGCCCTTAGCAGGTAGGGCTTAGTGGATGCTTGCTCCGTGGTCATGTTAGTAAGGCAAGCCCAACTATTTACGCATGACTTTTTCTGATGGCGTCATCGCCTCAGCGTACAACGGTCTAGAAAATAAACGTTCGGCGTACTTTAGAATCGGTGAGGCTTGGTTTTGCAAGACGATGCCATAGTGATCCAAACGCCATAACAAGGGCGTTACTGCTACATCCAGCATGGAATAGTCGTCGCCTAGCAAATAATTTTGTTTAGCAAAAATAGGCACCAATTGCGTCAAATTATCGCGCACGGTAATGCGCGCTTTATCCGCACGCTGCTCGTCGCCGGACTCAATATCCTTGATGTGATCGAACAGTTCTTTTTCAAAGTTGTACAAAAATAAGCGCGCACGGGCACGCATTACTGGATCGGGCGGCATTAACTGCGGGTGTGGGAAACGCTCATCGATGTACTCATTGATGATGTTGGCTTCGGACAAAACCAAATCACGCTCAACCAAAACCGGCACCTGGTTATACGGATTGATGACCGCAAGGTCTTCAGGCTTGTTGGCCAGGTCGACGTCGATTACTTGAAAGTCCATGCCTTTTTCAAATAATACGATACGGCAGCGGTGGCTGTAGGGATCGGTTGTCCCTGAATATAAGGTCATCATTTTAGTGTACGTCTTTCCAATAAGCTTTTTTGAGTTTGTAGGTAAGTACCAACAACACCGATAAAAAGAGTAATACTATCCAACCTAAATGATTGCGCTGCTGTTTAGCCGGCTCAGCCATAAATGCTAGAAAATTCGTTAAGTCACCGACTAAAGCATCGTATTCAGCTGGTGCCAATTTACCTGGCTTGCTTAGCTCGAGTTGGTGCGTTTCGTGGTTCATGATTTGTTCGCCCTGCAATTGATACAAAACATGCGGCATGGATACTTTGCAGCTCACTGGATCAAACACGCAATTGCCCCAACCCGTTGTGCTGGTTTCATCGCGGTAAAAAGCACGCATGTAGCTGTAAACCCAATCGGCACCACGGGCACGCACTTCCACTGATAAATCAGGTGGCGCCACGCCAAACCATTTTTTGGCCTCTTCCGGATTGATGGCCACCTTCATGGTGTCGCCCACTTTTTCACCGGCAAATAGCAAATTGTCTTTGATCTGTTTTTCTGTCAGCCCTATCGCCAGCAAGCGGTTATAACGCATGTAATTGGCACTGTGGCAATTTAAGCAATTGTTTACAAAGGTACGCGCGCCCCTTTGCAAGGAATCGTGATTGGAAGCATCGATGGGCGCTTTATCTAAATGCACGGCTGCGTTTGATAGGGCATGCTGTGAAAACAGCATGGTCGGCACCAAGGCTAAAACGCTGACGAATTTTTTGATGGTATTTTTCATGCTCATTATCCTGTCACCCTTTCTGGCACTGCTAAGGTTTTATCTTTTTTGCTGTACCACGGCATAAGTATAAAAAATGCGAAGTAGACCAGCATAAAAATACGCGCTACCACGGTGGCTCGATCAGCATTACCCAACCAAGGGCCAAATTGACCCCAAACATTGGAAGGTTCGGTGCCAAGGTAACCAAGCACAATAAAGCTCACCACAAAAGCGGCCAACCATTTCTTGTACAACGTGCCACGGTAACGTATCGATTTTACGGGGCTCTTATCCAGCCAAGGCAATAAAGCAAAAACCAATACCGACAAGCCCATGGCGGCCACACCCGGGAACAATGACGGGGGTATGCCCAAGAAGCTCACGCCAGGAAACGGCGGAACCGCACGCAATATAGAGTAATAAGGCGTGAAGTACCACACCGGTGCAATGTGGGCCGGCGTCACTAATGGGTTGGCTGGCACAAAGTTATTCGCTTCCAGGAAGTAGCCACCCATTTCTGGAGCAAAGAAAATAATGGTTGAAAACACCATTAAAAATACCACCACCCCAACAATGTCTTTGACCGTGTAGTAAGGATGAAAAGGAATGCCGTCGAGTGGAATGCCGGTTTTCTTATCTTTTAGTTTTTTGATTTCTATGCCATCCGGGTTGTTGGACCCAACTTCATGCAGGGCAATGATGTGCGCGGCAACCAAACCCACCAAAACAAACGGCAAAGCAATCACGTGAAACGCAAAGAAACGGTTCAGTGTGGCATCCGACACCAAGTAATCACCGCGCAACCACTCAGACACATCGGGACCCACAAAAGGTATGGCTGAGAACAGGTTCACAATCACTTGCGCACCCCAATAAGACATTTGACCCCATGGAAGTAAGTAGCCGAAAAAGGCCTCACCCATTAAGCATAAGAATATCCCCACACCGAACAACCAAATGAGCTCGCGCGGGTTGCGGTAAGAGCCATAAATAATGCCGCGGAACATGTGCATGTAGACCACCACAAAGAACATGGACGCTCCAGTGGAATGCATGTAGCGTATCAACCAACCCCAAGGCACATCGCGCATGATGTACTCAACCGAAGCAAAAGCCAGCATGGCATCCGGCTTGTAATGCATGGTTAAAAATATACCGGTTAAAATTTGCAGCACCAGCACCAACAAGGATAAGCCGCCAAAGAAATACCAAAAATTTAGGTTTTTTGGTGCGTAATACTCGGTTAAGTGCGCCTTGATGTTGCTAGTCAAGGGGAAACGGGCATCCACCCAATCTAAACCTTGGCTAAAAATACCGCTTGCCACTGATTTTGTTTCTGTGTTTGTTTTATTTGTCATGACTTAAGCCTTATCCTCAGTATCCACACCAATTAGCAAGGTTGTATCCGTTAAATATTTATGCGGTGGCACCACCATGTTTACCGGCGCCGGCGAACCTTTGAAGACGCGTCCAGCCAGGTCAAACTTCGAACCGTGGCAGGGGCAAAAGAAACCGCCCGTCCAGTTGTCACCCATGTCACCCCTTGGTTCCAGCTTAGCGGATGGGGAGCAGCCTAAGTGCGTGCAGATACCCACCATCACAGCCAGATTCGGCTTAATTGAGCGGTCTACACTTCTGCAATACTCGGGTTGCTGTGAAACGACATCGCTGCTTGGATCGGTCAACTGATCATCGTGCTTAGGCAAATCCGCCGTCATCGCTTCCGTGCGGTGGATAATCCATACCGGTTTGCCACGCCACTCGACAGTCATCATGCTGCCGGGCGCTATTTTACTAATGTCCACTTCGACAGGCGCACCGGCGGCTTTAGCACGCTCACTGGGCGTCATGCTCAGAACAAAAGGGACGGCTGCGGCCGCACAACCCAGCGCACCAACGCTTGAAGATGCGATTAAAAAATTACGCTTTTCTAGATCGACCGTGCTGGTTTGGCCAGCTTGCGACGCATTTTTTTTCTTGTCATTTAGGGTATCTGACATGTTTTCCTCATGAGCTAATTTGGATTGACCGGATTGGATGACTGAGGCACTCAATAATTCAGCCTAGCATTCAATAAATTATGTTAACCATTAATTAAACTGCAAAGCTTAACTGCCTAGCAAATTTCAAATCCACGCCATTGTACAATTTTTTGCACGCCATTTAAAGATATATTTAATAAGCCATTGAAAAATATAGATTAAACTGGATTATACAGATCCAAGAAATCGTGTTGAATGGCGAATTTATTGGCTAAATGCTCGCCCAGCGCTTGGACGCCATAGCGCTCTGTAGCATGGTGGCCGGCGGCAATGAAGGCCACGCCAGACTCCTTGGCTAAATGGGTAGTCTGTTCTGAAATTTCACCACTAATAAAAGCATCCACGCCCAGGCGTATGGCCTCCTCTATATAAGCCTGACCTGCGCCCGTGCACCATGCAACCGTCTTAAGCGGCTTATTTAAATCTCCTATGACCAAGGAAGGCCGCTGCATCATGGCGTCCAGGCCTTTAGTAAATTCTGCCAAGCTAGCGGCTTGCTCAAGCCGGCCATAGCAAACCAAGCCAGACTCACCGGCAGTACCAACTTGCACTAGGCCCAACTTGCGCCCCAATAAAACATTGTTACCAAGCTCAGGGTGCACATCCAGCGGTAAATGATAGGCCATTAAACTGATGTCCTGCGCCATCAAAAAAGCCAGTCTTTTGCGCTTCATCCCTACCACTCTAGGGTCTTCATTACGCCAAAAATAACCGTGATGCACCAGCACCAAGTCAGCGCCAGAGTCGGCGGCTTGTTGCAAAAAATCCAGACTAGCACTTACCCCAGTGACTATTTTGCGCACTTCAGCTCGGCCTTCAACCTGCAATCCATTCGGGCAATAGTCTTTATAACGATCCACTTGCATGTATTGCTGGGTATAGTCGATCAAATCATTAAGCTTAACCATCGCGTGCGCCCTTTTTTATTACTTAGCTCTTGAATATTCGCTACAATAGGCCGATATTACATTGCAATGCGCCATAGCTCAAAGTAAAAAACATAGCCAGCAAAGACTATTACTGTTTAATTTTACCCTTGCATTTTGCGCATTTAACTCACCATTAATCGATAATCATGCACCCATCGCTCAGCAAAAAACTATGGCTCATTTTTGCCCAAACTACCACCTTGTGCCTAGCGGTCCTGTTTGTGTTGCGCAGCTTTGCACCGCATCTATTAGAAAAGCTAAGCCCACAAAAAAACTCGGCCGTATTGGTTAAATACGCCGAGCCTAGCTTAGGTGTGCGTTCGGCAGGCTCCTACAGTCTGGCAGTCAAAAAAGCCATGCCGGCCGTGGTGAACGTATTTACCAGTAAAAAAGCGACCGACAACCCGCATCAGAAATACTTGGACGACCCAATGTTTCGCCATTTTTTTGGCGACCAATTTGATGATAACGACGGTCAAAATCAACCGGAAAACAGCCTGGGATCAGGCGTCATTGTCAGCGAGCAAGGCCTCATACTGACCAACAACCATGTGATAGCAAGCGCTGATGAAATTGACATTGCTCTGTCTGACGGTCGTAAGATGTCAGCAAAAGTTGTCGGAACCGATCCCGAAACCGACTTGGCACTGATTAAAATAGACGCACAAAACTTACCTGCCATCACGTTTGCTAGTTCTGACAAATTAAACGTAGGCGACGTAGTGCTTGCCATAGGCAATCCGTTTGGGGTTGGTCAAACGGTCACGCAAGGAATCATTAGCGCCCTTGGTCGCACTCACTTAGGCATCAATACCTTTGAAAACTTTATTCAGACAGACGCATCGATTAATCCAGGCAATTCCGGAGGCGCGTTAATTGATACCGAAGGGAATTTGGTCGGCATTAACAGTGCGATTTACTCCCGCAGTGGTGGCTCCATGGGCATAGGCTTTGCCATACCAGCGAGTTTAGCGCGCCAAGTAATGGAACAAATAGTGAGCCTAGGCAACGTCACGCGCGGCTGGATAGGCATACAAGCGCAGGACATCACGCCTGAATTAGCCGAATCGTTCAAGCTAAAACAGGCACAAGGGGCATTGGTGGCGGGGGTGCTTAAAGGCGGGCCTGCTGACAAAGCCGGCGTGCTGGCAGGGGACATATTGCTAGCCATAGACGGCAAGCCCATTTACGACACCGGCTCCATGCTTAATTTAATTGCGGCCTTGACGCCTAATCAACAAGCTAAGCTCAACATTGCCCGAGCTGAAAAAATCCTGAATCTAAAGGTCATGGTCGGCAAACGACCAAAACCACTCGCCAATAAATAGCCCTAAACCTTATCAGACTGTCGAGTCAGGCTCGCTAGTATTGGCTTTAGTGATGAACCCAGCCAGCAACATACCGAGCTCGTAGAGCAGGCAAATAGGCAGCGCCAACATAAACTGCGAAACCACATCAGGCGGGGTAAAAATAGCCCCAAGGATGAACGCCCCCACCACCACATAAGCTCGTATGGCCTTCAACTGGGTTACGTCTAACCAGCCAAAATACACCACCAAAATAACGGCAATTGGCACTTGAAACGCCAAACCGAATGCAAAAAACAGGCCGATAACGAAGTCCAGGTAATTGGCTATATCGGTCATGACTGCCACCCCAACGGGTGCTGCGCTAATAATAAATCCAAAAATGACTGGCAGCACCAAGAAGTAGGCGAACGCCATGCCCATTAAAAACAAGCAACAGCTAGCCACTATCATGGGCACCATGAATTTTTTCTCATGTGCATACAAGCCAGGCGCAACGAAAGACCAAGCTTGATACATGGTATGCGGCAGGGAAATAATGAAGGCCGCCATCATGGCAACTTTCATGGGCACAAAAAAAGGCGTGGTCACCGCCGTAGCTATCATCTGCCCGCCACTGGGTAATTGTGCGAGCAAGGGTGCGGCTAACAAGCTGTATATTTTATTGGCAAACGGCAACAGCATTAGCAAGACCAGCGTAAATCCAATCAGCGTGCGCAACAAACGGTCACGCAATTCAATTAAATGGCTAATGAAATTTTCGGTTGGGGTCACAGGGTGAAGTTAACTTTTGGCTGACGGCTCTTTTGCCGAAACCGTTTCTAAGGCATCCAATTCTTGGAAATCCAGCTGTTGCGTCAGCTCACTGACTTTACGCTGGGCTTTAGCCTGGGTCTTATGGCTGCTTTGCTTTATTTCATTTTGCAATTGCTGCAACTCTTCAAAGCGCGCCTCACGATTGACTTCTTCTTTGACTTCCGCAAGATAACGCTGCATGCGTCCGACAAGCGCGCCAAGCGTGCGCGCGACTTTCGGCAATTTTTCTGGGCCTATGACGATCAACGCAACAAATGCGATGACCAGCAGCTCAGAAAATGAAACATCAAACACGTAAAATTAGATTGAAAAATTACTGCGCGGCTGGTTTCTTAGCAGCGGGTTTTTTTGCTGCGGCCGGCTTTTTAGCTACTGCAGGTTTTTTAACCGCAGCAGGTTTTTTAACGACTGGCTTTTTAGCAACGACTGGCTTTTTAGCAACGGCTGGCTTTTTAGCTACGGCAGGTTTTTTAACTGCGGCTGGCTTCTTTACCGCTGCTGGTTTTTTGGTGGCCGGGGTTTTGGCAGCAGTGGTTTTTGCTGTTGCCGCGCCGGCTGCTTTTGCCTTTGGTTTAGCCGCCGGTTTTTTTGCAGCTGCTTTAGGTTTGGCTGTCGAAACAGCGGCTGCCGCAACAGGCTTGTCTAAAGCGGCTTTGCCTTCATTGACCGCATCTTTAAAATCTTTAACCGCACCACCAACGTCCCCGCCCATGTTGCGTAATTTCTTCGTGCCAAAAACCAGCACCACTATTAACAATACAATTAACCAATGCCAAATGCTTAATGATCCCATGACGATACTCCTAAAATATTAAAGTTAGTTATTGCGTGACTTATCGCCACCGCCCATTACATGCAAATGAATATGAAACACTTCTTGACCACCTTCTACACCGGTATTTATTAGGGTCTTGAATCCTGCTAAACCTTGCTGTTTTGCTAATTTCGGCGCAAGCAATAGCATTTTACCCAATAATGCCTGATGTTCGTTTTCACAGCTGGCTAAGCTGTCTATGTGTAATTTTGGCACAATCAAAAAATGTACGCTAGCCGATGGCCTAATGTCATTAAAGGCAATCACATCATCGTCTTCGTATATTTTTGTGGAAGGGACTGCGCCACTTACAATTTTACAAAATATGCAGTTGTCACTCATTTTTACTTGCTACTTTCTTGTCTGGATGCTTTTTCTTCTAGTCCAGACAGACCTTCGCGCCTAGCCAATTCTGCCAACACGTCATCTGGCTTTAATCCGGCATGCGCTAGCATCACCAAGGTGTGAAACCATAAATCGGCTGTTTCGTATATCAGGTCTTGTTTGTTGGGATTTTTAGCGGCAATGATGGTCTCAGCAGCTTCTTCTCCGACTTTTTTCAAGATACTGTCCATGCCTTTGGCATACAGTTTTGCCACATACGATGTTTGTGGGTCAGCGTCTTTGCGTTGCTCCAACAATAGCGCCAAACGGTTTAATGTATCGTTCATGTTTATCTCATTCGGCCTAATAAATATCTTTGGGGTCTTTAATCACGGCTTGATCGATTATCCACTGACCTTTTTCTAATTTCTTAAAAAAGCAATTGTGCCGACCAGTATGGCAGGCAATGCCGCCTACCTGCTCAACCTGAATCAACACCACGTCCTCATCGCAATCTATGCGAATTTCATGCACGTGTTGAAAATGTCCCGACTCTTCGCCTTTATGCCACAACTTGTTACGCGAGCGCGACCAATAAACTGCTTGCTTGGTATCATTGGTCAATTGCAAGGCCTCACGATTCATCCAGGCAAACATAAGTATGCGGCCAGTATCGTGCTCTTGTGCGATCACCGGCACCAAACCACTGGCATCCCAGCGAATGTCATCTAACCACGTCATAACCTAACTTCTATCCCTTGTTGTGCCATGTATTGCTTAGCCTGCTTCACCGTGTATTCCCCATAATGAAAAATACTGGCGGCCAGCACGGCATCGGCACCGCCCAGTTTCACGCCATCCACCAAATGCTGCAAATTACCCACCCCGCCAGAGGCGATAATTGGCACTTCAACGGCGTCTGAAATGGCTTTATTCAAGGGGTTGTTGAAGCCTATTTTCGTCCCATCACGATCCATGCTAGTGATTAAAAGCTCACCGGCACCAAGGCTGGCCATGTGCTGAGCCCACTTAACGGCATCCAAGCCGGTTGCCTTGCGCCCTCCGTGAGTAAACACTTCCCACTCGAATGGCTGATTGTCCACTTTTTTGGCATCAATCGCGACCACTATGCATTGCGAACCAAAGCGTTGGGCAGCATCTGCCACCATCTGTGGATTAAGCACGGCCGTGGTATTAATGCTAACCTTATCGGCTCCCGCGTTAAGCAAGCGCCGCACGTCTTCAACCTCACGCACACCCCCGCCTACCGTTAATGGGATAAACACTTGGCTAGCAACCTGCTCAATAATGTGCAAAATCAATCCGCGGTTATCGGAGCTGGCGGTAATGTCTAGAAAAGTAAGTTCGTCTGCGCCTTGATCGTCGTAGCGCTTGGCAATTTCCACTGGGTCTCCGGCATCCCTTAGCTCCAGAAAATTAACGCCTTTTACTACCCGACCATCGGTCACATCCAAACAAGGAATGATGCGTTTAGCGAGCACTTAATTCATCCGCAAGTTTTTGCGCGGCTGCAAAATCCAAACTGCCTTCGTAAATCGCCCGACCGGTGATGGTGCCTATGATGCCCTCATTGGCCACTGCGCACAAACGACGCACGTCATCCAGATTGGTCACGCCGCCTGATGCAATAACAGGAATAGTTAGCGCTTGCGCCAACGCTACCGTGGCTTCGATATTGACACCGGTCAGCATGCCATCTCGGCCGATGTCCGTGTAAACAATAGCATTGACACCGTAATCTTCAAATTTCATGGCCAGGTCGATAACATCATGGCCGGTCAATTTAGACCAACCGTCTACCGCCACTTTGCCGTCTTTTGCATCCAAGCCGACTATGATTTGGCCAGGAAAAGCATCACAGGCCTCATGCAAAAAGCCCGGATTTTTAACCGCCGCCGTACCGATAATGATGTAGCTAATGCCATTGTCTAAATAGCGTTCTATGGTTTCCAAATCCCGTATACCGCCACCTAGCTGAATAGGAATATCACCCCCTACTGCGCTGACAATAGAGCGTATGGCCGCTTCATTTACCGGCTTACCTGCGAAGGCGCCGTTCAAATCGACTAAATGCAAGCGCTTGCCACCGCAATCAACCCAATGCTTAGCCATGGCAGCAGGATCCTCGGAAAAAACCGTGGACTCTTCCATTAAACCTTGTTTAAGTCTTACACAGTGGCCGTCTTTAAGATCGATTGCAGGGATAATTAACATAGTCATATCAAAAAATAATTAAAAGTTGGTCTATTAATTTGCAGCATTACGGTAACCAGTTTACAAAATTGCTTAGCATTTGCAAACCGGCACTAGCGCTTTTTTCAGGGTGAAACTGCACGGCAAATAAATTGTTTTTCCCGATAGCGCTGGTGAATGAATTGGGGTATTCACTGTAGCCAGCCACTAAGGACAGCTCTTCTGGCTGCACATAATAACTGTGCACGTAATAAAACCGTGCGCCATCTTCAATTCCTTGCCATAAGGCATGGGGGGCACGGCCTTGATCACGGCTTTGGTAAACCTGATTCCAGCCCATGTGCGGCACTTTTAATTTGTCGCCATGGCAGTCATGCATGTCGGCCGTTGCGAAGCGTCTTACTTGCCCCTTGAACAAACCTAGTCCAGCCGCATCGCCCTCCTCAGAGTGCTCAAATAGCATTTGCAAGCCTATGCATATGCCTAAAAATGGCTTGTTGTTGGCCGCATCCAAAACAGCAGCCCGTAAACCCCGCGCATCCAATTCACGCATGCAATCGGGCATGGCGCCTTGGCCAGGAAACACCACGCGGCTGGCGCTGGCAATTTCATCCGGATTGCTGCTAATCACAACCGATTTACCTGGTGCAACGTGCTCCAAGGCCTTGGCCACGGAGCACAAATTGCCCATGCCGTAATCAACCACTGCTATGTCTGTATTTTTCATTCGTTGAGCTGAACAGCCCTGCCAAAAAAGCTTACAAACTGCCTTTGGTAGACGGCATGATGCCTACCATGCGCGCATCCATTTCAACGGCCATGCGCAAGGCGCGGCCAAAGGCTTTAAATATTGTCTCGGCCTGATGGTGGGCATTGTGCCCTTTTAAATTGTCTATGTGCATGGTTACGTTGGCATGATTAACAAACCCTTGGAAGAATTCGTGTATCAAATCCACGTCAAATTCACCAACAGCAGCGCGGGTAAATTCACATGAAAACGTTAAACCTGGACGACCAGACACATCCAGCACCACGCGTGATAAGGCTTCATCTAGTGGCACATAAGCATGGCCGTAACGGCGTATGCCTTTTTTATCGCCCAAAGCTTTGGTAAAAGCCATACCTAGCGTAATGCCTATGTCTTCAACCGTGTGGTGCGCATCAATATGCAAATCGCCTTTTGCCTTAACGGCTATGTCCATCATGCCGTGACGCGCGATTTGATCGAGCATGTGATCGAGAAAACCTATTCCGGTATCAAATTTTGAAACGCCGGTACCGTCTAAATTAAGGTTAACCGTGATTTGCGTTTCCAATGTATTTCTTACTACTTCAGCTGTGCGCATAGGAAGTCACTAAATAAAAGAATGCGTAAAATGGATGTTTGCTATTTTAACCTAAAGCGCCTGCGCTTGGTTCTTTTGCGCACACCCTCAGAACAACATTTTCAGCCCCAGTCTTTTATCCCTATGGGCTCATCAATAAAAAAAGCCTAGCAAGATGAATAATCTTAACTAGGCTTTTAGTTTGCTTACGCTAATTACCGTCTCAACTGCTAAATACCGTGCATGAAAACATGGCTTAGCTTGAATAAACGTTAATTATTGAGCCGCAGCAGGAGCAGCTTCTGCAGGTGCCGCGTCAGCTGGCGCGACTTCTGCTGCTGGCGCGACTTCTGCAGGCGCATCAGCTGGTGCCGGCGCTTTGTTGAATACAGAAAGCAACACTAGCGCTACAACGGCAGCGATTAGCCAAGGTAATAATTTTTTAACACCGCCAGCACTGGCAGAACCACCGTGAGCAATGGCTGTAATTTCAGCTGCTGCTGCTGCTGGATCTTTAGCGCCGTAGATAGCTGCACCAGCAACGATGATGGTTGCGCCAGCATCTTTAACTTGTTGTGTGGTTGTCGCTTTAACGCCACCCGCTACTGAGATCTCAACGCCTAATTTAAGGCCAGCTACCATAGACAAATCGTTAAACGGTGTTTGACCAGCTGCTTGTTGATCCAAACCAGTGTGCACGCCAATGATGTGAGCGCCTAATTTAGCCACTTCGATAGTGCGTGCTTTTTTATCGGCCACGTTGATCAAGTCAACTTGTGCTTTTTTGCCGTATTTGTTAGCTACATCAATTACACCTTTGATGGTGCCGATGTCTGCTGTACCCAATACCGTGCAAATGTCTGCACCGGCTTTGTAGAATGGCTCGGCTTCATAGAAACCAGCATCCATTGTTTTCAAGTCAACTAAGATTTTGTTTTTTGGGAATTTAGCACGTAACACTTCAAGTAATTTGATACCGTTATGCTTAATGCATGGTGTACCAATTTCTAAAATATCTACATGTGGAGCAACCTTAGTTGCCAAAGCGACGGTACCGTCGAAATCTAATGAATCTAATGCCATTTGGGTTTGTGCCATGCTACATCCTCCAACTAAAAATAAACGCCCTGTGCGTTTACTTAAGATTAAAAATACGAATTGAATAGTTTATTGTGCAGAAATCACACATTTCGCGATAATAACACGACGCGATTGTGGAATTGAGAAATTTTTTTGCTTACGAGGAACTTTTTCCGTTTTTTACAGGCGTTTTTACCGCAAAAACAGCCTATTTTTTAGAATTTTGCTTCATTCAAACAACATCAAGGCCGACTGAGTATTTCCCGCAACGCCTTCAGCAACAGAACCGATTGCGCATCCGTGCCTATGGTAATGCGCAAATACGGTGCAATGCGACTGGGGGCTTTAAAATGACGAACAATAATGTTTTTTTGCCTAAGCATAGCGGTAATTTCCGCTCCGCCTAGAGTCTGGTGTTTTGCAAAGATAAAGTTAGCGCCGGATGGCAAGACCTCAAAATCTAGACTGGCTAATTCAGTCATCAGCGCCTCACGGGTAGCCACCACTTTATGGCAAGTGTCTTGAAAGTAGACGCTATCTTGCATAGCCGCAATGGCACCAGCAGAGGCAAAGCGGTCTACCGGGTAAGAGTTAAAACTGTCTTTCACCCTAGTCAAAGCCTCAATTAACTCAGCCGAGCCCAAGGCATAGCCAACGCGTAGGCCTGCTAAAGATCGGGCTTTAGATAAGGTATGCACCACCAATAAGTTAGGGTAATGCTTGATTAAGCCAACCGCAGACTCGGTACCAAAATCCACGTAAGCCTCGTCCACCACGACCACGGAATGCTTATTCATTTGCAGCAACTGCTCTATCTTAGCTAAGGGTAATGGGATGCCAGTCGGCGCATTGGGATTGGGAAATATAATGCCGCCATTGGGTTGATCGTAGTCGTCCACATTGATGCTAAAGTCATCGGACAGGGGCACGGTTTGGTAATCAATGTCATACAAACCACAATAAACCGGGTAAAAGCTGTAGGTGATGTCCGGAAACAATAAGGGGCGACTGTGCTTTAGCAGTGCTTGAAACACATGTGCCAACACCTCATCCGAACCATTACCAACAAAAACGTTTTCCTTTTGCAATTGATAAGTGCTAGCAATGGCTGCTTTTAAGGCATCCGAATTGGGATCGGGATAAAGGCGCAAAGACTCAGCGGCTTCTAACTTCAGCGCCTGCAACACCATAGGGCTTGGGCCATAAGGATTTTCATTGGTATTCAGTTTTACTAAATCAGCCAGTTTAGGTTGTTCGCCCGGCACATAAGGCGTTAGCTTATGCACCACATCGCTCCAAAATTTACTCATTTATTTGGCTTCAACCTAAATTCAGCGGATCTGGCGTGCGCTTGCAAGCCTTCGCCGTAAGCTAAGGTGGCGGCCACTTTACCTAAGGTTTGCGCACCGGCTTCGGACACCATGATTAAGCTGGAACGCTTTTGGAAATCGTATACCCCTAGCGGCGAAGAAAAACGCGCCGTGCGTGAAGTTGGCAACACGTGGTTAGGTCCTGCGCAATAATCTCCTAGCGCCTCACAGGTGTTACGCCCCATGAATATGGCGCCGGCATGTTTGATGCTCAAACTAAAAGCCAAGGGGTCGTCCATGGACAATTCCAAATGCTCAGGTGCGATGTAGTTGCAAATCTCAGCGGCCTGCGCCAGATCGCGCACCTGTATCAAAGCACCCCTATCGGTCAAGGCAGTTCTGATGATGTCTTTGCGTGGCATGTCTGCCAACAACTTGTCTATGCTGGCTTGCACGCTTTGTAAAAAGTCGGCATCTGGGCTCAATAAAATGGCTTGCGCCAACTCATCGTGCTCGGCCTGACTAAATAAATCCATCGCCACCCAATCCGGGTTGGTCTTGCCGTCGCAGATAACCAGAATTTCCGATGGGCCGGCCACCATGTCTATGCCAACCACACCAAACACGCGCCGCTTAGCAGCTGCCACGTAGGCGTTACCTGGGCCCACCACTTTATCCACTTGTGGGACGGTTTGCGTGCCGTAGGCCAAGGCGCCAACGGCTTGCGCGCCGCCTATGCAAAACACCCTATCCACGCCAGATATCGCAGCCGCGGCTAACACCAACTGGTTGCGCTCTCCGTTAGGAGTCGGCACCACCATGATCAATTCTTTAACGCCGGCCACTTTGGCTGGAATGGCATTCATCAATACGGATGAAGGGTAAGCAGCCTTGCCACCTGGCACATAGAGGCCGACTCGGTCCAATGAGGTTACTTGCTGACCTAGCAAAGTGCCGTCTTGCTCCTCATAACTCCAAGAGCTCATTAATTGCTTTTCATGGTAGCCGCGCACTCTATCGGCCGCCACTTGTAAGGCAGCACGTTGATCAGCCGGCAAGGCTTTTAATGCCGCATCCAAGTCTTGTTTACTGATTTCCAGTTCGCTTAATGTGCTGGCCGTGGTTTTATCAAAACGCTGGGTGTACTCCAAGACAGCGGCGTCACCGCGTTTTTTGACGTCTTTTAATATGCCTGCCACCACCTCGTCCACGCTGTCGTCTTGGGCCGTTTCAAAGGCCAATAAGGCCTGTAATTTAGCGTCAAAATCGCTATCGCTGGTGGAGAAACGTCTAATATTTATACTCATAAATCTAACCTAATCTTATTAATGACTTAATTAAAAATCGTTTACTTGGCAGAAATGGCGCTTATAAACGCCTGCATAATCGGTTGAATTTTATCGCGATTCAATTTAAGTGACGCTTGATTGACCACCAAGCGCGAACTGATGTCGCCCACTTCTTCTACCGCTTTAAGTTTGTTGGCCCGCAGTGTGCCGCCGGTGCTAACCAAATCCACTATCACGTCGGCCAAGCCCACCAAAGGCCCGAGCTCCATGGAACCGTATAGCTTAATCAAATCCACGTGCATGCCTTTAGCAGCAAAATGCTCACGGGCGGTTTTAACGTACTTAGTCACGACTTTAAGACGAGCGCCACTGCGTATCGAGGCAAAATAATCAAAGTCTTCGCGCACCGCCACCATCATTTTGCATTTGGCTATTTGCAAATCGATAGGCTGATACAAGCCTTCTCCACCGTGCTCATCCAATACGTCTTTGCCGGCTATGCCCAAATCGGCTGCCCCGTATTGCACGTAAGTAGGCACATCGGAGGCACGCACGATAATCAAGCGTACGTCGTCGCGATTAGTTGGCAATATTAATTTGCGTGAGGATTCCGGATCTTCCAAGGCATGGATGCCTGCTGCCGCCAACAAGGGCGTGGTTTCCTCAAAAATACGGCCTTTAGAAAGTGCGATGGTTATCATGCTTAAACTCGTTTCACATTGGCGCCCAATGCGTTTAATTTTGCTTCTAGATTTTCATAACCACGGTCTAAATGGTAGATGCGTTCTACCACTGTTTCGCCACGGGCAACCAAGCCGGCCAATACCAAACTGGCTGATGCACGCAAATCGGTGGCCATCACGGTAGCACCATCCAATGAGGCGACGCCTTTCACCAAGGCGGTGTTGCCATCTATACTGATGTCGGCGCCCATGCGTTGCATTTCCTGTACATGCATGAAGCGGTTTTCAAAGATGGTTTCAGTCACTTTTGCTACGCCACTGGCCACGGCATTAAGCGCCATGAACTGCGCTTGCATATCGGTTGGGAAAGCCGGATGCGGTGCCGTGCGTATGTTAACGGCCTTAAGTTTGCCGTCGCTTTTGACGGTAATGCTGTCTTTATCGCTGGTTACCGTGGCTCCGGCTTCACGTAATTTCTCTATTACCGCATCAAGCAAATCGGCCCTAGCGTTGAGCAACTTGACTTCGCCTCCAGCCATCGCTGCGGCCACCATGTAAGTGCCCGCTTCAATTCGGTCACACACCACGTTGTGTTCGGTGCCATGCAATTTCTCTACACCAACGATGGTGATCACGTCCGTGCCGGCACCGCTGATGTTGGCACCCATCTTAATCAGCATTTCTGCTAAATCGATCACTTCCGGTTCTTTTGCGGCATTTTCTAGCACTGTCGTGCCTTCAGCCAAAGCCGCTGCCATCATTAAATTTTCTGTGCCGGTGACGGTCACGATGTCCATGTAATAGCGCGCGCCTTGCAATCGGCGATTCGGTAAATGCAATGTGCTGGCCTGGATGTAACCATGCGTAATATGGATGGCCGCGCCCATCGCCTGCAAGCCTTTAATGTGTAAATCCACCGGCCTAGAACCGATGGCACAACCACCTGGCAAAGACACGCGAGCCGTACCAAAACGGGCCAACAATGGGCCCAATACCAATATAGAGGCACGCATGGTTTTCACCATTTCGTAAGTGGCCTCGAAAGACGCCACATCGCTTGCATCCAAGCTCACTTGGCTGCCATTCCGGGCTATTTTTACGCCCATGGTATCCAGTAATTTAATGGTGGTAGCGATGTCTTTTAAAGCCGCTACCCCGCTTAAGTGCAAGGGCGTTTCTGCCAGCAATGCAGCACATAATATGGGCAAAGCGGCATTCTTAGCACCAGAAACGGTGACCACGCCGTTGAGGCGGTTGCCGCCTTGTATAATTAATTTATCCAATTACTTTGCTGCTTCTAACATCGTTTGAAGCTCTCCATTTTCATACATTGCACGCATGATATCTGAACCGCCAACAAACTCACCATTGATATACAACTGCGGAATGGTCGGCCAATTGGCGTAGACTTTAATGCCTTCACGCACAGCTTGATCAGCCAGCACGTCAACAGCAAAGTATTTTGCTTGGCACGCATCTAAAATCTGCGTGGCCAAATTAGAAAACCCACATTGTGGAAATTTGGGACTGCCCTTCATATACAGCACCACCTTGTTGCTAGTGACCGTTTGTTTGATTTGTGCTTGTGCGTCCATATGCTGCTCCATGACTCGTGTTTAATTTATATTTCTTGGCCTATTTAAGGCTGTTTAGCCCATTGCTCTGGGGTAAAGGTCTGCATAGACAAAGCGTGAATTTCCTCACGCATTCTGTCACCGAGCGCAGCATAGACCAATTGGTGTTGCTGCACCCGGCTTTTTCCTAAAAAGGCTGAACTGACCAGCACTGCCTCAAAATGCGTGCCATCGTCACCCATGACTTTGATGTACTCACAAGCCAAATGCTGGGTAATGTAGGACTGTAATTGCGCTGCTGTTAACACCTTGGTATCGCCTTTTTAATTTAGCCTAACGGTTTAGGCTCTTAATTTATAACCGGATTTTAGCATTTTTAAGGTGCTCCATGCCAACAGTAAGAAGGCCGTAGTGACGATGCACAAGCTGATCCAAGGTGAAATGTCCGCCTGACCAAAAAACCCATACCTAAAGCCATCTATCATGTAGAAAAATGGGTTGAGGTGCGAGACACTTTGCCAAAACGGCGGCAAAGAATGGATGGAATAAAAAACCCCGGACAAGAAAGACAGAGGCATGATGATAAAGTTTTGAAAAACCGCCATCTGATCAAATCGATCGGCCCAAATACCCGCAATAATGCCAAAAGTGCCCAATAAGGCACTGCCCAATAAAGCAAACGTTACTATCAGCCAAGGGTGGCTAATCGGCAAATCAACAAAGCACACGGCCACTAAATAAATACACAAACCCACGACTAAGCCGCGAATAATGGCCGCGCATAAAAATGCACAAAAAAACTGCAGGTGCGTTAAGGGCGTTAATAAAACAAAGATTAGGTTACCCATCACTTTGGACTGAATCAAACTCGATGAACTGTTCGCGAAGGCATTTTGCAAAACCGACATCATGATCAGACCCGGTATCAAAAAAACCGTGTAAGGCACGTCTTGGTAAACTTGCACGCGGCCCTCTAGCACGTGCGAAAAAATCAATAAATACAGCAAAGCGGTAATCACCGGTGCCGCCACTGTTTGAAAACCAACCCGCCAAAATCGCAGCATCTCTTTTTTCAACAAGGTCCATGGTCCACGGTATTTAGGGCTGATAGTAAACGCACTCATGAATGCATCCCGCAGTTTGTTTAAGGTCGGCATTATTGTTTACCCACCAATGATAGAAACACGTCTTCGAGGTCGGCTTCATACAATTGCATATCGGCCACGGCAATATTGGCCGTGCGCAAACTGGATAAAACCAATTCAATTTGCGCCATATCGGTCAAAGCAAACGTGTGCACGCCTTTTTCTTGGCCCCTCAGCATGGGCCGTATCGCTTCGGGCAAGCTGACCTCACCCAAGGTTAAACTCAATTTTTTTCCGGAAAATTTATTCAGCAAATTCGCCGTGCTATCCAATGCCACCAACTCACCTTGCTTCATCATGCCTACCCGATTGCATAAGGTTTCCGCTTCTTCCAGGTAATGCGTGGTCAGGATTATGGTATGGCCCTCGCGATTGAGCTTTTTAATAAACGCCCACATGGTTTGCCGCAATTCAACATCGACACCGGCGGTAGGCTCATCCAAGACTATCACCGGTGGCTTGTGCGCCAGCGCTTGGGCTATCAGCGCCCGACGCTTCATGCCGCCGGAAAGCTTGCGCATATTGGTATTGGCTTTATCGGCCAGACCCAAGCCCACCAATATCTCATCCACCCATGCATCGTTCTCCGGCCCACGGCCGAAGTAACCGGCTTGAAAGCGCAGCATTTCACGTACATTGAAAAAGGGATCAAAAACCAGCTCTTGTGGGACTATGCCCAATAATTGCCGGGCTTGACGGTACTGCTCAACCACATCAAAACCGAGCACCGAGATGTCGCCCGAGCTTGGCTTAATAAGGCCGGCCAAGATGTTGATTAAGGTTGATTTGCCCGCTCCATTTGGCCCAAGCAGGGCAAAAAACTCACCTTGCTCTATGCTCAAATCGATGCCTTTTAAGGCATGCAAGGCGCCAAAATGCTTATGGATGCGATTGATTTGTATGGCGGTAGTCATATTACGCTGACAGCTTAAGCCTTAATAAATAAGGGCTTGCTTTTATACAAGCCCTTGAGAAATGGGTAAGCGCAAACAGCAAGTCGTTTTGCGCGCAAGTTAACTAGCTGACTGGCACAAAATCGGTCAAGCCATACAGCGACACCAATCGACTTAAATTCACTGGCAAATTAGCAAAGCCAACACGAGAAGAAGATGCAGCAGCGCGGCGTTGCCATTCCATCATGAGACTGAGCGCGGCCGTATCGACTTTATTGACGGCAGAAAAATCCACCAAAAATTCATCAGCCATGGATAAGGCGCGACTTTGTTGCAGGATAAAATTGGCATTATCCATCAGCACGTCACCGGCAATCCGCCAGGTGTTGCCATGTTGCTCAATTTTACTGGGTGCTTTCATTGCCATGCCGTTCAAGCTTAATGCTTCACCTCGGCGGCAGCGTTTTTATCGGCCAACTTCTTATTCAGACTGTCTAAACCATTTTGGCGAATTTCGCTGCTAAATTGACTGCGGTAATTGGTCACCAAGCTGACGCTTTCGATAGTGATGTCATAGACTTTCCAACCAGTCTGGCCTTTGACCAAGCTGTAATCGACGGCAATCGGCTGGCCACCTTTTTGGATAATTTGCGTTTTTACCGTGACGTTTTTTTCGCCAGCGTCGGTTTGCATAGGGCGGTATTCAATAACCTGATCGCGGTATTTTCCCAATGCAGTGGCGTAAGTGCGCAACAACAGACTGCGGAATTCTTTCTGAAACAACGCTTGCTGCTCCGGGCTGGCTGACTTCCAATTTTTGCCCAGCACCATGCGGCAAACGCGATCAAAGTCAAAGTTTGGCAAGATTTTCTCTTCCACCACGGCGAACAATTTTTGCTGGTTACCGGCTTGTATGTCTTTATCGTTTTTGACTATGGTCAAGACGTCGTCGGCCGTTTGTTTAACCAATGCATCCGGCGCCATGTCTATGTTGGCCATGGCCACATTGGCAAACAGTGCCAAGCCGGCTAGGCATAAGATTTTTACTATGGCTTTCATTGCTATCCTTATTTAAGACTATCCAGTTCGACCCCAACAGGCGCCGCCGCTTTGACGTCCGCTTTTGCTTCGATTTCAGAGGCCTTGTTAAACAAAAATTGACTGATCATTTTTTCTAGCACAATGGCATCTTGTGTTTTGTCTATTTTATCACCATTCTTCAACACCACTTCATCGCCACCGGCTTCCAAACCAATGTACTGCTCACCCAACAAACCGGCGGTATAAATATTGGCAAAGGTGTCTATGGGAAACGCATAACGCTTGTCTATATTGAGTGTCACGATGGCCTCATAAGTTTCACTGTTAAAGACAATATTATCGACACGGCCAACCACGACACCGGCACTTTTGATAGGCGCATGCGGCTTAAGGCTACCAACATTATCAAATGCAGCGGTGACGGTGTAGGTGGGGCCTATTTTACTAGAGGTTAAATTGCCCACTTTCATCGCCAAGCCAAATAGCGCGGCCACACCAATTGCCACAAAAATACCTACCCATAAATCCAGCGTTGTTCTATCCACTTATATACTCCCTTAAATCACTGTCTCAGCGCTTACACGACCAACATAAAAGACGTTAAAATAAAATCCAAACCCAATACCGTTAAGGACGATATCACCACCGTACGGGTGGTGGCTCGGCTCACCCCCTCGGCTGTAGGTGGCGCATCAAACCCTTCAAACAAAGCGATCATGGTGCACACCACACCGAATACCAGGCTTTTAATCACGCCATTGACGATATCGGCACTAAAATCCACGTTGGCCTGCATTTGCGACCAAAATGCCCCGTCGTCCACACCTATCAATGGCACGGCTACCAAGTAGCCGCCCAATATGCCGACCATGGAAAAAATAGACGCGAGTATGGGCATGGAAATCACCCCAGCCCAAAAACGCGGCGCCACCACACGTGCAATTGGGTTAACGGCCATCATCTCCATGGCAGACAATTGCTCTGTGGTTTTCATCAAACCTATTTCCGCAGTAATGGCCGTGCCGGCGCGACCGGCAAACAATAATGCCGTGACCACAGGACCTAATTCGCGCACTAATGCCAAGGCCACCAGCACGCCTATGGCTTCCGATGAACCGTATTTTTGCAAGGTGTTGTAGCCTTGCAAGGCCAGCACCATGCCGACAAAAAAAGCCGATACGATAATAATCAGTAGCGACATGACGCCGGTGAAATAGATTTCACGCAAGGTTAAATGAAAGCGCTTAAAACTCTCGCCGGAATAGACGACGGCCAAGAAAAATAATCTGGCTCCCGCGCCCAAGCGCCAAGTGCGCTCTATCATACGATGGCCCATGCCGCGCAGGTGGCGCAGCATACTAAGCATAAGCTTGGATTTCATCATGGTGTCTAGTCTTACCCTTTTTGGCCTGCGCTTGCTTGCAATAGTTCAGAACGGTAATCGCCTGCAGGGTAGTGAAATGGCACGGGGCCGTCTTTGTCCCCATGCACAAACTGATGCACAAAAGGCAGCTTGGATTGCATTAAATCGTCCGGCGTGCCTTCTGCTGCGACTTCGCCATTGGCCACAAAATACACGTAATCGGCAATCAAAAAGGTCTCTTTTACATCGTGCGAGACGATAATTGAGGTGGCGCCTAAAGCGTCATTTAAACTGCGGATAAGCGCGCATATCACGCCCATGGAAATCGGGTCCAATCCAGCAAAAGGCTCATCGTACATAATGATGGCTGGGTCCAAGGCGATAGCCCGAGCAAGCGCCACGCGCCTTGCCATGCCGCCGGATAATTCAGCCGGCATGAACTGATGGGCGCCACGCAAGCCCACGGCATTTAATTTCATTAATACCAAATCCCTAATCATGGCTTCAGGCAAATCGGTCAACTCGCGCATGGGGAAAGCCACGTTGTCAAACACCGATAAATCCGTGAACAGGGCGCCGTGCTGAAACAGCATGCCCATTTTTCGACGCAGGGTATAGATGCCTTCGCGATCTTGTTTGTGCACCACGTCGCCATCTACCCGTACCTCGCCATGGTTGGGCTTAATTTGCCCGCCAATTAAACGCAATAGGGTGGTTTTACCGCTGCCACTGCCGCCCATGATGGCGATCACCTTGCCACGTGGAAAGACCATGTTGATGCCTTTATGCAGCAAACGTCCTTTGTAGCCAAAGGAAAGGTTATCAATTTCTACTATGTTAGAGGTCATGAATTACGCGGTGGGTTGATGGGCTTTTATTAAGTCCCTATTCTAAAACAATTTAGCATCTAAGCAAGACGTTTCATAGTCAAAAGCAATATCAGCCGGCATAAAAAAGCCCAACTTAATGGGCTATTTTTTCCTGCAAGTGCGCTTGTTTAGGCCATGCTAAAAAGCCAAGCACACCACGTATGGGCTAGCGTCATCGGGCGCTGCCACGCCGGTGCTGGGGGTGGCCTTCACCACGATACGCATGGAGCCGGTATCCCCGATGCCATCGTCCATGGTGCTGTCCAATTGTTTGGCGTACTTACCCAATACGCCTTCCGAGCAAATGGCATAAGCCCCAGACAATCCGGCCGGTTCCGTGCTGGAGATGGGCGTCACGGCTACCAAGGTGGCCATGCTTTGTATGCCTATTCTGCCGCCGTCGGCATTCACTGGAAAATAATTTTCCGCGGCCACATCGGTGGGGCCTGCGGCCAAACCGGCCAAACGGACGTGCTGCCAAAACAACACCGACTCCTCTGTGGCCGTGCTGGATCCATACAGCCCCTGTATGACGGCATCGCCAGGCGTACCACCGGTGGTCGCATTGGCGGCACCGGCCAAGTGCGTGCTAGCCGCCCTGTCGTCCCCAGGCAAGGCTTTAAACTTATCCTGATACCCATACAGGTAGACTTGTATGTTCTTAAAATCGGTCGCCATGCTCTTCACCTTAGCGCTGTTAATCAACTCCTGGCCCTTTAACACGCCCCCAAGCAGTAATCCTATGATGACCAAAACGATGGCCAATTCAATCAAGGTAAAACCCAACTGTTGTTTTTTCATGTCGCTCTCCAAAATGATTTGTGATCTAACGATGAACATCAAACGTACTGGCGCTTACTGGGTTAATTTAAGCTAAGCCTAGGAATACATGCATAAAACGGCACTTAAGAAAAATGCAGTAGGCGGACAAAGATGATACCTTAATAATACTTTAATCGGTTTTTTATTCCGCCGCTAAGGCACTACAGCAGACAAAAAATAGGCATAAAAAAAGGCAGCCTAGGCTGCCTTTTTTACTGTTGTAAGGTTAAATTAACGCAAGCCTTGGATGTAATCCGCCACAGCAGCCATTTCCGCATCCGACATTTTGCTTGATATCGCCATCATCATGGGCGCATTAGCACGCTCGCCCGTGCGGAAGGTACGCAACTGCGCTAAGGTGTAATCCGCATGCTGGCCAGACAAACGTGGAAATTGCTTAGGCAGACCCGCTCCATTTGCGCCATGACAGCCGGCGCACGCTGGCACATGGTTAGCCGCAATGCCACCGCGGTAAATTTTTTCACCTAGGGAGCCAACGCCATTGGATTGGGCTTTACCCAATACTATATTTTGACTGGCAAAATAATTGGCCACGCCTTTCATGTCCTCATCACTTAGCATGGCTGCCATACCCGACATCACGGCGTTGGCGCGTTTACCGGATTTAAATTCGGTCAATTGTTTGACCAAGTACTCAGGGTGTTGGCCAGCTAATTTTGGATTGAGCGTAATCACACTGTTGCCGTCCGCCCCATGACAGGCTGCACAAACCGTGCTGGTTATTTGTGCCACGGCATTTTTTTCCACTGGCGCTACGGCTGCTACGGCTTTATCCGCTGCGACCGCAGCATTGACCAAGCCCAACATCGTTACCAAGGCCGTCATTGTTACAGCGCTTAACTTCATTGCACGACAAAATTGCATTTCAACTCCCAATTATCAAAACAACCAAGGCAAACTGCCTGAAGGCTATACCAGTAATCTAAATTATTCAATCAATTAACGTGGTATTTTAGCGAAAAAGACCTATTCGTGATAGCATTTTTCGCTGTTGTTAAATTATGTTTTTGCTTAAGGCAATATACAGCGCTTAATCCAAAGCGATTAAGCAAACTAGAATCGGACCACCATGCCTCTGTTTCAAAATGCTGCTTTTTATATTTCAGCACACCACTTACGCGACCTACCTATTGCCAGCGGCATAGAGGTGGCTTTTGCCGGTCGCTCTAATGCCGGCAAATCCAGTGCGCTCAATACCCTAGCTAACCACAACCGATTGGCTTTCGTCAGCAAACAACCTGGCCGCACGCAGCTGATTAATTTTTTCACACTGGGTAACGATAGGCATTTAGTCGATTTACCCGGTTACGGTTATGCCAAAGTGCCTGAGGCCATGCGCGCGCATTGGCAAAACGTCTTAGCGCGGTATTTAAGCGAGCGATCTAGCTTAGCTGGCTTGGTGTTAGTCATGGATAGCCGTCACCCACTTACTCCTCTAGACCGGCAAATGTTAGATTGGTTTTGCCCCAGCGGTAAACCGGTGCATGTCTTGCTGACTAAGTCGGATAAATTGTCTCGAGGCGAAGCCAGCCTGACGCTAAACCGAGTGCGCAAAGAGTTGATTGAAACTTGGGGAAATCATTATCACAGCGTCTGCACCATACAACTTTTTTCCAGCCTCAAAAAACAAGGCGTGGAGGAAGCCGAAAAAGTAATCGGTGCTTGGCTGTTTGGCGAGGAACCGGAAGATTTGGTGCGCAAATCGTTTGCCTTGGACACGGGCGATAAAGCCCAGTAAGCAATCAAATTGCTAGGTGGCCTTACTTTTTAGTAAACACCATGTCCCATACTCCGTGGCCCAGTTTAATGCCGCGGTTTTCAAATTTAGTCAGTGGACGATAGCTGGGTTTTTCCGCGTATTCGACTGCGCTATTTTGCAATTGTGCTTCTGCCTTTAACACATCCATAACCCATATTGCGTAGTCTTCCCAATCGGTGGCGACATGCAAATAAGCACCCTCACGTAACTTGCTGCAGAGCAATTTAACGAAGGCCGCTTGAATTAAACGGCGTTTGTGGTGACGCTTTTTATGCCAAGGATCGGGAAAGAAAATATGGATGCCATCCAGACTTGCATCGGCCACCATGGTATGCAGCACTTCCACCACATCATGCTGAATAATCCGTATGTTAGTGAGCGCCAACTCATCTATTAACTTAAGCAGAGCGCCAACGCCTGGCGTGTGCACCTCAACAGCTAGGAAATCGCAATCGGGCAAAGTTTGGGCAATTTTTGCCGTGGTTTCGCCCATACCGAAACCGATTTCCAGTATTTTCTTGCTCGCCTGACGATGGAATTTTTCATTCAAATTAATCATGCCTGGCGCGTAGTCTATGGCAAATTTAGGTCGGCCAACTTCCAAGGCTTGGGCTTGCGCTTTGGTGACGCGGCCTTGTCTTAAAACAAAACTGCGTATCGGTCGCATTTTTAAATCTGCCGCACTATCGGCGGCGGGGTGAGGTAATTTAGTCATAGTCGGCATTATAACAATTTGATTGATGCAGACCTTATAAAGTGTGCGATTTATCGCCCTGACTAAATCCAATCAGGGCTGTATCCAGGTTTTTAGTCCAGGCCATGACTTTAAAGATATCGCCCATCTCTGCGGGCGACAGTAATTTTTGAGCCGCGGCGGCAAGGGGGGCATAGCGACTCACGTCTTCAGGCGACACTTGCGCCATGAGCTTGAGCATGCCGGCATTCATCAAAAATTGGGCTTGACTGCAAAAGCCGGCCAAACTGAGGCCATGATTGACCCCAGCATAGGCAACACTGCTAAAGTCGACATGGGCAGTGATGTCTTGCAAACCGATGTTCACCAATGGATCAGGGTGCGCATGATGCTGATAATGGCACATCAATGTGCCTTGATTGCGTTGTGGGTGGTAATACTCACGGGCCGAGAAGCCATAATCAATCAAGATCATCGCGCCTCGCTGCAAGCTTAGTGCCAAACTGCTGACCAAGGCCGTGGCTGCCGGGCTAAATTCGCTGAGGTAGCCACGGGGTAAATTCTGTTGCTCCGCCAAGCCAAGCAAATGCGTGTCTGCTAGCGCTTTATCCTGCCAAACAAAACCATCCTGCCACGCCACGCCACGCTCAAGCAAACCCTGTTCGGTCGCATGGACCAAGTGCACCGGTACCGCATCCAACACTTCGTTAGCCAAGATCACACCCTCGAATGCTGCAGGCAAAGCATGCAGCCATTGCACGCGCCGCAATAAGGCAGCGGGCAAGGTGGCCTGCAAGGTTTCCAACTGCACTTGCCGTAAGTGGTCACTTACTTCCAATATAAAATACTGCTGCGGCAAGCAGTCTAGGTCAGCCAAGGCTAATAATAGGTCAGCCGCCAACTTACCGGTGCCGGCGCCCAACTCCAATAAGTCGCCACGCATCAATTGAAAAATTTGCGCCACTTGCTGGGCGATGGTGCGCCCAAATAAGCTGGTCATTTCTGGGGCGGTGACAAAATCGCCACCGTCTTTTTGCATTTGGCTGAACTTTTGCCGGCCGGCAGAGTAATAGCCTAGACCGGGAGCATAAAGCGCTAACTGCATGAAGTTTGAAAAATCCAGCCAACCCCCTGCTAGCGCGATGCGTTCCTGGATGAGCAAGCTCAGTTGCTCGCTGTGTTTTTGGGCGGTGGCCGATGGCTCGGATAAAGTAGTCATAGACTTGGATTATAATAGCTAACTATCAAGATGGGATTAAAGCGTGGAAACTGATCTGACAAATAAAGTGGTACTGATTACCGGCGGCGCCAAACGCGTCGGCGCCGCTATTTCACGGCTGTTGCATGCGTCAGGCGCCAACCTGATGATTCATTACAAAAGTTCTCTCAATGAAGCGCGTGCATTGCAGGCCGAACTCAATCTGCAGCGCGCCAATTCAGTGGCGATAGTGCAAGGCGATTTATTAAATATCCCCAGCTTACCGAGTTTGGTTCACGAAACAATTAATCATTTTGGTCGCTTGGACGCACTGATCAATAATGCCTCGACCTATTACGCCAGCGAAATAGGCGACATAGATGAAGCAAAATGGCTAGACCTCATGGGCAGCAATTTGAAAGCGCCTTTGTTCTTATCGCAAGCCGCCGCGGCGGAATTACGCAAAAACCACGGCTGCATCGTCAACATTACCGATATGCACGTTGAACGGCCAAAAAAGGGCTACATCGTATACAGCGTGGCCAAGGCCGGCTTGGTAACCTTAACCAAATCTTTGGCCCACGAATTAAGCCCCGAAGTAAGGGTGAATGCGGTCGCCCCTGGGCCAGTGCAATGGCCGGAAAACAACCCGCAATTCGATGAAGTTTACCGCCAACGCGTGATTAACCAAACCTTACTCAAACGCGTAGGCGAAGCGGAAGACGTTGCCAAAGCCGTTAAATTTTTGATTGCCGACGCGCCGTTTATTACCGGTCACGTGCTGGCTGTCGACGGTGGCCGTTCTTTAAATCTATAGCCCTACGCATTCTTAAGTCCTGTCCTTTTCCCCTCACCCCTTAGCCTAAAACCATGATTAAACACCTGCCTGCCGAGTACTCGAATAATTTTATTAAGCTACGCAATAGCTTAATCAGCGCTACCGGCAAAGCCATAGGCGATTACAACATGATAGAAGATGGCGACACGGTGCTGGTGTGCATGAGTGGCGGCAAGGACTCGCATGCCATGTTAATGATATTGCTGGCATTACAAGAGCGCGCGCCCATAGATTTCAAACTCATCGCCATGAACTTGGATCAAAAGCAACCAGGCTTTCCGGCCGATGTATTGCCTGCCTATTTTGAAAAACTGGGTGTGGATTACCGCATCGTCAATGCCGACACCTACTCCATCGTTAAAGAGAAAATACCCGAGGGAAAAACCACCTGCTCTTTGTGTTCACGGCTACGTCGAGGCGTCATTTACACCACCGCAAAAGAGTTGGGCGCCAATAAAATTGCCCTAGGTCACCACCGTGACGACATCGTGGAAACCTTATTTCTTAACCTATTTTTTGGCGCGAAAATGAAAGCCATGCCGCCCAAACTTGCCACCAATGACAAACAAAATATCGTGATACGCCCCTTGGCCTATTGCAGTGAAAAAGACATTGCCAGCTACGCTAGGCAAATGGCTTTCCCCATCATCCCTTGCGATTTATGCGGCAGCCAGGAAAATTTACAAAGGCAAAAAGTCAAAGACATGCTGCAGGGCTGGGAGCGCGAGCAGCCAGGACGTATCAATAATATCTTCCGTGCCATAGGCAATGTCGAGCCCTCGCATTTGGCCGACTTTAATTTATACGACTTTAAAACGTTAAGCCAAGCAAAAGTGGACGACGACGACCCATTGTTTGGTGACATCGCCCAAGCCGACAATGCCTTAAATATAGCCAACAGCAGCGATACACGCATCGAGTTTGTGCGTAAATAAATTATTGGCTTATCCCCATTTACCTTGTTATCATCTAGCTAATTCCCTAAAACGTAGCCCCTTCCCTAGGCATTCATGTCCAAACTGTTAATTGTTGAATCTCCCTCTAAAGCCAAAACCCTGAAAAAATACCTAGGTGGCGACTTTGAGGTGTTGGCCTCGTATGGGCACGTCCGTGATCTCATTCCAAAAAATGGCGCGGTCGACACCAACAACGATTTCGCCATGAAATACGACATCATAGAGCGCAATAGCAAGCACGTAGACGCCATTGCCAAAGCGGTGAAAAATGCCGACAGCATCTACCTCGCAACCGATCCGGATCGAGAAGGCGAAGCCATTTCATGGCATATTGCGGAAATTTTAAAAGCCAAAAATTTACTGAAAAATAAAATCATGAAACGCGTGGTGTTTCATGAAATTACCAAAAATGCCGTGGAGCATGCCATCGCCCAACCACGCGACATCTCCATGGACATGGTCAATGCACAGCAAGCGCGTCGAGCATTGGACTACTTGGTGGGCTTTAATTTATCGCCCTTACTTTGGAAGAAAATCCGCCGCGGCCTTTCTGCTGGGCGCGTGCAAAGCCCGGCTTTACGCTTAATTGTCGAGCGCGAATTGGAGATTGAAGCCTTTAAATCCCAAGAGTATTGGTCTGTTCATTTGGACGCACTAAAACATAGCCACGGCTTCAGCGCTAAGTTAATCCAATTAAACAATCAAAAAATAGAGCAATTTTCGCTCATTAATCACGATCAACAAGCCGACGTGGTAGGCAAACTGCTGTTAGCCAGCGCAGGCAAAACCACCGTTTCACGCGTGGAAAAGAAACAACGCAGTCGCAGCCCGGCCGCCCCATTTACCACCTCGACCTTGCAACAAGAAGCGGTGCGTAAATTAAGCTTTACCACCTCGCGCGCCATGCGTATCGCTCAGCAATTGTATGAAGGCGTTGACGTGGGCAGCGGTACCGTTGGCTTGATTACTTACATGCGTACCGACTCCTTTAATATGGCCGCCGAAGCCATCATGCAAATTCGCGATTACGTGAAAAAGCATTTTGAGCCGGACTACCTACCCAAGACCGCCGTTGCCTACAAAACAAAATCCAAAAGCGCACAAGAAGCCCACGAAGCCATACGCCCTACCGACATCAATCGCACGCCGGCTAAGCTTAGGCAATACCTAAATGACGAGCAATTTAAACTCTACGAAATGATATGGAAACGCGCCGTCGCTTGCCAAATGGCGGCAGCGAAATTTGATGCCGTGAGCGTGGACTTAAGCGTAGGCAGCGACGCCAATCTGTTTAGGGCATCCGGACAAACCTTGGTGTTTCCAGGCTTCATCGCCGTTTACATGGAAGGCACGGACGACGAGGAAGAAGAAGGCGAAAGCAAATTACCGCACCTGGAAACCGGCGAGGTGTTGACGGTAGAAAAAATATACGGTGATCAGCATTTTACCGAACCGCCGCCACGTTACGGCGAGGCCAGCTTAGTTAAAATACTAGAAGAATACGGCATAGGCCGTCCGTCAACTTACGCCAGCATCATCAGCACTTTGCAAGACCGCGAATACGTGTTGCTGGACAAAAAACGCTTCACCCCAACCGACGTCGGCCGGGTAGTAAACAAGTTTTTAACCGAGCACTTCACCAAATACGTCGATTACGACTTCACCGCCAACCTGGAAAACGCCTTGGACAGCGTGGCCGAAGGTCAGCGTGAGTGGATTCCATTGATGGATGAATTTTGGCAAGGCTTTAACCAACAATTGCTCAGCAAGGCCGATGTCGACAGACCAGGCAACGAACTCATAGACGAAGCTTGCCCTAAATGCGCTAAGCCCTTGCAAAAACAACTGAGTCGCTACGGTACCTTTATCGGCTGCACCGGTTACAACGACGAGCCAAAATGCGACTACAAACGCAGTTTAAACGGTGCCGCCCAAGGTGCCAGCGAACCGGTGCTGATAGGCTTGGATCAAGCCACGGGTAAAGAAATGTTGCTCATGAATGGCCCGTATGGTCCTTATTTGCAGCTAGGTTTAGCTGTAGAAGGGGACAAGAAAAAACCCAAACGCGTCAGCGTGCCCAAGGAAATTTCTTTGGCCGACATGACGGCAGAAACTGCCAGCATGGTGCTGTCCTTACCCAGGGATTTAGGCCTGCATCCCGACACCCATAAAAAAATCGTGGCCAATATTGGTCGTTTTGGCCCTTACATCAATCACGATGCTAAATTTAAATCCATCCCAAAAACCGACAGCGTGTTTACTATTGATTTAGACGCGGCCGTGGCTTTATTAGCGGCCGCTCACACCGGTCCAGCACCGCTATGTTCGCTGGGCAATCACCCCAGCGAAGACGGTCAAATTGAGATCTTTGCTGGTCGTTACGGCCCGTATGTGCAACACGGCAAGCTACGCGCTACCCTACCAAAAAGCATAGAGCCCGAATCGCTGACCCTGGAAGAAGCCTTGGAATTACTTATAGCCAAGGCCGCAAAAGGTGAGCCAGCGAAAAAACCAGCTGCTAGGAAATCGCCCGCTAAGAAAGCCGTTGCCAAAAAAGCGGCGGTAAAAAAAGTCAGCAGCACTAAGTCTGCGGCTAAAAAAACCCCCGCCAAACCAGCCACTAGCAAGTAATTGCTAGGCATAAAAAAGCGGCTTATTAGCCGCTTTTTTTGCATCCGGTTTAGTTAGCCGTTGACGCGATTGCCTAACGAGGCCATTTCATTGTGCTCTATCCATTTACGAATGCGATTGGCATCGCCTATACGGGACATTTTCCCCACGGAATTTAACAACACGATAATCATCGGTTGGCCAGAAATCTCCGCCTGCATCACCAAGCAACGGCCTGCCTCATTAATAAAGCCGGTCTTGGACAAGCCTATCACCCAATCGCCACGCCTAACCAAGGCATTGGTATTAACAAAGTTATTGGCGCCACCGTGCAAGGTAATCTCTTGTGAAGCGGCCGTGCTCACTTGGCGTATCTCAGGATAGTGGTAAGCCGCATTGACCATTTTAGCTAAATCTTCCGCCGTCGACACATTGGCACTATCCAAGCCGGTAGGGTCATAGAAGTGCGTGGCGTTCATGCCCAATAAAGCCGCTTTGCGATTCATCGCGCTTAAAAAAGCATTCATGCCGCCCGGGTAATTCCTGCCCAATGCAGAAGCCGCGCGGTTTTCAGACGACATTAAGGCTAGCTGCAACAATTCTGCGCGCGTGAGTTCCGTGCCTACCGACAACCTAGAATGCGTGCCTTTAAGGTAATCCACATCTTGATTGCTGATGGCCAATACCTCGTCCATAGGCAAATGCGCATCCAACATGACCATGGCGGTCATTAATTTAGTGACGGAAGCGATAGGGGTGGGTTGATTGGTGTTTTTTTCAAACAGCTTTTCGCCGGTCAACTGGTTAATCACCAGTACTTTGGATGACGCTAATTGAAGTGGCCCGCTGCCATCGTAGGCTTTAGCGTTGACGTTATTATGTTTACGGCTAGCCAGCCTGTGGTGACGGCTTTTAGATGAAACTTTATGTTTTTTACTGATATGGGCTTTGTGTTTGTGTGACTTTTTACCTTCCGCATACCCTGACATAGGCGCAAAACTAAGCATGATCGCTATGTAGAAAAGTATAAATTTACGCATATAAAAGCCCATTTGTTTGTTGTCCATCATGCAGTTACACACGAATACTATATAAAAACTTTAGCTTTGTCATCAATATATTTTACTATTTAGCCATTTAAATTCTAAAAATTTAAATGCGAATAATTGGATTAAGGCTAAAATAATCCTTCACCCTATACTCAGCCACACTAAAGACCATGCACACTCCTGATTTTTTGTTTTACAGCACCGAACATTTATGGACTAAAGCCACTGCAGACGGCTTTTGGGAAGCCGGCATCACGGATTATGCGCAGGATTTGCTAGGTGACATTGTCTTCATTCAAGCCCCGGCAGTGGGCAGTAAACTGACCGCCCATGAGGCTTGCGGCTTAGTGGAATCGGTCAAGACTGGCTCGGATTTGCATGCTTTGCTGGACGGCACGGTGACGGAGATCAACCAGGCCTTGATCAACAGCCCAGAATTAATTAACGACAAACCTTACCAGGCCTGGATATTTAAATACCAATTGGCTGAGGGTCAGGACACAAGCAACTTAATGAATGCGGCGGCTTACCAAGCGCTAATAGCCAGCCTATAAGAATGCGCCCTAGGCGCGCACATCGGTGGATTTGATGTCGTAGCCACGGTCACGGTAAAAACGAAACTTCAAGCGCGCGGCGGCTTTATCCTCTTCACTCGAGCCAACCAACTCCACCAAATAACGGAATCGACTGAAAAAGGGCGGATGCTGGTCATGCAAATTAATCAGCACGTCGTCTTTGCTTAGGCCTTCATGATCGTGGCTAACCGTAATGGGTGAATGCGGCATAAGGCCGGCGTGATCGCTACTTGCTAAAAAGCTAGTGGTCGAATGCTGCCAAAGCGCCGCTTGCACGGCCTCGTTCATCGCCACCCCCGGGGTAAACACCATTAGTTCGCGGCCTTTTGCCAGTGCTTTTTCGCACAGCTCGCTGGTTTTTGCCAACTTATCGTCCACGTTAAAAAAGAATTCCACCCGGGTCATGGTTTAAACCTTAAGCTTGATTGGCCCTTTGCACTAAAAATTCAGTCAGCAAAGGCACAGGGCGGCCCGTGCCGCCTTTTTCTTTGCCGGATTTCCATGCCGTGCCAGCCACATCCAGATGCGCCCAATCGTATTTTTTTGCAAAACGCGCTAAGAAGCAGGCAGCCGTGATGATGCCGGCTGCACGGCCGCCTATGTTGGCCATGTCGGCAAAATTGCTGTCCAATAAAGACTGGTAATCCTCCCACATCGGCATATGCCAAGCCCTATCTAGCGACACCTCACCGGCTTGCAAAA
Source organism: Methylophilaceae bacterium (assembly GCA_965234545.1). GTDB lineage: Bacteria > Pseudomonadota > Gammaproteobacteria > Burkholderiales > Methylophilaceae > Methylotenera. The sequence continues at coordinate 191,173 of OZ248348.1, read as the reverse complement.
GCTCCGCTGCCAAGGCATCGTTATTACTAAACAAACCGCTGGCATGGTGACCTAAGGCGATCACACAGGCACCGGTTAGGGTAGCCACATCGATTACGGCGCTGGGTTCAAAACGCTCAACGTAGGTCAGCGCGTCACATAAAATCAAACGCCCTTCTGCATCGGTGTTTAACACCTCTATGGTCAAGCCTGACATGCTGGTTAAAACGTCGCCCGGTCTAGTTGCACGGCCATCAGGCATATTCTCGCAAGTAGGTATCACGCCTATGACGTTTAACGGCAAATTCATAGCTGCGATGGCCTTAAAAGTACCTAACACACTGGCCGCACCGCACATATCGTATTTCATTTCATCCATTTCGCTACCTGGTTTTAATGAAATACCGCCGGTATCAAAGGTGATGCCCTTGCCCACCAACACCACCGGTTTTTGCTCTTTTTTACCCTTTAGGTGTTGCATGATAATGAATTTTGGTGGCTCTTCACTGCCTTGTGCCACGCCCAAAAATGAGCCCATACCCAGTTTTTTTAAGGCATCGCGTTCCAATACTTCGACTTTAAATTGGTGGGTTTTTCCTAAAGCCAACGCTTGCTCAGCCAAATAGCTTGGGGTGCAGACATTGGGTGGCAAATTACCAAGATCCTTGGCCAAACTTACCCCAGCAGCCAAAGCTTGGCCATCGGCCAAGCCGGTTTCAGCGGCAGGCACATCGCTCGCGCCTACGTTTATGGTCAGCTTAGCGATGCCTTTTTTCGGGCTGGCTTTCTCTTCTTTTCTTTTGATGGCGGCAAATTTATAGCTGGCATCCAAGGCCGCTTCGCTTAAATAAGCCACTTTACGTTGGGCGCTTAAGGCCTTAACAGGCAATTGCGCTAAGCAGGTGATCGCATCCAAGGCCCCACTTTTTTCCATGGCCTTGATGGAAGCCCTCACCGCTTTGGCGTATTGCTTTTCGGTAAAATCTGCTTCTTTACCCAAGCCCACTAACAGCAAGCGACGGCTAGTCAAGCCAGGCACGTGGTGCAACATCAAGGTCGCCTCCAATTTGCCATCCATGTCACCGTCTGCAAGCAACTTGCTAATCATGCCCTTGCTCGCACGGTCTATTTCTTGTGCCGCCTCAGACAGCACGTTTGCTTCGTAGACACCCACGACCAGACAATCACTCTGTGTTGCTGCCGCATTAACGTTTTTTATGCTAAATTCCATGTTGCCAACCTTATTAAAATGTTTAGTGAATTATCGCGGTTTTTAGACGCAATTCCTAGTTGAAAATAGACCGCCCAAGCAATACATCATAACGACCACTCACTTATGCTCTTTAAGCGCTCACTTATTAAAGAATTAATCGCCACCGCCTGCAGCGCTTTGCTGGTTTTGGTCGGCGTGGTGATAGCGCAACGCGCCGGCTACCTTATCCAATTGGCCGCCAAAGGCATACTGCCCAACGACGCCATCAGCACCGTGCTGGGCTTTAACCTCATTCGCTTTCTACCCATGCTGCTGTCTTTAAGTTTGTTTTTAGCCGTCTTGCTAACCTTGACGCGCTGGTATAGAGACTCGGAAATGGTCATTTGGTTTAGTGCGGGTTTAAGCATTAAACAATGGGTGCGTCCGATACTGGCATTTAGCCTACCCTTCGTCTTCATCATTGCCTTACTGAGCTTATTTGTTACGCCATGGGCCATTAACAAAGTCGAGCAGTACCGTTCACAATTAAAAAGTCGTGACGAATTGAGCAGCATCAGCCCCGGTGTGTTTAAGGAATCCAGTCACGCCGATCGGGTATTTTTTGCCGAAAGCTTTGATGACCTGGGTAAGGTAGTAAAAAATGTTTTTGTGCAAACCAAGCAAGACGACAAGATCAGCCTCATCGTTGCGACACAGGGCCATCGCTTGATCGAAAAAAATGGCGACAATTATTTAATCATGCAAAACGGGCGACGTTACTACGGCAAACCAGGTAGCGCTGAATTTTCCACCACCGAGTTTGAACAATACGCCATACACGTGGATGCCGAACTGGTGCAAGTGGCCGAGCCCACCGTCCCTTCGCTACCCAGCTTAGATCTAATCGAAACCCACAAACCGGCGCATACGGCTGAATTGCAATGGCGCATGGCCATGCCTATTTCAGCGTTGATACTGGCTTTATTGGCCATCCCCTTAAGCGCTATTGATCCGCGCGCCGGTCGCTCGGCCAACTTCGCGCTGGCCTTAATCGTCTACATCCTCTACAACAATATGCTGAGCATACTGCAAGCTTGGGTCAGCCAAGGAAAGATCAATCCCCTCGTCGGCTTGTGGCCCGTGCACGGGCTGTTTTCATGCCTGGCAATCTACATGCTGTACCGGCGTAACCAACAACTAGCCATCTTGCCTGGCCTTAAATTCGGCAAAGCCATGGCCCACTAAAGTATGCCGATATTTCATAAATACCTGTACAAAGAAATCACCAAGCACGTGCTGCTGGTCATGCTGGCTTTGATGGCGATGTTTGCATTTTTTGATTTAATTCAAGAGCTGGACAGTTTAGGCAAAGGCCATTATGGTCTGGCGAACATCCTGCTGTTTGTGCTGTTAAGCGTACCCGGCCACGTCTACGACGTGGTGCCGGTGGCGGTATTGGTGGGCTGCATGATGAGTTTGAGTCAGCTCGCACGCCACTCCGAATTACTGGTGTTGCGCGTCAGCGGGTTATCGGTGTTTAAGCTAGGTCTGATGCTGGTGCACATAGGCCTGCTGTTCACCTTGCTGACTTTTGCAGTGGGTGAATTGCTCACCCCCATCAGCGAAAAAATGGCGCAACGGCTGCGTATTCAAGCCAGCCACGCACTGGTTGCGCAAGAATTCAGATCGGGCCTGTGGGTAAAAGACGACCGCCAATTTATCAACGTCGAAGAAGTGATGGCCGACACCACCTTGCAAGACGTGCACATCTACGAATTTGATCAACAAGCCAGATTAATCAGGATACGCGACGCTAAATCGGCCGATTACCAACAAGACCATTGGCGATTAAAAGACGTCACGGAAACACAATTCAAGCTAGACCACAATACGGTTACACGCTTAACAGAAGCCAAATGGTATTCGATGATACGGCCAGCCTTGCTCAATGTATTATTGGTGATGCCGGAAAAAATGTCGGCATGGAATTTATCCGCTTACATCGACCATTTAAACAACAATAAACAAAAAACCAACCGTTACCAAGTGGCGCTATGGGCGAAAATGGTTTACCCCTTAGCCTGCCTAGTCATGGTCATCCTAGCCCTGCCTTTTGCTTTGCTGCCACAGCGCTCAAGTGGAGTCAGTGCCAAAGCCCTACTCGGCATCATGCTAGGGGTGGCGTATCAAATTTTAAATCGGGTTTTCGCCCATTTAGGCTTACTTAACGACTGGCCGCCGTTATTGAGCGCCCTAATGCCTACCTTATTGTTCTTGCTGGCTGGGCTGATTATGTTGCCGCTCGTGGCACGAAGGTAATGCGGCTACTGAGCAGTCTGTCGTGCAAAAACAAGCCATCGTGATCGAACACGGCCCAGACAAATCCCAAGCCAAAGGCGCCCAAGCTTAAACTGGCCAAGGCATACCTGATCAACGCCTGTGGCCAGTTTAGCAAGTTGGCTTGGCCGTCGCTCAGTTTTAATTGCCAGGTTTGCATGGCCAAGGTCTGACCGCTTTTACGCCAGCACCAAACAAAATAGAGGCCAACGCCTAGCCATAAAAACAACTGCAAGGCATAGCGCTTAAGCCCATGACTGGCATCGCCAAACAACAAAATAAAGCCCAAGGCCAAGGCAAAACTCAAGGCCAACACCACTAAGCCATCGTAGACCATGCAAGCGGCTAGTCTAAGCCAAGCTGGTTTGTTGTTTAGATTAGTCACGCCGTCTACTCCTATTGGTCATTTTAGCTAAGCCTAGCGCCGTTTGTTTTCCATTAGGCGTGGAATTCGCTACAATCCCTACTCGGTTTTACAGGAGAGGGATCATGGGACGTTTGTTATTTTTAATCTTGCTTATCGCGCTGATAGTCTATTTTGTTAAGCGCTACTTAGGCAAAAAAAACCCAGTCGAAAAAACAAGTGCCGATAACGCACAACAACAGCCTGAGCATTTAGCTAGCGAGGACATGGTGCAATGCGCCACTTGCCAAGTGCACATTGCCCGTTCCGAAGCTTTTTTAGTGAAACAGCGCTTTTATTGCTGCACCGCGCACGTGCCTAAAAAGTAAGCATCCTTGCGTTTGCCGGTCCAGCCTAATCCTGACTTAGGCTTAGCTTAAGACCAAAACCAGGTAGCTGATGTACATCAAGCCATTGATCAATAAATGCCAAACTAAAATGCCGCCACGGCCAACTAAATAGCGCATCCACAGAGCCGCCAACAAGGTCATGCCTATGCCCAAGACCACTTCCATACGCGGCTCCCAAGGCGTCAACATGATACCAATGGCCGGCAACAAGGTGCCTTGAAACACCATGGCGCCAGTGATGTTGCCAAAAGCCAAGGTGTCTTTACCTTTACGTATCCACAAAACGCTGTTCACTTTTTCCGGTAATTCCGTGGCAATAGGAATGATCAATAAGGACAGCAATAAAGCAGAAATGCCAATTAAATCGGCTGCGGCCTCGACGCCATGGATGAAACCTTTGGCACCCACTATCAATAAAGCCAAGCCCAGAATTAACTGCAAGGCTATCACCGCGGTGTGGTTAGGCAAGCCCAAACGGCATAACATCATCGGGCCGCCCGCTTCGGTGGCATGCCCATCGGCCACCAATGCTTTAGAGGCATTAAGCGTCATCATCACGTAAACAAAATAGATGGTTACCATGCAAGCGCCTATGCCATAACGCACCACGGTAAGCGTGTGCGGCACGTACATGGCAATGGCAGCAAAACTAAAAGCAATCAGAAAGAAATTAAGGTCACGGGCTAAACCACTGCGCTCCGGTCTTAAATGCCCTTTGGTGCCGCGACGACGCCAAACCGAAATGGCCATCAAGGACAAGGACAAAGTAGCCAACATCAGTGGCGCGCCTAAGATAGAGCCCACGCCTATCTCCTCATTGGTCGCGACATTTTGCGTACCGGCTAACAAGGCCAACAAGGGCACCATGGTCTCAGGCAAAGCGGTGCCGACCGCGGCAAACAAGGAGCCGGTGACACCTTCGGATATGCCCAGTTTTTCACCCAAGTGCTCCAACGCGTTGGTAAAGACTTCCGCCGCAATCAAGATCACGATCAACATCAAAAACAATTCAAAAAATACCATTTGTTTCTTCCTCGGTCTGTGTAAATTTTCTGTGCGCACAGTTTATAGGATAAGCGCACTTTATACTGAATTTTGCCGTGAAAGTTCAGGCGAAAAATGCATTTTTAGCATAAAATTAGCTCCCTATGAACCTCCACGCTATTGATGAAAATGGAATGGCGCTAAACGCCCAGTTTATTGCCTCGGCTAATTTTGATGAACGGCCTAGCCATGAAATCAGTTTAATCGTCGTGCACAATATCAGCCTGCCGCCTGGCGAATACGGCGGCTCCGGCATCATCGAATTGTTCACCAATCAACTCGACCCGCAGGCCCACCCTTATTACGCGGGCATACACCAACACAAGGTCTCGGCGCATTTTTTAATCCGCAGAGACGGCCAGCTTGTGCAATTTGTTTCCTGCCTAAACAGAGCCTGGCATGCCGGCGTATCGCAATGGCAGAACAGGGAACGCTGCAACGATTTTTCAGTCGGAATAGAACTAGAAGGCTCGGATTTCGAGGCTTTTGCCGAGGCGCAATACGCTAGCTTGCAAACTTTACTGGCGGCCCTGCAGTTAGCCTATCCCATCCAAGCTACAGTAGGGCATTCGGACATCGCCCCAGGCCGAAAAACCGACCCGGGGCCATTTTTTGATTGGCACCGTATAATCACTATTTAATGACTAAGAAAGCGTTCACACCATGATGTTGCAAACCAAATTCTTATTAATGATCGCTTTGCTGTCCACAGCCTTACTTGGCTGCGGCGCTAAAAAAAGTGAACCAGACCAAGCTGAGGCCAAAAAAAATGGCCCCAAGCCTACTTTGGTCACCATCACCCATGTTAAAAAACAAGCCGTAGACATCACCGAACAATCGGTAGGCAGCTTAGAAGGCTTGACCAATCCAACCGTGTCCTCCGAGGTGGCGGCTAAGGTCATACGCATCCATGTCAACACCGGCCAAGCGGTCAAACAAGGCCAATTGATTGCCACGCTGGATGCCACCGATTTATCCCTGCAGGCCCAAGAGGCGCAAGCCGAAGTGGCTCGCATAGAAGCCTTGTTAGCCAACCAAAATAAAATCGTCGAGCGCAATCAAGTCTTAGTGAGTAAGAAATTCATTTCGCAAAATGCCTTGGACAACGACAGCTCGCAACAAGCTGCTTTGAAAGAACAATGGGTCGGTGCCAAAGCTAGGCTAGACAGCGTCAAACACAACAACAGTAAAACAAAAGTGTATGCCCCCGCCGCTGGCAAAATAGAAAAGAAATTGATTGATGACGGGGAATTTTTACGGGTAGGCGACCCCATCGTCTTGATCGTTTCATCGCAATTGTTACGTGCCCATTTACCCTTTCCTGAACACATAGGCGCGAAATTAAAACCAGGCTTAAAAGTTCGGTTAAGCACCCCAACCAGCTCACAGAGCGTGGATGCGGTCATCCACGAATTAAAACCCATGATTACCGAGGGCAGCCGCAGCGTCGATGTGATTGCCGATGTCACTAACGCGCCTGGCTGGCAAGCCGGTGCCAGCGTTGATGGCACGGTGGTATTGGGCACCCAAACGGACAGCTTAATGCTGCCAGAACAAAGCGTGGTGCTGCGCCCAGCCGGTGAAGTGGTTTACCTAGCGCGGGGCAATAAAGCTTATCAAGCCATAGTCAAAACCGGTGTACGGCAAAATGGCCTAGTGGAAATCCTGCAAGGCGTAAGCGAAAACGATGCAGTAGTGGTCGATGGCGCCGGTTTCTTAACCGACAAAGCCTTGATTAAACTAGCCGAACCCAGCCCAGCCAGCCTTAGCCAAAAAGAAAAATAATAATCATGACCTTGCCTGAACTATCCATCAAGCGCCACGTCCTTGCGTGGATGTTGTCCGCCGTCATCGTGCTGTTCGGCATTATTTCTTACCAAAAGATAGGCGTGGACAGGGTGCCTGCCATCGACTTCCCTATCATCATGATCAACACCACCTTACGTGGTGCGGATCCCGACGTGGTCGATACCAGTATCACCAGCGTCATCGAATCGGCCATTAACACCACCCCAGGCATAGAGCACATCCAATCGGCCTCCTCCCCAGGCGTGTCCAGCATCAGCATCACCTTTGCCTTGAATAAAGACATCGATGTCGCTTACAACGAAGTGCAGGCCAAAGTAAACCAAGTCATCAAACGCTTGCCGACCGATACCGATCCACCGGTCTTGCAAAAAGTCGACACCAATGCCTCACCGGTTATTTGGTTAGCCTTAAGCGGTGACCGCACCGTGCAGCAACTCAATTTATACGCCAACAACCTATTAAAAAAGAAATTCGAAACCATCGCCGGTGTCGGTGAGGTCACCATAGGCGGTCGCCGTGATCGCGTCATACGCGTCAACGTCTCGCCGGAACGCATGGCTGCCTACAAACTGACCGCCAGCGATTTAATCGCCGCATTCGACAAAGAGCACGTGCAATTGCCGGGTGGTTTTTTAGTCAGCAACCAAGCCGAGCAATTACTCAAACTCGACTTGGAATTTCACACCACTAAGGCCCTGGCTGATTTGGTAGTGAGCAATAAAGCAGGCGTGTCAATACGCTTGAAAGACATCGCCAGCGTGGAAGATGGCATCACCGACAATCGCCAAGTGGCGCGCTACAATGGCAAACCGACAGTGGGCATAGGCATGGTAAAAATAGCCAATGCCAACACCGTGGACATCATTAAAGAAGTGGAACGCAGGTTGGAGCAAGACGTGCGACCGAATCTACCGGCGGGCTTGCAACTAGAAATATCCACCAACGACGGCATATTCATTAACCAAATGGTCACCTCATTAAAAGAGCATTTGGTAGAAGGCACGCTGTTCGCGGCGCTGATTGTATTAATCTTTATGCGCTCGTTTAGCTCCACCTTGATGATATGCCTAGAAATACCAGTGTCCTTATTAGGTGCCATCGCCGTTATGTATTTTTCCGGCTACACGTTTAACAGCATGACCCTGCTAGCCCTGCTACTTTTAATCGGCGTGGTGGTGGACGATGCCATCGTCGTGCGCGAGAGCATCTTACGCCACATGTCCGGTGAAGCCGGCAACATGCTTAGCGTAGCCGACATGAAAAATCCACTGGCGGTGGCCGCCTTCCGCACTAAGGCGACCATCTTAGGTAGCAATGAAGTGGTGTTCGCCGTGCTCGCTTCGTCCGCCTCATTAGTGTGCATCTTCGCCCCGGTGATTTTTATGGACGGCATCATAGGCATGTTTTTTGAATCCTTTGCTGTCGTCGTCACTTTTGGTGTGTTGGTTTCCTTATTCGTCTCACTCACCCTCACCCCCATGCTGTGCTCGCGCTACCTCAAAGTCGGTGTAAACGAAACCCCTATTTATTTAGCCATAGGTCGCGGCCTCAGCGCACTAGAACAAGCATACAGAACCCTCTTGAACAATACCCTCAAGCACCGCGGCAGCGTCTTACTTTTCACTTTAGTTTTCGTCGTCTTATCCGGCTATTTATCCCTTAAGTACGTGGAAAAAGACTTTGTACCCGAGGCCGATGAAGGCGGTTTTAGCATCATGGTTAAAACGCCGCTGGGTTCAAGTTTAGCCTACACCGATTCCCGTATGAAACTGGTGGAAGCCGCCATCGCTAATCACCCAGAAGAAGTGGCCAGTTACTTTGCCACCATAGGCTCAGGTTCGCGCGGCCAAGTCAACCAGGGCAACGTCAACGTGCGCTTAAAAGCCAAAGAATTGCGGAAAAAAAGCCAACAGGCTTTAATTAAAGAGCTGAAAAAAGAATTCAATGCCATCCCTGGCGTACGCGCCATTCCCTCGCCGGCATCGATTGCCCGTGGCCAGCGTTCGGAAAAATTGCAATTCAACATCACCGGTTCGAACTTGCAAGAAATAGGCCGCATTGCCCAACAATTCCAGCAAACGCTCAGCAGCAATGGCGACATAGGCAAAGTGGACCTGGACGTGCAATTGGATTTACCGCAAGTCAAAGTGGACATAGACCGCGCCCGTGCCGCCGCCCTGGGCTTAAGTGCAAATGACATTGCCACGGCGGTGTCATTGTATGCAGGTGGCATCAATGTCGCCAAATACAATGAAGCCAACGGCGACGGTCAACGCTACGACATCCGCCTAAAAGCCGGCGAAGAGTATTTGAATAATACCGTGGATTTAAACAAAATCTATTTGCGCAGCAGCAGCGGTGAATTAGTCCGTCTGGACGCCGTGGCCAGCTTCAACAAAGAGTTGGGGGCCGCCGTCATCGGTCGCTACGATTTGCAATACGCGGTTAACTTTTACGCCAACCCGAATGTAGCCCTCGGTGAGGCGGTCAACACCGTCAAAACCACCGCCGCTAAATTGGTGCCTGCCGAATACAAATTAAAATTCACCGGCCAAGCCGAGGAATTTGGCAAAACCATGAAGAACATGAAGTTTGTTTTCTCCTTGGCTTTCATCTTGCTCTACATGGTATTGGCCAGCCAATTCAATTCCTTTGTGCAACCCTTTATCATCATGCTGGCGCAACCCTTGGCCATCATAGGCGGGCTAATCGCCCTGCTCATTACCGGCGACACGCTTAACATTTACTCCATGATAGGCTTGGTCTTGCTGATAGGCTTGGTGGCGAAAAATTCCATCTTGTTGGTGGATTTGACCAATCAATTGGTGGAAAAAGGCGCCAATGTAAACGATGCACTCAAAGAAGCGTGCCCGATACGCTTACGGCCCGTGTTGATGACCTCACTGACCATCGTCTTAGCGCTACTGCCAGCCGCCTTGGGTCTAGGTGCCGGGTCTGAAACCAACAAACCGCTATCGGTGGCGATTATAGGCGGCATGATCTCGTCTACCCTGCTCACCTTGGTGGTGGTACCGGCCGCTTATTCCATGGTGGTTGGCGGCTTAGCCAAGTTTCATTTTTGGAAGTTGGGCAACAAATAAAGCAAGGCTGTTTAAATCAACCGCCGGTATGCGACATAAAGCGTATCACGGCCGGGGTGGCGCGTTTCAAATCAAAATCATGGCCTTTGGGTTTTACTTGCATGCTGTTGATGATCGCTTGTTGCAAGGGGCCATCGTCGTGCGGAAAGTCTCTTAACAAAGGCCTTAGGTTGATTTTATTTTCCTGACCCAAACACAGGTGCAGTTCGCCTTGGCTACTGATGCGCACACGGTTACATGCTTCGCAGAAATTGTGACTGTGCGGGGAAATAAAACCCACCTTGGTTGTTTTGTTTGGCACCTGCCAATACCGTGCCGGACCGCCGGTAGTGGCCGTGCTGCTGATTAAATCGTAGCGCGCTCTTAGCAATTGCAGTGTTTCATCGTTGCTAACATAACTCGCGCTTCTGGCATGGTGCACTGCCCCTAGCGGCATTTCTTCTATAAATGAGATATCCAAGCCCTGCTCAATGGCAAACGCGGTTAAGGGCAACGCTTCATCGTCATTGATGCCGCGCATGAGTAAGGCATTCAGCTTAATGCTTTCAAACCCAGCTTGCTTGGCTACAGCAATACCGCGCAACACTTTAGCTAAATCACCGACCCGGGTAATTTGTCGAAAACGCATCGCATCCAAGCTGTCCAAACTGATGTTGATGCGTTTAACCCCGGCCTGCTTTAATGCGTGGGCATGCTGCGCTAACTGTGAGCCGTTAGTAGTGATCAGCAATTCTTCTAAGCCCGGTAGGCGGCCTATCGCTTTAAATAACTGCAGCGCATTTTTACGCATCAGTGGCTCGCCACCAGTGATGCGCACTTTACGCACGCCTAATTCAACAAACACCTTGACCAAGCGGGCGTACTCTTCCAAGGACAAGACTTCTTCACGCGCTAAAAAAGCCATGTCCTCAGCCATGCAATACACACAGCGAAAGTCGCACCTGTCGGTAATCGACAAGCGTATGTAATCCACCTGCCGACCAAAACGGTCGACTAACAGCTTAGGGTATATTGCTGACTCGCGCATGGAAAGTTAAAACACGTACATCGCGGTTGCCCAAACGATTTCCTTGTCACCTTTACGCACAGCTGCCGTTAAATCCGCGCCATACACGTCCGACTCATTAAATTTGGCGTACTCCAATTTACCGGTGATTTTTGAGCTAAACGGGTAGCTCACACTGGCGTCAAACTCGCTACCGTATTTATCGCCAAGACCGCCGCCTACGGTATTGAAGGCTTTATCGGATTTATACACGTGGTATTCCGCGTACAACTTGGCTTTTTCTATGCTGCCCGCTAGGCTAACAAAAGTGTCTCGCATGCCTTGGCGTGGCGTCGCTAAAAACACATCGGCCCAGCCTTGAAATAAGTGGTTGGTGCCTAAAGGCGTTTGAAAAGCGTATTGGCCACCATTGCTGGATAACACTTCCTGATCCAAGCGTATCGACCAACTGTCGTACATGGCACCGCCACCCAATTTATAATAATGCGCATCAATCAAGGCACTGCCAGCACGGTAATCGTCTTGCTTGGCGTATTCAGCGGTGTACAGCAATTTCCAATGGTCGCTCACTTTACGCGCGCCATCCAAACGCAAACCCAAGGTCTTGCTGCTGGCATCGGTGGTGGCAGACGGCGTTAAATCCTGGCTGGCCCCCAGACCGTTGCCGGCACTGACCACAGCACTGGCCGCCGTTGGACCCCCGGACGGCTGACCATTTTGGCTCAAATTGGCCACATCAATAAAGTAGCCATAGCCTATCACTGCCTCAGTGGCTGAAATGCGGTATTTGGCATTCACGATCTCGACGTTGCCGCTACGGCGCGCCGTGTTAACTTGCCGTACTTTATCAAAATGGGCGGCAAACAATTCCGTGTTTGCGAGGCTCTTATTCACTAAGGACACGCCATCAAACACCTGCATGTTTTGCCTAAAACCAATGTCGCCAATAAAGCGCACGTTGTCTAGGTTTAATTGTTGTCGCCCTAGCCTGAGCTTGGTGTTTTTTATGGCTGTCCAATCCACATACAACTGATTGATATCGGTATAGCTAGGATCCACGATGTTCGGGTTATTGGCTTTACCGGGTTCGGATAGATTATCGGCCCTATCGTTAAAGTCATGATTGAATTCATGCACATCGGTCATCTGCGCGGCCAGGCTAAAATCATGCAATGGCGCGGTTTGCCAACCTATCAAGCTGCGTAAGGTAAACGCATGGGCAGGGTCGGTCAAACCCACTTGATCCACCGATTCGTAACGCAATCTAAAGTTGGTCATGGGCTTGCCTTGCTGTATGGCCTCCAGCAAATTCACCGGCGCAACCTTAACGGCCTCATCTGCTAATGCTGGTAAGGCGAAACTGACCAAGCAGGCCAATATACAAGGGGCTAACAAAGCCCGCATGGGCATGGAATGGTTCATTATTTTTCCTCGCTTCCTATAATTTACGTTTACTGCGAACGATTTGGTACGGGCGATTGATGTAGCCAAAGGGCGCGCTCCATACATGCACCATACGGGTGAAGGGGAACACTAGAAACACCGTCATACCAAAAAATAAATGGATTTTAAATATCGTGTCCACCTCGTTCAACAGGGCTGGGTTGGGCCTTAAATACACGATGCTCTGTACCCATTCAGCTAGGGCTATCATGACGCTGGCATTACCGTGGTTGGCATGCCCTATGGAGACGGGAATGGTGGACAAACCCAGCATCAAGGTGATGAGCAACCAAGTCAATATGAATTTATCCGAGCCGCGACTGGCGGCTGAGACACGGGCATTGAACATACGACGCACCCATAAAATGGCGCCGCCCAACAGACACATTGCGCCAAAGATAGACCCGGCCCAAATCGCCACCATTTGGTGTGTCATGTCGCTGACGCCCAGTCCAGTAAAGACGCCATGCGGCGTCAACAAGCCGACCGCGTGACCGCCAAAAATGGCCAAGATGCCCACGTGAAATAGATTGCTGCCCAAGCGCATGTTGGCTTTGGACAGCAACTGACTGGAATCGCTCTTCCAGGTGTATTGCTCACGGTCAAAGCGTTGCAAACTGCCCAGTAAAAAAACACTGAGGGCAATGTAGGGGTACACGCCATAAAGAAAATTGTGTAAATTCATGATGCTCTCCTGTAAGGCCGTTCGCTTAAGCGGCCAATTTTGTTAAGGTGGCGCGGTTGTCAATAATCGACAGCAGTGCGGCATAAGGGCTGGCGGCTTTTTGTAGGTTTTCCGTCAACACGCCCAACACTTTCTTTGCATCGGATAAAAATACCGTCGCCTCGTTGTCGTCCATATAGGCGGCAAACTCGAGCACCAATGGCAAGTAGTCGGGCAATTCATTGCCCACCACTTCCACGCCGTAATCCTTATACAGCTCCCCCAAATCGATTAAAGCCGGGCCACGATTTTTATCGTCGCCAAACAGATGGTGGGTTAGGTGCAGGCTATGCTCTGCCGTCATATCAAAGGTCTGCACGTAATCCGCCTGCAAATCGGTCAAGGACTGACCTTGCACGCGTCGGATAAAGTGCTGCAGTGCCTCGCGTTCAGCGGCGTCGATTTCTGGACTTTGTTCGATAAATTCAAGCAAGTCAGGCAGATGGTCGAGCAACTCTTGGTTGGGGTAATCCAATAAAGCCGATAATAATTTGTAAATTTGCATGCTGTTTTCCTTCGCGGCTTAACCGTTATTGTCGCTAGCGGGCGCCAACGCTTTAGGCTCCACCGTGTCTTTACGACGGCGTGGGAATAAAGTGATTTTTGAAACGCCGTGTGAGCTGTCATTACCAAAGTTAAAGCCATTTTGCCCTTGGAAGCCAAACGAATCGTCCAGCGTTTCTTCGGTGTGGCCAGTCGGAATGACAAACCTGTCTTCGTAATTGGCGATGGCTAAGTAGCGGTACATTTCTTTGGCTTGCTCTTCAGTGATGCCGGCGGCATCGATTGCCCGCGTATCCACCTGACCTTCCACGTGGATGGAGCGCTGGTAGCTGCGCATGGCGATGAGCTTGTTTAAGGCACTTTCTATGGGTTCGGCTTTACCGGCCGTGAGCAAATTGGCCAAATACTGCACTGGCAAGCGCATGGAGCCTGCCAATGGAATGGCGCCGTCCGGGCCTACCGGTAGGTTGCCCTGATCAATTTGCGATTGCACCGGTGAGAGTGGTGGTACGTACCAGACCATGGGCAAGGTACGGAATTCTGGGTGGATGGGGAAAGCAATTTTCCAGTCCATGACCATTTTCCAAATGGGCGAATTGCGCGCGGCAGTTAACCAATCTTCATTGATGCCTTCTAGCCTTGCCGCTTTAATCACCTCAGGGTCATTCGGGTCTAGGAAAATACTGCGTTGGGCTTCGTACAGATCTTGCGTGTCTTCCATGCTGGCCAATTCTTCAATGCGATCGGCATCGTATAACATGATGCCGTTATAGCGTATGCGGCCCACACACGATTCCGAACACACCGTGGGCATGCCCGATTCAACGCGTGGGTAACAGCCTATGCACTTCTCGGCTTTGCCGGATTCCCAGTTATAAAATACTTTTTTGTACGGGCAGGAGCTCACGCACATGCGCCAGCCGCGGCATTTATCTTGATCGACTAAAACGATGCCATCTTCTTCGCGCTTGTAAATCGAGCCAGACGGGCAAGCCGCCACGCAAGCGGCATTCAAGCAATGGTTGCAAATGCGCGGTAAATACATATGAAAGGTGTGTTCGAACTGGCCGTACATCTCTTTCTGTATGTTATCCATGTTCTTGTCTTTGCTGCGCTTGTGAAATTCACCGGCCAGATCGTCTTCCCAGTTCGGGCCCCAGGTGATTTTTTCCATGGATTTACCGGTAATTTGCGAAATAGGCCGTGCCGTTGGTGTCGCTTCAGACAAAGGGGCATTTTGCAAATGCGCGTAGTTATAGGTAAACGGTTCGTAGTAGTCGTCTATCTCTGGCATGTCCGGGTTGGCAAAAATATTGAGCAATTTATTGCCGCGACTACCGGACTTTAATTCCAGCTTGCCATTTTTAAGCTCCCAACCGCCCTGCCAAAGCTCTTGGTTTTCCCATTGCTTGGGGTAACCCACACCAGGCTTAGATTCCACATTGTTAAACCAGGCATATTCCACGCCTTTGCGATTGGTCCAGACGTTTTTGCATGTCACCGAACAGGTGTGACAGCCTATGCATTTATCTAGATTAAAGACAAAGGCGAATTGTGCACGTACTTTCATAATGATCTCCTGATGTCCTTTTACTTGGCGCTGATGCCGACGGGGTTAAGTTGGGCTTCGCGCTCATCGGTGAGTGGCCGCTCTAACCAATCGACGTCTTTATCGGCTATTTTGTGTAAGGCCACCATGGTGTCGCGTTGGCAACCCACCGTACCGTAGTAATTAAAGCCATAAGAAAGCTGCGCGTAACCGCCTATCATGTTGGTAGGCTTCATGATGACCCGCGTCACGGAATTCAAAATACCGCCGCGCTTGCCGGTGGTAGGCGAACCTGGCACGTTGACATTTTTTTCCTGCGCGTGGTACATCATGGCCATGCCACGCGGTACGCGTTGTGAAACTACCGCCCGTGCTACCGTCGCGCCGTTATGATTGACCGCTTCCACCCAATCGTTGTCCTGTATGCCCACCGATTTAGCGTCGTCTTCAGCAATCCAAACATACGGGCCACCGCGGAACAAGGTCAGCATGCGTAAATTGTCTTGGTAGGAGGAATGGATGCCCCATTTGGAATGCGGGGTAATCCAGTTCAAGGCCAAATGCGGCTTGCTGGTGACACTGTTAGGCAAGGCATTTAACTCGCCCAAGTCGACCATGGGTTTAAAGGTGCAGAAGCCTTCCCCAAAATCCAGCATCCACTCGTGGTCTTGGTAAAAATGCGCCCTACCGGTCAGCGTGCGGAACGGTATGTGCTCGTGAATATTGGTGTAGCCTGCGGTGTAAGACACATGCTCCGATTCAATACCAGACCAAGTCGGCGCAGTAATGATTTTGCGTGGTTGCGCTTGTATGTCTTTGAAGGTGAATTTATCTTCGTGCCGACCGGCGTACAAATGGTGGTGGTCTATGCCGGTTTTTTTCGACAAAGCCGTCCAAGATTTATGCGCCACTTCACCGTTTGTTTCTGGTGCCATGCGCATGACAGAATCGCACACCTCGATGTCTTCGCTCAGCGATGGCATGCCGAAGGAAATGCCCGGCTCTTTTACCGTGCTGTTGTGTTTTTTAAGTTCCGCATACTCTTGATCGGTGTTCCAATCTATGCCCTTGATGTTATTGCCCAACTTGGTCATCAATGGCCCTAAAGCAATGAATTTGCGGTAGGTGTCGCCGTAGGCGCGTTCCACCACTTTAATAATCGCCATGGTTTTGCCAGGTATGGGTTCGCAATCGCCCTCTTTCCAGTTCTTCACCTCGCCAAACGGTTGCGCCAATTCGGCCGCCGAATCGTGCTGCATAGGTAAGGCCACCACCTCTTGCTTGGTGCCCAAATGTTTTTCCGCTAGGCCAGAAAAAGTTTTGGCCAGCGTTTTGAAAATCTGCCAATCCGATTTGGATTCCCAACCGGGCGACACCGCTTCGGACAATGGGTGGATGAAGGGATGCATGTCGGTGGTATTCAAATCATTTTTCTCATACCAAGTCGCGGTCGGTAAAATAATGTCGGAATAGGCGCCGGTGGAATTTAGACGGAAGTTGATATCCACCATCAAATCCAATTTGCCTATGGGCGCGTCCTCATGCCATTGCACTTCTTTATTGGCGCGGCCAGCGCCTGACTCTTGCAATACGCCGTTTTGCGCCCCCAATAAATGCTTAAGGAAATACTCGTGGCCTTTGGCCGAGGTACCTATCAAATTAGCCCGCCAGACAAACAGGTTACGCGGCCAATTGACCGGATTATCCGGGTCCGCGTAGGCCACATCCAATTCGCCAGATTTCAACTGACCTGCCACATACTTCGCCACTGAAGCTTCGTCAGTAGCGCCGTTTTTAAAGGCCTCTTCCGCCAACGCTATCGGGTTACGATTGAAATTGGGCATGGAAGGCAACCAGCCCATGCGCGCGGCTTTCACGTTGTAATCGGCGATGGAATTGCCCTTGTTTTTGCCCTTACCGGCGGGGGATAACAAGCTGTCCGCATTGAGCGTTTCGTAACGCCATTGGTCGGTATGGAAATACCAATAGGAAGTGGAATTGGTGTGGCGCGGTGGGCGCATCCAATCCAAGGCAAAAGCAATGGGCGCCCAGCCGGCTTGTGGCCTGAGTTTTTCTTGACCCACGTAATGCGCCCAACCGCCGCCGGTTTGACCGACACAACCACACATGTGCAACAAGTTCATGATGGCGCGGTAGGATAAATCGTTGTGGTACCAATGGTTAATCGCCGCGCCCATAATCACCATGGATTTACCCTTGGTTTTAGAGGCGTTATAGGCAAACTCACGGCCAGTCCGCTCAATGTCCGCCGCTTTCACGCCCGTGACTTTTTCTGCCCAAGCTGGCGTGTAAGCCACATTGGCATCGGCATAACTGCTAGCGACATTGTCGCCACCTAAGCCACGGTCTATGCCGTATTGCGCGACCTGTAAATCAAACACCGTGGCCACCAACACCTCATCGCCATTGGCCAATTTCACTTTTCGTACTGGAATGTTGCGGTAAAGCAGTGCCGCCTCGCCTTCGGCAAAATGCGGAAAGCCCACGGCAACCACATCGTCCCTATCGTCTATGCAAGACAGTTCGGCCGCAATATCATGGCTGGCGGCCTTTTCCAATAAATTCCACTTGCCTTCTTCGCCCCAGCGGAAGCCTATGCTGCCATTCGGTGCGACAAAGGCACAGGACTTGCGATCAAACACGGTGGTTTTCCATTCTGGGTTGTTGCTTTCACCCAGTGCACCATCAAAATCCGATGCGCGTAAAAAACGATCGGATACATAGCCATCGCCTTGTTGACGCAACATTACCTGCATGGGCAAGTCGGTGTATTTACGGGCGTATTCTTGGAAATACGCATCTTGCGCTTGGATGTAAAACTCTTTCAATGCCACGTGGCCCATGGCCAAGAAGGCGGCAGAATCGGTGCCCTGTTTGATCGGCATCCATAAATCAGAGAACTTACAGAACTCGGCATAATCCGGCGCCATGGCAACAATTTTTGCGCCTTTATAACGCACTTCCGATGCAAAATGGGCATCGGGCGTGCGGGTCATGGGTAAGTTAGCCCCGGTGATAATGATGTAGGTCGAGTTATACCAATCGGCCGCTTCCGGCACGTCGGTCTGCTCGCCCCAAGTTTGTGGGCTGGCCGCAGGCAAATCGCAATACCAGTCATAAAAGGATCCGCAGGCCGCACCGATGAGGGAAAGGAATCGGGAGCCTGCGGCGTAAGAAATCATGGACATCGCAGGGATAGGGGAAAAACCAAAAATACGGTCCGGACCCCATTTTTTAATGGTGTAGACATTGGCCGCCGCGATGATCTCATTCACTTCGTCCCACGAAGTCCGCACAAAGCCGCCCAAACCACGCACCGCAGTATAGGATTGACGCTTAGCTTGATCGGCTTGAATCGCTGCCCAAGCCTCCACTGGGTCTTTACCGCTCATGCGCTCTATACGGTACAGGTCCAATAATCGACCACGAATCAATGGGTGTTTTATCCGATGTGGGCTATACAAATACCAAGAAAAGGAGGCGCCGCGCTGGCAACCCCGCGGTTCATGGTCGGGCAAATCGTCCCGCGTGCGCGGGTAATCGGTTTGCTGCATCTCAAACGACACCAAGCCATTTTTAACAAAAATTTTCCAGGAACAGCCCCCGGTACAATTGACGCCGTGCGTTGATCGCACCACCTTGTCATGCTGCCAACGGTGGCGATAGGCGTCTTCCCACTGGCGATCCTCGTTGGTGACGATGCCATGCGCGTTCGAAAAAGTGGCTTTGACTTTGTCAAAAAATTTTAATCTGTCTAAAAAGTGACTCATGCTTCTCTCCATGCTGCCGCCATGCGGCCTTAATCATTCATAAGCAGGCCATGCTGGCCTGCCACCTCAGCACACTTAGGGATTTTTTATTTCTGCGCCCGCGCGTAAATAGAACCACCAGTTCAATAGCAAACACAGGGCGTAAAACACGGCAAAACCGTACATGGCCATTTCTGGGGTGCCTGCTTTGATTTGGCCTTTAATCACTTCAGGGGCGATGAATGAGCCGTAGGCCGCCACCGCCGAAGTCCACCCTAATACCGGGCCGGCTTGCACGCGATCAAAGATCACGCCCACGGTTCTAAAGGTGGAGCCATTGCCCATACCGGTCGCCGCAAACAGCACAACAAAGGTCAGTAAAAACGGCGTGAAATAGATCTCTGGCGTCACCGAATGGTAGGCTTGCATCATGATGTGGCCGGCATAGATGGAGGCCAACACCATCACCGCTGAAATCACTTGGGTCACAATGGAACCGCCCACCTTGTCCGACAGCCAGCCGCCTACTGGGCGGATGAGCGCCCCAACAAACGGGCCTATCCAAGCGTAGGTTAATGCAGAGGGCGCATTGGGGTTTTTAACGTGCGTCCAGATGCCGGTGGCGGCATCCAACACATGTTGATCGCCAAAAATAACCGTGATGGATAAAGGTAAGGCCATGGAAAAACCGATGAAGGAACCAAAGGTCACCAAATACAAAGCCGTCATCGACCAAGTGTGTTTGTTATTAAAAATAGCAAACTGCTTGGCGATGTTGTCTTTCATGCTACCGAAGGCAGCCAGCTTCATCACCAGCAAGGTACTGGCAATAATCAATGGCATGGCTAACCACATATTCAGCAAACCTAAACCGGTGGGCGCTGGCAAATACAGGTATAAGCCAACCATGGCCGGCAAGAAAGCCAGCGTATACAGCCAGATTATTTTTATAAACGCAGTAAAGGTGCTGCGTGCATCGGCCGATATAGGCAACAGGTTGTTCATGCCAAAAAAGCTCACTAAGGCTAATGGCACCAACAGCAACAACCAGACGAAGCCGGCATTTTGAATATAGGTAGGGGTGCCCGCCACGATTTTGCCCAGAATCCAGCCGCTGTCTTTAACCAACACCGTGGCAGTTCCACCTAGGGCACCAAACACCCCGACCGTCATCACCAAGGGAATCAGAATTTGCATGGTGGTCACGCCAAAATTGCCTAGGCCGGCATTTAACCCTAAGGCCGTGCCTTGCAAACGCTTGGGAAAGAAGGTGCTGATATTGCTCATGGAGCTGGCAAAATTACCGCCGCCCACGCCAGACCAAAGCGCCATCAACTGAAATGACCAAAGTGGCCACTCTGGATGCTGCAAAACGATACCGGTGCCAATGGCCGGACTGAGCAACATGGCGGTTGTCAGGAAAATGGTATTTCGGCCACCGGCCAACCTAATCAGGAACGAGGCAGGAATCCGCATGGTGGCGCCAGCCAAGCCAGAAATTGCCGTCAAAGTGAACAACTCATCCTTACTAAAAGGGAAGCCCAGGTTGCTCATTTGCACGGCAATGATGCCCCACATTAACCAGACGGCAAAACCGCAAAGTAAGGCGGGCACCGAAATCCACAAATTACGGTAAGCTAATTTTTTTCCTATGGCTTCCCAAAAGTCCTTGTCTTCTACGTTCCATGATTCAATGTTCGTTGCCATCCCGTTCTCCCTAAATGATTACCGCTTTATTTTTTGCTTGACGTTCATGGTGCCTGCCAATTTTTACTGGGCGCACTTCTGTCCAATACATCCAAATTAACGAGACCCAGACAATGCCGAACATCAACATAAAAGCCGACGAACGCACGCCGGTTAAATCCACCAAGGCGCCAAACATAATGGGCATTAAAAAACCACCCATGCCGCCGGCCAATCCCACCACGCCAGAAACCACGCCTATGTTGTGTGGGTAATCATCGGAGATGTACTTAAATACCGAGGCTTTACCTATGGCAAAAGCAATACCCATGGTGAACATAATGACGGTGAACAGCGTGGCATTGAGGCCAACATGAAAGGTCTGTGGGCCACTGATGGTAATGATAGAAATATCGGTTTGTGGGTAAGAAAGAAAGAACAAACAGACCAAGGATACCCACAACACCCACCAAGTAATGGTGTGTGCGCCAAATTTATCGGAGAAATACCCACCCACAGCGCGCAACACGCCACCAGGAATGCTAAACGCGGCGGCCATCAAAGCAGCGGTCTTTAGATCAAAATCGTACTCGGTGATGTAGTACTTGGTCATCCACAGGGCTAATGCAACGTAACCGCCAAACACAATCGAGTAATACTGGCTGTATTTCCACACTTTAGGGTCTTTTAGCACCGTCAACTGCTCACGCATGCTGACCGTGGTGCTGTTCTTATGGGCAGGGTCTGAGTAGGTGAAAAACCAAAATAGCAGGGCCGTCAACATCATCAAAATCGCATAAACTTGGGGCACCATGGTCCAGCCATAAGCAACAACAATCAGCGGGGCAACCAGTTTGGTGACAGCGGCCCCGGTATTACCCGCGCCAAAAATACCCATGGCCAAACCTTGTCGGTTTTTTGGAAACCAGCGCGCGCAATAGGCAATGCCTACGGTAAAGGAACCGCCGGCCACGCCAACAAATAGGCCCGTGACAAGAAACTGCCAATATTCGGTGCACATGGAAATCAAATAAATGGGCAGCACGGTCGATAGCATCAAGCTAAAGAACACCACTCGCCCACCGAACTTGTCTGTCCACATGCCTAAGGGCAACCGTATCAGGGAGCCAGTCAGTACCGGCGTTGCGATTAAAATACCAAACTGTGTTTCGTTTAGGCTCAACATGGCTTTGATGGGGATGCCAATCACGGCAAACATCATCCAGATCATGAAACACACGGTAAAAGAGAGTGTGCTCATCCCTACGACGGACCATGCTTTATACTGTTGTGTAGCCATCTACGCCTCCTGTATCTTTCATTGCTTAATCAGCAAACGATTTGCCAATCAATTACACAACGATTCTACGAGAGGGTTTATTGGCCAGATTGACTTACATCAAATCGGCGTTAATCAAAAGTAGTGGTCAAATGAAGCAAAAGAACTAGTCAACTTTTATTGACTAGTTCTTTTGGGTGGGGCTGGTCAGGCTGTGAAATGATTGCTGCGCGGGTGTCAAATGATGCTCAACAGCAAACACGGCGGCTTGGACACGGCTGGATAAATTGAGTTTTCGCAGTATGCCCTGCACATGAATTTTAACGGTGGACTCCACCAGATCCAGCTTGCGCGCAATTTCTTTATTGGTGGCGCCACGCGCCAACATGGCAATCACTTCCCGCTCACGCGGTGATAATTTGTCTAGGCCGCTATCGACTGGGGCATGGGCTTTTACCGGATGACGGATGGCATCGGCCAGCTTGTTAGCCATCAATGGCGACATCACCGATTCATTGTTGGCCGCACGGCGTATTGCCTCCAGTAAAAAATCGGTTTCTATGTTTTTTAACAAATAGCCTCGAGCACCCGCACGCAAGGCCTCGAGCAAATCCTCGGCGTCTTCTGATACCGTCAGCATCATTATTTGTGCCTGCGGGACTTCCTCGCGCAAAGCCGCAAGGGCTTGCAAGCCACTGGTGGTCGGCATGTGTAAATCCAATAGGATGACGTCCGGTCGCATTTTTTTAGCGCGTTTGATGCCATCTAAAGCATTGCCAGCTTCACCCACCACCTCAAACCCAACTTGCCGCTCAAGCAACAACTGGATACCACTGCGAAACAGGGTATGGTCATCAATAATTAAGACGCGTATCGCATGCATAGCTCAGCCTTCCTATTCATCATTTTGCTACTAGCAAGTGTATACAAGTACCCCTGCTCAGCACAGATTCCATCATTAACTGCGCGCCAATTCGATGGGCGCGTTCACGCATGATACGCAAACCGACATGACTGTCACCCATGTCCTGCTTCAGATCAAAACCCACGCCATTATCACGAATAAACAATTGGCAATGCTCTGGGGATTGGTCTTGGGATTGGTCTTGGGATTGCTCGGCGCAAATTAACTCCACTGAAATTAAATTGGCTTGCGCATGCTTGCGTGCGTTTGACAGCGCCTCATGGACAATATGCATGAGCTGCAAGACAACCTCGGCCGGCAATATAGGCCTATTGCCGCTTACTTGGAAAGCGGTCTTGATGCCCGTTTGCCCTTCAAATTTCTCCAATGCCGCAGTGATGGCGCTGACTAAATCCGTGGCATTAATCCGCGTACGAAAATGCACTAACAAGGCCCGCACGTCATCGTAACTTTCCTGCACGCCTTCACGAATTTTCAGCAAGCCTTTTTCAATGTCTTCATGACGCGCATGCTTGAAATCTTCCTGCAATAGCTGCACTTGAATATTAAGAAATGCCAAGGATTGAGCGATGCTGTCATGCAGTTCTTGTGCCAGAATATTGCGTTGCTCAGAAATGACCATCTCCCTGTCCAACAGGGCCAATTCTTTATTTTTAGCTTCTATGCTGCGGGTTTTCTCTTCGACACGCTGCTCTAACGTAGCATAGAGATCCTGCAATTCATCGGCCATACGATTAAAGCCCATGGCCAGTTCACCTAGTTCATCCTGACTGTTTACTGGCAAGCGTACCGCAAAATCCGCAGAGGTCATGCGCTCCATGCCCTCACGCAATTGCGTGATGGGACGAACAACCATACGCATAAACAAATAAACCAACAACACCGTACCGACCAAGGCTAACAGCATTAAAACCACTTGTAAGCCGCGTAAATATAAGGTCGATTTGGCATTGCTGCGTTCCACCAAACTGACTAAGGTATTAATGCCATTAACATAGTGCTCCAGCATGGGTCGGTAATCTTGCAAGGCCAGCTGTTGCTCATGCTGGCGCTTACTATTAAGGATTTTAGCTATCTGCGGTTTAATGGTGGCTTGCCAAGACCGAGTTAAATGCGCCATTCTGGATTGCGCTTTGACGTCTATGGGTAAGAACAACGGCCGCTTCGGATCGCCTTGAGACAATTCCACTAAGGCCCGTTCAAACGACCGCATCTCTTGCTCTATCGATGCTTGCAACTGCGCTGTGGGGGTCGTCACTTGCCGTTCCAACAGGTAAGCAATGCGATAAGAACGCATGCGTTCTCGCCCTGCCTCATTGATGGCCGCAGCCCCCCCTTCCAGTCGCCATGACGCCATCAAGGTGGCACTGATGGCCAGCAAAGCCACCAGCAAATACAACAACAACAAAGCAATAATTTTGTCGCGAATTTTGCGCTTAATCATATTAGCCTTCGGCACCGTGTTGTTAATTGGCTTTGTCTTGCCAATAAATGGGCAGGTATTTATGGCCCCAAATCGCAAAGCATAGCAACCAAGCTACGCCAGCAATCACGTACAAATGACTGCGGGCCACAAAATCCAGCCCCGGCAATTCCGCTGCGATACGCAACAGTGTGACGCATTGGAATGCCAGAAAAACGCCCCAAGTTAATGAATCGGCTTTAAGCAACCGTCCAGAATGGCCAAGCGTGACACGGGTGGCCATGGCCATCAGCACGGCACTGAAATAGCCGATGCTCAGCGCATGCAAGGGCGCTTTAGCCAATAGCCATTGCCCAGTAAAGCATAAGGTTAAACTTTGCAGCGTATATAAAGCCATGGCTAAGCCAAACCATGCAAACCCTATATGCAACATCCCCAGTATAGGCACCCTAAGGCTATCGCGTAAACGCCAAGCACGCGTTAAATACAGTCCACTGGCGGCCATCGGCAAATCAACCAGCCAGGTCCAAGCTTGCCAGCCAAGCAACTCAAACAAGCCATGCATCAGCGCCAAGCTCGGCACCAAGGCTAACACCCAATTGGGGCGCACAATTTGATAATGGGCTAAGGCATTGGCAGAGAAAAAGGGAATCATTCTATGGCTCACGGCAAAAAATACCGGCAATAAAATCAACCAAATTCCCAGCACTTTAGCCATTGCCACCAATACAGTCTGCTGAGTAATAAAGCCGACCAATAACAGCCAGCCTAAACCTAACACCACCCAGGTGATGGTTGCATGCCGCTTATCGGGATGCTTCGCACGCAGGTAGACGCGTAATAATCCACACAAACCCAGACCCCAACCCGTCAGAAATAATAGGTAGGCAATTTTTAAAATACCTGGACTAAAAAACAGGCCCAGGTAGAACATAAGCGAAGCGCTGGCTAGGCATAAGAAAGCGGTCAGGTAAACCCGGCGTTCGACTTCTTCACCGTTCATCCAGCGTGGAAAAGTGGTCATTAAAAAACCAAAGATAAAGAATGGGAAAAAGCTGTAGATCATCAGAAAAGCATGGGCATCCACGGGATTAAGGGACCATGCCATCGGCGCATACCAACCCGCATATCGCCCAGCCAGATCGGCCAACCACCAAATTAAGGCCAGCAAGGACTGAACCGCCCCCCAAAAAAAGAAAACACGATGGGGCGCTGATGTAAAAATGGGCCACCGTTTAGCTAAATTGTTCATCCGATAAATTTTCCAATAGGCTAAATACAGCGCATAAAAAATGTTTGGGTGGAATTATCGGACGAATAGTAAAAAGCCGGCTTGATTTATATCAAGCCGGCAAATGAAGTGACAATTTATTCGTTGGATGCGGGACGATCAAAAATGACGCCCATTGAAACCGCCTTGAGTAGGCGCTGTGCTGATATGGCTGGCGATTCTTTAACTGGCAAGCGCAGGAAAGAGCCCGCTTAATCCATGTGCAATAAACTCCACCGCCATCGCGGCCAGTATCAGCCCCATCAAACGGGTCACTATATTAATGCCTATGGTGCCCAATTTGCCGGCGATGTAACTCGACAACTGCAAGCTTAACCAGACCAGTAAAGCCACCAGTAAAATCGGCATCAGCAAAGACAGTTGCGCGCCGAATGTCGTGCTATCTTGAGCAGCAATGATCATGCTGCTGATCGCGCCTGGGCCTGCCAGCAAGGGAATGCTGAGAGGGACGATGGCTATCACGTCACGCTCTTCCATGGTTTTCGCTTCTTCTGGGGTTTGCTTAGAATGGCTTTGCTTGGCATGCAGCATATTAATGGCGATCAATAGGATTAATATGCCGCCACCGACCTGAAAAGACGGGATGGTGATGCTGAAAAAAGCCAGTATGCCTTCACCGAATAAGGCCGACGCAGCCAGCACCAAGAAAACCGTCAGCGCCACCACGTTGGCGGTGCGCAATTTTTGTTGCCGGTTCCACCCGTCCGTGGCGCTTATGAAAATAGGCACACTGCCTATGGGATTAACAATGGCAAACAGCGCAATGCCGATCTTGAATAAATAAGCTAAATCCATTGACGATTCCTTTGGCTAAGTTATTTGCCTCAGCCCGTTAGCAGCATGCTAGCTGGCGTGTTTGCTCAGTAATTTCTGCACCACCAAGCTGCCCACCATGTCGCCTTCCACATTAACCGTGGTGCGCAAGGTATCGAGCAGGCGGTCTATCGGCAATAAAATGGCGATGGCCTCGGCTGGCAAGCCGACCGATTGCAAGACCATGACCATGGTGACCATGCCGGCACTCGGTATGCCAGGTGCGCCCATGGCAGCAATCATGGCAGTAAAAAACACAATCAGTTGCTGGGCAAAACTCAATTCTATGCCGACTAAATTGGCAATGAACAATGCCGCCGCCGCCTCGTACAAGGCCGTGCCATCCATGTTGATGGTGGCGCCTAAAGGAATAACAAAGCCAGCAATAGCCGGTTTAACCTGTAAGTGGTCGTTGGCGCAACGTAAGGTAACCGGCAAGGTCGCCGAACTGGAGCTGGTGGCAAACGCCGTCATCAAGGCTTCGCGCGCGCCACGCCAAAACCACAGCGGGGTTTTACCGGTAAACAGATAGAGGATTAAAGGCAGCACGACGACACCGTGCAACAAGGTGGTGCCCACCACCATCACCACAAACTTGGCCAAGGTGCTGAGCATGGCCAAGTTTTGCATGGCAACCAATTGGATGAGTAAGGCCATGACGCCTAAGGGGGCGATGCGCATAATCCAGCCCACTACTTGCATGCATATGGCCAGGCCTTCTTGTAACAGGGCTAACAGGCCTTTATAGCGCTCGCCACCCATGACCAGCGCTATGCCCATAATTAAGGCAAAACACACCACGGCCAACACGTTGCCTTGCGACAAAGCAGCAAACGGATTGACGAACAGACCGTGCAAAAATTGCGCTAAAAATTCCGGCAAGGGCAGTTGCTTGGCTTCAAAGTTTTGCATGGCATGCTCAAACATAGACAGATGCAACCCTACCCCAGGCTTAAAGTAGTTGCCGGCCAGCAATGCCAGGGTGATGGCGATCGCCATGCTGCTGATAAAAAACACTAAAGTGCTGACCCATACCCTATGCATTTGCTGGTGTTGGCGCAGGTTAGCGATGCCGACCGCAATGGAACAAAACACCAAGGGGATCAAGATCATCTTGAGTAAATCGATGAACAGGGTGCCCAGCAAACTGGCCGCATAGACCCCGCCCTGCGTCAATGGATGGGATGCGCCTAGACCATGAAAATAAGCCCCTAGCGCCACCCCAAACACAGCGCCTAATAAAATTTGCAGGTTGAGGCTAGGCCATTTCATGTCTTGGTCTTAAGCCTTGGCGGCTTTTACTTTAACGGCTTTAGCGGGGGTTTTGACTGGTGCTTTTA
The DNA here is from genome assembly GCA_965234545.1 of Methylophilaceae bacterium. Taxonomy (GTDB): domain Bacteria; phylum Pseudomonadota; class Gammaproteobacteria; order Burkholderiales; family Methylophilaceae; genus Methylotenera. The sequence goes on along the minus strand of OZ248348.1, from coordinate 163,205 downwards.
CCGTTGCCGTGGCTTTTTTGATGGCACTGGTTTTTTTAACAGCACTGGCTTTTTTTGGCGCAGCCACTTTTTCCACAGCCGGCGCTTCCGCCACCACGGCACTTGGCACTGGCGGTTTCTTCACTAGCGTGTCAACGGTTTTTTCAAACACGGCAGCAAAGAAGCCATCGGTCTGGTGCAAATGCGGCAGCAGTTTTAAATAAGGGCCGGTGTCCAAGGCAATTTGCTGTTGGCTCAAAATCTCAGCCGCATTGAGCAAGGTGTAGTCTGGGTGAGCGGCTAAAAAAGCTTGCGCTATCTGTTCGTTTTCGTCGCTTAACAAGCTGCAGGTGGAATAAATTAAACGGCCACCGGCTTTAGTTAACTTGGCCGCGCGGGCTAAAATCGCCGCTTGCTTGACGGTTAACTCGGCTAAATCTTGTGGCGTTTGGCGCCATTTTAAATCCGGATTACGGCGCAATGTGCCCAAGCCTGTACAAGGTGCATCGACCAACACGCGATCAAATTTTCCGTTTAAGCGTTTTAATTTAGGGTCATTTTCACCGTTGATGCGCTGCGCATTAAGGTTGCTTAAGCCGGAGCGTTTTAAGCGCTGACCTAAGCTGTGCAAGCGTTTTTCCGACACATCAAATGCATACAAACGACCGGTATTGCGCATCAAGGCGCCCATGGCCAAAGTCTTGCCGCCGGCACCGGCACAGAAATCCGCCACCATCATGCCGCGCTTGGCTGCCACCAAATGCGCGAGGATTTGACTGCCTTCGTCTTGCACTTCGATTTGGCCATCGGTAAACATCGCATGACGGCTAATGTTTAAGCGCAAAGGCATGCGCAAACCTATAGGGGAATAGGGGGTGGTAGTGATGTTTGCTTCACCCGTGGTGTTTTCGGCGATAAATTTTGCCAGCACCTCATCGCGCGTGGCTTTAATGGTGTTGACGCGTATATCCAAGGTCGCGCCTTCGTGCATGCTACGGGCTATGGTCAAGGCCTCAGCCGCACCGTATTGCGCCACCAACTTCTCCCACAACCAATCGCGCACATCGGCCTGCACGGCCAACGGTAGGTTTTCTGTGGATTTAGCTTTAATGGTGCGGGCCCATTCGATTTGCTGCTCGCTGAGCATGGGCTCCATTTTTTGTATGCTCATGCCTTGTATGCGTAACATCCAGGCCAAGACCAATTTACGCGCGTCGTCGTTATCGGTGTCGTCGGTGGCGGTGACCGCACTTAGAAAGCGTAAGCGGCGCAATACGCCGTAAACGCTCTCGGCGACAAAGGCGCGTTCTTTGGTACCCAAATCGCGGTTGTTGCGAAAAAATTCGCTCAGCTTGGCATCCGCCGGGCTATTGAATTCCAGCAGATTGGATAACATTACCGCCGCTTGCCGGATTAAATTTGGGGTCATTTGCTTTTCTTTATAATGTTAATGCGGCCAGCGACTTGTGCTAGGCAGGATAGGCTTAGAGGACAACCGTAGGGGCTTCGCCGGCTTTTTGCGCCCGCACCTGGCCTATGTGAAACACGCTTTCACCGGCCTCGGTTAATAAATCCATGGCCGCCGCGGCATACTCTTCGGCCACGATCACCGCCATGCCTATGCCGCAATTAAAGGTTTTATACATTTCCAAATCTGCGACATTGCCTTGGGCTTGCAGCCAAGTGAATAAAGGCGGCATAGGCCAACTGCCTTTTTTAATCTCCGCGGTTAAACCCGCTGGCAGCACACGCGGGATGTTTTCCGTGATACCCCCACCGGTAATGTGCGCCATGCCTTTTACCGGCAGGGTAGCCAGCAACTGCAATAAAGGTTTAACGTAAATACGCGTAGGCGCCATCACCACGTCTTTAAATGGGCGGCCATGAAAGTCCGACGCAAAATCAATGCCGGATTTGGCTATCAATTTGCGTATCAATGAATAGCCGTTGGAATGGGCGCCACTGGATGCCAAACCCAACACCACGTCGCCGGCCGCTATGGTGCTGCCATTGATGATGTTTTCTTTATCCACGCAACCCACGGCAAAACCGGCTAAATCGTATTCGCCGGCTGGGTACATGCCCGGCATCTCGGCGGTTTCACCCCCTACTAAAGCGCATCCGGATTGCTCACAACCGGCAGCAATGCCTTTGATCACTTGTGCGGCCGTGCCCACTTCCAATTTGCCGCAGGCAAAGTAATCTAGGAAAAATAATGGTTCAGCGCCTTGCACCAAAATATCGTTCACACTCATGGCCACCAAGTCGATGCCCACGGTGTCGTGTTTATTCAATTCAAAGGCCAATTTAAGTTTGGTGCCCACGCCATCGGTGCCGGATACCAATACCGGATTCTTGTATTTCTTAGGCATTTCGAATAGCGAGCCAAAGCCACCGATGCCAGCCAAAACTTCAGGGCGCATGGTGCGTTTAGCAAACGGTTTAATTTCTTCAATTAAGGCATCGCCTGCTTCTATGTCTACACCGGCATCGCGGTAGCTGATTGATGTTGTATTAGTAGAGTGGGTAGTCAAAACGGCTCTCGCTTCGTGATCAATAGGGTTTTTTTAATGCAATTCGGGAGTTAAACAGTAATTTAAGTATAATTTTAACCTATATGACGACTGAACCCAAAAAAACTGCAGTAAAAAAACTAGGCTGCCTACTCTTAACGGCCACCATCACCGAACTCTGTGCAGCATGACACGCTTAGTCAAAATCCGCATCGCCGCTTAAGTTTCACCTCCCTATTGAAAGCCATGAAGCAACTTCTACTCGACATCAAACCGGCCTCGCCACCTAGCCTGCAAAACTTTATGGCCGGCCGTAATGCGGAGGCATTGGCTAGCTTAAGGGCAGCGACCTATCCATCCGGGGCATCCCATTTCATCTACCTTTGGGGTGAAGCCGGTAGCGGCAAAAGCCATTTGCTCAAAGCCTGTGCTGGGCAAAATGTGACGGTGGTGGACGACGTGCATTTATTGAGTGCGGATGCGCAAATCGATTTATTTAATCGCTATAACCAGATAAAAGAAAACCACGGTAGCTTGATCACGGCCGGCTTGCACGCCCCCACGCAAATGGGTTTGCGTGATGATTTGGCGACCCGCTTAGCCTGGGGTTTGGTCTACCAATTGCATGCCTTGAACGACGCAGAAAAATCCTTAGCCCTGCAAAACCATGCCACGGAACGCGGCATGCGCTTACCCAGTGAAGTGGTGGATTATTGCCTGCGTTATTTGCGGCGGGATCTGTCCACCCTCATGGCCACCTTAGACGCCCTGGATGAGTGGTCACTTACTACCAAGAAACCCGTTACGGTTCCACTACTACGTCAGTTATTGCAATTAAATTTAGCGCTGTAAACACGCCCTTACAATTAGGTTAGCCCATGATACGCATCACCGAAATTAAATTAGCCCTGGATCACCATCCCGATGAAATTCGGGCGGCTGTCATAAAAAAACTGGGCATCAATGCGGCCGATTTATTGGATTACGCCATCTTCAAACGCGGCGTCGATGCGCGCAAAGCCAATGCGATTTTATTGGCCTACACCTTGGATGTGACGGTGCAAGGCGAAGCCAAAATTCTGGCTAAATTGCGCAAAGACCCGCACGTCAAATTGGCGCCAGACACGTCTTACCATTTCGTGGCGCAAGCGCCCGCCAACTTAACAAAACGGCCGGTCATTATTGGCATGGGGCCATCCGGCTTATTTGCCGCGCTGATATTAGCCCAGTCTGGATTTAAACCCTTGGTATTAGAGCGTGGCAAAGCGGTGCGGGAACGCACCAAAGACACCTTTAATTTTTGGCGTAAAAGCGAATTGAATACCGAATCCAACGTGCAATACGGTGAAGGGGGCGCTGGCACCTTTTCTGACGGCAAGCTATACAGTCAGATTAAAGATCCCAAGCATTATGGTCGTAAAGTGCTGAACGAATTCGTTAAAGCCGGTGCGCCAGAGGAAATTTTATACGTCAGCCACCCGCATATAGGCACCTTCAGATTGGTCAGCATGGTGGAAAAAATGCGTGAAACCATCATCGCCCTTGGCGGCGAAATTCGCTTTCAAAGTCGCGTTGACGACATAGAACTGAGCAACAACGAGCAAGGCCAACATCAAGTGCAAGCCGTCGTGTTGCAAAACGGCGAGCGCATTGCCACCGACCATTTGATTTTAGCGGTGGGGCACAGCGCCCGCGATACCTTTGAGATGCTCTACGAAAGAGGCGTCTTCATCGAAGCCAAGCCGTTTAGCATAGGTTTCAGAATAGAGCACCCGCAATCCTTAATCGACAGCGCCCGCCACGGCCCGAATGCCCAGCACCCTATTTTAGGCGCAGCCGATTATAAATTGGTCCACCATGCCAGCAATGGCCGTAGCGTCTACAGCTTTTGCATGTGCCCAGGTGGCACGGTAGTGGCCTCGGCCTCGGAAGCCGGTTGCGTGGTGACCAATGGCATGAGCCAGTATTCACGTAACGAACGCAACGCCAACGCCGGCATAGTGGTGGGTATCACGCCAGAAGTGGATTTCCCCGGCCACCCACTAGCCGGCATCGCCTTTCAACGGCACTGGGAACACCAGGCTTTTCTATTGGGCGGCAGCACCTACCAAGCACCGGGGCAGTTAATAGGTGATTTCCTAGCCAATCAAGCCTCGACCGAATTTGGTCAAGTAATGCCGTCTTACACCCCCAGCGTGCGCTTGGGCAATTTAGACTCAGCCTTACCGGAATTTGTCATCAGCGCCATACGCGAAGCCATCCCGCAATTTGCCAAACAAATTAAAGGCTTTGATCTGGCGGATGGCATACTGACTGGCGTAGAAACACGCACCTCCTCGCCTATACGCATCAAGCGCGATGAGATAAGTTTGCAAAGCATCAACACGCAGGGTCTGTACCCAACCGGTGAAGGCGCAGGTTACGCCGGTGGCATTTTATCGGCCGGCGTCGATGGCATACGCATCGCCGAGGCGGTGGCCTTGAGCCTAACCGGCTAAAGCCATCGACAGCCCAGCCATTTGTAGGTGTATGATGGATAGGCTAGCTAAGCTAGTGAATTTAACCCTTAATTCATGAAAGGAAAGCATCATGAAAGCTAACGTTGGTGGTATCGATAAAATAATACGCATCGTGCTGGGTATTGCTTTAATCAGCTGGGTAGCCGTGTTTAGCGGTCCAGTTTGGGCATGGATAGGCGTCGTGCTTTTGCTCACCGGTTTATTCAGCTACTGCCCGGCCTACGGCTTATTTGGCTGCAATAGCGGTAGTTGCTGCAAGAAATAGACCTTAGTCACCGCGTAAAGAAAAAGGCGATAGCCCGGCTATCGCCTTTTTTATTCGCGTGGCTAGCTATTGACGAATGAGATAATCAAACGCGCCCAGCGAGGCTTTGGCACCCTCGCCCATGGCAATAATGATTTGCTTGTACGGCACGGTGGTGACATCACCAGCCGCAAATACCCCAGCCAGTGAAGTTTGACCGTGTGCGTTCACTTCCACCTCATTGAATTTACTCAAAGCCATGCCGCTGCTTTTTAGCCAATCGGTGTTCGGCAACAAGCCTATCTGCACAAACACCCCAGCCAATGTCACGGTTTTCAAGGTGTCGCTGACCCGGTCACGGTAAATCAAACCGTTGACCTTTTCGTCTTCACCGGTAATTTCCGTGGTTTCGGCATTCACGATCACCGTGACATTGCTCAAGCTGTGCAATTTATCTTGCAAAATGGCATCCGCACTGAGCTTGTCTCCGTATTGCAATAAGGTAACGTGGCTGACAAAACCGGCCAAATCGATGGCTGCTTCCACACCCGAGTTACCGCCACCAATCACTGCCACGTGCTTACCTTTAAACAAGGGACCGTCGCAATGCGGGCAGTAGGCCACGCCTTTACCACGGTAAGCTTGTTCGCCAGGAATGTTGAGCTCTTTCCAACGCGCACCGGTCGCGACAATAACGGCCTTGCTGGACAGGCTCGCACCGTTCTCCAAGGTCACTTCTATCAAGCCACCGGCACCGGCTTTAGGCGCAGTTAAAGATTGTGCACGCTGTAAATTCATCACATCGATGTCGTAGGTTTTAACGTGCTCTTCAAGCGCCGCGACCAATTTAGGCCCCTCGGTTTCTTTAACCGAAATGAAGTTTTCTATGGCCATGGTGTCCATCACTTGGCCACCAAAACGCTCGGCGACAATACCGGTGCGTATGCCCTTGCGGGCCGCATAAATAGCCGCCGCGGCGCCGGCTGGACCACCACCGACAATTAACACGTCGTAAGGCGCTTTAGCCGCTAATTTTTTAGCCTCACGCGCTTCTGCACCCTTATCTAATTTAGGCAAGATTTCATCCACGCCCATGCGGCCTGCGCCGAACTCTTCGCCGTTTAGGAAAATAGTTGGCACGGCCATGATCTTGCGCTGGTTGACCTCGTCTTGGTACAAGGCGCCGTCTATCATGACGTGGCTAATATTGGGGTTAATGACCGCCATCAAGTTCAGCGCTTGCACTACCTCTGGGCAATTGTGGCAACTTAAAGAGATGAAGGTTTCAAAAGCAAACTGCCCCTCTAATGCGGCAATTTGTGCAATTTTTTCCGCCTCTAATTTCAGCGGGTGACCGCCAACATGCAGCAAGGCCAAGACCAAAGAAGTGAATTCATGGCCCATGGGTATGCCCGCAAAACGAATGCCCACTGCCTGCACCGCGTCTTTATGCGCCGCACCCCGATTGACTGAAAAAGACGGCTTACGAGCATGCTCATCAAAGCGTAAGCTGATCTTGTCAGACATGCCGGCTAGCTCTTCCAATAAAGCCAACATTTCTTTTGCACCTGCGCTGTCATCTAATGATGCCACCAAGTCGACTGGCTCTTTGAGCATCTGCAAATAGGTTTGTAATTGGGTTTTGATTTGGGTATCTAAGGCCATGGTTGTTCTCGTTTTATTAATTTTTTTGTTAAAAAAAGCCTTATCTTTTGGATAAAGCTGTGGTTTTTAATGGTGCCCCTCGCTTGTGGCTTTGGGGCACCCATCCATTTAAATGGCTAAATCTAGATTTTGCCTACTAAATCAAGTGATGGCGCCAATGTTTCGCTGCCTGGTGCCCATGATGCTGGGCACACTTCACCTGGATGGCTGGCCACGTATTGCGCGGCTTGGGCTTTACGGATTAGATCGGCAGCAGAACGGCCTATGCCTAGATCGTTTACTTCCATGGCCTTGATCACGCCTTCTGGATTGATCAAGAAAGTACCGCGTAGTGCCAAACCTTCTTCTTCTATCATCACTTCAAAGTTGCGTGTGATGGTGCCAGTTGGGTCACCTATCATAGGGTATTGAATTTTTTTGATGGTGTCAGACGCATCGTGCCAAGCTTTGTGAGTAAAGTGCGTGTCGGTTGAAACCGCGTAAATTTCCACACCCATTTTTTGGAATGTGGCGTAGTTATCTGCCAAATCGCCTAATTCAGTTGGGCAAACAAACGTGAAGTCTGCTGGGTAAAACACCACCGCAGACCATTTGCCTTTTAGGCTGGCTTCAGTTACTTCAACAAATTTACCGTTATGGTAAGCCTGTGCTTTGAATGGTTTAATGGCCGTATTAACTAATGACATAATAATTTTCCTTTTTAAAATGGGTTAAACACTAAAAAACGTAATGCAATTTGATTGCGTGGGATGAATTATATAGCGCTTTAATAATAAATCTAATACATCATTCAAATGATAATGATAAATTAAATTTATTAATGTGCCGGTGCAAGAGCAGAATTTACGCTGTGCAACTTACTTTTTCTTCGCCTCACCTTGCATGCGACGCAGTTCTTTTAAGCGGGCTTCCACAATCGAGGCCTGATAAAAATCGCCATCCTGGGCTTTGCTGGCAATGTCCATTTGCTCAATCGCACGCGCCAAATCGTATTGTCTAAAATACGCCTCGCCCTGCGCTTGGTGACTAAGTAAATTTTTATTTTGCATGGCGTAAGCCTTGGCCAACAAATCATACATATAGGCATCGTAAGGATAGAGGCCTTGTTTTTCTTTGATGAGCCCAATCGCCAGATCAGGCTGCTTGATGGCTAAAAAATGCTCAGTGTACCCATAAATCAAGGCGCGGTTATCTGGATACAATTTCAATGCTGCTGCGTATTGGCTGGCCGCCAATTTTGGGTTGTTGTTAGCCACCTGCCAGCGCGCACTTAAATTTTCTATCATGGCATGCGGCGCAGCATTTTTCTTTAGCCATAAAATTTCTTGTTCCGCCTTGGCCAAATAGTCTTTTTGCGCGCCTTTGCGCATGTAGGCTACCGCCAAACCATAATGTTCTACCGCTTCATTGCTGTAGCGGCGCTCACGTATGTTTTGCTCAAACACCGCTATCATGGTTTCCGGCACCTCTTTATTGGCCAGTAATTTGGCCCTCACCAACTGAAAATCCAAGCTGTTCGGCACTTGCCGGTAAGGCATCAATGCCACGCGGTTGTCGACATCGGCAATACGATCACTGGTTAAAGGGTGGGTGCGCAAAAAGCTAGGCGCACCGCCTTCGGCAAAACGCGTCCCGCGTTGCAAGGTGGTAAAAAATGCCGGCATGGCGCGCACATCAAAGCCGCCGCTGTCCAATATTTGCAGGCCAATTCGGTCGGCTTCACGCTCGTGCTCCCTGGTGTAATCCAGCTGACTTTGTACGCCCACGGCGGACGCCGTGGTCAATGCACCACTGGCCAATTGTGGGTTGGCGCGCGCCACCAAAATAGCCAAAGCCATGCCGGCAATGTTCTTGAAAGTATCGCCTTTTTGCGCAGCCAACATGCGGGCCAGATGGTGCTGAGTGACGTGGCCAATTTCATGGCCCAAGACGCTGGCCAATTCCGATTCGCTGTTAGAGGCTAAGATTAAACCGGTGTGCACGCCGACCACGCCACCTGGCATGGCAAACGCATTAATGGAATGGTCTTGCACGACAAAGAAATTGAATTTAAGTTGGTTATCTGGGCTACTGGACACCAGGCGCATGCCCAAAGCTTGCAAGTAAGCGGTGACTTCAATGTCTTGCACCACTTCATCGCTGACCGCGACTTCGCGTAAAATTTGTTCGGCTATGGCTTGCTCTTGCAAAGGCGTTAACACGGTTTGCGACACGTCACCCAGGTCGGGCAAATTGTTTGCCCAAGTGACACCGACCAGCAGCGTGGTGGCCAAGGTAAATGCGATTAGACTAATCTTTAATTTCATTGTTATCATGATAACTAGTTTAAGCGGCGAGTTCAGCTGCCATCATAAAAATAAACCAGCACGGAAACAAGCCATGAGCAAACAAGACAGCGGCACAGCCTCACTCACCCATTTTGATCAAAGTGGCCAAGCGCACATGGTGGACGTCGGCAGCAAGACCCACACAAAAAGAATCGCCGTGGCGACCGGTCGTATCAGCATGCAAGCCAGCACTTTGCAGTTAATTAAACAGGGTGATGCCAAAAAAGGTGACGTGCTCGGCATTGCCCGCATTGCCGCTATTCAAGGCGCTAAACGCACGGCCGATTTGATTCCTTTATGCCACCCGATAGCCTTAACGAAAGTATCGGTGACGTTTGACATAGACGACAAACAGCAGGCCGTGGTCTGCACGGTGATTTCTGAAACCACAGGCCCAACTGGGGTGGAAATGGAAGCGCTTTGCGCCGTTAGCGTAGGCTTGCTGACCATTTATGATATGTGCAAAGCGGCGGACCGCGGCATGGTGATTAGCCAAATTCAACTGCTGGAGAAAAGCGGCGGCCAATCCGGCGAATGGCGTGCAAGCTAAGTTCATCCATAATTTCAAGGGCTAAGCTACTGCCTTGCTTGGCCCACCATATCTAAGTATACTCGTGCCGCTTGCTCGCCAAGCATCTCCATCAATTCCCGAGTAAAACTAAAATATGAAAAAAACGATACTATGGGCATTGCTAGTGCCCAGCATGGCCAGCTATGCCGTGCTCGCAAACGCAGAATCCGAACCCACCTCCTTAGTGCCAAATGCTGGTGCTTACCTAGGATTTGGCTTTAATGCCCATTCCACGCGATTCAACGATCAGGATGTGACCGCCACTGGCACCTCGGTTGTCACCAACAGCACAACGCACGCCGCCGTATCCTCAGGCACTGCAGGTGGTCCCGCCGTTGGCATAGACTTGAACACTGTGAATGCCTACGCCCCCTCCATCCAAGCCGGTTACTTTGAGAAATGGCAAAACTCCAACTACCTGTGGGGCAGCAAATTCACCTACAGTTATTTGGGTGGCAGTACCGCGACCAATGATTTCATCCGCATTCCTCAATACGGCGCGTATGCAAATGGCACACCTTTTACCGGTAACGCCATCGCCAGCTCCTACCAAAAAACCATCAAACACCAAATGTCTTTGATCCCCTACCTGGGCCAAGCCTTTGAAAGAAGTACGGTCTATCTTGGCGCAGGGCCTACCCTATCGCAAGTCAATACTAAAATTAACAATTTAGTGGGGTTTGCCGACCTTAATGGTGTTAGAACGGACATCTCTGGGGTGGCGCAAAACTTTAGCGATACGCAGTGGGTGATAGGCGCCACCGCCATGTTAGGTGGTAGCTACTATTTGAATAACACCTTATTTTTGGATATTAATTACAGCTACAGCATGACTAAGAATAAAACATCCAATTACTACTCAACGTTCCATAATGTCAGCTCACCAAACACCTACGACGGCGAGTTAATTGGCAGTAGCACAGGCACAGCCACGGTGCAAAGTATCGGCATCAGTATTAATAAATTGTTTTAAGGCAGTTTTTTAAAGCCAGGTTAACAAAGACTAGGTTAAAACAAGATTACACTTCGGCAATGTCAAGCGCCATTCTGGCGTTTGACATGACCGCGGGCGTATCTTTAAGCACGTAGCCTTTTTCTAGCATGCGACGCATGTATTGCTTGTTGTATAAAAAAGCAAACACGATTTGCCATAAGCCGCAGGTAATCAAGGTAAAGAAAAAATGCAAAGCCGCCACCCCCAGTTCGCCGCGTATCAAAGGCACAAACCAGCCAAAAAATAAGTAAGTCCAACTGAAGCCAAAATAACCGCGACGGCTTAATCCGTTGCTGGGATTTTGTATCATTACGCGAGTTGCCATGGCTACTTCCTTAGTGAATTAAAATACTACAAACAGCGATAAGGGCTGGCATCCAGCACCGGTGTATCACCCAACATCAAGGCGCTGATTAAAGCGGCACTGGCAGGCGCCATGGTTAAACCGTAGCGGAAATGCCCGGTGTTTAAATACAAGTTTTGTATAGTGGGATGGGCGCCAATGGTGGGGAGATTTTCCGGTGTACCGGGGCGCAGACCGCTCCAGTGCTTGATGATGGGCATGCCTTTTAAGGCCGGCATAATGGCTTCTGCTTTAGCGCGAATTTCATCGCGCACTTCACGCGTGACGGCGGCCTCGAAACCAACGTCTTCCAAGGTGCTGCCGGCCAGCAAATAACCATCGCGCCGGGGAATCATGTAAAAACCTTCCCGGTAAACCACCTGCTTGAGATTGTGCTCGGGCTTGAACAATAAGATCTGCCCGCGCATGGGTTTGATGTTGAGCTTGGCGCTGGTTTCCTTGAGCAATTCAAAGCTCCACGCCCCCGAAGTCACGACAAATTGATCGGCTGTTAGGGTATCGCCGCTAACGGTTTCCCATGTGTTTAAGGCCGCGCATTGTTTAAGCGGTTTTAACTCGGTGCGCTCCATCAAGGTCACCTTATTTTGCAGCAACCACAGCCGCAATGCCTGCATGAAATACGGCGGGCGTATTTGGCATACCGTCGGCAACCAAAGGGCGTCTTCGCCACTTAAGGATTGCACGGCAAAATCCGCTGCTTTAACCGACTGCGCCGGCACTTGATTCTTAGCACACCAAGCAAGGGCCGTGGCCACATCAAATTTTGGCAGCAATAAAAAACCGGATTCAACAAAATCCGAATCGATGCCGGTTTCCGCTAGCAAACGCTGACTTAAGGCACGGTAGCTGTCCGCGCCATGCCGCGTCAAGGCATTGACGGCATCGGCGTATTGCCAAGGCAATAAGGGAAAAATAATGCCGCCACCGGCCCAAGAGGATTCGCCCGACGTTTGACTGGCAATCTCATTGCGCTCGACGATGGTGACTTCGCATCCACGGGCAACCAAGGCCATGGCCGTCATGCACCCGACTATCCCGCCACCCACTATGACTATTTTTTGATTCATGGCAGCCGATTATTTATTCGCAACGCGGCCTATCAACAATGCGTTTTGTGCGTTGCTTAAGCCGGTCGGTTGACCCAGCAAGACAATGACATCGCCCTCGGCCAAGGGGCTTTCGTTACTCGGCACCATGCCATTGGAATTGGGTCGGCGTATGGATTTAATGTGCACCTCGAAGCTTTCTAAATGCATGTCCACTAAGCGGCGGCCTATGGCGTAGGAACCCGGCGAAATAATCACCGAATGCAAACGCACTTGCTGGCGCTCCAATGATTCGTCTTCGGCATCCGAGATACCATGGAAATAGCCTTTGAATAATTGGTAGCGCGCTTCACGAAACAGCCGTATGCGTTTTACCACACGGTGCAAAGGCACGCCCAATAACATCAAGGCATGCGAGGCTAACATCAAGCTGCCTTCCAAAATTTCCGGCACCACTTCGGTGGCGCCTGCTTCGCGTAAGGCTTCCATATTGCTGTCGTCTACCGTGCGCACGATGACCGGCAATTGCGGGTATTTTTCTTGCACGATGTGTAAGATTTTCATGGCTGCGCGGTTGTCCGCGTAACTGATGATTAATGCCTTAGCCCGAGCAGCACCGGCGGCTTCCAATACCACGCGTCTGGCGGCATCGCCAAACATGACGTTTTCACCCGCGGCGGCAGCTTCCAATACCCTGGACGGATCGATGTCTAGGGCCACAAAAGGGATGTTTTCTTCTTGCAGAAAACGGCCAAGGTACTGGCCGCTACGGCCATAACCACAAATAATGACGTGGTTATGTAAGTGCTTACTACCGTCGTCTATGTCTTGCACAATTTGCCCGCTATTGCGGCTGTAACTGCTGACCAATTTACGCGTAATACGGCCATTAAATTGAATCATAAATGGCGCCAACACCATGGACAATAAGGCGGCCGCGAGCACCAATTGCAAGGCCGGGCCGCTGACCAAATGTTGCTCCACGCCTAGGGCTAAAATCACAAAACTAAACTCACCAGCTTGCGCCAAAATCAAGCCGGTGCGTATGGCCACCCCGGCTTCATACTGCATCAAGCGTATGACCAAACTGACGATGGCGGCTTTTAACAAGACGAAAGCCATTAGGATAAGTAAAACCACGCCTAGGTTAGCGACAATTTGCTGCAAGTTAAGCAGCATGCCGACGCTGATAAAAAACAGACCAAGTAAGATGTCTCGGAAAGGCGCAATGTCCGATTCCACTTGGTAGCGGAATTTGGTTTCGGAGATCAACATGCCGGCAATAAATGCCCCCAAGGCATATGACAAACCCGCGGACTTGGTGGCAAAAGCCAACAACAAGGTCACCATCAATACGTTCATGACAAACAGCTCGCGCGAACGCTGCCCGGCCACGACGTTAAACCATGGATTAATCAACCATTTTCCTATGGTGAATAAAAACAAGAGCATGCCAGCCGCCTTGAGCAAAGCCATGCCCAATACATCGGTTAAGTTAGCGCCAGCTAAACCCAAAGCCGGAATGAGCACCAACACCGGCACCACCGCAATGTCTTGAAACAACAATACACCTATGCTTAAGCGGCCGTGTCTGGAATTCAGGTCCACCCGTTCGGCTAAAATTTTAGAAACGATGGCGGTTGAAGACATGGCCAAGGCCGCACCGATGACAAAGGCGGCCGACCAATCCAGTCCGGCTAGCTTGGCTACCGTCATGACCACCGCCAGGGTCAGAAACACTTGCGCGCCACCCAGCCCCAGGACTTTTTTACGCATGGCATACAACTGCGGCAAGCTGAATTCCAAGCCTATGCTAAACATTAAAAAGACGATACCAAACTCGGCAAATTCTCGACTGGCCTCGGTGTCGGGCAGCAAGCCAAAGGTATACGGGCCTAATACCATACCGACCAAAAAATAGGCCAACATGGCAGGTAAGAGCAAGCGTTTAAAAAGGGCTACGGCCAGTACCGAACTGATGAGCAAGACTAGAATTAAGGGCAAGGTGTCAAACATGAATTAAGGCTTATTTGTGTTGAATTTTTTATACCCTTATTGTTTCACATCTGCCGTAAAGATACGAAAAAAATTGCTACTTAGTGGCCGCCTTCATAGGGAGAATCAATGCTTGATAGCAAAATTTGTGCCTAAAACAAAAAAATTTAGCTATTTTTTCTAAATTTGCCTAGATTAGCTCGGTTTTAGGCTTTATCACTGCGGGTTTCCCTTTTATACTTGGTGCTCCAGTAATTTGATTTAAACCTACCAAGCACATGCCTTTGTCTGACTATCAAAATGCCCAGTCTCAAGCAATCACAGCCGATTGCTTGCAATTGGCGCGTGCCACGCTAAGCCACGAAGCCGATGAATTGCAAGCGCTTGCCAACCAGTTGGATAGGCTATTTAGCGATGCCGTCAGCCGCATTGTGCAATGCAAAGGCCGCGTGGTGGTGACCGGCATGGGCAAATCCGGTCACGTAGGCGGCAAGATCGCCTCGACCTTTTGCAGCACCGGCACGCCGGCTTTTTTTGTCCACCCGCATGACATGAGCCATGGCGACTTAGGCATGGTGGGCGGGGATGACATCGTACTGGCTTTATCCAATTCCGGTGAAAGCCCAGAAGTGTTGGCCTTAGTTGGGCCTATACAGCGCCTAGGCGCGTTCATCATCGCCATCACCGCCAACAAGGCATCCAGCTTGGCCAACGCAGCCGGCATCCATTTAAGCGCGCAAGTCAGCAAAGAAGCCTGCCCGCTGGGCTTGGCGCCCACTGCCAGCACCACGGCCGCATTGGCCTTAGGCGACGCATTGGCAGTATGCGTATTGGATCAACGTGACTTTACTGCCGAGCATTTGGCCGAATTGCATGGCAGCGGCCCGTTAGTTAATCGACGCCAGCAGCCTATTCAGGCCGCTCCTGTACCGCCCCATTTTGCTATCCAGACGCAATTACAAGCCATCAAACTACTGATATTGGATGTCGATGGCGTGATGACCGATGGCGGCCTCACCTTAGGCGACGACGGCCAAGAATACAAAACCTTTCATGCCCACGATGGCTTAGGCATGAAACTGCTTAAAGCCAGTGGCGTGGAGTTGGCCATCATTACCGGTCGCACCTCAGAGGTGGTTAAAAAACGCGCGCTCAGCACCGGGGTGGCGCATTTTTACCAAGGCGCAGAAGACAAATTGCTGGCTTTTCAAGCCTTAATAGCCGCCAGCGGCTTGAGGCCAGAGCAGTGCGCTTTCATGGGGGATGACGTGGTCGATTTACCCGCCATGCTGCAATGCGGCATCGCCTTCGCCGTGCCTAATGCAGCGGATTTGGTCTTGGCACACGCCCATTACGTCACCCGTAAAAAAGGCGGCCATGGCGCGGTGCGCGAAGTGTGCGAATTGATCATGCGCGCCCAAGGCCAATTTGATCAGCAAATGGCGCCTTTTTTAATTCAGTCTAAACTGTCCAATTGACGCTGCCCTATCATGGCCATCACTAACCGCTCTGCCATCGCCGCCCCACTGATAGTGCTAAGCCTGCTAGCGCTGTTGACGGCGTGGATTAACCACGTGGTGCAATCCCCTAGCTTTAAGTTAGACGGACGGCAGCGCCACGACGCGGATGTCATAGTCAGTAACTTTGTCACCACGCAAACCGACGACCAGGGGAAGTTGCGCTACAAACTCGCCTCGGTTGAAATGAAGCATTTTCCAAACGACGACAGCACCCACTTAACGCGCCCCCGTTACACGCAATTTGTTGCCAATCAATTTTATACCGAGGTGCAAGCCCAACGTGGCTTAGTATCCCAAGACGGCGATAAAGTGCAATTGTTAGACGGGGTAAAAATTACCCGCCGTGGCCATGCCGGCCAAGCAGAATTGACCATCACCAGCCAAGACCTAACCATCCTACCCAAGCAAGATTTAGTGCAAACCAACAGCCCGGTGGTGATTCGACAAGCGCCTAACACCGTCATCCACGCAACCGGCATGGTGTTTGACAAAGAAAAACAAACCCTGACTTTATTGCACCAAGTGCGCGCCCATTACGAAAAATCAAGCCGCGCACCTAAAGCCAGTTCACCGTTCACACCTAAGGCCGCTAATAACAGTGGCAGCAAGGGGTAAATTCGGAGATCCTATGCAGCGAATCACTTTCAGAATGAAAAATACAGCCTACCCCTGGCTCTTGCCCATGCTACTTATTGCTTGGGTCATGCCGGTTTACGCCGAGCAAGCAGACCGCGACAAGCCCATCGATTTGGAAGCCGATAGCGTCATCGTTGACGATGCCAAACAAATTAGCACTTACAGCGGCAAGGTCATATTAAGCCAAGGCAGCTTGGTCATCCATGCCGACACCTTAGTCGTGCGCGAAGACAGCGGTGGCTTCCAACACAGCACGGCACTGGGCAATCCGACCGGTTTCAGGCAAAAAATTGAAGGTAAAAATGAATACATGGAAGGCAGTGCCAAGCGCATAGAATACGATGGCCGCATGGATAAAGTGCAGTTGTTTGGCAAGGCCAGCGTCAAACGCGGCGACAACATGATACAAGGCGAATACATCAGCTACGATGCCAATGCAGAATACGCGGAAGTCATGGGCGGCAAAAAAACCTTGGAAGGTGGCCCAAATAGCGGCCGCGTGCGCGCCATTATCCAACCCAAAAACAAAGCCGCCACGCCCGCTGCCACCGACAGTGCAAAGCCCATGCCGGCCCCAGCTAGCAATAAAGCGGCGGCGAAAGACGCGCGCATGAGTCGCACCCTGCAAGTCAGTCCGGAGTCCAAATAATGAGCGATTTGCTGGTCGAAAATTTACGCAAATCCTACCAATCACGCGATGTCGTGCAAGGCATTTCGCTGCACATAAAAAGCGGCGAGGTAGTGGGATTATTAGGGCCCAATGGCGCCGGCAAAACCACCACGTTTTACATGATTGTTGGCTTGTTGGCCGCCAATGGCGGGCGCATTTTGCTGGACGGCAAAGATTTAAGTCGCTTACCCATACACCTAAGAGCTAGGAAGGGCTTGTCTTATCTGCCACAAGAGGCGTCCATCTTTCGCAAACTGACGGTGGCGGAAAATATTTTAGCGGTGCTGGAATTGCAAGACCTCAACGCCGATGAGCGGCAAGAAAAATTAACCGCCCTATTAGCAGAACTGCACATCACGCATTTGCGCGACCAGTCGGCGATGAGCTTATCCGGCGGCGAACGGCGACGCGTGGAAATTGCGCGATGCCTGGCCACCGACCCGAGTTTTATTTTGTTGGACGAACCCTTTGCAGGCATAGACCCGATCGCCGTGATGGACATCCAAAAGATTATCCGCCAGTTAGCGGCGCGCAATATCGGCGTGCTAATTACCGACCACAACGTACGAGAAACCTTAGGCATTTGTGACCATGCTTACATAGTAAATGACGGGCGAATTTTTGCTGCCGGTCTGCCCAGCGACATCATAGAAAATCAAAGCGTGCGCGACATTTATTTAGGCAAAAATTTCCGGCTATGAAACAAGGTTTACAACTCCGGTTTTCACAAAACCTTTCACTCACCCCGCAATTGCAACAAGCCATCCGCTTGTTGCAACTCTCCACCTTAGAGCTCAATCAAGAGATAGACTTGCTCATGCAAAGCAATCCCTTGTTAGAAAGGGGCGACGACAGCGAAGACGAATACGGCAACAGCAACGACTTGAGCGAGGACGAAGTCACGCTCAATGCCACCAGCCTTGCTGGCGAATTAAACGAAGCTAACAACGCGAGCAGCGAATTCGAGCCGTATTTAAATCAAGAAGAATTCGCCGATGGGCAGGGCGACTCAAGCACTAGCGGCACGGTGGAGTTGGATCAAAATGCCCCGGACTACGCCAATGAATTTAACGGCGATTACGACGACAGCAGCAATGGCAGTTTGTGGGATGAAAACGCCGCTAGTGGCGACGACGACAGCGAGTTTAGACCGCAAGAAACCTTGCAAATTAGCCTGCGCGCGCATTTGTTATCCCAGCTTAAACTCATGCCTCTCTCCGAGCGCGATCAAACACTAGCGCTGCTTTTGGTAGACAGCATCAACGAGGACGGCTATTTGGAAGAATCGATAGCCAGCCTCATCGAACAAATGCCGGCCGAATTGGAATTGGATGAGCTGGAATTGCAAACAGCATTGCACCATATTCAACACTTAGATCCGATTGGGGTCGGCGCCCGTAGCTTAAGCGAATGCTTGTCCTTGCAACTGGCTGCCCTGCCCAATGACACGCCCTACTTAGGCCTAGCCAAGCTTACTGCCGAAAGCCATTTACCGGCCTTGGGTGCCCGCGATTTCACTAAACTGCGCAAGGCCTTAGGCTGCGACGAAACCAGCCTCAAGGGCGTGCAACACCTGATTTCCAGCCTCAACCCTAGACCGGGCAATGCCTTTAGCGTAATCGGTTCGGAGCAATACATACAGCATGAAGTGATCATCAAAAAAGTCAAAGGAGTGTGGCAGGCCAGCCTGAACGAAAGCGTCATTCCCAAGCTTAAAGTCAATCAATTGTATGCGGGCATCTTGAAGCGCAATCGAGACAGCTCCAACCAATATTTGCAAAGCCAATTGCAAGAAGCAAAGTGGATGATAAAAAACATCCAGCAACGCTTTGCTACCATTTTGCGCGTGGCACAAGCGATCACCGACAGGCAACGGAATTTCTTGGAATACGGTGAAGTCGCGATGCGCCCTATGGTCTTGCGTGAAATTGCTGAAGAACTGGCATTGCACGAATCGACCATCTCAAGGGTGACCAATAACAAATACATGCTGACGCCACGCGGCGTGTTTGAACTCAAGTACTTCTTTGGCAGTTCGGTGGCCACCGACAGCGGCGGCACATGCTCAGCCACGGCCATACGCGCCTTGATCAAACAATTGGTCGACCAAGAAAACGTAAAAAAGCCGTTTTCGGACAACCAGATAACCGATTTATTGGCCAAGCAAGGCATAGTGGTGGCGCGCCGCACCATAGCCAAATACCGTGAGTCACTCAACATAGCCCCGGCCAGCTTAAGAAAAACCCTATAAATCCGCTGCCATTGCGCAAAGAATTAGCGCAGCTAAGCCCGGCTGCTTTTTTTAAAAACCCAGCAAAAAAAGGCGCGCCCACCCTAGCGCATCAGTTGGCTAACGGTGTAAACTGAAACTGTTCGGCAAGTGTTTAGTCTCGCTGAAAACGCCACCATTGCCGGTTTTTAGCAGGGTCGCTTTGCTGAATATTTTAATAAGGAGCAAGTCATGAATTTACAATTAACCGGTCTACATCTAGAAGTCACTCCTGCATTACGCGATTACGTCACCAGCAAATTAACCCGCATCAGCAATCACTTTGATCACGTGATTGATGTCAAAGTGACCATGAGTGTAGAAAAGCTTGCCCAAAAAGTAGAAGCCACTTTGCATGTGCCTGGCAACGATTTGCACGCGGCCTGCGAAGGTGAAAACATGTACAGCGCCATTGATATGCTGACCGACAAATTGGATCGCCAAGTGGTGAAACACAAAGAAAAACACGCCGACCACCATAAATCCCATGGTGCCGTTAAACACCAAAGCATAGACACGGAAGATTTAAATTAGGCCCATTTCGATTTAATCTGCTAACAATCCAACCTTAATGATGTCAAGTTTGATGATTCCATGGCTCAAATAAACGTCGCCGAGCTATTCAAACAAACCCGCCGTAAGCTAAAAATGCAATGGGTAGCAGGGCTTAACGGCGGGTCCAACACCCTCACTAGCGAAACCGTCACCAAGCCTTCTTTGGCCTTGATCGGCCACTTGAATTTTGTGCACCCCAATCGGGTGCAAGTGCTCGGTTGCGCGGAGATGGATTACCTACGCAGCTTAAAAGCCAAAGAAGCCGCCTCGGCCATAGAAAATTTATTCTCCACCGATTTGGCCGTGGTCATCGTGGCCAATGGCGAAACCGTGCCGGACTCGTTGCTAGAGGCCGCTAACAGCCATCACACCCCGCTCTTCACCTCGACCTTAAAGAGCCCTGTGCTGATGGACATCCTTAACCATTTTCTGGCGCATGCCGTGGCTGAATCGATCAGCCTGCACGGCGTATTCATGGAAGTGCAAGGCTTTGGCGCGCTGATTAAAGGCGAAGCCGCGATCGGTAAAAGCGAATTGGCACTGGAGCTCATTTCACGTGGCCACCGCATCATCGCTGACGACATCGTGGACTTTTACCGCATTTCACCCGAGCGAGTAGAAGGCCGCTGCCCACCATTGCTGCAAGACTTTTTGGAAGTGCGCGGCTTAGGCGTTTTGAACATACGCGCCCTGTTTGGCGACAACGCCGTTAAGCCAACCAAACCTTTGGATTTAATCATCCAATTGGAAATGGCCGACCAAAAAAGCATGCCCGCCCTGGATAGACTCAACACCTCGCTGCAGCAAGAAGAAGTGCTGGGAGTAAAAATAGCCAAAATTAAAATCCCGGTGGCAGCCGGTCGCAACATCGCCGTCTTAGTGGAAGTGGCCATCCGTAACCATGTGCTATTATTGCGGGGCATCAACGCCACCAAACAATTAATGCAACGCCAACAGCGTGAGATGAAAAAGTCACAGCCCACTTAAAAGCCAGCCTGCCATGAAACAATTGATCATCATCACCGGCTTATCGGGCTCGGGTAAAAGCATCGCTTTGCATGCCTTAGAGGACAGCGGCTACTATTGCATAGACAATTTGCCGGCCACCATGCTGCCACAAATCGCCGATCACCTGCGCAGTGAAAACCAACGCCCAGGCAGCGTCAACCTGACCAATTTTGATAAAGTGGCGATCAGCATAGACAGCCGCAGTGCCGCCATAGAAACCTTGCCGGCGCACATCGAGCAATTGAAATTGCAAAACGTCAGCACGCAAGTTTTGTTCTTAGAATCCAATGTGGAAACCTTGGTTAAGCGCTTTAGCGAAACCCGGCGCAAGCACCCTTTAAGCAAAGACACCACCACGCTGGCGGAAAGCATAGCCTTTGAACGCGAGCTACTTAGCACGCTAGGTAGTTTGGGCCAAGTCATCGACACCAGCCACATCAGCGCCAACAAATTGCGCTCCTGGGTAAAGGATGCCGTGGCCTTGGAGCACACCGGATTAACTGTCTTATTTACTTCTTTCGGCTTTAAGCATGGCGTGCCGCTGGATGCCGATTTCGTGTTCGACATACGCTGCTTGCCTAACCCGCATTACGATCCTAAATTGCGCGATTTAAGCGGCCGCGATGCACCGGTGCAAGACTTTTTGCAAAGCCAGCCCAATGTATTGGCCATGCTGGGTGACATTCAACATTACATAGAAAAATGGCTGCCCAGCTTTGTGGCCGACAACCGCAGTTATTTGACGGTGGCCATAGGTTGCACCGGCGGCCAACACCGTTCGGTGTATTTTGTTGAAACCTTAAGTGCTTACTTTAGGCCGCAGCATAAAGTGCTGACTCGGCACCGTGAACTTAAGCAATAAATGCCTGGACTATGATCAGGGCAAGCCATCAATAATATAGTTAAGAATTAGGGAAGAGCATGATAGGTATTTTAATAATCGCCCACGGCGGTTTTGGTGAAAGCTTGCTGGAATGCGCCAAGCACGTGATAGGCAATGAGCCTAGGCAGGTGGCTTACCTGGCCGTGACCAACCACGATGACCCGGATCAATTGCTGCCTGTGGCACAAAATTTAGTCGCCAAACTCAATGAAGGCGATGGCGTATTGGTGCTGTCCGACATGTACGGCGCCACACCCTGCAACATCGTCAGCAAATTACTCATCCCTGGCGTGGTCGAAGGCGTGGCCGGCGTCAACATGCCCATGATAGTGCGCACCATGACCTATAGGCACGAATCCTTGATGGCCTTAGTGGAAAAAGCCGTGGCCGGTGGGCGAGAAGGCGTGGTGCACTTTAGCCGCGAATGCTGCGAACGATATGAAGCATAGCGCCACTTTGCCTATGGCTTGTTTACAACAAGATCAAACTGGATAATGCATGACTAGCCTAGAAGTAACAATCATCAACAAGCTCGGACTGCATGCGCGCGCCTCCACCAAACTGACGCAAACGGCCAGCAAGTTTGCCAGCGAAGTTTGGATTACCCGCAATGGTCGCCGCGTCAATGCCAAAAGCATCATGGGTGTCATGATGTTAGCCGCGTCACAAGGCTCCATGGTGACCTTAGAAGCCAGCGGCACGGACGAAACAGACGCCATTGCCGCACTGAGCGCGCTAATCGCCGATTACTTCGGTGAGGGCGAATGATGGACACAAGGGCAGTCGCATGACTAGTTTTTGCCTACACGGTGTCGGGGTATCCAGTGGCATAGCCATAGGCCATGCGCATTTGGTATCCAATGCCTTGTTGGAGGTGGTGCATTACCCCTTACCGGCGCATTTAATCGACGTAGAAATAACTCGTTTTAGCGACGCGATAGCAACCGTTAAGCAAGATTTGTTGAAAATTAACAGTAGTTTGCGCAAAAACGCCCCTGCTGAGCTGGCTGCTTTTATCGGCACGCATTTAATGATGCTAGAAGATAAATCGTTAGCAGAAATCCCCAAAGACATCATACGCAACGAGTTATGCAATGCCGAGTGGGCGATTAAATTGCAAATGGATGACATCGTTGAGCAATTTGAGCAAATTGAAGACGATTACTTGCGTGAGCGTAAACAAGACGTCATCCAAGTGGTGGAGCGCGTCATCAAAGTCTTGCTTGGCCACCCCAGTCAACTCAGCACGGAACGGCAAACCAGCGCCTTAAACGAAGAGCGCAAACTGATACTGGTGGCCCACGACATTTCGCCGGCAGACGCCATCCAATTTAAGCACCACGAATTTGCTGCCTTCATTACCGACGTGGGCGGCATCACCTCGCACACCGCCATATTAGCCCGCAGCTTAAACATTCCGTCCATCGTCGCCTTGCAAAAGGCCCGCGATTTAATTCGTGATGGTGAGTTAATCATTGTTGATGGTAGCCAAGGGGTGGTGATCGTCAACCCCGATGTCAGCATCCTCACTGAATACAAATTGCGCCAAGAGCAGTGGGAACTTGAGCAACAAAAACTACAACGCATTAAAACCACCAAGGCCGTCACCTTGGATGGCGTGGCCGTTGAATTATTTGCCAACATTGAAGTGCCAGAAGACGTGGTGGCGGTCAGCGCATCCGGCGCCACCGGCATCGGTTTGTATAGAACGGAATTCCTATTCATGAACAGGCGCGAAATGCCCGATGAAGAGGAGCAATTCCAGGCCTACAAAACCGTCGCCGTGGCCATGAAAGGCTTGCCGGTCATTATCCGCACCTTGGATTTAGGCGCCGACAAACAGATGAACCCCGATACCGTGGTGACCTGTGCTAACCCGGCCTTAGGCTTGCGCGCCATCCGTTATTGCTTAAGCGAACCGCAGATTTTTCATACGCAATTGCGCGCCTTGTTGCGCGCCTCGCAGTTTGGTCAGATCAAAATCTTAATCCCCATGCTGTCCAACCTGGCCGAATTACGCCAGTGCAAATTGCTCTTAGAACGAGCCAAAATCAGCTTACGCAAACAGAACGTGGCCTTTAATGAAGCTACCCCTCTGGGCGGCATGATAGAAATCCCGGCAGCGGCCATCAATGCCGAAGCCTTTGCTAAAGAGTTGGACTTTCTGTCCATAGGCACCAACGATTTAATTCAATATACCTTGGCCATCGATCGAACCGATGACGCCGTGGCGCATCTATACAATCCGATACACCCGTCGGTGCTGAAGTTAATTACCATGACCATCAAGGCCGGTGAAAAATTAGGCAAATCGGTGTCGGTTTGCGGTGAAATGGCCGGCGACATTAAGCTGACCAAGCTCTTAGTTGGCATGGGCTTAAGGCAATTGTCCATGCACCCCTCGCACATTTTGGGGGTCAAGCAACAGATCCTACGCAGCCAAGCGTCGCTACTTAAAGACCAAGCGCGAAAAATTTTAACGCAAACCGACATAGAAAAAATTGAACCGCTGCTGGCAAAATTAAACAGCAGCCCGCATTTAAAATTGAAATAGCCCTATAAGGATAAACGACCGTGTCGGCCTCATCATTAAGCCATAACCCCCTTTTGCACTTCTCAGGTTTACCCAAATTTGAAGCAGTGCAAGCGGAGCACATTAGCCCAGCCATGGACCATTTGCTCAGCGAAGCCAGAGCAACCATAGACAGCCTGGCCAACGCCAGCGAAAAAGTCACGTGGGATAATTTCGCCGCCAAATTGGAAGACATGGAAGAAAAGTTAGCCCGCGCCTGGTCACAAGTCGGCCACATGAATGGCGTGGTCAACAGCCCGGCCCTGCGTGAAGCTTACAACACCAACCTGTCCAAACTCACGGATTTTTATGCCGACCTCGGCCAAGACGAGCGCCTCTACGCCAAATTTCGCAGCCTGCGCGCCGACCCCGCTTACGCCAAACTGACGCAAGCACAACAGAAAATCATAGAAAACGAATTGCGTGATTTTCGCTTAGGCGGCGCCGAATTGGCGCCGGCAGAAAAGAATCGCTTTAAAGCCATACAAGAGGAATTGTCCAAACTCGCTTCCAAGTTTGAAGAGAACGTCTTGGACAACACCAACGATTACACCCTGGTGGTTGAAGACCTCAGCCGCTTAAGCGGTATCCCCGAGGACGTATTGGCCACCGCGCAAGCGGCCGCCAAAGAGTCCGGCAAGAACGGCTACCAATTTAGTTTGCACTTCCCGTCTTATTTACCGGTGTTGCAGTACGCAGATAACCGGGAATTGCGCGAAACCCTATACCGTGCTTACGCCACCCGCGCTTCTGAATTTGGTAAAACCGAATGGGACAACACCCCTATCATTGCGCAAATTTTAAAACTCAAATTGGAAGCGGCGCAATTACTCGGCTTTGCCAATTACGCTGAATTGTCGGTGGCCACTAAAATGGCCGAATCGCCGCAACAAGTGGAAGCGTTCCTGCAGGACTTGGCGGACAAAGCCAAACCCTACGCGCTCAGAGACAAACAAGAGTTGGAAGCCTACGCAAAAAAACTAGGTATCAACGACATGCAAGCTTGGGACGTGTCTTACGCTTCAGAAAAATTACGCGAAGAAAAATACGCGTTCTCTGACTTAGAAGTCAAACAGTACTTCCCAGAAGACAAAGTCTTGAGCGGTTTATTTAAAGTGGTGGAAACCATTTTTGCGGTTAACGTGGTCAAGTCGCACGCCTCAGTTTGGCATGACAGTGCCAGCTTTTACGACATCAAGGATGCGCATGGGCATTTAATAGGTCAGTTTTATTTGGACTTGTACGCGCGCAACAACAAACGCGGTGGCGCATGGATGGACGAAGCCATTACCCGGCGCAAAGTATTGGACCAAGTGACGACGCCGGTGGCTTTTTTAACCTGCAACTTCTCCGCTCCGGTCGGCGGTAAGCCGGCTTTATTTACCCACGACGAAGTCTTAACCATGTTCCACGAATTTGGCCACGGCATACACCACATGCTGACCAAAGTGGACGATTACAGCGTGTCTGGCATCAAAGGCGTGGAATGGGATGCGGTCGAACTGCCCAGTCAATTCATGGAAAACTTCTGTTGGGAATGGGACGTGTTGCGTCACATGACCGCTCACGTCGACACCGGCGAGCAATTGCCGCGCGCCTTATTTGACAAAATGGTGGCGGCGAAAAACTTCCAAGCCGGCATGCAAACCGTGCGGCAAATTGAGTTTTCATTATTTGACATCCGCCTACACGGCTCCTTTGATCCACACGGCAAAAAAACCGCCTTGGACCTCATCGAAGAGGTGCGCGATGAAGTGGCGGTGGTACGCCCACCAAAATGGAACCGCTTTCCAAATAATTTCACCCACATTTTTTCCGGTGGTTACTCGGCGGGTTATTACAGCTACAAATGGGCAGAAGTGTTATCGGCCGATGCCTACAGCCTATTTGAAGAAAACGGCGTGCTTTGCCCAGAAACAGGCCAACGCTATTGGCAAGAAATTTTGGCGCAAGGCGGGTCTAGGCCAGCCCTGGAATCGTTTACGGCATTTCGCGGTCGCGCACCAAATATCGACGCCTTGTTGCGTCACAATGGCATGAATTGATGGCCCCATGAAGTTTGCTACCTGGAATGTCAATTCGTTAAACGTTAGGCTGCCGCATGTCTTGGATTGGCTGCAAAGCAATCAACCCGACGTGTTGTGCTTGCAAGAAACCAAGCAAGAGGACCATAAATTCCCTTACGCCGACTTGCAAGCGCTAGGCTATCAAGCGGCCCACATCGGGCAAAAAACCTATAACGGCGTGGCCATCATCAGTCGCCATGCCATGACCGACATCCAGCATAACATACCACAATTTGCCGATGAGCAGCAACGCGTCATCGCTGCCACCATAGCCGGCAAGCGCGTGGTATGCGCCTACATCCCAAATGGCCAAGCCGTCGATTCGGACAAATACCAATACAAATTGCGTTGGCTCACTGCCCTCAACGGCTGGCTAAAAAACGAACTCAGCTTGCACCCAAATTTGTTACTGCTGGGGGATTACAACATTGCGCCGGAAGACCGCGACTGCCACGACCCCAGCGCTTGGCTAGGCCAAGTCTTGGTCAGCCCTGCCGAACGGGCAGCATTTCAAGCGCTGCTGGACTTGGGTCTGCATGACAGCTTTAGGTTGTTTGACCAAGCGGACAAAAGCTTTAGTTGGTGGGATTACCGCATGATGGGATTTAGGCGCAACCTAGGCATGCGCATAGACCACATATTAGTCAGCGACGCGCTCAAATCACACTGCGCCGCTGCGCACATAGACAAAGCGCCGCGTAAATTAGAACGGCCCTCCGACCACACGCCGGTGGTATTGGAATTAGCCAATTAAGCTTTTATTTTAATGCCCAGCTGCTTGAGCTTGCGGTACAAATGGGTGCGCTCTAAGCCGGCAATCTCGGCCAATTTACTCATGTTATGCGCCACCAATTTAATGTGGTGTTCAAAATAGCGGCGCTCGAAGTCGTCGCGTGCCTCGCGCAGCGGTTGATCAAACAAACTGCTGTCCAAACTTAAACTGACCGACTGTTCACTTTGAATCTGCACGGCCACGGTCAACTCAGTCGACCCCATGACCTGCCTGTCATCAAATTGATGCAAGACGCGTTTCACGTCCTCTAAGCCGATTTTTTCACCCAAACTGGTTTGCAATAAGTTGCGTAGCACCGCATCCAGTTGCGCCAAATCGCCAGGCCAATCGCTGTTACGCAAGGCGTTTAAGGCCGCCACGTCAAACTCGCGGTAGTCCATGCCGGCCAATTCCAATTGCAAATGGGTGATGGCCACCACCAAATCCGGGATGTCTTCTTTGTGGTCATTCAAGGCCGGCATGCTGAGCGACGATGCCGTTAGCGTTTGGTATAAATTGTAATCAAACAAGCCCTCTGCCTGTAACCTAGGTAGGTTTTCGCTGGTGGCACACACCACGCGCACCCGGTATTTGTCGGATTTAGCGATCAACAACAACAAGCCTTTTTGTTCGGCTTTATTGAGCTCGGTCAACTCGGCGATGAACAACACGCCACCGCGTAGGCCTTCCAATACATCCATGGGCTCATTGGCCAAACGGGCGTAGTCACTTAAGGCCAACCACGGGCTGTCGGCTTCCTGTAAATAACGCGCGCACAATTCCGCGCCACTGCCTTTAGGGCCTATCAACAATACCGGCGCAGGGCTAACATTGGCGGCAATTTTATCCAAGCGCTCTTTTAGCGCCGTGATGATAGGGCTCTTGCCGAGGCTAGCTAAATTCATGGCCGATTTAGGCCGTTGTTCACCGTGTTTTAAAGCGGTGCTAACGGTTTTTAACAGTTTTTGTAAGGCAATCGGTTTTTCTAAAAAATCAAACGCACCGATGCGCGTCGCTTCCACCGCCGTGTCTATGGTGCCATGCCCAGACATCATTACCACTGGCATGGTCAACAAGCTGCTATTCACCCACTCTTTAAGCAAGGTGATGCCATCGCAATCGGGCATCCAGATGTCCAACAACACCAAATCTGGCCGTTCTTGCAACCTGGCCGCGCGCGCGGCAGCGGCATTCTCTGCCAACTGCACGCGATAGCCTTCGTCTTGCAAGATATCGCGCAACAATTCGCGTATGCCTATTTCGTCATCGACCACTAATATATGTTTTGCTGCCATGCTGATTCTTTTATTTCTCTATGGTTATGTTACTAAAAATAGCGGCTTAAATTCAATTGCGGCCTAAGCTCATGCGTCCAATGGCAGGCTGATGCTCACCACCGCCCCGCTATTTGGACGATCGGCCAAATCGGCATCAAGGTCGCTTAAATTCTCAATTTTGATCCAGCCTTTATGCTCTTCTATGATCTTCTTGACGATGGCCAGACCCAAACCGGTACCGTGCGATTTTGTCGTCATGTAAGGCTCAAAGGCGTGCGCCAACATCTCGGCTGGGAAACCGGTGCCGTTATCCGTCACCGTTAATACCAACATGGGGCCTACCGATTTAGTTTGCACTTGGATTAAGGCATCGCTTTGATCAATTAAGGCATCTTGGGCATTTTGCAGCAAGTTGTGTATCACTTGGCGCAACATGGTGCTGTCACCTTTAATGGCAGGCGCTTGTTTTTCCAATGACAAGTGCAGTTTCCTGGCCGGCAAATCGTAAAACGACACCACTTCCTGTATGAGTTTATTCAAATCCAAGGCTTGCAATTGCGGCGCGGGCGAGCGGGCATACTCACTGAATTCATTGACCATGCGTTTTAAGGCGTCGACTTGATTGACGATGGTGGCGGTCGAGCGTTTCAGCATATCGGCATCGCTGTCATCCAATTTGTCGACTAATTTATGCGCCATGCGCTCGGCCGACAGCTGTATGGGCGTCAATGGGTTTTTAATTTCGTGCGCCAAGCGCCTGGCCACTTCCCCCCACGCGGCATCCCGCTGCGCTTGTATCATGGTGGTGGCATCGTCAAACACCGCCACGTAACCGCCATCCGGTAAACGCGTGCCGCGTAAAGTGAGTATTTGCTTACCTTGACCGCTGAGCAATTCTATCTGGGTAAACAACTCGTCCTTAGTGGCTTCAACAGCCGTTTCTATAGCGGTATCTTCTCCCACGGCATGCTGATTGTGCATGGCGATGGCCAAAAAGAAGGCCTCCAAACGCGGCTGTTTGATGACCATTTCTTCTATGGTCAAGCCGACGAAATGCTGCAACTGCACGGCCAATATGTTGTTGGCGGCTTCGTTGAACGTGCGCAATTCACCGCGTTGGTTTAAGGCCATAACGCCGGATGACAAGTGCGCCAATATGGTTTCCAAGTAACCCCTGGCCGCTTCTACCCTTGAACGGTTACGTTCGGCAGCTTTAGTCGCGTCATCGAGTTGCTGAGTCATGCTGTTAAAGGATTGCACCAAAACACCCAATTCGTCTTTACCGTGGGCCGGCAACACCGTGCTGTAGTCGCCACTGGCAATGGCTTTGGTGCCCTCGGCCAGGACGGTTAAGGGTGCCGATAATTTGCGACTCAAAACAAAGGCCACAGCGACGGCGCCCAACATCGCCAACATCATGACCAAGGTTAAGGTCAGGGCAAACACTTCCCTTAGCGAAGTACGGCTGTAAGACAATTGTTGGTAGTCTTGGTAAACGTCTTGCACCGCCTCGGCGGTGTTAGCCAGCGCTTTAGGCACCGGTTGCAACAACTGCAATATACGCGTTTCACCGGCGAGATCCTGACCATTGACCGGCACCAATACCCGCAAGTATAAGCCTTTGTTGCTAATCGGCTCTATGCTGCCCAAGATGTGTAAACGGGCTTGCCTGAGTTGGGCGACACTGGGCAATTCCGGCAAGATAGAGGTGGCATCGCTATTCGATACTTCTAAAATTCGGCCTTGCACGGTCAACAAGGTGACGTCCCGAATGCCGCTTTTTTCACGTAAATCGTTCAAGATAGAGCGGCTATTGGCTGGCTGAAAAGCCAAGGTGCTGGCCATGTTCTCGCCTTTTTCCTTGACGTCCAAGAGCATGATGTCCAAGGCGGTGCGGCCTAGGTTTAAGCCGCCTTCCAGTGCTGCTTCCACTTTCACGTTAAACCAAGATTCGATGGATCGGGTTAAAAAATTAACCGATACCAAGTAGACGATTAGGCCGGGAATCAACGCCATCATGGCAAAGCTCATTAACAATCGACGGGTAAAGCGACTGCCCACTACGCCGCTGCGAATCTGCTTGAATAAACGCCATACCTGATAGCCTATGACGCCGATTAGAAAGGCCGCCAATAAAATATTCAGCGCCACCAACAAGGAATAGTATTCGCCGGAGGCAGCGGTATTGGCACTGGCGTTAGACAGCAAGTACAGTAAGAAGGCGCCTAAGGCGGCGCTAAGCAAAACTATAAACTTCATCGTGCCCGCTGTTTCATTTGAATAAAGTCGGTTGCCATTCAAAACGCTGTGTAGTCATGGTCCACTCTTCCGAAACCAGGCCATCGCCCTGCAGCGTTTTGGGTAATTTTTTAGTGTCCAAGCGCATCAAAAAGCCGGCATTGTAAGGCTCGCCTTTTTCTACTTGGGATTTGCTGAAGACTTTTAAGTCGCTGATGCTGGACAAGTCATCGATGGCTTCATCCAAACGCACAAAGGTTTTTTGTTGCTCGCCACGCACCAGCAAATATTGCCTGGAGAGCGCATGGTAACTTAGGCTAACCCGTTGAGTCACGGTGGCAATTTCGTCATCAAACCAATACTTTCGTGGCGTGGCCAGTTGAAACTCGATGATGAAATTTAAGGTGTAGCCCTTGCTGATGGCGTCTTCTATCGCGCTGCTAAATTTAATATCGACATCCGCATTCAGCACGTAAGCGTCGTCTTGTGTTTTTAATTCGGCACTTTTGACGGACATGCTGCTGTTCGCCGCAAGCCCTGCCATGGAAAAACAGGCCAAGCAAAAGGCCAAGAAATACAGCTTAATTTTTTTGCAATAAGGCATAGAAAAACCCATCGTGCGCGGCAGAGGGAATAAGCTGACCATGCAAATGGGTCACGTTATCGGCACCGCTCAGGGCGCTGACATCGAATGCCAATTGCTTGGCATCGGCATTATTTTTTAAAAATGCGTCCACTTGCCCTTGATTTTCTTCATTAAAAACCGAACAGCTTACATAAAGTAATTTACCACCCTTTGCCAACATCTGCCATAAATTGGGCAGAATTTTAGCTTGCTGCGCAACGAAGGAAGCCACGTCGGCTTCTCGGCGCAACCATTTAATATCGACATGACGGCGCACTATGCCTGAAGCCGTGCAAGGCACATCGGCCAATATGCGATCGAAAGGCACGCCATCCCACCAATCGCTGGAGGCGGCATCGCCCACCATTACTTTGGCTTGCAATTGCAAGCGTTGCAGGTTGCTTTCCACTCGCAACAAGCGACCGGAGTCGCTATCCAAGGCGGTTAAATCGCTGCAGCCTAATTCCAATATATGGCCGGTTTTCCCGCCGGGGGCAGAACAGGCATCCAGCACTTTGTGCTGCATTTCCGCACCCAACAATGGCGCCGCCAATTGCGCACCGTAATCTTGCACCGACACCACACCGTCGTTAAAGCCAGGGATTTTTTCCACCGCCACCGGCTTACTCAAAACCAAAGCTTGGCCACCAAGGCGCTCCGATTGTATGCCTTGTCGAGTTAATAATTGTTGGTAATCCGTCACGCTGATTTTTTTGCAATTGACGCGTAAGGTCATGGGCGGGTGCTGGTTGCCGTTAAGCAACATGCTCTGCCAGTGCAAGGGGTATTGCGCTTTGAGTTTGTTTATCCACCATTGCGGGTAGGAGTAGGTCGCCGCTTCTTTGACGGCGACACGGCCGGCCAACTGCGTTTGTTGCCGTAAAAAATTACGCAAAATGGCATTCACCAAGCCCTTAGCCCAGGCTTTAGGTGCCGGCTTTTTGAGTAGGCTCGCCGCTTGCACCGCTTGATTGACCACGGTAAACGCATCGGCTTTATCGTGCAGCAATTGGTAGAGCGCCACCAATAAGATGGCATGCACGCGGTCATCGCTTAAGGGCTTTTCTAGCAACTGTATGAGGTAAGCATCGATTTCACCGTAGAAACGCAAGGTGCCGTAACTTAAGTCCTGCGCCGCCCCACGTTGCTGCGGAGTGGCATTGGGGTGGCTGGCTAAGGCTGCCGGCAAGGCTAAAGTGAGGTTGCGTCCTGATAGCACGAGGTTGACCGCATGGGCTGCAATTTGTTGGGATAGGTACAAAGGACGCTTTCTTGTTGTTAAGGCGGTTAAAGGTGAGTTGATTTTACTTGATAACGCCTGCAGCAGGGACTTAATCCCTGCGCAGGCAAAATGGGCGGAGTCATGCTAAGCCGTAAACCTATCACCCAGCTGCAAACTATGGCCTTGCACGAAAGACGCGGCAGGCATGCGCTTGCCACCCGGCGCTTGCAATTCGGTGATGCGCAGCAAACCCTCGCCGCAGCCTACTAGGATGCCATCTTGCACGCCGACGATTTCTCCGGGCTTAGCTTGGCCGGCTTCGGCCGTGGCCATCCAAATGCGGCAGGTGTGTTCTTTTAGTTGGCTTTGCGCCACCGGAAAAGGATTAAATGCCCGCACTTGCCGAGAAATCGCCGCTGCAGATTGCTGCCAATCTATGGCGGCTTCGGCTTTGTCTAATTTGTGCGCGTAAGTCACCAAGTTTTCATCTTGGGCGGTGGCGGCTAAGCCGCCATTTTTTTCCAAGTCGGCCATGGCCGTCACCATCAATGCGGCGCCCATATGACTTAAGGCATCGTGCAAGCTTTGCGTGGTATCGCTGTCCTTGATGGCCACCACCCCGCGGCTGACCATGGCGCCGGCATCCAGGGCTGCCACCACCTCCATAATGGTTACACCGGTTTGCTGATCGCCTGCCAACAAGGAACGGTGTATGGGGGCAGCGCCACGCCAACGTGGCAACAAGGAGGCATGGATGTTGTAGCATCCATAACGCGTGGCATGCAAGGTGCTGTCAGGAATAATCAAGCCATAGGCTGCGACTATCATGGCATCGGCTTGCACCTCGGCGATGCGCGCCTGCGCTTGCGGGTCTTTTAATGTCAGCGGTTGAAAGACCGTTAAGCCATGTTGCTCAGCCAGCACTTTCACTGGGCTGGCTTTCAATTTCATGCCCCGCCCTGCCGGTCTATCCGGCTGAGTTAAGACCATCACAATGTCATGGCCGGCGGCGATCAAGGCCGCCAAGGCGGGAACGGCAAAGTCTGGCGTGCCGGCAAAAATGAGTTTCATAGTGGGGGACTTAGGCCTAAAAAAATCAGCGATCACGCTGTTGTTTGAGCATTTTATTTTTAATGCGATTGCGTTTTAACGGGGACAAATACTCGATGAATACCTTGCCTAACAGGTGGTCCATTTCATGCTGTACGCAGACGCTGAGCAAGCCCTCGGCCTTTAAGCTGAATGGCTTGCCATCTCTATCCAAAGCCTGCACCGTGACACGGTCCGCGCGCCTGACCGTATCGTAGACTCCGGGCACAGACAAGCAGCCTTCTTCGTAATCTTGTTCGCCACTTTTATCGGTAATCTTAGGGTTAATCAATACCAATAAATCGTCTTTGCTTTCACTGATATCAATCAAAATCAGTTGCACGTGGGCGTTCACCTGCGTGGCAGCCAAGCCTATGCCGGGCGCATCGTACATGGTCTGCGCCATGTCATCGATCAAACGCTTGATGCTGGCATCGACGGCTTTGACCGGTTGCGCCACGGTGTGCAATCTAGCATCGGGGTAATGGAGTATGTCTAAAATTGCCATAAAAAAACTCTTTTATCTTTCAAAAATGCCGCCCTGCGGGCAGGGAGCTGACGCTTAAATGGGCGAAATTAAAACCGCTTTTGCTGATTCAGTGCGGCCATTTAATCGTATACTTGAGCTCACTGTTTTTCATTTAAGGTTGCTCTGTATGTCTCGCCACATTATAACGCTGCTGCTGTTTTGTTGCATAAGCTTAACTGCCTTGGCCGATGAAATTCTGTTAAATGACCAGCATCCTGATCGTCACGTTGTCGTTAAAGGCGATACCTTGTGGGGCATCGCTGGCCGATTCCTAAAAGACCCTTGGCAATGGCCAAAAGTTTGGCAACTTAATCGCAGCGAAATAAAAAACCCGCATTTGATTTACCCTGGCAACGTCGTTTACCTAGACATGTCCAGTGGCAGCCCGCAACTAAAATTGCTGCTAGAGAGCGTCACGTTGGAGCCAGGCGTTCAGGTAGAACCGCTGGTGGAAGCCGCCATTCCTAGCCTCAACCTAACAGCCATTAAGCCATTTTTAAATCAAGCCATGGTCATCGAAAAAAGCACCGCAGCTAACTCAGCGCGCATCTTAG
The DNA here is from genome assembly GCA_965234545.1 of Methylophilaceae bacterium. GTDB lineage: Bacteria > Pseudomonadota > Gammaproteobacteria > Burkholderiales > Methylophilaceae > Methylotenera. Next base: position 128,503 of record OZ248348.1, on the reverse strand, counting down.
CCGCACAAGACGAACGCTTGGTGCTAAGCCCTGGCACGCGCATTTATGTGGACAGCATCAAGCCCGAGGATGGGCCAAATTGGCAGATAGTCCGCGACACGGAAAACCTCATCGACCCAGACAGCAAGGAGGTGTTGGGTCAAGAAGCACGCTATTTAGGCGAGGTGCGGATCAAGCAATACGGCACTCCGGCCAGTGCAGAAATAGTCTCGGCCACCGAGGAAGTATTCAGTGGCGACAGATTGCTGCTTAGCCCACCTGAGCAAGCACTAACTAACTTCGTGCCGCACGCCCCTGAAACCCCCATTGCTGGACGCATCATCAGCATCTACAGCGGCGTGGAAGAAGCCGGTCCGCTTAGCGTTGTCGCCATCAATCGTGGCGCCGAGGCGGGGCTGGAATTGGGTCACGTGCTCACCATCAATAGAGCCGGTCGTGCCATCAAAAACCCGCAAGCAGAGCAAGTCAATAAGCAGATACAATTGCCCGATGAACGCATAGGTGTGCTGATGGTGTTTCGCGTGTTTGAACGCGTGTCTTACGCGCTCATCATGCACGCCAGCGAACCGGTCAACAAACTGGACAGCGTGCTTAGCCCAAAGTGAGCTTAGGCCATGGATGACAGCGCCGCTATACTGGAAAAATTACAGTGGCTTAGCTTAAGCCAGATAGAAGGCTTAGGCTGCCAAACATTTTGCCAACTGCTCAAAACCTTTGGCAGCCCAAGTGAAATTTACCGCAAAAAATTTAAAGAATTAAGAGCGGTCGTGTCTGAAAAAATTGCCCTAGAGATAGGGCAAGGGGTGGATCAAACTGGCCTAGAAGATACGCTTAATTGGCTAGCGCAAGCCAACAATCACCTGGTCACGCTGGCCGATGCCGACTACCCTAAAGCCTTACTAGAAATCGCCGATCCGCCGCCCTTGCTCTATGCAAAAGGCAATCTCGCGCTACTCAACAAATTAAGCATCGCCATTGTTGGCAGCCGCAATGCCTCGGTACAAGGTGAAAAAAATGCCGAGGCGTTTGCCCAAGGTTTGGCCGAGCACGGGCTATGCATAGTCAGCGGCCTCGCCTTAGGCATAGATGGGGCCGCCCACCGCGGCGCACTCAAAGCCAAGGGCGACACCATCGCCGTGGTCGGCACCGGCTTGGACATGGTCTACCCTGCCCAGCACCGAGATCTAGCGCACCAGATTGCTAGCAGTGGTTTAATTATTTCTGAATTTCCCCTGGGCACGCTGTCCAAACCGCAAAATTTCCCTAGGCGCAACCGCCTAATTAGCGGCCTCAGCTTGGGCTGCCTAGTGGTCGAAGCCAACCTAAAAAGCGGCTCGCAAATCACCGCGCGCTTAAGTGCCGAACAAGGTCGCGAAGTATTTGCCATACCCGGCTCCATCCATTCGCCACTGGCCAAAGGGTGTCATCAACTGATTAAACAAGGGGCGAAATTGGTCGACAGTTTGCAAGACATCGTCGAAGAATTAAATTTAAGCAAAGCCGTAAGCGCACCGCTAGCGGCAGAAAATTCACCGAGCAACCAGGATCAGCAAAGGTTGTTAGATGCCATGGCTTATGACGCTATCTCTATCGAAACTTTAGTGCAATTGACTGGCTTGACGGTCAGCACGCTTTCATCCATGCTCACACTATTGGAATTAGAAGGGAGAATCACTGGCCTTGCTGGCGGACAATACCAACAGATTGTGTAGTTGACCATAGCGTCATTTTAAATGGATGCATAAACCACCTCACTTAATTGAAGAACAACATTTCTTAAGGATCAACATCATGTTTGAAGTATTGGTTTATATGTTTGAAAACTACATAGACACGCAGTTTAGACCTGACCAAGACACCTTATCAAAAGAGCTGTCGGCAGCAGGGTTTGCGGAATACGATATCAACAGTGCGTTCAATTGGTTTAATGAGCTGGAACGCATGACCGAACAAGGCGACATTTACAGCAAAGCCCAGTCGCATAGCACACGCATTTTTACTGAGGACGAACGCAGAAAAATCAGCGCTGAAAGTTTAGGGCTGATCGTATTTTTAACCCAAGCCAATATACTCAATACCGCCCAGCGCGAATTGGTGCTGGACCTGGCCATGAACTTGTCGCAACTAAAAATCAATATAGAAGAAATGCGCTGGATCGTATTGATGACGACTTGGGGTGCGGGCAAGTCCGGCGCGGACAAAACCAAAGACTATTTGTTTATTGAAGATGCCTTAAACCAAACAGAAAAACCGACCCTGCACTAAGCGCTGGTCGGTTTCCTTATGCCTACAATCCGCAATGGCCGCCTAACAAGGCTGCTATTGCGCGGCTTTAATCGGGCAAATTGCCTATGATGTTGGCAATCACACCGGCACGATTCAATGTGTAAAAATGCAAACTGGGCGCGCCAAACACCCTTAAGGTTTCACATAAATCCGTCACCACGTCTATGCCGAAAGCGCGCAATGAAGCCATGTCATCGCCGTATTCTTCCAAACGTAACCTCAACCACCTAGGAATTTCCGCACCGCACACATTGGAAAAGCGCGCCAATTGCGTGATGTTGTATATAGGCATGATGCCAGGCACGATAGGCACATTAATGCCGGCCGCCGCGCACTGATCGATGAAGTGAAAATAGGCATCGGCATTATAAAAATACTGGGTAATGGCCGAATTGGCACCGGCATCAATCTTGCGTTTTAAATTCAAGACATCGGCCGCCGGGCTTTTCGCTTCCGGATGAAACTCTGGGTAGGCTGCCACTTCGATGTGAAAATGCTGGCCGGTTTCAGCGCGTATGAAGGCGACCAATTCCGATGCATAACGAAAGTCACCCGCACTCACTTCACCCGACGGCAGATCGCCGCGCAAGGCCACCAAACGCTTGATGCCACTGGCTTGGTAAGCCTGCAATAAGCCACGAATCTCTTCCTTGCTGGACGAAATGCAGGAGATATGCGGCGCGGCTGGTAAGCCTTGTTGCTGAATGTCCAACACCGTTTCCATGGTTCGGTCGCGCGTTGAACCGCCCGCCCCAAACGTCACGGAGAAAAACTCGGGATTGAATTTGGCCAGCTCTGCACGGGCGTCGCGCAGCGTCGCCATGCCTTCTGCAGTCTTAGGCGGGAAAAACTCAAAACTGTATGCGTAGCTGTTCATTTATTTGTCTTTTTTATCGTCTATCACTATGGCGCCCAACAACCAAGCCAGCACGCTGTATAGCAAAGCACCGATTAAACCGGCGCGTATGGTTTGCACTTCAAAGCCAGGCAAAACATTGCCTACGGCATAAAATAATACGCCGTTTATCAGCAATAAAAATAGCCCTAAAGTGAGCAAAGTAATGGGCAAAGTGAGCAGCACCAAGATAGGTCTAAGCAATAGATTGACCAAACCTATGGCCAGCGCTGCCAGCAAAGCCGTAGTAAAATCGGCCACATGAATGTTGGGCACGTAGTAGGCCACGGCTAACAGCGCCAAGGCGTTCAAAATCCAGCCCAACAATAATCGCATGCTGCCACTCCCCTTCATCAATCAGTAAAAACTGATAACAAAACGCTAGCCGAAAATCCGGCTGCGTTTTCTAACCACAACGGGTGATAACAAACCGCTAGCCGAAAATCCGGCTGCGTTTTCTAACCACAACGGGTGATAACAAACCGCTAGCCGGAAATCCGGCTGCGTTTTCTAATAACGGTAAGTATCCGGTTTAAAAGGACCTTGCTTTTGCACACCGATGTAAGCCGCTTGTTGATCGGTTAGGCTGGTCAATTGCGCATTCAATTTGCGCAACTGCAAGATCGCCACCTTCTCGTCCAAGTGCTTAGGCAAGGTATACACGCCCACCGGGTAGTTAGCAGTTTGCGTAAACAATTCAATTTGCGCAATAGTTTGGTTAGCAAAGCTAGAACTCATGACGTAGCTTGGGTGGCCGGTACCGCAACCTAAATTGACCAAGCGGCCTTTTGCCAACAGAATAATTTTTTTGCCATTAGGGAAAATCACGTGATCCACTTGCGGTTTAATTTCATCCCACTGGTATTTTTCCAATGAAGCCACGTCTATCTCGTTATCAAAATGGCCGATGTTACACACAATGGCTTGGTCTTTCATTTTAGCCATGTGCTCATGGGTAATCACGTGGTAGTTACCGGTCGCAGTAACAAAAATATCAGCGTGTTCCGCGGCGTAATCCATGGTCACCACGCGGTAGCCTTCCATGGCCGCTTGCAAGGCACAGATAGGATCAATCTCGGTCACCCAAACTTGTGCAGACAAGGCGCGCAAAGCTTGTGCAGAGCCTTTACCCACATCGCCGTAACCGGCGACTACCGCCACTTTACCGGCAATCATCACGTCCGTAGCACGCTTAATCGCGTCCACTAAGGATTCGCGGCAACCGTATAAATTGTCGAATTTGGATTTGGTCACCGAGTCATTCACGTTAATCGCTGGGAAAGCCAATTTGCCATCTTTGTGCATTTGATACAAACGGTGCACACCGGTGGTGGTTTCTTCGGTCACGCCTATGATTTTAGCTAAACGCACGGAATACCAAGTGGGATCGACTTTTAGTTTGGCTTTAATGGAATCGAATAAACACACCTCTTCTTCTGAAGTCGGATGCGCCACCAAAGACAAATCCTTTTCAGCGCGCGTACCTAAATGCAACAACAAAGTCGCGTCGCCACCGTCGTCCAATATCATGTTGCTGTAGCCACCGTCGCTCCACTCAAAAATGCGGTGGGTGTAGTCCCAATAGTCGGCCAAGCTTTCGCCTTTAACCGCAAATACCGGCGTGCCGCCTTCGGCAATCGCTGCCGCAGCGTGGTCTTGGGTAGAATAAATATTGCATGAGGCCCAACGCACTTCCGCACCTAAATCTTTTAGCGTTTCGATGAGCACGGCGGTTTGTATGGTCATGTGCAAGCTACCGGTAATGCGCGCGCCTTTAAGCGGTTGAATTAGGGCAAACTCTTCACGGATCGCCATCAAGCCTGGCATTTCGGTTTCGGCAATGGCAATTTCTTTACGGCCAAACGCGGCCAAGCCGATATCGGCAATCACGTAATCTTTTACTGTATTTTTATTTTCAGCAGTCACAGCATTCATGTTCAATTTCCTTGAATATGTGACCGGAGGGAAAGGGTATTTAATTAGAGAGGCTGTTCGCTTATCTCACCCATATCCCGTGCCCGGCACGGTTAATAAGGTGAGCGTCGTTCTAACCTGTTCCGAGCCTGGGAGAAGGACTCTCGCAACGCTCCTCGGAATGGCAGGCATTATACGAGAGATTGTTTGTCCTTCCAAGCGCATTTTTGCTAACTCATGATTTTCCGTAAAGCCAATAAAAAAGCCTTGCCGCACTTAGCAGCAAGGCTTTTTACTGTTTCAGGTGCGACTTAAAGAGCGGCTTTTAAGGCCGCGGCTTTGTCTATCGCTTCCCAAGTAAACTCCGGTTCGTCACGGCCAAAATGCCCGTAAGCAGCGGTTTTAGTGTAAATAGGACGCAGTAAATTCAGCATCTTCACTATGCCCTTAGGACGCAAATCAAAGTGTTCGCGCACCAAGGCGGTCAGCACTTCGTTGGACACCTTACCGGTACCGTAGGTCTCGACCATGATGGAGGTGGGTTGCGCCACCCCAATCGCGTAGGAAATTTGCACCAAGCAACGGGAAGCCAAGCCGGCCGCCACGATATTCTTCGCCACATAACGGCCTGCATACGCCGCAGAACGGTCTACTTTAGATGGGTCTTTACCAGAAAAAGCGCCGCCACCATGGGGCGCCGCACCACCGTAGGTATCGACGATGATTTTACGACCGGTTAAACCGCAATCGCCTTGTGGGCCACCAATCACAAATCGACCGGTAGGGTTGACCAAAAACTTAATGTCACCCTTAATCAATTCTTTAGGCAAGGTCGGCTTGATGATTTCTTCTATCACCGCTTCGCGTATGTCTTTTAATTCCATTTCCGGGGCGTGCTGGGTTGACACCACCACGGTATCAATCGCGCTGGCTTTGCCGTCTTGGTATTTGATGGTGACTTGCGATTTCGCGTCCGGACGCAACCAAGGCAAACGGCCGTCTTTACGCAACTGCGCTTGACGCTCCATGATGCGGTGCGACAACCAAATCGGCAATGGCATCAATTGCGGCGTTTCATCGCACGCGTAACCAAACATCAAGCCTTGATCGCCGGCGCCTTGGTCCAATGGGTCATCCTGCGCACCGTCCACGCCTTGGGCAATGTCAGGGGATTGTTTGTCGTAAGCCACCAATACCGCACAACCTTTGTAGTCTATGCCGTAGTCGGTGTTGTCGTAGCCTATGCGTTTGATGGTCTCACGCGCTACTTTGATGTAATCCACGTTAGCGGTAGTGGTGATTTCCCCTGCCAACACAATTAAACCGGTGTTGGCTAAAGTTTCTGCTGCAACACGGGCAGTGGGGTCTTGTTCGAGTATCGCGTCTAAAATACTGTCGGACACTTGGTCTGCGAGTTTGTCTGGGTGACCTTCAGAAACGGATTCTGAAGTAAAAAGATAGTCGTTCATTTGTGCGCCTTGAAAAGTAAACTATAAAAAATGAAATGATTTTCATACTAAAGGCTGAAGCATGATCATCAGGTCAATTACCGAGTTAGCATTCTACCTAAGTATTGAATTTTAAGACTAAAATATTGCAATAAAAATTAGCCGGTGCTCACTATCAATTTATAATTAAGCTTATGAATTCTAAATCCACGCAATTAACTTTTAGCAAAATGCAGGGTGCCGGCAACGACTTCATGGTGATCGATGCCATCCATCAAACCGTGCATCTCAGCCCGCAACAAATCCAACAATGGGCCCATCGCCAATTCGGTGTCGGTTTTGACCAATTGCTATTGGTCGAATCGTCCAGTGTAGCGGATTTTAAATACCGTATTTTTAATGCCGATGGCAGCGAAGTGGCCCAATGCGGCAACGGCGCACGTTGCTTTGTGCGCTTCCTCGCCGAGCAGGGTTTGAGCAACAAAAAAACCATCTCGGTAGAAACCGCCAGCGGCATCATACACCCTAGTCTAGAAGACAATGGCCTGGTCACCGTCAACATGGGCGCCCCAAAATTAGCGCCGTCCGACATCCCTTTTATTGCCGATGCGCAAGCAGTCCAGTACGCCCTGCAAGTGGGTGAGCAAACGCTGCAGATTGCTGCCGTGTCCATGGGCAACCCGCATGCAGTGCTGCAAGTCGACAATGCCGACACGGCCGCAGTGGTCGAATTGGGGCTACAAATTGAAGTGCACCCGCGCTTCCCTGAACGCGTCAACGTTGGCTTCATGCAAATCCTTAACCCACAGCAGATTAAATTACGGGTGTTTGAGCGCGGCAGCGGCGAAACCTTAGCCTGCGGCACCGGCGCCTGCGCGGCCGTGGTCAGCGGCATCCTATCCGGCCAATTAACATCGCCGGTCAAAGTGAGCGCCCGTGGCGGCGAACTGTCCATTGCCTGGCAAGGCGGCGACTCAGCGGTCATGATGACAGGCCCGGCCGTGACGGTATTTACTGGCAGCATCACATTAAGCTAAAGTAACGACAACCCATTAGCGTTCCTCAAGGACCACCATGCAACAAGATCAAGAAGACCCGTTGTACGCCGAACAAGTCAGCCGCTATTTACGCAGCCACCCGCAATTTTTTGAACAGCACGCGCACTTGCTCACGGAAATTTTTCTACCCAGCCCACACGGCAATGGCACGATTTCCCTGACCGAACGCCAGCAATTGGCGCAACGCGACAAAATACGGGTGATGGAAAGCAAGATGGCGCAGCTGATTGCCTACGCCGAACAAAACGACAAAACCAGTGGCCATGTCCATCAATTTAGCGTTCAGTTGCTTGCCAGCCCAAGCTTAGATGGCCTAAACAATTTACTGGCGCAAAGCATGCAGGACATCTTTGCCGTGTCGCACAGTCAGCTGTTGATTTGGCAAGCCCCCAGCGACCCAGCACTAGCCCAAGATAAATTGTTTAGCGCCGTGTCCAGCCCGTTTCAAGATTGGGTCAGCGCATTAAGCCTGCCTCATTGCGGTGAAAAGCCCGCCTCGGCCGACGGCTTAGTGCCAGAGTCCTTGCAGTCTTTCGCTTTTATCCCGCTGAGCGATGAAAAACAGGTTTATGGCGTACTCATATTGGCTACAGAAAACCCCGACCGTTTCAAAGCCGACATGGGGTCCTTGTATTTACAACGCATAGGCGATTTAGTCAGCGCGGCCGTGGCCGCTCATCTTTAGCGAGCTGCCCACCTGCCAGTGAGCCACCTCAAAGACTACCTGCAACACCTGACGTTTGAGCGCGGCCTCAGTGCGCTCACGCTCAAAAATTATGCCAGGGACATCGAATTGTTGATGTCATTGGTCGGCGATACCGAACTGGCCCAAGTGCAAAGCGCGCACATACGTCGCTACATCGCCAGCTTGCACAGCCGCGGCTTAAGTGGCAAAAGCATCGCCCGCGCCCTGTCGGCATGGCGTGGCTATTTTAACTACTTAGTCCACCAGCAGGGCTACCAACAAAACCCAGTGATAGGCTTACGCGCCCCCAAATCGGCCAAGACCTTGCCGCAAGCTTTGTCCACCGACCAAGCGGTAAAATTTGTCGCCATTCAAGGCGATGACCTGCTCGCGCAACGCGATCACGCGATATTAGAATTGTTCTATTCCTCTGGGTTACGCTTGGCCGAACTGGTCAATTTAGACTGCGCCATGATCGACTACAGCGCCGGCACCGTCACGGTAACCGGTAAAGGCAATAAGACGCGCATCGTGCCCATGGGCAGCCACGCCAGTGAAGCCATCAAAGTTTGGTTAAATCAGCGCGCCAGCCTGCGCATCGCTGACAGCAATCCAGATGCCTTATTTGTCACGCAACAAGGCAAACGCATTAGCCCACGCGCGGTGCAATACCGAGTCAAGCAGTGGTCGGTCAAGCAAGGCATGAGCAGCAGCGTGCACCCGCATTTATTGCGCCACAGTTTTGCCAGCCACGTATTGCAATCCAGCCAAGATTTACGCGCCGTACAAGAAATGCTCGGCCACGCCAACATCAGCACCACCCAGGTTTATACCCACTTGGATTTTCAACATTTGGCCAGCGTCTACGACCAAGCCCACCCGCGTGCCAAGAAAAAATAGCAATACCCTACTAAATTACCCTGTTATTATGGCAAAATAACGCATCGCAATTTTTTACCCAAAATGACCCTTAAAGGATGAATCATGGAACACACCCTACCCGCACTGCCTTATGCTAAAACTGCTTTAGCACCGCACATTTCTGAAGAAACCTTGGATTTCCATTACGGCAAACACCACCAAACTTACGTGACCAATTTAAACAATTTGATTAAAGGCACCGAGTTTGAAAACGCTAGCCTAGAAGACATCATCAAAAAATCCAGCGCCGGCATCTACAACAATTCCGCGCAAATCTGGAACCACACTTTCTTTTGGAGCAGCATGAAACCAAACGGCGGCGGCGCACCAAGCGGTGCATTGGCCAACGCCATCAATGCGAAATGGGGTTCCTTTGACGAGTTCAAAAAAGCCTTTCAAGCCTCAGCCGTGGGTAACTTTGGTTCAGGCTGGACTTGGTTGGTGAAAAAAGCCGACGGCTCGGTTGACATCGTCAACATGGGCGCCGCTGGCACGCCATTGACCACAGGCGACAAAGCCTTGCTCACCATAGACGTTTGGGAGCACGCTTACTACATCGACTACCGCAATGCCCGCGCTAAGTTTGTTGAAGTGTTCTTAGCGTCCTTAGCTAACTGGGATTTTGCTTCAGCTAACTTTGCTTAAACGATAAAAGCCGCACCCGTGGCTATCACGGTGCGGCTTTAAATTTCATGCCATAAGCAACCCATGTTAAAACGTTACGCCGTTCATTTCGCGCTCATCGTCTTATTTGCTTTTACGCAAATAGGCCTGGCTGCGCACGAAATCAGCCACGTCAACGAGTTTAACCAACACAGTCAACAAGATAAAAAAGCCGCCACCGAGCCATGCGCGCAGTGCTTAAGCTACGCGCAAGTGGCTGGCGCCATAGTGCCAGATGGCCTCTTCCTGGCGCACTTTGATGCCAGCTTCAGCCTACACGCCTCCCAGTATTTCAACACCCAAAGTCACTCACTTGGCGCTTACGCAGCACGCGCGCCACCTCAAAACATCAGCGTTTAATCCTTTAAACCATGGCCAGCCTATGCGCTTGCCCATGCTGCTGTTTTATTTTTGAGGTCCATCATGCACACTATTTACGCTGCGCCTAAACGCGCAAAAGCATTCCCATTTTTAAGCCCCAATAAACTGGCTTTGGCCATCAGTCTGGCCATGGCATCGGCTTGGGCAGAACCCATCACGCAGCGTGAGTTATCCAACGTGGCCGTTACCGGCAACCCATTGGGTGTGGGCTCGGATGCCATGGTCTTACCCGTTTCCATATTAAGCGGACGGGAATTGTCCCTTAAGCGTGAAGCCACCCTAGGCGAAACCTTGAACACCCTGCCTGGCGTGGCCGCAAGCAACTTCGGTCCGAATTCCTCCAGACCAGTGATACGCGGTTTGGACGCAGAGCGTGTGCGCATCATGCAAAACGGCGTGGGTATTCTAGATGCCTCCTCATTGAGCTTTGATCACGCAGTGGCCATTGATCCATTGGTGATAGAGCAAATTGATGTGGTGCGCGGACCCGCGGCCCTACTGTATGGCGGCAGCGCGGTAGGCGGGGTGGTGAATGCCATCGATCACCGCATTCCTAGCGAGCCAGTGAATGGCATCATTGGTCGCACCGAAGCACGCTTGGGCGGCCCGGATAATCAGCGCAATGCTGCAGCCGTGGTCGATGTTGGCAACGGGCAATTTGCCATGCATGCCGATGCCTACAAACGCAAAACCGACGACCTAAACATACCCGGCTTTGCCGTCTCAAATCGTAAAAACCAGGCCGATGGCACGCTCCAAGAAAATTACGGCAAACTCATTAACAGCAGTGCCAGTTCAGACGGCGGGGCATTGGGCGCCTCGCTAACCTTTGATAAGGGCTATGTAGGTAGCTCCTATTCAGGCTTTAACAGCAACTACGGCACCGTTGCAGAACAAGCCGTGCGCATAGCCATGAAAAGCCAGCGCTGGGACATTGCCTCGGCATTTCGTGAGTTAAATAGCGTCATCAGTCGCATCAAAATGCGCTACGCCCACACCGATTACCAACACCAAGAAATTGAGGACGGCGCCATAGGCACGACGTTTACTAACAAGGGCAGCGAAGGCAGCGTAGAGTTAGGCCATGCTAAATTAGGCGACCTCGATGGCGTATGGGGTTGGCAGTTTCAAAACAGTCGATTTGCCGCTCTAGGCGAAGAGGCTTTTGTGCCAGCCGTGCAGACAAAAAGCCATGCTGCTTACCTGTATGAAGAAATGCCACTTAAAGCGCTGGGCTTGGATCAACTAAAACTCAGCTTAGGTGGCCGTGCTGAGCACACGGCATTGGATGCCAGCGCTTGGACTAAAAATCCCACGGTTCAATCCGCCGACTTTACAACTTACAGTTATGCCCTAGGTGGCCTTTACGCAATAGACAGCCATTGGTCGATGGCCAGCAACCTGTCGCACAACGAGCGAGCACCGAGCTACTTTGAGCTGTATGCCAATGGCGCGCACTTGGCGACCGGTCAATACGAGGTGGGCAACCCTAACTTTAAAAAAGAATGCTCCAACGGTGTGGATGCGCAAATTCGTTGGAAGGATGCTAGAAACTCATTTAGCGTTGGTGCCTATTACACGCGCTTTAATCGCTTCTTAGGCCTGCTCGATACGGGTGCTATTGATGGCCCATCTACCCTACCCATCGCTCAATTCAGCGCTTTCGCCGCCAGCTTTAAGGGGCTTGAAGCCGAAGCTAAATTCAATTTAGCGGACGATTGGGATTTAAGCCTACGCGGTGACTACGTGCGTGCCAGCAACTTGGATAACCAAGCCGCCTTGCCGCGCATCACGCCCTTGCGCTTAGGGGCGGGCTTGAATTACCAAAAGAACGCATTGGGAGCCAGATTGAATGTCGCGCGAGCCTTTAAGCAAAACCGCACGGCACAAAACGAATTGCCCACTGCTGGCTACACCGATGTCAGCGCCATGGCCACTTACAAACTGCCCAGCAAGTTAAACGTGGAATTGTTTGCTAAAGCCAGCAACGTGCTGAACCAAGAAATACGCGAGCACACGTCCTTTTTAAAAGACCTGTCCCCAGCAGGCGCACGCTCTGTATTGATAGGGCTGCGGGCGGATTTTTAAATGGGTCGGGCTTAGCCGAATAAGACCAAAGCCCAAACGCCAATGACAATAGCCAGTGCCACGATGACCGAGGCGCTGGCGATGTCTTTTGCGCGCTTAGCCAGGGGGTGCACGTCTATGGAAGTGTGGTCGACGGCGGCTTCAATCGCGGAATTAAACAACTCCACAATCAGTACCAGCAAGACCACCGATACCAACAAAGCCTTTTCTACGCCGGTTTTACCTAAATAAAGCCCTAATGGCACCAACACCGCTGCCAAAAATAATTCTTGGCGAAACGCATCTTCATTTTTGAATGCCGCCTTGAAGCCATCCACTGAATAGCCGAAAGCGTTAATCAAACGCGGGATGCCGGTTTTACCTTTGAACGGACTTTCTTCTATCTTATTCATATTTTTTAGACTTTATAGTTTAATAAACACGCAATATTAACATGCACACTCGCCGCACTTAAAACCATGCGTTATCATAGCGTTTTACACGACTCTTTAAGGCAAGAAAAATGGCACGCACAGTAAACTGCATTAAATTAGGTAAAGAAGCCGAGGGCATGGATTTTCCTCCCTACCCAGGCGAACTAGGCAAACGCATTTATGCCCAAGTTTCAAAAGAAGCCTGGGGCGCATGGCTAAAACAACAAACCATGTTGGTCAACGAAAATCGCTTGAGTTTGGCCGACCCATCCGCACGCAAATACCTAAGCGAACAAACGGAAAAATACTTCTTCGGCGAAGGCGCCGACACGGCCACGGGTTACGTCCCGCAATAGGGCCATAAAAAGTTAATAATAAAAAAAGCGCTGACAATCAGCGCTTTTTTTATGCCTGGCCCGTCATCAAGCAGGCATTATTTCTTAATGGTTTTAACGCCTTCAGCGGTAGCCAACAACAACACATTGGCCGGGCGCGCAGCAAACAAACCGTTGGTGACCACACCCACAATTTGGTTGATTTTGGCTTCCATGGCGACTGGGTCGCTGATGCTCAAACCGTGCACATCGATAATCACGTTGCCGTTGTCCGTGGTGAAATTACGCAGTGCCGGTTGGCCGCCCAATTTAACCAGCTCACGCGCCACGTAACTTTTTGCCATGGGCAACACTTCCACTGGCAAAGGAAACTTACCCAATACCGGCACGTATTTGCTTTCATCGCAGATGCAGATAAAGGTTTTAGCGCAAGCTGCCACGATTTTTTCGCGGGTTAGCGCGCCGCCGCCGCCTTTTAACATGTGCATGTGTTCGGTGATTTCATCGGCACCGTCCACATAGATGTCCATGCCATCCACGCTGTTTAGATCAAATACCTCTATGCCATGACCACGCAAACGCTGAGCCGTTGCTTCTGAAGAGGCCACCGCGCCATCAATTTTATGTTTCACCTTGGCCAACTCTTCAATAAAAAAGTTCGCAGTTGAGCCCGTGCCCACGCCTATGATGCCGCCTTTTACGTATTCCACGGCAGCCTTGGCCACTTGTTGTTTTAATTCGTCTTGGGTATAAGCCATTTTAAGTAAATCCTTTGCAATTTCTTTATAATACAAACAATTCAGCATAATACACTGCGACCGTTGTTTTAAAAACAAGCGCCATTTAAAAATAGCCCATGACCATAGATTACAAACATAAAATAGAGCACTCTCAGGTATACGATGTGGCGAAAAAAACGCCATTGGAATTCCAGCCTAATTTATCGGCGCGCATACACAACCGCGTGTTACTCAAACGCGAAGACATGCAACCGGTGTTCTCCTTTAAGCTGCGTGGTGCCTACAATAAAATGGCCAGCCTAAGCAGCGACGTGCTTAAGCGTGGCGTCATCGCCGCCTCAGCCGGCAACCACGCTCAAGGCGTGGCACTGGCAGCAAAAAAACTAAAATGCCGCGCCATCATCGTCATGCCCACCACCACCCCCGCCATTAAAGTCAATGCAGTTAGAGCGCGCGGTGCTGAAGTGGTGTTGTTTGGCGACAGCTATTCCGATGCCTACGTGAAAGCCTTGGAATTAGAACAATCCGAACAGCTGACTTTTGTGCACCCATACGATGACCCAGAAGTCATTGCCGGCCAAGGCACCATCGCCATGGAAATCCTAAATGCCCACCCCGAACCGATAGAAGCCATATTTTGTTGCGTCGGTGGCGGCGGCTTGCTGGCTGGAATTGCCGCTTACGTTAAAGCGGTACGCCCAGAAATAAAAGTCATAGGCGTGGAAGCCAAAGACGCCGAGGCCATGACGGAATCGCTCAAGCAAGGCAAACGCGTCATGCTAGAGCAAGTCGGCTTATTTGCCGATGGCGCCGCGGTTAAGCAAGTGGGCGAGCACACCTTTGCCTTGGCGCAGCAATACGTGGATGAAATGATCGTGGTGGATAACGATGCCATTTGCGCCGCCATCAAAGACGTGTTTGAAGACACCCGCAGCATCTTAGAACCGGCCGGCGCCTTGGCCACCGCCGGTTTAAAAGAGTACGCCAAACGCAATGGATTAAGGGACAAAACCTTAATAGGCATTGCCTCGGGCGCCAACATGAACTTCGACCGCTTACGCTTTATTGCCGAGCGTGCCGAAGTGGGCGAAAAGCGCGAGGCGGTGTTAGCCGTCACCATCCCCGAACAAGCCGGCGCCTTCAAAGCTTTTTGCCGCCTTTTGGGCGAGCGCAACATCACCGAATTTAATTACCGCTATTCCGATCCTAAATTTGCCCACATTTTTGTCGGCGTGGCCATCGCTGACCCAGCAGAATCGGCTAAATTGGTCAACGATTTGCAAGCACAAGGCTTACCGACTTTAGACTTAAGCGACAACGAAGTGGCCAAATTGCATTTACGCCACTTGGTTGGTGGCCATGCGCCTCAGGCAAAAAACGAAGTGGTATTCCGATTTGAATTCCCGGAAAAACCCGGCGCGCTAATGAGGTTTTTAGACACCATGGGCCACGACTGGAACATCAGCTTGTTCCACTACCGTAACCACGGTGCCGACTTTGGCCGCGTCTTGGTGGGCATGCAAGTGCCACCTAACGACATGGCGGCTTTTAACCGCTTTTTAGACAATTTAGGTTACCCGCATTGGGATGAAACGCATAACCCAGCCTACAAATTGTTTCTTGCCTAGGCAAACTGGTTGATTGCAGCCAGCTTGGTTGCCATCAACCAAGCATATTGTTGGGCATGAATTCTAACGCCTTGTTTTAAAACGTTTAATTATCAAGTACGTTTATTGCTTAAAGCATAAGCTGGTATTTTTTCTCTGACACCTCAGCCCGCATTGAACCTAAGGCCCATCAATGCGGCCCAAGATAGAGACGTATAAATTGTTTTTTTAGGAGAACCACCCATGAAATTAAGCAGCTTGCTTATCGCGACCGCAGTCAGCATGACGCTGGCCGTTCACGCCCACGCCACTGACCGAGGCAAAGCCTACGTGTCCAATCAAAAAGGCGGCGTCACCGTCATTGATTTAAACACTTACACCGCCGCTGCCGACATAGACGTGCAAGGCGAGGAACCGCGCGGCATAGCCATCACCGAAGACGGCAAATTATTGGTCGTGGCCACCCGTGAAAACGGCAGCGTGTCTATTATTGATACCGCCACTAACCAAGTCATCAGCCAAGTAAAAGTCGGGCAAAATCCTGAGTTTGTTCGCACTAAAGGCCATTACGCTTTTGTTTCCTACGAGCCCAGCGCCAAAGGTGGCCCACCGCCAGCACCTGGCTCAGCCGAAGCGCTAGCCGCTGCTAAAGAAGAGGCAGTAGATGACGACAAAGAACCGGCGCGCATCGGCATCATCGATTTGAAATTGGGTAAAAAAATTCGCGAAATTACCGGCGGCCCTGAAACAGAAGGCATCGAATTTAGCAAAGACGGTAAGCAATTGGTGATCACCAATGAAGCCGACAACACCGTGACCGTGCACAGCATGAAAACCGGTAAATTGTTAAAAACCATTAAAACCCATGAGTACGGTGACAGACCTCGCGGCATCAAAGTATCGCCCGACGGTAAAACCTATTTGGCCACACTGGAATACGGCAACAAGTTTTTAGTCATGGATAAAAAATTCAAGGTATTGCGTACCGTGGACACCGGTGCCACCCCTTACGGCATTGCCTATGACCGCAAAGGTGAGCGCATTTATGTGGCGGCCAACAAGGCCAAAACCTTGGAAGTGTATAACGCAAAAACCTACGAAAAAATTAAAGACATCCCTACCGGCAACCGCTGCTGGCACTTTACTTTTACCCCAGACGATAAAGAGATTTTATTGGCTTGCGGTAAATCCGATGCGGTCATGGTGATCGATACAGACAAGCTGGAAGTGACGCAACAAATTGAAAACAAAAAGCTGCCTTGGGGCGTGGTCACTTACCCAAAAAGCATGGGCAGTTTAGACACAGCGATTAAGTAAGCCTAAGCCCATAATCAAAAGCCCCAAGCTGCAAACCTTGGGGCTTTTTTATGCGTTTAATTTTTCTGAAATAAACGCCCACTCTTTGGGGTCCACTGGGGTAATGGACAAACGGTTGCCGCGTTGCAATATTCGCATGGTGGCCAGTTCTGGGTAGGTGCGCAATTCTTGCAAACTCAACAATCGGGTTTTCTTAACCAATTGCACGTCGACATTCAACCAACGCGGGGTCTCTGGGGTGGATTTGGCATCGTAATACTTATGCCCTGGAATGAACTGCAGCCTATCTGGGTAAGCCAAACTGCTGACTCGCGCAATACCAGCAATGCCAGGCACATCGCAATTGGAATGGTAAAAAAACACGCCATCGCCAACCTGCATTTGATCACGCATAAAATTACGCGCTTGGTAATTGCGGATGCCATACCAATCGACGGTTTGATTGGGAAAGCCAGCCAAATCGTCAATCGACACATCGCTGGGCTCCGATTTCATTAGCCAATAACGCATTTATTTTTCCTCAAATTATTTCTCAGTTAGGCCTTATGATAATCTATAACTCCCATTTAACATCTGAATTTTCGAGGCATAAACGTGGCAAGAGCAAGCGATAAAAATGTATTAGGCACAGCCCTACAGTTATGCAGCGCCGACCCAGTCACTGGCTTTACCCGCACCGGCTGTTGCGAAACAGGACAGGACGACAGCGGTAGCCACACCGTTTGTGCGCAAATGACCGATGAATTTTTAGCCTACTCGATGTCTCGCAGCAATGATTTGAGCACGCCTCGCCCAGAATACGGCTTTGTTGGATTGATGGCCGGCGACCGCTGGTGCGTTTGCGCAGCTCGCTGGTTAGAAGCCTCAGAAGCCGGCTTCGCGCCTCCAGTGATACTGGAAGCCTGCCATGAAAAATGCTTGGAGATAGTCAGCTTGGCCGACTTGAAATACCACGAATTACGCTAGGCTAGCTTTAAATTGGGAGTTCTCCACGGACACAGCCTAAGCCAGCATCCTGAACCAAAAAGGCTCAAGTGGTAACGGCCTAGAATGCATTAGGTACACCCACCAAAACGCTCTTAAAAGAAACGTCAATTTAGGGCGCTCGCACAACACTCGAATGACCAAAACCGATGCTATAAACTAGTTCAAGGAATTATTAGCTTAAACCGCACCGCGGAGAACAAACTTTAAAATCTGGCGTTTAACGAAGGCCACAAGCTTTACGCTTGTTAGGTTGTCGCAAAACGATGAAAGGGATTTTACGCTAGATTGCAGCAGGGACAGGGATTATTTTGTAGCCACAACGGTGTCAATTTGATCTTGCATTTGGCTGATACGGCGTTTGATATCCCCGACATCCACGCTGCCACTTTTGGTGTTGAGTAACTCGTGCGCTAAATTCAACGCCGCCATAATCGCGATGCGTTCTGCGCCGATTATTTTTCCACCATCACGGATGTCACGCATTTTTTTATCTAAAAAATTCACCGCATTGATTAAGCCTGGGCGTTCTTCATCGGTGCAAGACACGGTAAATTCGCGACCCATGATGTTGACATCGACTGCTTTACTTTGACTCATACCAATTACGCTAGCCGCCTTAAGGCAGCGTCTCCATCAAGGATTCAATGCGATTACTGGCCTCAGCCATGTTCGCTTTCAATGCGGCCGCATCACTTAAACTGGCCTTTAAGTCCAGGCGTAGCTGAGCGTTTTCATTGCGCAAATCACTGCACAATGCAATTAAGCCCGTTAGCTTTTTTTCCAGCGCTTTTAAGTCGGCATCCATGCCCCCACTATAATTGAAAAAATTGATTACAGTCAATACGTAAGCGACTATTTTCAAAGTAATACAGCATGTTTAAGCGACGCTTTAGCTTAAGTTAGCAATGACTAAGCAACTATTTATGGTTATAATCCCAACCGTTGATAGGTGCCTTAGTTTGTTTTCTACAAACAGGGTGAAACTGGGAAATAGGTGCGTTTTAAAAAAACAATGCCTATGCTGCCCCCGCAACGGTAAGTGAGCTTTTGATTCAATCAAATAGTTTTGCAAAATGCCACTGAGTTTAGCCATAGAAAAGGCAACACTTGGGAAGGCGCAAAACAGTGGGTTTTAAAACCCAACGCTCACCAGCCCGGAGACCGGCCTAAAGACAAGCCTCATTTGAGGCACGCTAGGAAATGCCGCGGGGTGACGGTAAACAAAGGCTGCGCTATTGGCGTCGATGTTTAGTTGACCGCGCTTTCTTTCTTTATTTTATCTTTCAAGTATTCCCTAGTGATTACAAAAATCCACATGCGGGGCCGCATGTGTTAGGGAGAGATACATGAAAAAAACCATCCTTGCCAGCTTACTGAGCTCGGCATTTACCACACCAACGTTTGCTGCAGAAACCATTAATTTAAATGACGTTGTGGTCGTTGCCAATCGCATTCCGCAATCGCGCGACAGCGTGATTGGTGATGTCAGCGTCATCAGCCGTGAAGAAATAGAACGCGCCGGGCAATCGACCATTACGGAATTGCTAAGCACCCAACCTGGCATAGAAATGGACTCAACCGGTGGCGTTGGTTCAACCTCATTTGTTCGTATAAGAGGAAACAACTCACAATCACTGGTTGTATTAATTGATGGCATGCGCGTGTCTTCAGCCACTTCGGGAACAACTAACTTTAGTCAAATAGCCCTATCACAAATTGACCGTATTGAAATACTTAGAGGCCCGGCCTCTAGCCTTTACGGTGCAGATGCTATCGGTGGCGTAATACAAATATTTACCAACAAAGGAATAAATCAACCCAATGTGTCTTTTTCCTCCGGGCTAGGGAGCAATAATACAAAAGACCTTTCTGCCACACTCAGTGCATCCAATGGCACAACCAACGGTTATTTGGGCGTTAATTCCTTAAGCACAGACGGCATTTCCAGCTTAAAGGTAAATACCGGTTATGACCGTGATAACGATTCTTTCAAAAACCTAACCATAAACGGTAACATCAGCCATCAAATCCTTGAAGGTCATGAAATAGGCGCTCATATTTACACATCCGATGGCCATTACAATACTGATAACAGTGACGCGCCCGCCTTTAACGATAATTCACAACGAATCATTTCGTTAACATCCAAGAATAAATTAACAAATTATTGGCAGAGCTCGCTAACCATGGGTGAAAGCAAGGACAAGCAATACAGCGAGGGATTGTCTTTCGGCATAAGCTCATTACAGACTAAGCAAGCGCAAATTTATTGGCAAAATGACATCAAGCTGCCACTGGGCAATTTAATACTGGCATACGACAGAATTGAAGATAAAGTAAAAGGCAATGTCGATTTTTCAGAAAAGAAACGCATCAATAATGGCTATATTGCGAGTTATTTAGTCGATCAAAATGCCCATGCACTTAAATTTGGTTTGCGGCTAGATGACAATTCACAATTTGGCAATTACACGACCGGTAATGTTGGCTATGGCTACAAAATAAACTCACTATGGCGAACTACGGCGAGTTATGGCACAGCCTATCGAGCGCCAACATTCAATGATTTGTATTGGCCTTTTACCGATTACAGCTACACATACCTCGGCGTCTTGTATCCGTACACCTATGAGGGTAACCCCAACCTTAAACCAGAAAGTTCTAAGAACAGTGAAATTGCCCTATCTTACGATCAAGGCCACCATCGCTTATCTGCGACCGCTTACCAAAACAAGATTAGTAATCTAATTGTCGGCTCGAATGGCACATCAACCGATGCACCCGCCAACATTGGACAAGCCAGCATCGAAGGCATGACATTAAGCTACGAAGGCTGGGTGGAAAATTACCATTTTCGAGCAAGCGCCGATTTACAAGACCCAAAAAATGAAGATACCAAAAAGCAATTACCACGCCGATCAAAACAGCACGGCGTTATATGGGCGGGTAAGAAATGGCATGATATAGAATTAGGTAGCGAACTTATCGCAAGCGGCAGTCGCTATGACGATGCGGCCAATCGATTCAAATTGGCTGGTTATACATTACTTAATTTAACAGCCATGTATCAATACAACGAAAGCTGGACCATAAATGCCCGTCTAAACAATGTATTTAATCGTCAATACGTTTTAGCCACAACCGCCAGTTCATTTAACCCCATTGGACCAGACTACAATACGCCTGGCACTAATTTATTTATAAGTGCGCGCTGGATCCCTAAACAATAGCCTGGATAACTAAGTCGTTTGATGAATGCTATAATGGTGACCAATAAATTGAAATCTGCCCTAACCGAATACGGAGCAAACCATGCCTTTTTCTTTTAAAAAACTCTCGACTAAACAATTAGCCGTAGCAGCAGCTATTGCCTTCTTCATGTTGTTAACACGTGGCAGCCACGTTTTAACCCATGTAGCTTTACCTGACGCCAGTTTGGCATTGCTATTAATAGGTGGTTTGTACTTAAGAAAAGCCGCTTGGTTGGCTTTCTTCGTGGTGTTAGCAACCGCTATTGATTTTAGTGCAGCAGCGATTGATAGTTTGCAAGCTTATTGCTTAACAGTAGGCTATTGGGGCATGTTGCCCACTTACGCTGCCATGTGGTTTGCCGGCGTATGGCTAGGCAAGCAAGCTAATGGCTTAGACGCCATTAAATTTAGTTTGGCTGCGCTGGTTTCAACCTTGGTGGCATTCGTTATTTCAACTCAAACCTATTACTTATTTTCTGGCCGCTTTCCCAACCATGGCCTAGTAGAAACCTTGCAATACGGTTGGAACTATCTACCCAGCTACTTAGGTTACACCGCTATCTATTTAGTCGGTTTCTGGGCCTTGGCAAAAACCGCCGTTAAATTCAATTTCGTAGAATCACCTACTAGCCAGTCCGCCTAGCGCAAACGGGTTTTCTTGATTTTTTTGTCACAGGTATAATAAGTTTGCTATAATGCGCGGCTTGCGAATATTTACCGACTTTCGCAACGTTTAAAAGGCAGTAAGGCCGAGTAGCTCAGTCGGTAGAGCAGCGGATTGAAAATCCGCGTGTCACTGGTTCGATTCCAGTCTCGGCCACCAATAAAATCAACGACTTATGTTAACTCTAAGTCGTTTTTTTATGCCCATAAAACACTACACACCCACTACACACTTTTCAAAAAGCTTAAGCGTCGCGTAACACGACACTTATAATTTTTTAATTTATAAATTGGCTTAATGTTATCAATGCTAGTTTAGATGTAGCTAATAAAGTCTCTTGGGAAGCCCCATCTTTAGCTTTAATTGTCATCCCCTGAATAAGGGTTGTAAAGTATTCCGCCAGATCGCTTGGATTTGCGTCTTTTGATAGCTGCTGATCTAGCTTGGCTTGGTTAAATCTTTTCTCCCACGCAGACTTATATTTTTCTCTTAGCCCTTTTAGATTTTCAACATGCTCTGAATGCTCCGGTGCCGTATTAATTGCAGCAGTCATAATCAAACATGTATTAGGGCAATCTTCACAAGTATATAAATCCACACATGCTGTTAATGTGTTATCGACAGCATCATAAATTTTTGGCGAGCTATTTAGTGCTTTAAGCTGATCACTCACAACAATTGGTAAATAAGCCTTAACAACTTCTTTAAAGATGGCATCTTTATTACCAAAGGCGGCATAGATGCTTGGTGCTTTCATGCCAATTGATTCTATAAGATTAGCCATGGTTGTTCCTTCATAGCCCTTCTCCCAAAAGACATACATCGCTTTTTTCAAAGCTTCGTCTTTATCAAATGACCTTGGTCTTCCTGCTGTTGCCATACCTTAAACCTTAAATATTTCTTAATAATATAACATAGATTACATAAATGTGTTGACAAGCAAAGCATGAACGATTAATAATGTAATCCAAGTTACATTAATTAAGCAATTCAGAAAACTTCAGGAGAAAGGCATGAGCAAAGTAGCATTTATTACGGGCGGCAATCGTGGCATTGGTTTTGAAACAGCGAAAGCATTAGGTGCTCAAGGAATCAATTTAATCATTGGCTGCAGAGACTTAACAAAAGGACAAGTGGCTGCAAAAGAATTGCAAGGCATGGGCTTCAAAGCTGAAGCCATTGCTTATGATGCAAACGATGAAAAATCAGCAGATAGCGTTTACAACCATATAGAAAAAAATTATGGTGAACTAGACGTTCTGATTAATAACGCCGGCATGATTACTGAGGATTTAATTGGCAAGAACTCAAGCAGCTTTGTCAGCCAATCAGTATTGCAACAAACCTTCCATACCAATCTTTTTGCTGTTATCGCACTGACGCAAAAACTACTCCCATTGCTAATGAAGTCAGTTGCCGGACGAATTGTGAATTTATCAAGCATTGTCGGATCGCTAACTCTTCAAAGCATGGAAAACTCTCCCATTGGTCCTGCCAAGGCATTTGCTTATAACGCATCAAAGACTGCTCTAAATGCTTACACGATTCATTTAGCGCATGAGTTAAAAGACACCTTAATCAAAGTGAACTCGGCACACCCAGGCTGGGTAAAAACAGAGCTAGGCGGACCACATGCGCCGATGGAAATTGCTGACAGCTATAAGACATCATTAAGACTCGCGACGCTAGATAGTCATGGACCGACCGGCGGATTCTTCCATGAAAGCGATTCTTTGCCTTGGTAGAAAATTCAAATACGTTTTAATTCATAGCATTTAAATTACTAATTCATGGGACACAAAATGAAAAACTTATCCAATATTGGCAATATCTCTGAACTAAAAATCAATGAAAACAGATCACTGCGTTATTTGAAAACGGGCAATGGTGATCCATTGATTCTTATGCACACTATTCGCACACAACTAGATTACTTTGAAAATGTGATTCCTCAACTCGCAAAACACTACACTGTTTATGCAATAGATTTACCTGGGCATGGTTACTCTTCTATTGATACCAATGCGAATTATGATGAGCCCTACTTCAGAAGCGCGGTAATAGCGTTCATTGAAAGACTAGACCTAAAAGAAGTCACCCTAGTTGGCGAATCGATCGGTGGTGTTTTAGCTTTGACAGTTGCAAGTCAATTACCTAATCGCATTAAAGAAGTAGTGTCTTCCAACCCTTATGATTACGATAAAAAATATGGTGATGGGGTGAGGCGTGGAAATTTTCTGGCAAATTTTGTGATTAGCCAATTTGCCATTCCGTATGTCGGCGCGGTAGTTGCCGCCATGGAAAACATACTATTTCTTGGCATTATCTTGAAGGGTGGATTAAAAAATAAACGCTGGATGCCTTTAGAACTATTGAAAGAGTTTGATCGAGTTGGCAGACGTAAAGGATATAGGCATGTTGAGCGCAGCACCTTTGCTGGATGGCAGTCTTGGGCTAAGGCTAAATCGCTTTATTCAGGAGTGAAAGCACCGGTTAAACTGATTTATGGTCAGCATGACTGGTCAACTGTTGCTGAAAGAGAAAACACTGCGAAACAATTAGGTGGCATTTCAATTTCTACTATCGCCAATACAGGTCATTTCGCATTTGTAGATAATCCAGACAAAATAACAGCCATCTTATTAGCAAACTAATTTGCATTTATGGATTTATATGGCCATTAAACTTTCTTCTCGCTATCGCAGCGTAATTTTTGCATTACTAATGTCATTTAATACCGCTCTAATCGTGAGCGGGGTTATTACATTTATAAACACGCCATCAACAAGAATATTCTTAGATAAATGGCCTTCTAACTTTGTATTAGGTTGGCCTCTTGTTTTCTTATCAATAATTTTTATATCGCCACTGGTCAATAAATTTGTTAATTTAATTGTTGAATAAGCGTCGCCTAACAAGCCGCTATAAAAATACTGTTGAAACAATTTAAAGCCTGATAAATCTATTAGTGGGATATTCTAAAATTAGACTAAACCAAAAAGGGAGCCATGGCTCCCTTTTTAATGTTTAAACTAAAATTATTTGGGTGGGTTTAGTTTTCTAGCTTATCTTCAATCAATTCCTTGGTAGCTAAAACACACTCCACTTCCCACTTTTTACCGTCGTCACCTTGAATGTCCACATCGGTAATGAGTTGGCCATCTTCCATTTCAACTTCCGTTTCCAGCATGGCGCCAGGGTGTTTTTCTAAAGCCAATTTAACGCATTCGTTCATTTGATTGTTATGATTTGCTGCATCGGCAATGGTAGGTCTAGTCCCGTAATTATCATCGCCATATTGCTTGAATCCTAAGTAGCCTAGTGCGGTTAAACTTAAAATGAGCGCTGCCAAAAGTAATTTATTCATTGTGGTTCCTTTATAAAAAGCAGGATTGCTGTGATAAATATACGCTATTTAAAAGATATTTTTTACATCATAAATCAAAAAAATATAAAACTGGCCAAATACAATCGTACAAAACGATCCTTTTTCGAGTTGAGGGAGTTGCCAGTGAAATACGCTATAATGACGACCTTAGGCCGACGTGGTGGAATTGGTAGACACGCAACCTTGAGGTGGTTGTGACTTAGGTCGTAAGAGTTCGAGTCTCTTCGCCGGCACCAATAAAATTTAGCTCACAGACATGTGGGCTTTTTTTATGCCTAGCACTTTCTATTCTCTCAATTTGATAAACCAAAAAAAGGCCGCCTAACGCGACCCTTCTTTTTGCCTACCCAAGTATTTATTCGTGCTTACAGTGTGCTGTGTGCTCCATCGCAAAAAGGTTGGTTAGCGGTGATTTTACAGCCACAGAAATACACTGTTTTATTTTCAGTGGCGGTAAATGCCACGGGGGAGAATGGGCTACCCTGATGCGCACCATCGCAGAATGGTTGGGTTTTGCTTTTCCCGCAGGAACACCAATAGTAGGTTTTGCCACTTTCAACGGCAACTGCATAGGGGCTTTTTTGTGGGATTTCTGCTTGCATCACTTTTCTCCTTAAGGTTGTTTATTGCTTAATGGCTTCAACGGGAATATCGATCGTTATTTCATCACTGACGTAAGGCACATGCTTGCTCATATTGAAATCACTGCGTTTAATAACGGTGCTGGCATTCACGCCACAGGCTTCTTTTTTGGCCATGGGGTGTGGCATGCACAGGAAGCTGCTAAGCGTCAGTGTCACCTCTTTACTAATGCCTTTAATGGTCAGCACGCCATCAATTGATTTAATTTTGTCAGCATCGAAATTAAACTTACTCGATATAAAAGTGGCGATAGGGAATTTGGCCGTATCAAAAAAATCTTCTTTTTGGATATGCTCGTTAAATAAAGCATATCCCGTATTAATCGAAGTGGTGTCTATGGTCACGTTAGCAGACCCTTGCTTTGCCACCTTATCCAGCACGATGGTGCCGCTTGTTTTATCAAACCGGCTCAATTGCGTGGAGTAGCCGAAATGGTTGTATGAAAACCTGGGGAGCGTGTGCTTGCTGTCTATCACGTAGGTTTCCGGGGCAGCCCAAGCCGAACTCATCGTCATCATCAAAGCTATTGCTGCTGTTATATTTTTCATTGTCTATCCTTTAAATTAAGTGTGGTTTTCCATCGCGCCTCTGAGCTTTTTAAGAGCGTTGGAAAGCTTAAGCATTTCTTCTGCGCTTAATTGCGTAAAGGCTTTTTCGAGGTGTTGCATGTGGCTAGGAAAAGCGTGCGCGAACATGGCTTGACCGCTGGCCGTCAACTGTATTTTTTGACTTCTGCCATCGTCCTCATTGACAGCACGCTCGACAATTTTTTTTGATTCTAGGCGATCCAATATTCCGGTCAATGTGCCTTTGGTAATAAGCGTTTTCTCGCCCAATTCTCTGCAGGTCATGGGCGGTTGATTGCCCAAGGTGGCAATTACGTCAAATTGCGACGAAGTTAAGTTCATCGATTTAACATGTGGTGTTGAGAATTTCTCGAATGCCTGGTAAGTGCTAGCGAGTTCTCTAAGTAAAGGTAAAAATTCCATACTAGGCCTATTTAGTTCTAACTAGAACCAATATAGTTCTAGTTAGAACTAAAGTCAAGCGTGATCTAATGCTTTAAATAAAAAGAACCGGGCGTGAGCACGGCTCTTTTTTCAGACTAATTTTAGCCAAGTAGCAAAAAACTAGAAAGTGAAAAAGGTTTTAGCCAACATCAGAACAGCGATGGCCGAAGACAAGAGCGCAAAAATAAGCACGCTGACGTGGCTGGAAATTTTGCCGTGCAGCGTTCTACCAAGCAACATGCCGACCAGTGTCGCCCCAACAAACGGTAAGGCAATAGGCCATAAAATAGTGCCGTTGCCGGCATAAGAGAAGGCGCTAACCATGGACACCAAACTGATAACAGCCAGTGAGGTGGCCACTATCATTTTGCTTTCTAGGTTGCTGATGCTGTGCAGGGTGGGCACAATAATGAAGCCACCGCCTACCCCCAATAGCCCAGACAAAAAGCCAGAAAAACCGCCGGTTAAAATCAGGCGCTTGGTGCAAGGCGCGGTCCAAAATAATTTAGAGGTGGCTGGATTAACCGAGCAAGCCGGCTCGGGTTTTTCATCGTCATCGCAACCGTTTGGGTCATCGCAATCGTCCCCTATCAAGAGGGTAGGCTTTTTAAACTTTTGAAAAGACCGAATCGACACGATCAACAACACCACAGAAAATAAAACGGCCAAGGCTGTCTCGGGTAATTGATGCGCAGCTAGCACACCCAGTGGTGCGCACAACACCCCAAAGCTAGCTAGCAGGGTCGCTGCTTTGTAGCGGACTATGCCCAAGCGCAATCCCAATGCGGCGGCCAAACCGGCCGATAAGGTGATGGCCATCAAGGAGATGGGCGCAGCATCGATCATTTTTAGGTTTAAGAAAAACACCAACAGTGGCAAGGAAAGTATCGCCCCGCCGGCACCCGTGATGGCTAAGACCAAGCCGACAAACAGTCCGAGTAAAAGGCTTATATGGATAGGATCAAGCACAGATTCTCCTCAAAAAATTAAAGCGCTTTATCGGCATCAAGCTTAATCGGTTTAGCTAACCACTCCCTGCCCTTAAGCATGGCCCACCAATAAATAGGCGGCAAAATTCGCTCTTTTAAAATCCAGGCTAAACGGGATGGTTGTTGGCTATTAATAATCCACTTAGGGAAACTCGGCATTAAGCGACCGCCAAAACCAAACTCGGCTAAGACAATTTTGCCGCGCTGTACCGTTAATGGGCAAGAGCCGTAGCCATCGTAAGCGGCGCGGTGTTGGCCTTTATTCAAATCGAACAAGACGTTAGTGGCGACCACCGGCGCTTGTTTACGCGCTGCCGCTGCGGTTTTTGCATTGGGGCAATTGGTCACGTCACCCAATGCATAAATGCTCGGGTAGCGCTTGTGCTGCAAGGTGTCTTGACTGACGTCCACCCAACCGGCGGCATCGACCAAACTACTGGCACGAATAAAGTCTGGCGCTTGTTGCGGCGGCACCACGTGGATCATGTCAAAGCTGGTCTCTAGCGTCGAAGTGTTGCCATCGGCATCGGTGGCGGTGAACCAGGCTTTTTTAGCCGGGCCATCAATTTTTGTTAAGCGGTGGTTAAAGTTTAATTTAGCCCGATAGCGCTTTACGTATTCCATTAGAGCCGGCACGTATTCTTTTACGCCAAACAACACCGGGCCCGAATTATAAAATTCAATATCAACGTCGGCTAAATGGCCACTTCTTAGCCAATGGTCGGCCGACAAATACATGGCTTTTTGCGGGGCCCCAGCGCACTTGATGGGCATGGGTGGCTGGGTGAAAACAGCGCGGCCTTTTTTGAATTTTTTAACCAATTCCCAAGTGTATTGCGCTAGGTCATAACGGTAGTTAGAGGTCACGCCATTTTGCCCTAGGGTTTCCACCAAGCCTTCTATGCCATGCCAATTGAGCTTTAAGCCTGGGCAGACAATCAAGGCATCGTAACTAATAGGACGGCAGCCCTCTAAAATAACTTGCTTGGCATCCGGCTCAAAGCCAGCCACAGCGGCTTGTATCCATTTGGCTTTGGATGGGATGACCGAGGCCATGGTCTTAACCGTGGTGGCCGGTTTAAAGACACCGCCGCCTACCATGGTCCAACCCGGTTGGTAATAATGCGTATCGGCTGGATCAATAATGGCCACATCCAATTTGCTGTTTCGCGACAACAAGCTGGAGGCGACTGCCACCCCTGCCGCGCCGCCGCCAATAATGACCACTTCATGGTGGATAACGCTGGCATTGTTTACTTGCGTGCCAACGATGCGTTGCGTTAATCCTGACAAATCAAAACCGGCTTGCTTGCCGGCTTCTAAGGTTTGCGCCAGACCTAGGGTCGCACCTTGGCTCAAGGCCCACAGCGAAGCCGCGCGCATGCCTGAACGGCAATAGCCCAACACCGGCTGTTTCACCTCTTTAAATAATTCAGAAAAGGCTGTTACATCAGCGTCAGAGATCTTGCCGCTCACCACAGGCAAATAATGCGTTTTGATTTTTAGCTTTTTAGCCGCTTGAGCAATTTCCGCAAAATTCGGCTGATCGGCGCCTTCGCCATCGGGTCGATGGCAAAAGATAGTTTTAATCCCTAGCGCAGCAAGGTCTTTTAAATCCTCAGGCAAAATTTGATCTGCAACCAACACGCCTTTTGCTAAATTCGCTAACTTCATTTTTTGCATCCCCTCATTATTTATTTAGCCCGCTCTTAAGCGGCTTGTGCTGGCGCAATGCGACCACAAGCTTGGTTCGCTGGCAATGCCACGTCTATGTATTTTGGGTAAGCCAATTTAAGCTCACTCATGATTTTAATAAAATCCTCACGGCTTCTGTTGTCGCCCAGGCGTTTATTGTTTTTACGTTCGTTGCCCACGGTGGATTGCGTGTTGCCATTGTAATCGTGGCCAGGGTAGATAATCACGTCGTCGGCTAAGCTGAAAATTTGCGCGTGTATGCTGTCGTACAACATACCGGAGTCGCCACTTTGAAAGTCCGTACGGCCGCAACCACCAATCAACAAAGAATCGCCGGTAAATATACGATCGCCGGCAAAGAAACTAATGCAGCCGTTAGTATGGCCTGGTGTGTAGCGCACCTCTAAATCCAAACTGCCCACTATCAGATGCACGCCGTCGGTCACTAGCAAGTCGCCGCACATGGCACCGGCATCGCGGTGCACCACACTCTTGCTGCCTAGCTTTTGGCGCAAGCTATCGGCCCCAGTCACGTGATCGGCATGCACATGCGTTTCTAGGGTATACACCAATTTCAAATCTTGCCCAGCCAGCGCTTGCATATAGGTCGGCACTTCCGATTCCACTGTGTCTATCAAGACCGCTTGCTTGGTTTTTTCACAAGCCAATAAGTAGGTAAAGGTGCTGGTGTCGGGCTCAAAAAATTGTTTAAAAATCATGTTATCTCCCTTGGGTATTATGAATTAGCCTGGCTTTGCATGGCTGAAATAAAGCTTTCGTTGGCTGCGGCGACCGTGCTCATTTGCATGGCCAATTGACCGCAAACCAAAGCACACAAGTCAAAAATCTGCTGGTCTACTATGCTGTAATAGGCTTTGGTGCCTCTGGCCTCGCGTTGAATCAAATTGGCCGCGCTTAACATAGTGAGGTGCTTGGACACATTGGCTTGCGTGCCGCCGGATAGCGCCACCAATTCGCTGACGTTTTTCTCGCCATCGCGCAGGCCGTTTAGGATTTTCAAGCGCATGGGTTCGGCCAATAACTGAAAGTATCTGGCTATACGTGCGTAAGCTTGGTCATCTAATTGCATCATTGGTCCCTTAAAATAAAACTGTTTGTTTATATTACATGAGTATATAGTTATATAAAAATATATTTACTAAAATAACGGTATTATTTACAGGGTCTCACCATGCAACTCACCATAGATTGGTTACATTTCACCCCGGGCAGCGCCTTAACTGGCGGCTTGATGTTAGGCTTGGGTGCCAGCTTATTGCTGCTTTTTAACGGCAAGATTGCCGGCATTAGCGGCATCTTTGCCTACGTCATTAAACCAAAACATCTGTTTACCCAAGACGCTGCTTGGCGCGCCTTATTCCTCATAGGCTTAATTAGCGCTGGCACGATTTATCCATTTATTGCCGTCTTACCGCCGGCCAGCATCGCTGCCAGCAACCCCACACTGATCATGGCGGGCTTACTAGTAGGCTTCGGCAGTCGCATGGGATCGGGTTGCACCAGCGGCCACGGCATATGTGGATTAAGCCGGTTGTCCCTGCGCTCTTTGGTGGCCACCGTCAGCTTTATGATGGCGGGCTTTGTGACTACTTACCTTACTTTGCACGCGAGCTAAACCATGAAAAATACCATCACCTTTTTAGCAGGGCTTATTTTTGGATTGGGCTTAATCGTCTCAGGCATGACCAACCCGGCCAACATCATCGGCTTTTTGGACATCGCGGGTAATTGGAACCCGAACATGGTTTTTGTCATGCTGGGCGGCATCAGCATTACGTTTTTTGCTTTCCGTTACATAGCCAATAAAAAACTAACGCTATTCAACGAGCCGGTGCATTTACCCGGCACCACTCAACTTAGCAAAGAGTTGGTAATAGGCAGCCTATTGTTTGGCGCAGGCTGGGCACTAGCCGGCTTTTGCCCAGGACCGGCACTGGTCGCTCTTGGCACGGGATCAAAACAAGCCGGTATTTTTGTGTTGGCCATGCTAGTCGGTATGCATGGCCATGATATTTTTTATAAGCGTTTGTTTAACAAGGCGCACTAAGGCAACTGAGTTTAGGCATCTACACTTTTAGGTGCATAAGAAACGACTAAGGCCAAGGTCACTTTTACGCGACCTTGGCCTTTTTCTGTTTAAACCTTGTTACAGCGCGATGACTTCAACCAGGCAATCGTGTGAAGTTGGCGAATGCCCCATGTCACCAAACGCGTTCGAACTCACCGAATTGACCACGCCGTTATTCAGCTGCCGCCAATACCCAAGCGTTGCGACCACTATGCCTTTGTTTACGTCTGTGGTTACCTTCGCCATGGCCTCGAAAGAGCCACGGTCATTGATAACCTTGGCACGCGCCCCATCAACCAAACCTCTATCCAAGGCGTCTGCGGGATGAATCATAACAAACTGTTCGCCCTGACCCTTAATCTTGCTCTCCATGTTAGCGTAGGACGAATTGATAAAGCCGTGGCTCTTGGGTGCGAGAATATTCAACGGGTATTTCCTGGCCAGCTCTGGGTTGGCTAATGCCGTCTCCTTAGATGGCACGTAATCAGGTAGCTCAGGGATATCCTCCCCAGGTTGAAAATCTTCATACATTTGCCTAAATGGCCCAGCGACAAAATTCTTCGCGCCGACCACCCTAAATTCGCATTTACCAGAAGGGGTAGGGAAATTACCTTGCTTATGCGGCGCACGGTTATCTTTTGTGCCGACGTCTAACCTATAGTAGCCGTGCTCCTTTAGGTAATTTAAGTCTACGCCACCGCAAGCCGGCGACTGCCAATCGACATAATGCTCCAAACATTCCGTGTCGCTCCATTTGAAATTTTCTTCTTCAAAGCCTAATCGCTTAGCCAATCTTCTAAAAATTTCATTGTTAGGAATGGCTTCGCCAGGGGACTCTATGCATTTGGTGTTGTAGGTCAGGTACAAATGGCCCCATGACAAAATGATGTCCTCTTGCTCCGCACCCATGGATGCCGGCAACAATATGTCCGCGTAAGCGGCGGTATCGGAAATAAAATGCTCAGCCGAGACCAAGAATAAATCCTCACGACTCAGCCCCTCTATGATCTTTTCTGATTCGGTGGCCTGCGTCACCGGATTGGTGTTCCAGCACATCATGGATTTAATGGGAACATTTAGTTTCTGCTCCCCAGTTAACACGCGACCCAGTTGCAAGTTATTCACGACCTGCGTGCCTTTTGGAATTAGATCGGGGCGACAAATCACATCGAATCGGTAAGGGTGCTCCCAAACTGGAAATTGCAGTATGCCGCCACCCACATGACGCCAAGCGCCAGTCAATGCCGGCAAACAAGTGACGGCACGTATGGCTTGGCCCCCTCCCCAGCTTTTCTCTAAGGCCACGCCGATTCTGATGGCTGAGGGTTGGGTGCTTGCATACTCTCTTGCTAATTGCCGAATGTCTTCCGCGGGGATGCCGGTAATGGCCTCAGCCCACTCGGGCGTTCTGTCCTTAGCCTTTTCTGCCAGTTCAGCAAAGCCAACGGTGTAGTTGTCCACGTAGTCTTGATCAACCAAACCTTCGCCTATGATCACGTTCATCATGGCCATGGCTAAGGCGCCATCCGTGCCGGGTTTAGGGCAAATATGCCAATCGGCTTCTTTTGCCGTTTTTGAGGCATACGCGTCAATCACAACGACCTTGGAGCCGTTCTTTTGTGCTTCCTTAATGATGTGCCAATGATGCAGATTGGTGCTGACCGAATTGCACGCCCAGATGATGATAAATTTAGAGTGAATAAAGCTTTCTGGGTCAACACCCGCCGTTGGGCCAACCGTTAGCAACCATGCCGTGCATGAGCCCTCTCCACAAAACGTCCTTTCCGTTACAGTCGCTCCTAATCTAGCAAAAAAAGCATCGCCACCGTTTAAGCCATGCACCAGCCCTTGGTTGCCTAGGTAGCTGTTGGGCATAATCGCTTGAGGCCCATGCTCCCGAATAATTGCCTGCCATTTATCGACGATGGTATCGAGCGCTTCATCCCACGAAATGCGCTCAAATTGTTTTGTGCCCTTCGGGCCCACGCGCTTCATGGGGTATAAAAGTCGATCCGGGTGGTAATGCCTTTTTTCGTAATCGTTTAATTTAACGCACAGCCCACCGCGGGTCATAGGATGATCGGCGTTGCCTTTGACTGCAATGAGTTTGTTGTCCTTGACATGAAATACCATGGAGCAGGTATCTGGGCAGTCGTGCGGGCAACCACCATGATAGGTTTTGATAGGGCTATCTTTTACATCATCCATAATGCACTCCCAGAATTTATACCTAAGTATGACAACAGAATTAAATGACAAAATAGCACAAATACAAACTTATTGTAATACGCAATTTAGCCTTGAACTTGATTCACTAGCTCGCCAATTTTCATTTAATCTTCATAAAACTTTAACGTTAATGGATTACCCTGATTCCATAAAAAAATAAGCAACAGAGGCGTTAAAAATGAGCATATGGGGCGTGTTGGTTTGGTTGGTAAATTGGGGATTCATGCCTTCGCTGATGACCGTCTATCTTTTAGCGTTGCTTTACTAAAATGATGCAAACTAGCGCTGGATACGATAAAAAATGAAACACATTTTGATAGCTAACTCTAAAGGCGGGGCAGGCAAAACAACCTTAGCCACCAATCTGGCCTCCTACCTAGCGGCTTCAGGGCACAGGGTGCTGCTACAGGATTTGGATAGACAGCAATCGTCAGCGCAATGGCTAAGCAGAAGGCCGGCCGACTTACCCTTGATACACAGCTACAACGCGCACACTAAAGAAAAATCAAACGACGCCACCTGGGTGGTCACTGACACTGCCGCAGGCCTGCGCGATGAAAAATTAGCCGATGCCGTCAAACAAGCCGATTGCGTGATCGTGCCCATCCAACCGTCTGCTTTTGACATGGGCGCCAGCAGCGATTTTCTTGATCGTTTAGCCGAAGAAAAAGCCGTGCGTAAAAACAAAACCTTTGTCGCTTTGGTCGGCATGCGAGTCAACAGCCGCACCCATGCCGCCGCCACCCTGGCCAATTTCATGGAAGAAACCGGCTTCCCCGTGCTCACCCACCTCAGAAACGCGCAGGTCTATGCCACGGCAGCCGAACTAGGCATAGGCTTGTTTGACATGCGCGCCTCCTTGGTTGCACAAGACATGGAGCAGTGGGCGCCGCTGTTAAACTGGATTAAAGAAGCCACCGCCGAACAAAAAAAGCACCCGCAATAATTTGCCGGTGCTCGAGTAAAAAAGCGCAATTAAAGCCGGCCTGTTTGCTGATAGCCGGCTTGGTTTGGCTTTAATTTTTTTATTTAGTTAACTTCTCTGCCTTTTGTTTTTCTGCTTTCTCTTTGGCTTCCGTTTCTTTAGCCGCTTTTCTAGCTTCCTTCTCTTTAATGGCAAACATATTTTTGCGCCATTCTGACAACAACTCGTCGTCTATCTCAAGCTGTATGGCCAATGCTTCTAGCGTGCTTAATTTTTTATCTTCCAATTTTCGAGCAGGCTTACCGCGCATTCTGCTCAATAAACGTTGCGATTCGTCTTCGCTTAATTGTTTGGCTTTTTCTAGGTATTCGTCCGCCGCCGGTTTAATTTTCATGCTCACTCCCTAAATTGGTTATTTCCAACAGGGATGAGTTTAGCGATTTTAATCGAGCCGTAGGTTACACATTTATGACAACAGAAAACGGGTGCTTTTAAATTTTAAGCTTTCTTATTTATGTCATATTCAATGGCTATGATGGCCTTTATCCCTCCTTGAGATCGCATCTCACCTCGGGGCACCTTAAACAGTGCCCCTCTTTTTTTGCCTTGAATTAGTCGCTGCTTATTTCCAGCATCACTTCATTACGCCTTAAAAAGGGTAAGGTCCATGGCGGGTTATACCTGGCCAATTCCGGCTGACCTTTGCTGGTTAATTTTTTAACAGCCAACCAGGTTGATAGCTCCTTTAGCTTAGCCCGCATTTTCTCGTCATCCACCCAACCGGAAAAACGCACCACGGCATAACGCTTAGCTGCGATGGGCTTAATCACCACGAGCGGGTTGTTGGGTTTAGGGAGCGTCGTTAAGGTGAAGTGACTGGGCATAACAAACCACACGCGCCAGCCTTTTTGTTCCGATTGGATGGCCACCGGCGTCGTCATGGCAATTTTTTCTGAACGGTTCTCCATCGTTACCGGCGCGGTCATGCTGATTTTTTCGCTGTTACCAGAGGGCGCCGTGTTGTTGCCAAAAATGTAGTCGGCTAACAAGCGAAACCCTGCGCTGGTGGCATCACTCATTTGACCCTCAACCATGACTTCAGCAATAATTTTGCTGTCGTAGGCACGCACTTCAAATGCGCCATCTTTTTCGATTAGGCTGTATTTTGCTTCTTCAGTGGCCATGGCCTTGTTTGCACTTAATAATAGGGTGAAGAACGATAGTAGCACTGCTGCGTATTTCATTATGATTAATAACCTAAAGTGATAGTCAATAAAAAAGGAGCCTGACGGCTCCTTAGTCTAACGGTTGGCGCTGAATGCACGCCCTGTCATTAACCGCATTTGCTCTCGCCGCAATTTAGGCAAGTCAAACACCCGTCCATGACGATGGCGGCTTTGGTGTTGCACTTGGCACACAATTGCGCGCCCTTAGGAAAACCTTCGGCCGTCACTTCGTCGCCGGCTTTAGCGTGCTTTTCTAAGTACTCGGCTTTTTTCTCATCGACTAATTTCTGTTGGTGTTGATCCAAACCGGGTCTTTTCAACATGCCAATTTCTTGCAAGTGTTGCTCCACCACTTCACCGATTTCGGCCACCAAGCTAGGCACAAATTTGCCGCCTTTTTTGAAGTAACCGCCACTCGGTTCAAACACGCTTTTTAATTCTTCCACTAAGAAAGTCACGTCGCCACCTTTACGGAACACGGCCGACATCACGCGCGTTAGCGCCACTATCCATTGAAAGTGCTCCATGTTTTTGGAGTTAATAAAAATCTCAAATGGACGACGGTGTTCTTGCGGCGTGTCTTCGTTCATGATCACGTCGTTAATGGTGATATACAGCGCGTGCTCGGTCACCGGCGTTTTGATTTTATAGGTGTTGCCTACTAGCTTGTCTGGGCGGCTTAGCGGCTCACCCAATTGCACCACTTTGGTGGCGGCTTTGTGCGCTTCCAATTCGGCTGCTTTTACTTCTGCGTCTTTTTTATCTTGCTCGTTAACCAACGCGTAGCCGACGATTTTCTTTTCAATTTTAGTTGCCATGTTCTTATCCTCTTAATCGGTCTGTGTTCTAAAAATAGCGCTTAGAACTTACCGTAATAGCCTTCTTTAAGTGCGTCGTACAGATTGGCCGCAGAGTGAATTTCGCCGTCGTATTCAATCTCTTCGTTGCCTTTCACTTCCAATTCCGTGCCGTCGTCCAAGGTGAATTTGTAGGTGGTGTTTTCCAAATCTTTTTCAGTCACCAACACGCCTTGGAACGCTTCTGGATTGAACCTAAAAGTGGTGCAACCTTTTAAGCCTTTGTCGTAGGCATACAAATAAATGTTTTTAAAATCTTCAAAATCGTAATCGGTGGGCACGTTAATGGTTTTAGAAATCGAGCTGTCTATCCATTTTTGTGAAGCCGCTTGGATGTCCACGTGTGCCTTGGCTTGTATGGTGGAGGAATCTAAGAAGTAGTCCGGTAGTTTTTCATCGTCTAATTCACTGAAGGGCATGGCCTTGGAATTAATCAATTCACGGTAGGCCAACAATTCGTATGAGAACACATCGACTTTCTCTTTGGATTTTTTACCTTCACGGATCACGTTACGAGCGTAATGGTGCGCAAACGATGGCTCAATACCGTTACTGGCGTTGTTAGCCAAGGACAAGGAAATGGTGCCGGTAGGCGCGATCGAACTGTGGTGCGTAAAGCGTGCGCCTTTAGTGGCGATTTGATTGCGCAAGCCTTCAGGAAACTGTTGCATGTAGCGGCTGTATTTGCCTAACAACACTTTACCGGCAATTTTGCTGCCGACTTTGATGCCGTCTGCGGCCATTTCTGGGCGCTTGGCCAACATGTCCGCGGTCACTTCAAACTTCTCTTCCATGATGGGCGCTGCGCCTTTTTCTGTGGCCAATTGCACGCCCACGTTCCAGCCTTCTTCGGCCATCACGCGCGTCACTTCTTCAGTGAATTTAAGTGAGTCTTCTTCACCGTATTTCATTTTCATCATGGTTAGGCTAGAACCCAAGCCTAAATAGCCCATGCCGTGACGGCGTTTACGCATAATTTCATCGCGTTGTTCTTGCAGTGGCAAGCCGTTGATTTCCACCACGTTATCCAACATACGGGTGAAAATGGCCACCACCTCACGGTATTCTTTCCAATCAAAAAACGCTTGATCGGTGAACGGGTGCTTAACAAAGCGGGTTAGATTAACCGAGCCCAACAAACAAGCGCCATACGGAGGCAAGGGTTGCTCGCCGCATGGGTTGGTGGTGCGGATGTTTTCGCAGAACCAGTTGTTGTTCATTTCATTGACGCGATCGATCAAGATAAAACCCGGCTCAGCAAAGTCATAGGTGCTGGACATAATCACATCCCACAAGCGACGCGCCTTAATGGTTTTATACACGCGACACGCTACTTTACCGGCATCGACGCCGTCGGTTTTAGTTAAGTATTTACCCTTAACCGGCCACTCACGCCACACCACTTGCTCGGCATCGTTCACATTTAAACCATCCACGATGGCTTCTTTTTCGGTCACTGGGAAAGCCAACTTCCACTCGGCATCGGCTTTGACTGCTTCCATGAATTCTTTGGTGATCAAGCAAGACAAATTGAATTGACGCAAACGGCCATTTTCACGCTTGGCTTTAATAAAGTCAGTCACGTCTGGATGGGAAATATCAAAGGTGGCCATTTGCGCACCACGACGGCCACCAGCACTGGACACGGTGAAACACATTTTGTCGTAGATATCCATGAAGGACAATGGGCCGCTGGTGTAAGCACCGGCACCGGCTACAAACGCGCCTTTAGGACGCAAGGTAGAAAACTCGTAGCCTATGCCACAACCGGCTTTTAGGGTTAAACCCGCTTCGTGCACCTTACCCAAAATGTCGTCCATGCTGTCGGTGATCACGCCGGACACCGTGCAATTGATGGTGGAGGTAGCAGGTTTGTGCTCTAGCGCACCGGCATTAGACGTAATGCGGCCAGCCGGAATGGCACCACGGCGTAAGGCCCATAGAAATTTCTCGTGCCATTCAGCCCGCTTTTCATCCGTGCTTTCAACGTCCGCTAATGCCCGTGCCACGCGTGCATAGGAGGCGTCCATGTCGGCATCCACGTGCTCACCGCTTTTGGTTTTTAAACGGTATTTCTTATCCCAGATGTCCAGCGACACAGGCTGTATGGAAATCTCTTTTTCTGAATTTGCCTGCGACGTGCTTGCTGATTCAACTGCTTTAAGCATGGATGCTTCTCCCTAAAACGGCTAGCTTAGCGGGTGGCAATTCACTCCCACACGCTAAGCCCGTGATTTTTAATTAAAAACTTTTATTTGTGACAACGGTATTGGCAAAAAGCACAAGATGTTGTGTCTGAAGCAGCAATTTATGCCTTTATTTTGTGGCCGTCAACCCCATATTCGCTCGCTTTTTTTGCACCATTTTGGTGTCTTTTTTTGCAAATGGCGCCGGTATTTGCATAGCGCCTTAGAGGGGAATCAGTTGCTTATCATTATTGATAAAAAAATAAATTAAAATAATTTTCTAGTAACAATTTTTAGTTTATGCATGCCCGACAGACATGCAAAACCCGCTTGGTATTTTTGTGAGAAAATGCGCCATGCCCCGTTTTCTTTATTCCGCTTTGCTGTATTTGCTGTTGCCCTTGCTGGCCGGCAAGCTAGCCCTACGCTGCATCAAACAATCGGCGTATCGGCCACAGTGGCGAGAGCGCTTTGGCATTTATAGGCTGCCACGCCAATCTGGCGTCATTTGGCTGCACTGCGTGTCGGTAGGCGAAACGCGCGCGGCCGCGCCACTGATCCATGCCTTACTTGAGCAATACCCCGAACGCAGCCTATTGCTCACCCACAGCAGCCCTAGTGGTCGCGCTACCAGCGAGGCGCTGTTTGGTAACCGTGTGCAACGCGCTTACCTTCCCTACGACTTGCCTTTTATGGTGCGGCGCTTTTTAACGCATTTTCAACCTGACTTAGGCGTGCTGCTGGAAACGGAAATTTGGTTTAATTTACTCGCCGCTTGCCAACAGCGGCAGATTCCCGTGGTGCTAGCCAATGCTAGGCTGTCAGAAAAATCCGCTAGAGGCTACGCAAAATTGGGTAGCTTGGCACAAAGCGGACTACAAAGTTTGCATTTAATTGCCGCGCAAACGCCAAATGACGCCAAGCGTTTTCAAGGCCTAGGAGCAAGGCACGTGGAGACCCTGGGCAACTTAAAATTCGATGCCTTGCCGCCTAGCGGGACTGAAGCAGCGGGCAATCAATTAAGGCGCTTGTTTGGCGAACAGCGGCCGGTATTTTTAGCGGCCAGTACTCGCGAGGGCGAAGAAGCATTAATCTTGGATGCCCTTGCTGCCACGCTCATAGCCGACTTGCTGACGGTAATCGTACCGCGGCACCCGCAACGCTTTGCTCAGGTAGAAGCCCTGCTTAAAAAACGCGGCTTGGTTTACCAAAAGCGTTCTAATCTAAAGCAAGCCATCCGCCCTGGAACGCAAATTGTCTTGGGCGATAGCATGGGCGAGATGATGGCGTATTGCACCAGTGCCGATGTATGTTTCATCGGTGGCAGCCTGCTGCCTTTTGGTGGGCAAAACTTAATTGAAGCCATGCGTCTTGGCAAACCAGTGCTACTTGGCCCCCATACTTATAACTTTGCCGAGGTGGCCGCTATGGCCGTGGCCCAGTGTGCTGCTTGGCGGGTAGACAATAGTCAGGAAATCGCCCATGCCTTGCAAGTGCTGATGGCGGCGCCCGATAAGCGTTTGGCCATGGGCGCTAAGGGTTTGGCTTTATGTGACGTTGGTCAAGGCGCCAGTGCAAAAACGCTAGTGCACTTGGCAAAGTTACTATAAGACTCAATGCCTGCTTAAGGCTGCAAGCTAATATTCTTCATGGCCAGTTCGACCACTTTTTTGGCCAAATCGCTTAACTCTTGATCGGCTTCGGCCTTGTCTCTAAAGCTGTCACTGCTGATGGTTAGCATGGTGGCTTTTAACAATTCACCACTCACGCTATCGGTGACCTTGCTTTCGATTAATAACATGGCGGTTTTTTTATCTTTGCCTGCGGCTTTGGAAGCCAACTTCAAGACCGCCGATACCGGCAAAATGTTTCTAGGCTTAAACCCTTCGCCCGCAATGTCCGCAGCAGAAATAGACACATTTACTTTTAAAGTGGTCGGTCCGGCTTTGTCTGTCAGCGCGATCACTTGAGCAACTTTTTGTCTAATGCCGTCTTCCAATGTGGCTCTGGTTTTTTCCATGGTGTCTGCGGTGATTTTATCGTCCACCCCGGACTGGCTAAGGGTGACGCTGTCTATCATCACGGCTTGGTAATTGCTAGGATCAAATTTGGTGTTGGTGTAGCGGTAGGCTTTGGTGCCTTCTGGGCTATTAATCGGCTGCAATAGGCTGTAATCACTAAAAAAACCGGACTCCGGTTTGTCGGCCTTGAGTAAATCATTGGCCGCATAAACAGGCGAGGCTATCAGTGAAGCTAGCAAAATGCTTGAAATAACCAGGGGGTGTTTTACAGTAAGCTTCATGAATTGGTTTCCGAGTAATGGCGATGTGTGCCACAATTAAACCACATAACGGTAAGTTATTTGAACAGTAAATTATTAATTTTAGGAGTAAGAAATGTTAGCTAAAGTAGTGTTGCTTGTGGTCGGTTTTTGCATGGTTAGCCTAGCGCAAGCCGAGGACAGCGCTAAGGCTCAAGAAATTGCGGCTAAATTTAAAGCGGCCGATAAAAATGCAGACGGTCAATTAAGCTTGGAAGAAGCCAAAGCCGGCATGCCTAGAGTGGCCAGAGGCTTTGATAAGATAGACGTCGAGAAAAAAGGCTACGTCACGCTAGCGCAAATTATCGCCATGGCAAACTAAGCCATAAGTTATACCTTAGCAATTGGGCTAGCCCGCTTTGTTATCGCACCAATAGGCTGATGGCCTTAAACGCATCGCCTTCGGCTTTGCCCAACCATTCAAACACGATGGATTCGCTGTTGCTAATGATGCAGCCGGCCTCGCGCATTCTGGCAATGGCATTGGCCTTGTTGGCAGGCTGCCGTGAAATGATGGCGTCTTCGGCCACATAAACTTGTTTGCCCATCGCCACTAAATCCATGGCCGTTTGCAGTATGCAGATGTGCGCTTCCATGCCAGCCAAGACGATTTGTGAGCGATCCCGGCTAAGTTGACGTCTGACTTTAGCTTCCGCCATACAAGAAAAAGTGGTTTTTTCAACCGGTGTCACACCCGTCAATTGCGCCATCAAGGCCGGATCCGTGTGGCCTAAGCCCTTGGGGTATTGCTCGGTCAGAATAACTGGCACGGCCAACAAGGCCGCGGCTTGCGCCAATATGCCGCTTTGTTTTAAGCACGCCGCCATCTCCGCTTCTGGCATGACGCCGATTAAGCGCGTTTGCACGTCCACGATGACCAGCTGACTTAAGTCCACTTTCAATAGATTGGGCTGCATGGTTTATTCCAACTGTTGGTTGATGTCGACTAAATCGGCCGCGGCCACCATGCCCGCAGCGGTTTTTAAACGGATGATGTTGGTTAAATAATTGTAGCGTGCCTGCAAGGCATCACGCTTGGCACTGTATAGCTGCTGCTGCGCGTTTAAGACATCGACACTGGTGCGCACGCCCACTTGGTAGCCTAACTGCGTGGCATCCAATTGGCTTTGGCTACTGATCACGGCTTGGTCCAGCGCTTTTAATTGGGCGATACTGCTGCTTAAATTTAAGTAAGCGCGCTGGGTATCGAGCTCGGTCTGACGGCGCACCAAATCCAAATCGTCCTGCGCTTTTTGTTTGTTCAGCACTGCTTGACGTACCCGCGAGCTGGTGGCGCCGCCTTCATAAAGGGGGATCTGCAATTGCAAACCTATGCTGCCCACCTGCAACTCGTTGCCGGTACCAAAACGGGACACACTGCCGTTGGCATAGGAATCGGTGTAACTGGCGACCGCATCCAAGGTGGGTAAATGGCCGGCTTGGTTACGGGCAATTTCTTGCTCAGCCAATTTGGCGGCATCTTGTTGAATTTGTATATTGAGGTTATTCATCAAGGCCAGCTCTTGCCAAGTGGCCATGCTTTGGCCCATTTCATTGGGCTTTAGCTGCGGCTTAACGCTGGCCAAACGCTGCGGCAATTGGCCGGTGATGGCTTGCACCGCATGCTTAGCAATGGCAAATTCGTTCAGCGCGGCAATCTCTTGTGCCAGCGTTAAATCATAACGGGCTTGCGCTTCATTGGCGTCGGTAATGGTGGCACTGCCTAAATCAAAATTGGCCTGCGCTTGCGCTAACTGGCTAGCGATAGCGGCTTTTTGCGCGCCTATCAGTTCGATTTTATCTTGCGCCATTAACACATCAAAGTAAGCTTGCGTGGTGCGCAACATCAAGGCCTGTTGCGCTAAATTCAGTTGCTTATCGGCTTGGCTAACTTGCGTGGCCGCTTGCTCTATTTGTATTAAATTTTGTTTGCGGAAAATAGGTTGGCGCGCATCCACCCCGTATTTGTAATTTTCAAATCTGGATGTGCTTGATTCTGCTGTGGTCAAATAGTTGATGTTGGACTTCAGCGCATTGGTATCGGCATTGAAGTTAACCGTGGGTCTATACAAAGCCTTGCCTTGCTCAATGATTTCTTGTGCCGCGCGGTTGGCGCTTAAGGCCGAGGCCAAGGTCGCATCGTGCGCTAAGGCTTGTTGGTAAACGTCCATCAACTTTAATGGCTGCGCTTGCAAGCTGACCTGCTCCGCTGCATAGGCGGGCATGGACAGCAATGCCGGCAACAGCCAAACTGCTGAGCGCCAAGTCATTTTTTGCAATTGCGTGGGCTTAAAATTCAAATTGACTCGCAATAGGGGCATGCGCCAATAGGGGCAAGCAGGTTTCAAATAGGGTTTCTTGACGGCATGCGCCGTCGGTCACACGTTGGCTTAAGGTCGCTTGCATAATCGGCAAGTCTCCGTGCACCACAAGCATACGACCGCCTATTTTCAGCATTTGTTCAACCGCTACTGGGTATATATGCAAGGAACCGGCAAAGACAATCACATCATAAGGCGCTTCGGCCTGGTAACCGTTGGCGGCATCGGCCACGATCAAGCTGACGTTGTGTATGCCTTGCTGCTTTAAACGGGCGCCGGCTTGCGCCGACAACTCGGGCACGATTTCAACGGCATAGACATGGGCTGCCTGCTTGGCTAATAAGGCGGTTAAATAGCCACTGCCGGTGCCCACTAGCAAAACCTTATCGGTTTTCTTGACCTGCAAGGCTTGTAAAATGCGGCCTTCGATTTTGGGTGAGAGCATGGATTG
Source organism: Methylophilaceae bacterium (assembly GCA_965234545.1). GTDB lineage: Bacteria > Pseudomonadota > Gammaproteobacteria > Burkholderiales > Methylophilaceae > Methylotenera. Next base: position 84,522 of record OZ248348.1, on the reverse strand, counting down.
CTCATGGCCTATGGGCAACTCAATATCGGCAAACGCCAAGCCTTGTTGCGACTCGGCCACAAAGGCTTCGCGAGGCACGGCATTAAACAAATCCAGCACCACGGGATCGAGCACCTCCCAGGTGCGAATTTGCTGCTCTATCATGTTAAATCTAGCCGCATCGTTGGCGCTGCTAAATCGGCTGGTTTGGCTTTGTGTCATGGTGCATGCTTCCTAAAATGTAAGCATCATTATAGCGCAGGACGATAAGGGATAAAGGGCAATTGCGCTGCCTTTAGTGTTCTTTTGTTGGGTGCATTTTTAAGGCGCCGGTTTTATAAGCACGGCTGGCCGTTTGGTAATACGCCACCGCTTCATCGACTAAGTTAGACTGCGGCTCAATTGGCCTGGACTCAAAACTCCTGCCATCGACGGCATAGGCTTCAACGCGGCGCTTGGGCGACAGCACTATTAGTGTGCCGTTTTTTAAATAACCCAAGGATTGGTAGTTGCTAATAAACGCCCGTTCCGGCCATTTTTCTGCCTCGGCTTTAAATAAAGACTGCCCGTAAAAATAATCGGCACCCGGCACGCCCAAGGCATCCAACAAGGTAGGCACCACATCAATTTGACTGGCTACGCGCGTGTAATGCCTCGCGGGCAACAAGCCAGGAGCATAGAAGAATAAGGGAATGTGGTATTTCTCCACTGGCAATTTGGTTTTACCGGCCACCGCCGCACAATGGTCTGCCACTATGACAAACAAGGTGTCTTTAAACCAAGGCTTGGTTTTGGCCTGGGCGATAAATTGGCCTATGGCGTAGTCGCTGTATTTGACGGCCGCCTCCCTGCTGCCGCTGGGTAAATTAATTTTACCGGCTGGAAACGTATAAGGGCGGTGATTGCTGGTGGTCATGATGTGGGCAAAAAAAGGCCGGCCGCGGGCGTGCTGCGCATCCAAAATTTGCGTCGCGTTAGTAAATAGGCTTTCGTCGTCCACCCCCCAAACGTTTTCCGACTGCACGGTTTTTTCATCAAAATCGGTGCGGTCGACCACGCGGTAATGGTTGCTGGCAAAGTAGTGGTTCATGTTATCAAACACACCGTAGCCACCATAAATAAAGTACGTGGCAAAACCGCGCTCATGCAACAGCTCGCCTATGCCGGCCAAACGATCGCTATTGGGCCGGTGCACCACGGCCTGCCCAGGGATAGGCGGGATGGCTATCGATAAGGCATCCAAGCCGCGCACGGTGCGCGTGCCGGTGGCAAAGGCACGATCGAACACCACGCTGTCGGCCGCCAATTTATCCAAGTAAGGAGTGAGATTGCCTTGATTGCCGTGCACGCCTAAATACTCGGCCGACAGGCTTTCTACCGAGATCAGTACCACCTGCTTGGGGCGTCGGCTAAATGGCTTAAGCGAGGTGGTGACCTGCTTAGCGCTGGCGGCTAGCATACTGCTGGCGCTAAGCGACTGGCGATCGGCATGCAAGGTTTGCAATACGCCCTTGGCTTGGGCCGGGTCCAGCTTCCTGTAAAATTTATCGTAATCCAATTCGTTGCGCCTAGCGGCCGCGACAAAACTGAACAAGCCGTTACCCGCCAATTCATTGGCATAGGCATTGCGACTGAACTCCATTTGATCCACATTGGCCAACTGGAAACTAAGCCAAGGCAAAGCCAGCGCACACAGCAACAAACGTCCTTTTTGCTTGGTGGACTGAGGCTGATTAGCAAAGCGGCTGGTTTGACTGGCTAGCCATAACAAACCGGCCGCCACTAGCGCTATGCCCAGCAAGATTAGTGGCACGGGGTAGGATTGGCGTATATTGCCGACGACTTCTTTGGTGTAGATTAAATAGTCCACCGCGATGAAATTAAAGCGCGTGCTGAATTCTTGCCAAAAAACCCACTCGGCCACCGCCGTAAACAGCAAACCAAATAGCAGCACCCAGGCCATTAAGCGACGGGTGAAGGTGAGCCATGTTGCTTGACGCGCCCGCTTGGTCAACAACAGCGTGGCCAATAAAAACGGTATGAGCAGGTAAGACAAGGCATTCAGATCAAACCAAACGCCCCAAGCCAACATGCCTAAGGCCTCGGTCCAGGACAAGGGGTTGTGGCCCAAATTAAGCGTCAAACTCAACCACAAGATCAGCCGCAAACCCAGCCAAATCAGCAGCGCACTGACGACCACAAAGCGCAAGAACGACCAGGCTTTTTTGCGCTCAGAAGAACTGGTAATTGGCAGGCCAGCCTGCGGCGGCCAAATAAGGTATTGCGCCAGCAAGAGCATCCACACCAGCCAGGCGGTCCATAAATTGTGCGACATAAAATGCGCGCCGCGCACCATCTGCGTATAAGCCATCACGCTGCCAAACAACAGCGCCAAAATCCAGCCCCACTTGGCTAAGCGAGCTTGGCTGTCTCTAAAGGCAAAATACACGGCCAACAAAGCAAACCCGCCACTGGCATGGCCGCCCGGGAAGCAATGGCCGGCGACTGCCCCCGCCGGCAAGCTGCCAAACAGCCCGATGTAAGGTTGGGTGCCGCCGTATTCTTGTAAATTCCACGGGCAGTCGTGCAGGCTAAAATGCTTTAACACCGACACCACCGTGGTGCTGATGAGCATGCCGACAAACACCCACAACAAAGACCTGCGATGCGCTTTTAACCAATCAAATGCAAGCAAAGTGGCTTGATTGGAAGCGCGCGGCCAGCGCTTTAACCCGTAACCGACCAAGCCGCCGGCCAAAGCGAGCAGACTCACGATTATCATCACGTTTCTCAAGCCTTGGTGCAGCACCGCTTCTAAGCCGGCATGGTTTCTTAATGGAAAAGTCTGGGTTTGCGCGTCGAAAAATGGCGCTATCCAGAGTCTGTCCCAGCCGGTCAAGGGGTAGGCAAAAGCCAGCAGCAGGCCTGCCAGCAAGGGCACTATCAGATGCCACAGCCAAAAATGCCAGGCCAAGCTAGGTCGGTTTAATTTAAACAAATGGGTAAGCTCTAAGCAAATCGCTGCCAACTTAAGCAGCGGTTAATGGTGGCCCATTATAGCAAAGTCGCGCCCCACTGCCGGCCTTTAGGCGGGCGCGTCGGTCACGCATAAAACTTGCTTTTACTGCCGTTTTAGCGTAATTTTCGTCTATTGCTAGGGGTCTGGTTGGGGTTGCGGTGACGCGGCCTTAATTAGTGAGAAACACCCTTTGAACCTGACGCGGGTCATGCCGCCGTAGGAAAGCATGCAATGCTAAGCCAGCAACATTATCTGGTGTGCATAGGCGGCTTTTCTATGTTGATTACATTATAGGAACGCACCATGAACGCTACTGATAAAAACCTACAAAAAAACCTCACCAAATTCGACAGCGGCACGGCTGAAATTGACCCGGCCACCACCCTGCCGTTTGCCAATTCACGCAAAGTCTATGTGCAAGGCTCACGCCCGGACATACAGGTGCCGTTTCGCGAGATCAGCTTAAGCGATACGCCGTCTAGCTTTGGTGCGGAAAAAAATCCCCCGGTGATGGTTTACGACACCAGCGGCCCCTACACCGATCCAAGCGTGCCCATCGACATACGCAGTGGCTTGCCGGCGCTACGCGCAAAATGGATAGAAGAGCGCAACGATACCGAGCAACTGGATGGCCCGAGCTCTACTTTTGGTCAAGCACGCAAGACCGATCCTGAATTAGCCGAAATGCGCTTTAATTTATTGCGCCTGCCGCGCCGCGCGAAAAAAGGCATGAACGTCAGCCAAATGCATTACGCGCGCAAAGGCATCATCACACCAGAAATGGAATACATCGCCATACGCGAAAATCAACGCCGCGAAAACATGAGCGAGCTTTTACAAACGCAACATAAAGGCCACGATTTTGGTGCCAGCATCCCTAAAGTCATTACACCTGAATTTGTTCGCAGTGAAGTGGCCTTAGGTCGCGCCATTATTCCGGTTAACATCAACCACCCAGAAATCGAGCCCATGATCATAGGCCGCAACTTCTTGGTAAAAATTAATGCCAACATCGGCAACTCGGCTTTGGGTTCGTCCATCTCCGAAGAAGTGGAAAAAATGGTCTGGGGTACCCGCTGGGGCGGCGATACCGTGATGGATTTGTCCACCGGCAAAAACATACACGAAACCCGCGAGTGGATCATCCGTAACTCACCGGTGCCTATCGGCACGGTGCCTATCTACCAAGCCTTAGAAAAAGTTAACGGCAAAGCCGAAGACCTCACTTGGGAAATTTTCCGCGACACGCTCATTGAGCAAGCCGAACAAGGGGTGGATTACTTCACCATCCATGCCGGCGTGCGCTTGGCCTACATCCCCATGACCGCAAAACGCATGACCGGTATCGTGTCACGCGGCGGCTCCATCATGGCAAAATGGTGCTTGGCCCACCACAAAGAAAGCTTTTTGTACGAGCACTTCGAAGACATCTGCGAGATCATGAAGCAATACGACGTGGCCTTTAGTTTAGGCGATGGCTTGCGCCCAGGCTCCATTTACGACGCCAACGACGAAGCGCAATTTGCCGAACTTAAAACCTTGGGTGAGCTCACGCAAATTGCTTGGAAACACGACGTGCAATGCATGATAGAAGGCCCAGGCCACGTGCCCATGCACTTGATTAAAGAAAACATGGAGCTGCAATTAGAGCATTGCGGCGAAGCTCCATTCTACACCTTAGGCCCATTAACAACGGACATCGCGCCTGGTTACGACCACATCACCTCGGGCATCGGTGCCGCCATGATAGGCTGGTACGGCTGTGCGATGTTGTGTTACGTGACCCCTAAAGAGCATTTGGGCTTGCCAGATAAAGAAGACGTGCGCGTGGGCATCATCACCTACAAAATTGCCGCGCACGCTGCCGATTTGGCTAAGGGTCACCCGGGTGCACAAATTCGCGACAACGCTTTATCCAAAGCGCGTTTTGAATTCCGTTGGGACGACCAATTTAATTTGGGCTTGGATCCGGAAAAAGCCAAGGAATTTCACGACGAAACGCTGCCGCAAGACGGCGCTAAACAAGCCCATTTCTGCTCCATGTGCGGCCCGCATTTCTGTTCCATGAAAATCACCCAAGACGTACGCGATTACGCGGACAAATTGGGCATCGATGAAAAAGAAGCTTTGCAAAAAGGCATGCAAGAAAAATCCATCGAGTTTGTCAAAAAGGGTAGCGAGGTCTATCAAAAGATCTAGGCTGACAGGCCAACAAAAAAGCCAGCGTATGCTGGCTTTTTTGTTGGCCTAAAGCGCATCCAGCGACCTAAGGCTTTTTTGCACCGTTTTAGCAAGCTCGCCCTGTGAATTTAATTCATTTAATCATGCATGAGCACTGCAATGGTGCGCGGCCCAGGGCTTGCCGCTGGAAAATTAGAGGCTGTTTATTGACGATATGCCCATAAAAATCAATGCGTTATTCATTATTAATAATAATTGGCATGCTAATTGCTTAAACTGTTTGTAGCAATGAATTATTGGATTTGTAATGCTCTTAGTAATGTTGGTGGATGACGATTTGGTGCGATGTGCACCATTAAAAAAATCATTAGCCGATGCAGGTTATAACGTTATTGCGCATTTATCCACTACTGAAAATTTGGACGTTGCAGTGCGTGAGATGCAACCCGACATAGTCATTATAGATACAGACTCGCCCAGTAGAGACACCTTAGAAAACCTGTGTGTCATGAACGAGACGGTGCCTAAGCCTATCGTCATGTTTACCCACGATGGCGACATACAAAAAATGCGGGCGGCAACTAAAGTGGGCGTGTCGGCCTACGTGGTAGGCAGCTTGGCATCGGACAGTTTAATGCCAGTGATCAATGCAGCGATTGTAAGGTTCGAAGAAGTTAAGTTATTAAAAGATGAGCTAGACCAAACTAAACTTAAGTTAGCCGAAAGAAAGCTTCTTGAGAGGGCTAAAGGCCTTTTAATGAAAGCGCACGATTTTGATGAAGATCATGCTTACGCGATGTTGCGCAGCATGGCGATGGGCCAAAGTAAGCGTATTGCAGTGTTAGCAAGGGAAGTGATTGAAGCGGCAACGAGGCCACTTTAATCACAAGGTATTGATTGTGGCGTTACAGGCAGTTCGTAACGCTAAGTTCTAAATGTATTGGGTAACGATTACCCACAGGGCAAAGGCGTCCTTGCAATGGTTTTTTAACCGGTTGCAGGACGCCTTTTTTTGTTTTTTGAATTTGATTACTGCCGAGATGAGTCATATGGAGTTTAAAAATTTAGCCATGCCAGAACTACCTGAAGTCACGATGGGCTTTATCCCGCTAACGGATTGCGCGCCTATTGTTGTCGCTGCCAAGATGGGGTTTGATAAAAAATACGGCCTTAAGATTAATTTATCCAGAGAACCCTCTTGGGCTGCCATTCGCGACAAATTAATAAGCGGCGACCTGCATGCGGCTCATGCATTGTATGGAATGATCTATGGCGTTGCACTTGGCCTAGGCGGGCAACAAAAAGACCTGTCGGTATTAATGACGCTCAATCAAAATGGCCAAGCAATAACGCTCTCGAATCAATTAAAAGATGCCGGGGTTCATTCTGGCGATCAATTAAAGGCTTATTTACTGCAGCAAAAAGACCGGCTTACCTTTGCCCAAACTTTTCCTACCGGTACGCATGCCATGTGGCTTTATTACTGGCTGGCTAGCCATGACATACATCCACTTCAAGACATAAATACGACCGTGGTTCCACCGCCACAAATGGTATCCAACCTTAGCGCTGGGAACATAGCCGGCTTCTGTGCTGGTGAGCCATGGAATGCCAGGGCCGTGTATGACCAGCTTGGGTTCACGGTTGCAACCAGTCAAGACGTCTGGCCGGACCATCCTGAGAAGGTATTAGGGGTTACTGCCGAATTTGCCGATCTTTACCCAAAAACATGTCGGGCCATGGTGATGGCCGTATTAGATGCCTGCCGTTATTTAGATGCCATAGCGCATCGCCAGCAAGTCTCAGACCTGTTGGCAGGCCCCGACTTAATCGACGCGCCCAAGCAAGTCATTCATGATCGGTTCGTTGGAATGTACGATAACGGCAATGGCAAGCAGTGGCAAGACGAACACGCCATTAAATTCTTTAATGATGGGGCGGTGAACTTCCCCTACCTCTCAGATGGCATGTGGTTCATGACCCAGTTCAAACGCTGGGGTTTATTAAAGTCAGACCCGGATTACTTGGCCCTGGCGAAAAAAATAAATCGCATCGATCTCTATACCGAAGCGGCCGAGGCACTGGCGATTGCTGTTCCAAAAAACCGCCTGCGCTCAAGCCGGTTGATGGACGGGCGTGTCTGGGATGGGGAAAACCCCGTCGGTTATGCGAACAGTTTTAAGCTTTAACGCAATTTTATAAATTAATGGATTTTCAACATGACTAGACACCCGAGTTTAAAAAAACTGAGCTTACTTATTGCGCTTGGGCTTAGCAGTTTAGCGAGTTTTGCTAATGAGGCCGACACCAGCACTTACACCCTAACGGATGCAATAAAAAACGGGCAATCCATGACTGGTTTCAGACTGCGTTATGAAAATGTGAATCAAGACAGCAGCAACAATTTAAAAAATGCCAATGCCTTTACCTTACGCAGCCTGATAGGTTGGCAAACCGCCGCGGTTAATAACTTTAGTTTAGGGGCGCAGTTGATTGGTGTAACCGACTTGAACGGCGATTTCAATGATAAAAAATGGAACATTAACGCGGCTGGTAAGGCAGGTTATGCCGTCGTGCAAGATCCGAATTACTACAATGTAAATCAACTTTACTTAGATTGGACTGCTATTCCAGACACTCAAGTACGATTGGGCCAACAGTCCTTGAAATTGGACAACGTGCGCTTCATTGGTAACGTTGAATTTCGTCAAGTCATGCAAGTCTTCACTGGCCTTACTGTTGAGAACAAAAGTATAACGAATACGGATATCCAGGCGGGTTATTACACGCAATTTCGCAAAGCAAGCACTTCGCAGCAACTGAACGAAAATACCGGCATTTTGCACGCAAGCTACCATTTAAGCCCAACAGAGAATCTGACCGCTTACGGTTATTGGTACGACGCAAACGACGATAAGTTTGCCGTTACTGGCTCAGCTAACCCATCGAGCCTGGTCAATCTTTCCAATCGTAGCTTAGGCATTCGGGCCGATGGTCGCCACCCGATTGATGCGCATTGGCAGTTGCTGTACACCGCTGAATACGCTCAGCAAGCAGACATTGCTGGTGGCGATAGCCATATCAAGGCCGATTACTATAAGTTGGGCTTAGGCGTGGCCAAGGGCAGTTGGTATGTTAGGGCTGACCAAGAGTTACTGGGCACGAATAATGCCCTCTACGCTTTCCAGACCCCGCTTGGCACCAACCATTTATTCCAAGGATGGGTAGATAAGTTTGCCGCCAGCACGCCGGTGCATGGCATTAAAGACAGCTACATCACGGCAGGCGGAAAATGGCAGGACTTCACTTTTCTTACAGAATACCACTGGTTTAATGCCGACCAAGACTTTAGCACGGGCGCCGGTACGGGAAAGCACTATGGCAAGGAATGGGATTTTTCAATGGCCTATGCCTACAACAAACAAACCAGCGCAAAACTGGAGTACGGCACGTTTAATGAAGGTGATTATTACGGTGGCGTATCTGCCGCGACTCGGTACCGCAATACCGACAAGCTTTGGTTAACCTCAAGTTATCTCTTTTAATCAACGATTGGTATACGTCATGACAGGCACAGTATTTATTGTCGGAGCAGGTCCCGGTGATCCAGAACTCATTACCTTAAAAGCCGTTCGTGCTTTGCAAGGTGCCGATGTGGTGTTGGTGGATGATCTGGTGAATCCGGACTTATTAACGCATTGCCCCCAAGCCAGAGTGGTCTACGTTGGCAAACGAGGCGGTTGCAAGTCCACGCCGCAGCATTTTATCAATCGCATGATGATTTCATTAGCGGAGCTTGGGCAAACGGTGGTGCGCTTAAAAGGCGGCGATCCTTTTTTATTTGGGCGCGGCGGTGAAGAGATGCTGGCCTTGCAAACGGCTGGCATCAATTACCAAGTCATCTCAGGCATCACCAGTGGTATAGCGGTGCCGGCAAGCTTAGGCATCCCCGTTACGCATAGAGCATTTACCCATGGCGTTACTTTTTTAACGGGGCATACGCAAGATAACGAACAGCCTAATTGGCAAGCCCTGGTAGCCAGTCAAACCACCTTGGTCGTATACATGGGCATTAAGCATCTGCCGGACATAGTACGGAATTTACTGGCCGCGGGTATGGATCGTGCGATGCCTAGCATAGCGATTCAGCATGGGACCTTGGAAACGCAGAAGCATGTAAAAGCGCCACTAAGTATGCTGCCTATGGCAGTAAACCAAGAAAATTTAGCTAGCCCAGCAATCATTGTTATCGGTGAAGTTGTTCGGTTGGCTCGTAGTGAAAGTTTATTGGCTGCTCTAGAAATAGCCGCCTAGTTTGAGGAGAAGCACGTGCAAAAAATGAAATTAGTGGTGGTGGGCAATGGTATGGCGGGAATGAGGACAGTAGAGGAGTTATTAAAAATAGCGCCGGACATTTATGACATAACCGTGTTTGGTGACGAGCCTTACCCCAATTACAACCGCATTATGCTCTCACCGGTGCTAGCCAACGAGCAAACCATCGATGACATTATTTTAAACACTCGGGCATGGTACGCAGAGCACCACATCCAGTTACATACCAACGCGCGCGTTCATAAAATTGATCGTAAAAACAGAACGGTTTATGCGGAAGATGGGACCAGCGCCGACTACGACAGACTGCTGATTGCCACGGGCTCCAAACCTTTTATGCCCCCTATCCCGGGCAAGGAGCTTGCAGGCGTCATTGGCTATCGCGACATTAAAGACACCAATGAAATGATCGCTGCCGCAAAAGTGCATAGGCACGCGGTCGTTATTGGTGGTGGTTTACTTGGCTTAGAGGCAGCAAACGGCTTACGCATTCAGGGCATGGACGTGACCGTTGTGCATAAAAATGCCTGGTTACTTGAAAAACAACTGGATAAAACAGCGGGCACGATGCTGCAAAAAAATCTAGAAGACAAGGGGCTTAAATTTCTACTTAACAAAAATACCCAAACACTGCACGGCGATGAGCTAGGTCGGGTTAAGTCTGTCATGTTCACTGATGGCTCAGAAATTCCTGCCGATTTGGTGGTAATGGCGGTGGGCATACGGCCAAATTTTTCACTGGCAGAATCTGCCGGCATCCATTGCGACAAAGGCATAGTGGTGAACGACACCATGCAGACCTTTGACCCAAGAATCTATGCCGTGGGTGAGTGCGTGGCTCACCGTGGCATTTCCTATGGTTTAGTCGCACCCCTGTTCGAAATGGCTAAAGTGTGTGCCACCCATTTGGGGAATTTTGGCATTGGCTTATATAAAGGTTCCGTCACCTCCACTAAATTAAAAGTCACTGGCATTGATTTATTCAGTGCCGGCGACTTCTCCGGTGGCGAGAACACCGAGGAAATTGTTTTGCACGATGCCGTTGGCGGGGTTTACAAAAAGCTCGTTATAAAAAATGACAAAATCATTGGTAGCGTGCTTTATGGGGATACCACGGACGGTTCGTGGTATTTTCAAATGCTTAGGGACGGTAAAGCCATCCATGAGATTCGTGATCACCTGATGTTTGGTCAGGATTCCTTGGGTAACACCGGTCATCAAGGGCAAGACAAAGCCGCTGCCATGACCAATGAAATGGAAGTGTGCGGTTGCAATGGCGTGTGTAAAGGCACCATTGTGAAAGCCATTCAAGACCAAGGCTTGTTCACCATAGACGACGTTAAAAAACAAACCAAGGCCGGATCAAGTTGCGGATCGTGCGTGGGTCTGGTTGAGCAGATATTGGCCTCGACATTGGGCGGGGGTTATGCGCCGCCATCGACCAGCAAAGCAATATGCGGTTGCTCGGATAAAAATCATGAAGAAGTGCGCGCGGAAATTCGTCAGCATAAATACCTCAACATCCCGGATGCCATGAAAGGCATGGCTTGGCGCACTCCTAACGGTTGCGCCAGCTGCCGACCTGCCCTTAATTACTATTTACTTTCCACCTGGCCGCATGAGGCCGTGGATGATCCGCAATCACGCTTCATTAACGAGCGTGTGCACGCCAACATCCAAAAAGACGGCACCTATTCCGTCATTCCTCGTATGTACGGTGGCGTCACTAGCCCCAGCCAACTGCGAAAAATAGCCGATGTGGCTGACAAATATGCCGTGCCCATGGTGAAGGTTACCGGTGGCCAGCGCATCGACTTGTTAGGGGTTAAGAAAGAAGATTTGGTGGGCATGTGGAAAGACTTAGACATGCCTTCGGGGTACGCCTACGCCAAGGGCATTCGAACGGTAAAAACCTGCGTGGGTTCGGAGTTTTGTCGATTTGGTACGCAAAACTCCACGCAAATGGGCATCGATATTGAAAAGGCATTTGACCACATGTGGGCGCCGCATAAAGTGAAATTTGCCGTATCCGGCTGCCCACGAAACTGTGCCGAATCGGGCATTAAAGACGTTGGCATCATAGGCGTGGATTCCGGTTGGGAGATATACGTAGGCGGGAACGGCGGCATTAAAACAGAAGTTGCACAATTCTTGTGCAAGGTCAAAACACACGACGAGGTACTGGAGTATTCAGGTGCATTTATACAAATATACCGAGAAGAAGCCCGTTACTTAGACCGCACCGTGCATTGGATAGAACGGGTTGGTTTGGAATACGTGAAGCAACGCGTGCTGGAAGATGCCGAAGGCCGTAAAGCCGCTTACGAGCGCTTGCTCTACGCCTTGCAAGGGGCCGTTGACCCTTGGGCCGAGCGTGTGCAGAAACCTGCGCTACAAAAAGAGTTTGAAGTCATTAGCATCTAAAGAAATTTCAGTTAATACAACCAAGGAGCAAACGATGAAAAGTAGTTTTTGGCAAGCCGGGCATAAACCCACGCTGTTCTCAGCGTTCTTATATTTTGATTTAAGTTTTATGGTATGGGTGCTGTTGGGGCCGCTAGCAGTGCAAATGGCCACGGATTTAAGTCTGACTGCCACGCAAAAAGGGCTGATGGTGGCCACACCAGTTTTGGCGGGGGCATTATTGCGTATTGTTATGGGTGTGCTGGTGGATCAAATCAAACCGAAAATGGCCGGCTTAATTGGCCAAGTTGTTGTTATCCTAAGCTTGCTTGCCGCATGGCTGCATGGCATTGCGTCTTTTCAGCAGGCCTTGCTGTTAGGCGTGGGTTTGGGGTTTGCAGGTGCTGCCTTTGCCGTGGCCCTGCCATTAGCCTCTCGCTGGTATCCGCCTGAGCATCAAGGCACGGCCCTTGGTATTGCCGGTGCAGGGAATTCGGGGACGGTATTTGCTGCCCTGTTTGCGCCTGGCTTAGCCGTTGCCTATGGCTGGAATAATGTGTTCGGCTTAGCCTTAATCCCGTTAGGGATTGCCCTAGCGGTATACCTTATTTTTGCAAAAGACAGCCCAGATGCGCCGCCTGCAAAATCGCTCAGTCAATACTTGACCATTTTAAAAGACAAGGACGCTTGGTGGTTTATGTTTTTCTACAGCGTGACTTTTGGTGGGTTTGTTGGCTTAGCTTCATCACTCACAATTTACTTTAACGACTTATACAGTTTGGGCGCAGTGAATGCCGGTTACTGCACGGCAGCCTGCGTGTTTGCCGGCTCCTTAGTCAGACCCATAGGCGGAATGATTGCAGACCGAATTGGCGGTATACGCACCTTACTCGCCATGTACGGTTTAGCGGCGGCATTGTTATTTGTCATGAGTTTTGGCCAAGCGACATACCAACTAGCCTTAGCCATCATCGTGCCAGTAATGGCCATATTAGGCATGGGTAACGGCGCAGTATTTCAATTGGTGCCTCAGCGCTTTCGCAAAGAAATTGGCGTGATGACTGGCTTGGTTGGCATGGCTGGTGGCGTTGGCGGCTTTTATCTTGCCGCTAGCCTTGGTTATTTTAAGCAAACCTACGGCAGCTACCAAATTGGTTTGTTAATTTTCGCTGGGCTGGCTGTGCTTGCAATGGTAGGCTTGGCAGGCGTTAAAACCAGATGGCGCACAACTTGGGGCACCGCCACTTCGGCCAAAATTTAAAATGTCACTTCAATTCACCATCGGTCAAGCCAGCCTTACTGGCCCTCGCCCTCGCAATGAAGACTACGTAGGCATTGTTACGCCCGTGCAAGAGCAGTTGAGTGTTAAAGGGGCCATGGTGGCGGTGGCCGATGGCGTTAGCGGCAATGCGGGCGGGGGCGAAGCGTCTGAAATGACCATACGCTCGGTGACTTCGGATTATTATGCAACGCCTGACACATGGGAACCCCTGGCTTCGTTGGACAAGGTGTTGTCGGCGGCAAATCGCTGGCTAATTGCTCAAGCCAATGCCAATCGTGACATGGCCGGCATGGCCACCACCTTGTCTTTATTAGTGCTTAGAGGGCAGCGTTATTATTTGGCCCATGTGGGTGATACTCGCATCTACTTATTGCGTGACGGCGTACTCAAACAACTGACCACAGACCATGTCTGGGATAGGCCAGACATGCGCCATGTATTAAAAAGGGCCGTGGGTTTAGATCAACACTTGGCCGTGGATTTCGGCGAAGGTCAACTGCAAATTGGCGATGTATTTGTGCTCATGAGCGATGGCGTTTGGGATGCGTTGGGTGATAAGAACATTCAACAGACGCTGGGACTGTACGATAGCCCGCAACGGATGTGTGAGCATCTCGCCAGCACGGCCATAGAAAAAGGCAGCACCGACAACAGCACTGCCGTTGCAATTAAAATTACTCGGGTTGGCGAGGACACCCTCACGGAATTACTGGCCGGCGGCAAACACTTAAGCTTGCCTAAAAAATTAGAGGTTGGTGAAACAATTGATGACTTTGAAGTCACGGCTCTTTTGCACGAGTCACGCGCGAGCTTGCTGTACAAAGTTCGCAACATCAAAACCAAGCAATTATTCGTGCTTAAAACGTTGCAACCGTTGCTGACCGATGATGTTGAGAGTTGCCATGGCTTATTGAATGAAGAATGGTTAGCGAAGCGGGTCGTTTCGCAATATTTACCGCAAGTATTGCCTGTGTCCATTGAAAACCGCAGCAAACTTTACTTTGTCATGAGTTGGCACGAAGGTGCAACACTGCAACAACGCTTAGATAGCGGGCATCACTTTACTGTCGCCGGTACTGCAAAAATTGGTTTAGATTTAATGCGTGGCCTTGGTGCTTTGCATAGACTTAACATTGTGCATAGGGACATTAAGCCGGCCAATATTCATTTGGCCAGTGATCAGCGACTACGTATCTTGGACTTGGGCATTGCTGTCACTAGCGCCGCGCCCAATAACGACGCCTTGCAAAATCCAGGCACGCCCAGTTTCATGGCACCAGAACTGTTCGATGGCAAGCCGGCCACTTTACAAAGTGATGTTTATGCAGCGGGGGTGACGCTTTATCACTTACTGACACGCAAATACCCGTATGGCGAGATTGAACCATTCCAGCACCCTAAATTTGCGCAGCCGGTGCCGCCTACCAGGTACCGCCCCGACATTCCATTTTGGCTAGAAAACATCATCCTTAAAGCCATTGCACACGATGAAAAGTTAAGGTTCGAAACGGCCGAAGAAATGTTGTTAGCGCTTGAGCACGGAGAATTAAAACCCTTACTAGCCCCAGCACGCACGCCCTTAATAGCACGAGCTCGCCTAGTAAAATGGCAATGGATCGCTATCTTCTCCTTCATTGTGAATTTTTTATTGATTTATTTATTGCTTGTTTCATGAGCGTTTTTCAAAGGTTAAAATCATGAGTAATTGGGTAAAAGTAGGCTCGCTTGAGGGCATTCAAAGACTAGGTGCGCGTGTTGTGCGCACCCAAGACCGAAACGGAAACAGCATGGAGATCGGCGTATTTCGATTGGAAGACGACAGGGTCTTCGCCATTAATAACCGTTGCCCGCACAAGGGCGGGCCATTGTCAGAGGGTATCGTGTACGGTGAAAAAATTGCCTGCCCCATGCATAGCTGGAAAATTAGCTTGGTGGACGGAAAAGCCGAAGAACCCGATGTCGGTGAAACGGCATGCTTTAAGACCAAAGTTGAAGATGGCATCATCTACCTAGAATTGAAAGAAAAATCCGCTTGATTAAACAAACTAAAAGTACCTGCTGTTATTGCGGTGTTGGCTGCGGCGTCATTATATCCACGGACAGCAACAAGATTGTTGCCGTTAAAGGGGACCCCGATCACCCTGCCAATTTTGGACGACTGTGCAGCAAAGGGGCGACCTTACACCTGACGGCCAAACTCGATGACCGCTTACTCTACCCTGAGTTGCGTAAAAACAGACACGCACCAAGAGAGCGCACGTCATGGGAAGAAGCGCTTGACCTTGTTGTTGAAAAATTTGCCAGCACCATAGAACAGCACGGACCAAATGCCGTGGCTTTTTATATTTCAGGCCAATTACTAACCGAAGATTATTATGTCTTTAACAAGCTCGCTAAAGGCTTAATAGGAACAAACAATGTAGATACCAATTCGCGCTTGTGCATGAGCTCGGCCGTGGCAGGATACAAAGCAACCTTAGGTGCCGATGCCCCGCCAGCCTGTTACGAGGACATTGACCACGCGGAATGTTTATTTATCGCAGGGTCCAATACCGCGTTCGCACACCCTATTATTTATCGACGCATTGAAGAGGCTAAAGCGAATAACCCAAATCTAAAAATTGTTGTAGTGGACCCCAGGCGAACCGACACAGCCCAGGCGGCTGACCTGCATTTAGCCATACTGCCGGGCACCGACGTTGCTTTATTTAATGGCATGCTGCACGTAATGTTGTGGGAGGGATTGTTGGATACGCAATACATCCGTGAGCATACCCATGGCTTTGAGGCATTAAAAGATACCGTGCGTGAATACACCCCAAAAATGGTTGCTGACATTTGTGGCGTAAAAGAAGCCGACATCATTACTGCCGCAAAATGGTTTGGCAAAGGCCCCAGCCTTTCCATGTACTGCATGGGCTTAAATCAATCGATACACGGCACCGACAAAAACGCCGCGCTCATCAATCTGCATTTGGCGACCGGGCAAATAGGTAAGAAAGGAGCCGGTCCTTTTTCTTTAACAGGCCAGCCCAACGCCATGGGGGGTCGTGAAGTTGGCGGCATGGCAAATTTATTATCGGGTCACCGCGATTTAGCCAACGCAGAACATCGCGATGAAGTGGCTAAGCTTTGGGGCGTAGCCAGTGTGCCAGAAGCCGTTGGCAAAACCGCCATTGAAATGTTTGATGCCGTTAAAGAAGGCAGCATCAAAGCCATTTGGATTGCCTGTACCAATCCAGCGCATTCTATGCCAGACCTAAATAACGTCATTGCCGCCTTAAATACTGCCGAACTTGTTGTCGTGCAAGATGCATACAATCACACCGACACAAATCACTATGCAGATGTGTTGCTACCGGCCAGCAGTTGGGGTGAAAAAGAAGGCACGGTCACCAATTCCGAACGACGCATTACGCGGGTAAACCCTGCCCTACCTCCGCCAGGCGAAGCCCGGCATGACTGGCAAATTATGGTGGAATTTGCCCAACGCTTAGCGAAAAGATTAGGCAAAGATGCCGGCTTATTTCCCTATACAAACACTGAACAAATTTTCAACGAGCATCGCGAAACGACGCGAGGCCGTGACCTGGACATTAGCGGATTAAGTTATGCCCTCCTTAAGGAACTGGGCCCACAACAATGGCCGTTTCTAGCAAGCGACACTGCTGGTCAAGCCCGACTTTATACAGACGGGGTGTTCGCCCAGCCTGATGGAAGAGCCCATTTTGTCAACGCCCACTATAAGGCCACGGCCGATAAAACGGATGCACGCCACCCAATGCATTTGCTAACAGGTCGTTTGCGCGACCAATGGCACGGCATGAGTCGCACCGGGACAGTGGCGCAATTGTTCAACCACGCAGATGAGCCGGTTATTTACATCAACCCTGACGACATGACGCGCCGCCTGATTAAAAATGGCGACATTGTCAAAGTCAGCAACCGCCGCGGCAGCTTAGTCTTGGCCGCAAAATCGTCCGATGAAGTGCCTCCTTCACAAACGTTTATTGCCATGCACTGGGGCAGTCAGTTTATGCACGGCTTGGGTGTGAATGCCCTAATGCCGGCGTCTTTTGATAAGGTATCTAAGCAACCCGAACTGAAGCACACCGCCATTAAACTTGAAAAATTGGATCTGCCGTGGCGTATGACAGTCATGCGAACGATTAAAGATTTAACCCTATTGCAAAAAGTACGCGGCTTACTCCCCAGCTTTGAATATGCCAGTTGCGGCTTGTTTGGCCGAGGAAACGATCATCATGCGGGCATGCTTATACTTAAGGCAGCCAATATTGAAGCGCCTGACCCTGCATTGATAGCTGAACTAGACGTGATACTTGGCATGACGAGCGACATGCCATTACTTAATTACCACGATGCCAAACGTGGTGTGAGTAAAAGAATTCTAGTAGAGAACAACGCCCATAGCGCTAAGCAAGAAGTCACGGGAGTGCGCTTGGTAGGCGAAACATTGGCTGCAGAATGGTTGAAGGATGTCATGTCCTCAGGGGAATTCACCACCGAGCTGCGCCGTTGGGCATTGGCCCCCTTGAGTGCCGCACCTGCAGGAAACCGCGGTCGAGGAAAAATTGTATGCAATTGTTTGGACGTTGCGGAGAATGACATTATTGACACCGTGCAATTAGGCGCAGATTTAATCACCTTACAAAACAAACTGAAATGCGGGACAGAATGCGGTTCTTGTTTACCGGAACTGAAGCGTTTAGTCCACCTGCATGCAATAAACCCGATCGGGATTAATTAGCCACGACCCGTGCCTTAATAAATCCAAATCTATTGCTTTATTTTGTTAAAATAGTCTGCATAAAAATCAACCACAGCAGATTATTTTGACTACCTTAAAACTCCATAAAAAAACCGACGACAGTCAGCCCAAAGCCAGCAAAGCGCCGTTACGGCGCGGTGCCAATGTAACGCGCGATCGCTCCGTGTCGGCGACTCAAGTCAGCGCCCCACGCCCAGAACAGCCTGCAGCGATTGCCGCAGAAAAACAAACGCAGCGCAACCACCGTTTTGATGGCAAAGCCCACGGCAGCCCCTACAGTGAGGCTGCTCCCGTCACGGCCAAGCCAGCGAAACCGGCCGGGGTAGATACCCGCACCGCACCGCGCCCGGATAAAAATGAACCGCAATACCGCCAAGCCCCCCGCCGCGGCGGCAAGGTGCGCGATGGTTACGACAGCTTGGCCACACCCCAATACGGGGCCGCCGCCAAAGCCGCTTATAAATCCACCGCCATCAGCACCGACTTACCGCGTTTATCTAAAGTCATGGCCGAGCGTGGCATTTGTTCACGCCGCGAAGCCGATGAATGGATAGCCAACAGTTGGGTCATGGTGGACGGCGAAATCATCGACACGCTAGGCACGCGCATCCATCCCGATGCCGAAATTATTATCAGCAGTTACGCGCACGAAGTGCAAAGCGAATCGGTCACCATTATTTTGCATAAGCCGGTCGGCTACGTCAGCGGCCAAGCAGAAGACGATTACGAGCCGGCCATCGTCTTGGTGCACCCGGACAACGAATGGCTGGATGACCCCAATCTCAACCCGCAACACCGCAAAGAATTTCAACGCCGATTCCTAACTGGTCTTGCGCCAGCAGGTCGCTTGGATATTGACTCTACCGGTATGTTAGTGCTCACTCAGGACGGCCGCGTGGCACGCCATTTAATCGGTGAAGATTCCACGGTAGAGAAAGAATACTTGGTGCGTGTAGAAGGCGAATTAAGCGATGCCGACATGCAACGCCTTAACTTTGGTTTGAGCCTAGACGGCGAAAAACTTAAACCGGCCAAAGTCAGTTGGCAGAATGAAGACCAATTGCGCTTTGTCTTACGCGAAGGCAAAAAACGGCAAATTCGTCGCATGTGCGAGATGGTCGGTTTGCATGTGGTGGGTCTAAAACGCGTGCGCATAGGCAGCGTTAATTTAGGTAAATTGCCGCCCGGGCAATGGCGCTATTTACGCCACGACGAACGCTTTTAAGCACCCTTAACAATTACGAAAAGACCTGATTCAGCATGGACATCCTGTTATTAGTTAAGGCTTTTATATTGGGGGTGGTAGAAGGCGCCACCGAATTCCTTCCCATCAGCAGCACCGGCCACTTGATCATCGTTGGCGACTACCTGCACTTTAACGACGACAAAGGCAAAGTCTTTGAAATCGTTATCCAACTGGCAGCCATCTTGGCCGTGTGTTGGGAATACCGTCGCAAGCTAATCGATACCGCCTTGCACTTGGGCAGCGAAAGTCAAGCGCAGCAATTTGTCTTGAATTTATTTTTGGCTTTTTTGCCCGCGGCCATCTTAGGCTTGGCCTTACACAGCACCATCAAACAGTATTTGTTTTCTCCCATCACCGTGGCCGTGGCCTTAATCGTCGGCGGCTTTGCCATATTATGGATAGAACGCTTGGCCCTCACAGCCAGCACCGTGCACATAGATAAAATCGGCCCCAAGCAAGCCGTGCAAATTGGTTTGGCGCAATCGCTGGCCTTGTTTCCTGGGGTATCCCGCGCCGGCGCCACCATATTAGGCGGCATGCTATTCGGCTTGGATAGAAAAACCGCCACCGAATTTTCCTTTTTCTTGGCCATCCCCATTATGTTTGCTGCCACCATTTTGGATGTCTACAAAAGCCGCGACATTTTGTCGATGAACGATGCCGGCCTGTTTGCCGTCGGTTTTATCACGGCCTTTTTAGCTGCCTTAATTGCCATCCGCTTTTTATTGCGTTTTGTTGCCAGCCACGATTTCAAGGCGTTTGCTTGGTATCGCATCGTCTTTGGCATACTGGTTTTGCTGTATTTCCTTTAAGGGTTAGCTTTGGTCCTTCAAGCCAGCTAGAGGCCGTTACCATGAAACGATTTTTCACCCCCCTCGCATTGGCTCTTGCTGGCCTGCTCAGCCTGTTGCTAGTTGCCTGGCTGACCTTACTGCTGTGTTTTAATCCGAATGACTACAAGCAAACCATCATCCATGTGGTGCAAGAAAAAACCGGTCGCACGCTGACGCTAGACGGCGACATCAGCATGGCATTTTGGCCGACGTTAGGCATCGATTTAGGACGCGTCAGTTTGTCGGAACAGGGCAGCCAAAAACCCTTTGCCTCGGTGGCCAGGGCAAAAGTATCGCTAGCCATCTTGCCGCTGTTGCAAAAAAAATTGCTGGTGGGCACGGTGTATTTGGATGGCGTGCAGGCAATGCTGATTCAACACGCCGACGGCAGCAACAATTTTGCCGATTTGTTTGATGGCGATTCGAACGCCACTTTTTCATACGACATCGATGGCTTGATCGTTAAAAACAGTCGACTGGATTACATCAATGAAGCCAGCAATAGTCGAATCCAGCTAAGCAATCTGTCCATTAAAACCGGCCGCATCATGCAAGATCAAGCGCTCGATATGACGGCCGATTTTTTGCTTGAGGCCCTAGCAGCGAAATTAAAAACCAAGGTAAACCTGCAAGCACGGCTGTTATACCAGAGCAAGGAGCGTGTTTTTTTAGCAGAAAATTTACGCCTGTCCACACAGGGTGAATTGGCAATGGCTAAGCTAAATGCAACACTGCACGCCAATAAAATGAGCGCCAGTAAAGGGGTTATGGTTGCCCCCATGATGCAAGCAAATGTAGACCTTAATAGCCCACCGCAGGACTTAAAAATGCGCTGGCAGTTCAACGGTATACAGGCCAATGCTTTAGAATTGAATATCGCTAAAACCAATGCTGACATTACTTACGCTAACGGTAAGCGCTTACTAACCAGCCAATTTTCCACGCCCATCAAGGCGCAATGGTCGACCGCTACTGTGGGCATAAGCCAGCTAAACGGCCGCATGAATTGGCAGGATCAATCACGACTATCCGCCGGCTTAAAAGCCGATTTTGAGCTCACCGCTAAAGCCGACTTTAAACACAAGACCGGACAAAGTCGCTTTCATTTTGCCAGCGGTCCTGGCCTGTTAGACGGCGACATCCAGCTCAGTCAGACGGCTGGGCCTAACATTAAATTTAATTTGGCCGCGCAAAATTGGGATGCCTACGCTTACCTAGCCCGTCCAAATAAAACGGCCAGGAGCGAGGCTAGCCCTATCGATTTGTCGGCCTTAAACAAGCTGCAATTAGACGGCCAACTTAAGCTGGAAAATATAAATTATGCGCCTTACCAATTGCACACCCTGCAAGCGCATTTGCTCAGTGATGGCAAAAAATTACAGGCTAAAGGCTTAATGTTGAAACTGGACGACAGCAAAATTCGTGGCGAGGTGGCCATGACCTTGCAAGCTTCGCCGGCATACAAAGTCAATTTAGCCATCGATAAATTGGATCTTAATCGTTACCAAACTGCAGAAAAAAATACACCGGCAAATAAAGTCCATTCGGCCAAACCGCATTGGGAGTTAGCCGACCTCAAACACCACCAGGCCAGTGGCGACATCCGCATCGGCCAGTTAGGTCTGAACGACACGCTGGCCAAAAACGTGCACATTAGCCTGCAAGGGCCACCCTAATGTCGGACTTTGCTCACCGCCTGATTGCCTGGCAAAAGCAACACGGCCGACACGATTTGCCTTGGCAAAACACCACCGATGCCTACGCCATCTATGTGTCAGAAATCATGCTGCAGCAGTCGCAAGTGAGCACGGTGATAGGCTATTACCAAAAGTTCATGCAGCGTTTTCCTACCCTAGCAAGCTTGGCTCAAGCCAGCCAGGACGAGGTCTTGCAATATTGGAGCGGCTTGGGCTATTACTCTCGCGCCCGCAATCTACACAAAACCGCGCAGCGCATTGCCACTGACTACGCCGGTGTGTTTCCCGATGATTTTACCGTCATGCAAAGCTTGCCTGGCATAGGCCGCTCCACGGCGGCGGCCATTGCCTCGTTTGCCTTTGGCCAAGTGCAAACCATCTTGGACGGCAATGTAAAACGCGTGCTGGCTAGGCATTTCATGGTGTCGGGTTGGACCGGCTCAAAAAAAGTCGAGCAACAGTTATGGCAGTTAGCCGAATCCCTGTTGCCGCAACAAGGCATGGTGGCCTATACCCAAGGCTTAATGGACTTGGGTGCCACGGTCTGCACCCGCAGCCAACCCAAATGCACTGCTTGCCCCATGCAAGCCAGTTGCGCGGCCTTGCAAGCAAACTGCGTGTACAGTCTGCCCACGCCTAAACCTAAAAAAACCATACCGCAAAAACAAACCACCATGCTGGTGTTACGCCATGGCGAGCTGATCATGCTAGAAAAGCGCCCGTCTAGCGGCATTTGGGGTGGCTTGTGGAGCTTTCCCGAGACCGATGCCGCAGATGACTTAGAGACCTTGGTGCAAACCCGCTTTGGCTTGAGCGCAAGCAGCCTAGCACCCTTAGCCACCATTAGCCATGCCTTTAGTCATTACAAGCTGAGCATACACGTTCAGCCCATGCACATAGCGCAAGTTCCCAGCCAAGTGAGCGAGCCGCAATACAGTTGGCTTAGCTTGGAGGAAGCGAACGCGGCCGGCATTCCCACGCCGGCGAGAAAAATACTGCAGTTGCTGTTAGCCAAAGTACAAACAAAAAAATCGGCCTAAGCCGATTTTTATTGTTGAATCTTTTCAAGCAGGTTTAGCGTATTAAATATCGCCCCAGCTTTCTTCCCACATGCAGTGCTTAATTTTATGACGGTTGGCGATCAATTCGTCTATGGATGGCTCGTCATTCAAGGCGCGTTTGATGGCCAATTTGGTGGCCTCGTAGTTGTTTTTATACATATCGGCTTTGTCTAGGTTTTCGTCTTTGGCGGCACGTGGGTCTATCCACACCAAGCTGATGATGCACAAATCGTTCACCTGATCTTTAGGGATGATGCCTTCAATAACGCAATCTAAAATCGCATCGGCGGTCGCAGCTTGCACCAAACCACCAAACAATTCAATGTTGGCGCTGTCTTTAAGCGTCACTTTTGGCGCCATCATACAAGCTGGGCGCACCAATTGGTTCAAATCACGCACGGCAAACATGGCGGTATGGCCTTTACTTTGCGCCATCATGTTGGCAAAAGCGGCGCCCACTGGGCCGTCCACGCTACCAATTAAAATTTCCGGCATGGCTGCACCGGTGTCTTTGCCTTCTGTGTAGATAGTGGCTTCGCCGGCTTTAAAAATAATTTTTGACATGTGTCATCCTTGAATAGAGTTGGTTAATTAGCAAATTGTTAACAACGCGATTTTATAGAATAGGCCGCCATTAAGCAATTTAGCTGGCGCCGCTAGATGCCCCAAACTTGCCTTGGACTTGCGAATTTAACGGCTTCGGTGCATTATGCAGGCTGCTATTTTTTGTTAATTTTTGAAAAAGGTTATTCCATGCAATGTTATTTCAGCGCGCTAGGCCGCATTTTACTGGCACAAGTTTTTTTACTGCAAATCGCCATGTTGATCTTGAGCTTCTTTAGTAATCCAGATGGCTACCTGCAATACCAAGCAGGCCTTGGCAGCTTAGGCTTAGCCAGCATCTTTGCTCCCTTAATTATTTTGGTGCAGTTAGTCGGTGGCCTAGCCTTGCTATTGGGCTATAAAACCAAAGTGGCCGCCTTAAGCATGGCCATCTATGCCGTGATCATCGCGGTGCTATTGCACTTACCGTTATTGCAATACTTAGCCATCGCCGGTGGTTTGTTGATGCTGCATTTAAATCCCGTCACGGCTTGCAGCTTAGATAACTTGAAAAAATAAGCCACGCTTAATAATAAAAAAGGCACCCTAGGGTGCCTTTTTTATTGCGTGTTTGCGCAAGTTGCTGCGTATTACTCTTGTGTTTCGCCTGCAGGTGGATCAATCAAGGCTTTCATGCTTAGACGCACGCGGCCTTTTTCATCGGCTTCCACCACTTTCACTTTAACCACGTCGCCTTCTTTTAGGAAGTCGCTCACGGCATTCACGCGTTGATGCGCGATTTGTGAAATGTGCAACAAACCGTCTTTGCCTGGAATCAATGAAACGATGGCACCGAAATCCAACAATTTAAGCACGGTACCTTCGTACACATTGCCGATTTCCACTTCCGCGGTAATCTCCGCAATACGGCGTTGCGCTTCCGCACCTTGCTCGGAGCTAGTGCAAGCGATTTTCACTGTACCGGTGTCATCGATATCGATGGTGGTGCCGGTTTCTTCGGTTAAGGCACGGATCACTGCGCCGCCTTTACCAATCACGTCGCGGATTTTTTCCGGGTTGATTTTCATGGTAATGATGCGAGGCGCAAATGCCGACATTTCAGTGTTGGCATTGCTCATGGCTGTTTTCATGATGCCTAAAATGTGCGTACGGCCTTCTTTTGCTTGGGCTAAAGCCACTTGCATAATTTGCGCCGTAATGCCGGTGATTTTAATGTCCATTTGCAAAGCAGTGATGCCGTCTTCGGTACCCGCTACTTTAAAGTCCATGTCACCTAGGTGATCTTCATCACCTAAGATGTCGGTCAATACCGCTACGCGATTGCCTTCTTTAATCAAACCCATGGCAATACCGGCCACGTGATTTTTCATCGGCACGCCGGCATCGATCAAGGCTAAGCAACCGCCACAAACTGAAGCCATGGAGCTAGAACCGTTGGATTCGGTGATTTCTGATACCACGCGCATGCTGTAATCAAAGTCTTCTTTGTTAGGCAAGGCGGCAATCAAAGCACGTTTGGCTAAACGACCGTGACCAATTTCACGGCGTTTTGGTGTGCCCACGCGGCCTGTTTCACCTGTGGCATACGGAGGCATGTTGTAATGCAACATAAAGTGGTCTTTAAACTCACCTTGCAAGGCATCGATCACTTGCTCATCGCGGCCAGTACCTAAAGTAGCGACAACCAATGCTTGCGTCTCACCACGGGTAAACAAGGCTGAACCATGGGTGCGTGGCAATACGCCAGTACGGATGCTGATAGGACGGACAGTACGAGTATCACGGCCATCAATACGTGGCTCACCGTTTAAGATTTGGCTACGCACGGTTTTGGCTTCTAAATTAAACAACTCTGTTTTAATTTTGTTGGCTTCAGTAGTAGACGTTTCTTCGGTGACCAATTCGGCTAATACACGGCTGGTGATTTCACTCAACTTAGCAGAACGCGCGCCTTTGGCTTTAATTTGGAAGGCGGCGTTGATGTCGTCGGCAGCCAATTTAGTCACTTTTGCAATTAAAGCGGTGTCTGGTTCTGGGGCAACCCAATCCCATGCGTCTTTACCGGCTTCGGCTGTTAGCTCGTTGATCATGCTGATCACGGCTTGCATTTGTTCGTGGCCGTAAACCACTGCACCTAGCATGACTTCTTCTGATAATTCTTTGGCTTCGGATTCCACCATCATCACGGCAGTTTCAGTTGCAGCCACGACTAAATCCATTTGCGAAGTTTCTAATTCTGTTTTACTTGGGTTTAGCACGTAAGCGTCGTTGATGTAACCCACGCGCGCTGCACCTAATGGACCAAAAAATGGAATGCCAGAAATGGCCATGGCCGCTGAGGCACCAATAATGGCTGGAATGTCTGCATCGATTTCTGGATCGGATGACAACACGGTCGCCACCACTTGCACTTCGTTGTAAAACGCTTCTGGGAATAATGGACGCAATGGACGGTCAATTAAACGGCTGGTTAAGGTTTCTTTTTCTGAAGGACGGCCTTCGCGTTTGAAAAAACCACCCGGGATTTTACCGGCTGCATAGGTTTTTTCCATGTAATCCACGGTCAATGGGAAAAAATCTTGGCCTGGTTTTACTTCGCTTTTACTGGTGACAGCCACCAATACCACGGTATCGCCATAACTAACCATCACTGCGGCATCGGCTTGACGTGAAATTTCACCTGTTTCTAAGGTGAGCGTGTGCGCACCGTACTGTATGCTTTTCGTTACTTTATTAAACATTTTTTATCCTTTTCTCTTTTTAATATTCGTTATTCACAACCCAATAACGAACGCACAATATCGATTTATCTCAATACAAATTTGAGGGAAAATCTTTAAAACCATTTTAACAATGGCATAACAAAAAAGCCGAAGTGCTGCTCATGCAGCGCTATCGGCTTATTGTTTTATAGGCAAAACAAAATGCAATGATGCGTAATGTTTTGCGAATAATGGGTAGGTCGCAATTACTTACGAATGCCTAAACGGGCTATCAATGTTTGATAACGTTCTGCGCTTTCACGTTTTAAGTAATCCAACAATTTACGGCGCTGACTTACCAAAGCCAATAAGCCACGACGTGAGTGGTGGTCTTTTTTATTGGATTTGAAATGCTCAGTTAAGTAAGTAATGCGGCTGGTTAAAAGCGCAACTTGCACTTCTGGACTACCGGTATCATTCTTAGCTTGTTGAAATTCACTAACGATCTTAGCGCGTTCTGCTGCAGTGGTTGCCATAACTTTATCCTAATATTTAGATGTTTTGCGTCAATGTAAAGGCAGCCTATTGGCTAAACCGCCTATGCATTCATTTGCATGAGTCGCGCATTATAGGCATAAACAGATGATTTATCAATCTTTTTATGCTTTTTTGATGGCTAAAGCGGCTGCACGATTAAGCGTTTTGGGCCTACCTTGCCATCGGGCTGACGCTCACCCAAGCCGAGAAATAACTTTTGCGGATTGTATAAACGGATCAACCCTTCTGGAATCAAGCCACTTTGCCAAACGGCCTGACCTTGGCTTAAATAAAATGCGCTGTCCGCATCCAATTCTATGGCCGGCAAATAGGCCACAGCACTGTCTGACGGCAGCAATTTGGCTAACTGTTGCTCGGCCGACAGGGCGACAAATTCGTCCAGACTGATGCCTTGTTCTATCTGGTAATTGGCCGTGGCAGTGCGGCGTAAACCGATTAAATGAGCACCGCAACCTAGCTTGGCGCCTATGTCTTCAGCCAAAGTGCGGATATAAGTGCCTTTGCTGCACTTCACTCTGATGTTGGCCACATCGCCAGCAAAATCCAATACGGCTATGCTGTGTATGGTCACGGCACGGGCGATACGGGCGATTTCAACGCCTGCTCTGGCGTACTCGTAGAGGGCTTTGCCTTGGTGTTTTAAGGCTGAATACATGGGGGGCACTTGGCTAATTTCGCCTAGAAACTGCAGGCAAACGGCGCTAAATTGTTCTGCGCTGACTGCCACCGCTTGCTCGGATACAACGCGGCCTTCGGCGTCACCGGTGTCGGTCGTGATACCCAACTTTAAGGTGGCCTCATAGACTTTGTCGGCTTCGGTTAAATAGTGGGCAAACTTTGTAGCCTCGCCAAAACACAAGGGCAACAAGCCGGTCGCCAAGGGATCCAGTGTGCCGGTATGGCCGGCTTTGGCAGCCTGCAATAGGTGTTTGACTTGTTGCAACGCTTGATTGGATGAATAGCCTAATGGCTTATCCAATAGCAGCACACCACTGATGTTTTTTTTAGCTCGTCTAAACTGCAAGGGCGTTGCTTTGTGAGGGGAATTAGCTAGGATCTGAACCGGTTGCCAAGGCTTGGTCTATCAATTTAGACATCATCATGCCGTTGTCTATCGATGCATCGTAAACAAAATGCAGTTGCGGCACGGTACGCAACAACATGCGTTTTGCCAACTGCGTGCGCAGGAAACCGGCTGATTTTTCTAAGCCTTGTTGCAAGGAATCGCTGGGCTTGCTGGCACTGTAAAATATTTTGCCGTGCGCCATGTCACCGGTTACTTCTACAGCGGTAATCGTCACCATGGACACGCGCGGGTCTTTCACTTCAAACTGCAACAGATCGGCCAACTCGCGTTGCATTTGCTCGGCAACGCGGTGACTTCTAGAAAACTCTTTGGCCATTATAAAGTACGTGCCACTTCAACGATTTCGTAGACTTCCAAGATGTCGCCCACTTCAATGTCGTTGAAGTTTTTCAATGACAAGCCGCATTCGAAGCTGTTTTTCACTTCTTTTACGTCGTCTTTAAAGCGTTTCAAGGAGTCCAATTCACCGCTATGGATGATGACGTTATTGCGCAATACACGCACGTGTGAATTGCGTTTAATCATACCGTCTTGTACATAACAACCAGCAATCGCACCCACTTTAGAAATACGGAATACTTCACGAATTTCCACGGTACCTATCATGCTTTCTTTCTGCTCTGGGGCCAACATGCCACCTAAAGCCGCTTTAATTTCATCCACGGCTTCGTAAATAATGTTGTAGTAACGCACGTCCACACCCAAGGTTTCGATGAGTTTGCGCGCGCCTGAATCGGCACGCACGTTGAAGCCTATCAATACGCCTTTGGATGCCGCCGCCAAGTTGACGTCGGATTCGCTGATCGCACCCACACCGGTGTGGATAACGTTAACCTTAACTTCTGATGTAGAGAGTTTTTGCAAGCTAGTAGACAGCGCTTCGTAAGAACCTTGTACGTCGGATTTAATGATTAAACCTAAGGTTTGCGCAACGCCTTCACCCATTTGATCAAACATGTTTTCCAACTTAGCCGCTTGCTGTTTAGCCAATTTCGTGTCGCGGAATTTACCTTGACGGAAGTTGGCAATTTCACGGGCTTTGCGCTCATCGTTAAGCACGATCATCTCTTCACCGGCACTAGGCACATCGGATAAACCTTGTATTTCAACAGGCATAGACGGGCCGGCTTCTTGTATGTCTTTACCGGACTCGTCCAACATGGCACGCACCTTACCAAAGGTGTTGCCAGCTAGTATCATGTCGCCGCGTTTTAAGGTACCAGACGTCACCAAGATGGTCGCCACGGAACCGCGGCCTTTATCTAAACGGCCTTCTATCACCAAGCCTTTGGCCGGTGTGTTTTTAGGGGCTTTTAGCTCCAGTATTTCCGCTTGCAATAACACCGCTTCCAGAAGCTCGTCTATGCCTTGACCGGTTTTGGCCGACACGGCTCTAAACATCACGTCGCCACCAAATTCTTCTGGCACCACTTCTTGTGACACCAATTCCATTTTGACGCGCTCAGGCTCGGCACCCGGCTTGTCTATCTTATTGATTGCTACCACTAAAGGCACGCCAGCCGCTTTTGCATGGTGGATGGCTTCTATGGTTTGTGGCATGACGCCGTCATCAGCAGACACCACCAATATCACCACGTCGGTGGCTTTTGCACCGCGGGCACGCATGGCGGTAAACGCCTCATGGCCCGGGGTATCTAGGAAGGTCACCATGCCGCGCGGGGTTTCCACGTGGTAGGCACCGATGTGTTGGGTAATGCCACCGGCTTCACCGGAAGCCACGCGACTGCGGCGTATGTAATCCAGCAAGGAAGTTTTACCGTGGTCTACGTGGCCCATCACCGTCACAACCGGTGGACGTGGCTCTAACACTGCCGCCGCATGCTCGGCTTCTTCTAAGAATATTTCTGGGTCATTTGGGGCCGCGGCCGATGCTTTATGGCCCATTTCTTCAACGATAATGATGGCCGTTTCTTGGTCCAATACTTGGTTGATGGTGACCATCATGCCCATGCCCATTAGCGCTTTAATCACTTCACCGGATTTAACCGCCATCTTGTGTGCTAACTCAGCCACAGTGATGGTTTCTGGCACCAATACCTCGTGCACAATGGCCTCGGTTGGGGCATTGAATGCATGTTGTGCATCGTCATCGCCCTGGTGTTTGTGTTTGCCTTTAGGCGCGCGCCAGCCAGGCTTGCCGGCCGTGATGTCGCCGCGTGTTTTTAATCCGCGTTTTTTATTTTCTGCGTCTGTCCACTCTTTGTTGTTGCCTTTGCCTTTTTTGGCGTCTTTACCCAATGCCGGTTTTGCGGCGCCGTCTTTGGCCACGGGTTTATGCAAGGTGCCTTCAGATAATTTGGCGGCTTTTTCTTTGGCTAACTCGGCTTCGGCCACACGCTTGGCTTCATCCTCTAAACGCTTTTGCGCCAATTCTTGTTTTTTACGTCGGTCTTCGGCTTGCATGGCTGCCAAAGTAGAATGCCTTTTGGCCTCGTTCTCACGCAAGGCAATTTCATCGGCACCGAGCAAATCTTTACGGTTGATGGTTTTAACTGGGGCTTCCGCTACCACTGGCTCCTCTTCAGGCGCGATTTCCGCTACCACTGGCTCTACTTCTGCCACAAGCTCCACTTCCACGGCTGGCGCCGCTTCCTCGACTTGCGCCGCGGCGTTGGCCGCCTCTGTGGCTGCCGCTTCCATGGCTGCGCTGTCTAAAGGCTGTTCAATGACGCGTTTTTTTCTGATTTCAACCTGGATGGTACGGGCCTTACCGGTATTGTCGGTTTTTTTAATTTCCGAGCTGGATTTACGCGTTAAGGTGATTTTGTTTTTTGGCGCCAATGTACCGTGCTCTTTACGCAAGTGATCCAGCAAGGCGGTTTTATCCGCTTCGCTTAATTGATCTTCCGCAAGGGATTTATTTACTCCAGCACTTTTTAGCTGCTCTAATAACAGTGCTGTTGGCAATTTTAATTCGCCAGCAAATTGTTCTACGGTTGTTTGTGCCATCTTCTTACTCCAGTGTTCTTTTTCTGCGCTTCATTGCCCAGTATTACTGCTTACTTCTTTAAGCGCTTATGCAAACCAAGGTGCGCGAGCGGTCATAATTAATGTTTTGGCGCGCTCCGCATCCATCGCGGTTAACTCCACCAATTCATCCACGGCCAATTCGGCTAATGCGTCCATGGTGGCAATGCCTTTTGAGGCAAGCAAATGCGCCGTTGCTTCGTCCATGCCTTCCATGCCTAACAAATCAGCCGACGCTTCATCCACGCCT
Organism: Methylophilaceae bacterium; assembly: GCA_965234545.1. Classification (GTDB taxonomy): domain Bacteria; phylum Pseudomonadota; class Gammaproteobacteria; order Burkholderiales; family Methylophilaceae; genus Methylotenera. Next base: position 53,548 of record OZ248348.1, on the reverse strand, counting down.
TCTTCTTTGGCGATGGCTTCAGTTAATAATGCCGCACGAGCGCGTTTACGCAATTCTTCAATGGTGTCTTCGTCAAAGGCTTCGATTTCATTCATTTCAGCCAATGGCACGTAGGCAATTTCTTCCAAGGTGCTGAAGCCTTCTTGCACTAAAATTTCCGCCACTTCAGCATCCACATCGAGTTTTTGCATGAACAACTGACTGACACCAGAGAACTCATCTTGGCTCTTCTGTTCCGCTTGATCCACCGTCAAGATATTCAAGGTCCAACCGGTTAATTCTGAAGCCAAGCGCACGTTCTGACCGTTGCGACCAATGGCCAGCGCCAATTGTTCTTCGTCCACGACTACGTCCATGCTATGCGTGTCTTCGTCCACCACGATACTGGTGACTTCAGCCGGTGACATGGCATTAATCACAAACTGAGCCGGTTCTATGCTCCATAACACGATGTCCACGCGCTCGCCAGCCAATTCAGCTGTAACGGCTTGCACGCGTGAGCCACGCATGCCCACGCAGGTGCCCACTGGATCGATACGTTGATCGTTTGATTTAACGGCAATTTTTGAACGCAAACCTGGATCGCGCGCAGCAGCGCGGATTTCCAATAAACCTTCTTCTATTTCCGGCACTTCCAATTCAAACAAGCGCACTAAAAAGTCCGGTGTAATACGGGATAAAATCAATTGCGGGCCACGGCCACCACGCTCAATACGAGATAGGTAAGCGCGCACGCGATCGCCCACGCGTAAATTCTCTTTTGGGATCATTTGCTCACGCGGCAATAGCGATTCAATGCGACCCACCTCTATGATGGCATTGCCTTTTTCCATGCGCTTAATCACGCCGGTCACCATTTTTTCATCGCGTGCCAAGAAGTCTTCCAGGATTTGCTCGCGCTCGGCTTCACGGACTTTTTGCAAGATCACTTGCTTCGCCGCTTGCGCGCCGATACGACCAAATTCGATGTTTTCTAATGGCTCTTCGTAGTAATCACCTATGTTTAAGCCTTTAGCGTGCTCACTCTCTTCGTCGATTTGATAATTGGAGTTCTCCAACAAATCGTACTCAACGTATTGCCAGCGTCTATAGGTTTTGTATTCACCGGTTTCCCTGTCAATTTGCACGCGCACATCGGCGTCATCATGGTGTTTTTTCTTGGTGGCAGAAGCCAACGCCAATTCAAGCGCGATAAATATCACTTCTTTAGTCACATTTTTTTCATGCGCTAATGCATCAACCAATAATAAAATTTCACGACTCATGTTGCTCTCCGACTGTCAATTTGCAGGCTAAGCTGCATTCATTAAATTAAATATTTCTTACTTCTAGGCCACTGTGGCAGTCATTTCCGCCATCAAAAAACCGGACTTAAACGCGACTTATCGATATTACTGATTGCGATTTTCTGTATCACCCCGTCGCACTCAAGCAACAATTGGCCTGCTTCTACGCCACGCAATATGCCTAAAAAATTCTTTTTACTGACCGTTTCTTCTTTGTTGTCTTTTGCATTCACGTGCACTTCAGTTAGAGCCACACGCAGCTTTACCGTAGCGCGTTCACCGATAAAGCGCATGAAATTGGCTTCGGTCTTTAACACCCGATCCATGCCCGGTGAAGACACTTCTAACCTGTCGTAATCGATGTCGTTTTCAACCGCCAATAGGTTACCCAATTGGTTGCTAACCAGGCTGCAATCATCAATGTTGACGCTGTCTTTAATATCGACAGGATTAAGCTTGTCGATAAAAACGCGCAGTAGTTTGCCGCGATTGGACATCTCCAAATCGACCAATTCGAAGCCCAACTGCTCAACCGCAGTCGTTATCAATGTAGGCAAATCTTGCATTTTAAAACCCTTAAATCACCGCTTAACTTAAAACACATGCACATAAGTTGCAGAAACAAAAAATGGGCACAAAGCCCATCGAAAAATTCTGCGTTCATTATACCAATGAATTCAATGAATTGGAACCACTCAGTGCAATTCATTGCCTTGCTACCAAGGCAATCCCCCTGCCGTAAAACTAAAAACCCCCGCTATTTTCATAGAGGGGGTTTAGCCGACCGCTGATCGCAGTCTGTATAAATAGCTTGGCAGTGACCTACTTTCGCATGCAAGAAGCATACTATCATTGGCGCTGGTTCGTTTCACGGCCCTGTTCGAGATGGGAAGGGGTGGGTCCAAACCGCTATGGCCGCCAAGCATAACCGGTAACACTCATGACCCTTAGCTTTTCACAAAGGCTCACAAGCAGATATGCTGTGCGCTCAATCCCATTTGCATGGAATCAGCGTCTTAAACTTGCATTCATTCACTTTCTAAAAAGGAATCAATGCAGCTTTTAACAAACAGAAGAAGTAAAGAGTAATGGCGTTCTTTGATTACAATGTCTTAACCTAAGTCACTTTTAAAACACCCACCACTGTCACCTAAATCACACTTATCGTGCACTCAGGTTCAAGTTTTAAGGTTATAGGATCAAGCCTCACGAGCAATTAGTAACGGTCAGCTTAATGCATTACTGCACTTCCACATCCGTCCTATCAACGTCCTGGTCTCGAACGACTCTTTAGGGGGGTTAAACCCCCAGGGAAATCTCATCTCAAGGCGAGTTTCACGCTTAGATGCTTTCAGCGTTTATCTCTTCCGTATTTAGCTACCCGGCTATACCATTGGCATGATAACCGGTCCACCAGAGATACGTCCACTCCGGTCCTCTCGTACTAGGAGCAGGTCCCTTCAAATTTCCAGCGCCCACGGCAGATAGGGACCAAACTGTCTCACGACGTTTTAAACCCAGCTCACGTACCACTTTAAATGGCGAACAGCCATACCCTTGGGACCGGCTACAGCCCCAGGATGTGATGAGCCGACATCGAGGTGCCAAACTCCCCCGTCGATATGAACTCTTGGGAGGAATCAGCCTGTTATCCCCAGAGTACCTTTTATCCGTTGAGCGATGGCCCTTCCATACAGAACCACCGGATCACTATGACCTGCTTTCGCACCTGCTCGACCTGTCCGTCTCGCAGTCAAGCAACCTTATGCCATTGCACTATCAGTACGATTTCCGACCGTACCTAGGTTACCTTCGCACTCCTCCGTTACTCTTTGGGAGGAGACCGCCCCAGTCAAACTGCCCACCATACACGGTCCCCAGTCCGGATTACGGACCTAGGTTAGAACCTCAACAACATCAGGGTGGTATTTCAAGGTTGACTCCACGACATCTAGCGACGCCGCTTCATAGTCTCCCACCTATCCTACACAAATCTTGTCAAAGTCCAATGTAAAGCTACAGTAAAGGTTCATGGGGTCTTTCCGTCTAGCCGCGGGTAGATTGCATCTTCACAAACATTTCAACTTCGCTGAGTCCCGAGAGGAGACAGTGTGGCCATCGTTACGCCATTCGTGCGGGTCGGAACTTACCCGACAAGGAATTTCGCTACCTTAGGACCGTTATAGTTACGGCCGCCGTTTACTGGGACTTCAATCAAGAGCTTGCACCCCATCATTTAATCTTCCAGCACCGGGCAGGCGTCACACCCTATACGTCCACTTTCGTGTTTGCAGAGTGCTGTGTTTTTATTAAACAGTCGCAGCCACCTTTTCACTGCAACCCTCTTCAGCTCCACGAGCAAGTCGCTTCACCTACAAAGGGCGCACCTTCTCCCGAAGTTACGGTGCTAATTTGCCGAGTTCCTTCTCCCGGGTTCTCTCAAGCGCCTTAGAATTCTCATCCTGCCCACCTGTGTCGGTTTGCGGTACGGTTCTAATATAACTGAAGCTTAGTGGCTTTTCTTGGAAGCTTGGTATCAATCACTTCAGCACCGAAGTGCCTCGTTATCACGCCTCAGAATTGACCTCCCGGATTTGCCTAAGAGATCTTCCTACACGCTTGAACCACCTATTCCAACAGATGGCTGACCTAACCTTCTCCGTCCCCACATCGCATTATATTAAAGTACAGGAATATTAACCTGTTTCCCATCAGCTACGCATCTCTGCCTCACCTTAGGGGCCGACTCACCCTGCGCCGATGAACGTTGCGCAGGAAACCTTGGGCTTTCGGCGAGGGAGCTTTTCACTCCCTTTATCGCTACTCATGTCAGCATTCGCACTTCTGATACCTCCAGCAACCCTCACAGATTGCCTTCGCAGGCCTACAGAACGCTCTCCTACCATGCATACACTATAAATAGTGCAGCATCCGAAGCTTCGGTTACGTGCTTAGCCCCGTTACATCTTCCGCGCAGGACGACTCGACCAGTGAGCTATTACGCTTTCTTTAAATGATGGCTGCTTCTAAGCCAACATCCTGGCTGTCTATGCCTTCCCACTTCGTTTTCCACTTAGCACGTCATTTGGGACCTTAGCTGTCGGTCTGGGTTGTTTCCCTCTTGACCACGGACGTTAGCACCCATGGTCTGTCTCCCGTAATTGCATTTCTCAGTATTCGGAGTTTGCAATGAGTTGGTAAGATCTTATGATCCCCCTAGTCATAACAGTGCTCTACCCCCGAGAATGATATACGAGGCACTACCTAAATAGTTTTCGGAGAGAACCAGCTATTTCCAAGTTTGTTTAGCCTTTCACCCCTATCCACAGCTCATCCCCAAATTTTTCAACATTTGTGGGTTCGGACCTCCAGTACCTGTTACGGCACCTTCATCCTGGCCATGGATAGATCACTTGGTTTCGGGTCTACACCCAGCAACTAGACGCCCTATTCGGACTCGCTTTCGCTACGCCTCCCCTATCGGTTAAGCTTGCTACTGAATGTAAGTCGCTGACCCATTATACAAAAGGTACGCAGTCACGGAACAAGTCCGCTCCCACTGTTTGTATGCATACGGTTTCAGGATCTATTTCACTCCCCTCCCGGGGTTCTTTTCGCCTTTCCCTCACGGTACTAGTTCACTATCGGTCGATTACGAGTATTTAGCCTTGGAGGATGGTCCCCCCATGTTCAGACAAGGTTTCTCGTGCCCCGCCCTACTTGTCGTTATCCTAGTTCCACACACGGGATTTCGTATAAGGGGCTATCACCCTCTATGGCCGGACTTTCCATTCCGTTCTACTATCGCATGTGCTAAAAATAACAGGCTATTCCATGTTCGCTCGCCACTACTTACGGAATCTCGGTTGATTTCTTTTCCTCGAGCTACTTAGATGTTTCAGTTCACTCGGTTCGCCACCATGTCCCTATATATTCAGGACCGGTTACCCTTGCGGGTGGGTTTCCCCATTCGGACACTTCCGGATCAAAGCTTGTTTGCCAGCTCCCCGAAATTTTACGCAGGCTACCACGTCCTTCATCGCCTGTAATCGCCAAGGCATCCACCATATGCACTTATTCGCTTGATCCTATAACTTTAAAACCTGAACCCTTTTTAGCCGCATCAGTCAGCGTAAGCTGGCTAGATGAGCCTTATATTCAGATCCCACAACGCATGAGTACGTCAGCTATAGGTGTTTCTAAAGCAACTTTTCTCAACCTGCAAGGTTGTACAGATTGAGATGGTTTTTTTGTTTCATTTATTTCTAGGTTATTTCGTGTGTAAACGTTATCGCTAACATTCACTACACTATCTAACCGGAACTAAACAAAGCAAAATGTTTCGATTTTGCAATCAATTACTACCCATTTGAACACACACCCTCATCACAAAGGCATGTGCTCACTTTACTTCTTCCATTTTGTTAAAGAACAGTCTAGTTAAAAACTAGAAGCAAACACTCATTTCTAAGCTCTTGCTTCTAACTTCTGACTATCGTCACAACATCAAAGTAATTGGTGGAGAATGTCGGGATCGAACCGACGACCCCCTGCTTGCAAAGCAGGTGCTCTCCCAGCTGAGCTAATCCCCCATTTGTCTAACAGGTTTACTATGGAATCTGGTGGGTCTGGATGGACTCGAACCATCGACCCCCGCCTTATCAAGACGGTGCTCTAACCAGCTGAGCTACAGACCCGCTTTCTTTGATGTTGCTTTGGTCTAACAACTGATAAGTGTGAATGCTTGCAGAATCGGTCTATCTCTAGAAAGGAGGTGATCCAGCCGCACCTTCCGATACGGCTACCTTGTTACGACTTCACCCCAGTCATGAATACTACCGTGGTAAGCGTCCTCCCGAAGGTTAGACTACCTACTTCTGGTAAAACCCACTCCCATGGTGTGACGGGCGGTGTGTACAAGGCCCGGGAACGTATTCACCGCGACATGCTGATCCGCGATTACTAGCGATTCCGACTTCATGTAGTCGAGTTGCAGACTACAATCCGGACTACGATCGGCTTTCTGGGATTGGCTCCACCTCGCGGCTTGGCAACCCTCTGTACCGACCATTGTATTACGTGTGAAGCCCTGGCCATAAGGGCCATGAGGACTTGACGTCATCCCCACCTTCCTCCGGTTTGTCACCGGCAGTCCCATTAAAGTGCCCAACTAAATGATGGCAATTAATGGCAAGGGTTGCGCTCGTTGCGGGACTTAACCCAACATCTCACGACACGAGCTGACGACAGCCATGCAGCACCTGTGTTAACGCTCTCTTTCGAGCACCAATCCATCTCTGGAAAGTTCGTTACATGTCAAGGCCAGGTAAGGTTTTTCGCGTTGCATCGAATTAATCCACATAATCCACCGCTTGTGCGGGCCCCCGTCAATTCATTTGAGTTTTAATCTTGCGACCGTACTCCCCAGGCGGTCTACTTCACGCGTTAGCTGCGTTACTCATGGATTTTACTCCACCAACAACTAGTAGACATCGTTTAGGGCGTGGACTACCAGGGTATCTAATCCTGTTTGCTCCCCACGCTTTCGTGCATGAGCGTCAATATTATCCCAGGGGGCTGCCTTCGCCATTGGTATTCCTCCACATCTCTACGCATTTCACTGCTACACGTGGAATTCTACCCCCCTCTGACATATTCTAGTCTTGTAGTTTCAAACGCAGTTCCCAAGTTGAGCTCGGGGATTTCACATCTGACTTACAAAACCGCCTGCGCACGCTTTACGCCCAGTAATTCCGATTAACGCTCGCACCCTACGTATTACCGCGGCTGCTGGCACGTAGTTAGCCGGTGCTTCTTATCAAGGTACCGTCAACCTCACTCTTTATTAGAAAGTAAGTTTTCTTCCCTTGCGAAAGAGCTTTACAACCCGAAGGCCTTCTTCACTCACGCGGAATGGCTGGATCAGGCTTGCGCCCATTGTCCAAAATTCCCCACTGCTGCCTCCCGTAGGAGTCTGGACCGTGTCTCAGTTCCAGTGTGGCTGGTCGTCCTCTCAGACCAGCTACTGATCGTCGCCTTGGTGAGCCTTTACCTCACCAACTAGCTAATCAGATATCAGCCGCTCCATTAACGCAAGGTCCGAAGATCCCCTGCTTTCCCCCGTAGGGCGTATGCGGTATTAGCCAACCTTTCGATTAGTTATCCCCCATTATTGGATACGTTCCGATATGTTACTCACCCGTTCGCCACTCGCCACCAGACCGAAGTCCGTGCTGCCGTTCGACTTGCATGTGTAAAGCATTCCGCCAGCGTTCAATCTGAGCCATGATCAAACTCTTCAGTTTAATGTATGACTATTACTTTTTCCTCTTTCGAGGTGGTATTTCGCTTTTGCTTTACTTACCTTTATTCAAGGTAAGTGACTCAAATTCATTTCAAGGTCTGTGTGCCCCTTATTACTAAGGAGCTATACATATTTGTCATAAATTTAAGTGTAAGCACTTGTTTTCTGAGGTCAACATAAACCAAACCACCACGTTAAATTGCAAACGGATAAATCCATTTGCAACAAGGTAATGGCGTCTATGCCAACTTGCCTCAACCACAAGCACCCACACTTATCAGTTGTTAAATTGTTAAAGAACTAAGGACCGAAAAAACAGCGTTTCTTGCAGTCATTCGCTAACGCTTTGCGTTAACGAGGTGCGCATTATACAGACCTTTTAAGACCCGTCAATGATAAATTTGATTTGATTCGTATTTATTATTGATTTAATGCCAGCGGCTTTTTTGCCACCGCTTCGCTCTTTTTGAACGAAGCCGCGCATTCTACATTAGCCTAGCGTTTGGTCAAGCCTTAAACGGCAGAGTTACAAAATTGTTACATTTGCGAATTTACGCTTGCCCACTTGAGCGACTACGCTCTGGCCTTTAGCTAATTGCAACTGCCTGTCGCTGACTTTTTCACTGTCGATTTTGACGCCGCCCTGCTCTAGGGCGCGATAGGCTTCCGAGGTGCTTTCTACTAGGCCGGCCATTTTTAATAGCTGGGCTATGCCTATGCTGTCGCCTTCTATAGTCAAGCTGACTTCGGGCACGTCATCGGGGATGCCACCTTTAGCCCTGGTTTGAAAATCCGTTAGGGCTTTTTCTGCATCGGCGACGCTGTGGAAACGGGCGACAATTTCTTGGGCAAACTGCACTTTAATGTCACGTGGATTTTGACCGGCCGCCACGTCCGCCTTCCATTTGGCGATGGCTTCCAATGATGCAAAAGACAGCAGCTCAATGTAACGCCACATCAACTCGTCTGAAATGGACATGATTTTGGCGAATATCACCTCCGGCGCTTCAGCTATACCTATGTAATTGCCTAAAGATTTAGACATCTTATTCACGCCATCCAAGCCTTCTAGCAAAGGCATGGTCAAGACACATTGCTGGGCCATGCCGGCTTGTTTTTGCAATTCACGGCCCATCAATAGGTTGAATTTTTGATCGGTGCCGCCCAATTCGACATCGGCTTTTAAAGCCACCGAATCGTAGCCTTGCAACAAGGGGTACAAGAATTCGTGTATCGCGATTGGTTGATTGGATTTGTAACGCTTGGAAAAATCATCGCGTTCCAACATGCGCGCCACGGTATGGCTGGCAGCCAATTTGAGCATGCCAGCCGCGCCCAACTCGCTCAACCATTTAGAGTTGAACACCACTTCGGTTTGTTCCGGCTTGAGGATTTTGAACACTTGCGCAGTATAAGACTTGGCATTTTCTGCAACTTGCTCGGCGGTTAAGGGAGGGCGCGTTGCGCTCTTGCCAGTCGGGTCGCCTATCATGCCGGTAAAGTCACCGATTAGAAATAAGACCTGATGCCCCAAATCTTGGAATTGGCGTAATTTATTAATGAGCACGGTGTGACCTAGGTGCAGATCCGGCGCGGTTGGATCAAAGCCAGCCTTAATTCTTAAAGGCTGACCTTTTTTTAACTTTTCTAACAATTCCGCTTCTATCAGCAGCTCGTCTGCACCACGCTTGATGATGGCCAATTGTTGTTTGATGTCGGTATTCACGTATTCTTATCCTTAATGAGGAAGGAAAACAGGCCTGCTTAGGGTGCATTTAGTTGTTCTAATTGCGTTTTCTGTTACCATCCAATAGCGCACTGTATTAAGCAATCAGGCCAACCGCCCAGTGCTTAAGAAGCCGCTATTTTAACGCAAATTGAGGTCGTATTGCCTCATTAGATTAACTTCCAGTCGAACGCATCACCTAAAACACATGACGCGCAAACTTTTCATAGGACTCATGTCTGGCACCAGCCTAGACGGCGTCGACGTTGCATTGGTCGGGTTTGAAGATGAAAAACCGCAGCCACTGCTGACGCATTTTTTAGCCTACCCAGCGACACTGCGCAGCGCTGTTTTAGCCCTGCAGCACCCCACCGCCAACGAGCTAGAAGAGACCGCGCTGATTAGCAATGCGCTGGCCAAATTGTATGCGCTGGCCATTCAAGAATTGTTAATTAAAGCCCGGCTAAAGCCCAGCGACATCACGGCTGTGGGTTGCCATGGCCAAACCATACGGCATAGGCCGGGCTTTAGCGATGGCATAGGCTTCACCATGCAAATAGGCAACGCCGCTTTATTAACGGAACTGTGCCAAATTACCGTGGTGTCGGATTTTAGAAGTCGCGACGTGGCAGCCGGCGGACAAGGTGCGCCCTTGGTGCCAGCCTTTCACCTAGCCGTGTTTGCCGACCAAGGCCTGAATCGGGCCATCATCAATTTAGGCGGCATCGCTAACATCACTTACCTTAGCCGCACAGAAAACCCACTGGGCGCCAAACAAGGTAGCGTAGTCGGTTTCGACTCTGGGCCAGGCAATATGCTATTGGACGCTTGGATCAAACAGCAGCTTGGGCAAGATTACGACGCGAACGGCGCCTGGGCCAGCTCTGGGCAAACCATACCCAGCCTGCTAGCGCGCTTATTGCAAGAGGATTTTTTCGCGGCACCGCCACCCAAGAGCACCGGCCGCGACCTGTTTAACCTGACTTGGTTAGAAGAAAATCTGCAAGCCGTGGCCTCATTCAATCCCGCCATGCCAGCGCAAGACGTGGCGCATACCTTGGTGGATTTAAGTGCGGAATCGGTTTACGCGGCCTTAAAAATGCACTGCCCAGATGTGGATGAAGTCTACCTATGCGGCGGCGGCGCGCGCAATCAACTGTTGGTCAAAAAACTGCAAAGTCTGCTTGGCCCTATCCCATGCAAACTGACTGACAGCTTGGGCATAGGCGTGGACTGGGTGGAAGCGATAGCCTTTGCCTGGCTAGCCAAACAATGTTTGGATAAAAAAACCGCGAATCTAGCGCCCGTCACGGGTGCAAGCGGCGCACGAATTTTGGGCGCGATTTATCAGCATTAATCGGGCAAAAGCCAACTAAATCAAGCTTGGGCAGTTTTCCCTGTGCAAGTAAGCCTGCGATTACAGTATAATTATTTTGACCAAATAACCTGCAAGAATCCATCTCATGACCAAACCGACTAAAGCCACGATTACTTTCGACAACGGTGCTGCGCCTATTGAATTGCCTATGCTGTCGGGCAGCTTGGGCAACGACGTGATAGACATACGCAGCCTAGGTAAGCACGGCGTGTTTACCTATGACCCAGGCTTTATGTCAACGGCGGCCTGCAACTCGGACATCACCTTTATTGATGGGGAAAAAGGCCTGCTTTACTACCGCGGCTACCCCATTGAACAACTGGCCGAACATTGCAACTTCATGGAAGTGTCTTATTTGCTGTTGCACGGGGAACTGCCAAATGCCGAGCAAAAACAGCAATTCACCAACACCATCAACGGCAGCACCATGCTGCACGATCAGCTCAGCAATATTTTTCGCGGCTTTAGGCGCGATGCCCACCCCATGGCGGTTATGGTTGGGGTGGTGGGTTCCTTGTCGGCGTTTTACTTTGATGCCATGGATATCCGCGATGCTAAACACCGTGAAATTTCCGCGCATCGCCTGTTGGCTAAAGTGCCCACCATAGCAGCGTGGAGCTTTAAATACAATTTGGGTCAGCCGTTTATGTACCCGCAAAATCATTTGAATTACGCCGAAAACTTCATGCACATGATGTTTGCTACGCCCTGCGAAAAATACGTGCCTAACCCAGTTTTGGCCAAGGCATTTGAGCGCATTCTGATTTTGCATGCCGACCACGAACAAAACGCCTCGACCAGTACCGTGCGATTAGTGGGTTCCAGTGGCGCCAATCCTTATGCCTGCATTTCAGCCGGCATTGCCTCACTTTGGGGGCCCGCCCACGGCGGTGCCAATGAGGCAACGCTAACCATGTTAGAAGAAATAGGCGACGTGTCACGCATAGGCGAATTCATCAAACGGGCAAAAGATAAGAACGACACCTTCCGCCTCATGGGCTTTGGCCACCGCGTTTACCGTAATATGGACCCGCGCGCCAAAATCATGCGCACTACCTGCCACGAGGTGCTCGATGAGTTAGGCTTGAACGATGACCCCATGTTTAAACTGGCCATGGAGCTGGAAAAAATCGCGCTGGAAGACGATTACTTTGTTTCACGTAAACTCTATCCCAACGTGGATTTCTACAGCGGCATTGTCATGCGCGCCATGGGCATCCCCAACTCTATGTTTACTGCCATTTTTGCCCTGGCCAGAACCGCCGGTTGGATAGCCCAATGGTCAGAAATGATTTCCGACGAAGAGCATAAAATTGGTCGGCCTAGGCAGTTGTATAAAGGCTCAAGTCGACGCGACCTGCTGCCTATAGAACAACGCTAGAACGACAGACAATAAAAAAGCCAAGCAATGCTTGGCTTTTTTATTGATGCGCTGGTTAAACTGAAAAGGAAGAACCACAACCGCAAGTCGTGGTGGCTTGTGGGTTACGAATGACAAATTGTGACCCTTGCAAACTGTCTTGGTAATCAATTTCCGCACCCATTAAATATTGCAAACTCATGGGATCAATTAATAAAGTCACGCTGTCTTTTTGCACTTGCGTGTCGTCGTCGTTCACTTCTTCTTCAAAGGTGAAACCGTATTGAAAGCCAGAGCATCCGCCGCCGCTAACAAACACGCGTAATTTAAGATCAGGCGAACCTTCTTCTTCTATCAACTCTTTTACTTTTTTGGCCGCGTTGTCAGTAAAAACCAATGGCGCGGGCATTTGTTCCATGTCAACTTCTTGCATATCCGTAACTGCGTTCATCTCGTACTCCTAAATTTCTCAATAAGCTAAATTCTAAATCAATCCAGGCCTCAAGCACTAGCCTACTCTTTTGCCACGACTAGTGGCCAACGTCTTCCAATACTGGCAGGTGCTCGCCCAAATACACCAACTTACCTTCTATCACTGCACCGGTGTGCATTTCCAAGGACTTATAAATCACGTCCCCTTTGATGCTGGCCTTGGCTTGCAGTTCAATAAACTGAGCGGCTTTAACATTGCCTATGACTTTACCATTAATGACAATTTTTGAGGCGGTCACCGATCCCTCTATGCTGCCGTGTTCACTTAAAATAAGTGTGCTGGCTTGATCGGCCGGCTCTGTCACATTGCCTTTAATCTGGCCATCTACGCGCAAGCCGCCGGAAAAATGGATGTCGCCCTCAACCCGGGTATCGGCACCAATTAGGGTGTCAATGCTATTTTGTACCCGATTACTTTTCTTAAAAAACATAGTCTATTCCTATTTTAATCACTTAAGCTTAGTTTAATGGCATGCTCAACACACGGCTACCTAAAGCGGTTCTTATTAGCCAGCATGTTTTTATAAAACAATAAGTCTTCTTTAACCTTCATGTTTTCATCTTGCACAAGATTTAACTCTTTATCAAGGTTGCGTTGAGCCGCTTGTTCAATTTGCAACTGCCGCTCCAATTGGATGACTTTGGTTTGCAAACTTTGGTTATCAAAATTACTCTGCTTTAACTTCTCGGCTAAATTTTCCCCGTCAGTAAATTGCCGGTAGGCCACAAAATAACCCAATCCAATGAACAGAGCCGCCAAAGCCCACTGAAAATACCATGGGCGCTGTGAGCGAACCGCCACTTGTTTGGCGGTTAAGCCAAAATGCCTACGAATTTTTCTTCTAACCGGTTTCATGGATTAAACGACCAAACTACGGTAACAGCGGCACAACGGCCAAGCCGGTGTGTTCAGGCAAATCAAACATGATGTTCATGTTTTGTATGGCTTGCCCCGCCGCCCCTTTAACCAAGTTATCTTGTACCACAACCAGCGTCAAATAACCCGCATCCGACTGTTTATGCAGTGCAATACGAATTTGATTCGAGCCTCTGACCGACCGCGTTTCCGGTAACACCCCAGCCGGCAACACATCGACAAAAGGCTCGTGCTGATAGCGTTTTTCAAACAGCGCTTGCAAATCCAAAGACTGTGCTGACTCAGACAGTTTAACGTATAGGGTGGTGAGCATGCCCCGTATCATGGGAATTAAATGCGGCACGAATATAAATTGCGGCGCTTGGCCAGCCATGTGTGTCAGTTGCGCGTGAATTTCCGGATGATGCCTATGGCCACTTAAGCCATAAGCCTTCATGTTATCACTAGATTCTGCGAACAAGGTGGCCACTTCGGCTTTCCTACCTGCCCCCGACACACCGGATTTGGCATCGGCGATGATCGGTGCGTTAAGATCAAGCAAGCCTTGCTCCAATAAAGGCGCTAAACCCAGCAAGACCGTAGTTGGGTAACAGCCTGGGTTACCTATGATGTTGGCTGACTTAATTTTTTCCCGGTACAACTCCGGCAAGCCATACACCGCTTCTTTGAGTAGGGTTGGGCAACCGTGTGGCATCTTGTACCAGTGCTCAAACACGGCTGTGTCTTGCAAACGGAAATCGGCAGCCAGGTCGATCACTTTAACTTTGGCATCCAATAAGGCCTGCGCTTGACTCATGGCCACGCCGTGAGGAGTGGCAAAGAACACCACATCGCACTGATCTAAATTCGCTTGCGCTGGGTCAGAAAAACACAAATCCACGTAAGCACGCAAACTAGGAAACATATCGGCAACCGCAAGCCCTGCGTCACCCCTAGAGGTGATGGCGGTGAGGCTGACATTGGGGTGCACGCTTAATAGCCTTAGCAATTCAACACCGGTATAACCGGTGCCACCAACGATGCCTATTTTTAATTTTTTATTGCTCACTTTAATCTCGCTCATAGCGCCATGATAACAAATCTTGTTGTCAAACAAACGGCTCCAGTAAAAATTGTCCGTTAAATAAAAAAGGCCGCTAACGCGGCCTTTTTTATTCTTAAGCGCTGAATATAAATATTAGCGTTTAGAGAATTGTTTACGACGACGCGCTTTGCGGAAGCCGACTTTTTTACGCTCAACTTCACGGGCATCGCGTGTTACGAAACCAGCGTTTGATAAGGCGCTTTTTAAGTTAGCATCAAAATCGATTAAGGCGCGAGTGATACCATGACGCACTGCACCGGCTTGGCCAGACTCACCACCGCCAATTACGTTTACCATAATATCGAAACTGCTTAGATTGTTAGTCAATTCCAACGGTTGACGTAAAATCATACGTGCAGTCACGCGAGAGAAATACTCATCAACAGGTTTATCGTTAACAACGATGTTGCCTTTGCCTGTTTTCAAAAACACGCGCGCCACTGAACTCTTGCGGCGGCCTGTACCATAATTATATTTACCGATCATCTTTATACCCTTAGATTTTCAATTCTTGCGGTTGTTGTGCCGCGTGGTCATGCGTGCTGCCTGCATAAACCTTCATTTTTTTGATCATTGCATAACCTAAAGGACCCTTAGGTAACATGCCTTTTACTGCTTTCTCTAAAGCACGGCCTGGGAAACGGTCTTGCATTTTTGCAAAAGTAGTGGTGCTGATGCCGCCGGGATAACCAGAGTGGCTGTGGTAAAGCTTACCGTCTGCTTTGTTACCCGTCACTTTTAATTTGTCGGCATTAATCACAACAATGTAATCACCGGTATCAACGTGAGGCGTATAAATAGTTTTATGTTTACCGCGTAAACGGTGCGCAACTGCGCTGGCTAAACGGCCTAGCACTAGATCCGTGGCATCAACCACAAACCAGTCGCGCTTCACTTCATGAGATTTTGCTGAGAAGGTTTTCATTGTCTTATCAATACTATGGCTAAAAAAATTAAGAGGCGGATTTTATGCTGAAGCAAAGCAGTTTGTCAAACATTATGTGCAGCACAAACACGAATAATTGCAATTAGCTTAAATACGGGCTGGATTGAGCCGGCATTTTACCCTAAAGGAGGACGCCAAGCAGGAATTTAAGTGCTCTTTAGCCAAACAAAAGGCATAAATTACAGGCTTTTAATGGCTTATGCTAGGATGGTCGTGTCTCTTTTGTATTGCAGTCAATAACGGGCACGCACCGCCCACCCAAACCGAGCCTTTAACCATTGCGATTTTTTTTACTGTTACTGCTAGCTAGCTATGCCCAACTCAGTACGGCCATCGGCTTAGCCGATCTTGAGCTTAAATCCCACTTGGGCGAAACGCTCAAGGCGGAATTATCGGTGGTCGACCTGCCGCCCAATGCCGATGTCAGCTGCTTTAGCATCGACGACTTGAGCGAAACAGGCCAACCGCAAAAAATCACCCTTAGCTTGCAAACCAAGCTTAACGGCCAGCAACTGCTCTTAAGCAGTGCCGAGGTGCTGCTCGAACCCATCGTCAACTTACGCTTAAGTTATAGCTGCGAGCCAAAATTCGAGCGGGACTACACCTTATTATTAGACCCCGCCCCCAAGCAAGCACTGAGCAGCCAACAGGAGGCAATGGATACCATGCCTATGGCCGCCTATGAAGCCCAGCCATCCCTTGCTGCTGTGAGCAAAAAGCGCACGCCTAAGCGCGCGGCATCGGCACCCGCAAAAAGCCGCGCACTGCGCGACCCAACATGGGAAAGCACGATAGATGAAAAATTGCTCGCCGCTTACACCGGCAAACCCAGCCAGGTCGACGCCAACAAAAGCCTGCCTAAGCCAGCGGTCGCCTCAAGCAGCAAAGCCAGCAAACCCGCGGCATTAATCATTTCTGGCGCCACGGCCAATGAAAGCCTGCAGCCTGCAGGACTGAGCTTGCGTTTAAGTAAAAGCATAGACAGCAATCGGCCGCCAGCCTTGCCGGCAGACAGCGCAGAAATGGACGAAAGCACGGTCATGGCAAATCGTTTAGCCCACTTGGATAAACAAATTGCCGCCTTGCAAGAACGCAACCGCTTGCTGCAAGCAGAAGCAGAAGCAGAAATAAGGCAGAACAAAAACACTTACCTTGCTTTGCCTGGCCTGCTAACGGCCGCTTTTGTCTTGGCGGCTTTAGGGCTGGCGTGGTGGCTACGCCGACGCATGCTTTCGCGCCCAGTTCGCCCTGAGTCGGATTGGTTTGCCCAACCGGCTGCCACAGCGCCGATAGTCGCCAACACCGCCAGTCAAACGGACGCGGATTTTAGTCTTGCTACTGACGCAAGCTTGAGCCTCGATACAGCAGCGGCTTTTAGCATAAAAGAAATCGCCATGCCGGTAGCTTTTGAAATGGAAGTCGATCCAATTAAACAGGCGCCGCTGGACGAGGATGCAGGCTGGGATTTTTCAGAGACGACCAGTTCCAAGACGGCCAATTCCAGGACGGCCAGTTCCAAGACGGCTGATTCTGATGCGGCCGATAAAATGGACGGAAAATAAGTCGCTAAGTTTGCCGCGGCGTTAACTTAGGGCATAGTGGGCGACCAGCCCAGTGAACACGGCCAATCCAAACCAATTATTGTGTAAAAAAGCTTGGAAACACCGGGCTTTATCACGCTGCCGTATTAAAAAATAATGGCGCAAGGCCACGCCACCAGCCACCAGCAAACCCAAATAATACAAATAACCTAAGTGCGCCATCAGCCCTGCAACAGCCAACAGCAGCAAGCTCAATGCGTAACAAATCATGACGGCCAAGACATCGAAGCGGCCAAAAGTGATGGCCGATGAGCGTAGGCCAATTTTCAAATCGTCATCACGGTCCACCATGGCGTACTCGGTGTCGTAAGCAATCGCCCAACAGACATTGGCCAGCAACAATACCCAAGCCAGGTCAGGGATGCTGTTGCTGGTAGCGGCAAAAGCCATGGGAATGCCCCAGGCGAAAGCGATGCCTAAATACGCTTGCGGGATGGCAAAAAAGCGTTTGGTCAAAGGGTAAGTCATGGCCAAAAACAAGGCGACCAAAGACAAAGCTATGGTGTAAGGATTTAACGCGCAAACCAAGGCAAACGCCACTAGGCTTAAGGCCGCCGCCAACAACATGGCTTCTTTCTTGCTCACTTCTTGTTTGGCTAGAGGCCGGTTTTGCGTGCGTTCTACCAAGCCATCGTATTGGCTGTCTGCCACGTCGTTCATCACGCAACCGGCACTGCGCATCAGCACCGTGCCAGCCACAAAAACTATGAGCAAGCGCCAATCTGGCTGACCTTTACCGGCTATCCACAAAGCCCATAAAGTCGGCCACAACAACAGCAATATGCCTATGGGTTTATCCAAGCGCATTAGTCGTTCGTAGGCATCCAGTTTTCTTACTAATGCATCACTAATTAGCTTCATTTGGCTGCCACCAGTTCGGGTAAAAACACCTCGGTCACCATAATGTTTGCCTTATGCAAATGAAACACCGACCGGCGCGCCCATAAGTAACAAGGCTTAGGGTCGATATTCGCCACCGCTTGCTGGTATAAGGCATGCTGCGCATGCAGTTTTTGGAATCGTAAGGCCGTGCGTTTAACTTGGGGATTGGCAAACAAGGCCTCGCCCAAGGGCTGGCTGCCTAATTGACGCAAGCCTAACCAAGGCCCACGCATACTAGTTAAGGGCAACACGCTGTGTGCAAACACCACGGCTTGCCGGTTACCCAGCAACAACACATTGCGTATTAATGCCGCTTGGCGAAAAGTCAGGTTCAAGGCCGGCATTTCATCTAAGTGGGCCCGGCCATGGTTGACCGATAAAGGCTGAACGGCAAAATCAGCAAAGCGCGTTTTCAAACGCGTGGTCAATGAACCGCGGTCGCTTAATGCCGGACGGTAGGGGCCACTTAATAGCGGTTTTTTAAGCCAACGGGCGCGCTTATTCTGCATGGTGGGGTTGGAAAGTTAGTCTGTGCACGGTAAAAATTATGACACAGAATCGCCGCAATGCCGCGACACCAGCAAGCAAACAGCCGGCATGAGATTAAACTTTAACCAATTCATCGGCATGGCCTAACCAGCGTTCGAGGTGCTGCCCCACCGCACTCGGGTAATCGTTTAACAAGGCCTCGGTCTGCGACTTAGCGTATTCCAATAAATCGGCATCGCGATTCAAATCGGCTATTTTCAGCATGGGCACCCCGCTTTGGCGTAACCCTAAAAATTCACCCGGGCCGCGTAAATTCAAATCCGCTTGGGCGATGGCAAAGCCATCGTTGCTCTCGTAGATGACTTTTAATCGGGCGCTGGCCATTTCTGATAGCTTGTTCTGATAAAGCAATATGCAGGTGCTTTTAGCCGCCCCTCGGCCGACACGACCACGCAGTTGATGCAGTTGACTCAAGCCCATGCGTTCGGCGTGCTCTATGACCATTAAATTGGCGTTGGGCACGTCCACGCCCACCTCCACCACGGTGGTGGCCACCAGCAGTTGTATGCGGCCTGCACTAAAGGCCGTCATTACCGCCTGTTTTTCTGCCGATTTAAGTCGGCCGTGCACCAAGCCTATGGCCAGTTCCGGGAAAATACTTTGCATCAAGGCGAAGGTGTCGTTGGCGGTAACCAATTGCAAGGCTTCCGATTCTTCAATTAATGGGCAGACCCAATAGGCTTGGTGGCCTTGCGCGCAGGATTCCCGAACACGCTGCAAAATTTCGTCGCGGCGCGCCTCGGATACTAATTTGGTGACGATGGGCGTGCGCCCAGGCGGCAATTCGTCTATCACCGACACGTCCAAATCGGCGTAATAACTCATGGATAAGGTGCGCGGAATGGGCGTGGCGGTCATCATCAATTGATGCGGTTCCGGCTGACCTTTTTGCCGCAAAGCCAAACGTTGTTGCACGCCAAAACGGTGTTGCTCATCAATAATCGCCAAGCCTAATTGCTTAAATTGCACCGCCTCTTGAAATAAAGCATGGGTGCCCACCGCCAATTGCGCGCTGCCACTGGCGATAGCCTGCATGGCCAGCTCGCGGTCTTTTTTTGATTGGCTGCCGGTTAACCAGGCAGTTTGTATGCCAAGTGGCTTTAGCCAACCCAGCATTTTTTGATAATGTTGTTCGGCCAAAATTTCCGTGGGCGCCATCAGCGCCACTTGCCAACCGTTTTCTATGGCTTGCAAAGCGGCCATGCAGGCCACTATGGTTTTACCGCTACCCACGTCGCCCTGTAAAAGCCGTTGCATAGGGTGGGCCTGCGTTAAATCACGCTCAATTTCCAAGGCGACTTTTTGTTGGGCTGCCGTCAGGGCAAAGGGCAAACTTTTAAGTAAGGCCGAGACCCATTTTTTGGATGGCATAAATCTAGGCGCATCGACACTGCGGCGGCGCGCATAATGTTTGCGCATGGACAGCTGTTGCGCTAACAATTCGTCCAAGGCTAAGCGCCGACTGTGCGGCGTGGTTTTATCCGACAAAGCCGCCACATCGGCATCGGCGGCCGGGTTATGCAAGGCCTGCAAACTGTCAGCAAAACTGGGGAAATTTAAGGCTTGATAGAGACTGGCTGGTAGCGTCTCAGTCCATGCCTGTTGCTTTAAGGCGAGGCCTATGGCTTTGCGCAAACTGGCTTGGCTTAAGCCGGCGACGCTCGGGTAAACCGGCGTGAGGGTTTGTGCGACAACGCTGGTTTCGCCCACCGCCTTGCAGCTCGGGTGCACCATTTCGTAACCAAAGAAACCGCTGCGCACTTCACCGTACACCCGCAGTTTTTTCCCCAGTTTTAAGGCGGCTATTTGGCTGGGGTAAAAATGCAAAAAACGCAACGTGAGTTGACCGCTGGCGTCTTCTAATCTGGCCATCAAGGCTTTTCTTGGTTTGTAACTGACCTCGGCATGCACAATCTCGCCTTCCACTTGCACCGATTCCCCCACGCGCAAATCGCGCACGGCTGTTATGTGGGTTTCGTCTATATAGCGCAGCGGCAAATGCAGCAACAAA
The DNA here is from genome assembly GCA_965234545.1 of Methylophilaceae bacterium. Classification (GTDB taxonomy): domain Bacteria; phylum Pseudomonadota; class Gammaproteobacteria; order Burkholderiales; family Methylophilaceae; genus Methylotenera. Next base: position 33,052 of record OZ248348.1, on the reverse strand, counting down.
CCCTGCACAGACTGAATGCCAAGTTTACTTAAGTTGCTAATAAGAGGCTTGCTGAAGGCGGAGATGGCGCTAAGCGGGGTCATAAAAAACGGCGTCTAAAACAAGTGGCCAAAGCCAATTAGCTGACGGATTTACCATCGTGCGTCGCTGGGTTGCCCTTGCTTCGATTGATGCGCACCACATCGGGGATTTTTCGTAAACCGCGCATGAGTTCAGCCAAATGAATCCGATTTTTTACTTGCACGGTAAAGTAAAGGTTAGCGTAACTGCTGCCATCTGGCTCTTCCACGCTGACGTTGTCAATATTGGAGCCGGCGTCGGCTATGCCGCTGGCAATTTTAGCCAGCATACCCGGTTGGTTAGCCACGGTTAAATTCAGGTTGGCTTTATACAAATGCTCACTGTCCGGCTCCCACTCCACATCCAGCCATTTTTCTGGATCCAAACGGAATTTACGTATGGCCGGGCAATCGTGGGTGTGCACCACCAAGCCCTTGTCCTTATTAATAAAGCCCAATATTGGGTCACCCGGTATGGGGCGGCAACACGGGGCAAACTGCACCGCCATGCCCTCTGATCCGCGTATGGTGATGGTATCCAAAGGCTTGCTGGGTTTACGGAAAATTTTGCCTAAGAACTTACCTATGCCGCCCTCAGGGCTTTCTTCCAACATCTCGCCCATGGCCAATAACTGGTGTGCCACCATGACATTTTGCCGTTTGCCTAAACCTATGTCGGTCAGTATTTCCGATTTCTTTTTCAGACCGTAATCGCGTATCAGCTTTTGCCAATGCGCTTCGGTAATTTGATCCGGCTCTATGTGCATGGCCCGCAGCGCCTGGTTCAGCATGCGTTCGCCAAGGTGCGCGGACTCGGTGGAGTGTTGCGATTTCAGGTAATGTCGTATGTGCGCTCTAGCACGACCGGTCACCACATAATTAAGCCAAGCCGGATTGGGTTTGGCCAAGGAACCGGTGATGATTTCCACGTGATCGCCGTTATGCAATTCGGTGCGCAGCGGCGCTAAATCTTGATTGATCCTCACTGCCACGCAGCTATTGCCTATGCCAGAGTGCACGGCGTAAGCAAAGTCGACTGCCGTCGCGCCTTTAGGCAAGGCTAAAATTTTACCTTTAGGGGTAAACACGTAGACTTCGTCTGGGAACAGATCAATCTTCAAATGCTCGAGGAAATCCAGCGAATCGGCACTGTCACTTTGAATTTCCAACAAGCGTTGCAACCATTGGTGAGTCTTTTGCTGCAGCGCCGTTAACTGCGCATCATTGGATTTATACAACCAATGGGCGGCCACGCCGGCGGCAGCGATATTGTGCATTTCGGCACTGCGTATTTGCACTTCTATGGGCGTACCAAATGGGCCAAATAAAGTGGTGTGCAAAGATTGGTAGCCGTTGGCTTTGGGGATAGCAATGTAGTCTTTGAATTTGCTGGTAATGGGTTTATACAAACCATGCAGCGCGCCCAAGGCCACGTAACAACTGGCCAAGTCTTTAACCACCACGCGAAAACCGTAAATGTCGTAAATTTGCGAAAAAGAGGTCGTTTTGCCACTCATCTTCTTGTAAATACTGTAAAGATGCTTTTCTCTGCCCGACACTTCGGCCTCAATTTTCATGCCAACAAGTTGATGTTTAATCGATTCCAGTATCTTGCTGACCACTTCTTTGCGGTTGCCGCGGGCCGCCATGACTGCATTAGCGATAGCGTTGTAACGCATGGGGTGGAGGTATTTAAAGCTTAGGTCTTCCAGCTCTTGGTAAATCTCGTTTAGGCCCAAGCGATTGGCAATCGGCGCGTAGATATCCAAGGTTTCTTTGGCGATGAGCTTTTGCTTTTCTGGGCGCATGCCTTCCAGCGTTTGCATGTTATGCAATCTATCGGCCAATTTCACTAAAATCACGCGCACGTCTTGCGACATGGCCAAGAGCATTTTGCGGAAGTTTTCCGCTTGCGCCACGCTGGCACTTTGAAATTCGATTTTGTCTAACTTGGTCACGCCATCGACCAATTCGGCCACTTGCTGGCCAAACTTTTCTTTGATGTCGTCGGTGCTGATATCGGTGTCTTCCACCACATCGTGCAACAAAGCTGCCATGATGGTGGGCAAATCCATGTGCATATCGGCCAAAATACAGGCCACCGAAACCGGGTGGCTAATGTAAGGCTCACCGGTTTTACGCACCACGCCCTGATGGGCTTGGTCGGCATAACGGTATGCCTCCCAAACCTGGGTGATGTCTTCGGATTTAAGGTAGTGTTTTAAGCGTAAGCTTAAGGCTGAATCGTCGCGGTCTGCCGGCAATAACAATTCGGCAGCAAGTGGATTGGCATGCGTACTAGACGATGCGGTTTTGTGTGCAGTAGCCGATTTAGGCATGAGGGGGTCACCGCCTAGGCAGGAAAATTAAACGCGAGTTAAAATTTCCACGCCCACTTTACCGGCTGCAATTTCACGCAAGGCCAACACGGTTGGTTTGTCACGCAAACCTTGCACATTGATCAATGGCTCAGAACCATTGTGCAATTGGCGGGCACGGTAGGCCGCCACTAAAGTTAATTGAAAACGGTTAGGGATTTGATCTAAACAATCGTCTACAGTAATACGGGCCATGGTGGTGTTTCCTATTGTGCGCCCAGCTAATGCCAGGCAGATATTTAAGAGATTAAGTGAGCGTTTTAATCAAATCAGCATGCCGCTGCATTTGAATTGAACCGACCAAGCGTTCTGCTCGAAATATGGCCGCTATGTCTTGCAAGGCCACATCGAAATTATCGTTAATTGTAACATAATCGAACTCGCCCACGTGCGCCATTTCCGAGCGGGCTGCTGCCACGCGCTTAGCGATAACTTCGGCCGCATCTTGGCCACGGCCATTGAGTCGTTGTTCTAAGGTCTCTATCGATGGCGGCAAGATAAATATGCTGATGGCTTGCGGGTACAAACGTCGCACTTGCGCCGCGCCTTGCCAATCGATTTCTAAAATCACATCGAAGCCCGCGGCCAATTGCTGGCCCACCTCGGCTTGCGAAGTGCCATAGCGCGCCTCGTGCACCAGTGCACTTTCTAAAAACTGCGCCTCACCTAGCATGCTGATGAAGGTGGTGTCGTCCACAAAATGGTAATCCACCCCGTCTATTTCGCTGGGCCTGGGCTTGCGCGTGGTGTGGGAAATGGACAGCTTTAATTGCGGGTCGTTGGCCAGCAAGGCTTTAATTAAACTGGTTTTGCCTGCGCCAGAAGCCGCGGTAATGATAAATAAGTTAGCCATGGTCATGTCTTTTTTGGGTTCGTTTAGCTAATTTAGCACCAATCTGGATTAGGCAAGCCACTGAAAACGGCTTTCAAGCCGTCGCCCCAGCCTTGCCGTATCTGCAAATAATAGGGGTCGTTTTCGGTGATGCGTTGATAGCAATCGGCATGCAAGGTATCGGATCGGTATAACAATAAATCAATCGGCGCGGCCACAGACACATTACTGCGTATGGTGGAATCAAAGGAAATCAACAAGCATTTAACCGCGTCCATCATCTCGGTATGGTATTTCACCACGCGGTCTATGATGGGTTTACCGTACTTGGTTTCGCCTATTTGGAAATACGGGGTTTCGCTGCAAGTCTCGATAAAATTACCGGCGGCGTAGACATGAAACAATCGGGGCTTTTCACCTTTGATCTGGCCGCCTAGCAAGATGGTCGCGTTAAAATCGATGTTGTGGTTTTTTAGAAATTCGGCATCACGCTCAAATGCCGCGCGCAATTCGGCACCCACTAAACCGGCCGCCTCAAATAAGCTCTTCACATTATGCAGGTGCTTGGCACCTTTTTTGTTGGCTTCTATGGCGGCGCGCAAATGCCCAACCACGGCTTGGGTGATGGCTAAATTGCCCGCCGTCATCAAGACAATAACGCGGTCACCCTTAACTTCAAACACGTGCATTTTGGGGGAAATAGCGACTTGATCTACCCCAGCGTTGGTGCGCGTATCCGAGGCAAATACCAAACCTTGTTTTAACAATAAACCAACACAATAGGTCATAAAAACTCTGAGATTAAGGTGAACTGAGCGAGCTTAAATCATACCATTAGGCCGACCTAGCGACCATTTAAATCTTGCCTATGGCGGGTAATCACCTCTTGCGAGGCCAGTATGATTTCCCTTAAAAAACACAATAAGCCAAAAATCAAGGAGACCATGGCGGTAATAAAAGTCATCAAGACAAAATTTGACAAATGGATATTAATCGCCACGCCGACGAATATGGCGGCAATTGCCAAGGACACACACAAACCGGCAAAAATAAACAAACCGACCGACCAACGCATCCACGCTGTGCGCACGACGATGATGTCCAACTCGTCTAAAAACAACTTGCGCTGATCAGCACTCAGGCCATTCAAATTTCTGGCGCGATCTATGGCGCGGCCCAATCGGTTGACCAACACGCCCAAAATAGAGCCTATGCCGGTTAACAAAAACACCGGGGCTACCGCATCGCGAATAGCTCCCGATACGTCTCGAATATCAGAAGGGGAATTAAATAACATAGGGTCTCAATCGCATGGCTTATAGGGAAATTATTGCTGGGCTTGCTGATTTTGTCGCATTAACTCGGCATGCTCAACTAAAGCAGCCGTGTCTATACGGCGCTGATCGACAAGCGCCACGCCGGCTTGATTAACGATCACGCTGCTGGCCATGCCTTCTATGCCACCGCCAGATCGCATACCGCTGACCGGACTGGCGCTGCGGTAATCCAAACCGGTGGCCAAGCGCACGTGGGTTTCACCGGCACGGCAACCGTTGGACACATCAAAACTTTGCCAGCCGCTGTCGCTTAAATACACATCCGCCCAGGCATGCGTTTGCATCAAGCTGCCGTCCGCGGTGAATAAATAGCCACTGACGTAGCGCGCCGGTAAACCCATGCTACGGCAACAGGCTATGAAAATATGCGCGTGGTCTTGGCACACGCCTTGGCCCAGATCGAAGGCTTCCATCGCCGAGGTGTTGACTTGGGTGGCGCCACTTAAGTATTTCACCCTAACCAATAATGCATGCATCATGGCCGACAAGGCCGAGCTTTGCTGATGCGGGGCCGCTTTAAATTGCCCGGCAAAATCACGCATGGCCAGATTGCTCAGCGTTAAGGGCGTGTCACGCAAATAAATAGAAAGCGGCAAGCTCTGGTGTTGCGTCATCACCTCCAGCCCGGTTTCAATTTCGCCTTGCGCCACAATCAAAATTTCCTGGTGCGGCTTGTCTATCACTAGCGTATGGGTGCTATTACCATAGGCATCTTCAGTGGGATGCAGGGCGCCGGCAACTTTGATGTCCCAGCGTTTGACGTGCTGACCAAAGCCATTTTGCGGGCTTAAGCGCAGTTGCTGTATGGTGTAATTTACCGATTCGCTGTACACATAACGGGTGTGGTGCTCGATGTTGAGTAACATAATTAACGGGTCGCAATGCTAAAAAAAGTGTTGTGCACTTCGGCACCCAGTCTGTTGTTGGCTTTAACAAAGTCATCAAGAAACTCATGCAGGCCATGCTGAAAAATACTGCGCATTTTGCCGAAGCGTAATTTGGCGTGTAATTCGCCGGCCAAGCGTTTGCATTCGCTTTGGCGGGTGCCAGACAGCTGCTCTAAAATCTGCGTGATCTCATCAAAACAGGCGTGCAAGGAGCGCGGCATGTCGCGTCTTAAGACCAAGAGCTCGGCCACTCGCCAGGGTTCTATCGAATCGCTGTAGATTTTTTGGTAGGCCTGAAATGCCGAAACCGAACGCAACACCGCACTCCACTCGTAATAATCCACGGCGCCGCCCACCTCTTCTTGTTCCGGCAACAGCAAATGGTATTTCACGTCCAGCAAGCGGGCAGTGTTATCGGCTCGCTCAATAAAGGTGCCTAAACGCACGAAACTGAAGGCATCGTCGCGTAACATGGTGCCAAAACACACGCCACGGAATAAATGCGAGCGGGCTTTTACCCAATCACAAAACTCACGCAAACCGTTTTTAGCCAAGTCTTGGCCTATAAATTGGCTAAATTCCAACCACAAGGCGTTGATGTTTTCCCAGGTTTCCGAGGTCATGGCCACCCGCACCGCATGCGCGTTTTCTCGGGCACTGCGCAACGCGTTGTAGATGCTAGAAGGGTTGTTTTCATCCATGGCTAAATAATGGATCACCCCGGCGGCGGTGTATTCGTCGCCGTCTTTTTTGAAATAATCGCGCTCGTAGGCATCGACATTGCCGGAGATGTCTAAGGCCGTCACCCAAAGGGCCGCTTCGCTTTCAGCGGCGTTGGGCACCAAAGACATGTTATAGGTCACGTCCAAAACGCGCGCCATGTTTTCTGCCCGCTCGATGTAACGTGCCATCCAATACAAATGGTCTGCTGTCCGACTTAACATGCGGCCTCCTCGTCTATGCTGCTGGCATCTAACTTACCATCCGCGCTATCGCTGCTTGCGTCTTGCAGCACCCAAGTGTCTTTGGTGCCCCCGCCTTGCGAGGAATTGACCACCAGCGAGCCTTCCTTCATGGCCACCCGACATAAGGCACCGGGCACCAAACTGACGGTTTTTCCAGACAACACAAACGGCCGTAAATCTACATGGCGCGGCGCAATGCCGGCCTCAACCAAGGTTGGGCAGGTAGACAAAGCCAATGTAGGTTGCGCTATGTAATTAGCCGGATTGGCCTCTATGCGTAGCTTGAAGTCCGCCAACTCTTTTTTGCTGGCGGCCGGGCCAACCAACATGCCGTAACCGCCCGAGCCCTGCACTTCCTTCACCACCAATTCCGGCAAATGCGCCAAGGTGTAGGCTAGGTCGTCGGGTTTGCTTAATTCGTAAGTGGGGACGTTTTCTAGCAGCGCTTCCTCACCCAAATAAAATTTGATCATGGCCGGCACATGAATGTAGGTGGCCTTGTCGTCGGCCACGCCGGTGCCCACGGCATTGGCCAAGGTCACCCCGCCATTGCGATACACCGACAATAAGCCAGGCACGCCCAACATGGAGTCGGCATTAAATACCAATGGGTCGATGTAGTCGTCGTCTATGCGTCGATAAATGACGTCGACTTTTTGCGGACCCTGGGTGGTGCGCATGTAGACCGCGTTATTGCGCACGAATAAATCCGGCCCTTCGACCAACTCCACGCCCATCTGCTGCGCCAAAAAGGCGTGCTCAAAATACGCACTGTTGTAGGCGCCTGGCGTTAATACCACCACGGTCGGCTCGTGCACACCGGCTTGCGCCACGGCGCGTAAATTTTTTAACAAAACTTGCGGGTAATGATCGACCGGCGCCACCGAATAGCGCCTGAATAATTCTGGGAATAAACGCATCATCATTTTGCGGTCTTCCAGCATGTAAGACACGCCCGATGGCGTGCGCAAATTGTCTTCCAACACATAGAATTGCGACTCGCTGGTGCGGACCAAATCGATACCGGCGATGTGCGCATAAATTTGATTGGGCACATCCACGCCAAACATCTCTGGGCGGTATTGGGCATTGGCTAGGATGCTGGCTGGAACGATGCCGGCTTGGATGATTTCTTGAGCGTGGTAGATGTCGTGCAAAAACATATTGAGTGCGCGCACGCGCTGTATGGCACCGGCAGACAATTTCGCCCATTCTTTGGCGGCCAAAATGCGCGGCAACACATCAAATGGAATCAGGCGCTCGGCACCGTCGTCGTCACCGTAAACGTTAAAGGTAATGCCCACTCGGCGAAACAACAACTCCGCTTCTTGGCGCTTACTGTTAAGTTGATGATGCGGCACGCCCTTAAGCCAAGCGTCGTAGGCGGCGTAAATGTCACGGACACTGCTGTCCGCGTGAATATGCATTTCATCAAAAAATGCGGCTGCGGTGTTTTTCATGGCCTTGCTTTCTTTTATAGATGTAAAAGACTAAGCAAAACCCATACCAAATTTTTATTGTTTTAAATCAATTAGTTAAAATGCTTAAATCCATGCGAACCAATTTACGCACAGGTGAGGTGCATTAATCCGCTTAGGGTAAAGACCCATGCCTTTATTAAGTGCGCGACAGCACAAAGAGGGTTGGGATGAAAGGAGTAAACTCTAAATAAGTTCGATGCTTACTCTATGTTTTGTATTTGCTCGCGCATCTGCTCGATGAGTACTTTCAATTCCATGGAGACTTTTGTGGTTTCCATCGCCACGGATTTGGAGCCCAAGGTATTGGCCTCGCGGTTTAATTCTTGCATTAAAAAATCCAAACGTTTGCCGGCCGGTGCATCGCTATTGAGGATACGTTTCACCTCGCTTATGTGAGCGGTCAATCTGCTCAGCTCTTCGTCCACATCAATGCGCTGGGCGAACAACACCAACTCTTGCGCCAGCCTTTCCGGGTCTAAGTTTTTTAAGCTGTCGTTTAATTTGGCCTCTAACTTGGCTTGGTATTCTTGCGTTAAAGTTGGCAGCAAAGGTTTAACGGTTTCCACTAGCCGCTCAATTTGCGCTAAGCGCTCTAAGATCAATGCTTTGAGTTTTTCCCCTTCGCGCGCACGTGACGCGTTGAGTGCTTGCAAGCCGACTTGCAACAAAGCTTTCACCTCGTCCGCCAACTTGCTTTCACCATTAGCTTCACTAATAAGCACGCCGGGCCAACGCAATATATCGGCCACGCTTAGCTCGCGACTTTGCGGAAAATGCTGTTGCGCGGTGGCTTGCATGACCGCTAATTGTTGCAACATGGCTGGGTCGATTTGCGCCGCTTGGAGCGAGGAAGTGCGGGCCATTAAATTGAGTTTGCATTCGATTTTGCCGCGGCTTAATTGCTCGCCTATCAGCTCACGCATGAGCGGTTCTAGGCTGCGCAAATTGTCATCTAACTTAAAAATCAAATCCAAGTAGCGGCTATTTACTGCGCGCAGTTCCAATATCAAGGTGGCGTTATCTAAGCTTTTTTCTTGGGCGGCGTAGCCTGTCATGCTAAAAATCATAGGGGCGCTTTCTAGTGTGATGCGATTAAAATTAGTGCCATGTTATCAAATACGGCTGATTTCATGCCAAAATAAAGCCCTTAATTAGGAATACAAATATGCAAACCCATCAACGGCCCAGTGGCCGACTTCACAATCAATTACGCGATGTGGCCATTATTCGCCATTACACCAAGCACGCCGAAGGCTCGGTGTTGGTTAAATTTGGTGACACCCATGTGCTGTGCACGGCCAGCGTGGAAGAGCGCGTACCTGGCTTCCTCAAGGGCAAAGGCCAGGGTTGGGTCACGGCCGAATACGGCATGCTGCCACGCTCTACCGGTACCCGCATGGACAGGGAAGCCGCCAAAGGCAAACAGTCTGGTCGCACTCAAGAGATACAACGCTTAATTGGCCGTTCACTCCGAGCCATTATTGATTTAGAAAAATTAGGCGAACGCAGCATACAAATTGATTGCGACGTCATCCAAGCCGACGGCGGCACCCGCACGGCTAGCATCACCGGCGCCTACGTGGCCTTGCACGATGCGATTGCCACCTTATTAAAAAGTGGCGCCATCAGCGAGAGCCCGCTCATCCAAGGCATGGCCGCCATTTCGGTTGGCGTCTACCAAGGCCAACCGGTGTTGGATTTAGACTACCTAGAAGATTCGGATTGCGACACCGACATGAACGTGGTGATGACTGCCGACGGTGGCTTTGTCGAAGTGCAAGGCACGGCAGAAGGCCAACCGTTTAGCCATGATGCCATGAACGCCATGCTGGACTTAGCCTCACACGGCATCAAGCAACTGCTAGCCAAGCAAAAAGAGGCGCTCGGTGTTTAACAAACTGGTCATTGCATCGGGCAACAAAGGCAAGTTACGCGAGATTGCTCACTTGCTAGCGCCGCTCAACATAGACATCGTCGCGCAAGCCGAACTTCAAGTGAGCGAGTGCGAGGAACCGCATTGCACCTTCATTGAAAATGCCTTGGCCAAAGCGCGCCATGCCAGCCAGCAAACCGGCCTACCGGCCTTGGCGGACGATTCTGGCTTGTGCGTGGATGCGCTGCAAGGTGCACCCGGCGTGCTCTCCGCGCGCTATGCCGGCGAGCCAAAATCCGATCTAGCGAATAACGAAAAATTGCTGAGCGTGCTGGGTGCTGAAAAAAATCGGCAGGCGCATTTTTACTGCGTCATCGTCTTGGTACGCCATGCGGATGACCCCGAACCCTTGATTGCGGAAGGCCGCTGGGCAGGCGAAATATTGAGCGAATTTCGTGGGCAAGATGGCTTTGGCTACGACCCGCTTTTCTTGGATGCCAAAACCGGTAAAACCGTGGCGGAATTGCCATTGGAGATTAAAAGTCGCATCAGTCACCGCGGCCATGCCATGGCCAAATTGCTGCTGCAGTTAGAGAGGCTTAACCATGTCTAAGAGTACTTGGCCTAAGTGGTTGCGCGACGACGACAGCATCGTGGCCTGCACAGAAAAAATAAAAGTCATGAACGAAAATTTTGATGAGATCAAACAAATCGCTCAAGATGCCTTGGAAGACGGCTTACTCATGGAAGTCAGTGAAACGCAAATGCGCACCGCCTTGCACGCGCTGGTTGATGGCTTAATCAATCCGTATAAAAGGTAAGCCAGATTAAAAAAGTCATCCCCATAAAAGCCGACACGGCCTACTCCAACAAGCCCATCAACACGATCGCGCCGCTTGCCGGCGAAGCCACCTTATCCGGCTTAAGCAACCCACCGCCGCTTTCCTTATACATACACATTCCCTGGTGCGTTAAAAAATGCCCTTATTGCGATTTTAATTCGCATGAACATCGCGATAAAAACGATGGCATTCCTGAAAGCGCTTACATCGATGCCTTGATAGCTGACCTGGAACTAGCGACACCCAAAGTGTGGGGTCGCAAAGTAGGCTCGGTGTTTTTTGGTGGCGGCACGCCCAGCTTATTTTCTGCTGAGGGCATAGACCGAATTTTAAGCCAGGTGCGCATGCTCACGCCCTTGGAATACGATGCCGAAATCACTTTAGAGGCCAACCCCGGCACGGTCGATGCCGCCAATTTTATAGGCTATAAACAAGCCGGTGTGACACGCTTGTCGCTAGGCATACAAAGTTTTAACGATGCCCACCTGCAAGCCTTAGGCCGCATACACGATAGTGAGCAAGCACAAGCGGCTATCGCCTTAGCCATGCAAACTTTTGAGCAGGTGAATTTGGATTTGATGTACGGTTTGCCCGAGCAAAGTTTGGCCCAAGCCATGCAAGATGCGCAAAAAGCCGTGCAATGCCAGACCAGCCATTTGTCTTTTTACCATTTAAGCTTGGAACCCAATACGCCTTTCTACCGCACGCCGCCCAGTTTGCCAGACGACGACAGCAGTGCAGAAATGCAAATTGCCATCGAGGCTTTGTTAGCCGAGCACGGCTACGATCATTACGAAACCTCGGCCTTTGCCAAACCCGGTAAACAAGCTAGGCACAATTTAAATTATTGGCAATTTGGGGATTACTTAGGCATAGGCGCCGGCGCGCACAGCAAGCTGAGTTACCACGATAAAATTTGTCGGGAAGTGCGGACTAAGCACCCTAAAGCCTACATGGAAAAATCCTTGGCTTGCCAGGCGGTCGAACGGGAATGGGTTATTGCAAAAGACGAATTGGGCTTTGAATTCATGATGAACGCACTGCGCTTAATAGACGGCGTGCCGCTCAATTTATTTCAAGCCCGCAGCGGCTTAAGCTTAGACAGTTTGCGTGTTGCCATCAAAAAAGCCCAAGACAAAGGCCTGTTGTTGGTGGAAAATCAAACCTTAAAACCGACCTTGCTGGGACAACGCTTTTTGAACGACTTGCTGGAACTGTTCTTAAATTAAGCGGCTTATTTTAATGCAGTGCGCATTCTGGCAATGGCGGCTTTCACTTGCACCGGCGCCGTGCCGCCGATGTGATTGCGGCTATTGAGCGAGCCTTCTAGTGTTAAAACCGCATACACGTCATCGGCTATGCTGCTAGAGAATTGCTGCAAGCTGGCCAGTGGCAAATCGCTTAAATCGACTTTTTTATCCACGGCGTAACGCACTGCCAAAGCCACCACTTCATGGGCATCCCTAAACGGCATGCCTTTTTTTACCAAGTAATCGGCTAAATCGGTGGCGGTGGCAAATCCTTCGCTGGCCGCTTGGCGCATGTTGTCTTTATTGACGGTGATGCCACGCATCATGTCGGCGTAAATTTCCAGTGTCACCAATAGCGTGTCCACGGTATCAAATAAAGGCTCTTTGTCTTCTTGGTTGTCTTTGTTGTAGGCCAGCGGCTGGCCCTTCATTAAGGTGAGCAAGGCGGTTAAATGCCCATACACACGACCGGTTTTACCGCGCACCAATTCCGGTACATCGGGGTTCTTTTTTTGCGGCATGATGGAGGAGCCGGTGCAAAAGCGATCGGCAATATCTATGAAAGCAAAACGCGGTGAGCTCCACAAAATCAGCTCTTCGGACAAGCGCGATAAATGGGTCATGACCAAGGAAGCCGCGAAGGTAAACTCGATGGCAAAATCCCGATCGGACACGGCATCCAAGGAGTTTTCACAGACGCCATCAAAACCTAATTTTTTTGCCACCAACTCACGGTCTATCGGGTAGCTGGTGCCGGCTAAAGCGGCCGCACCCAAAGGCAAACGATTAATGCGGCGACGGCAATCGGCAAAACGTTGTGCGTCGCGGCTGAGCATTTCCACGTAGGCCATTAAGTGGTGGCCTAAGGTTACCGGTTGCGCTACTTGCAAATGTGTGAAGCCGGGCATGACGGTATCAAAGTGTGCTTCGGCTAAATCCAATAAGCTCAATTGCAGTTTTTTTAAAGCAGCGCCAACATGGTCGGCACTGGCCCTTAGCCATAACCTAACATCGGTGGCCACTTGGTCGTTACGGCTTCTGCCGGTGTGTAAACGCTTACCTGCATCGCCAATTTTATCGGTTAAGCGCTTCTCTATGTTTAAGTGCACGTCTTCTAAATCCAAGAGCCACTCAAACTGCCCGGCCTCAATTTCTGTTGCAATATCAGCTAAGCCTTGCTCGATGGCTTTAACGTCATCTTGGCTAATTATTTTTTGCTCAGCCAACATTTGCGCGTGCGCAATCGAGCCTTGAATATCGTAAGCGGCCAATCGGTAATCGAAACCTATCGAGGCCGTGTATTTTTTTACCAGCTCGGCCACCGGCTCATTGAACCGTCCGGACCAGCTGGTGTTTTTAGTATTCAATGCACTTGTTTTTTGGGTCACGTTTATGTCTCTTTTACGGGTCAATTCGGCTTAGTCACTAATTTACTTGGCCACTTTATATATTTTTAACCGGCTAGCTAAATAGTGGTTAATAATACACTTGTACGGCTTGATTATAACTGCGGTCATTATAATGCAAAACACCAAAGCTAAAGATGCCCCATCATTCCAACGGCAACCATGAAAAAACCCCAACGCCTGCTTAATTGCCGTAACTTAGGGGTCAATTTACGCATACTAATCATCGTCAATCTCAGTTTGATATTGGCGACGGTTTTATTAAGCACGGACTTAAATGCGTTTTTTGCGCAACTGCTACGTCTCTCGGCCATCGCCCAACCCATGCTGCTGTTAAGTTTATTGCTGTTGTACCTAAGCTACCCGGCATTGAACAAACTGCCGCACGGCATCGGTCTTATCGCCGTCCTAGGCCTGGTCAACCTAGCCTGTTTAAGCGTGCTGGCTTTGCTGACGCCTGTATTTAGTGTGGAGGCCATCCCTAGCACCAGTCGTGTGCTTTTTTTCAGCAGTTTAATCGCTGCTGTCACCCTGTATTATTTTCATTTGCAGCATCGCGCCTACTCGCCCGCCATCGATGAAGCCAGGCTGCAAGTCTTGCAAGCGCGCATACAACCGCATTTTTTATTCAACTGCATCAATGCCGTGTTATCGCTGATACGCAGCCAACCCAAGCAAGCCGAAACGGCATTGGAAGACATGGCCGATTTATTCCGCGTGCTCATGGCCGACAACCGAGACTTGGTCACGCTGGCTGACGAGATCGCTTTATGTCGGCAATATTTAGCCCTAGAAAAATTGCGTTTAGGCGAGCGATTGAACGTGCAATGGCAGATAGATGGCATGCCAGCGCGAGCGCTGATTCCGCCCTTGGTTTTGCAACCGCTGTTGGAAAATGCCGTGCACCATGGCATAGAACCGGTGGCGGATGGCGGCATCATTGTGTTGAAAATAGTCAGCAACAAAAATGAGCTGCACTTGCTCATCACCAATCCATACCAAGCCGGCCTAAGCCGGCATTTTGGCAACAACATGGCACTAAAAAACATACAAGAACGGCTGACCTTGCATTTCGATCTGGAAGCCTCGCTGCGCAGTCGGCAAGCGGAGGGGCTATACCAAGTGCACATTATTTTGCCCCACACCACAGCATGAAGCCCTGCATCAAAATTTTAATCGCCGATGACGAAGCCCCCGCGCGCAATCGTTTGCGTGAATTATTGGCGGAGCTCGCTGATGTGGAAGTCATTGCGGAAGCTAAAAATGGCCAAGAGGCGATCGATTGTTGCCAGCGGCAGCAACCCGATATCGCCATATTAGACATCAGCATGCCAGGTCAAAATGGCATAGACGCCGCGCAAGCCATGCAGCAAATGGCCATGCCACCGGCGATTATTTTTAGCACCGCGTTTGACCGCTACGCCATGCAGGCCTTTGACATACAGGCGGCAGATTACTTATTAAAACCGATACGCTTAGAGCGCTTGCAAGCGGCCATAGACAAAGCCCTCAGCTTGAGGCCCAAGACTATAGCCTCAGCGCAGAGCAAACCGCAACGCACGCATTTAAGTATCAGTGAGCGCGGCAGTATCCTCTTGGTGCCCATCGAGGACGTCATTTATCTGCGCGCTGAACTCAAATACACCACTGTGCGCACGGCAACTAAAGAATACGTATTGGAAGAATCGCTCAACAATCTAGAACACGAATTTGACGGCCTGTTTCTGCGTTTGCATCGCAATTGCTTGGTCGCTAAATCCGCCATAGTGGGCTATGAAAAACGCCCGATTTATGATGTTGCAGATGCTGATCCAGCCAGCGCTAACGACAAGCAATGGGTGGCCATTTTAAAAAACATTCCAGACACGGTGGTGGTGAGTCGCCGGCAACAACACTTAATCCGAGCTAGCTAAAGCCAGCCTTTATGCTTGTGTTAAAATGCAAGTACTAACCCCTATTTTTAGCCTAAGCCTAGACCATGAATACGCAATCCCAATCTGCCCCTGCTGACTTTATCCCGCCCAAAAAATTAGTCATTGCTAGCCGTGAAAGTCCATTGGCGATGTGGCAAGCGCTGCACATACAAAGTCGCTTGCAAGCCTTGTACCCAAGCACCACGGTGGACATATTGGGCATGACCACCACCGGCGATCAAATTTTAGACACGCCCTTAGCGCTTGTGGGTGGCAAAGGTTTGTTTGTAAAAGAATTGGAAACGGCCTTGGCCGATGGCCGCGCCGATTTGGCCGTGCACAGCATGAAAGACGTGCCTATGAATTTACCGGATGGCTTCATGTTGGTGGCCACCGGTGAACGCGAAGACCCCAGGGATGCCTTTGTTTCAAACGACTTTGCTTGCCTAGAAGACCTGCCGGCCGGCAGCGTGGTCGGCACGTCTAGCTTGCGTCGGCAAAGTCAATTGCAAGCCCGTTTGCCGCAACTCAAAATTGAATCCTTGCGTGGCAACCTACAAACTCGGCTGCGCAAACTGGACGAAGGCCAATACGCAGCGATTATTTTGGCCGCCGCCGGCTTAATTCGGCTGGGCTTAGAAGCGCGCATACGCAGCGTCATCGCACCGGAACTGAGCATACCGGCGGTAGGCCAAGGGGCCTTAGGCATAGAAATTAGCGCGAACAGGCCAGACTTGCATGCCGTGTTAGCACCGCTTAACCATGCCGACACGCAAGCCTGCGTGGAAGCGGAGCGCGCCATGAGTCGCGCGTTGGCCGGCAGTTGCACGGTGCCATTGGGCGCTTACGCCACCTGCCAAGGCGACGACCTGTCCATCACCGGTTTTGTTGGCAGCGTGGACGGCAAACAAATGTTGGTGGAAAAAGCGACCGCCAAACGCCATCAAGCCGATGCGCTGGGCAAGCAATTGGCAGCGCAATTGGTTGCCAAAGGCGCTGATCGCATTTTGGCTGCTTTAGACGGGCACAAGTAACGCTGTTTACCCCATGGCCAATAACGCACTAAAAGGTCTGCATGTCGCCGTCACCAGGCCAAGCGAACAAGCGGCTGAGTTGTGCCTGGCCTTGGCCGCACAAGGTGCCACCGCCATTGAGTTTCCACTTTTAGGCATCGCCCCCTTAGACGATTACAGCGCTTTTGATTTAGCCATCGCGCCGCTTGAACAAGCTGACTGGGCGATTTTTATCAGTAGCAATGCGGTGGACCAAGCCATGCCACGCGTCATCAAAAGGTTTGGACAAATCCCCAAACAATTGCAATCCGCTGCCATAGGCCCGCAAACGGCTGAGCACCTTGGGCAATTTGGCGTCACACGGGTGCTGATACCGCAAGCACGCTTTGACACCGAGTCCTTACTGGCGCTGGCGCCCATGCAATCGGTTGCTGGTAAACGCATCGTTATTTTTCGTGGCCAAGGTGGCCGCGAGGTCTTGGCTGAAACCTTGCAAGACCGAGGTGCGCAGGTCAGCTTTGCCGAATCCTATCGCCGATTTAATCCGCAAACAAACAGCCTATTGCTGGAACAAAAATGGCAACAAGGCCAACTGGATGCGGTGGTGGTGACCAGCAGTGAAGCCATGCGCTTTTTGATTGCCCTGGCTGCTCAGTCTAACTGGATAAAACACGTCAGCTTATGCGTCAACCACCCCAGAATTGCCGAATTGCCTATAAGCTTGGGTTTTAAGGTATTGGTGGCCGACGCGCCTGGCGATGCGGCCATGCTAGCTTGTTTGTCACGGCTTTATGGCCAACTTAAAAAACGTATAATCTAGCTACTCAGCTTGAGGAAAGATAAACATGACCGAGCCTGCATACACCGAAATTTCCTACGATGACCCTAAACGTCATGCCATGGCCAACCGCTCCACTTGGGTGAGCGTGGCAGTCAACAGCTTATTAACTGCGGCACAAATAACGGCCGGCTTTATGGCGCATTCGCAAAGTTTGATCGCCGATGGCATGCACTCCTTGTCCGATTTGGTCTGCGATTTTTTAGTGTTAATCGCCAGCCATCACAGCAAAAATCCAGCCGACGAAGGCCACCCTTATGGCCACGGGCGCGTTGAAACGGCCGCCTCTTTTGTCTTAGGCGCAATACTGGTGGCAACCGGCGGCACCATCATGGTGACGGCCGCCATCAAATTACAAAACATAGAGCAGTTACCGGCTGTGGCGCCCTTGGCATTATGGGTGGCCTTGATTGCGCTGTTGTGCAAAGAATTGTTGTTCCGTTACATGTTGGGTGTGGGCGAAAAGCTGCGCTCGCCCATGCTGATTGCCAACGCTTGGCATGCTAGATCGGATGCCGCTTCCTCGCTGGTGGTGGCAGTGGGCATAGGCGCCAACCTCATGGGCTTTATGTATGCCGACTCCATCGCGGCGATTTTGGTTGGCTTTATGATTGTGCGCATGGGCATCGTCTTTGCCTGGGATGCGTTTCAAGAATTAATCGATGCCGGCTTGTCATTGGAAGAAGTCGACAGCATTAGGCAAACGCTGATTGATACCCAAGGCGTGGTCAGCTTGCATGAACTGCGCACCAGGCGCATGGCGCACCGTGCACTGGTGGATGCGCACATATTGGTGGACCCACGCATCAGCGTTTCCGAAGGCCACAGCATCGCCGAGCACGCCCGCGAACGGGTGCTAAAAAGTCACCAAATGGTGTCGGAAGTGTTGGTGCACGTTGATCCAGAAGACGATTTGGAACACGACAGCAATGCCCTACGCATGCCAGGCCGGGAAGCCTTGTTAGAAAAACTGGCGCCGCTCATCATGGATTTGGCTAAACCGCAGCGGGTGGTGTTTCATTACATCGCGGGGAAAATTGAAGCGGAGCTGTACTTGACGCACGACGCGTTTAAAGCCAGCGCGGCCCTTAAAAAAGCCCAAACAAAATTAGATAACCAGCTTATTGGGCACGCGTATTTCAGCGCCATCACCCTGCACTGCACGGCGGTAAATTAGCTAGCCTGCGCTCTTTGCCGTCGGTTTGGCATAATTAAACGCATCGGAGAAAAAAGCCTCGTCGCTTAAACCGGCCGCTACAAAGTCGGCATGCGCCACTGCCACCATGGCTGGCGCACCGCAACAATAGACTTCGTAGTTGGCTAGACCGCTTTGGGCAAAATCATCCAACACCGCTTGGTGGACAAAGCCGGTGCGGCCTTGCCAGTTATCCGTTGCCAGTGGGTCCGATAAAACCGGAATGTAACGAATGTGAGCGTGCTCTGCCGCCCAGGATTCGGCCAACGCTGTCATATACAAATCTTGCTGCGCATGGGCACCCCAATACAAGCTAATCGGACGCTTGATGTTGTTATGCAGCATGTGCTCTATGATGCCCTTAATCGGCGCAAAGCCGGTGCCACCTGCCACCATGATGATGGGCTTGCTGGAGTCTTCTCGCAAAAAGAAACTGCCGAACGGGGCTTCTATGCGCAATATGGCTTTTTCCGGCATTTCATTAAAAACGTATTCGGTGAACTGCCCGCCGGGGATTAAGCGCAAATGCAGTTCCAATAGCGCGTTGGCATGCGGTGCATTGGCCAATGAAAAGGCGCGGCGCTTGCCGTCTTTTAATAGGATTTCCAGGTATTGGCCAGCCATGAATTTTAATTGTTCGCCGCTGGGTAATTTTAAAAACAAAGCCATCACATCCGGCGCCAGCTGTTCCTTACGCTCTACCCGCGCCGGTAATATGCGTGGCGGAATCACGTCCGCACTAATTTCACGGCAAGCGATGCTCAAATCAGACAGGGGGTAGGCGCAGCAAAACAAAGCCTTGCCGGCAGCCAATTCGGCCTCCGTCAGTGCGCCAGCGGCGTAATCTTCATGATGCACGGAGCCGCTCAGGATATCGCCTTTGCAACTGCCGCACGTGCCGTTGCGGCAGCCGTAAGGCAGGTTAACGCCGGCGGCGATGGCCGACTCGAGTAAGTTGTCTGAGGCTTTGGCGCTAAATTGGTGGCCGCTAGCGGGTATGCTAATTTGGTAAGTCATGCCTTAATCTTCTCTATGAAATTCGCCTTCGATGACGTCGTCATTGGCGGCACTGGCCTGCTGATTAGGCCGCGCTTGCGCCGTAGCATTAACCGGGATCATTAACAGAATGGCGGCCAGGATGTCGGTCATGATGCCAGGGATAATCAGCAACACGCCGGCCATAATATTACGGGCACTGCCGAACAAGGCTTTAATCGGATTGCCGCCCGCGCTTAACTGTTGCATCAAGCGCCCAGAAAACGACTGTTTTTCATCACGAATAAGCCGGAAACCTAGCAGGGTAATAACCAGTAAATAGAGGATGAGCCAGCCACCGTATTGCTCGGCCAAATCCATTAAAATCCAAATTTCAGCCACTGGAAAAGCCAGTATGGCCAAGAAAAAAATAATGCGCATGCGCTTAACTACCTTAAACAATGGAACGTATGATAACCCTAGCCCATCAAAAGCCAGACTAAATAAAATTGTGCTGGTCTTAATAACCGGCACTTGGTCTTTTGTGGTGCCGGTATTCTATAATGACAAGTACCCAGCATGCCATTTGTTAAAACTATTTTCCATGGAAACAGCGCTACGTGAAAAAATTATTGTTGCTACGTCTGTCTAACTTCAGCCTCGCCGCATTGGCCGCGCTGATTTTTTCTTGCGGTTTTTTAAACTCAGCGTTTGCCGCAAACAGCAGCGGATTGACTAATTTATTCAGCAGCAATAGCGACCCCGTGTTAGCCCCTGAAGTGGCATTTCAACTGCAATTAACCCCACTGGATAAGCAAACCGTGCAAGCGCATTTTAGCATTGCACCTGGCCATTATTTGTACCGCGAGCGCATCCAATTTAGCGTGCTTTCTCCAAGCAACATTACATTGACCGACATTCAATTGCCTGCTGGGGAAATCAAGGAAGACGCTAACTTTGGCAAACAAGAAGTTTATCACCGTGATTTTCAAGCCAGCCTAAAGCTTAGCGCGCCCACTGAAACGCTTACGCTGCTTGCCAGCTACCAAGGCTGCAGCGAAAAAGGCTTATGCTACGCCCCGATTAAAAACACCCTGACCGTGGCTTTTGATCCAATCGCCACCGCCGCACCAAGCGCACCTGCCACCCTGACCAGCATCAATAATGAAGCCGACAGCAGCACGCAATTATTAAAATCCGGCCAGGTTTGGTTGGCCATAACCGGCTTCTTTTTTGCCGGCCTGTTGTTGTCCATGACGCCTTGCGTGTTGCCCATGATCCCGATTTTATCGAGCATCATTGTTGGCCAACACCGCGTGAACAACGCCGCGGCCAAATGGCACGGCTTTAGTTTATCGCTGGCCTATGTATTGGGCATGGCCTTGAGTTATGCCTTAGCCGGCGTGGCTGCCGGCCTCACTGGTAATTTAATCAGCCAGGCCTTGCAGAATCCCTGGGTCTTAGGCAGCACCGCCGTGTTGTTTGTGTTGCTGGCTGGCTCCATGTTTGGCCTGTATGAATTAAAACTGCCGCAGCGCTTTGAAGATCAAATGCTGCAGACCACCAACAAAATAAAAGGCGGTCGCTTTATCGGCGTGTTTGTCATGGGCGCTTTATCGGCCCTAATCGTCAGCCCGTGTGTGGCCGCCCCACTGGCCGGCGCTCTGATTTACATAGGACAAACCCACGACGTGTTATTGGGTGGCCTAGGCTTGTTCGCGCTAGGGCTAGGCATGGGCGTGCCACTGTTATTGATAGGCGCCTCTGCCGGCAGCTTGTTGCCAAAAACCGGTAACTGGATGAACGGCGTTCGTCATTTCTTTGGCCTGGTGATGCTGGCCATGGCCATATGGCTGATCAGCCCCTTACTCACCATGGCATGGCAGTTAGGCCTTTGGTCCATCTTGCTCATCATGACGGCGGTTTACCACAAGGCCTTGGATCGCTTGGCTGAGCACGCCAGCCATGCTGCTAGATTAAGCAAAGGCGTGGCGGTTATGCTGCTATTGCTGGGTGTGGCACTATTAATTGGCGCCCTGTCTGGGGCCAAATCAATGACTCAACCTCTTGATGGCTTGTTTAACAAAAGCGCATCAAACGCCGCATCAACCCATGCCCTTGTTTTTGAACGTGTAAAAAGCGTGGCCGAATTGGACGCAAGGTTGGCCAACAGCCAAGGCCGGCCAGTGATGTTGGATTTTTATGCAGACTGGTGCGTGGCTTGCAAGGAGTTGGAACAATTTACTTTTAGCGATAAGAAAGTACAGCAACTTTTAAAAGACACCGTATTATTGCAAGCCGATGTCACGGCGAATTCCGATGCAGACCGTGCATTATTAAAACGCTTTGGCTTATACGGCCCACCCGGTATTGCCTTTTTTAATGGGCGCGGCCAAGAAATGCCTAGCCTAAAAACCGTCGGCTTTCAAAATGCCGAGCGCTTTAGCCACACCTTGCAGCAGCGTGATGGCTGCTTAACCGACGCGAACGATCAAGGAGCGACGCCATGCTAACTAAATTACGCAACAATGCCATTTACTTTGTCCTTATGTTTGGCTTGGGCTTTGCTATTTATTACTTTGCCCTTAACCCCAACTCGCCACTGAAGCAATCCAGCCCGCCCAGCGTCTCAACCGCGGCTTTTTTTAACAGCCCATTAGTCAACGAGGACGGCATACGCCAAGATTTAAAGCAGTATCAAGGTAAAATTGTTGTGCTTAATTTTTGGGCAACCTGGTGCCCTCCCTGCCGAGAAGAAATGCCGGAACTCGCTGAGTTGCACACGCAATACCAAGCTAAAAACGTGGTGGTAGTGGGCTTGGCGGTAGACGAATTAGCATTGGTTAAAGAGTTTGCGCTGGCTACTCCGGTTAGCTACCCCTTATTGGTGGCGGAAGACGAAGGCATGCAATTGGCCAGTGAGTTTGGTAACAGCCAAGGTGTGCTACCTTATACCGTCATCATAGACAAAGACGGCGTGGTGCAAAAAAACTTCTTTGGCCGCATCTCAAAAGCGCTATTAAGCGAGGCTTTAGCGCCCTTAATTCAGGACTAAGCTAAGCAAATTAATAGCGGCATTTTTAATGCTAACGATATCAAGTACTTAAATCATGGAAGCGGTGTAATTTCGCTTAATTGCTGTAAATTTGCTGGACAAAACCGGCTAACTTCGGCAAACTTGCAATTATGAAGTTGCCCAAATTTTCGCTTATTAGTGTTAAAAAAGACCGCGCCTATGCCTGCTAAATCCATTTTAGTCATTCATGGCCCCAACCTCAATATGTTGGGTTTGCGTGAGCCTGAACATTATGGCAAAGCGACCCTAGCCAGCATCAATCAAACCTTGGTGGACATGGCAGCGCAAGCCGGGGTGGCCTTAGAGACGTTTCAAAGTAATGCCGAAGCCGAATTGGTCACTAAAATTCAATCGCTGGCGACCAGCAAAGTGGATTTCGTCATTATCAATCCCGCCGCCTTTACCCACACATCGGTGGCCATTCGCGATGCCCTATCTGCAGTAAAAGTGCCGTTTATAGAAGTGCACTTATCCAATGTCTATGCCCGTGAAGCCTTCCGCCATCATTCGTATTTTACCGACATCGCAGTTGGTGTGATCAGCGGTTTAGGCGCACAAGGCTATGCCTTGGCGCTTGATTACGCAATCAAGCATAACGATCAAGCTTAAAAAACTATTCTTAATTAATTGAATTATTCCTGAATTTCTAGAGGTTATTATGGACTTACGCAAACTTAAAAAATTAATCGATCTTGTTGAAGAATCTGGCATAGCCGAACTTGAGCTAACCGAAGACGGTGAAAAAGTGCGCATTAGCCGTAACTTCACGGCTAACGCCCCTACTCAACAATACAGCAACTACGCGCCACCTCAGCATTACTCCACCGGCGCCCCGGCTGCGCCAGCTGCAGCCGCTCCGGCCGCAGTAGACGCACCAGTGGTTGAAGAAGGCCATGCGGTTAATTCGCCTATGGTTGGTACTTTCTACCGTTCGGCTTCACCGGATTCCAAACCATTTGTGGAAGTGGGCGACACGGTAGCGGTGGGCGACACCTTGTGCATCATTGAAGCGATGAAATTATTAAATGAGATTGAATCGGATAAAGCCGGTGTGGTGAAAAAAATCTTACTTGATAATGGCTTAGCAGTGGAATACGGCGAACCTCTTTTCATTATTGCTTAATCACGGGGTTTTAATCACATGGCTATGTTTGACAAAATCTTAATCGCTAACCGAGGCGAAATTGCCTTACGCGTTCAGCGCGCCTGCCGCGAGTTGGGCATTAAAACGGTCGCAGTTCACTCTGAAGCAGACCGTGAAGCTAAATACGTAAAATTAGCCGACGAATCCGTTTGCATAGGCCCGGCTTCTTCAGGTCAAAGTTATCTAAACATACCTGCCGTCATAAGCGCAGCGGAAGTAACCGATGCGCAAGCCATCCATCCTGGTTATGGCTTTTTATCGGAAAATGCCGATTTTGCTGAACGCGTGGAACAAAGCGGCTTTGTCTTTATTGGCCCACGAGCTGAAACCATCCGTTTAATGGGCGACAAAGTGTCGGCCAAAAATGCCATGAAAAAAGCCGGCGTGCCTTGCGTACCAGGCTCAGATGGGGCGCTTTCAGACGACCCAGTTGAAATCATCAAAACCGCCAAACAAGTTGGTTACCCGGTGATCATTAAAGCAGCGGGCGGCGGCGGTGGACGCGGCATGCGCGTGGTGCACACGGAAGCGGCGCTGATCGCCTCGGTGAACATGACCAAAGCCGAAGCCCAAGCTGCTTTTGGCAATCCAGTGGTTTACATGGAAAAATACCTAGAGAAACCACGCCACATTGAAATTCAAGTATTGGCCGACCAGCATGGCAATGCGGTGTTTTTAGGTGAACGCGATTGCTCCATGCAACGTCGTCACCAAAAAATTATTGAAGAAGCACCGGCGCCATTATTAAACACCAGACTACGCGACAAAATTGGTGAGCGTTGCGCCGAAGCTTGTCGAAAAATCAATTACCGCGGTGCCGGTACTTTCGAATTTTTGTATGAAAATAATGAGTTTTATTTCATCGAGATGAACACCCGTTTACAAGTGGAACACACGGTGACGGAAATGATCACCGGCATTGATTTAGTCCAGCAACAAATTTTTGTGGCGGCCGGCGAGAAACTTAAATTCCGCCAAAAAGACGTGGTATTAAAAGGCCACGCCATCGAATGCAGGATCAATGCGGAAGACCCGTACAGCTTTGTGCCGTCGCCCGGTAAAATCAGCGCCTTCCACATGCCTGGTGGACCAGGCGTGCGCATGGACACCCACGCATACGCTGGCTACACGGTGCCGGCCCACTACGATTCCATGATAGGCAAGCTGATTACTTACGGTGACACACGCAACCAAGCGATTGCCCGTATGCGCATCGCCTTATCGGAAATGATGGTGTCTGGTATTAACACCAACATTCCTTTGCACATTGATTTGATGGCCGATGCAGCCTTCCATACCGGCGGCACCAGTATTCATTACCTGGAGCAAAAATTAGGCATCTACAATAAATAATGTTTAGCAATAAGCATGTTAAATAGGTTGGTATCGCATGGCTTGGCTATCGTTAAAAATTGCAGCACAAGACAACACGGCTGATTTAATCAGCGACACTTTAATGGAACAAGGCGCGCTGTCTGCCATCATTGAAGACGCCAACGCCGACACGCTAGACGAACAACCTATTTTTGGTGAACCCGGTGATCCCCCGCCCGGTATCTGGCAACAAAATTTAGTCAGCGCCCTGTTTGATGAAGGGGTGGATGTGCAGAAAGTCATGGCCGATTTAGCACGTCTGACCAAGTTACCGTCCTTGCACTACACCACCGAAGTCATACAAGAACAAGACTGGGTGCGCGCCACCCAATCGCAGTTTGACCCAATCAAAATTACCGATGATTTATGGATAGTGCCTACTTGGCACAGCGCGCCTAACGCCAACGCGATTAATATCGTGCTGGATCCCGGCCTGGCGTTTGGCACCGGCAGCCACCCAACTACGCATTTGTGTTTAGCTTGGCTTAGCCAAACCGTAAAAACAGACCAGAGCGTATTGGATTACGGTTGCGGTTCTGGCATTCTTGCCATCGCTGCTAAAAAGTTAGGCGCGTCCAAGGTAGTGGGCACCGACATCGACGCGCAAGCCATACAGGCCAGCTTGTATAACGCCGAGCAAAACGCCGTGCAGGCGAGCTTTTATCATGCCAACGACTACCATACTGAGGAATACGACATCGTAGTGGCCAACATTTTGTCTAGCGCACTGAGCGTGTTGGCTCCGGCCTTGGCTAAATCCTGCAAATCCGGCGGGAAAATTGCCTTGTCTGGCATTTTGAAGGAACAAGCCGAAGCCGTATCGGCAATTTATGCGCCGTGGTTCGATATGCAAGCACCGGTTTACATGGATGCCTGGGTCTTGCTAACGGGCAGCAAAAAATGATCGTAAGCTTAGATTGCCCATCCTGCCAAAGCCATTTTAAGGTAGCCGAGGATCAAATAAAACTGCACCAAGGCCTGGTCTGTTGCGGTCATTGTTTCAGGCTATTTAACGCGCAGGGCCATACTCAGACTAACGCAGAAGACGCCAAGCACAGTAGCGCCAATTCAAGCAAAAGTACATCGAAAACGTTATGGAAGAATGGCTTGGCTGTTTTTTTGCTGCTGCTCTTATTGCTTAGCGCACTGCTCCAAACGGTTTATTTCTTGCGTTCCGAAATAAGCTGGCGCTACCCCAGCAGCCAAGCTTACTTAATGCTGGCCTGTAAAAAAATAGGCTGCGAGATTGCCTTGGCCAAACAGATTAATTTGCTGGTGCTAGATGACACGGATTTGCTAGAGGACGAGCTACGCCTTGGCTTAATGCATTTATCGAGCACCATCGTCAATCAAGCTGCGTTTAGTCAAGACTACCCAACGATAGAATTAACCCTTACCGACCTAGACGATAGGGCTAAATTCCGGCGTACGATCCGTCCTAATGATTACCTAGTTGATGCCAATCAAGTTTCAGCAGGGCTAGCCGCGGGGCAAACACTTATGTTGACACTGCCATTGGCTAAACCTGACGAGCCAATTGCCGGCTACCGAGTGCGCTTGTCTTATTGACTAATATTCACGCATCTAATGAAAATCATTAGGCGTTTTTAGTCGGATTACATAGAGAAGTTTTAGATGCAGTCTGTAATATGCAGTCATAGGTTGTGAATAAGGCAACCAACACAATTACAGGAGATACATCATGTGGACAACACCAGCAGCTACTGAAATGCGTTTTGGTTTTGAAGTAACCATGTACGTAATGAACAAATAATTTTTGAACCCTTAAGTTCAACAAAAAAAGGACGCCTAGGCGTCCTTTTTTTATTAATCCTGCTAGCCAATTTGGATTAGTTAATTAAGTGCAAGCAAGGCGATTTAATTTCCTTAATGGCGTCGGCTATGGCGTTTACCGCCATTTCTCTGGCATAACTTTTACGCCATGCTAGGGCTATTCGCCTGACCGGTACCGGCGCAGAAAATGGAATCACCTTTACCAAAGGATTCACATAACGTTCTGTGGCAGCGCTGCACGGCAGCACGGTGATGCCTAAATTGGATGCCACCATATTACGTATGGTTTCCAATGAGTTGCCCTGTAATACCTGCCCTTTTTTTGATAAATCTGGGCAAGCGGCCAAAACCTGATGGCTGTAACAATGGCCACTATTAAGTAATAGGACATTCTCATCAACCAAATCATCCGCCACTATGCTAACTTTGTTCGCCCAGGCATGGCTAATAGGCACCATCACCACGTATTCCTCGTCATACAGCGCTTGGGTTTTAATACCAGGTACATCAAAAGGCAAGGCCACGATGGCTGCATCTATGGCCCCACTTTTAAGCTGCGCTTCCAACTGTACCGTTAAGTTTTCTTCTATGTCCAAGGGCATGTCGGGGCACATGCGACGCAAAATTGGTATGATTTCAGGTAGCAAATAAGGCCCAACCGAATAGATTAGACCCAAACGAAACGGCCCAGCCAATTGGTTATTTCCTTGCTTAGCAATTTCTCTTATGTGCGCCACTTCTTCTAGGGCTCGCGTGGCTTGTTCTATAATTTTTTGCCCAACTACCGTAGGGCTAATATCGGTATGGCTGCGCTCAAAAATAAGCACGCCTAAATCGTCCTCTAATTTTTTAACCGCCAAACTTAGCGCCGGCTGACTCACAAAACATTTTTCTGAGGCTTTTCTAAAATTTCTTTCTTTTGCTAACGCCACCACAAAACGCAATTCGTTTAAAGTCATGCCGCCACTCCCAACAATGATTAGAATTTCTTATCGAATTAAATTATTGATAAGTTTAGCACAGAGATTCTGCTTTCAATTCGAATAGAACTAGAGCGCTTGGGGACGTAAAATGCCGTGCGCCTTAAGCATGCCATGTAAATTTCTTTTTATGGCCTAATAAGCCTGTTAACGCAGATATGTAACGATTTTTTCAGGCATTAAAAAAGCCCCGCAGGGCTTTTTTAATGGGCTAGGCTGCAACTGACGATTAAACGTCTAAGTTGCTTGCACCCAAGGCATTGCTCTCAATAAAGGCTCGTCTTGGTTCAACGTTGTCGCCCATTAGCGTGGTGAAAATTTCATCCGCGGCAATGGCGTCGTCAATTTGTACTTTTAATAAACGACGCACGGTTGGATCCATGGTGGTTTCCCATAACTGCGATGGGTTCATTTCACCCAAACCTTTATAGCGTTGAATATTTAGATTGTGTTTGGCTTCTTCTAATAACCAATCCAAGGCTTGTTTAAATGTAGTGACTGGCAATTCTTTTTCACCACGTTTAATTAATGCACCCTCGCCTAATAAGCCTTGCAGCATGATGGACATTTTGCTGATTTGTCGGTAATCGCCAGAGCCTAAAAATTCGGCATTGATCACGCAACATTGCAAATTACCGTGCACGTATTTGTTCACTTCCAAACGGTATTCATTAGCCTCGGCATCAAAACCAACAATCACTTCACTGCCTATAGCACCCAATATTGGACGCAATTTTTCAGCGGCTTTTTCGGTGCTGTCTTTAGTGGCTAAGCTTAATTCGCCTAAATCTTGCATGGCACGCAATACGCTTTCATCGTAATGCGAAGCAATGCGGCGTATGACGGCTTCGGTTAAAACCATTTGTTTAGCGATTTCTGTTAGTGGCGCATCGCTAAGGGTATCGCCGTTGGTTTTTGTAATCAGCTCCGCCCCTTTAAGTGCCGATTGCAGTAAATACTGATCCAATTCTTGTTGGTCTTTTAAATAACGTTCGTCTTTACCTTGCTTCACTTTGTACAAAGGTGGTTGCGCAATATAAATGTGACCACGCTCAACTAATTCGGTCATTTGGCGGTAGAAGAAGGTGAGCAGCAAGGTTCGAATGTGGGCGCCGTCGACGTCCGCATCGGTCATGATGATGATGCGGTGGTAGCGTAATTTTTCCACATTAAAATCCGCTTTACCTATGCTGGTGCCCAGCGCGGTAATTAAGGTCGCGATCTCTTGTGAGCCGATTAATTTATCGAACCTGGCTTTTTCTACGTTTAAAATTTTACCCTTCAATGGCAATATGGCTTGGAATTTACGGTCTCGACCTTGCTTAGCAGACCCGCCCGCGGAGTCACCCTCAACCAAGTATATTTCGCATTTTGCTGGATCGCGTTCCTGACAATCGGCTAATTTCCCAGGCAAGCCCATGGTGTCCATCACACCCTTACGACGGGTAATTTCACGTGCCTTACGCGCGGCTTCACGTGCACGTGCCGCATCCACGATTTTACCGACGATGATTTTTGCATCGGCTGGGTTTTCTTGTAAAAATTCCGCCAATTTTGCTGCAACCACTTCAGAGACAACGGGCTGCACTTCTGAAGACACCAATTTATCTTTGGTTTGTGATGAAAACTTCGGGTCAGGCACTTTGACTGATAACACACAACAAATGCCTTCACGCATGTCGTCACCGGTGGTTTCAACTTTGGCTTTTTTAGCCATGTCGGTTTGTTCTATGTACTGATTAAGCGTACGCGTCATGGCTGTACGTAAGCCGGTTAAGTGTGTACCGCCATCGCGTTGCGGAATGTTGTTGGTAAAACACTGCACGGTTTCACTGTAGGAATCGTTCCACTGCATGGCCACTTCTATGGTCATGCCGTCTTTTTCACCCATGGCATAAAATGTTTTTGGGTGCAGCACGGATTTGGTCCGGTTCATGTACTCAACGAAGCCTTTAATGCCGCCTGAATAAGCAAAGTTTTCACTCTTACCGCTGCGTTGATCGATAAGCTCAATTTTTACACCGTTGTTGAGGAAGGACAGTTCGCGTATGCGTTTAGCCAATATATCGAAGTGGTATTCAACCAAGACAAAGGTTTCCACCGATGCCAAGAAATGCACTTCCGTGCCGCGCTTCTCTGTTTTACCCATTAACGCTAAGGGTGCCATGGGCACGCCGCGCTGGAATTCCATTTGGTGAATTTCGCCGTTACGGTAAATTTTCAATCGCAACCAATCCGACAAGGCATTCACAACCGACACCCCTACCCCGTGTAAACCACCGGAAACCTTGTAAGAGTTTTGGTCGAATTTACCGCCGGCATGCAGTTCCGTCATAACAATTTCAGCGGCTGAGCGTTTAACCGATTTAATGTCATCGTATTTAATGTCGGTCGGGATCCCCCTGCCGTTATCGGTCACGCTGATGGAATTATCTAAATGGATGGTGACTTTAATTTCATTACAATGGCCAGCTAAGGCTTCATCAATAGCATTATCCAAAACCTCAAACACCATGTGATGCAATCCCGAGCCATCCGACGTGTCACCGATGTACATACCCGGGCGCTTACGAACAGCGTCTAAACCTTCAAGAATTTTAATACTGGAAGAGTCGTAATCAGGTGTAACTTTTTTATTTTCAGCCATACTCGTTTTCTTTAATTTAAGTGTTTGTTGATTTAGTTAACGCTTTTTTCTTATTGTTTCACGTGAAACATAATGCCTTT
Organism: Methylophilaceae bacterium; assembly: GCA_965234545.1. Lineage (GTDB taxonomy): Bacteria > Pseudomonadota > Gammaproteobacteria > Burkholderiales > Methylophilaceae > Methylotenera. Next base: position 2,713 of record OZ248348.1, on the reverse strand, counting down.
TTTAAATACGCATAGGCATAACTACGTATTTGTAATTTGGGTTATTTGGGATGGTGATTAAGCAACTGCTATTGGCGTCAGCAAAGGAAAAGTTTGCTTGATCACTGTTAGTGTTATTAAGCACATCAATTAAATAGGTTACGTTAAATCCTATGTCTAGTGCATCGCCACTGTAATTGATCTCCAACTCTTCTTCCGCTTCCTCTTGATCACTGTTGGTGCTAATCAATTTTAAATTATTAATACTTAACACCATACGGATGCCGCGGTATTTTTCATTGGATAAAATGGATGCGCGTTGCATAGCCAACAACACATTTAATCTTTCTACACTAAACGTGTTTTGATGCCCAACAGGAATGACGCGGTTGTAATCTGGGAATTTACCGTCTATTACTTTTGATATCAGTTTTAAATTAGCGAAACTAAAATTTACTTGATTGCTTGCCAATTCTATTTGCACATCGTCGTCACTGTCATCAAGTAACTTAATTAATTCAACCACTGTTTTTCTAGGCAATATGACATCTTGTTTTTCATAATTTTGTTTTAATTCTGTCGAAGTAAAACTCAACCTGTGGCCATCTGTCCCCACTATATTTAATTTGTTGGCTGCTATCTCAAATAACAAGCCATTCAAGTAATAACGAATGTCTTGCTGCGCCATGGCAAATTCAACTTGCTTTAATAAGTCTTTTAACTCACGTTGCGCTAAAACCACCAGCGTTGTAGTGCCTTGTGTTTTAGTCATTACTGGGTAGTCTGCTGCAGGTAATGTTTGCAAATTAAAGCGGCTTTTTGCTGCTTTTAATGTAATACGACTTTCTGTCGTATTCATATTGATGTCAGCGTTATCGGGCAGAGAACGGCAGATATCCAATAATTTCTTAGCGGATAAGGTGGTAGAAAAATCACCACTGGTTGCACTGTCAACGGTTAACGAAATTTGCATCTCTAAATCAGTGGCTGTTAAATGAATTTTGTTTTGTTTTACCTCCAATAGCAAATTAGAGAGGATAGGTAAGGTATGCCTTTTTTCAACAATACTGGTGACGGATGTTAAAGGTTTTAACAGGGTTTCACGGTTGATTTGTATATTCATCTTTATAACCTAAATAATATATATATAAATAATAACAATAATAATAGTGCAATATTTTGTGGATAACAGTTTATTTTTTAAATTAATCAATGGTTTAATTAACTTAAAACCACCTTAGTTTAAGCATATTCTACTGTGGGCAATTTGTTGATTAAAAATTAACTTTAATAAATTAGTGTCTTTATCCGCAATTCACCCACAGTTAATTCATAGCCTAACAAGTCCTTAATCACGGATTACTTGGATTAAAAAACCAATGTCTCGCGTAAACGACGGATCGTTTTTTCTTAGTAAATCAATTTCATCGCATGCATGCATAACGGTTGTGTGGTGACGACCACCAAATGCCTCGCCTATTTCTGGAAAGCTGTGATTGGTAAGTTCACGTGATAAAGCCATGGCTATTTGCCTGGGCCGGGCAAAATTACGCGTGCGTTTCTTGCTGTACATTTCAGCCACTTTTATTTTGTAGTAATCGGCTACGGTTTTTTGGATATTTTCCATGGTTACCTGCCTACCTCTAACTGCTATTAAATCACGAAGTGCATCTTTTGCTAAATGCACGTCTATGGCATGGCCGGTAAATTTTGCCATAGCAATAATACGATTTAATGCGCCTTCTAATTCTCTAACGCTGGAGCGTATTTGTTTAGCAATAAAGAAGGCCACTTCTTCGGGTAAGTTTAAATTTACCGCCTCCGCTTTTTTTAACAAAATGGCCACGCGCATTTCCAATTCCGGTGGTTCCACTGCTACGGTTAAACCCCAACTAAAGCGAGTTCTTAGGCGTTCATCCACATCCATGATTTCTTTAGGGTAGGTATCGCAGGTGATGACAATTTGTTTTTTTGCTTCAATCAAGGAATTGAAGGCATAAAAAAACTCTTCTTGTGTACGGGTTTTCTTAGCAAAAAACTGGATGTCGTCAATTAATAGCAAATCCAAGGAATGGTATTGCCGTTTAAATTCATCAAAGGCTTTATTTTCGTAGGCTTTAACCACATCACTTACATAGCGCTCAGCATGCAGGTAACGAATTTTGGCATCCGGTTTGTGTTTTTTTAACTCATTGCCTATGGCTTGCAGTAAATGGGTTTTACCCAAGCCCACGCCACCGTATATGAATAATGGGTTGTAAGCCGCACCAGGATTTTCTGCTACCTGTATGGCGGCGGCACGGGCTAACTGATTGGCCCGACCGGTTACGTAATTTTCAAAATTAAACGCACTGTTTAAACCGGAAACAACTTTCGTCGCTTCGACGGTCTTTTTGCCAGCGGGCTTAGCCACCGATGGACTGGCAGCCATCTTACTCAACTCAGTTTGGATTTTGGCGCTTAGTTTTTCTGCCGTTTTGTCTTCTTGTTCAGGCTCAATGTTTGCAATAACAAAATCGATTTGTATGTCGTTTAACTGCAACTCACGCGCAAATTGTTCAATTTTTTTATTAAACCGATCTTTTACCCACTGTAAAACAAAGCGATTAGGCGCAACCAATCTCAGCACATTGCCATTCACTTCGGCAAAGAGCGGTTTAATCCAAGTGTTGAATTGTTGCTTAGACAACTCTTGTTCAAAACGGCTAAGGCAAGTAGGCCAGAAATTTTGCAT